>NZ_MBEI01000066.1 GCF_001953985.1 Mycobacterium colombiense
CACGCGTATGTTCGTCGGCAGCGTCAGATGTGTATAACAGACAGGCAGAACGAGGGCGGCGTGATGTGCGGTGGACCCATCACGCCGTGATGCAGCCGGCTCTGTTCGTCGAGTGAATACATGGTCGCGGCGCGGCGCCGCGCCTCGGGTGAGACGAAGAATCCGGTGTCGGTCATGCCCGCCGGGCCCAGGATCCGTTCGTCGAGCACCTCGTAAAACGGCTTGCCCTCGATGCGGGAGGCGATGACGCCCAGCAGGTCGATGGAGTGGCTGTAGGTGACCCGGTCACCGGGCTGATGCACCAGCGGCAGCTTGGCCAGCTCGGCCAGCCAGGCGTCCGGGCCCTGATTGAAGGGCAGCCGCATGTAGGCCTTGGAGATCGGCCCGGACACCGAGAAGCCGTAGGCCAACCCGCTGGTGTGGGTGAGCAGATCCTCGATCAGGATGGTGCGGTTCACCGGGTGCGTCCGGTCGAGCGGGCCGTGCGGGTCGTCGAGCACCCGTACGTCGGCCAACTCAGGCGCCCAGCGGGTGACCGGATCCTTGAGCGTCAGCTTGCCGTCGTCGACCAGGCTCATCACCGTCGCCACCGTCACCGGCTTGGTCATCGACGCGATGCGAAACAGCGTGTCGCGCTGCATCGGCAGACCCGCGTCCACGTCGCGGTAGCCGATTTCGTTGACCTGCAGCAGGTCTCCGCGCTGCCAGACCACCGTCACCGCACCGGCGAGCAAGCCGGCGTCGCAGACCTCGCGGACGGAGGCCGCATTGCCGTTAAGGGTCGAGCGATTCACCTGGTCAGGTTAATGGTCGGCGCGCCGAACGGTGCCGCAAGGGTGGGCAAAGCCACGCTAGCCGGCCGGCGCGAGGGCCCGAAGCCGCCCGATCCGGTCGAATCGGAGTCGTCGTTCGGCGAGTCTGTGCGCGGTGTCGGATCCCACGAGCGCCGCGAGTTCGCTGTGGATGGCGGCGCCGACGCGTTGACAAAAGGGTTCCGGCTCGGCCGCGGCGTCGGGGTATTCGGCGATCACGTAGTCGACGATCCCGTGCGCCAACAGGTCCGCCGACCGGACTCCTTGTTTGGCCGCCATGGCGGGAGCGTGGCGCAGGTCGCGGCACAGGATCGCGCTGGCCCCCTCGGGCGGAAGCGGCGAGAGCCACCCGTGTTGAGCGACGAGGATGCGGTCGGCGGGTACGAGCGCCAGCGCCCCGCCGCCGGTGCCTTGGCCGAGAAGTATTGACACAGTTGGCACTTCGAGTGAAATCAGGTCGGCGATACACCTGGCGATTTCGCCGGCCAGGCCGCCTTCTTCGGCTTCGCGCGACAGCGCCGCCCCGGCAGTGTCGATCACCGTGACCAACGGCAGGTCCAGTTCGGTGGCCAGCCGCATACCGCGACGGGCCTGCCGCAGCGCTCCCGGCCCGAGCGGGGTGTCGGGGGTCTGGCCGTGACGGTCCTGCCCGAGCAGCACGCAGGGCATATCCCCGAACCGGGTCAGCGCCAGCAGCAATCCGGGATCGTTCTCGCCCTGGCCGGTCCCGTTGAGCGTCAGCACGTCGATGGCGGCGTGCCGGAGCAGTTCACGAACGCCTGGCCGGTCCGGACGGCGCGATGCCGTCACCGACTGCCATGCCGGGATGTCAGCCGGCGCGGGATGCACCGGCACCGGCGAAGCGGTTGCGGGGGAGCGGCGGGCGATGATGGCCAGCGCACGATTCACCATGCCCGCGAGTCCGTCCAGAGGGGCAACCGCGTCGATCAGCCCGCATTTGTAAAGGTTTTCGGCGGTCTGCACGCCGGTGGGAAAGGGATGGCCGTAAAGGGTTTCGTACACCCGCGGGCCGAGAAAGCCGATCAGGGAGCCGGGTTCGGCGAAGGTGACGTGGCCCAGCGACGCCCAGGACGCGAACACCCCTCCGGTGGTGGGATCGCGAAGGTACACCAGGTATGGCAGGTGCGCGGATTTGTGGTCGACCAGGGCCGCGGTGATCTTGACCATTTGCAGGAACGCGGTGGTTCCTTCCTGCATCCGGGTGCCTCCGGATGTCGGCAACGCCAGCAACGGCAGCCGCTCGGCGGTGGCCCGCCTGATGGCCGCCGTCAGGCGATCGCTTGCCGCGACTCCGATCGAGCCGCCAAGAAAACCGAAGTCGCACAACAACATTGCGCAAGGCCGACCGAGGATGGTTGCGACTCCGGTGATTACGGCTTCGTCGAGCCCGGTCTTGGCACGCGCGCGTCCTAGGTCGGCGGCGTACTCCGCATCGCCCGCGACCTCGACGGCTGGTTGGTCCCAGGATTGCCACGATCCGGGGTCGGTGACCAGTGTGACGACGTCGCGCGCGCCGAGCCGGGTCATCGTGGTTCGGCCGGCATCGCCGCGATCAGGCCCGCGATCCGGCCATTGTCGGCGCCCAGCACGGGGGGAGCCGTATGTTGCCGGCGCGTGTGTTCGGATCCGTCGGTGTCGAAGAACCGCAGCGGCGGACCGGGCAGGGCAATGCGTCCCAGGGTCGCGTGCTCGACCTCGACCAGGAGCCCCTGGGAGCGGGTCTGCTCCCACTCGTAGACCTCGCGGACGCTGCGAACCCGGCCGGCGGGCACCCCGATCGCGTCCAGCTTCGCCAACAACTCGTCGGTCGGGTACAGCGCGAACGACGCCTGCACCATCTCGTGCACCCGCTTGCTGTTGGCCACACGCTGCGGGTTCGACGCCATTCCCGGCACCGCGGGATCGAAGCCGAAACCCGCGCAGAGCCTCTGCCACAGACCCTCGCTGCCCACGGCGATCTGCACGGCGCCGTCGGCGGCGTCGAACATCCCGTACGGGCAGATCGACGGATGGTGGTTCCCGGTGGGCTGACCGACCTGGCCGCCTACCGTCCACTGGGTTCCCTGAAACGCATGCACTCCGACGACAGCGGCGAGCAGTGACGAGCGCACCACCTGGCCGCGCCCGGTGCGCTCGCGTTCCAGCAGCGCGGCGAGAACTCCGAAGGCGCCATACATGCCCGCGAGCAGGTCGGCGATCGGGACGCCAACGCGCTGAACGTCGTCGGGCCCCGAGCCCGTGACCGACATCAGCCCCGCCTCGCCCTGGGCGATCTGGTCGTACCCGGCCCGACCCGCTTCGGGTCCGTCGTGACCGAAACCGCTGATGGACAAGACCACCAGCCGCGGGTTGATCTCGGCGATCTGCTGTAGCGAAAAGCCAAGCCGATCAAGGACTCCCGGACGGAAGTTCTCCATCAGGACATCCGCTCGGTGCAGCAGGGCGCGCAACGCGGCCGTGCCGGCGGCGTCTTTGAGATCGAGGGTCACCGACCGTTTGTTGCGGTTCGCGCACAGAAAGTAGGTGGACTCCCGGTCGCCCCCGGTGGCCGGTTCGACGAACGGCGGGCCCCAACCGCGCGTGTCGTCGCCGCCGACGGGGTTCTCGACCTTGATCACGTCGGCGCCCAGGTCGCCCAGCATCATCGCCGCGTGCGGACCGGCGAGGGCGCGGGTGAGATCGACGACGACGAGGCCCGCAAGTGGTCCGAGCGGTTCGGGTCGCATAGCGGTTGGGACTGTAGATGCCATAACACCGCCTTGGCCTAGTGACCTAGTGGACTATCCAATTATCGAACCAGATTTGGACCAGCGGTGTCAAGCAGTGGTCGGGCAGCGCGGGCCGACGCAGTCGCTCAGTCCGGCAGGGCTTGCCCGCGGGTCTCGGGGGCCATGCGCACCATGGCGATACCGAGGGCGAAGACGACGGCGGTCAGGCTGATGGGGATCGCCAGTGACCCGGTCGCGTGGATGCCGTAACCGATCAGGAAGGTGCCGATCGCGGCGAACCATCGTGAGAGCGTGGTCGCGAATGCGAACGCGGTCGCCCGCATCCGGGTCGGATATTGCTCGGGAAGCCAGATAGTAAAGACGGCGAAGTTGGCGCCGCCCAAGCCCAGGATCGGCAGAAACGTGAAGGCGAGCACGATCGACTGCAGCGGGTAGGCCACGCCGTAGGTGCCGACGGCGCCGACAATCATCAGTGCGAACAGGGCCGCCAACGTCCGGCGCCGCCCGTATCGGTCGGCCAGGCGCGGCACGATGAAGCAGCCGATGATCGTGAACGCGGCGACCGTCATCGCGGAGATGCCGGCGAGCCGCAGGGCGGCGTCATGCCCGAAGCCGGCATAGTGGGCCAGCGTGGCCATGGCGGTGGGGACGTAGGTGGCCCCGGCCCACAGGCCGATCACGCAGACGGCGAGCAGCAGCAGGTTGCCGATGGTGCGCGCCCGGTAGGGCGGGGTGAGGATCTCGACCACGGGTTGGAAAAACGAGCGGCGGTGCGCGTCGTCGGCGCGCTGTTGCCAGCGTTCGGGTTCCGGTGTGGTGCGCCGGATGATGAAGACCGCCATGGCGGGGATCCCGCCGACGAGGAACATGCCCCGCCAGCCGAGCTGGGGTCCGGCCACGAGGTACAACGCCGACACCACCAGCACGCCGACGTATGCAGCCGAGTGCATGGCGCCGCCGAAGCGAGCGCGCACCCGTTCGGGCAGCACCTCGGCCAGCAGCGTGCCAGCCATGGCCCACTCGCCGCCGACGCCGATGGCGGTTAGGAAGCGGTAGCCGTTCCATTCCCAGACGTTGCTCGCGGTGCCGGCGAGGGCGGTGAAGATGCCATACATGAGGATCGACGCGGTCATGGCCGGCTTGCGTCCGAAGTGATCCGCGATCGGCCCCCAGACGGCCGAGCATCCCCAGCCGAGCAGGAAGATGGCGGCGCTGATCTGCCCGTACCAGCCCACATTGGCGGCGGTGGCCGCGATGCCCGCGCGCGGGAGCAGGGTGGCCATCGTCGGGGCGAGGACAAGTCCGAACACGGTCCAGTTGAAGCCGTCCATGGCCCAGCCGCCGAACGAGCCCCAGAACGCACGGCGCTGCGCTGTGGTCAGACGGACCGGTTCGGCGTTGCGTCCCGCGGTGCTGGCGCCATTGACTTGCGGCCGATCTTGACTGAGCGTCACGGTGAATCTCGATTCCTCGGTTCGCGCCGCGGTGATGGAGCGCCGGCGCGGGCGCGGCCCGCCGAACGGTCAGCGGTGACCTAGTGGCATATTGGCCTAGTCAGTAAAGCAGTGAGGGTAATCACTGTCAAACGATGTACGTGACGGCGCCCACGGTGCCGGTCGTGGGGTCGTTATGGTTGGTAGAGAGAGTAGGTGAGTGAGTGGTTGAGCAACTTCGCCCCGTGACGCGGCCCCGGCTGTACGAGGTCATCGTCGAGCAACTGTGCGCGTATATCGCCGACAAGGAAATGACTCCGGGGGACCGCCTGCCCGCCGAGCGGGATCTGGCTGCCCGGCTCGGTGTCAGCAGGGCTTCACTCAGCCAGGCGTTGGTGGCGCTCGAGGTCCAAGGCGTGCTGTCGGTGCGGCACGGTGACGGTGCCATCCTCGTCCGCCGCCCGACCGAGGAACGCGCCATCGAAGCGCTGCGAGAACATGCCGACCGGATCCCCGAGGTGATCGAGGCCCGCGAAGCCCTCGAGGTGAAACTCGCGGCCCTGGCCGCCGCACGGCGCAGCAACGCGGACATGGCCGCGATCGACGCGGCGATCGCCAAAATGGCGGCAGAAATCGAGGCCGGTGACAGGGGAGTCGTGGGAGACGAAATGTTTCACGAGGCCGTCACGGCCGCGGCGCACTCGTCACTACTGGCCAAGCTGATGCGCGAAATCTCCGGATTCATCAGGGAAACCCGCATTGAGTCGCTGTCGCAGGAGAACCGGCCGCGCGTCTCGCTCGAGGGCCATCGTCGGATCGCCGACGCGGTGCGCCGGCAGGACCCAGAGGAGGCCTCGCGCGCGATGGCCGAACACATTCAGTTGGTGTCCGACGTCGCGCTGCTGCGAGACTCCGAGTAATCCGGCCGAATTCGACGATTGGGTCCGCAGCCCGATACATTCGGCGCGACGAAATTAGACTCATGTGTCATGGCCATCAATCGGCCAGGACGATAGCCGCAGTGTGCGGTGGTGCTGCCGTATTTGCCCTGGCATTAAGTGGAATCGGCGGTGTTCCGGCGCCGCGCACCAACATGACGGACCCGGTGACGACCGTGGAGCCCACGCCCACATCGCCGGATGACGTTTGCAGCGATACGCCCCAACCCAGGCAAGCGGCTGGGACTGCAAAATCGGCCTGAACTGTGGGCCCATCAAACCGCGCCGCACCTCGCCTGTGCCCTCGCCGCCCCCTCCGCCTCCGCAATAAGACTTCCGTTTCGAAACTCGACGTTCGCTTTCGCCGAATCCATGCGCTGGCGGACCGGGCATGATTCGTGCGCCCCTTTCAGCGACAAATCGCTCCATCTCGCCCCGCGGCGGTGCGGCCGCGAGCTGTCGCTGTGCGGCGGGCACGTGCCTGGCGGCATCGCACTCGAAATAAGTGCTACGCTGCGTCGCAGTCGACATCCTTTAACGATCCGTCCGGCGAGGCGGAGAAGGAGGTCAAGTTTCGTTATGGGTGCTGCGGGCGACACCGGCTTAGGCAGCGATTCCCGGGAGTTGATGTCGGCGGCCGACGTGGGCCGCACCATTTCCCGCATTGCGCATCAAATCATCGAAAAGACCGCGCTGGACGGTCCCGACGCGCCACGGGTGGTGCTGCTCGGCATCCCGACCCGCGGTGTGATCCTCGCCAACCGGCTCGCCACCAACATCGGCGAATACAGCGGCGTCGAGGTCGGCCACGGCGCCCTGGACATCACGCTCTACCGCGACGACCTGATGCAGAAACCGCCGCGGCCGCTGGAAGCCACCTCGATTCCGGCCGGCGGCATCGACGACGCATTGGTGATCCTGGTCGACGACGTCTTGTACTCCGGCCGCTCGGTGCGTTCCGCGCTGGACGCGCTGCGCGACGTGGGCCGGCCGCGGGTGGTGCAGCTGGCGGTGCTGGTCGACCGCGGCCACCGCGAACTACCGCTGCGCGCCGACTATGTGGGCAAGAACGTCCCGACCTCACGCGGCGAGAGCGTGCATGTGCTGCTGAGCGAGAACGACGGTGACGACGGGGTGGTGATCTCACGATGACGCGCCATCTGCTGGCGGCCGGCGACCTGAGCCGCGATGACGCCACCGCCATCCTCGACGACGCCGACCGGTTCGCGCAGGCGCTGGTGGGCCGCGAAATCAAGAAACTCCCGACGCTGCGCGGGCGCACCATCGTCACGATGTTCTACGAGAACTCGACCCGCACCCGGGTGTCGTTCGAGGTGGCCGGCAAGTGGATGAGCGCCGACGTGATCAACGTCAGTGCGTCCGGATCGTCGGTGGGCAAGGGGGAGTCGCTGCGCGACACCGCGTTCACGCTGCGCGCCGCCGGCGCCGACGCGCTGATCATCCGGCACCCGGCGTCCGGCGCCGCGCACCTGCTCGCCGACTGGACCGCGGCGAACGACGATGGGGGGCCGTCGGTGATCAACGCCGGCGACGGCACCCACGAGCACCCGACCCAGGCGCTGCTCGACGCGCTGACCATTCGCCAGCGGCTCGGCGGCATCGAGGGCCGTCGCATCGTGATCGTCGGCGACATCCTGCACAGCCGGGTGGCCCGGTCCAACGTGATGCTGCTGCACACCCTGGGCGCCGAGGTGGTGCTGGTCGCACCGCCGACGCTGCTGCCGGTCGGCGTCGAGGGCTGGCCGGTCACCGTGTCCAACGACTTCGACGCCGAGCTGCCCGCCGCCGACGCGGTGCTGATGCTGCGGGTGCAGGCCGAGCGGATGAACGGCGGGTTCTTCCCCTCGGTGCGCGAATACTCCTCGCTGTACGGGCTTTCCGATCGCCGCCAGGCGATGCTGCCCGGCCACGCCGTGGTGCTTCACCCCGGGCCGATGCTGCGCGGCATGGAGATCGCCTCGTCGGTGGCCGACTCATCGCAATCGGCTGTGCTGCAACAGGTTTCCAACGGTGTCCACGTGCGGATGGCGGTGCTGTTCCACGTGCTGGTCGGCACCGAATTGGCCGGAGAAGAGGGTGCGGCGTGAGCGTGCTGCTGCGCGGGGTTCGGTTGTACGGCGAGGGCGATCGGGTCGATGTGCTGGTCGATGACGGCCAGATCGCCGACATCGGCCAGGGGTTGGTCGAGGCCGGAGGTGTCGAAAAGGACCTCGACGTGATCGACGCCACCGATCAGGTGCTGCTGCCGGGCCTCGTCGACCTGCACACGCATCTGCGCGAACCCGGGCGCGAATACGCCGAGGACATCGAAACCGGCTCGGCCGCAGCGGCTCTCGGTGGCTACACCGCGGTGTTCGCGATGGCCAACACCAACCCGGTCGCCGACAGCCCGGTGGTCACCGACCACGTGTGGCATCGAGGCCAACAGGTCGGCCTGGTCGACGTGCACCCGGTGGGCGCCGTCACCGTCGGGCTCGCCGGCAAAGAGCTCACCGAGATGGGCATGATGGCGGCCGGGGCCGCGCAGGTGCGGATGTTCTCCGACGACGGCATCTGCGTGCACGACCCGCTGGTGATGCGCCGCGCCCTGGAATACGCCACCGGTCTGGGCGTGCTCATCGCCCAGCACGCCGAGGAGCCCCGGCTGACCGTCGGCGCCGTCGCCCACGAGGGGCCCACCGCCGCCCGGCTGGGCCTGGCGGGATGGCCCCGGGCCGCCGAGGAGTCCATCGTCGCCCGCGACGCGCTGCTGGCCCGCGACGCCGGCGCCCGGGTGCACATCTGCCACGCGTCCACCGCGGGCACCGTCGAGATCGTGAAATGGGCCAAGGAACAAGGGATCTCGATCACCGCCGAGGTCACCCCGCACCACCTGATGCTCGACGACAGCAGGCTGGCCAGTTACGACGGGCAAAACCGGGTGAACCCGCCGCTGCGTGAGGCGGCCGACGCGGTGGCGCTGCGCCAGGCACTGGCCGACGGCGTGATCGACTGTGTGGCCACCGATCACGCCCCGCACGCCGAGCACGAGAAGTGCGTGGAGTTCTCCGCGGCGCGCCCGGGCATGCTGGGGTTGCAGACGGCGCTGTCGATCGTGGTGCAGACGATGGTCACCCCCGGGCTGTTGACCTGGCGTGACGTCGCCCGGGTGATGAGCGAAAACCCCGCGCGCATCGCGGGACTGCCCGATCACGGCCGGCCGCTGGAGGTGGGGGAGCCGGCCAACCTCACGGTGGTGGACCCCACCACGTCGTGGACCGTCGCGGGATCCGGCCTGGCCAGCCGGTCGTCCAACACGCCCTACGAGGCGATGACGCTGCCCGCCATCGTGACGGCCACGCTGCTGCGCGGCAAGGTCACCGCCCGAGACGGGAAGTCCCCGGCATGAATTCGGGCACGCTGGTGGGATCGCTGATCTTCGCGGCCGCGGTGGTGGTCGTGATCACAGTGGTGATCCAGCTGATGATGCGGACCTGGCATCGTCGCTCGCAGCGGCAGGCGGAGCTGATCGGGGCGTTGCCCGAGATCCCGGACCGGGTGGGGGCGGCGACCATCACCACCCGCGGGCACTACTGCGGCTCGATGATGGCGCCGGGCTGGACCGAGCGGATCGCGGCCGGTGATCTGGGTTTCCGTAGCAGGGCGGTGCTGACCCGCTATGCGGGCGGCATCATGGTGGAACGCGTACGGGCCCAACCTATCTGGATTCCCCGGGACTCGATCACGCACATCCGGATGGAGCGCAGGATGACGGGCCGGATCGGGATCCTGGCGATCCGCTGGCGGCTGCCGTCGGGCGTCGAGATCGACACCGGCTTTCGGGCGAACCACCGTGACGAATACGACGGCTGGCTCGAATCGCAGCAAGACGAGGGGCGGCACGTGAGCCCCGCAGTCGACGATGCGGAGCGAATCGATGAGGAGGAGCGGCGCTCGTGACTAAGGCGCAATTGGTACTCGAGGACGGGCGCGTCTTCACCGGCACACCGTTCGGCAAGATCGGCCAAACATTGGGCGAGGCCGTGTTTTCCACCGGAATGTCCGGCTACCAGGAGACGCTGACCGATCCGAGTTACCACCGGCAGATTGTGGTGGCCACCGCGCCGCAGATCGGCAACACCGGTTGGAACGGCGAGGACGCCGAGAGTCGCGGCGACAAGATCTGGGTGGCCGGCTACGCGGTGCGCGATCCGTCGCCGCGCCCGTCCAGCTGGCGGTCCACCGGCACCCTGGAGGACGAACTGGTCCGCCAGCACATCGTGGGCATCGCCGGCATCGACACCCGCGCGGTGGTCCGACATCTGCGCACCCGCGGCTCGATGAAGGCGGGCGTGTTCTCCGGTGACGCGCTCGCCGATGCGGACGAACTGCTGGCGCGGGTGTGCGGGCAGCAGTCGATGCTGGGCGCCGACCTGGCCGGCGAGGTCAGCACGCCGGACACCTACATCGTGGAACCCGAAGGCTCACCGCGGTTTACGGTGGCCGCGCTGGACCTGGGGATCAAGACCAACACGCCGCGCAATTTCGCCCGCCGCGGCGTCCGCACCCACGTGCTGGCCTCGTCGGCGACCTACGAGCAGATCGCCGACCTCAAGCCCGACGGCGTCTTCCTGTCCAACGGCCCCGGCGACCCCGCCACCGCCGACCACATCGTCGCGGTCACCCGCGAGGTGCTGGGCGCCGGAATCCCGTTGTTCGGCATCTGCTTCGGCAATCAGATCCTGGGCCGGGCGCTGGGACTGTCCACCTACAAGATGGTGTTCGGCCACCGCGGCATCAACATCCCGGTGATCGACCACGCCACCGGGCGCGTGGCCGTCACCGCCCAAAACCACGGCTTCGCGCTCGAGGGCGAGGCCGGCCAGACCTTCGACACGCCGTTCGGCCAAGCGATCGTCAGCCACACCTGCGCCAACGACGGAGTGGTCGAAGGCGTCAAACTCGCAGACGGGCAAGCCTTCTCGGTGCAGTACCACCCGGAGGCCGCGGCCGGACCGCACGATGCGGAGTATCTGTTCGACCAATTCATCGAGCTGATGGCAGGGGAGGGCCGCTAGTGCCACGTCGCACCGACCTCAACCACGTGCTGGTGATCGGCTCGGGGCCGATCGTCATCGGTCAGGCCTGCGAGTTCGACTACTCGGGAACCCAGGCTTGCCGGGTGCTGCGCGCGGAGGGGCTTCAGGTCAGCCTGGTCAACTCCAACCCGGCCACCATCATGACCGACCCGGAGTACGCCGACCACACCTACGTCGAGCCGATCACCGCCGCCTTCGTGGAGAAGGTGATCGCCCAGCAGGCCGAGCGCGGCAACAAGATCGACGCGCTGCTGGCCACCCTGGGCGGCCAAACCGCGCTGAACACCGCTGTCGCGCTGTACGAGAACGGCGCGCTGGAGCGGCACGGCGTCGAGCTGATCGGCGCCGACTTCGACGCCATCCAGCGCGGCGAGGACCGACAGATGTTCAAGGACATCGTCGCCAAGGTCGGCGGTGAATCCGCCCGCAGCCGAGTGTGTTTCACCATGGAAGAGGTCCGCGAGACGGTCGAGGAGCTCGGCCTGCCGGTCGTGGTGCGGCCCAGCTTCACCATGGGCGGCCTGGGTTCGGGGATGGCGCGATCCGTCGAGGAGGTCGACCGGATGGCCGGCGCCGGGCTGGCCGAAAGCCCCAGCGCCAACGTGCTGATCGAAGAATCGATCTACGGCTGGAAGGAATTCGAGCTCGAGCTGATGCGCGACGGCAACGACAACGTGGTCGTGGTCTGCTCGATCGAGAACTTCGACCCGATGGGCGTGCACACCGGTGACTCGGTCACCGTCGCGCCGGCGATGACGCTGACCGACCGGGAATACCAGCGGATGCGGGACCTGGGCATCGCGATCCTGCGCGAGGTCGGGGTGGACACCGGCGGCTGCAACATCCAGTTCGCGATCAACCCGGTCGACGGCCGGCTGATCGTCATCGAGATGAACCCCCGGGTGTCGCGGTCCAGCGCGCTGGCGTCCAAGGCGACCGGTTTCCCCATCGCCAAGATCGCCGCCAAGCTGGCCATCGGGTACACGCTCGACGAGATCGTCAACGACATCACCAAGGAAACGCCGGCCTGCTTCGAGCCCACCCTGGACTACGTGGTGGTCAAGGCGCCGCGCTTCGCCTTCGAGAAGTTCCCGGGCGCCGATCCCACGCTGACCACCACCATGAAATCCGTCGGCGAGGCGATGTCGTTGGGCCGCAACTTCGTTGAGGCGCTCGGCAAGGTGATGCGCTCGCTGGAGACCACCCGCGCCGGTTTCTGGACCAAACCCGACGCCGAGGGTGACATCGGCGAGGTGCTGACCCGGCTTCGGACCCCGACCGAGGGCCGGCTCTACGACATCGAACTGGCGCTGCGGCTGGGCGCGTCGGTGGAACAGGTGGCCGAGGCCAGCGGCGTGGACCCGTGGTTCGTCGCCCAGATCGGCGAGCTGATCGAGCTGCGGGCGGAGCTGATCGCCGCCCCGGTGCTCGACGCCGACCTGTTGCGTCGCGGCAAGCACAGCGGGCTGTCGGACCGCCAGATCGCCGCGCTGCGGCCCGAATTGGCCGGTGAGAACGGCGTGCGGTCGCTGCGTGAGCGCCTCGGTGTGCACCCGGTGTACAAGACCGTCGACACCTGCGCGGCCGAGTTCGAGGCCAAGACGCCGTACCACTACAGCAGCTACGAGCTGGATCCCGCCGCCGAGACCGAGGTGGCGCCGCAGACGCAGCGGCCCAAGGTGCTGATCCTGGGGTCCGGCCCCAACCGCATCGGGCAGGGCATCGAGTTCGACTACAGCTGTGTGCACGCGGCAACGACGTTGTCGCAGGCCGGTTTTGAGACCGTGATGGTCAACTGCAACCCGGAGACGGTGTCCACCGACTACGACACCGCCGACCGGCTGTACTTCGAGCCGCTGACGTTCGAGGACGTCCTCGAGGTGTTCCGCGCCGAGCAGCAGTCCGCCGGTGACGGCCCGGGTGTGGCCGGGGTGATCGTGCAACTGGGCGGCCAGACCCCGCTCGGGCTGGCGCAGCGCCTGGCCGACGCGGGCGTGCCGATCGTCGGCACCCCGCCGGAGGCCATCGACCTGGCCGAGGACCGCGGCGCCTTCGGCGACGTGCTCACCGCGGCCGGCCTGCCCGCGCCGAAGTACGGCACCGCAACCACTTTCGACCAGGCCCAGCGGATCGCCGAGGACATCGGCTACCCGGTGCTGGTGCGGCCGTCCTACGTGCTGGGCGGCCGGGGCATGGAGATCGTCTATGACGAGGAGACGCTGCGGGGCTACATCACCCGCGCCACCGAGCTCTCACCCGAGCACCCGGTGCTCGTCGACCGCTTCCTCGAGGACGCGGTGGAGATCGACGTGGACGCGCTGTGCGACGGCACCGAGGTGTACATCGGCGGCATCATGGAGCACATCGAGGAGGCCGGCATCCACTCCGGTGACTCGGCGTGCGCGCTGCCGCCGGTGACGCTGGGCCGCAGCGACATCGAGAATGTGCGCCGCGCGACCGAGGCCATCGCGCACGGCATCGGCGTGGTGGGCCTGCTCAACGTGCAGTACGCGCTCAAGGACGACGTGCTCTACGTCCTGGAGGCCAATCCGCGCGCCAGCCGCACGGTGCCGTTCGTGTCGAAGGCCACCGCGATCCCACTCGCCAAGGCGTGCGCCCGGGTCATGTTGGGCGCCAGCATCTCCCAGCTACGCGAGGAGGGCATGCTGGCGGCGTCCGGGGACGGCGCCCACGCCGCACAGAACGCCCCGATCGCGGTCAAGGAGGCGGTGCTGCCCTTCCACCGCTTCCGGCGCGTGGACGGCGCCGCCATCGACTCGCTGCTGGGCCCGGAGATGAAATCCACCGGCGAGGTGATGGGCATCGACCGAGACTTCGGCAGCGCCTTCGCCAAGAGCCAGACCGCCGCCTACGGGTCGCTGCCCGCGCAGGGCACCATCTTCGTGTCGGTGGCCAACCGGGACAAGCGCTCGCTGGTGTTCCCCGTCAAGCGGCTGGCCGACCTGGGATTCCGCGTGCTCGCCACCGAGGGAACCGCGGAGATGTTGCGCCGCAACGGGATTCCGTGCGACGAGGTGCGCAAGCATTTTGAGGACCCGCAGCCGGGTCGTCCCGAGACGTCGGCCGTCGACGTCATCAAGGCCGGCGAGGTCGACATGGTGATCAACACGCCCTACGGCAACTCCGGCCCGCGCATCGACGGCTACGAAATCCGTTCGGCCGCAGTGTCGGTCAACATCCCCTGTGTCACCACGGTGCAGGGCGCCTCGGCCGCCGTCCAGGGCATCGAAGCGGGCATCCGCGGCGACATCGGCGTGCGCAGCCTGCAAGAACTGCACAGCCAGATCGGTCAGGGCGGCCTGCCCGGTAACGGTTCCCGGTGACCGGGTTCGGCGTCCGCCTGGCGGACGTGAAGGCGCAACGCGGGCCGCTGTGCGTGGGCATCGATCCGCATCCGGAGCTGCTGCGCGCCTGGGACCTGCCCACGACCGCCGACGGCCTGGCCGCGTTCTGCGACATCTGCATCGAGGCGTTCTCCGGATTCGCCGTCGTCAAACCGCAAGTCGCGTTCTTCGAGGCCTACGGCGCAGCGGGATTCGCGGTGCTGGAACGCACCATCGCGGCCCTGCGATCGGCCGGGGTGCTGGTGCTGGCCGACGCCAAACGCGGCGACATCGGCACGACGATGGCGGCCTACGCCGCCGCCTGGGCCGGTGATTCACCGCTGGCTGCCGACGCCGTGACGGCCACCCCGTACCTGGGCTTCGGCTCGCTGCGGCCGCTGCTGGAGACCGCCGCGGCGCACGACCGCGGGGTGTTCGTGCTGGCGGCCACGTCCAACCCGGAGGGCTCCACCGTGCAGCGTGCCTCCTTCGACGGCCGGACGGTGGCCCAGCTGGTCGTCGACCAGGCGGCGGTGGTGAATCGTTCCGCGACCCCGTCCGGGCCGGGATATGTCGGCGTGGTCGTGGGCGCGACGGTGTTGCAGGCACCCGACCTCAGCGCGCTGGGCGGTCCGGTCCTGGTGCCCGGGCTCGGCGTCCAGGGCGGGCGGCCGGAGGCCCTCGCGGGGCTGGGCGGCGCGGAACCCGGGCAGCTGTTGCCCGCGGTGGCCCGCGAGGTGCTGCGGGCCGAGGCGGGCGTGGCGGAGCTGCGCGCGGCGGCCGATCGCATGCTGGACGCGGTCGCCTACCTGGCGGTGTGAGCGGGCGCTAGTCCGACGCCACCGCGGTGCTGGGCCGCGCGGTTTCGACGATGACGGTGGTGGCCTTGACGACGGCCACCGCGACGCTGCCGGGGCGCAGCTGCAGTTCGTCGGCGGCCTCGGTGCTCATCAGCGAAACCACCGTGAAGGGGCCGCACTGCATCTCCACCTGGGTCATCACCTTGTCGCTGACCACTGAGGTGACCAGCCCGACGAACCGGTTGCGCGCCGAGCTGCCGATGCTGAGCGGGTCCGCCGGCGGGGCGGGCGCATTGGTGCGGGAGAAGTGGGCGAGGTCCTCGCTCGCGATCACCTTGCGGCCGGCGGCGTCGTGACTGACCGCGAGTGTGCCCTGGTTGATCCAGCGCCGCACGGTGTCGTCGCTGACCCCAAGCAGCTCAGCTGCCTGGCGAATTCGCAGGTTGGACACTTCTCGATCGTATCGGATTCCGGGGCCCCGATTAGCTGAAATCGGACCCGATGGCGCCGCTGTCCCGCAATCACGGAAGCGTCACGATCTTTAGCCCGCGTGTGCGGAAATCGCCGACCAAATTGCTTGGGTTCCGCGGTAACGAGCGGCCGTCATCGCCCGGGCCCGTCCGGCGCGGCGGCGAATCCAGGGCGGCCAACGGCGCTGCGGCCCTTGATGGTTGGCGAAAGTTCATGAGTCGTTCAGGCGATTGGATCTTGATCACGTCCCACATGGTTCGGCTGCGACGCACGCCCGGACGCCCACCGCCGAACGTGGGGTCGTCGTGACACGACAGGCCGCCCGGGGCGGCTTCGACGACCAATCCCGGCGGCGGTGTCGTTGGTTGCTGGGGCGATCCACGCGTGACCTGCGGAAGGCTGCCCAGGGCGCCTCCCCGGGCGCGGGAGCTGGACGGACCGTCCATGGTGGCCAAACGCCAGGTTTCGGGGCCACAAGGCCACCTCGAGGGCCCCACGGCGGCCGTCAGGACCGGGGCGCGGGCCGAACGCCGGTGTTGGCCTGGCGTTTGACCGGCGACGCGACACGCGCGACACGCCGCAATAAATCCGTGATCCCTCGCACCAGGCGTGACGGCGGCCCACCGGCGGCATTCCGGACGGCACGATCGCCGCGGCCGCCGCCATCGCCGGGAGACAAAACCGCAGGTAGAAGGCCCATTGGCGAACCGGATACGAGCCGGTGCCGACACTCGGACGGCGCTCGGCGCGGCCGTCGTGAACCCCGCCGAAAGCACCGCTTTGGCCGCCCAGACGCCGGTGCATGCTGGGACTTTGCCCGCTTTAGCAGGGGGTCGGGTTAGATTTCGTCAGAAGGCCTGAGTACGGTCGTCTCCGCTGGCAGAAGTACCGGCGAGACAAAATGAGATCGATTGAAATTGATTGATCAGATACGGAGGAATCGTGGCCCTTCCCCAGTTGACCGACGAGCAGCGCGCGGCCGCGTTGGAGAAGGCGGCTGCCGCACGTCGAGCGCGAGCAGAGCTCAAGGACCGCCTGAAGCGTGGCGGCACCAACCTGACCCAGGTCCTCAAGGACGCCGAGACCGATGAAGTCCTGGGCAAGATGAAGGTTTCCGCGCTTCTCGAGGCGTTGCCCAAGGTGGGCAAGGTCAAGGCGCAGGAGATCATGACTGAGCTGGAGATCGCCCCGACCCGCCGTCTGCGCGGTCTTGGCGATCGTCAGCGCAAGGCCCTGCTGGAAAAGTTCGGCTCCTAACCGAGCCGTGGGCGCACCGGCCCAAGGAGCGCCTGTGAGCGCCGGCGGGGGACCGGACGTCCAGCACGGGACACGTCCTGAACCATCGGGTAACGGACGTGTGGTCGTGCTGTCCGGTCCCTCCGCGGTCGGTAAGTCGACTGTGGTCCGATGCCTGCGTGAGCGGGTCCCGGACCTGCATTTCAGCGTCTCGGCCACGACGCGGGCGCCGCGGCCCGGCGAGGTCGACGGCGTCGATTACCACTTCGTCACCCCGGCCCGCTTCCAGCAGCTCATCGACGAGGGCGCGCTGCTGGAGTGGGCCGAAATCCACTCGGGCCTACACCGATCCGGCACCCTGGCCGAGCCGGTCCGGGCCGCCACGGCCCGCGGATTCCCGGTGCTGATCGAGGTCGATCTGGCCGGGGCCCGGGCCGTCAAGAAGGCGATGCCCGAGGCCCTCGCGGTCTTCCTGGCGCCGCCCAGCTGGGAGGACCTCAGGGCCAGGCTCGTCGGCCGCGGCACCGAGACGCCGGAGGTAATGCAGCGGCGTCTGGAGACCGCCCGCATCGAAATGGCGGCCCAAAATGACTTCGACCGGGTGGTCGTGAACAGTGAATTGGAGTCAGCGTGCTCCGAATTGGTATCCTTGCTGGTGGGAACTGCGCCGGGCCGGCATGACCCGTCGGGCCGGTCCAGAGGCCGGACCACTTCCCAGCAAGATTGACCACCGAAATTTTTTAGTTTCTTTCAGCGGCGATGAGCCGCTCCAATCCGCCAGGAGATTGACCTAAGTGAGTATTCCGCAGTCCGACGCGGCATTGGCCGCCGTCCCCGACCGGTTCGATCCGTCCGCCGGGGGACCGGGCGCCTACGACACCCCGCTGGGCATCACCAACCCGCCCATCGACGAGCTGCTGGACCGCGTCTCGAGCAAGTACGCCCTGGTGATCTACGCCGCCAAGCGGGCGCGTCAGATCAACGACTACTACAACCAGCTCGGTGAGGGCATCCTCGAATACGTCGGTCCGCTGGTCGAGCCGGGGCTGCAGGAAAAGCCGCTTTCGATCGCTATGCGCGAGATCCACGGCGACCTCCTCGAGCACACCGAGGGCGAGTAACAGGGCCGGGCCGGGCGCGCTGTGGACAACCGCGATCGGGTCGCGAAGAGAGTAATCGTCGGCGTCTCCGGCGGTATTGCCGCCTATAAGGCGTGCACCGTCGTTCGTCAGCTCGCCGAGGCCGGTCATTCGGTCCGCGTCATCCCGACCGAGTCCGCGTTGCGTTTCGTCGGGGCCGCCACTTTCGAGGCGCTCTCCGGCCAGCCGGTGCACACCGGCGTCTTCGACGACGTGCCGGAGGTTCCGCATGTCCAACTCGGCAAGCAGGCCGACCTGGTCGTGGTGGCGCCGGCCACCGCGGACCTGCTGGCCCGGGCGGTGCACGGCCGCGCCGACGATCTGCTGACAGCTACGCTGCTCACCGCGCGATGTCCGGTGCTGTTCGCGCCGGCGATGCACACCGAGATGTGGTTGCACCCGGCCACCGTCGACAACGTGGCCACGCTGCGCCGCCGGGGAGCGGTGGTGCTCGAACCCGCCGCCGGGCGGCTCACCGGGACGGATAGCGGCGCGGGCCGACTGCCGGAGGCCGAGGAGATCACCACGCTGGCTCACCTGCTGCTGGAACGCCAGGACGCGCTGCCCTACGACCTCGCCGGCTGCAAGGTGCTGGTGACGGCCGGGGGCACGCGTGAACCGGTCGACCCGGTGCGCTTCATCGGCAACCGCAGCTCCGGCAAGCAGGGCTATGCGGTGGCGCGGGTGGCCGCCCAGCGCGGCGCCGAGGTCACGCTGATCGCCGGGCACACCGCCGGGCTGATCGACCCCGCCGGCGTCGAGGTGGTCCACGTCAGCTCGGCCGAGCAACTGGGCGACGCCGTCGCCAAGCACGCGGCCGAGGCGGACGTGCTGGTGATGGCCGCCGCAGTCGCCGACTTCCGGCCGGCCCGGGTTGCGGCCGCCAAGATCAAAAAGGGCCCGAAGGAGCAAGACCAGCCGCCCACGATCGAGTTGGTCCGCAACGACGACGTGCTGGCGGGCGCGGTGCGGGCGCGGGCCAACGGCGAGCTGCCCAACATGCGTGCCATCGTGGGATTCGCCGCCGAGACCGGTGACGCCAACGGGGACGTGCTGTTTCACGCCCGGGCGAAGCTGCGCAACAAGGGCTGCGACCTGTTGGTCGTCAACGCGGTCGGCGACGGCCGGGCCTTCGAGGTGGACAGCAACGACGGCTGGCTGCTGGCGGCCGACGGTACCGAGTCGGCGCTGCAGCACGGCTCCAAGACCTTGATGGCCAGTCGTATCGTGGATGCGATCGCCGCCTTCCTGCACGGGGACAGCGGATAGAACGGTCGAGTACTTCGCGGCACCGGGGCAGGTGCTGGCCGGGCCGACGCGAGCCGATATAATTCGGCTAACTAACTAATTGGAAGGATTGTCATTGTGAGCGAAAAGGGTCGCCTGTTTACCAGTGAGTCGGTGACTGAGGGACATCCCGACAAGATCTGTGACGCGATCAGCGACTCGGTCCTCGACGCCCTCCTGACGCAGGACCCCCGTTCACGTGTCGCCGTCGAGACGCTGGTCACCACGGGACAGGTGCACGTGGTCGGTGAGGTGACCACCACGGCCAAGGAGGCGTTCGCCGACATCACCAACACGGTTCGCGAGCGCATCCTCGACATCGGCTACGACTCCTCGGACAAGGGCTTCGACGGGAGCACGTGCGGGGTCAACATCGGCATCGGGAAGCAGTCGCCCGACATCGCCCAGGGCGTCGACACCGCCCACGAGCACCGCGTCGAGGGTGCCGCCGACCCGCTGGACCTGCAGGGCGCCGGCGACCAGGGCCTGATGTTCGGCTACGCGATCAACGACACCCCCGAGCGGATGCCGCTGCCGATCGCGCTGGCCCACCGGCTGTCGCGGAAGCTGACCGAGGTCCGCAAGAACGGCACGCTGGGATACCTGCGGCCGGACGGCAAGACGCAGGTCACCATCGAGTACGAGGACGACGTTCCGGTCCGCCTGGACACCGTGGTGGTCTCCACCCAGCACGCCGACGGCATCGACCTGGAGAAGACGCTCGATCCCGACATCCGGCAGCACGTGCTCAAGACCGTGCTCGAGGAGCTGGCCCACGACACCCTGGACTCGTCGGCGACCCGGGTGCTGGTCAACCCGACCGGCAAGTTCGTCCTCGGCGGCCCGATGGGCGACGCCGGCCTGACCGGCCGCAAGATCATCGTCGACACCTACGGCGGCTGGGCCCGCCACGGCGGCGGCGCCTTCTCCGGCAAGGATCCGTCCAAGGTGGACCGGTCGGCGGCCTACGCGATGCGCTGGGTGGCCAAGAACATCGTCGCCGCCGGGCTGGCGGAACGGGTCGAGGTGCAGGTGGCCTACGCCATCGGCAAGGCGGCCCCGGTCGGCCTGTTCATCGAGACCTTCGGCACCGCGACGGTCGATCCGGTCAAGATCGAGAAGATCGTGCCCGAGGTGTTCGACCTGCGGCCCGGCGCGATCATCCGCGACCTGGACCTGCTGCGCCCGATCTACGCGCAGACCGCCGCGTACGGGCACTTCGGCCGCACCGACATCGAGCTGCCCTGGGAGCAGTTGAACAAGGTCGACGAGCTCAAGCGCGCGATCTAACGCGGCAGGGGGTGGTCCGCGTCCAACGCGGGCAACTCGTCGATGCTGCGCCGGTTGCGATCGACCAGCCGCCCGTACTGGTCGTCGGTGGCCTTACGGTGCGCGGCGTCGAGAACCGGCCGTTCGTCGACGAGATCGTAGTAAGGCACCGCGAATCCGCAGGCGTCGGCGATCCGCTCCACATCGACCACGATGATGGCGCGGACCCCCGCGTGCTGGTCGCCGAAATGTGGCATCAGAGCGGCGAATTCGCTGTCGTCCGGGCGGATCACCCGTCCGGTGCCGAACAGCCGCAGGATCCGCGAGTTGCGGGTGAACGAGCAGAACATCACGGTGATGCGGCCGTTGTCGCGCAGATGGGCGATGGTTTCCACGCCGCTGCCGAACAGGTCCAGATAGGCGACGGTGTGTTCGTCGAGCACCGCGAACGTGTCGCGATATCCCTTGGGGGACAGGTTGATCCGCCCGCCGTCGGACGGGGCGGTGGCGACGAAGAATACGGCCTGCTCCCGGATGAAGTCGTGAAGCGACCCGTCGATGCTTTCGAATTCCTTCGCCACGGGTGCAGCGTAGCCGCTACCGGGTGAACCGGTAGTCGTCCAGATCGAATCGCCGGCTGCGCCAGTACACCTCCGGGGTGGTGCCCGGACGCAGCGGCACGTCACCGTTCTTGTCGAAGTAGTAGCTGTTGGCCAGCTGGCAGCTGTCCTGCCAGAAGATCTGCTTGGGCCGCCGGCGCATCATCTCGGCGAAGTAGCGGTCGTTGGCCTCCTGGGTCACCTCGACCCGGGTCGCGCCGACGCGCTTGGCCCGCTTGAGGCAGCGCACGATGTGATGCGTCTGCGCCTCGATCAGCGCGAAATACGAAGAGCCGACGTAACCGTACGGGCCGAACACGGTGAACAGGTTGGGAAATCCCGGCACCGTGACGCCCTCGTAGGCCTGTAGCCGATGCTCATCCCAGAAACGGCTCAACGACTTTCCGCCGCTCCCGGTCACCGCGAAGGTGGGCACGTTGTCGGGATCCATCACCTTGAAGCCGGTCGCCAGGATCAGTACGTCGATTTCGTGGTTCTCGCCATCGGTGGTGGCCACCGCGTCGGGCGTGACCTTGTCGATCGGTTCGGTGACCAGCCGCACGTTGTCGCGGTTGAACGTGGCGAGGTAGCCGTTGTGGAAGCCGGGGCGTTTGCAGCCGACCGCGTACCGCGGGGTGAGCTGTTCGCGCACGGCCGGATCCTGAACCTGTTGCCGCAGATAGGATTTCCCCAGCGAGGCCATCCTCTTGGCCAGCGGGAGGACCGTGAAGTAGTGCGCCGAGATGGGGAAGGTGAGCTCCACGTAGGCCTGGCTGAGCAGGCGCTGCAGGAACTTGCCACCGGGAATTCGCATCGCCCAGCGCGCCGGCGCCGGCAGCGGGATGTCGAACTTCGGAAAGCACCAGATCGGGGTGCGCTGAAATACCGTGAGCGACGACACGATTGGCGCGATCTCGGGAATCACCTGGACGGCCGAGGCGCCGGTGCCGATCACCGCGACGCGCTTGCCGCGCAGATCTTGGCCGTGATCCCACCGCGCGGTGTGCATGGTGATGCCGCCGAACGAGTCCACGCCGTCGATGTCGGGCAGGTTCGGCACCGTCAGCACGCCGCAGGCGCTGATCAGAAACCGGGCCGTGATTGCTCCAGCCGGGTCGGTCTGCACCCGCCACAGGCCGCGCTCGTCGTCATACTCGGCGGTCTGCACCTTGGTGTTGAACCGGATCCGCGAGCGGATGCCGTACTTGTCGGCGCAGTGTTCGGCGTAGGCCTTGAGCTCTCGGCCCGGTGCGTAGGTCCGCGACCAGTGCCGGCTCTGCTCGAACGAGAACTGGTAGGAGAACGATGGGATGTCCACGGCGATACCGGGATACGTGTTCCAGTGCCAGGTGCCGCCGACCCCGTCGCCGGCCTCGATCACCAGGTAATCGGGCAGCCCGGCCCTGTCCAGGTTGATCGCCGCACCGATGCCGGAGAACCCGGCGCCGATGATCAGCGTGTGATAGTCGGGGGTTTCGTCTTCGTGCGTCACCATCGTTGCCTGCCTAGGGGTGCAGCGCCTTGTGGAGAGCCGTCAGGCCGCGCTCGGTGGCCTCCGCGGCGGCGGGTATCGCCAGGGCGAAACTGACAAATCCGTGCACGAGGGTGGGTTCGTTGCTCAGCTCCACCGGCACGCCGGCGGCGCCCAGCAGCTCGGCGTAACGGGCCCCGTCATCGCGCAGCGGATCGTGTTCGGCGGTGCCGATGTAGGCGGGCGCCAGCCCGGACAGGTTCGCGGCGTTCGCGGGGGCCATGGTGGTGGGCAGCGCCGTCGGGTCCGTGATATCGAGGTCGGGCACGTACCAGGACAGGAACGCGTCGATGACCTCACGATTCAGGATCGGGGCCTCGGCATTGTCGGTGTAGGCCGGCAGGGACAGGTCCGCGGTGACCGTCGGGTACCACAGCAGCTGGAAGCGCAGTGCCGGGCCGCCGTTGTCGCGGGCCAGCAGCGCCGTCACCGCGGCGAGGTTGCCGCCCGCCGAGTCGCCGGCCACCGCGATGTTGTCCGGGTCGCCGCCGAGCTCGGCCGCGTTCTCGGCGACCCATTGCAGGGCCGCCCAGCAGTCGTCCACGCCGGCCGGAAACGGATACTCCGGGGCCAGCCGATAGCCGACGGACACCACGATGGCCTCGGCGCCGACGGCGTGCGTGCGGGCGACCGGGTCGTGGGTGTCCAGGTCGCCCAGGCAGAAGCCGCCGCCGTGGTAGAAGACGACCACGGGCAGCGGGCTGACGTCGCTGTCGGGCCAGTAGATGCGCACCGGGATGTCGGTGCGCTCGCCGTGGGCGATCGTGCGGTCCTCGATCCGCAGGTTCGGCAGCATTTTCGGCGGCACCTTGAGCAGCCGGAGCCGCGAGCGGGCGACCTCGACACCGTCGGCCTCGCGGAAGGTCATCGGGAAGGCGTCGAGCAACGCCTTGAATGTCGGGTCGATCCCGGGCCGGGCGGTGGTCGGCTCGCTCATGCGTTCACCGTACGCCGCGGGGTCACCGGTGCAGGGCGGTTCGCAGCGCGGCCAGTCCGCCCTCGAGGGCCGCGGTGGCGGCGGGCACCACGCCGGCATAGCCCAGGTAGCCATGCACCAGCGTCTCGGCGTTGTGCACCCGGGCGTCGACGCCGGCGGCGGTCAGCAATTCGCCGTAGCGGATGCCGTCGTCGCGCAGCGGGTCGTATCCGGCCACCGCGATGTAGGCCGGCGCCAGGTTGCTCAGGTCCTTCGCCCGACCCGGCGCCATGTCCGACGGCGGATCGGACATGTCGACTTCGCCCGCGTACCAACGAGAGAACTCCGCGACCGCCTTGACGTCCAGGATCGGTGCGATGGCGTTCTCGGTGAACGACGGCAGCGACGCGTCCCACATGGTCGACGGGTACCACAGCAGCTGGAACACGATCGGCGGGGCGGCGTTGTCCCGCGCCCGCTGCGCCACCGCGGCCGAGATGGTGCCGCCGGCCGAATCCCCGGCGACGGCGATCCGGTTCGGGTCGCCGTGCAGCTCGGCGGCGTGCTCGGAGACCCAAAGCGTTGCGGCCCAAGCGTCTTCGACCGCGGCGGGATAGGGGTGCTCAGGCGCCAGCCGGTAGTCGACGGACACCACGATCGCCTCCGCGCCGACCGCGTGCTGACGGGCGGTGCCGTCGTGGGTGTCGAGGTCGCCGATGACGAACCCGCCGCCGTGGAAATACAGCACGACCGGCGCCGGGGCGCCCTCCGGGTGTCCGTCGGAATGGCTTGGCGGCCAATAGATCCGGATAGCGATGGCCCCCGCGGGCCCGGGAATGGTGCGGTCCTCGACCCGCAGCTCGGGGTGCAGCGGCCGGCGCGGCAGATCGCGGAACCGCTGGCGCGCCGCATCGATTCCGTCCTCAGTGGATAGCCGGAAGGGAACCGCATCCAGTACCTTCTGCAGGATGGGGTCGATAGCGGGTTTCTCGTCGGCTGTGTTATCCAAGCTGGGCATGGACGTACCGTACGCACCTCGTCTGGTGGCCGGCGGCTGGGTGGTGGCCGGCTGGGTGGCCCTCGGCTACGGCATCTACCTGACCGTGCTGGCGCTGCGCTCGCCGCCGGGCATCGAGCTGACCGGGCACTGGGTGCTGCAGCCGGCGTTCAAGGCGTCGATGGCGTTGCTGCTGACCCTGGCCGCGGCGGGGCACGCCGTCGTCCGCGAGCGGCGGTGGCTGATGCCGGCGCTGCTGCTCTCGGCCATCGGCGACTGGGTGCTGGCGATCCCGTGGTGGACGCTGTCCTTCGTGGTGGGCCTGGCGGCATTCCTGTTGGCGCACTTGTGTTTTCTGGCCGCGCTGCTGCCGCTGGTGCCGGCATTCTCGGGGGCGTCGAAGGATGCGCGGCCGTCGACGGTGCGCATCGTTGCGGTGGTCCTGATGTGTGCGGTGTCGATCGCCCTGCTGGCCTGGTTCTGGCCCCACCTGGGCGCGGAGAAGCTGACGCTTCCGGTGACGGTCTACATCGTGGTGCTGACCGCGATGGTGTGCACGGCCCTGCTGGCGAAACTGCCGACGATCTGGACGGCGGTGGGGGCGGTGTGTTTCGCGGCCTCGGACTCGATGATCGCCATCGCCCGCTTCATCCTGGGCAATGAGGCGCTGGCGGTGCCGATCTGGTGGTCGTATGCGGCGGCCGAGATCCTGATCACGGCCGGATTCTTCTTCGGCCGCGAGCTTCCCGCCGACGCCGCCGGGGACGCCCCGGCGCCCGCCGAGGACTGATTGTCGCCCGTGCCCGGTACGCTGCGGTCCGGACGGTAAACACATTGGATGACAACATGATTCGCGGCCCGGGGACGCGGTGAGCCCCAGCGCGCCTACGCCCGTCGAGGTGGAGCCCATCGCCCGGGTGCTGCCGATGCTGTCGGTCCCGCACCTGGACCGGGAGTTCGACTACCTGGTGTCGGCCGAGCAGTCCGACGACGCCCAGCCCGGGGTGCGGGTGCGGGTGCGCTTCCACGGCCGGCTGGTCGATGGGTTCGTGCTGGAGCGCCGCAACGACACCGATCACCCCGGCAAGCTGGGCTGGCTGGATCGCGTCGTGTCGGCCGAGCCGGTGCTCACCCCGGAAATCCGCCGGCTGGTCGACGCGGTGGCCGCGCACTACGCCGGCACCCGCCCCGACGTGCTGCGCCTGGCCGTGCCGGCCCGGCACGCCCGGGTGGAGCGGGAAGCCCTGGTCAGCCGCGATCCGGCGGTCCCGGAGCCCGTCGACCCGTCGGGCTGGGACGGTTATGCCAGGGGCGCTCAATTCCTGGCCGCCCTGGCCGAATCGCGGGCCGCCCGGGCCGTCTGGCAGGCGCTGCCGGGCGAGTCGTGGACGGACCGCTTCGCCGAGGCCGCCGCACAAACCGTGCGGACCGGCCGATCGGTGCTGGCGATCGTCCCCGACCAGCGCGACCTGGACGCGCTGTGGCAGGCCGCGACGGCGCGGATCGACGAGGGCAGCGTGGTGGCCCTGTCGGCCGGCCTGGGGCCGGCGGCCCGGTACCGGCGCTGGCTGGCGGCGCTGCGCGGCTCCGCGCGGTTGGTGATCGGCACGCGCAGCGCGGTGTTCGCGCCGCTGAGCGATCTCGGGTTGGTCATGGTGTGGGCCGACGCCGACGACAGCCTGGCTGAGCCGCGGGCGCCGTACCCGCACGCCCGCGAGGTGGCGATGCTGCGCGCGCATCAGGCCCGGTGCGCGGCCCTGATCGGCGGCTACGCGCGCACCGCCGAGGCCCACGCGCTGGTGCGCAGCGGCTGGGCCCACGACATCGTCGCGGCGCGGCCCGTGGTGCGGGCCGGCGCGCCGCGGGTGATCGCCCTGGACGACACCGGCTACGCCGACGAGCGCGACCCGGCGGCGCGCACGGCGCGCATTCCTTCCATCGCGCTGCGGGCCGCCCGCTCGGCGCTGCAGGCCGGGGCGCCGGTGCTGGTGCAGGTGCCGCGGCGGGGGTACCTCCCGTCGCTGGCCTGCGCGCGGTGCCGGACCATCGCCCGGTGCCGGCACTGCACGGGCCCGCTGTCGTTGCAGGAGGGCGGCGCGGCGCTGCTGTGCCGCTGGTGCGGCCGCGTCGACCCGACGCGACGGTGTGCGCGCTGCGGGTCGGACGCGGTGCGCGCCGTCGTCGGCGGGGCGCGCCGCACCGCGGAAGAACTCGGACGCGCGTTTCCCGGCACGTCGGTGATCACGTCGTCGGGTGACGGCGTGGTGCCCGAGGTCGCGGCCGGCCCGGCGCTGGTGGTGGCCACCCCGGGCGCCGCGCCGCAGGCGGCCGGCGGTTATGGGGCGGCGCTGCTGTTGGACACCTGGGCGCTGCTGGGCCGCCAAGACCTGCGCGCGGCCGAGGACGCGCTGTGGCGATGGATGTCGGCCGCCGCCCTGGTGCGCGCCCGCGGCGACGGTGGCGTGGTGATGGTGGTCGCCGAATCCTCGCTTCCCACAGTGCAATCGCTGATCCGCTGGGATCCGGTGGGGCATGCGGAGGCCGAAGTGACCGCGCGGGCCGAAGTCGGCCTGCCGCCCAGCGTGCACATGGCCGCCGTCGACGGCACGGCCGGCGCCGTGACCGCGCTGCTCGACGAGGCCCGGCTGTCCGACCAGGACTCCTTGCACGCGGATTTGCTTGGGCCGGTGGACCTTCCGGCCGGTGTGCGCCGCCCGGCCGGAACGCCGGCTGGGGCCCCGGTGACGCGGATGCTGGTGCGCGTGCCCCGTCAGCAGGGCCTGGCGCTGGCGGCGGCGCTGCGGCGCGGCGTCGGTGTGCTCAGCGCCCGGCAGGCCCATGAGCCGGCCCGGGTGCAGATCGACCCCCTGCACATCGGCTAACCTTCACCAACGATTACCCTAGGCGACAATATGTACATGCAATAATCACTTCTTACGACATTAGAGTGTTGCTACACTTTCTAATCCTTAGCCGCCGAGTGGTTCGGAAACCATCCGGGAAGGGGCGATATGGCACCCGACAACGCCACAGTTGACGAGTCATTGGACGTCATCACCGATGCCCTGCTGACGGCCTCCCGTTTGCTGATGGCCATCTCGGCTCGCTCCGTCGGGCAGGTCGACGAGACCATCACCATCGCGCAATTCCGGACGCTGGTGATCCTGTCCAATCGCGGACCGGTCAACCTGGCCACGCTGGCCGGTCTGCTGGGCGTGCAGCCGTCGGCCACCGGCCGGATGGTGGACCGGTTGGTCGCCGCCGGGCTGATCGACCGCCTGCCGCACCCGACCTCGCGGCGCGAGTTGCTCGCCGCGCTCACCACGCGCGGCCGCGACGTCGTCCACCAGGTCACCGCGCACCGGCGCGCCGAAATCGCGGCCATCGTGGCGAAGATGCCGCCGCCGGAGCGGCACGGGCTGGTGCGGGCCCTGACGGCGTTCACCGCCGCCGGCGGGGAGCCCGACGTCCACCTGGACGCCGACATCGACCTGTAGTCGGCTGGCGATCGCGAGCGCGGCGGAGCCGGGCGAAGCGGGTCGCCACCATCGGGTCTAGTCGGTCCGCTTTCGGGCGGTCAGCAGGAGGTACTCCCACTCCATCGTGCCGTCGGCCAGGTGCTGCTGGGCGAGTTCGACGAGCTGAGCGTCCAGCTCGGCCGTGAGCACCCGGTTGTGGCCGATGTTCGCGTACGCCTCGATCGTCGGGCCGTAGTGCCGCTTGAAGTAGGCGTGCACGGCCTCGGCGCTGTCGAACCGGTTGACCGCCAACATGCCTCGCGTCGTGGTGATGTGGCCGATCTGGTTGCCCAGCAGCGCCGCGACGTAGCGCGGGCGTCCCCAGAGCGCGGCGGGCGGCACCGGGTGCGACAGGCTCGGGCGGTAGGGCCGAATGGTGGCGAGCATGCGGCCGAAGAATCCCTCGGGGGTCCAGCTGATCACGCCGATCGTGCCGCCCGGCCGGCAGACCCGGACCAGTTCGGAGGCGGCGCGCTGCTGATCGGTGGCGAACTGCACGCCGATCGCCGACAGGACGACGTCGAACTCGCCGTTGCCGAACGGCAGCGCGTGGGCATTGGCCTCTCGGTAGTCGATGGTCAGGCCCCGGGCCTCGGCCCTGATCCGCGACCGTTGCAACAACTCCGGGGTGAGGTCGGTGGAAACGACGGTGGCGCCCGCAGCGGCCGCCGGCAGTGAGATGTTGCCCGAGCCGGCGGCGACGTCGAGGACCCGCACGCCGGGCCGGATAGCGGTGGCTTCGACCAGCGCGGGGCCCAGGGGAGCCATCACCTCCTCGGCCATCAGGGCGTAGTCGCCCAACGCCCACACCACGCGGGACGTTGCGGCGGCCGAAGCGTCGTTGATCGGGGTATCGAGGGTCATCTAGACCTCCTTGGGAGGGGGGAAGGGGTTGTCTTTCGACCTCGTTGTCGACATGAATCGGCAGTGCGGTTCACACCGGCAGTTGATGGCTTCCGGAAATAGTAGCCATGGGCAATAGTGTACGCGCGCACTTTCGCCCGGCTCGGGCGGGTCGGGCCTGCGTCCGCCGCTTCCTAGACTGGGCCGGTGCGCCTTGTCTTCGCCGGAACCCCCGAACCCGCGCTACCCGCACTGCGCCGCCTCATCGACTCACCGCGTCACGAGGTGATCGCGGTGCTGACCCGGCCCGACGCCGCCGTCGGACGGCGCGGCAAACCGGAGCCGTCGCCGGTGGCCCGCGAAGCGCTCGATCGCGGAATTCCGGTGCTGCGGCCATCGCGGCCGAACGCGGACGAGTTCGTCGCGGAGCTGTCGCAGCTGGCGCCGGACTGCTGCGCGGTCGTGGCCTACGGCGCGCTGCTGCGCGACGGCCTGCTGGCCGTGCCCCCGCGGGGATGGATCAACCTGCACTTCTCGCTGTTGCCCGCGTGGCGCGGCGCCGCGCCGGTACAGGCGGCCATCGCCGCGGGCGACAGCATCACCGGCGCCTCGACGTTCCAGATCGAGCCGAGCCTGGACTCCGGTCCGATCTTCGGAGTCGTGACCGAGACGATCCGGCCGACCGACACGGCCGGGGAACTGCTTGAGCGACTTGCTGTTTCGGGCGCGGCACTCCTGTCGACCACGCTGGACGGCATCGCCGACGCGACGCTGACACCGGTGCCGCAGCCCGCCGACGGGGTCAGCATCGCACCCAAGATCACCGTCGAGCAGGCCCGGGTGCGCTGGGACCTGCCGGCGCTGGTCGTGGATCGCCGCATTCGCGCCGTCACGCCCAACCCCGGCGCGTGGACGCTGATCGGCGACCTGCGCATCAAACTGGGGCCGGTACAGGTAGCGGGGGCCTCCGAGCTGCCAGGGCCGTCAGAACCGTTGCCGCCCGGCGCTATTCACGTCGACCGCAAGAGCGTCTGGGTCGGCACCGGCTCCGACCCGGTGCGGCTGGACCAAATCCAGCCGCCCGGAAAGAAATTCATGAACGCGGTGGACTGGGCGCGCGGCGCCCGGCTAGACCCCGCGGTGCGGGCGACATGAGCACCGGGCGAGACAGACCGCAGCGCGGCCGCCCGGAGCGCAAGCCGCCGCGACCCCAGCAGCGCGACGTCCAGCGCCAGCAGCGCGACCGCCGACCGCCACGGCGGCCCCTGGACCCGGCCCGCGCCGCCGCGTTCGACGCGCTTCGGGCGGTCAGCGAACGCGATGCCTACGCGAACCTGGCGCTGCCCGCGTTGCTGCGCGAACGCGGAATCACCGGCCGCGACGCGGCATTCGCCACCGAGCTCACCTACGGCACCTGCCGCACCCGGGGCCTGCTCGACGCCGTCATCGGCGCCGCCGCGGGGCGCTCGCCGCAGGCCATCGACCCGGTGTTGCTCGACCTGTTGCGGCTCGGCGCGTACCAGTTGCTGCGCACCCGGGTCGACGCGCACGCCGCGGTGTCCACCACCGTCGAGCAGGCGGGAATCGAATTCGACTCGGCGCGAGCGGGTTTCGTCAACGGCGTGCTGCGCACCATCTCGGGGCGCGACGAGCAGGCCTGGGTCGCCGAGCTGGCCCCCGATCCGGCGCAGGATCCGATCGGGCACGCCGCGTTCGTGCACGCCCACCCCCGGTGGATCGCCCAGGCCTTCGCCGATGCGCTGGGTGCCGCCGCAACCGAACTCGACGCGGTGCTGGCCAGCGACGACGAGCGGCCCCAGGTGCACCTGGCCGCCCGCGCCGGCGCGCTGACAGCGGCCGAACTGGCCGACGCGGTCGACGGGACCGTCGGCCGCTATTCGCCGTACGCGGTGTACCTGGCGGGCGGCGACCCCGGGCGGCTGGCGCCGGTGCGCGTCGGCGTCGCGCTGGTGCAGGACGAGGGCAGCCAGCTGGTGGCCCGGGCGCTGACCCTGGCCCCGGTCGACGGCGACACCGGCCGGTGGCTGGACCTGTGCGCCGGGCCGGGCGGGAAGACGGCGCTGCTGGCGTCCCTGGGCCTGCAGCAGCATCCGGAATCCGGATTTCGGCTCACCGCGGTGGAGCCGGCGCCGCGCCGGGCGGACCTGGTCGCCGAGAACACCCGCGGCCTGCCGGTCGACGTGCTACGGGTCGACGGGCGGCAGACGGAGCTGGATCCGACGTTCGACCGGGTGCTCGTCGACGCGCCGTGTACCGGGTTGGGGGCGCTGCGCCGCCGGCCGGAGGCCCGGTGGCGGCGGCAACCCGCCGACGTGCCCGCGCTGACCAAGCTGCAACGCGAGTTGCTGGGCGCCGCGATCGCGCTGACCCGCCCCGGCGGCGTGGTGCTCTACGCCACCTGTTCGCCGCACCTGGCCGAGACCGTCGGCGTGGTCGCCGACGCGCTGCGCCGCCACCCGGTGAGCGCGCTGGACACCCGGCCGTTGTTCGAGCCCGTCGCCGACCTGGGCGACGGGCCGCACGTCCAGCTGTGGCCGCACCGGCACGGCACCGACGCGATGTTCGCAGCCGCGCTGCGCCGCGAGGCGGGGTAGCCGGGGCCGCGCCGAATGTGAAGCGGGCCGCGCGGCTCAGTAGTCTGGCGCTCATGCCTCGCAACCCGGAACCGTCACACGGGCCGCTGATCGCGCCGTCGATCCTTGCCGCTGACTTCTCCCGGCTCGCCGACGAAGCCGCCGCCGTGACCGGCGCCGACTGGCTGCACGTCGACGTGATGGACAACCACTTCGTGCCGAATCTGACCTTCGGGCTGCCGGTGGTGGAGAGCCTGCTGGCCGCCACCACCATCCCGATGGACTGCCACCTGATGATCGAGGACCCCGATCGTTGGGCGCCTCCCTACGCGGAGGCGGGAGCGTACAACGTCACCTTCCACGCCGAGGCCACCCAGAATCCGATCGGCGTGGCCCGCGATATCCGTGCCGCCGGCGCCAAAGCGGGGATCAGCGTCAAGCCGGGGACCCCGCTGGAGCCTTACCTGGAAATCCTGCCGCAGTTCGACACCCTGCTCATCATGTCGGTGGAGCCCGGTTTCGGCGGCCAGAGCTTCATCCCCGAGGTGCTGAGCAAGGTGCGCACCGCGCGCAAGCTCATCGAGGCGGGGGAGTTGACGATCCTCGTCGAGATCGACGGCGGCATCAACGCCGACACCATCGAGCAGGCCGCCGAGGCCGGCGTCGATTGCTTCGTCGCCGGGTCGGCCGTGTACGGCGCCGACGACCCGGAGGCCGCGATCGACGCGTTGCGGCGCCAGGCCGCCGGCGCATCCCCGCACCTGCGTCGATGACGCTTCCGCCGGGTGACAGCCTTGACGCGGCGATGCGCTTGGCGATCGACCAGTCCAACCACGTCAAGGGAACGACGTATCCGAACCCACCGGTCGGGGCGGTCATCCTGGACGCCGGTGGCGAGGTGGTCGGCGTCGGCGCCACCGAACCGGCCGGTGGCGATCACGCCGAGATCCTGGCGCTGCCGCGGGGCGGCGATCTGGCGGTCGGCGGCACCGTGGTGGTCACCCTCGAGCCGTGCAACCACTACGGCAAAACCCCGCCCTGTGTGAACGCCCTGCTCGACGCGAAGGTGGGCACCGTGGTGTACGCCGTCGCCGACCCGAACCCGGAGGCCGCCGGTGGGGCGGACCGGCTCGGGGAGGCCGGCGTCGCGGTGCGGTCCGGGGTGCTGGCCGACGAGGTGACCGGCGGCCCGCTACGGGAGTGGCTGCACAAGCAACGGACCGGGCTGCCCCATCTGACCTGGAAATACGCCAGCAGCGTCGATGGCCGCAGCGCGGCCGCGGACGGCTCCAGCCGGTGGATTTCCAGCGAGGCCTCGCGGCTGGATCTGCATCGCCGGCGCGCGGTCGCCGGCGCGATCGTGGTGGGCACCGGCACCGTGCTGGCCGACGACCCGGCGCTGACCGCCCGACTGCCCGACGGCTCGCTGGCCGACCGGCAACCGCTACGAGTGGTCGTCGGGATGCGTGAAATACCTTCGGAGGCAAAGGTTCTCAACGACGATTCGCGAACCATGCTGATCCGTACGCACGACCCGATGGAGGTGCTCAAGGCCGTGTCCGATCGCACCGACGTGCTGCTGGAGGGCGGCCCGACGCTGGCGGGTGCCTTCCTGCGGGCCGGGTTGGTCAACCGGATCCTGGCCTACGTCGCGCCGACGCTGCTGGGCGGTCCCGTCACCGCGGTCGACGACGTGGGCGTGTCCACGATCGCGCGGGCGCTGCGCTGGCAGTTCGACGGCGTCGACCGGGTCGGGCCCGACCTGCTGCTCAGCCTGGTGCCGCGCAGCGGCTAGCGCTCACCCAACGGGACTGCTTGCGGCTCAGCGGCTTCCGGCTCCTCAGCGTGTTCCTTGCGACCGCCGATTAGCAGACCCAGCAGCGCTCCCGCGATGCAAATCCAGACGGTGGCCGAGAAGATGTCGCCGTACATCTGGGCGAAGGCCTTGAGGTACATGGTGCCCTGGGCGGCGATGCGCTCCAGCAGGGTGGCGTTGGCCGGGATCGCGGCCGTGAGGCCCGCCACGATCTGGTTGAACCGGTACAGGCCCCACGCGCTGAGCGCGGCGACACCGATCAGCATGCCGGTCATCCGGGCCACCACCACCGCCGCCGAGGCGATGCCGTGTTGAGCGGACGGCACCACCCGCAGCGCGGCGGAGGTCAGCGGCCCGATCACCAGGCCCAGCCCGATGCCGGCCACCAGCAGGTCGGCGTGCAGCACCGGCACGCTGAACACACCGAAGATATTGTGCTTCTGGCTCAGCACGTCCTGGCGCCAGAAGTGGATCAGCCAGTAGCCGTAGGCCGCAATGAGCAGCCCGGCGAAGGCCATGATCCGGTCACCGGCCCGGGTGGCGATCCACCCGCCCAGCACCGCTCCGATCGGCAGCGCGATCAGGAACCACAACAGCAACCCGGCGGCCTGCGTCTGGGACTGTCCCAGCACGCCCTGGCCGAACAGCTCCACGTCGACCAGCGTCACCATCAGCGCGGCGCCGGCGAACAGCGAGGCGCCCAGCGCCGCCAGGAAGGGTAGGAAACGCACGCCCGCCGGTTCGATCAGCCGGGTACGCGCGAAACGCTCCCAGAGCAGGAACAACACCGCGACCACAACCGCGCCGATGACCAGCGGCAGCCCGTAGCTCGGCAGGATCTGCTTGCCGTCGGGTTGCGGGTTGTACAGACCGATCACGGCGAGGCCCAAAGCGACCGCCAGCAGCACGCCACCGATCAGGTCGACCTTCTCCGGCTCCTCCACCCGTTCGTGTGAGGGCAGGCTGAACTGGATCATCGCCATCGCGATGAGGGTCAGCGGCACGTTGATCCAGAACACGTAGCGCCAGTCGTGGGTGAGGAAGACGATGAAGATCCCGTACAGCGGGCCCAGCACGCTGCCGAGCTCCTGAGCGGCACCGATGCCGCCGAGCACGCCGGCGCGGTTGCGCTGTGCCCACAAATCGGCGCCCAGGGCGAGGGTGACCGGCAACAGCGCGCCGCTGGCCACACCCTGGATGGTGCGGCCGCCGACCAGCAGGTGGAAGTCGCCCCAGTGGCCGGCCAGCGCGGTGACCACCGAGCCGACGATGAACAGCGCCAGGCTGACCTGCAGCACCAGCTTGCGGCCGAACCGGTCGGAGGCGCGGCCCAGCAGCGGCATGGCGGCGATGTAGCCCAGCAGGTACATCGTGATGATCCAGGTGATGCGCTGCAGCTGGTTAATCGGGATGTGAACGTCGGTCATGATGTCGCGCATGATCGTCACGACGACATAGGCGTCCAGGGCGCCGAGCAGGACCGCCAGGCTGCCCGCGCTGATCGCTACGCGGCGCCCGGTTTGATGCCCGGTCGGGGGTGCGGTCTCCGCGGTCACGAGCTCACCGGGGGCTTGCTGACCTGAACCTGCTCGCCCCAGTTCGACAGGGTGATCTGGGCGGAGTTGCCCGAGCTCTTCTGCAGGTTGGCCTGGACCAGCAGGTGGTCACCGGTCTCCTGGACCCACACCGTGCTCGGCACCGGCTGCGTCGCGTTGAACTGCGGCACGATCTTGTTCACCGCGTCCGCCGAGACGTTGCCGGTGATGCGGATGGTGTTCTGCCCGTTGATGTTTTCGCGGCCCTCGGCCTTGGCGTTGCTGAAGTTGGCCAGCGCGTTGCCCAGCCCGTTGTCGGGGTTCAGCAGCACCGAGACGTCGTAGATGTCGGCGGCCTTGCCGAAGTCACTCCACTTGTTCGGGGTGAGGGTGGCGTACAGGGTTCCGTCGAGCACCACAAAATTCGCGTCGATGTCCGAACCGCCGAGGGTGATCGTGGCGTTGCCCGACGCGGCGGTGGCCGGTGCGTTGGTGAGGTCACCGGTCAGCGTCTTGATGGGTAGCCCCGGAATCTTGCCCTGGATGCTCAGCGCGATGTGCGCGCTCGTCACCTTCTTGGTGGCGTCGGCCGACTGCTTGACCAAGGTCGTGCCGTCGGGAAGTGGCGCGCCGCTCTGCTTTGAGCCCGACGAACAGCCGGCGATCAAGGCGGTGGCGAGGGTCAGGGATGCGATGACGGCCGATATACGGCGGCGGGTCTGCATACTCTGCATCGTAGAGGGTGTGGGTGACTGCCCTGGTGAACGCGGGGTGCCAGTGTCGTCCGGGCGCGGGCGTTTGCCCTGCTCATCCGCGTGCGTGAGGGGCAATTAGCCTAAGAGGATGTTTACCGGAATTGTCGAGGAACTCGGCGAGGTGACGGCTCGCGACGTCCTTTCGGACGCGGCGCGGCTGACCATCCGCGGCGCCGTCGTGACCGCCGACGCGGGCCATGGCGATTCGATCGCCGTCAACGGCGTGTGCCTGACCGTCGCCGAACTGCTGCCCGGCGGCCAGTTCACCGCCGACGTGATGGCCGAATCGCTCAACCGGTCCAACTTGGGCGAATTGCAGGTCGGCAGCCGGGTCAACCTGGAGCGCGCCGCGGCCGTCAACAGCCGGCTGGGCGGGCACATCGTGCAGGGGCACGTCGACGGGACCGGGCGCATCGTCGGCCGGACACCGTCGGAGCATTGGGAAGTGGTGCGCATCCAGATGCCGGCCGAGGTGGCCCGCTACGTCGTGGAAAAGGGATCGATCACCGTCGACGGCATTTCGTTGACGGTGTCGGGGCTGGGCGGCGAGCCGGGGGACTGGTTCGAGGTCTCGCTGATCCCCACCACCCGCGAATTGACCACTCTGGGCCGCGCTCCGGTCGGCACACAGGTCAACCTCGAGGTCGACGTGATCGCGAAATACGTCGAGCGGTTGATGGCCCGCTAAATAGGCTCAGAGCATCTGGGGCCGTCAAGCTTTCGCATGCTCACTTCGTCGGGCGATCAGCTGGCCGGCGAAGTCAAGCATCTGGTCAAGGCTGGGGAACATTGCGAAGGCATCCACGATCGCCTCATCAGCACCGGACCCGGCGACGCGCTCGAGCCTGTCGATAACAGAGTCAACGGACGTTCCCGGTTCGAGGTTGATCCGCATGGCCGTCTTCAGCGCGTCAGGATCGCGGCCGGCGTCCTGCGCCGCGCGGCGCGCAATCGACCACAAGCGGTCGGTGACCTCGTCCTGCAGCCCCTCGACCCCGAGCCAGCCGGTGCCGCTGCGGCCGACCCGGCGCATCGCGGCCTCGCTGACACCGCCGATCCAGATCGGCGGACCGCCGGCCTGGACCGGGCGCAGGTCGGCATGGACCGGCGGCAGCGAGAAGAACTCGCTGTCCCAGGACACCGGGGTGGTCGTCCACCACTCGCGCAGGAACGCCAGCAGGTCATCGAGCATCCGCCCGCGCCGGCGCCAGTCCGCGCCGCGGGCGATGTCGTGCTCGTCCTTCATCCACCCGATGCCCACGCCAACGTCGAGGCGGCCGTCGCTGAGCACGTCGAGCGTGGTCAGCAGCCGGGCCAGGTGCACCGGCTCGTAGTAGAACGTGCTGAGCGTGCTGGCGTTCAGCCGCACCCGGCTGGTCGCCGTCGCGGCGACCGTCCACAACAGCACCGGATCGAGGTAGCGGGTCATCTGCGGCGGGTACGGCTGCTCTTTGCCCGGATAGGTGCTGTGCATATCAACCGGCGTGACCAGGCGATCGCCGACCCACAGCGTGTCGTAGCCCAGGTCCTCGAGTCCGCGGCAGAACGCGCTCAGACCAGCGGCGCTGCTGATAGCGGGACCGACGATGGGAAGTGCGAAACCGAGCTTCATAGCGGCTCCTTTCGGTGATCCATCAACCATTGTCTGGGCGCGGCGGCGTGGCTCAGCCGGGAACGGCGGCGCCCAGGGCGAAGTCGAAGTTCCCCACCCCGTGGCGGGCGAGGCCCATCATGACCAGGCCCGTTGCTTCCAGCCAGTGCGCCATGTTCAAGCCGCCGACGTCTAGCGGGCGCAGCCCGAGGCTCTCGATGAACTCCGCCACGCCCGCCTTGGCGCGCGCGTCGTCGCCGGCCATGAAGACGTCGAGCGGCCGGCCCTGGGCCAGGACCACACCGAAGATGGTGTTGAACGCCTTCACCACGCCGGCGCTGGCCGGGGCGACCTTGGCAACTTCCTGCGCGACCGAGGTGTCATCGGGGATGGCCAGCCCGTCGGCCTCGGCATTGAAGGGGTTGCTGATGTCGACGATGACCTTGCCCGCGAGGGCGTCGCCGTACTGGGTGACCACCGGAACGACGTCGGCGTACAACACGGAAACGATGACGATGTCCCCGGCCGGGACGGCGCCGAACTCTCCCGTCGTCGCGCCGTCGCCAAGCTCCTGGGCCAGGTCAGCGGCCTTGGCCTGATCGCGGCCGATGACCTGGACGGTGTTGCCGCCCGCGACCGCCAGCGCGCCGATGGCGCGGGCCATGTTCCCGGTGCCGATGATGCTGATGCTGCTCATGAGGTGTCCGTCCTGACTTGATACCGAAAAGGTTGACTACTCAACCTTAGGCATATGTTTGTTGATGCGTCAACTAATCAGATAACATCCCAGGTGATGGAACCGAATTGGCTGAACGCTCGTGAAGACCGCGCTTGGCGGGCCTTCCAGCACGCGAACCATCAGCTCGCCGTGCACCTGAACCGGGGCCTGCAGGAATCGGGCCTGTCCGGGGCCGACTACCAGGTTCTGGCGGTGCTTTCGGAGCACGACGCTGATCGCATGCCCGCGCACGAGCTGTGCAATGCACTGGGTTGGGAGAAGAGCCGCGTCTCCCACCAAGTGCGGCGCATGCAGCAGGACGGGCTGATCCGCCGCGAGCCCAACCCCGACGACGCCCGCAGCACTATGGTCTGCCTACTGCCGGCCGGCCGCGCCGCCATCGAGAAGGCGGCGCCTAAGCATGTGGAGGACGTCCGCCGGAACTTCATCGACCTGCTCACCCCGGCTGAGCTCGACATGCTCGCCGCCCTCAACGAGCGCGTCCTGCGCCACCTGGCCAAAGACGGCGATTCTCCCGCCGAAGAGGGCTCGTAGCGTTCAAGTGTCGAGCTATTGAGGCCGGCACGCCGCTCGTCGCGGCGTCTCCCGCCACGACAACGGCCTGCTTTACGGTCAGGGCTGGATTACAGCGGCATCCACACGGGGCCTTGCCAATATCCCCAGCCATTCGCCTGGGGGTTCCAGACGACCTGAGCCCACGGCGCCCACGGCGGCGGTCCCGGCGGCGGCGGGGCCCACGGCGGGGCTCCGCCATAACCCGCCGGACCGCCGTAGTTGTCGTCCCAGTCACGGCAGTCGTTCCAATTCTGGTAAGGACCCCAGCCCGGGTCCCACTGCTCGCCCGGGCACCAGTGGTGGTGATACATAGGCGGAGGAGGAGGCGCCGCCGTGGCGGTGCCGGTGGACAGTCCGAGGGCGGACATGGCCAAGCCGCCGGCCGTGAGCGCGCCGGTACACAGCCGGATCCACGGTCGTGTTCTTGTGTTGGTATTCATTCGGCTGGTATTTCCCCAATAATGTCCCCGAAACCCGATTTTGCCGTTTGCTCGTGACAAATATTGGGCACAGCCGACACATATCTGGCGCAAAGGGTTTCGGCGTATACGGGCCTGTCATCGGGTTATTTTTGACACCAAGTGACGATATCGCGCGCTAAGCAATCCATTATTGGCGACGATATCCTGTTTGCGGATTAGCTAGAGTCCGAAATCGCCCGGGTGCCTTTCCGTCGCGAAAAGGGCTCCTCGCGTCGGGTCCGGCGCCGGGACGGCGAAAACTGTGATCCCGGCAACGATTACGGCGTTCGCGAGGCCCGATCCGACGCCGGCAGGCCGCGGGGGTCCGTGGGGGCGAGATAAGTGCGCGCTGATCGGACGTGGTCAGGCCGCTAGCGTTGCCAGCCCATCCGGTGGCGCAACGCGATTCGGGACCGTCCCACTGATCAAGCCGTGGCAATAACGGCGGCGCCGCCGTGGTTCATACTGAATGCAACACGTGGGCTTCTCGTGTGAGCCGTTTCGACAGTGTTCCCGCCGGAGAGCGGGAACGGCGAGGTAGCAAAAGATGACGAGGTTGGACTCCGTCGAGAGGGCGGTTGCCGACATTGCGGCCGGTAAGGCCGTCATCGTCATTGACGACGAGGACCGCGAGAACGAGGGCGATCTGATCTTCGCCGCCGAGAAGGCGACGCCGGAGATGGTGGCGTTCATGGTGCGCTACACCTCGGGATACCTGTGCGTGCCGCTGGACGGCGAGGTCTGCGACCGGCTGGGCCTGCTGCCGATGTACGCGGTGAACCAGGACAAGCACGGCACCGCCTACACGGTCACCGTCGACGCAAGGCGGGGTGTGGGCACCGGGATTTCGGCCTCGGACCGGGCCACCACGATGCGGTTGCTGGCCGATCCCACCAGCGTCGCCGACGACTTCACCCGGCCGGGGCACGTGGTTCCGTTGCGCGCCAAGGACGGTGGCGTGTTGCGCCGTCCCGGTCACACCGAGGCCGCCGTGGACCTGGCCCGGCTGGCCGGGCTGCAGCCCGCGGGTGCCATCTGCGAGATCGTCAGCCAAAAAGACGAGGGCTCGATGGCGCAGACCGACGAACTGCGGGTGTTCGCCGACGAACACGACCTCGCGATGATCACCATCGCCGACCTGATCGAGTGGCGCCGCAAGCACGAGAAGCACATCGCCCGGATCGCCGAAGCCCGGATACCGACGCGGCACGGCGAGTTTCGTGCCATCGGCTACGCGAGCATCTACGAAGAGGTCGAACACGTCGCGCTGGTGCGCGGGGACATCGCCGGGCCGAACTCCGATGGTGACGACGTGCTGGTGCGCGTGCACTCCGAATGCCTGACCGGTGACGTGTTCGGTTCGCGCCGTTGCGATTGCGGGCCCCAGCTGGACGCCGCGATGGCGATGGTCGCCCGCGAGGGACGCGGCATCGTGCTGTACATGCGCGGCCACGAGGGCCGCGGCATCGGGCTGATGCACAAGCTGCAGGCCTACCAGCTGCAGGACGCCGGTGAAGACACCGTCGATGCCAACCTCAAGCTCGGATTGCCCGCCGACGCAAGGGATTACGGTATCGGCGCGCAGATCCTGGTGGACCTCGGGGTGCGTTCGATGCGGCTGCTGACCAACAACCCCGCCAAGCGGGTCGGGCTGGACGGCTACGGCCTGCACATCATCGAGCGGGTGCCGCTGCCGGTGCGCGCCAACGCGGAGAACATCCGATACCTGATGACCAAGCGCGACAAGATGGGCCACGACCTGGCCGGGCTGGACGATTTTCACGAATCCGTCCACCTGCCAGGTGAATTCGGCGGTGCTTTGTGAGCCGCGCCGGCGACGATGCAGAACGAAGTGATGCCGCGGGGGTACCGCCCGCTTGCGGGGGAGAGTGGCGCCGATGAGCCCTGCCGACGGTGTGCCGGAGGTTCCGCCGCTCGATGCATCCGGCCTGCGACTGGCTCTGGTTGCGAGTACCTGGCACAGCGAAATCTGCGACGCACTGCTGGCGGGTGCCCGCAAGGTGGCCTCGGAATCGGGTATCGACGACCCGACGGTGATCCGGGTGATCGGCGCGATCGAAATCCCGGTGGTGGCGCAGGAACTCACGCGCAAGCACGATGCCGTCGTCGCGCTGGGCGTCGTGATCCGCGGGCAGACGCCGCATTTCGAATACGTGTGTGACGCGGTGACGCAGGGCCTGACCCGGGTGTCGTTGGATACCTCCACACCGGTGGCCAACGGCGTGCTCACCACCGACACCGAGGAGCAGGCCCTGGACCGGGCCGGCCTTCCGGAATCGGCCGAGGACAAGGGGGCCCAAGCCACTCTGGCGGCCCTGACCACCGCGCTCACCCTGCGTGAGTTGCGCGCTCAGTCGTGACGTCTCCGCCGGACCGCGAGTCCTGGGATGCGGTGTTGCGTCCCCATCGCACACCGTTATTCGCCTACGGGGCGGCGTTTCTCATCGCCGCGGCGCATATCGCGGTGGGCCTGCTTCTCAAGGTGAGGTCCACCGGGGTGGTCTTTCAGACCTCCGATCAGGTGGCGATCGCGGTGCTGGGTCTGGTCATCGCCGGCGTCGTGCTGTTGTTCGCGCGGCCGCGGCTGCGAGTGGGACCGGCGGGCGTTTCGGTGAGAAATCTGTTGGGCGACAAGCTGATCGAGTGGCCGGATGTTGCCGGGGTGTCGTTTCCGGTGGGTCACCGCTGGGCGCGCATCGACCTGCCGGATGACGAGTACATCCCGGTGATGGCCATCCAGGCCGTCGACAAGGGACGCGCGGTGGACGCTATGGACACGGTCCGGTCGTTGCTGGCGCGCTATCGGCCGGACCTGCCGACGCACTGAGCGCAGGCGGCTTCCCATGGCGGGCTAGCCGGCGAAACGACGGGCACAGGTCGACGGGCGCACCGCTTGGACGCGGTGGCCCGCCGCCTGGTGGTTCATCTGGTGGGCCGGGAAGCCCGGGTCGGAGGCACTCAGTACCGAGTGCAGTCCGTCATCATTTGCTGGAAGATCGGCAGCGCCTGCTGGGCCCCCTGGTTGTGCTCGATCGCGTGCAGCAGGTTCACCCGCTGATCGGGCGACGACGCCAGGTACTGCTGCAAGAACTGCTGGTTCGGCGGCGACTGGTCGAGGTACTGGGCGGCCATCGGGTTCTCCGCGTGCACGGCCCGCATTGCCTGGTCGTAGCTACAGGTGGTGTGGATCATCGGACCGTAATCGGGATCAGCCGACGCGACCCCGGCCCCAGCGGTCGACGCCAATGCCAGACCGCCCACCGTGACGGCCAGTTTGGCCAACGAGCGCTTCATCATTTACGGACTCCCTCCATTGCTGTGCCCCCACTCTAACGTTGAGCTAGAAGCTTGGTAGCCGGATCGGGAGCCGCCCAAACCGCCGCGACCGCGCGCGGGGCCCGCTACGGGCCTTCTACCTGCCCAGTTGTTCCTTCTTCGGTTTCGGTGCTCCAACTGCTCGGCAACAGCGGCAGGCTCGGGCTGTCGTCCAAAGAAGCGCCGGCAACTGTGATCAAGCCCACTGGAGCGGCACCCGACTCGGGAGCGGTGCCGGCGAACCCCATTTGCCCCGCGCCCCGATCCGACGCGGTCGCATGGGCGGATTCCGCGTCCGAACCTTGGTCGAGGTATTCGTAGCGGCGCCCGGGATCGATAAGACCCGGCCGGGGGCGCCGGCGACGCCGGACCTGTTCCCGCCGGGCCGGGGGGGCCGGCGCCGCGACGGTGTCGGGCGCGGGTGACTTCTGGCCGGCGCGCGAGCCGAGGCTCATGCTCGTGCCGGCCCCGAGGCCGGGAGGGCCGACCACATAGGGGTAGCTGAAAGCCGGGACGCCGGGTGCGGGCGGCGCCGGCGCGGCAGCAGGCGCTGCCGATGCCGCAGCGGGCGCGGGGGCGGCCGCGGGCGCGGTGGCCGGGGCCGGAGCGGGTGTGCCGAGACCGGGTGCCATCGCGACAGGCGCCCCCGCGTGCGACGGAGCCGGGGCGGCCACCGCGCCCGGCAGCGTGGGGGCGGGTGGTGCCACGCCGGCCAACCCGGCCAGCCCGGCCAGACCCGTCGCACCGGCGACGGGGATGAAGGGGGCGATCAGGCCGACGGAGAGCTGCGCCAGTTGCGGCACCTGGGTCGTCGGGAACGTGTAGAGCGCCTCGCCCGCCCAGTGCGGAACCTTGGCGGCGAGCAGCGGGTCGGTCATGAGACTGTTGAGGACCGACGACGGGTTGGACCCTCCTGACTGGCTCAGGTCCGCGTTCAGTTCCTGGGCGACTTCCTGCACGCGAGTCACCCACCAGCTCAGCTGATCTGCCCCGCCGCCCGCGTCTTGGTTGGGCGGATTGGCCAGCTGGATCGGTGGGGGCGGGGCGGTCGGCGGCACCCATGTCTGCGCGGTCTGTGACACCGCTTCATAGATCGCCATCGTGGTGGCCGCCTGCAGCCACATCCGCAGATAGTCCATTTCGTTGAGCGCGATCGGAATCGTGTTCACACCAAGGAAATTCGTCGCCACCAGTTGGGCGAAGGTGGCGTGGTTGGCTTCCAGCTCTTCCAGCGTCGGCATGGCGGACAGCGCTGCTGTGTAGGCCGCCGCCACGGTGTCGGCTTCTAAGGCGGCTGCCGAACTGTTGGCGCTGTTCTGCAAAAGCCATGCCAGATACGGCACATGGGCCGCCACGTACGCCTCGGCGCTGGGGCCCTGCCACGTCCCGGCCTGCACCGCCGCCAACAAGTCGCCGAGTTCCTGGGCCGCCGAGTCGTATTCGGCACTCAACGCCTGCCACGCCTGCTCCGCCGCCAGCAATGATCCGGGCCCCGGGCCGCTGGACAGCGCCGCCGAATGCACTTCCGGCGGGAAGGCGGCCCAGATCGGCATCGTCATCGGTGGTCACCCGCGCGTGCCCGTGCTGCCATGTTGCGCTCCTCCCGACGAACCGGTCAGCGGTCCCGCGTGGCCGGCGGGCGGCGGCCAGATCAGTCACGCGAAGGAAGCGCTTTGTCCCGGCCTCTCAGTGGTTTTCAGCGTTTTTCAGCGATCCGACGTTGCGGTCTCGGCGGCCGCGCAGGCAGCGACCCGCATATACCGGAACTCACGCTCAAAGTATCCGCAAATACGGATAGAAATCGGGCGTTTCACCGGAGATGCGAAGCTAACTGTCAGCTTTTGGACAGCCGGACCAAGAATCCGTTCAGGATCAGCGTCTGCGCCAGCCCGGTCTGCTGCACCGGGCTCAACCCGGGCAGGTCGCCGACCCGAAACGGCTCGGTGCTCTCGGCGAGGAACCGCATCGCCGCCTCATGGTCGGCGCCGGCGCCCACCGACAGCTGTGCGAACTGCAAAACGACGCGGCCGTCGACGTGGGCCACCCGCGCATAGAGCGGTTCATACTTCGCGACCAGTGTTTGCCCGTCGATCCCGACGGTGTCGCTCACCCGCCCGACCGGAGGGCATCGGCCCCGCCGGACCAGGACGTCGGCCAGCGCGTCGAGGCTTTCGGTGAGGAGCTCGGGATCCTCGAGGGCGCGCAGGCTGTCGCGCACGAGCTCGCCCAGGCCGGCGCGGGCGGCTGCGTCATTTTGGTGCCGTGGCGATAAGCGGGCGTGCACCCGCGGGTCGCGCAGACTCAGCGCGTACAGCTCGTGGGTGAGGAGCGTGAGCACGGTGGGCGCATGGAGCCCGATCGTCAGATGGACCGACGGCTCGGCGCGCGTTTCGGCCGAATGCACTTGGCCGCGCGGCAAATACAGCACGTCGCCGGGTTCCAGGAACACGTCGGTCGACGACGTGATCCCGTCCGTCCCCACGCCCCGGCGCCGCTGGATCTCGTGCGGCGGCACGGCGGCCCCGTCGGATACATGCCACGTCTTGGATCCCTGGATCTGCAGGACCAGCACGTCGTGCGGGTCGTAGTGCGGCGCAAAGCCGGTCGACTCCGGTGGCGTGACGTAGGCGTTCACCCGGGTGGGGAAGTTCAGTTCGACCTCGATGGAATGGGACAACGACGCGATCGTGCGCAGATAGCGCTCCACCCCATTCATGACGATCGTGTAGCCCTCGGCCAGGCCGTCGCGTGCCCGGGCCGGGTCCAGACCGCCGCCGGCGCCGCGGTAGGTCGCAGGATCCTTGTCCTCGCCGCCCTTGACCAGCCGTACGGCCGACGGTTCCGGCTGCACATGCTCGAGGAGTTCGTCGACGGCCGAAGGCCCGGGCAGCAGCCGGTCGAAGTAGCCCGGCCGGCAGCGCTGTATGTGGTGGTGCCGGCTCGCCCAGATCTCGTCGAGGAAGGTGTCGACACCGAGGGGCTGCAGCAACCAGGCTAGCGAGGACTCGACGGTAATCCCCCTCAAACATCGTGGCGACCGGTGTGCACCACACTAGACCGGCACCCGCACGCGCCCCGCCTTTCTCGGCACCACGCCGGCGGCTACTAGCCTGGATCTGTGCCCGATCCCGCCACCTACCGCCCCGCCCCCGGGTCCATCCCGGTCGAGCCCGGCGTCTACCGATTCCGGGATCCGTACGGGCGAGTCATCTACGTCGGCAAGGCCAAGAGCCTGCGCAGCCGGCTGACGTCATACTTCGCCGACATCGCCAGCCTGCACCCGCGAACCCGGCAGATGGTGACCACCGCGGCCAAGGTCGAGTGGACGGTGGTCAACACCGAAGTCGAGGCGCTGCAGCTCGAATACAACTGGATCAAAGAATTCGACCCGCGGTTCAACGTCCGCTACCGCGACGACAAGACCTACCCGGTGCTGGCGGTGACCCTCAACGAGGAGTTCCCGCGGCTGATGGTCTATCGCGGCCCCCGCCGGAAAGGGGTGCGGTATTTCGGGCCGTACTCGCACGCGTGGGCCATCCGGGAAACGCTGGACTTGCTCACCCGGGTGTTCCCGGCCCGCACCTGCTCGGCGGGAGTGTTCAAGCGGCACAAGCAGATCGACCGTCCCTGCCTGCTCGGCTACATCGACAAATGCTCGGCGCCGTGCATCGGCAGGGTCAGCGCGGAGCAGCACCGCCAGATCGTGGACGATTTCTGCGACTTCCTGTCCGGCAAGACCGACCGGTTCGCCCGGGAGCTGGAACAGCGGATGAACGCCGCGGCCGAGCAGCTCGATTTCGAGCGGGCCGCGCGGCTGCGCGACGACCTGGGCGCGGTGAAGCGGGCGATGGAGAAGCAGGCCGTCGTCCTCGGCGACGGCACGGACGCCGATGTGGTGGCGTTCGCCGACGACGAGCTCGAGGCCGCGGTGCAGGTGTTCCACGTCCGCGGCGGCCGGGTCCGCGGCCAGCGCGGCTGGATCGTCGAAAAGTCCGCCGACCCCGGTGATTCGGGTGAGGAACAGCTGGTCGAGCAGTTCCTTACCCAGTTCTACGGTGAGCAGGCCGAATTGGGCGGCGCCGCAGACGAATCGGTGAACCCGGTGCCCCGCGAGGTGCTGGTGCCCTGCCTGCCGTCGAATGCCGGCGAGCTGACCAGTTGGCTGTCCGGCTTGCGCGGATCCCGGGTGGCGCTGCGGGTGCCGCAGCGCGGCGACAAGCGCGCGCTGGCCGAAACCGTGCAGCGCAACGCGAAAGAGGCGCTGCAACAACACAAACTGAGGCGCGCCGGCGACTTCACCGCCAGATCCGCTGCGCTGCAGAACATCCAGGAGGCCCTCGGCCTGTCCGACGCGCCGCTGCGCATCGAATGCGTGGACATCAGCCATGTCCAGGGCACCGACGTGGTGGGCTCGCTGGTGGTGTTCGAGGACGGCTTGCCGCGCAAATCGGACTACCGGCACTTCGCCATCCGGGAGGCCGCGGGACAGGGACGCTCCGACGACGTCGCCTCCATCGCCGAGGTGACCCGGCGCCGCTTCGCGCGGCACCTGAGTGAACAAAACGACCCGAATATGCTTTCGCCGGAAGGGAAGTCTCGCCGGTTCGCCTACCCGCCGAATCTGTACGTCGTCGACGGCGGTGCGCCGCAAGTCAACGCGGCCAGCGCGGTGCTGGAGGAACTCGGCATCACCGACGTCGCCGTGATCGGCCTGGCCAAGCGGCTGGAAGAGGTGTGGGTGCCGTCGGAGCCCGATCCCGTCATCATGCCGCGCAACAGCGAGGGACTTTATCTGCTCCAACGCGTCCGCGACGAGGCGCATCGGTTCGCCATCACCTACCATCGCAGCAAGCGCTCCAAGCGAATGACGGCATCGGTGCTGGATTCGGTGCCAGGATTGGGAGAACATCGCCGCAAGGCACTGGTAAGCCATTTCGGATCGATAGCCCGCCTCAAGGAGGCCACCGTCGACCAGATCACCGCCGTTCCCGGCATCGGGGTGGCAACCGCCACCGCCGTCCTCGAGGCGCTGCGACCCGATCAGTCCGAGGCCGCCCGGTGACGGGCCCGGGTAAGTTCGCGGGCGGCCACTCGGTGGATGCCCCGGCCGGTATCGATGTCGTTCTGGTGACCGGATTATCCGGCGCCGGGCGGGGTACCGCAGCCAAGGTGCTCGAAGACCTCGGCTGGTATGTGGCGGACAACCTGCCCCCGCAGCTGATCACCCGGATGGTCGATTTCGGTCTGGCCGCCGGCTCGCGGATCACCCAGCTCGCGGTGGTGATGGACGTCCGGTCGCGCGGCTTCACCGGCGACCTGGACTCGGTGCGCACCGAGCTGGCCACCCGAAACATCGCCCCGCGCGTGGTGTTCATGGAAGCATCCGACGACATGTTGGTGCGCCGCTACGAACAGAACCGGCGCAGCCACCCGCTGCAGGGCGATCAGACGCTGGCCGAGGGGATCGCCGCCGAGCGCCGCATGCTGGCATCGGTTCGCGCCACCGCCGACCTGATCATCGACACCTCGACGCTGTCGGTGCGCGGCTTGCGCGAGACCATCGAGCGGGCCTTCGGCGGCGTCGCCAGCGCGACCACCAGCGTCACGGTCGAGTCCTTCGGCTTCAAGTACGGCCTGCCGATGGACGCCGACATGGTGATGGACGTGCGGTTCCTGCCGAACCCGCACTGGGTCGACGAATTGCGTCCCCGCACCGGGCAGGACCCCGCGGTGCGGGATTACGTGTTGAGCCAGCCCGGCGCGGCGGAGTTCCTCGACGCCTACCATCGATTGCTGTCTCTGGTCGTCGACGGCTACCGCCGGGAGGGCAAGCGCTATATGACGGTCGCCATCGGCTGCACGGGCGGCAAGCATCGCAGCGTCGCGATCGCGGAGGCATTGATGCAGTTGCTGAACGCCCAGAAGGGTGAAGCGCAACTGTCGGTGCGGGTGCTGCACCGGGATCTGGGCCGCGAATGACCGAGCCGATGAACCGGGGCATCGTCGCGCTGGGCGGCGGACACGGCCTATACGCGACGCTGTCGGCGGCCCGCCGGCTGACTCCGCACGTCACCGCGGTGGTCACCGTCGCCGACGACGGTGGTTCTTCCGGCCGGCTGCGCAGCGAACTGGACGTGGTGCCGCCGGGTGATCTGCGAATGGCGTTGGCGGCCTTGGCATCCGACAGCCCACACGGTCGGCTGTGGGCGACCATCCTTCAGCACCGGTTCGGCGGCAGCGGCGCGCTGGCCGGGCATCCGATCGGTAACCTGATGCTGGCCGGCCTGTCCGAGGTGCTGGCCGACCCGGTGGCCGCCCTCGACGAGCTCGGACGCATCCTCGGCGTCAAGGGCCGGGTGCTGCCGATGTGCCCGATCGCGCTGCAGATCGAGGCCGACGTCTCCGGTCTGGAAGGCGACCCGCGGATGTTCCGGCTGATCCGCGGCCAGGTGGCTATCGCGACCACTCCGGGCAAGGTGCGCCGCGTCCGGCTGCTGCCGGACAACCCCCCGGCGACCCGCCAGGCCGTCGACGCCATCATGGCCGCCGATCTGGTGGTGCTGGGCCCCGGCTCGTGGTTCACCAGCGTGATCCCGCATGTGCTGGTGCCCGGGCTGGCCGCGGCGCTGCGGGCGACCACCGCGCGGCGCGCCCTGGTGCTCAATCTGGTGGCCGAGCCGGGGGAGACGGCCGGCTTCTCCGTCGAGCGTCATCTGCACGTGCTGGCCCAGCACGCACCGGAATTCAGCGTGCACGACATCATCATCGACGCCGAACGGGTGCCCAGTGAGCGCGAACGCGATCAACTGCGCCGTACCGCCACACTGCTTTCGGCCGAGGTCCACTTCGCCGACGTGGCCAGACCTGGTACACCTTTACATGATCCAGGCAAACTCGCGGCGGCCCTGGACGGGGTCCGGGCGGCCCACAAGGCTCCGGGAGCGTCTTCGGTCACGGCCACCGCGGATATTCGGGTCGACGGTACAAGCCCACCAGCCGGGGGGAGTGGACCGGCCGGCAGCGGACCAAGGGGTGACGACGCGTGGCGATGACGACCGAAGTCAAAGACGAACTGAGCCGCCTCATCGTGAAATCGGTCAGCGCGCGCCGGGCGGAGGTCACGTCCCTGTTGAGGTTCGCCGGCGGGCTGCACATCGTCGGTGGCCGCGTCGTGGTCGAGGCCGAGGTGGATCTGGGCAACGTCGCGCGCCGGTTGCGCAAGGACATTTTCGAGCTCTACGGATACAACGCCGTTGTACATGTGTTGTCGGCCAGCGGGATTCGCAAGAGCACCCGGTACGTGTTGCGGGTGGCCAACGACGGTGAGGCGCTGGCGCGCCAGACCGGCCTGCTCGACAACCGCGGCCGCCCGGTGCGCGGATTGCCGGCGCAGGTGGTGGGCGGCAGCGTCGGCGACGCCGAGGCCGCCTGGCGAGGGGCCTTCCTGGCGCACGGGTCCCTGACCGAGCCGGGGCGGTCGTCGGCGCTGGAAGTCAGCTGCCCCGGCCCGGAGGCGGCGCTGGCGTTGGTGGGCGCGGCGCGACGGCTCGGTGTCAGCGCCAAGGCCCGCGAGGTGCGCGGCGCCGACCGGGTGGTGGTGCGCGACGGCGAGGCGATCGGCGCGCTGCTGACCCGGATGGGCGCCCAGGACACCCGGCTGGTGTGGGAGGAGCGCCGGATGCGGCGCGAGGTGCGGGCGACGGCCAATCGGCTCGCCAACTTCGACGACGCCAACCTGCGCCGCTCGGCGCGTGCGGCGGTCGCGGCCGCGGCCCGGGTGGAGCGGGCGCTGGAGATCCTGGGCGACACCGTCCCCGATCATCTGGCCTCGGCCGGCAAGCTGCGCGTCGAGCACCGGCAGGCGTCGCTGGAGGAGCTCGGCCGCCTCGCCGACCCGCCGATGACGAAAGATGCTGTGGCGGGCCGTATTCGGCGGCTGCTGTCGATGGCCGATCGCAAGGCGAAGGTCGAGGGCATTCCCGATACCGAGTCGGCGGTCACGCCGGATTTGTTGGAGGACGCTTAGTCCCGACCGCCTCTGGCAAAGCCCTGGCGGAGCGCTGACGCGCCGCGGCGGCGCCGCTCGCGTTGCCCGGTCGGCCAGAAGTTTTGACGAGCGTGGCCGCGCTGAGCCCGGCTCCGCGGTCGTGTCGTGTCCCTGCAGTACAACATTCTATGAATTACATGATTTCTTTACGTTGGATATGAGTTGCTTAATCGCATAGTCTATTTATAGGTGCGTGCCCGCGAGTGGATACGCAAATTCGGCATTCTAAGGTACTTCTTCGTTGCGGAAGCTCTTCAGTGGCAAATTCATAGCGGTTGCATACCCTCTTTGAGGAGGGTATGAGTCGAGGACGTATTGACCGTGTTATCCGCAACGGGCGCTTCACCCCTTGTTTTTCGTCTTCCCTATGACTGCGGCCTGCGTCCGGATGATCAGGCGGGCCGCCGGCCGGGAGGGTTTCTGGCTAAGGCCATCCGCCGCCAAATCATTTTTGGATGGGGAGATTTTTATTCACGGACGGCTACTCGACGGCGCCTTTTCTGGAGTTTCATCGCTTATTCACCGCGTCGTCTTGTCGGATTTGCGCGAGGTAGAGGCGTTTATCGGCGGCCTGCTCGCTGAAACGCCGACTCGCAGCCCTCGCATTGCAACGCTGCGCCGTCGCCGATCCGGGCCGATTTTGGCGGAAGGCGTTTCGGTCAGCGCTGGCTAGTGTCTCGTCTACACGTAGGGATGCCCGTCGCCCAGCAAACTCGCATCCGATTCGGCGGAAGTAGGGGCGCAGGGGCCGGCGGTGCTCACAGGGTCAGAGGCGGAGGGAAGGCATGGATTTCGGGTTGTTGCCGCCGGAGATCAACTCCGGCAGGGTTTACTCAGGGCCTGGGTCGGCGCCGTTGCTGGCAGCTGCTGCTGCCTGGAATGGGTTGGCGGCCGAATTGCATTCGGCTGCAGCGTCTTACGGTTCGGCGATCTCGGAGTTGAGAACCACCTGGCGTGGGCCGTCGTCCGCAGCGATGGCCGCCGCCGCAGCACCCTACATCGAGTGGCTCGACGGCACCGCCGTGCAGGCCGAACAGACGGCCGGCCAAGCCACGGCGGCGGCGGCGGCCTATGAAGCCGTTTTCGCGGCCACTGTCCCGCCGCCGCTGATCGAGGCCAACCGGGCGCTGTTGGCGTCACTGATCGCGACCAACTTTCTGGGCCAGAACACTCCGGCGATCGCGGCCACGGAGGCCCAATACGCCGAGATGTGGGCCCAAGACGCCGCCGCGATGTATGCCTATGCCGGTTCCTCGGCGGCCGCGACCCGGCTGACCCCGTTCGGCGTACCACCGACGACCGCCGACGCCAATGCGGTGGCCGACCAGTCGGCCGCCGTCAGCTCCGCGCTACAGTCGTCGACGGCATCCGGCGTCGAATCTGCTCTGTCACAGTCGGTTTCGCAAGCTCCGGTAGCGGCGCAAACCCTCGCCGTGAACGCCAATGCGGTGACGGCTGCTGCAAGCCTGCCGCTGAGCCTGACGGACATAACCGGGATTCTGAAGACCTTCAACAGTGTCATGGGGGTTGTCTCCGGACCGTACACGCCGCTTGGCCTGGGGAACCTGATGAAGAACTGGTACCAGATCGCCATCAGCATTCCGAGTCTGGGTACCGGAATCCAAGGCATTGGTCCATTGCTTCACCCGAAACCGCTTCTCGGCGTTTTGGCGCCGCTGCTGCATAGCGATCTGCTGACCGGTTCGGGCGCGCTGTCGGGTGCCGGGACGGTTTCGGCGACGGCCGGCCGCGCCGGCCTGGTTGGGTCGTTGTCGGTCCCGGCGAACTGGGCCTCTGCGGTCCCGGCGGTCAGGACGCTTGCCGCCGAGCTGCCCGAGACCATGCTGGACGCCGCTCCCGCGATGGCCGTGAACGGTCAACAAGGCATGTTCGGCCCGACCGCCCTGTCCAGTTTGGCGGGACGCGCCGTCGGCGCGACCGCCACTCGCGCCGCCGTGGGGTCAACCGTTCGCGTGCCCGGCGCTGTGGCCGTCGACGACATCGCCACCACGTCCACCGTCATCGTGATACCACCGAACGCGAAATAAGGAAGGTGCGCAATGGTTTTCGGGGATTTCGCAGCGCTACCACCGGAGGTGATCTCCACCCAGATCTATACGGGCCCGGGCGCGGGGCCGTTGCTGGCCGCCGCGGCGGCGTGGGACGGGCTGGCCGCCGAATTGCACGCCACCGCAGCTTCGTACGCATCGGTGATTTCGGAGCTGAGTGGCGAGTCGTGGCAAGGCTCGTCATCGGAGTCCATGGCCGCCGCGGCCGCACCGTACGCGGCGTGGCTATCGACCACGGCGGGCCAGGCCGAGCAGAGCGCCGCCCAGGCCCGCGCCGCGGCCGGCGCGTACGAGGCCGCGTTGGCGGCCACCGTGCCGCCGGCGATCGTCGCGGCGAACCGCAGCCAATTGGCCGTACTGTTGCAGACCAACATCTTGGGGCAGAACGGCGCGGCGATCGCGGCCACCGAAGCCGAGTACGGCCAGATGTGGGCCCAAGATGTCGCTGCCATGTTCAGTTATGCCGGCGCGTCGGAGTCCGCTGGAGAGCTGACCCCGTTCGAGGAGGCACCAGCGACCACCAATGACACCGGTTCGGCGGCCCAGGCTGCCGCCGTCGCCGCCTCGGAGTCGCAGTCGTTGTCGTCGTGGCTCAAACAGATCGAGGACTACATCACCTCGCTCACGGGCCAATACACCAAGTTTTGGCAGAACTTGATCGGGGGGGCTACGGGGAGTACGGAGATAGCACCCTTCTGGGAGACGCTGTATTCGACCATTTCGCAATTCGGCACGCAAGCGACGTGGACCAACGTCGTCAATGCCAGTACGGGCCTGGGCGTCTCGCAGTGGAAGAACTTCTTCATCTATGCGCCGTGGAGCGCCGCGATGGCGAAAACGTCGCTGGGCGCCGGTCTGTCGTCTCCGGGGCATGTTGCCACCGCCGTCCCGGTCAAGGCCGTATCGGCGGCGGTGGGCAACGCGCCGACGGTGGGCAAGTTGTCGGTGCCCGCCAGCTGGGCAACGGCCACCCCGGCGACCGCGGTGGCCTCCACCGCGCTACCGGCCACCAGCGTGGCCGCGGCCGCTGCGGCGGAAATCCCCGCCGGTCTCATCAACGAGGCGACCCTGGGCAGTTTGGCGGGCGGCGCGCTGGGCAGCCCGGCGGCGCGGGTCGTCAGCTCGACCGGCATCGAGGCCCGTGCAATCACCGGTGAGCGCCGCAGGGGGCCGGTCAAGCTGGACCGCATCATTGCCCAACTTCAGGAGATGCCCGATCAAGTACAGCACTGGAACGTCGATGAGGCCGACCTCGATGACCTGGTCGCCAAGCTCAGAACAACACCCGGCGTACACGCCGTGCATGTGACCGAGGGCGAGGAGATCGGCGTCGGGCCGTCCGAATCGAAGCTGGGGTAGCGCAATGGTTTTCGCGCCGCTGCCACTCAGGATGACACACACCTCAACAGGGAAAACCGCCATCAACGGACGCATCGAAGGAGGATGCATGAAACTGCTGTTAGCGCTACTCGGTGTATTGCTGGCGATCGTTACCGCGGTGCCCGCGCACGCCATGCCAGGCGAGGATGAGGCGGCCGGCGACGACAACAACGAAGCCTTCATCGCCGACCTACACACGGTGGGCATCAGCTTTCAGGACCCGGGCCAAGCCGTGAGCGCCGGGAAAGCGGTCTGCGGCTTGCTCGCCCGGGGTGTATCCGGCCTGCAACTCCTCAACGATCTGCGGGACAACAACCCCGCACTGACCACCAACGGCGCCGCCCAGTTCGCGACGATATCAGCGAAGGCGTATTGCCCACGACAGCTCGACGCTTCCGCGGGACCTGGTGCCAAAAGCGGCTGAGCCGCAGAAGGCCAACCGCCGCAATATAATCCGCGACTACACGACAAGCATGATCACCCACAGCAATCTCCTTCACTCCTCCTCAGAGAAAAGCCTGATGTTGCAGCACAATTCGCCCGCCGCTGAGCTGGGGTTGGTGATGGATTTCGGTACGCTACCGCCGGAAAGTAATTCCGGGCGGATGCATTCGGGCCCCGGCGCCGGGTCAATGATGGACGCCGCCAAGGCTTGGGGTGTGCTGGGCACCCAGCTCAGTGACATGGCAGCGACCTGTCGGGCGGCGATCTCCTCGCTGGATTCGGAACAGGGAAGTGCCTCGGCCACGGCGATAAACCAAGCCTTCACGGGCTATATCGCGTGGCTCGACGCTACCGCTGCCCAGGCCCGGCAGACGGCAATCCAGGCCAAGGAGGCCGCGAGCGCCTACGGTTTGACGCTGGCGGCGGTGGTGGCGCCTCAGGTGATCAATGCCAACCGGCTGCAGCGGATCTCGCTGGCCGCGACGAACTGCCTAGGACAGAGCAGTGCGGCTATCGCGGAGGCCGAGGCTGACTACGAAAGGATGTGGGCTGAAGACGCCGCCGCCATGTATGCCTATGCCCGCGCCTCTGCCGGTATCTGGAAGCTGACAACGTTCAATTCGCCCCCGCCCTCCACCGGCCCCTGCGAGCTCGCGGGGGTCACTCCACCGGCGCGCAAGTGGCGTCTGACGGTGGCACCGGAGGTCATAGCGACTGGCTGTCAAGTGATCTCAACCATCTCCGAGGCGCTCGATGCGTTGTCCTCCTCCCCGCTGGCGACCTTCGACGCGTCCCTGTCGTCGATAACGGCGCCTCTGTCCAGGTTGAGTGCTTTGTCGGCGCCGCTGGACTTCGCACTCAACCACCTGAGTGCCCTCAACAAGGCCACCGCGTTGAAGAGGGCCGCGGCCATGTGGTCTCTGCGGCCCGGCGGGGGCCGCACGGATCAGGCGGCGCCACGTGCGAGCCTCGGTAGCGGGGCGGCGATCGGAGTTCTGTCGGTTCCGCAGGCGTGGATTCGATCGATGCCGCGCCCGACGTCGCCGAGTCCCCAAGCGGCTCCCGTTGATCGAAGCCAATGAGATCGCGACTCCGGCTGGTGACCACGCGAACGCCTCCTCGGCCGAGCCAACCGGTAGTTTGTTTGCCATTGCTGGTGGCGACTGGGGTTGGGGGGCTACGGTCAGGTGATGAAACGGCTTTCGAGTGTTGACGCGGCGTTTTGGTCTGCAGAAACTGCGGGCTGGCACATGCACGTGGGGGCGCTGGCGATTTGCGACCCGAAGGAATGCTCCGAGTACAGCTTTCAACGTCTCCGTCAATTATTGATCGAGCGCCTGCCTGAGCTCCCGCAGTTGCGGTGGCGGGTCACCGGCGCGCCGCTGGGACTGGACCGGCCGTGGTTCGTCGAAGACGAGGAGCTCGACGTGGACTTCCACGTCCGCCGCATCGGTGTGCCCGCACCGGGCGGCCGCCGCGAGCTGGAGGAGTTGGTAGGGCGGCTGATGTCCTACAAGCTGGATCGCTCCCGGCCGCTGTGGGAGATGTGGGTGATCGAGGGCGTCGAGGGCGGGCGGATCGCGACGCTGACCAAGATGCACCACGCCATCGTCGACGGGGTCTCGGGCGCCGGGCTCGGCGAAATTCTGCTGGACGTCACACCGGAACCCCGTGCGCCGCAACAGGAAACGGTGGGATCGCTGGTGGGCTTCCAGCTCCCGGGACTAGAACGGCGCGCCGTGGGCGCCCTGATCAACGTCGGCGTCAAGACGCCGTTCCGCATCGCGCGGCTGATGGAGCAGACCGTGCGCCAGCAGATCGCCACCCTGGGTGTGCGCAGCAGGCCGCCGCGCTACTTCGAGGCGCCCAAAACCCGTTTCAACGCACCGGTCTCGCCGCACCGGCGCGTCACCGGCTGCCGCGTCGAATTGGCCCGCGCCAAAGTCGTCAAGGACGCCTACGGCGTCAAGCTCAACGACGTCGTGCTCGCGCTGGTGGCCGGGGCGGTCCGCGACTATCTCCAGAAACGCGGTGAACTGCCGGCCAAACCGCTGATCGCGCAGATCCCCGTCTCCACCCGCACCGACGATGACAAGGACGACGTCGGCAACAAGGTCAGCTCGATGACGGTCTCGCTGGCCACCGATGTCGACGATCCGGGGGAGCGGCTGCGGGCCATTCACGAGAGCACCCAGAACGCCAAGCTGATGGCCAAGGCGTTGTCGGCGCATCAGATCATGGGTTTGACCGAGACCACGCCGCCGGGATTGTTGGGGCTGGCCGCGCGGGCCTACACGGCCAGCGGGCTGTCGCGAAACCTGGCTCCCATCAACCTGGTTGTCTCCAACGTGCCCGGCCCGCCGTTCCCGTTGTACATGGCCGGCGCCAAGCTGGATTCGCTGGTGCCGCTGGGGCCGCCGGTGATGGACGTCGCGCTGAACATCACCTGCTTCTCCTACACCGACTACCTGGACTTCGGTTTCGTGACGACGCCCGAGGTGGCCAACGACATCGACGACATGGCCGATCGGATCGAGCCGGCGTTGACCGACCTGGAGAAGGCCGCGGCGCGCGAGACCAGCTAGGCGTCAAGTGTCTTTGGGCGAGCGTCACGCTAGCGTGACCGCCGCAAGCGAGCGTCACGCTAGCGCGACACTCGCCGCGCCAAGGCGCCTCGTACCCGGCTGATGATTTCGGCGGGTCGATCCCCCACAACGACTCGAATGACAATCCAGCCCAAGCGCTCAAGGGTTTCACGCCGCCTGATATCCCACGTGTATTGTCGGCGATTTCGCCGGTGTTGCTCGCCGTCGTACTCGACAGCGACTTTTAGATCCTCCCAGCCCATATCGAGGTAGTAAGTTATGTCGCCGAACTCGTCGCTAACCGGGATCTGCGTTTGTGCTCTTGGCAAGCCCGCCCGTGTGAGCAAAAGTCGCAGCCACGTTTCCCTAGGCGATTGCGCGCCGGCATCCGCGAGCCCGATCGCGTTGCGCGCCGATTGAATTCCGCGTCTGCCCGGATACCGCTCGGCGAGCGACTGAGCCTCAGCCACCTTGCAGTCGGTCACGCGGAGCAGGTCGTCGATCGCGGCCACGGCGTCGTCAAGCGGATACCAGCATCCCAAGTCGACAGCGGTCCGGGCCGGCGTCGTCACGGGTACGCCGCTGATCAGACTTACTTCATCGTCTTCTATCCGGTCACTGTGGATTCGCAATCCCGGTGACGGGTTTCTGTTGGTATGCAGAAGGTCAAGCGGCGCGGTGGCGTCCACCCATTCGGCACCGTGGACAGCGGCAGCCGAGAGCCCCGCGACAATGCCTCGCCGACGCGACCACAGCCATACCGCGCGGGCGCGAACCAGTGGAGTCAACTCGGCGTCGGGGTTGACGTAGACATCGCGCAGCAACTTCATGTAGTGCGTGCGCAGAGCGCTCTTGACGACCTCTCCGTTCGCGACGGCCTCACTGCCGATGAATGGCTGCGCCATCGCGGCAGCGTCGCATAGTGGGCACCTATCGTCATGTCACCAGGGGCCGTCTATCCACAACCAGTCACGCCAGCGTGACGCACGCGCGCCTAGGCCGCGCTAGCGTGACGCTCGTTGCGGGTGAAGCCGGACGGTCCTAGTCGCGCTCGGGCGGATTCGTCGCGTACACCCACGACAGGAATCGCGCCACAGCCTCCGCGGACCGGTGCGCCCGCGGGGAACTGAAGATGTCGAAAGCGTGTTGGGCATGCGGTAATTCGGCGTAAGCGACCGGATTCTTGGATACCGCGCGCAGTTCCTCGACGAACTCTTCGGCCTCGCCGACCGGGATCAGCGAATCGTCGTGGCCGTGCAGGACGAAGAACGGCGGTGCGTCCGCGCGCAGCCGCCGGATCGGCGAGGCGTCGACGTAGATGTCGCGGTGGGTGGCGAATTTCTTTTTGACGACGAACTTTTGGAGCAGGTCCACGAATTCGCGCCGGCCCTCACCCTCGGTGGAGAACCAGTCGTAGCGCCCATACACCGGCACCGCGGCGACCACCGAGGTGTCGGCATCCTCGAACCCGGGCTGAAACTTCGGGTCGTTGGGCGTCAGGGCCGCCAGCGAACACAGGTGGCCGCCGGCGGATCCGCCGGTGATGGCCACGAAGTTCGGGTCCCCGCCGTAGCGGGAGATGTTCTCCTTGACCCAGGCCAGCGCGCGTTTGACGTCGACGATGTGGTCGGGCCAGGTGTGCCGGGGCGACACCCGGTAGCCGATCGACACGCATACCCAGCCGCGCGCGGCCAGGTGGCTCATCAGCGGATAGGCCTGGGGGCGGCGCATTCCGATCACCCAGGCGCCGCCCGGTACCTGCAGCAGCACGGGCGCCTTGCCGTCGCGCGGCAGGTCGTGGCGCCGCCAGATGTCTGCGAGGTTGGCGCGGCCGTGCGGACCGTACGACACCACGTTGGTCTTCTCGACATAGCGGCGGCGCGCCACGGTGTTGCCCAACGGCAGGGTGCGCCGCCCGCTGCGCATCGGGGTGCTCTCGGGCAGCTTGCTCAGCGCCTCTTCATAGTCGTCGCCCAGTTGGTCGCGCAGCCCCGCCTCCAGCACCGGGCCGGGAGTGGTGACGCCGCGATACTTGATCACGCCCAGCACGGCCCAGGACGCCGCCGTCAGGGCCAGGGCGGCCTTGCCGCGCCGCCCCGCGAAGTCGCCGCGGCGGCCCCGCCGCAGCGCGTCGAGCAGCGAGGCGGAGAAGTAGATGCCGGGTACCTCGGAGGCCGGCCAGCCGAACCAGAAGACCAGCACGGTGGTGTAGCCCTTGCGGGCCAGCGGGCGTAAACCGTTGGCGGCGTTGGCCAATTCGAGCGCGGCCCGGGCGAGCGGCCGGGGTTTCCTGATGGTGCGGGCCAGGCGCATCAGCCGGTCACCCGCGCTTGCAGCTCGGCGCGCAGGATCTTGCCGGTGCTGCTGCGGGGCAGCTCGTCCAGCACGGTGATCTCGCGGGGGATCTTGTAGTTGGCCAGGTTCTCCCGCACGTGCTGCTTGAGCGCCTCGGGTGCGGCGCCCGCGTCGAGGGCGGCGCCGGGCTCGAGCACCACGAAGGCCGCCAGCCGTTGCCCGTATTGTTCGTCGTCCACGCCGATCACCGATGCCTCCGCCACGTCGGGATGTGCCGCCAGGATCTTCTCCACCTCGATCGGGTAGACGTTCTCGCCGCCGGAGACGATCATCTCGTCGTCGCGGCCGACGACGAACAGCCGCCCCGCCTCGTCCAGATAGCCCAGGTCGCCCGACGACATGAAGCCGGCGTGAAAGTCCTTGGTACTGCCCGAGGTGTAGCCCTCGAACTGAGTGTTGTTGCGCACGTAGATGCTGCCGACCTCACCGGTGGGCAGTTCGTTGAATTCCGGGTCCAGGATCCGGATTTCGGTTCCCCCCGCGGGCCGGCCCGCGGTGTCGGGTGCCGCGCGCAGGTCCTGCGGGGTGGCCGTCGCGATCATGCCGGCCTCGGTGGCGTTGTAGTTGTTGTAGATCACGTCGCCGAACGCGTCCATGAACGCGATGACCACGTCGGGCCGCATCCGCGATCCCGATGCCGCGGCGAATCTCAGGGACCGGCCGCTGTAGCGGCGCCGCACCTCGGCGGGCAGCTCCATGATGCGGTCGAACATCACCGGCACCACGGCGAGCCCGGTGGCCTTGTGGCGGTCGATGAGGTCCAGCGTGGCCTCGGGATCGAACTTGCGCCGGGTGATCACCGTGCAAGCCATGGACGCGGCGAAGATCAACTGGGAGAAGCCCCAGGCATGGAACATCGGCGCGACGATCACGATGTTCTCCTCGGCCCGCCACGGCGTGCGGTCCAGAATCGCCTTGAGCGTGCCGATTCCGGCGTTGCCGCCGGTTTGGTTGGCGCCCTTGGGCGTTCCGGTGGTGCCGGAGGTGAGCAGGATCATCCGGCCCTTGCGGCCCGAGCGCTGGGGCTGTTGCCCGGTGTGGGCGGCGATCAGCTTCTCGACGGTGAGATCGTGTTGCGCGTCGGTCCAGGCCACGATGCGGGCGGCGTCCGGCTTGTCGGCCAGCGCGCGGTCCACCGTCGGGGTGAATTCCTCGTCGTACACCACGGCGTCGACGCCCTCGCGGTTGACCACCTCGGCCAGCGCGGGCCCGGCGAACGAGGTGTTGAGCAGCACGACGTCGGAGCCGATCCGGTTGACGGCCACCACCGCCTCGACGAAGCCGCGGTGATTGCGGCACATGATGCCCACGACCTTGGGCTGACCCGCCGGCAGCTGTTGCAGCGCGGCGCCGAACGCGTTGATCCGCTCGTCGAGCTCGCGCCAGGTCAGCGTGCCGCGTTCGTCGATCAGCCCGGGGCGATCCGGGCAGCGCTGCGCCGCGCTGGCGAAGCCGACCGTCATGCCCATGCCCTCGCGGCGCATGGCCGCGGCCATCTTGAGGTAGCGGTCGGGGCGCATCGGCGCGATCATGCCGGCGCGGCTCAGCGTGGTGACCAGGCCGAGGGTCTCGCTCAACGGATTCGGCATGGCTCAGCCCAGGATCGGGAAGCGACGCTTGGCGGCCAGCTCGGTCAGCGCGTCCTGCATCACCGACCGCACGTACTCGTCGACCTCGTCGACGTCCGGGTCGTCGCCGAACTGCTTGGCGATGTCGATGGGCTCCAGCACCTGGGTCACGATCTTGGTCGGCAGCGGCAGGTTCGGCGGGATGACCGCGCTCAGGCCGAACGGGAAGCCGAACGACAACGGAAGAATCGCGCTGCGCAGCAAGCGTTTAATGCCCAGCCGCTCGGCCAGCCAGGTGCCGCGGGTCAGGTAGAGCTGGGTCTCCTGGCCGCCGATGGACACCGCAGGCACGATCGGGACGCCGGCCTCGATCGCCGTGCGGATGTATCCCTTGCGGCCGTTGAAGTCGATGACGTTCTCCGACAGGGTCGGCCGGTAGGCGTCGTAGTCGCCGCCGGGGAACACGATCACCACGCCGCCGGACCGCAACGCCTCGGCCGCGTTCTCCCGGTTGGCCCGGATGTATCCGGTGCGCCGGAAGAAATCTCCGGTGGGGCCGGTCATCAGGATGTCGTGGCTCAGCGTGTAGACCGGCCGGTCGTAACCGAGTTTGTCGTAGAAGTGGACGCTGAAGATCGGGACGTCCATGGGGAACATGCCGCCGGAGTGGTTACCCACCACCAGCGCTCCGCCGGGCGGGAACGCGTCCAGGCCGTGTACCTCGGACCGGAAGTAGGTTTTCAGGACCGGGCGCATCACCGCCATCAGGCGCTGCGTCAAGCCGGGGTCGAATTTGCCGATGTCCCCGCCGCCGGGGTTGCCGTTGTCGGTCACGTTCCTCCCTTGACACTCGCACGAGGCCGCTCCGCCCGAGTCGAGTCCCTCGATGGTAGCGACCGGACCCTTGTTGCTGTTGGGGTGTTTCACCCTATTTCCTCCGGACATGTGGTGCGCCACGGTGGTGGGCGCTATTGTTACGGCGCCCTAAGCAATCCTCGAGTGCAGGAGACCCGATGGACGTAGCCGGTCTGTCACCTGAGCGCGGCGCGCGCTCAAGCGCCACACACAGATCGGCCGGCGCCCGGGACCGGCGCGGGCGCCGCTCCCACACCGCCGTGTCGCGCCCGGAAACCACTCGTGCGGGCCAAGGCGCGTCCCGGCCCGCACCGGCCGTTGAGCGGGCCGCCGATGCGCTCGCCTCGGAAGCTTCGGATAGCGCGGATCAACAGCAGGCCGACTACTTCGTCCGGCTGCTCGCCGGGCGGCGCGGCTTCATCGATCAGCGCATAGAGGAGTGTCAGCGCAAGATCGGCACCGCGGAAGCCAAGGGAGACCTCGACACGGTGGCGAACCTGCGCCGCCTGGTGCGCATCGCCGAGCAGGACCGGCGGACCCTGGACGCCATGCTCGACAAGCTGCGCCGGCGGTTTGTCCGCCGGGTAGCCCCAGGCTCGCGCTGAATCGCCCAGCGCCGCAGCGGTTTTCGTCATCCGAGCGGTGACGAGGTAGCCGCACAGGTCACTGGCATGCGCAAATCGACCCGTCCGCATCGTGGTGCCGATACATTCGATGGGCCAGCTGCTTTCTAGACAGGAAAGAGGCCGCCATGGGATTCATCGCTCCGGAACTTCCGGACGTCGATCACAAGAACTGGCCGACCCTGCCCCGGGCCACCCGACTGCAAGTGGTGACGCGACATTGGGCGGAGCACGGCTTCGGGACGCCGTACGCGGTGTACTTGCTGTACCTGCTCAAGATCCTGCTGTACATCGCGGTGCCCGCCGCCATCATCTCGCTCACCCCCGGCCTCGGCGGGCTGGGCCGCATCGGCGACTGGTGGACGCAACCCATCGTCTACCAGAAGGTCGTCATCTTCACGCTGCTGTTCGAGGTCACGGGCCTCGGCTGCGGATCCGGGCCACTGACGGGGCGGTTCATGCCACCGATCGGAGGCATCCTTTACTGGTTGCGGCCCAACACGATTCGCCTACCGGCCTGGCCCGGCAAGGTTCCGTTCACCAGTGGTGACAGCCGCACGGTCGTCGACGTCGCACTGTATGCCATCGTTCTGATCGGCGGGGTGTGGGCGCTGCTATCACCCGGTCACGACGGGCCGGTCACCGCCACCGGCGACGTCGGTCTGATCGAGCCCGTTCGGGTCATCCCGACGATCGTCGCCCTGACGCTGTTGGGACTGCGCGACAAGACGATCTTCCTGGCCGCCCGCGGCGAACACTATTGGCTGAAGCTGTTCGTGTTCTTCTTCCCGTTCACCGACCAGATCGCGGCCTTCAAGCTCATCATGCTCTGCTTGTGGTGGGGCGCAGCGACTTCCAAGCTCAACCACCACTTCCCTTACGTAGTTGCGGTGATGACGAGCAACAACGCGCTACTGCGGCCCAAGTTGTTCACCCCGATCAAGCACCTGCTCTACCGCGACCACGTCAACGACCTACGGCCCACCTGGTTGCCGAAGCTGATGGCTCATGTCGGTGGTACGACAGCCGAATTCATCGTTCCCACGGTTCTGGTGTTCGTCGCCGGCGATCAACCGTGGCGGTGGTTCCTGATCGGGTTCATGGTGGTCTTCCACCTCAACATCATTTCCAACCTCCCGATGGGAGTGCCGTTGGAGTGGAACGTGTTCTTCATCTTTTCGCTGTTCTACCTGTTCGGGCATTACGGCGGGATTCGTGCCACCGATCTTTCCTCGCCGCTGCTGCTGGCGCTCGTGGTGGTCGTGGTGGCCATCGTGGTTGCGGGAAACATGTTCCCCGAAAAGATTTCGTTCCTGCCGGCCATGCGCTACTACGCCGGCAACTGGGCCACCAGCCTGTGGTGCTTCCGGGCGGGCGCCGAGGAGAAGGTCGACGCCCAGGTTGTCAAAAGCTCCGCGCTCGTCGTCAATCAGCTGGCCCGGCTCTATGGACCGGAGACCGCCGAAGTCATGGCGGACAAGGTGGCGGCGTTCCGCGCGATGCATATTCACGGCCGGGCGCTCAATGGCCTGTTGCCGCGGGCGATAGGCAACGAGGCCGACTACAAGGTGCGCGAGGGCGAGGTCGTGGCCGGCCCCCTGGTCGGGTGGAACTTCGGCGAAGGCCATTTGCACAACGAGCAGCTGCTCGAGGCGGTACAGCGGCGCTGCAACTTCGAGGACGGCGAGCTTCGCGTGATCGTCCTCGAGGGTCAACCGATCCATATCCAAAAGCAGTGGTACCGCATCCTGGACGCCAAGACCGGATTGATCGAGGCGGGCTACGTCACCATCGAGGACATGGCGTCGCGTCAGCCGTGGCCCGAGCCGGGTGACGAATTTCCGGTTCACCTCACCACGCAACCCGTCGTGCACGGCGAGTCGTGACGAAGGCGGTCGTCGTCGGCGCCGGGCCCAACGGCCTGGCCGCGGCGATTCAGCTCGCCCGCCACGGTGTCGACGTGCAGGTGCTGGAGGCGCGCGACACCGTCGGCGGGGGAGCGCGCTCGGCCGAGCTGACGGTGCCCGGCGTGGTCCACGACGTCTGCTCGGCTGCGCATCCCATGGCGGTGGGTTCACCGTTCTGGGAGGAGATCGACCTGCCGCGCTACGGGCTGGTGTGGAAGTGGCCGGAGATCGACTGCGCGCATCCGCTCGACGACGGCACCGCGGGGTTGCTGTATCGGTCGATCGACCGAACGGTGGCCGAAATGGGCGCCGACGGACGGCGGTGGCGGCTCGCGGTGGGTGATCTCGCCGCCGGCTTCGACGAGCTATGCCAAGATCTGATGCGCCCGGTCCTGCATGTTCCACACCACCCCATCCGGCTTGCTGCCTTCGGGCCGCGCGCGGTGCTGCCGGCCACGGTGCTGGCTCGCGGGTTTCGCACCGAGCGGGTGCGCGCGCTATACGGCGGCCAGGCCGCGCACGCTTACACCCGGCTCGACCGGCCGCTGACGGCCGCAATGGCGCTGATGTTCATGGCCAGCGGGCACCACTACGGCTGGCCGGTGGCTGAGGGCGGATCGGGGTCGATCATCGCGGCGCTGGCAGCCGTCCTGGCCGAACACGGCACTGCGATCACCACCGGCGTCACCGTGACCCGCCCCAAAGACATTCCCGACGCCGACATCGTCATGCTCGACCTCACCCCGGCCGCGGCGCTGCGGCTCTACGGCGACGCCATGCCCGGCCGCATCAAGCGCTCCTACCGGCGCTACCGCCAGGGGTCCTCGGCCTTCAAGGTCGACTACGCCATCGAGGGCCACATTCCCTGGACCAATCCCAACTGCGGGCACGCCGGCACCGTGCACCTGGGCGGGACATTCGCCGAGATCGCACACAGCGAACGCGAGCGGTCGGAAGGACGGATGTACCGGCGTCCGTTTATCATCCTTGGGCAGCAGTACCTGGCCGACCCGTCGCGCTCGGCGGGCAATATCAACCCGATCTACGCCTACGCCCACGTGCCGTTCGGTTACACCGGCGATGCCACCGAGATCATCACCGACCAGATCGAGCGCTTCGCGCCCGGATTCCGCGACCGCGTCGTCGCCACCGTCACCAGCGGCACCGCCGATATGCAGGCCTACAACCCCAACTTCATCGGCGGCGACATCATCGGCGGCGCCAACGACGGGCTCCAGGTGATACTGCGGCCGCGCATCTCGGTCAACCCGTATGCGACCGGCGTGCCGGGCGTCTACCTGTGTTCGCAGTCCACGCCGCCGGGAGCCGGCATCCACGGCCTGTGTGGCTACCACGCCGCCGAGGCGGCGCTGCGCTGGTCCCGCGGACGGCGCCGATAGCTCGCGTCGCGTGTGGCCGACGTCACGGCCGTTGTACCAGCGCGGCAACGGCGGACGTCACTGATCTAGGCTGGCGAAGAGCGCAGATCAGCGGACACGGGAAAGAAAGACAGAGGAGAGACAAGTGACGGTCCGAGTAGGTATCAACGGCTTCGGTCGCATCGGGCGGAACTTCTACCGGGCCTTGCTGGCTCAACAGGAGCAAGGCACCGCCGACATCGAGGTGGTCGCGGTCAACGACCTCACCGACAACGCCAGCCTGGCGCACCTGCTGAAATTCGACTCCATCCTGGGCCGCCTGCCCCACGACGTCAGCCTCGAGGGTGACGACACCATCGTCGTCGGCAGCAAGAAGATCAAGGCGCTCGAGGTCAAGGAAGGCCCGGCGGCGCTGCCCTGGGGCGACCTGGGCGTCGACGTCGTCGTCGAGTCCACCGGCATCTTCACCAACGCCGCCAAGGCCAAGGGCCACCTGGACGCCGGCGCGAAGAAGGTGATCATCTCCGCGCCCGCCACCGACGAGGACATCACCATCGTGCTGGGCGTCAACGACGACAAGTACGACGGCAGCCAGAACATCATCTCGAACGCCTCGTGCACCACCAACTGCCTCGGCCCGATCGCCAAGGTGCTCAACGACGAGTTCGGCATCGTCAAGGGCCTGATGACCACCATCCACGCCTACACCCAGGACCAGAACCTCCAGGACGGGCCGCACAAGGACCTGCGCCGGGCCCGCGCCGCCGCGCTGAACATCGTGCCGACCTCCACCGGCGCCGCCAAGGCCATCGGCCTGGTGCTGCCGGAGCTGAAGGGCAAGCTGGACGGGTACGCGCTGCGGGTGCCGATCCCCACCGGCTCGGTCACCGACCTCACCGCCGAGCTGAAGAAGTCCGCCACCGCCGACGAGATCAACGCCGCGATGAAGGCCGCCGCCGAGGGGCCCATGAAGGGCATCCTGAAGTACTACGACGCGCCGATCGTGTCCAGCGACATCGTCACCGACCCGCACAGCTCGATCTTCGACTCCGGCCTGACCAAGGTGATCGACGACCAAGCCAAGGTGGTGTCCTGGTACGACAACGAATGGGGCTACTCCAACCGCCTCGTCGACCTGGTCGCCCTGGTCGGCAAGTCGCTGTAAACCGTGGCTGTCCACGATCTGAAAGACCTGCTCGCCGAAGGGGTTTCCGGACGCGGCGTGCTGGTGCGCTCCGATCTGAACGTGCCGCTCGATGACGGCAAGATCACCGACGCCGGCCGCATCACCGCCTCGGTGCCGACGCTGAAGGCGTTGGTCGATGCGGGCGCCAAGGTGGTGGTCACCGCGCACCTGGGGCGGCCCGAGGGCGGACCGGACCCGAAGCTGTCGCTGGCGCCGGTCGCCGCGGCGCTGTCCGAGCAGCTGGGCCGGCACGTGCAACTCGCCGGCGACGTGGTGGGCACCGACGCGCTGGCACGCGCCGAGGGCCTGACCGACGGCGACGTCCTGCTGCTGGAGAACATCCGCTTCGACCCCCGCGAAACCAGCAAGGACGACGGCGAACGGCTCGCGCTCGCCCGGCAGTTGGCCGAATTGGTCGGGCCGACAGGCGCTTTCGTCTCCGACGGCTTCGGCGTGGTGCACCGCAAGCAGGCCTCCGTGTACGACATCGCCACCCTGCTGCCGCACTACGCCGGCACCCTGGTGGCCGACGAGATCCAGGTGCTGGAGCAGCTGACCAGCTCCACCAAGCGCCCCTACGCGGTGGTCCTGGGTGGGTCGAAGGTGTCCGACAAGCTCGGCGTCATCGAGTCGCTGGCCACCAAGGCCGACAGCATCCTCATCGGCGGCGGGATGTGCTTCACCTTCCTTGCCGCCCAAGGCTTCTCGGTCGGTAAGTCGCTGCTGGAGACCGAGATGGTCGACACCTGCCGCAGGCTGCTGGACACCTACGTCGACGTGCTGCGGCTGCCGGTGGACATCGTGGTGGCCGACAAGTTCGCCGCCGACGCGACCCCGCAGACGGTCGCGGCCGACGCCATCCCGGACGACCTGATGGGCCTGGACATCGGACCCGGCTCGGTCAAGCGGTTCACCACGCTGCTGTCCAACGCCGAGACCGTCTTCTGGAACGGGCCGATGGGCGTGTTCGAGTTCCCGGCGTTCGCCGCGGGCACCAAGGGCGTCGCTGAGGCGATCGCCGCGGCCACCGGCAAGGGCGCTTTCAGCGTGGTGGGTGGCGGCGACTCCGCGGCCGCGGTGCGCGCGCTGGGCATCCCGGAGGGCGACTTCTCGCACATCTCCACCGGCGGCGGAGCGTCGCTGGAATACCTTGAGGGCAAGACGCTTCCGGGTATCGAGGTGTTGAGCCGACCCCAGCCCGACCACAACTAGGGAGGCCCAGAGTCGTGAGCCGCAAACCGCTGATCGCCGGCAACTGGAAGATGAACCTCAACCACTTCGAGGCCATCGCGCTGGTGCAAAAGATCGCGTTCGCGTTGCCGGACAAGTACTACGACAAGGTGGACGTCACGGTACTGCCGCCGTTCACGGATCTGCGCAGCGTGCAAACCCTGGTCGACGGCGACAAACTGCGGTTGACCTACGGCGGGCAGGACCTGTCCGAGCACGACTCGGGCGCCTACACCGGCGACATCAGCGGCGCCTTCCTGGCCAAGCTGGGTTGCACGTTCGTCGTCGTCGGGCACTCCGAGCGGCGGACCTACCACCACGAGGACGACGCGGTGGTGGCCGCCAAGGCCGCCGCGGCGCTCAAGCACGAACTGACCCCGATCGTCTGCATCGGCGAACACCTCGAGGTGCGCGAGGCGGGAAACCACGTCGGCCACTGTGAGGACCAGCTGCGCGGCTCGCTGGCCGGGCTGTCCGCCGAACAGATCGGCAAGGTCGTCATCGCCTACGAACCGGTGTGGGCCATCGGCACCGGGCGGGTGGCCAGCGCGGGCGACGCCCAAGAGGTGTGCGCGGCGATCCGCAAGCAGTTGGCGTCCCTCGCCTCGTCAGAGGTCGCCGACTCGGTGCGGGTGCTCTACGGCGGCTCGGTGAACGCGAAGAACATCGGCGAGCTGATCGCCCGCGACGACATCGACGGTGGTCTGGTGGGCGGCGCCTCCCTGGACGGCGAGCAGTTCGCCACGCTGGCGGCGATCGCCGCCGGTGGGCCGCTGCCCTGAGAACGACCCCGCCCCGGTAGGCTGGCCGTCATGCAGTTGGCTTTGCAGATCACCCTGGTCGTCACCAGCATCCTGGTGGTGCTGCTGGTGCTGCTGCACCGCGCCAAGGGTGGTGGCCTGTCCACGCTGTTCGGTGGCGGCGTGCAGTCCAGCCTGTCCGGTTCCACGGTGGTGGAAAAGAACCTGGACCGCCTGACGTACTTCATCACCGCCATCTGGCTGGTGTGCATCGTCGCAATGGCGCTGCTGATCAAATACCGCTGACCGCTGATCTGTCGACGGGCGGACGCTGACATCCGCATCGATACTGGGTCCCATGGTTGAGGCATCCGACGGCACGCTGGAACCGATCGGCGCCGTCCAGCGCACCCCGGTCGGTCGTGAGGCGACCGAGCCGATGCGGGCCGACATCAGGCTGCTGGGCGCCATCCTGGGCGACACCGTCCGCGAGCAGAACGGGCACGAGGTGTTCGACCTCGTCGAGCGCGCCCGGGTGGAATCGTTCCGGGTGCGCCGCTCCGAGATCGACCGCGCCCAGCTGGCGCGGATGTTCGACGGCATCGACATCCGCCAGGCGATCCCGGTCATCCGCGCGTTCAGCCACTTCGCCCTGCTCGCCAACGTCGCCGAAGACATCCACCGGGAACGCCGCCGGGCGATTCACGTCGCCGCCGGCGAGGCGCCGCAGGACAGCAGCCTGGCCGCGACCTACGCCAAACTCGACCGGGCGCAACTGGATTCGGCCACCGTCGCCGACGCGCTGAGGGGCGCCGTGGTGGCCCCGGTGATCACCGCGCACCCCACCGAGACCCGCCGGCGCACCGTCTTCGTCACCCAGCACCGGATCACCGAGCTGATGCGGCTGCACGCCGAGGGGCACCAGGAGACCGACGAGGGCCGCAACATCGAACTCGAGCTGCGCCGCCAGGTCCTCACGCTGTGGCAGACCGCGCTGATCCGGTTGTCCCGGCTGCAGATCACCGACGAGATCGAGGTGGGCCTGCGCTACTACGCCGCCGCGTTCTTCCGCGTGGTCCCGCAGGTCAACGCCGGGGTGCGCGACGCGCTGCGGACACGCTGGCCCGACGCCGACCTGTTGAACCAGCCGATCCTGCAGCCCGGGTCCTGGATCGGCGGTGACCGCGACGGCAATCCGAACGTCACGGCCGACGTGGTGCGCCAGGCCACCGGCAACGCCGCGTTCACTGCCCTGGCGCACTACCTGGCCGAACTGACCGCCCTGGAACAGGAGCTGTCGATGTCGGCGCGCCTCGTCGCCGTCACCCCCGAGCTGGCCGAGCTGGCCGAGGGTTGCGGGGAGAAGGCCCGCGCCGACGAGCCCTACCGGCGCGCGGTGCGGGTGATCCGCGCCCGGCTCACCGCGACGGGCGCCCAGATCCTGGACCGGCGACCGCAGCACGAGCTGGACCTGGGGTTGACGCCGTACGCCGCCCCGGCCGAGCTGCAGGCCGACCTGGACACCATCGACGCGTCGCTGCGTGCGCACGGCAGCGCACTGCTGGCCGACGACCGCCTGGCGCTGCTGCGAGAAGGCGTGCGGGTCTTCGGCTTTCACCTGTGCGGCCTGGACATGCGGCAAAACTCCGACGTGCACGAGGAAGTGGTCGCCGAGCTGCTGGCGTGGGCGGGGGTGCATCCGGATTACGGGTCGCTGCCCGAAGACGAGCGGGTCGAGCTGTTGGCCGCCGAGCTGGCCACCCGCCGGCCGCTGGTCGGCGACCGCGCGGAACTGTCCGAGCTGGCGCACACAGAGCTGGGCGTGGTGCGCGCGGCCGCGCACGCCATCGAGCGCTACGGACCGTCCGCCGTGCCCAATTACGTGATCTCCATGTGCCGTTCGGTCTCCGACGTCCTGGAGGCGGCGATCCTGCTCAAGGAGGCGGGCCTGATCGACGCGTCCGGGGATGCGCCGTACTGCCCGGTGGGCATCTCGCCGCTATTCGAGACCATCGACGATCTGCACAACGGCGCGACGATCCTGCACGCGATGCTCGAACTCCCGATCTACCGCGCGATGGTGGCCGCGCGCGACGACAGCCAGGAAGTGATGCTGGGCTATTCCGACTCCAACAAGGACGGCGGATATCTGGCCTCCAGCTGGGCGGTGTACCGGGCCGAGCTGGCCCTGGTCGAGGTGGCGCGCAAGACCGGAATCCGGTTGCGGCTCTTCCACGGTCGTGGCGGCACCGTCGGCCGTGGCGGCGGCCCGAGCTACGAAGCCATCCTGGCGCAGCCGCCCGGGGCGGTGAACGGCTCGCTGCGGCTCACCGAGCAGGGCGAGGTGATCGCCGCGAAGTACGCCGAACCGCAAGCGGCGCAACGCAACCTGGAGAGCCTGCTGGCCGCCACGCTGGAATCGACGCTGCTGGATGTGGAGGGATTGGGCGACGCCGCGGAGCCGGCGTATGCGGTGCTCGACGAGGTGGCGGTGCTGGCGCAGCGCGCCTATGCCGAATTGGTGCACAACACACCGGGTTTCGTCGACTACTTCATGGCCTCCACACCGGTCAGCGAGATCGGATCGCTGAACATCGGCAGCCGGCCCACCTCGCGCAAACCCACCCAGTCCATCTCGGACCTGCGCGCCATTCCGTGGGTGCTGGCGTGGAGTCAGTCGCGGGTCATGTTGCCCGGCTGGTACGGCACCGGGTCGGCGTTCGAGCAGTGGATCGGGGCGGGCCCGGAAAGCGAAAGCGAGCGGGTGGACATCCTGCACGACTTGTACCAGCGCTGGCCGTTTTTCCGCAGCGTGCTGTCGAATCTGGCTCAGGTGCTGGCCAAAAGCGACCTCGGCCTGGCGGCGCGCTACGCCGAACTGGTGGACGACGAGGAGTTGCGGCACCGGGTCTTCGACAAGATCGTCGACGAGCACCGGCGAACCATCGCGATGCACAAGCTCATCACCGGTCAGGACAACCTGCTGGCCGACAACCCGGCGCTGGCGCGTTCGGTGTTCAATCGCTTCCCGTACCTCGAGCCGCTGAATCACCTGCAGGTGGAGTTGCTCCGCCGCTACCGGTCCGGCGATGACGACGAATTGGTGCAGCGCGGCATTTTGCTGACGATGAACGGGCTGGCCAGCGCGCTGCGAAACAGCGGCTGATTACCCGCGATTCGGTCACCGGCTGGGCCCGCTCGCGAATACCCTGAGTCGACGCGACGTCGACCGAGGAGAGCAGTGAGCGGATCCGGACTACCCCTGTGGCTATTTCTGGTTTCTGTCGTCGCCGTGGCGATCGTGATCGCGGTGGGCTCCATCTGGTTGGGAAACCGCATCCTGCCGATGCGGCGCTACGGGAAGGAACCGAACCCGGCGATCGCCTCGTTCCTGACCGTCGTCGGGTTCATCTACGGCGTCCTGCTGGGCTTCACCGTGGTGGCCACCTGGGAACACTTCTCGTCCACCCAGGTCGTCGTGTCCGGCGAGGCGTCGGCGCTGACGACGATGTATCGGCAGACCGTCGCGATGCCCGAACCCGAGCGCAGCGAAGTGCAGGAGCTGTTGCGCAAGTATGCGGGCGCGGTGGCGGGCCCGGAGTGGAACAGGCAGCGCAACGACGGCGCGCGCGCCGCGATCACCCGGATGTATCGCACCGTCGGGCGCCAGCAGCCCAATGTCGCGGCCAAGCCGATCAATCAGCAATTCCTCAACCAGTTGAGCGTGCTGGCGTCCGACCGTAACGAGCGGATCGTGGGCACCAAGCCGCGGATACCCGCCCTGATGTGGGCGGGCCTGATCCTGGGTGGGGTTGTGCTGGTTGGGTTTACGGGTTTCCTGCGGATGGCGAGCACGGTCGGCCACGTCATCGTGTCGGGCACGGTGGCGGTTCTGCTGGGTGTGCTGCTGTGCGTCGTGTTCCAGCTCGACCACTCGTATGCGACCGATCAGCGCATCACGTCCGGGCCGTTCCAGCACGCGCTGGACATTTTCGACTCGGTCGACAACGACAGCCGTTATTTCCCGCGCTGAGCATTGACGTTGCGGCCCGCGGCATCGGCCTGGTTATGGTGGGGTTCGGGGGCTCGGCCGCACCGGCCGCATACGCAGTGGACGTCTATGCAACGGGGAGGTTGGCATTGAAGACCATCACATTCGGCAAGACGGGGCTCGAGGTTTCCCGGTTGGCGTTCGGTACCTGGGAGTTTTGTAGTGACTGGGGCCATGCCGACGAGGAGGCCGCGATCGCCATGATCCGCAGCGCCCGCGAGCTCGGCATCAATTTCTTCGACACCGCGCAGCAATACGGGTTCGGCGCGTCCGAACGCCTGCTGGGCAAGGCCCTTCGCGACGACCTGAAGAAATCCCGGGACGAGGTGGTGATCGCCACCAAGGGTGGCCTGCGTGCCACCGACAACGGCCTGGTTCGCGACGGCAGCCGGAAATGGCTGCGCGAAGGCGTGGAGTCCAGCCTGAACGCGCTGGGCATCGACCACATCGACGTCTACCTGGTGCACTGGCCCGACCCCAGCACCCCGGCCGCCGACACCGCCGGGGCGCTCGCAGAACTGGTGTCGGAAGGCAAGATTCGCCACGTTGGTGTGTCGAACTACGACACCGCGCAGGTGCGTGAGTTTTCCGAGACGCTGCCGGTGGAAGTGGTGCAGCCGCCCTACCACCTGTTCCGCCGCGATATCGAACACGAGCTGCTGCCGTACGCGCGCGAGCACGACATCGGGGTGATGGTGTACGGGCCGCTGGCGCACGGTCTGCTGACCGGCACGATGAAGGCCGACACCAGTTTCGCCGCCCAGGACTGGCGCGGCAAGAGCGACATTTTCAGCGGCGACGGCTACCTGCGCAACCTGGAAGTCGTTGCGCGCCTTGAGTCTTTGGCCGCCGGGCTGGGCGTGACGATCAGCCAGCTGGCGATCGCGCGGGTCATCGCGCAGCCCGGCGTGCACGTCGCCATCGTCGGGGCTCAGCACCTGCAATACCTGCAGGAAAGCTCGCGCGCGGCCGACGTCGTCCTGTCCGAAGGGGACCTGGTGGCCATCGATGAAATCCTGGGGGCGGCGACACCGGTCGGCGGTCCCTACCCCGAGATGCACCAGAAGGCGAGTTAGCTCAGCCCTTCAGCAGCTCGCCAACGTGCGCGGTGACCGAATCGGTGAGGCCCTGCAGGTCGTAACCGCCTTCGAGCACCGCCACCAACCGGCCGTCGCACAGCTTTTCGGCCGTCGTCATCAATTCCCTGGTGACCCAAGCGAAGTCGGCGGCCGTCATGGTCAGCGAGCCGAGCGGATCGCGTTCGTGGGCGTCGAAACCCGCGGACACGATGATCATCTCGGGCGAAAACGCCTGCAGCGCAGGCACTATCCGGTCCTGAAAGGCGGCGCGCAATTCGGCGCCGCCGTCACCGGCTGCCAGCGGCGAATTGAAGATGTTGCCGACGCCAGTTTCTCGCGCCGCGCCCGTCCCGGGAAACAGCGGCATCTGATGCGTGGACGCGTAGAGCACACTCGGGTCGGAGTAGAAGATCTGCTGGGTGCCGTTGCCGTGATGGACGTCGAAATCGACGATGGCGACCCGCGTCAGCCCGTGTTTGCGCTGTGCATGACGCGCGCCGATGCTGATGTTGTTGAACAGGCAGAAGCCCATGGCCCGCTCGGTCTCGGCGTGATGGCCCGGCGGGCGGCACGCGACGAACGCGTTCTGCGCGTCACCGGCCAGCACCCGGTCCACGGCCTGCAGCGTGGCGCCCACCCCGCGCAGCGCCGCCTCCCAGGTCGAGGGCTCCATCATGGTGTCGCCGGCGTCGAGGTAGACGTAACCGGCGTCGGGCCGCACGGCTTCCAGCGCGTCCACGTAGCGATTGGAGTGCACATAGCGCGTCGCGGCGAGGTCGGCCGGCTCCGCCTCCTCGCGCACCAGGGCGTCGAACTGCGGCCGGCTCAGCGCCGCCTCCACGGCGCGGTAGCGGTCCGGTCGCTCCGGATGGCCCGGAGCCGTCCGATGGGCGGCGAAGGCGGAGTGATGCAGCAGCAATGTGGCCATCGAGCGTCCCGCGGAGGTGGCTACTGAATGGTCCGGTTGCGCAGCCTGTCCACGAAGCCGCGCACCGCGTGCTCTGTGACCGTGAGTGGTGACATCACCGTCTCGCCCACCTTCACCATGTCGTCGATCCGCGCGACGATGGCTTCCACCGGCTCGACCAGCACGATCAGCCGCTTGGCCAGGTCGTCCAGGCTGGTCATGGTGCCGTCCAGGTGATCCAGGCCCGCCTCCAGGCGCTCCACCGTGGCGTTCAGGGCGGAAAGGGAACTGCTGAGCTCCTTCATGGTGGTGCTCAAACCATCGAGGACGTCTTCGACCTGCTCCACCGTCTTGTCGGCGTTCAACGCGGCCTGGGTGAGCGTCTTGATCCGGCTTCGCTCTTGCCCCCCGCGGACGGTTCTGTCTGCCATGTCCGTCATTATGACCCGGCGGGTGCGGGCGGGAGCCCGAAGGGATGCACGACTATCGAAAGCGCTAGCGGATGCGCTAGCGCAATTCAGAACTGGGTCACGCTACGCCGGACGGGTTCGACGGCAGCTTGGCCGCGGCGTCCTCGTCGAGCAGCCACAGCGTGGTGTCCAGTCCGACCGCCCCGGCGGCCGGCACCGAGACCGGTGCGGCGCCACCGATGGCGGCGGCCACCGCGTCGGCCTTGCCGCCGCCGGTCACCAGCAGCCACACCTCACGAGACCGCGCAATGGCGGGCAGCGTCAAGGTGATTCGTTGCGGCGGCGGCTTGGGGGAGTCGTCGACCGACACCACCATGCGGGTGGTTTCGAGCACGGCCGGGGTGTCGGGGAACAGCGAGTTGATGTGGCCCTCGGGTCCCATGCCCAGCAGGTGCACATCGAAATTCGGAACCGGCTCGCCGGGCGCGGCGTTGGCGGCCAGCAGCTGCTCGTAGGCCAGCGCCGCCGCGGCGAGGTCGCTGCCGAACTCGCCATCGCTGGCCGGCATCGGGTGCACCTGGCTGGACGGGATGTCGACGTGCGACAGCAACGCGGCCCGGGCCTGCTTGTCGTTGCGTTCGTCGTCGTCCTCGGGGACATAGCGTTCGTCGCCCCAGAACAGATGCACCTTCGACCAGTCGATCTCGCGTCCCTTCAACGACTGCAACAGCCCGATGCCGTTGCCGCCGCCGGTCAGCACGATGAGCGCTCGGCCCCGCGCCGCCACGGCGTTCGCGATGGTGTCGGTCAGCCGCGTCGCGGCGGCGTCGACCATGGTCTGGCTATCCGGGAAAACTTCGACGTTGGTGCTCACACGTATTGCACTTTCTCAATGCCTTCGAGCGCTGATTGGTAGATCTCGTCGGGATCCAGTCGGCGCAGGTCCTCGGCGAGGCACTCACCGGTTTCCCTGCGCGCCAAGGGGAGTAGGGCGTCCGGCCGGGCCGTCCGGCTCAACGTGGCCGTCCTTCCTTCCTGCGGGCGGCTCAAGATGATGGTCTCGCTCTTGCGCACCAGTTCGATCTTGAGCTCGCCGACCGCCCGGCGCACCGGGCCGTCGATCCGGCTGGCCAGCCACCCCGCCAGGACGTCCAGGGCGGGCTCGGTTGCCAGCCCGGACACCAGCGCCGACTCGATCGGTTCGTGCGGCGTCAGGTCGACGGCGGAGGTGAGCAGCGCGCGCCAATAGGTGATGCGCGCCCAGGCGAGGTCGGTGTCGCCCGCGGTGTATCCGGGCAGCCGGCTCTTGATGGCCGCCAACGGGTCGACCCCATTCGTCGCGTCGGTGATGCGCCGAATCGCCAACCGGCCCAACGGATCTTGTGCGGGGACCGCCGGCGCGACGTCGGGCCACCAGGCCACCACCGGGATGTCGGGCAGCAGGAACGGGGTGACCACGCTGGCCGCGTGGCCGGACAACGCCCCGGACAGCCGCAGCACCACCACTTCGCTGGCCCCGGTGTCCCCGCCTGCGCGCAGCTGCGCGTCCAGGCGCGGTTTGTCCGCATACGGATTGCCCCGCATCGTCACGATGATGCGGCTGGGGTGTTCGTGGCTGGCGTCGTTGGCCGCTTGCAGCGACTCCTCGAGGATCTCTTCGCTATCCGGCGCGATGATCAGGGTCAGCACCCGGCCCATCGCGACGGCGCCCACCCTTTCGCGCAGTTCGTCGAGCTTCTTGTTGACGGCCGTGGTGGTGGCGTCCGGCATATCGATGATCACGGGCGCCGCCATTCCCGGCCGGTACGGCGCAGCATCTCGAAGGCGGAGTCCGGGCCCCAGGTGCCCGAATCGTACGGTTCGGGTTTGCCGCCGGACGCCCAGTTATTGAGCACGGGATCGAGTATGTCCCAAGCCAATTCGACCTCTTCGTTGACCGGGAACAGGGACGGCTCGCCCAGCAGCACGTCAAGGATCAGCTGCTCATAGGCTTCCGGGGATTCCTCGGCAAACGCCGAGCCGTAGGAGAAGTCCATGTTGACGTCGCGGACTTCCATCGCCGTGCCGGGCACCTTGGAGCCGAACCGCAGCGTGACGCCTTCGTCGGGCTGCACCCGGATCACCATGGCGTTGGTGCCCAGCTCGTCGGTCATGGTCGCGTCGAACGGCAGGTGTGGCGCCCGCTTGAAGATCAGGGCGATCTCGGTCACCCTGCGGCCCAAGCGTTTTCCGGTGCGCAGGTAGAAGGGCACCCCGGCCCAGCGTCGGGTGTCCACCTCGAGCGTGATGGCGGCGAAGGTCTCGGTGGTCGAGTCCTTGGCGAACCCTTCCTCGTCGAGCAGCCCGACGACCTTCTCGCCGCCCTGCCAGCCCGCGGCGTACTGGCCGCGGCTGGTGGTCTCGTCGAGCGGCGCGGCGAGCTGGGTGGCCGAGAGCACCTTGATCTTCTCGGCCTGCAGCGCCGACGGGCTGAAGCTGACCGGTTCCTCCATCGCGGTCAGCGCCAGCAGCTGCATCAGGTGGTTCTGGATGACGTCGCGCGCGGCGCCGATGCCGTCATAGTAGCCGGCCCGGCCGCCCAGACCGATGTCCTCGGCCATGGTGATCTGCACGTGGTCGACGTAGTGCGCGTTCCAGATCGGATCGAACAACTGATTGGCGAACCGCAGCGCCAGGATGTTGCGGACCGTCTCCTTGCCCAGGTAGTGGTCGATCCGGAACACCGCCTCCTCCGGAAAGACCGCGTTGACAGCCTTGTTCAGGGCCTGCGCGCTCTCCAGGTCGTGACCGAACGGCTTCTCGATGACCACCCGGCTCCACCGCTCGCCCTGCGGGCGCGCCAAGCCGGACTTGTGCAACTGCTCGCACACCACCGGGAAGGACTTGGGCGGGATGGCCAGATAGAAGGCGTGATTGCCGCCGGTGCCGCGCGCGGCGTCCAGCTTGTCCAGGGTCTCGGCCAGCCTGCCGAACGCCTCGTCATCGTCGAAAGCGCCCGGCACGAAACGGAATCCCTCGGCCAGTCGATCCCAGTTCTCCTGGCGGAACGGGGTGCGGCAGTGTTCCTTGACGGCCTCGTGCACCACCTTGCCGAAATCCTGTGTGCTCCAATCCCGGCGGGCGAAGCCCACCAGCGAGAAGCTCGGCGGCAGCAGCCCGCGATTGGCCAGGTCGTAGATCGCCGGCATGACCTTCTTGCGGGCCAGGTCGCCGGTGACGCCGAAGATCACCATCCCGCACGGCCCCGCGATGCGCGGGAGCCGCTTATCGCGCTTGTCCCGTAATGGGTTCTGCCATTGTTGCGCGGTACGGGCTGGGCTCATTTGGAGGTGGAACCCAGCTGCTTCTGCGTTTCTTCCAGCAGCTCGGTCCACGAATCCACGAACTTCTCCACGCCCTCGTCCTCCAGCACTTTGAAAACGTCGGTGAGGTCGATGCCGACGCCCGAAAGCTTGTCGAACACCTCCTGCGCGGCGTCGGCGGTGCCGGTGACCGTGTCACCCTTGATCTCGCCGTGTTCGGCGACCGCGTCAATCGTCTTCTCCGGCATGGTGTTCACCGTGTTCGGCGCCACCAGCTCGGTCACGTAGAGGGTGTCGGAGTAGTCGGGGTTCTTGACGCCCGTCGACGCCCACAGCGGACGCTGCACCCGGGCCCCGTCGGCCTTGAGCGCCTCAAAGCGATCGCCCCCCTCGAACACCTCCTGGTATGCGGCGTACGCCAGGCGGGCGTTGGCCACACCGGCCTGTCCCGCCAGGGCCTTCGCGTCGTCCGAGCCGATCTTCTCCAACCGCTTGTCCACCTCGGTGTCCACCCTCGACACGAAGAACGAAGCGACGGAATGGATCTTGGACAGGTCGTGTCCCGCCTCGCGGGCCTTCTCCAGGCCGGCCAGGTAGGCGTCCATCACCTGGCGGTGCCGTTCGACGGAGAAGATCAGCGTGACGTTGACCGAAATCCCTTCGGCCAGAACGGCGGTGATGGCCGGGATGCCGGCCTTGGTGGCCGGGATCTTGATGAACAGGTTCGGGCGGTCGACGATCTTCCACAGCTCGACGGCCTGCGCGATGGTCTTGTCGGTCTCGGCCGCCAGCCGCGGGTCGACCTCGATGGACACCCGGCCGTCCACGCCGTCGGACGCCTCCCACTCACGCTTCAAGACATCGCAGCCGTTGCGAACGTCGTCGGTGGTGACCGTACGGATCGTCGCATCGACATCGGCGCCGCGCTCGGCCAGCTCGGCGATCTGACCTTCGTAGGCGTCGCCCTCCGCCAACGCTTTCTGGAAGATCGACGGGTTGGTGGTCACGCCGACGACGCTCTTGGTGTCGATCAGCTCCTGCAGGTTGCCCGACTGCAGCCGCTGACGCGACAGGTCGTCAAGCCACACGGATACGCCGGCGGCGGACAGCGCCGCCAGATTCGGGTTCTGAGCGGTCATGTGAATTACCCTTTCCTCAGTTATCCACTACTTCTTCCGCGGCGGCCGCGACGGCTTCGGGGGTGAAGCCGAACTCACGGAATATGGTTTTGTAGTCGGCGGATTCGCCGTAGTGCTCGATCGAGACGATCTTGCCGGTGTCGCCGACCAGCTTGTGCCAGCTCTGCGCGACGCCGGCCTCGACGGCCACCCTGGCCGACACGGTCGGCGGCAGCACGCTGTCGCGGTAGTCGTCCGGCTGGGATTCGAACCACTCGACGCACGGCATGGAGACCACCCGCGCCACGATGTCCTTGTCCGCCAACAACTTCTGCGCCTCGACCGCGAGCTGGACCTCCGAGCCGGTGGCGATCAGCACCACGTCGGGGTCTTGGCCGGCTTCCTCGCCGTCCGAGCCCAGGATGTAGCCGCCCCGGGCGACGCCGTCGGCGTTGGTGCCCTCGAGGATCGGCACATTCTGGCGGGTCAGCATCAGGCCGACGGGGCCGCTGCCGTTGCCGCGGGCCAGGACGGTTCGCCAGGCATAGGCCGTCTCGTTCGCGTCGGCCGGGCGCACCACCGACAGGTTCGGGATGGCCCGAAGCGCCGCGAGGTGCTCGATCGGCTGGTGCGTCGGGCCGTCCTCGCCGAGACCGACGGAGTCGTGGGTCCAGACGTAGATGGTGTCGATGTCCATCAGCGAGGCCAACCGCACCGCCGGCCGCATGTAGTCGGAGAACTGCAGGAACGTGCCCCCGTAGGCGCGGGTGGGGCCGTGCAGCACGATGCCGGACAGGATGGCGCCCATCGCGTGCTCGCGCACACCGAAGTGCAGCGTGCGACCGTACCAGTGCGCCGTGTAGTCCTTGGTCGAAATAGACGGCGGCCCAAAGGAATCGGCGCCCTTGATGGTGGTGTTGTTGCTGCCCGCCAGGTCGGCCGAACCGCCCCACAGCTCCGGCAGCTTCGGCCCGACCGCGTTGAGCACCTCGTTGGATGCCTTGCGGGTCGCGATCGGGTCGGAGCCGGGGTCCCAGTGCGGCAGGTCGGCGTCCCAGCCATCGGGCAGCTCCTCGGCGGTCAACCGGTCCAGCAGCGCCTTTCGTTCGGGTTGGCCCTGCGCCCAGGCGTCGAAATCCGCCTGCCATTTCTCGTGCGCTTCCTTGCCGCGGTCCACCAGCTTGCGGGTGTGGGCGATCACCTCGTCGCGCACCTCGAACTTCTTGTCCGGGTCGAAGCCGAGGATCTCCTTGACGGCGGCGACTTCCTCGTCGCCCAGGGCGGCGCCGTGCGCCTTGCCGGTGTTCATCAGCTTGGGCGCGGGATAGCCGATGATGGTGCGCAGCGAGATGAACGACGGCCGGTCGGTGGCCGCCTTGGCGTTGGCGATGGCCTCCTCGATCGCGACGACGTTCTCGCCGCCCTCGATCTCCTGCACGTGCCAGCCGTAGGCCCGATACCGCGCGGCGGTGTCCTCGCACAGCGCGATGTTCGTGTCGTCCTCGATCGAAATCTCGTTGTGGTCGTAGAAGACGATGAGGTTGCCCAGCTGCTGCACGGCCGCCAGCGATGAGGCCTCGGAGGTGACGCCCTCTTCGATGTCGCCGTCGGAGGCGATCACATAGATGAAATGGTCGAACGGGCTGGTGCCCGGGGCGGCGTCGGGATCGAACAGGCCGCGCTCGTAGCGGGCCGCCATCGCCATGCCCACCGCCGAAGCCAGGCCCTGCCCGAGCGGGCCGGTGGTGATCTCAACGCCCTTGGTGTGCCGGAACTCCGGGTGCCCGGGGGTCTTGGAGCCCCAGGTGCGCAGCGACTCGATGTCGGAGAGCTCCAGGCCGAAACCACCCAGGTACAGCTGCAGGTACAGCGTCAGGCTGCTGTGCCCGCAGGACAGGACGAACCGGTCGCGGCCCAACCAGTGGGTGTCGCTGGGGTCGTGGCGCATCGCGCGCTGAAACAAGGTGTACGCCAGGGGCGCAAGGCTCATCGCCGTCCCGGGATGGCCATTGCCGACCTTTTGAACCGCGTCCGCGGCCAGCACCCGGATGGTGTCGACGGCGGCCGAGTCGAGTTCCGACCAGCCGTCGGGGAGGTGCGGTTGGGTCAGCGTAGAGATCTCTTCGAGTGTCGTCACAGACATTGTCCTTGGGTCATCGAGCTGATCAATCCCACCCTAGTGCGGGAGGGCCGGCTCTTGCAGTGCAGGATTCGGGTACCCACGACCGGCAGGTGTGAAAATTACGCGCCCGTCGAAACCGCTTAACATTCAGTTCGGGAATCTGGGAAAAAACTGCGGGAACGGACCCGCGGGCGGGCCATCGCCGCAACGCGGTCTACCATCGTGTGTAGTAGATGCTGCGCGCCGCTGCGACCCCAAGGAGTAATTGCGTGAGCGTTCGCGGGCGCGTCGCGCCGAGCCGATTGCCAAGCCGAATACAAGGCACGGTGTTGGCATACCTGGCGCTGACCAAGCCGCGGGTCATTGAACTGCTGCTCGTCACAGCCATCCCGGCGATGCTGCTGGCCCAGCGCGGCACAGTGAACCCGCTGCTGATCGTCAACACCCTGATCGGCGGGATGCTGGCCGCCGGCGGCGCGAACACCCTCAACTGCGTGGCCGACGCGGACATCGACAAGGTGATGAAGCGCACTGCGCGGCGGCCGCTGGCCCGGGCGGCGGTGCCCACGCGCAACGCCCTGGTGCTCGGACTGGTGCTGACGGTGGCCTCGTTCGTCTGGCTGTGGTGGACGACGAACCTGCTGTCCGGGCTGTTGGCCCTGGCGACGATCGCGTTCTACGTGTTCGTCTACACGCTGCTGCTCAAGCGCCGCACCTCGCAGAACGTGGTGTGGGGCGGCGCGGCCGGCTGCATGCCGGTGATGATCGGCTGGTCGGCCGTCACCGGCACCATTCAGTGGCCCGCGCTGGTGATGTTCGCCATCATCTTCTTCTGGACGCCGCCGCACACCTGGGCGCTGGCGATGCGCTACAAGGACGACTACAAGGCGGCGGGCGTGCCGATGCTGCCGGCCGTGGCGACCGAGCGTCAGGTGACCAAGCAGATCTTGATCTACACCTGGCTGACGGTGCTGGCCACGCTGGCACTGGCGCTGGCGACGGGGTGGCTGTACGCGGCCGTCGCCGTGGTCGCCGGGGTCTGGTTCCTGGCGATGGCCCACCAGCTCTACGCCGGGGTCCGCGCCGGCGAGCCGGTGAAGCCGCTGCGGTTGTTCCTGCAGTCGAACAACTATCTGGCCGTGGTGTTCTGCGCATTGGCCGTGGATTCGGCCATCGGGCTGCCGCACCTGTTCTGACCTTCGACCACACGAGCCCCGCGGGTCCCTCCGACGGGTGGGATGGTCTTTGCCCGCCTCTTAGCGACAATGGTCGCTTTGGTGTCATTGTCGCTGCGAGGCGGGCAAAAGTCGGTGCTTCCGAGCCGGGGGCGGGCGGGGCTCCTGTGACAAGGCCGGTTCAGGGCAGCAGCACGATCGAGCCGGCCGTCTTGCGGCCCTGCAGATCCTGGTGGGCGCGGGTCGCCTCGGCCAGCGGGTAGCGCCCGCCTACCTCGACGGTGATGTCGCCGCCGGCGATCGCGGCGAACAATTCCTCTGCCCGCCAACTGAATTCCTGGCCGGTGCGCACGAAATGCGCCAGCGACGGGCGGGTCAAGAACACCGAGCCGGCGGCGTTGAGGCGTTGCGGGTCGAACGGCGGAACGGGCCCGCTGGCCGCGCCGAACAGCGCCAGCGTGCCCCGGATGGCCAGGCTGGCCAGGCTGGCGTCGAAGGTGGTCGCGCCCACGCCGTCGTACACCACGGCCACGCCGGCGCCGTCGGTCAACGAGCGGATCCGCTCGCCGAACGCCGCGGGATCGTCGGGGTAGGGGAGCACTTCGTCGGCGCCCGCCTGGCGGGACAGCCGCTCCTTCTCCGGAGTCGAGACCGTGGTGATCACCCGCACACCGAGCAGGTGGGCCCACTGAGTCAGGATCAGGCCGACGCCGCCCGCGCCGGCGTGCACCAGCACCGTGTCGCCTGCCTGCACCGGATACACCGACTTCAGCAGGTAATGGGCGGTCAACCCCTTCAGCAGCGACGAGGCCGCCACGTCGGCCGTCACGCCGTCGGGCAACTCAGCCGTCAAATGTGCTGGGGCAGTGGCATATTCGGCATATCCGCCGGACGCCGCGGCGCTGACCACGCGGTCGCCGACGCGCAACCCGTCGACGCCGTCGCCGAGGGATTCGATGGTGCCGGCCAGTTCCGAGCCGAGGACGAACGGCAACTCCCGCGGGTACTGCCCGGAGCGGAAGTAGGTGTCGATGTAGTTGACGCCGATGGCCTCGGCCTTGATCAGCACCTCGCCCGGCCCGGGCGTGGGCGTGGTCGTGTCGACGTAGCGCAGCACCTCGGGGCCGCCGGTCTCGCTGATCTCGATCGCGTGCATCTGCTTATCATGCCCGGGCATGAAACTCGCTCGCCCGGACGTCTTCCATCCCCGCATCGTGCTGGCGGGGGCGGGCGACGGCGCGGGCGCGACGGCCGACGACGCCGGTCTGGTGGGCGCGCTGCGGCGGCGGGGCCTGCACGCGCGTTGGCTGTCCTGGGACGATCCGGGCACCGCCGGCGCGGACCTGGTGATACTGCGGGCCGTCGCGCGCGCCCCGGATCGGCGCGACGAATTCCTGGCCTGGACCGGGCGGGTGCGCCACCTGCTCAACCCGCCCGGCGCGGTGGCTTGGAACCTCGATGAGCGGTATTTGCGCGACCTCGAGCGCGACGGGGTGCCGACGACCGATCCGGACACACCGCCCGACGCGTCGTTGATCTTCCTGGGCGGCGAGCGGTCGCACGCCTGGCCGGTCGAGCCGGAATTCGAGTCGTGGGACCTCGGCCACGCCGCGCTCGCCGCGGCCGCCAAGCACTCCGGCGTCGCCGCCCGGGAGCTGCTCTGCGCGCGGGTCGAGGTGGCCGGCGAACGGCTGGTCGGGCTCGACCTGGTCGCGCCGTCGCTGGGCTGGCGCCGGCTGGACACCGCGGCCCGCGACCTCGCGCAGCACCGCTTCGCCCTGGCGGTGGAGTCAGCCTGCGAGCGGCTCGGGCTCGGCCCGCTCTCGCATCGACGCCCATAGCGCCGCGGTGGCCGCCGTGCACGCCGCGGCCCCGGCCACGTGCAGGGCGACCAGCACGGCGGGAACCCCGGTGTAGTACTGCGCTATGCCGACGCCCGCTTGCGCGAACACCAGCACCAGCAGCACCGCGAGCCGCAGCAGCACGGGACGGGCGGCGCGCACCGCCAGCAGCCCGAAGCCCAGGCCCACCAGCAGCGCGAAGTAGGCGATCAGTAGCGACGAGTGCATGTGCACGAGGGTGTCGACCTCGACCTTCAGCCGCGGCACCGTCCGGGTGGGGCTGCGATCGCCCGCGTGCGGGCCCGCGGCCGTCACCAGCGTGCCGGTGACCAGCACCGCGGCCAGGTCCAGGCCGGACAGCGCGGTCAGCGCGGTCAGCGGCCTGACCACTCGCCGGCGAGCCACTCCGTCGTCGGGCTCGCCGACCTTCACGTAGAGCAGCACCGACAGCCACACCATCGTCATCGACGTCAGCAGGTGGATGGCCACCGTCCACCACAGCAGCCCGGTGCGCACGGTGATGCCGCCGATCACCGCCTGCACGACGGTGGACACCGGCATCAGCCAGGCATAGACGAGCACCTCGCGGCGCCGCCGGGCCCGGGTCACGGCCAGCACGGCCAGCGCCGCGGTGATGACCACCGCGAAGGTGACCATTCGATTGCCGAATTCGACGGCCTGGTGGATGCGCGGCACCTCGGCGTGGGCCACCGGAACGAAGCTGCCCGGAAAGCACTGCGGCCAGGTGGGGCAACCCAGCCCCGAGGCGGTGACGCGCACGATCGCGCCGGTGATGGCGATGCCGCCCTGGGTGAGGATGACGGCCGCGGCGATCAGGCGCTGCACGCCCACGCTGGGGTTGGGCAGCAGGTCCACCACGCGCAACAGCATCCGTCCAACCACGGGCCCGATCCTAAGGCACCTAAAACTACGGGCTGTAGTAAGACCGTCAGGTGAAGCGGAACCAGCGCAGCGCGCTCAGCGCGCCGACCGCGCCCCACGCCACCAGGACGATCACGCCGAACCAGTCCACCGACATGGTCATCGCCTGCGAGAGCGCCTCGGTGAGCGCGCCGGACGGGGTCAGCCGGGCCGCGAGTTTCACCGCCGCCGGGGTGATCCCGGTTTCCAGGGTCAGCGCGCCCAACCCGGCGAAGACGAACCACAACAGGTTGGCGACCGCCAGCACGATCTCGGCGCGCAGGGTCCCGCCGAGCAGCAACCCCAGCGCCGCGAACACCGCGGTGCCCAGCGCGATGACCGCCGCACCCAGCGTCAGCGCGGTCGGCGTGGGTCGCCAGCCGAGCGCAAAACCGATGGCGCCCAACAGGATTGCCTGCAGGAACACCACCGTGACCACGGCCAGGGACTTGCCTGCGATGATGCCCCACACCGGAAGCGGGGTGGCGCCGAGCCGCTTGAGCGCGCCGTAGCGCCGATCGAAGGCAACCGCGATCGCCTGCCCGGTGAACGCCGTCGAGATCACCGCCAGCGCCATGATGACCGGGGTGAAGGTCGCCGCGCGGTGCGGGCCGAACGAACCGAGCGGCAGCAGCGTGAGCCCGACCAGCAGCGTGATCGGGATGAACATGGTCAGCAGCAGCTGTTCGCCGTTGCGCAGCAACAGCTTGAGCTCCAAACCGAATTGCGCGGCAAGCATTTTCGGCACGGCGCTGGGCCGCGGGTCGGGAGCGAAGGTGCCGGCGGGGAACACGCTCGAATGAATCTCGTTGTCCGTCAAGGCCGTAACTTCCTGCCGGTGAGGTCGAGGAACACATCCTCGAGGCTGCGCTGCTCGACGCGCATGTCGGTGGCGAGCACGTCGATCCGCGCGCACCAGGATGTGACGGTCGCCAGCACCTGGGGGTCGACGTGCCCCTCGACCAGGTACTCGCCCGGCGTCACCTCGGTGGCCTTGTAGTCCTCCGGCAGGGCGGCGGACAGCAACGACAGGTCGAGGCGTGGCGGTGCGCTGAACCGCAACTGGTCCTTGGCCCCGCTGCGCATCAGCTCCGTCGGCGTGCCGGAGGCCACCGTCGCCCCGTGGTCGATGATCACCAGCCGGTCGGCGAGCTCCTCGGCCTCCTTGAGCTGGTGGGTGGTCAGCACCACCGTCACGCCGTCGCGGCGCAGCGCGTCGATCAGTTCCCAGACCAGCAGGCGAGCATGGGCGTCCATGCCCGCGGTCGGCTCGTCGAGGAACACCAGTTCGGGGCGGCCGACCAGCGCACACGCCAGCGCCAGCCGCTGCTGCTGGCCGCCGGAGAGCCGCCGGTAGGTGGTGCGGGCGGCGTCGGTGAGGCCCAGCGTGTCCAGCAGCCAGGCCGGGTCCAGCGGATCGGCGGCGTAGGCGGCCACCAGGTTGAGCATCTCGCCGGCCCGGGCGGCGGGATAACCGCCGCCGCCCTGCAGCATCACCCCGATCCGCGCCCGCAGCCGCGCGTTGTCGGCGATCGGGTCCAGGCCGAGCACCTCGATGGTGCCGGCGTCCGGGCGCACGAAGCCCTCGCACATCTCGACCGTCGTCGTCTTGCCCGCGCCGTTGGGGCCGAGCAGGGCCAGCACCTCGGCGGCGTACACCTCGAGGTCGAGATTGGAGACGGCCTCGATGGCCGTCGCGCCGGATCCGTATTTCTTGGTGACCCCGCGCAGCCGCACCACTGCGTCAGGGGATTCGCGCGATTCTGGAAAGGCCGAGCTCACGTGGAATCAGCGTAGGCGTCATGCGCCGGCGCCGGGCGGGGGGTCGGCGGAGCCGGCGGCGTTGTCGCCGTGTCGTTGACCGGTTCGCCGTTGGATTCGGTGTCCTGCCCGGGCGGGCGGCGCCACGGCAGGCGGGTGTAGGTCAACCCGATGAGCGCGACGACGATGACCGTGCTGGCCAGGGTCGCGTCGATGATCTGGAACAGCGCGAACCGGTCGCCGTTGGCGGTCGGGCCGAAGATCCCGACGACCAGGCTGATCACGATGGCGGCCACCCGGAAGCCGGTCCGCGTCGCCCAGGCGGCCAGCGGGATGATCGCCCACAGCAGGTACCAGGGCTGCACGACGGGGAAGAGCAGCACCGTGATGCCCAGCGCGACGCCGAGCCCGCCGATCGGGTGCAGCCGGCCGCGGAAGACGGCCAGCAGCAGCCAGGCCACCATGACCGTGATGATCAGCACGCCGATCGCACGGGTCAGCCCCAGCACCGCGGTGGTGTGATCGCCCAGGCCCAGCAGGATGCCGACCTGTCCGGTGCCGAGCGCCAGCAGCGTCGGCGGCGACATCCAGCTGCGCACCACGTTGGCGGTGCCCAGCGTGTAGATCCACCCGAATCCGAGGCCGCTGGCCCAGCCCACCAGCGCCATCACCGCCAGCGACAACGCCGCCATGCCGCCGCCCGTCAGCAGCAGGGCGCGCAGGGTGCCGCCGCAGCGATAGGCCAGCGCCATCGTGACGAAGCCCAGCGCCAGCAGCGACGGCAGCTTCACCTGCGACGACAACACGATCAGCACCGACCCGGCGATCAGCATCCCCAGCGGTTCCCAGTCCGGGGCGATGCTGAGTGCCCGGCTCCTCCTCCGGCCACCGGCCGGCATCGTCGCCGGGGCCATCGTCCACGACATGGGCAGCACTCGGGGTGCGTCGATGCCGCGCAACGCGAATTCGGCCCCGGCCAGCATCAGGCCCAGCATCAGCGCCTCGTTGTGCGCCCCGGCCACCAGGTGCATGATCAGCAGCGGGTTGGCCGCCCCCAGCCACAGCGCGCTGACCTCGGCGACGCCGCAGCGCCGGGCCAGCCGCGGTGTCGCCCAGACGATCAGTCCCACCCCCAGCAGCTCCACCAGCCGGTGGCACAGCACGGCGGCGACGATGTTCTCCCCGGTGATCGCGGAGATGCCGCGCCCGATCCATAAGAACAGCGGCCCATAGGGCGCGGGCGTCTCGCGCCACAGCGTCGGCACCGACAGCGTGAAGATGTGGGACAGGCCCAGGCCCGACGCCGGGCCCACCCGGTAGGGGTCCAGACCCTCCAGCGAGATCTGGCTCTGCGCCAGATAGGAGTAGACGTCCTTGCTGTACATCGGCGGGGCGATCAACAGCGGCAACACCCACAGCAGCAGGGTGCGGTCCAGGTCGCCGCGCGACATCCGCCGGTTTCCCAGCGCGAACCGGCCGAGCATCAACCAGGCCAGCGCCATCATGACCGCACCGGTGGTCGTCATGGTCAACGAGACGGTCTGGATGCGCGACGGCAGGTTGAGCAGCCGCACGCCGAACGTGGGGTCCTGCACGACGGGCCGGGCACCGGCGCCGAGCGCGCCGATCGCCATCACCACTGTGCCGGTCGCGCCGAACAGGCGGGTGCGGCGCAGCGCGGTGAGCTCGGTATCGTTCAGCGGCGAACCCACCGCTTGCTCGTCGCCGTGCAGACTGGCGATCGATGAGCTCAGCGTGTGGTGGCGGGCTGCCATCAGAGCAGCGTAGCCGCCGGGCGGGCCGCGTCACTGCGGCGCGGTGGGTGTGAGCAGCGCAACGCCAGGACAGGGGACCCTTGCTAGACCGATCCCCGGAATTGCGTCACACTGGTGTTGTGAAAATCCGAACCAGCCCCGATGGGGTCGCTGACGCCGTTACCGGCGCGGCGGACGTCGGCGCGTCGGTGCCGGATGGTCACACTCGCCGCGCGATCGTGCGCCTGCTGCTGGAATCCGGATCGATCACCGCCGGCGAGATCGGTGACCGGCTGGGCCTGGCGGCCGCCGGTGTGCGACGCCACCTCGACGCCCTGATCGAGGCCGGTGACGCAGAGTCCACCGCGGCCGCGGCGTGGCAGCAGGTGGGACGCGGGCGTCCCGCGAAGCGCTACCGGCTGACCGCGGCCGGCCGGGCCAAGCTCGATCACGCCTACGACGACCTGGCGGCGGCGGCCATGCGGCAACTCCGCGAGATCGGTGGTGAAGAAGCGGTGCAGGCCTTCGCCCGGCAGCGCATCGACGGCATCCTGGCCGACGTCCCCGCGGCCGACAGCGCGGCGGACACCGACGTCGAGGCGGCGGCCGACCGGATCGCCACCGCGCTGACCAAGGCCGGCTATGTCACCACCACCACGCAGGTCGGCGGGCCGATCCACGGCGTGCAGATCTGCCAGCACCACTGCCCGGTGTCGCACGTCGCCGAGGAATTCCCCGAGCTGTGCGACGCCGAACAGCAGGCCATGGCCGAGGTGCTGGGCACCCACGTCCAGCGGTTGGCGACCATCGTCAACGGCGATTGCGCCTGCACCACGCACGTACCCCTGACTCCGGCATCCAGCCAGGCGCCCAGCCCGCGCCACGACACCACGAGCACCAAAGGAGCGTCTCGATGACACTCACACCCGAGGCCAGCAAGACGGCTACCGCGCCGCTGACCCAGGAAGAGGCGATCGCCTCCCTGGGGCGGTACGGCTACGGCTGGTCGGACTCCGACGTCGCCGGGGCCAGCGCCCAGCGCGGCCTGTCCGAGGCCGTCGTCCGCGACATCTCGGCGAAGAAGAATGAGCCGGAGTGGATGCTGCAGACCCGGCTGAAGGCGCTGCGCATCTTCGAGCGCAAGCCGATGCCGAAGTGGGGCTCCAACCTCGGCGGCATCGACTTCGACAACATCAAGTACTTCGTGCGGTCCACCGAGAAGCAGGCCGCCACTTGGGATGATCTTCCTGAAGACATCCGCAACACCTATGACCGCCTGGGCATCCCGGAGGCCGAGAAGCAGCGCCTGGTCTCCGGCGTCGCGGCCCAGTACGAATCCGAGGTGGTCTACCACCAGATCCGCGAGGACCTGGAGGCCCAGGGCGTCATTTTCCTGGACACCGACACCGGTCTGCGCGAACACCCGGAGATCTTCCAGGAGTACTTCGGCACCGTGATCCCGGCCGGGGACAACAAGTTCTCCGCGCTGAACACCGCGGTGTGGAGCGGTGGCTCGTTCATCTACGTCCCGAAGGGCGTGCACGTCGACATCCCGCTGCAGGCCTACTTCCGGATCAACACCGAGAACATGGGCCAGTTCGAGCGCACGCTGATCATCGCCGACGAGGGCTCCTACGTGCACTACGTCGAGGGCTGCACCGCTCCGATCTACAAGTCGGATTCGCTGCACTCGGCGGTGGTCGAGATCATCGTGAAACCCAATGCGCGCGTTCGCTACACGACGATCCAGAACTGGTCGGGCAACGTCTACAACCTGGTCACCAAGCGGGCCCGCGCCGAGGCCGGCGCCACCATGGAGTGGATCGACGGCAACATCGGGTCGAAGGTCACCATGAAGTACCCAGCGGTCTGGATGACCGGCGAGCACGCCAAGGGCGAGGTACTCTCGGTCGCCTTCGCCGGCGAGGACCAGCACCAGGACACCGGCGCGAAGATGCTGCACCTGGCGCCGAACACGTCGAGCAACATCGTGTCCAAGTCAGTGGCGCGCGGCGGCGGCCGCACCTCCTACCGCGGCCTTGTGCAGGTGAACAAGGGCGCACACGGATCGCGTTCCAGCGTGAAATGTGATGCGCTGCTGGTGGATACGATCAGCCGCAGCGACACCTACCCCTACGTCGACATCCGCGAGGACGACGTCACCATGGGCCACGAGGCCACCGTGTCGAAGGTCAGCGAGAACCAGCTGTTCTACCTGATGAGCCGCGGCCTGACCGAGGACGAGGCGATGGCCATGGTGGTGCGCGGCTTCGTCGAGCCGATCGCCAAAGAGCTGCCGATGGAGTACGCGCTGGAGCTCAACCGGCTGATCGAGCTGCAGATGGAAGGCGCGGTCGGCTAGTGACGAACCTGACTGAAGCGGTTGAGGGTTCGGCCCTGACCGCGGCCAACAAGGGCGAGGTCTTCTCCTCGTTCGATGTGGACGCGTTCGAGGTTCCGCACGGCCGCGACGAGATCTGGCGGTTCACCCCGCTGCGCCGGCTGCGTGGCCTGCACGACGGGTCGGCGCGCGCCACCGGCAAGGCCGCGATCAGCGTCAGTGAGCAGCCCGGCCTGCGGGTCGAGACCGTCTCGCGTGGCGACGAGCGCCTCGGCCAGGGCGGCGTGCCGACCGACCGTGTTGCCGCGCAAGCGTTTTCGTCGTTCAACTCCGCGACCCTGATCACCGTCGAGCGTGACACCCACATCGCCGAGCCGATCGGTGTCACCGTCACCGGCCCCGGCGAGGGCGCGGTGGCCTACGGGCACCTGCAGATCAGGGTCTCCGAGCTCGCCGAGGCCGTCGTCGTCATCGACCACCGGGGCAGCGGAACTCTGGCCGACAACGTCGAATTCGTCGTCGACGACGCCGCCCGGCTCACCGTGGTGTGGCTGGCCGACTGGGCCGACGACGCCGTGCACGTCAGCATGCAGCACGCCAGGCTGGGCAAGGACGCGGTGCTGCGCCACGTCGCGGTCACGCTCGGTGGCGAGGTGGTCCGGCTGACGGCCAACGTGCGGTACCTGGGCCCCGGCGGCGACGCCGAGCTGCTCGGCCTGTACTTCGCCGACGACGGCCAGCACCTGGAGTCGCGGCTGCTGGTGGATCACGCCCAGCCCGACTGCAAGTCGAACGTGCTGTACAAGGGTGCGCTGCAAGGCGATCCGGACTCCGCGCTGCCCGACGCGCACACGGTCTGGATCGGCGACGTGCTGATCCGCGCCGACGCCACCGGCACCGACACCTTCGAGGTGAACCGCAACCTGGTGCTCACCGACGGGGCACGCGCCGACTCGGTGCCCAACCTCGAGATCGAGACGGGCGAGATCGTCGGCGCCGGACACGCCAGCGCCACCGGGCGTTTCGACGACGAGCAACTGTTCTACCTACGCTCCCGCGGCATTCCCGAGGAGCAGGCACGCCGCCTGGTCATCCGCGGCTTCTTCGCCGAAATCATCTCCAAGATCGCGGTGCCCGAGATACGGGAACGCCTCACCGCAGCCATCGAACACGAATTGGCCTTAACGGAAAAGACGGAAACAACAGCCTCATGACCACTCTGGAAATCAAAGATCTGCACGTCAGCGTCGTCAACCCGAACGCCGCCGAGTCCGAGCGGGAGATCCCCATCCTCAACGGCGTCGACCTGACGGTGAAATCCGGTGAGACACATGCCTTGATGGGTCCCAACGGGTCGGGCAAGTCGACGCTGTCCTACGCCATCGCCGGTCACCCCAAGTACACCGTGACCTCCGGCTCCATCACGCTGGACGGCCAGGACGTGCTCGCGATGAGCATCGACGAGCGCGCGCGGGCCGGAATCTTCTTGGCCATGCAGTATCCCGTCGAGGTGCCCGGCGTCTCGGTGTCGAACTTCCTGCGCTCGGCGGCGACCTCCGTGCGCGGCGAGGCCCCGAAGCTGCGCCACTGGGTCAAAGAGGTCAAGACGGCCATGGGCTCGCTGGAGATCGACCCGGCGTTCGCCGAGCGCAGCGTCAACGAGGGTTTCTCCGGCGGTGAGAAGAAGCGCCACGAGATCCTGCAACTGGAACTGCTCAAGCCCAAGATCGCCATTCTCGACGAGACCGACTCCGGCCTCGACGTCGACGCGCTGCGGGTGGTCAGCGAGGGCGTCAACCGCTATGCCGAGACCGAGCACGGCGGCATCCTGCTGATCACGCACTACACCCGCATCCTGCGCTACATCCGCCCCGAATACGTGCACGTGTTCGTCGGCGGCCGGATCGCCGAATCCGGCGGTCCTGAACTGGCCGACGAACTCGAGCAGAACGGCTACGTCCGCTTCACCACCCAAGCGGCGGCAACCGGGGCCTGACATGGCGACACCTTCGGCGGTCTCACCCCTGGATGTCGCGGCCATCCGCGCCGATTTCCCCATCCTCAAGCGCGTCATGCGCAGCGGAAATCCGTTGGCGTACCTGGATTCCGGCGCGACGTCACAGCGGCCGCTGCAGGTGCTCGACGCCGAGCGGGAATTTCTGCTGACGTCCAACGGCGCCGTGCACCGCGGTGCGCACCAGCTGATGGAGGAGGCCACCGACGCCTACGAGCAGGGCCGCGCCGACGTCGCGGCGTTCGTGGGCGCGGACACCGACGAGCTGGTGTTCACCAAGAACGCCACCGAGGCGCTCAACCTAGTGTCATATGTGCTGGGGGACAAGCGTTTCGGCCGTGCCGTGGGACCCGGCGACGTCATCGTCACCACCGAGCTCGAGCACCACGCCAACCTGGTTCCCTGGCAGGAACTCGCCCGGCGCACCGGTGCGACCCTGCGCTGGTACGGCGTCACCGACGACGGCCGCATCGACCTCGACTCGCTGGAGCTCGACGAACGCGTCAAAGTCATCGCCTTCACCCATCATTCGAACGTCACCGGCGCGGTGGCTCCGGTGGCCGAGCTGGTCAGCCGCGCCCGGGCCGTGAGCGCGCTCACCGTGCTCGACGCCTGCCAGTCGGTGCCGCACCAGCCCGTCGACTTCCACGCCCTTGACGTGGACTTCGCCGCGTTCTCGGGGCATAAGATGCTGGGCCCCAACGGCATCGGCGTCCTCTATGGGCGGCGCGAGGTGCTGTCGGCGCTGCCGCCGTTCTTGACCGGCGGCTCGATGATCGAGTCGGTGACCATGGAAGCGTCCACCTATGCGGCGGTGCCGCAGCGATTCGAGGCCGGCACCCCGATGACGTCGCAGGTGGTCGGATTGGGCGCGGCCACCCGCTATCTCGGCGCCCTCGGCATGGAAGCCGTGGAGGCCCACGAGCACCAGCTGGTCGCCGCGGCCATCGACGGCCTGTCCGGCATCGACGCCGTGCGCATCGTCGGGCCCGTGTCCATGGAGAACCGCGCCTCGCCGGTGTCTTTCGTCGTCGACGGCGTGCACGCCCACGACGTCGGGCAGGTGCTCGACGACGAGGGCGTCGCGGTTCGGGTGGGACACCACTGCGCCATGCCGCTGCATCGCCGGTTCGGTCTCGCGGCCACAGCTCGGGCGTCCTTCGGGGTGTACAACACCGCCGAGGAGGTCGAGCGTTTGGTGGCCGGTGTGCGCCGTGCTCTGGATTTCTTTGGGAGAGGCTGACATTGCGTCTCGAGCAGATGTATCAGGACGTGATCCTGGATCACTACAAGCACCCACAGCACCGGGGGCTGCGGGAGCCGTTCGGCGCCGAGGTGTTTCACGTCAACCCGGTCTGCGGTGACGAGGTCACCCTGCGGGTGGCGCTGTCCGAGGACGGCGAGACCGTCGCCGACGTGTCCTATGACGGGCAGGGCTGCTCCATCAGCCAGGCCGCGACCTCGGTGCTCACCCAACAGGTGATCGGTCAAAGCGTCGGCGAGGCGCTCAAGACCATCACCGCGTTCACCGAGATGGTGTCCTCGCGGGGCACCATCGAGGGCGACGAGGACGTGCTGGGCGACGGGATCGCGTTCGCCGGGGTGGCCAAATACCCGGCGCGGGTGAAATGCGCGCTATTGGGCTGGATGGCGTTCAAAGATGCTCTGGCCAAAGCTTGTTCGGACCAGGAAGCAGACTTCGAGGAGGTCACACATGAGCGAAACCACCGCGCAGGGTGAGGAATTCCTTGCCGACCTGGAGGAGGCAATGCGCGACGTCGTCGACCCCGAACTCGGCATCAACGTCGTCGATCTGGGACTCGTCTACGGGCTGAACGTCGAAGACGGCGACGACGGAACGGTCGCCCTGATCGACATGACGCTGACGTCGGCGGCCTGCCCGCTGACCGACGTCATCGAAGACCAGTCCCGCAGCGCGCTGGTGGGCGCCGGTCTGGTCGACGACCTGCGGATCAACTGGGTGTGGAACCCGCCCTGGGGTCCTGACAAGATCACCGAGGAAGGCCGCGAGCAGCTGCGCGCCCTCGGCTTCACCGTCTGAGTCCGGCTTTTCCTACGCCGCAGCGCCACTGCGGTGTTCCGCGTCCCCTAGAGGTGGATGTGCGGGAGGTGGGGCAGGTGTAGGTGGTGGTGCGGGCGCCCCATGGGCGGGCACGTCTCCACACTGATCATCTGCGCGTGCAGGGCGCCGCCGTCTTGACTCCCTTGGGCCCCAATGCATTTACCGTTCGTGATCGCCTCGGTGTCCGACGGCGTCTGCCGCTGGTATGTGGTCGAGTCGGCGACGGTCACATTGGTGGCGGCGCCCGGTCCGCCGGGCCCCAGACCGTTGACGGCGATCGTGTTGCCCGTCACCGAGGCCACCGTGCCGTAGAAGCCGGCCGGCGGCGGGCATTTGCCGTCCGCGGACTGGGTGACCGTCACGGCCTGCGCGGTGATCGGGCCCGGAGCCGGCCCGCCCGGCGCTGGAGCCCCTTGGGGCGGCGAGCTCTGCGGGGTGGCTTTGACGTTCACGCAACTGCCGGGCGTCACATCGGTCAGCTTCGCCGGGGTGACGTCCATGACTATGGTCTGCGGTGAGTAGTCCACCGTCGCCGAGCCGGATCGCGTCCGGAGCGCAATCGTGCCATTCGAATTCGACTGCACCATGCCCTCGACATAATCCTTGCCGACCGGAGGTGGCGGGGGCGCCGGCGGCGGCGCGGCGCTGGGCGCCGCACTCGGTGGCACCGCCGTGACGGCCGGCGGGGCGCTGCTGGTCGACGACTCGTGTGAGGAGCCGCACATGGCGACGCACAGCGCGACGAAGGCAACAATGACGCCGAGCGCGATCTGTGTCCGCCGGGTCTTCAACGATAAGGCAGGCACAGAACTCATCTCCGATCAACCGCTTCGCCGCCCTAAGCAATTACCCCCGCCGGGCCCGGTTCTCACGCCGCGCCCGGCGAGAGTGACGGCAATCTCAGTCAGCCCGGGCCGGGGTCACCCAGCCTGCCGGGCTACTTGGGCTTGCCGCATTTGCCGTCGACGGCCTGTCGCAACTTGATGCTCGTCGCTTGCAGCGCGCCGCCGCTGTCCTGAGTCCCGCGCGCGGACAGGCATTTACCCGGCGTGATCGCGTCGGTGTTCGCGGACGACTGCTTGCTGTACTTGGTCTTGTCGTCGACCGTCACCGTCGTTTGCTTTGTGTTGCCGCTGGGATCGGTGTTGGTCAAATTGATGGTGTTGCCCGACACCGAGGCCACCGAGCCACGGACCCAGGCCGGCTTCGCGGGCGCCTGCGACGGCGGGAGGGACGGCGGCGTGGTGGTCGAAGCGCCGGGCGCGGTCTGCGGAGGCTTCGGGCACGCGCCGTTCACGGACTCGCTGATCTTCACCGACGCGGCGGTGACCGGCTGGCCGGGCGCCGATCCCTCCGTCGGCTTCACGCTGACGCAGCTGCCCGGGGTGACATCCGGAAGCCCGGCCGGCACGGCTTCGGTGATCTTGGTGGTCGAGGTGAAGTTGACCGATGCGGTCCCGTTGTCCTCCTTGGTGACCTGGATGGAGTTGCCGGCCACCGAGGCGATCAGACCGCTGACCCGCGCTTCGGCGTTAGGCGGGGACGAGGTGGCCGTCGACGTGACGGTGGACGTTGACGTCGACGTGGAGGTCGACGTGGAACTGGATTTGTTCGAAGAGCCGCAGGCGGACAGGGACAATGCGGTGGCTCCAGCGACGGCGAAGACCGCGAAGCGAGTGAGCCGGGGCACTTGACAGCTGGCAGACATCAACGTTTCTCCATTCGTCGGTTAGAGCCAACGCCATGGTTTACCCGTTTAAACTGTGCTTAAGCTGTGTATCCGCCGCGCTCAGAACGCCTCTTCGGCCACCTTCATGATCTCGTCGTCGATGGCCTCGATGACGCCGCGCAGCGAGGTGAGCTTCGGCAGCATGTTTTTGGCGAAGAACCCGGCGGTCGCGATCTTGCCCCGGTAGAACGCTTCGTCATTCCCGGCGCCATCGGCCAGCGCGCGGGTGGCGATCTCGGCCTGCACCAGCAACCGCCAGCCGATCAGCAGATCGCCGACCGCGAGTAGATAGCGCACCGATCCCAGCCCCACCTTGTAGATCTCTTCTGCCTGTTGGGCCGCCGACATGAGGTAGCCCGTCAGCGCGCCCGTCATCGCCGTCACATCGTCGTACGCGGTCTGCACCAGCTGGGCGATCGGCTTGAGCGTCTCGTCGCAGTCGTCGATGGTCGCGGTGATCTGAGCCGTCAAGAACTGCAGGGCCTGACCCCGGTCGCGCACGATCTTGCGGAAGAAGAAGTCCAGCGCCTGGATGGCGGTGGTGCCCTCATAGAGGGAATCGATCTTGGAATCCCGGATGTACTGCTCGAGCGGATAGTCGGCCAAAAAGCCGGAACCGCCCAGCGTCTGCAGCGACTCGGTCAGCACCTCGTAGGCCCGCTCCGAGCTGACCCCCTTGACGATCGGCAGCAGCAGATCGTCGATGCGGTGCGCCATCTCGGGATCGGCACCCGAAACACGTTGGGCCACAGCGTCATCCTGATGGGCGGCGGCATACATGTAGAGCGCGCGCAGGCCCTCCGCGTACGCCTTCTGGGTCATCAGGCTGCGGCGCACGTCGGGGTGGTGGATGATCGTGACCCGCGGCGCGGTCTTGTCGGACATCTGCGTCAGATCCGCACCCTGCACCCGCTCCTTGGCGAAGGCCAGCGCGTTCAGGTAACCGGTGGACAGCGTGCCGGCCGCTTTGACGCCAATCGTCATGCGCGCCTGCTCGATCACGGTGAACATCTGCGCGATACCCCGGTGCACATCACCGACCAGGTAGCCGACGGCGGGCACATCCGTTGCGCCGAAAGTTAATTCGCATGTGGGGGAGGACTTGATGCCCATCTTGTGCTCCACCCCGGTGACGTAAACCCCGTTGCGGGGGCCGAGTTCGAAGGTGTCGGGGTCGAACAGGAAGTTGGGCACGTAGAACAGGCTCAGCCCCTTGGTGCCCGGTCCGGCGCCCTCCGGGCGGGCCAGCACCAGATGGAAGATGTTCTCGGCGGTATCGCCCACGTCGCCGCCGGAGATGAAGCGCTTCACGCCCTCGATGTGCCAGGTGCCGTCGGGTTGTTCGATGGCCTTGGCGCGGCCGGCGCCGACGTCGGAGCCCGCGTCGGGCTCGGTGAGCACCATCGTGGCCGCCCAGCCCCGCTCCACGCCTTGCGCCGCCCATTGCCGCTGCTGCTCGTTGCCCTCGACATACAACGCCTGAGACATGAACGGGCCCAGGCAATAGAAATTCGCCGACGGATTGGCGCAGATGAGCATCTCGTTGACCGCCCACGCCAGCGGTGGCGGGGCCGGCATGCCGCCGATCTCCTCGGCCATGCCCAGCCGCCACCAGCCGGCCTCCTTGAGTGCCGCCACCGTCTTGGCCAACTCGTCGGGCACCGTGATCTTGTGCTCGGCCGGGTCGAATACCGGCGGATTGCGGTCGGCGAAGGCGAAGGATTCGGCCACCGGACCTTCGGCGAGGCGAGCGGCTTCGGCCAATATCGTTTTGACCGTGTCCTCGTCGAGGTCGCTGTAGCCGCCGGTGCCCAAAACGGCGCCGACATCGAGCACTTCGAAAAGGTTGAACTCGATATCACGAACGTTTGCGATGTAGTGGCCCAACGCGATTCCCTCACTGGTCCTCGAGGCGGCGGATCGTCAGGCACAGTCTGTCGGACGCGGGAAAACGTACGCAACCGTAACCAGCGCCGGTCCGGCAGGAGGTAGCGGCCCCGCCCGCCGATAGCCGTATTCCGAACTCCTGACCCACCGGGGAACATCGGGTCGGCGCCGGGCGTTACGGCAAATGTGACAACACTTGATCTCACCGCTGAGAAGTTCAACGAAACCATCGAGGGCAACGACATCGTGCTCGTCGACTTCTGGGCGTCCTGGTGCGGCCCATGCCGCCAGTTCGGTCCCACTTTCCAGGCGTCGGCGGAAAAACACCCCGACATCGTGCACGCCAAGGTCGACACCGAGGCCGAACAACAGCTGGCCGCGGCCGCCCAGATCCGGTCCATCCCGACGCTGATGGCGTTCAAGAAGGGCAAACTGCTCTTCAACCAGCCCGGTGCCCTGCCGCCGGCCGCCCTGGAGGACCTCGTCCAGCAAGTCCGCGCCTTCGACGTCGACGCCGCCGAGGCCGGGCAGGCCGAATAAGCTCCACGTCGCGCTGCGCGCTGAACCACGGTTAGCTACGCGCTAGGTTGCATGGGTGAGTTTGGTACTGGTAGATCACCCGCGGCCCGGCGTCGCGCTGATAACGCTGAATCGGCCCGAGCGGATGAACTCCATGGCGTTCGACGTCATGCTCCCGCTCAAGGAGGCCCTGGAAAGGGTCACCTACGACAATTCGGTGCGCGTGGTCGTGCTGACCGGGGCCGGTCGCGGCTTCTCCTCCGGCGCCGATCACAAGTCGGCGGGCACGGTGCCCCACGTCGAGGGCCTGACCCGCCCGACCTACGCGCTGCGCTCCATGGAGATCCTCGACGAGGTCATCCTGGCGCTGCGCCGGCTGCACCAACCGGTGATCGCCGCGGTCAACGGCCCCGCCATCGGCGGGGGCCTGTGCCTGGCCCTGGCCGCCGACATCCGCGTGGCCTCGACCAGCGCGTACTTCCGCGCCGCCGGCATCAACAACGGGCTGACCGCCAGCGAACTGGGGCTGTCCTACCTGCTGCCGCGGGCCATCGGCTCGTCGCGCGCCTTCGAGATCATGCTGACCGGTCGCGACATCACCGCCGAGGAGGCCGAGCGCATCGGGCTGGTGTCCAACCAGGTGCCCGACGAGCAGCTGCTGGACACCTGCTACGCCATCGCAGCGCGGATAGCGGCCTTCTCGCGGCCGGGCATCGAGTTGACCAAGCGCACGCTGTGGAGTGGACTGGACGCCGGTAGCCTGGAAGGGCACATGCAAGCCGAAGGCTTGGGACAGCTTTTCGTCCGCCTGCTCACCGCCAACTTCGAAGAAGCGGTTGCCGCGCGCGCAGAACGACGACCACCGGCGTTCACCGACGACAAATAGGCGTCTTTTCAACAAGGAGAGCGATCGTGATCACGGCCACGGACCTCGAGGTCCGCGCTGGTGCGCGCATCCTGCTCTCCCCGGACGGTCCCGACCTGCGCGTGCAACCCGGCGACCGGATCGGGCTGGTGGGCCGCAACGGCGCCGGTAAGACCACCACGCTGCGCATCCTGGCGGGGGAGACCGAGCCCTACGCGGGCGCGATCCACCGCGCCGGCGAAATCGGTTATCTGCCACAGGATCCCAAAGAGGGCGACCTCGACGTGCTGGCCCGCGACCGGGTGCTGTCGGCGCGCGGGCTTGACGTGTTGCTGACCGACCTGGAAAAGCAGCAGGCGTTGATGGCCGAGGTCGCCGATGACGACGCCCGCGACCGCGCGATCCGCCGGTACGGGCAGCTGGAGGAGCGTTTCGTCGCCCTGGGCGGTTATGGCGCGGAAAGCGAAGCGAGCCGCATCTGCGCGAGTCTCGGCCTGCCGGAACGGGTGCTGACGCAGCAGCTGCGCACGCTGTCCGGTGGGCAGCGCCGCCGGGTCGAGCTGGCCCGCATCCTGTTCGCCGCATCCGAGGGTGGCGCGGGGATGTCGGGTTCGTCGACCACGCTGCTGCTCGACGAGCCGACCAACCACCTGGACGCGGATTCCATCGGCTGGCTGCGCGACTTCCTGCGCGCGCACACCGGCGGGCTGGTGATCATCAGCCACAACGTCGAACTGCTCGCCGATGTCGTCAACCGGGTGTGGTTCCTGGACGCGGTGCGCGGCGAGGTCGACGTCTACAACATGACGTGGCAGAAATACCTCGACGCGCGCGCCACCGACGAGCAGCGCCGGCGCCGGGAACGCGCGAACGCCGAACGCAAGGCCACCGCGCTGCGCTCGCAGGCCGCCAAGCTCGGCGCCAAGGCCACCAAAGCCGTTGCCGCGCAAAACATGTTGCGCCGTGCCGACCGGATGATGGCCGCGCTCGACGACGAGCGGGTGGCCGACAAGGTGGCTCGGATCAAGTTTCCCAACCCGGCCGCGTGCGGGCGCACGCCGCTGGTGGCCAGCGGGCTGAGCAAGTCCTACGGGTCGCTGGAGGTGTTCACCGGTGTCGACCTGGCGATCGACCGCGGCTCGCGGGTGGTGGTGCTGGGCCTCAACGGCGCCGGCAAGACCACCCTGCTGAGAATCCTGGCCGGCACCGAGGCGCCCGACACCGGGGGACTCGAGCCCGGGCACGGGCTGCGGATCGGCTACTTCGCCCAGGAGCACGACACGCTCGACAACGATGCGACCGTGTGGGAGAACATCCGTCACGCCGCACCGGATTCGGGCGAGCAGGACCTGCGCGGCCTGTTGGGCGCCTTCATGTTCAGCGGCCCCCAGCTCGACCAGCCGGCGGGCACCCTGTCCGGCGGCGAGAAGACCCGGCTCGCGCTGGCCGGTTTGGTGGCCTCCACCGCCAACGTGTTGCTGCTCGACGAGCCGACCAATAACCTCGACCCGGCCTCGCGCGAGCAGGTGCTCGACGCGCTGCGCAGTTACCAGGGCGCGGTGGTGTTGGTGACGCACGACCCGGGTGCCGCCGAGGCGCTCGACCCGCAGCGCGTCGTGCTGCTGCCCGACGGCACCGAGGACTTCTGGTCCGACGAATACCGGGATCTCATCGAGCTCGCCTGATTTCGCGTGCGATTTGGCGAAATCGGCCCGCGGGCGACAGCGGCTTCTTACTCTGAGTGCTTGCGATCGTGTCCCGCGCCGGAGGAGCCATGAAGAGAACACTGCACAGGTCGGCCAAGACGCGCGACCAGTTGTTGGACGAGTTGCGCCACGCCTACGAAGGCGGCGCCAGCATCCGCAGCCTGGTTGCGAAGACCGGCAGGTCGTACGGATCGGTTCATAGCTTGCTCCGCAAGTGGGGCACCACGATGCGCAGCCGCGGCGGCCCGAACCGGACCGCCAAGGTCGCGCGGGCGTAGCGTCACTGCGAAATCTCGTCCCCTTGTTCGCAGTGACGTTACGATCGCTTCTCAGAGTCGTTGCGGCGCACCGAGTTTTCCACCAGGTCCAGGACCGCGGATAGGCGCTCCGGGTCCTCGCCGGACGCCGAGCGGGCCACCAGGCCGTCGAGCACCAACTCGAGATAGCACTGCAGCACGTCGCCGGGCACGTCGTCGCGCACCCGGTGTGCCTCCGTCTGCCGGCGCAACCGATCGGTGGTCGCCGCCGCCAGCTCGGCCGAACGCTCCGCCCATCCCTGGCTGAAGGCGGGATCGTTGCGCAGCTTGCGGGCGATCTCCAATCTGGTGGCCAGCCAGTCGAACTGGTCCGGCGCGGCCAGCATGTCGCGCATCACCTGGATGAGTCCCGCGCGGGACGCCACGTCGGCCATCCGCTCGGCGTCCTCGTCGGCGAGGGCGAAAAACAGCGCGTCCTTGTCCCGGAAGTGGTGGAAGATCGCGCCGCGCGACATCCCGATCGCCTTCTCCAGCCGGCGCACCGTCGCTTTCTCGTAGCCGTATTCGGCGAAGCAACGGCGGGCGCCGTCGAGGATCTGGCGGCGTCGGGCCGCCAGATGGTCCTCGCTGACCTTGGGCACGGGGGTAGGTGGATTCGGGCCGGGACTAGCCGGACTTGAGCATGTTGCGCAGCACGTACTGCAGGATGCCGCCGTTGCGGTAGTAGTCCGCCTCACCCGGGGTATCGATGCGTACCACCGCGTCGAACTCGATCGCGTCCTTGCCGTCCTTGCTGGCCTTGACGTGCACCGTCTTCGGTGTTTTGCCGTTGTTGAGCTCTTCGATCCCGGTGATGTCGAACACCTCGGTGCCGTCCAGGCCCAGGTCGGTGGCCGACTTGCCGTCGGGGAACTGCAACGGGATCACGCCCATGCCGATCAGGTTGGAGCGGTGGATCCGCTCGAACGACTCGGCGATCACCGCGCGGACGCCCAACAGCCGCGTTCCCTTGGCGGCCCAGTCTCGGGACGAACCCGACCCGTATTCCTTACCCCCCAGCACCACCAGCGGAATGTCTTGCGCCGCATAGTTTTGCGCCGCGTCGTAGATGAACGCCTGCGGCGCGCCGTCCTGGGTGAAGTCGCGGGTGTAGCCACCGGACACGTCGTCGAGCAGCATGTTGCGCAGCCGGATGTTGGCGAATGTGCCGCGGATCATCACCTCGTGGTTGCCGCGCCGCGAGCCGAAGGAGTTGTAGTCCTTGCGTTCCACGCCGTGCTCGTCGAGGTACTGCGCCGCCGGGGTTCCCGGCTTGATGCTGCTGGCGGGGGAGATGTGGTCGGTGGTCACCGAATCGCCCAGCAGCGCCAGCACCCGGGCGCCGGTGATGTCGGCGACCGGCTCGGGCTCGGCCGGCATGCCGTCGAAGTACGGGGGCTTGCGGACGTAGGTCGAATCCGCGTTCCACTCAAAGGTATTGCCGCTCGGGGTGGGCAGGTTGCGCCACCGCTCGTCGCCCTTGAACACGTCGCCGTAGTTCTTGGTGAACATCTCGGAGTTGATCGCCGAGGCGATGGTGTCTGAGACGTCCTTCTGCGAGGGCCAGATGTCTTTCAGGAAGACGTCGTTGCCATCTTTGTCCTTACCGAGCGGCTGGGACTCGAAGTCGAAGTCCATGGTGCCGGCCAGCGCGTAGGCCACCACCAGCGGCGGCGACGCCAGGTAGTTCATCTTGACGTCGGGGTTGATGCGGCCTTCGAAGTTCCGGTTACCCGAGAGCACGGCGGTCACCGACAGGTCGTTGTCGTTGATGGCCTTCGAGATTTCGTCGGGCAACGGGCCGGAGTTGCCGATGCAGGTGGTGCAGCCGTAGCCGACCAGGTAGAAACCGAGCTTCTCCAGATACGGCCACAGGCCGGCCTTGTCGTAGTAGTCGTTGACCACCTGCGAGCCGGGCGCCATGGTGGTCTTCACCCACGGCTTGGACGCCAGCCCCTTCTCGACGGCGTTGCGGGCCAGCAGCGCGGCGCCCAGCATCACCTCGGGGTTGGAGGTGTTGGTGCACGACGTGACCGCGGCGATCACCACCGCGCCGTGGTCGAGCACGAATTCGCCTCGGTCGTCGGACTTTACGGTCACCGGGTTGCTCGGGCGGCCCTTGGCATGCGCGGCCGCCGAGTGCACCTCGGGGACGTCGTCGGCATGTCCGTTCGACACCGCGCCGGGGTCGCTGGCCGGGAAGGTTTCCTCCACCGACTCGTCCAGCTTCGAGTAGCCCTGCTGGCCGTCCGCGTCACCGTCGACGTAGCTGACGATCTGGTCGCGGAAGGTGGACTTGGCGGCGGACAAGGCGATTCGGTCCTGCGGGCGCTTGGGTCCGGCGATCGACGGCACCACCGTGGAGAGATCGAGCTCGAGGTACTCCGAGAACGCGGGCTCGTGGTCGGGGTCGTGCCACAGCCCCTGCTCTTTGGCGTAGGTCTCCACCAGTGCCAGTTGCTGTTCGCTGCGGCCGGTGAACTTCAGGTAGGAGATGGTCTCCTCGTCGATGGGGAAAATGGCTGCGGTGGAACCGAATTCGGGGCTCATGTTGCCCAGCGTGGCGCGGTTGGCCAGCGGCACCTCGGAAACGCCCTTGCCGTAGAACTCGACGAACTTGCCGACGACACCGTGCTTGCGCAGCATCTCGGTGACGGTCAGCACGACGTCGGTGGCGGTGACGCCGGCCTGGATCTCACCGGTCAGCTTGAAGCCGACGACGCGCGGGATCAGCATCGACACCGGCTGGCCCAGCATCGCGGCCTCGGCCTCGATGCCGCCGACGCCCCAGCCCAGCACGCCCAGGCCGTTGACCATCGTGGTGTGCGAGTCGGTTCCGACACAGGTGTCGGGGTAGGCGGTCATATTCCCCGCGTCATCCGCTCGTGACATCACGACACTGGCGAGGTACTCGATGTTGACCTGGTGCACGATGCCGGTGCCCGGCGGCACCACCTTGAAGTCCTGGAAAGCGCCCTGGCCCCAGCGCAGGAACTGGTAGCGCTCGCCGTTGCGCTGGTACTCGATCTCGACGTTGCGCTCGAACGCGTCGGGGGTGCCGAACAGGTCGGCGATCACCGAGTGGTCGATCACCAGGTCGGCGGGCGCGAGCGGGTTGACCTTGTCCGCCTTGCCGCCAAGCTCGCCGATGGCCTCGCGCATGGTGGCCAGGTCGACGATGCAGGGCACCCCGGTGAAGTCCTGCATCACCACGCGGGCCGGCGTGTACTGGATCTCAATGCTGGGTTCCGCCTTGGGATCCCAGTTCGCGATGGCCTCGATGTGCTCTTTGGTGATGTTGGCGCCGTCCTCGTTGCGCAACAGGTTCTCGGCCAGCACCTTGAGGCTGTAGGGGAGCTTCTCGGTGTTGGGGACGGCATCGAGACGATAGATCTGGTAACTCTGGTCGCCGACCTCGAGGGTGTCGCGGGCTTCGAACGAATTCACAGAATCACTCACTTCAACTCCCAGAGTCTTTAGTTCTCCCACCGCGACGGGCCGTGTCGGCGGTGCGGTACTAACTTTAACAGTACGCTTGTCCTGCATTACGGCGGCACTCTCGATTTCAGTCTTGTCGGCGCGGCCGCCGGTTTAAACCCCCGACGGCTCCGATCCTGGCCGACCGTCACACTAGAGTGACCGCCGTGGCCGAGAGTCACGCCAGCGTGACCGCGCAGCAGGAAGGACCGCGAAATGACCGGGCTCGATTCCGTCGTCCTGCCGCTCTACATTCCGGTGGACGTCGACATGACCATGGTGAAGGCTCAGGTCGCCGCCACCGGCGTCAGCGCCGCGCCGTCGGCGATGCCGGGACTGCTCGACGTGGTCAACCAGGCGCACGCCGAGGGCATCAACCTCAAGATCGTGCTGCTCGACCACAACCCCCCGAACGACACCCCGTTGCGCGACATCTCGACGGTGGTCGGGGCGGACTATCACGACGCGACGGTGCTGACGCTCAGCCCGAGCTACGTCGGCAGCTACAGCACTCAGTTCCCCCGCGTCACGCTCGAGGCCGGCGAGGACATCGCCAAGACGGGCAACCCGGTGGTCTCCGCGCAGCATTTCTTGCACGAGTTGGACACGCCCGAGTTTCCCTGGACCGGGCTGACGATTTTCCTGTTGATCGCCGTGTTCGCGGCGGCCGTCGGCACCCGGTTGTTGCAGTTGCGTAGCAAGCGCTCAGCAACGACGGACGACACCACGGCGGCCCCCGCCGCCGACACCGATACCGCCGTGTAGCCACCGGTATTCGCATCTTCGGGGTCTGTCGACGGGCCCTCACGGCCGACTGCGGCAAACCGGTCAGGTCACTGTTCGGTCACATTAAACGCACGTAGAGAGTGCGATTTCGGTGGAGCGTTTGCACGCCCACTGGTGTGACGTACGGTGCAAATGATGCTGGTGTTGTCTTTGGCGCCTTTCGGGGAATCTGTGGCTGGCGCCACCCGTCGTGTTGAGCCGTAGGAGACCTGAGTCGAATGAGACGGACACGCTGGGGGTCTTCTGCGCGACCGGCCGCAAGGCTGGTGCGGCCCGTCGTCCCATCCGTTTTGAGCCTGGCGCTGTTGATCGCGACGCCGGGCCTCGCGGAGGCCGATCCCACCGCCGACAACCTGGCCGCACTCATCGCCAACGTCGCCAAGGCCAACCAGCGGCTGCAGAATTTGAGCGCCGAAATCCAGACCGAACAGGAAAGCGTCAACAAGGCTCTGGTCGACGTCGAGACCGCGCGGGACAACGCGGCCACCGCCCAGCACGATGTGGAGACCAGCCAGCAGGCGGTCAAAGACGCCAACATCGCCATCGCCGGGGCGCAGCGCCGCTTCGACACGTTCGCCGCGGCCACCTATATGAACGGTCCGTCGAACAGCTACCTGACGGCGAGCAGCCCCGACGACATCATCGCGACCGAAGCCGCCGCCAAGAACTTGACCACCAGCTCGCAGACCGTGATGGCCAAGCTGCAGCAGGCCCGCACCGAGCAGGTGAACAAGGAGTCGGCGGCCCGGCTGGCCAAGCAGAATGCGGACAAGGCCGCCGCCGACGCCAAGTCCAGCCAGGACGCCGCGGTGGCGGCGCTGACCAACTCCAAGCAGAAGTTCGACCAGCAACGCGAAGACATCATTCGCCTTGCCGCCGAACGGGATCAGGCTCAGATCAAGCTCGAGGCGGCCAAGCGCGAGGCGGCGCGGCAGTGGTCCGCCGGCGCCCGAGGGCCGGGAGCGCCCGCGTCGGGTGACCGGTGGGAGACCGGATCGGGCGGGCCGGCGCCGTCGTCCGGGGGCCGTCAGTGGGATGGCGCCTGGGACCCGACGCTGCCGATGATCCCCAGCGCCAACGTTCCCGGGGACCCGATCGCAGTGATTAACCAGGTGCTCGGCATCTCGGCCACCTCGACTCAGGTGACCGCCGGGCTGGGCCGAAACTTCTTGCAGCAGATGGGCATCCTCAAGCCCGACGACACCGGCATCACCAACGCGGCGCCCGGTGGCGTCGGCGGGCGCATTCCCCGGGTGTACGGCCGGCAGGCCACCGAATACGTGATCCGGCGCGGCATGTCGCAGATCGGCGTGCCCTACTCCTGGGGCGGCGGCAACGCGGCCGGCCCGAGCAAGGGCATCGACTCCGGGGCGGGCATCACCGGCTTCGACTGTTCGGGGCTGGTGCTGTACTCGTTCGCCGGGGTGGGCATCAAGCTGCCGCACTACTCGGGCTCGCAGTACAACCTGGGCCGCAAGATCCCGTCCTCGCAGATGCGCCGCGGCGACGTCATCTTCTACGGCCCGGGCGGCAGCCAGCACGTCACGATCTACCTCGGTGACGGTCAGATGCTCGAGGCGCCCGACATCGGGTTGAAGGTCCGCGTCGCCCCGGTGCGCACCAGCGGCATGACGCCCTACGTGGTCCGGTACATCGAATGGTGATCGAGTGAGCATTGAACGAGGAGCCATGCGCCGCAATCGGTTTCGTCTCATCAACTTCGCCTGGATCACCGCAGTGGTGTCCGGGCTGATGTTTTCTGTGGCGGCGCCGGCTCCTCTCGCCGGTGCCGACCCGGGCCAGTGGGACCCCACCCTGCCGGCGCAGATCAGCGCCGGCGCGCCCGGCGACCCGCTCGCCGTCGCCAACGCCTCGCTGCAGGCCACCGCCCAGGCCACCCAGACCACGATGGACCTGGGCAAGCAATTCTTGAGCGGGCTCGGGATCAACCTCGGTGGCGATCCGCCCGCCGCGGCGGCCACCCCGAGCAACCCCGGCGCCAAGATTCCGCGGGCAAACGGCCGGCAGGCCATCGAGTACGTGATCCGCCGGATGGGCTCCCAGATGGGGGTGCCGTATTCGTGGGGCGGTGGCTCGCTGGACGGCCCGAGCAAGGGCGTCGGCGATGGCGCCAACATCACCGGCTTCGACTGCTCGGGCCTGATGCGGTACGGATTCGCCGGCGTCGGCGTGCTGATCCCGCGGTTCTCCGGCGACCAGTACAACGCCGGGCGCCACATCCCGCCGGACCAAGCCCGGCGCGGCGACCTGATCTTCTACGGCCCGGGCGGCAGCCAGCACGTCACCATGTACCTGGGCAACGGCCAGATGCTCGAGGCGTCGGGCAGCGCCGCCAAGGTTACGGTCAGCCCGGTTCGTAAGCCCGGCATGACGCCGTTTTTGACCAGGATCATCGAGTACTGACCCACGTGCGGTTGAGTGGGCGGGCCCCCGGGCCGGTGCACCAGCGTCGACGGAATTCGGCGGGCCTGGAATAGTTGGACGCGGGCACGTCGCCACGACATCGGTCGTGCCAGCAATCGTGTCCGATTGAGCTTTGTCGGTTGAGCCGTGGAAGGTAGCAGTTCATGACAGCAGCAGGTGGGCCGCCGCCAGGCGCCAGCGGTTACTCGGGCCCGGGCGGGCAAACCGGCCCGGCTCACGAAGCGCCGACGGGCGGTGGCAACGGACTGGCCGCCGAGGTGCAGACCCTGGAACGGGCCATCTTCGAGGTCAAGCGCATCATCGTCGGCCAGGACCAGCTGGTGGAGCGCATGCTGGTCGGCCTGTTGTCCAAGGGACACGTGCTGCTCGAGGGTGTTCCCGGCGTGGCCAAGACGCTGGCCGTCGAGACGTTCGCCAAGGTGGTCGGCGGGACGTTCGCGCGCATCCAGTTCACGCCCGACCTGGTGCCCACCGACATCATCGGTACCCGCATCTACCGGCAGGGCAAGGAAGAGTTCGACACCGAGCTCGGCCCGGTGGTGGTCAACTTCCTGCTCGCCGACGAGATCAACCGCGCGCCGGCCAAGGTGCAGTCGGCGCTGCTGGAGGTCATGCAGGAGCGGCACGTCTCGATCGGCGGCAAGACGTTCCCGCTGCCCAACCCGTTCCTGGTGATGGCGACGCAGAACCCGATCGAGCACGAGGGTGTCTACCCGCTGCCCGAAGCTCAGCGCGACCGGTTCCTGTTCAAGATCAACGTCGGCTACCCGTCGCCGGAGGAGGAGCGGGAGATCATCTACCGGATGGGCGTGCGCCCGCCGGAGCCCAAGCAGATCCTGAACACCGGCGACCTGTTGCGCCTGCAGGACATCGCGGCCAACGTCTTCGTCCACCACGCGCTGGTCGACTACGTGGTGCGCGTGGTGACCGCCACCCGCCACCCCGAACAGCTCGGCATGAACGACGTCAAGACGTGGATCTCGTTCGGGGCGTCGCCCCGCGCCTCGCTGGGCATCATCGCCGCGTCCCGGTCGCTGGCGCTGGTCCGCGGCCGTGACTACGTGATCCCGCAGGACGTCGTGGACGTCATCCCCGACGTGCTGCGCCACCGGCTGGTGCTCACCTACGACGCGCTGGCCGACGAGATCTCACCGGAGATCGTCATCAACCGGGTGCTGCAGACGGTTGCCCTGCCTCAGGTGAATGCCGTTCCGCAGCAAGGTCATTCGGTGCCCCCGGTGATGCAACCCGCCGGCGCGGCCAGCGGTCGGTGACCGACCCCAAGCGGCCGGCGGTCCATCCGCCGTCGATGCAGCGGGGTCAGATCGACGACCCGAAGCTGTCGGCGGCGCTGCGCACCCTCGAGCTCACCGTCAAACGCAAGCTCGACGGTGTGCTGCACGGCGATCACCTCGGCCTGATCCCGGGGCCGGGCTCGGAGCCGGGGGAGTCGCGCGAGTATCAGCCCGGTGACGACGTCCGCCGGATGGACTGGGCCGTCACCGCGCGCACCACGCACCCGCACGTGCGGCAGATGATCGCCGACCGCGAGCTGGAAACCTGGCTGGTGGTCGACATGTCGGCCAGCCTGGACTTCGGCACCACCGTGTGCGAGAAGCGCGACCTGGCCGTCGCGGCCGCGGCAGCCATCACCTTCCTCAACAGCGGGGGCGGCAACCGGCTGGGCGCGATCGTCTCCACCGGCGCCAACATCACCCGGGTACCGGCCCGCTCCGGTCGGCAGCACGAGCAGACGCTGCTGCGCACCATCGCCACCACGCCCCGGGCCCCGGTCGGGGTGCGCGGTGACCTGGCGACGGCGATCGACTCGCTGCGCCGGCCGGAACGCCGCCGCGGCATGGCGGTCATCATCAGCGACTTCCTCGGGCCGATCAACTGGATGCGCCCGCTGCGGGCCGTCGCCGCCCGGCACGAGGTGCTGGCCATCGAGGTGCTGGACCCGCGCGACGTCGAGCTGCCCGACATCGGCGACGTGGTGCTGCAGGACGCCGAGTCCGGCGTCACCCGCGAATTCACCATCGACGCTCAGCTGCGCGACGATTTCGCCAAGGCCGCCGCGGCGCACCGTGCCGACGTGGCTCGCACCATCCGCAGCTGCGGGGCCCCGATCCTGACGCTGCGCACCGACCGTGACTGGATCGCCGACATCGTGCGCTTTGTCGAATCCCGCCGGCGCGGTGCATTGGCAGGGCGGCAGTGACACTGCCGCTACTCGGCCCAATGTCGTTGTCGGGCTTTGAACATTCGTGGTTCTTTCTTTTCCTGCTTGTCGTCGTCGGGCTGGCCGCGCTCTACATCCTGATGCAGTTGGCGCGGCAGCGGCGCATGCTGCGGTTCGCCAACATGGAGCTGCTGGAAAGCGTCGCCCCCAAACGGCCACCCAAGTGGCGTCACCTGCCCGCGATTCTGCTCATCGCGTCGCTGGTGCTGTTCACCATCGCGATGGCGGGCCCGACGAACGACGTCCGGATTCCCCGCAACCGCGCGGTGGTGATGCTGGTCATCGACGTCTCGCAATCCATGCGCGCCACCGACGTGCAGCCGACCCGGATGGCGGCCGCCCAGGAGGCCGCCAAGCAGTTCGCCGACGAGCTGACCCCGGGCATCAACCTCGGGCTGATCGCCTACGCGGGGACCGCGACGGTGTTGGTGTCGCCGACGACCAACCGCGAATCGACCAAGACCGCGCTGGACAAGCTGCAGTACGCCGACCGCACCGCGACCGGGGAGGGCATCTTCACCGCCCTGCAGGCCATCGCGACGGTCGGCGCGGTGATCGGCGGCGGCGACAAGCCGCCGCCGGCGCGCATCGTGCTGTTCTCCGATGGCAAGGAGACGATGCCAACCAACCCGGACAACCCGAAGGGTGCCTTCACCGCCGCGCGCACCGCCAAGGACCAGGGCGTGCCGATCTCGACCATCTCGTTCGGCACCCCGTACGGCTTCGTCGAGATCAACGACCAGCGCCAGCCGGTGCCCGTCGACGACGCGACGCTGAAGAAGGTCGCCCAGCTCTCAGGTGGAAACGCCTACAACGCAGCGTCGTTGGAGGAACTGAAGTCCGTGTACGCGACGCTGCAGCAGCAGATCGGCTACGAGACCATCAAGGGCGATGCCAGCGTGGGCTGGGTGCGGCTGGGTGCGCTGGTGCTGGCGCTGGCCGCGCTGGCGGCGTTGCTGATCAACCGGCGCCTACCGACCTAGCGTTCGGCCGTCAGCCGGCGGCGATGATTGCCGAGGGCGGGTAGGACGCGGGGATCGGATTGAGGTTCGGCACCACGGGCACGCCCGGCGCCACCGGGTCGACGCGGCTGAGCGTGAAGCGCGCCCCGCCGGCCAGCTCCTGCGGCGTGCACATGAACTCCGGGGTGGCCTGCAGCCGCCAGCGTTCCTGCGCCAGGCAGGCGCGCTGTCCGTCCCGGGTGGCGGCGTCGAGGAGCGCGAGCGCGTCGGCCCAGGATTCGTCGGTGCGGGTCTGCAGCACGATCGGCTTACCGTGGGCGTGCGCGACCAGGTAGTGGAGCGCGATGGGCACACCCGTCAGCTCGTCGCGGTCCCGGCGCAAGGAGACCGTGGTGAGCGCGAGCGCCACCCCGACCGCCAGGCTGACGGCCGCGACGCCGGCCGGCAGGCGCCGGGCTACCGGCTCCGGCCGTGACATCGCCAGCACCACCAGCGCCGACGAGCCCAGGATCAGCAAAGCCAGCGGCAACGCGTAGGAGAAGACGCCGATGTACGACTGCCAGAGATGGTCCACGCCGTACCAGCAGTAGAAGGCGAACAGCGCGGTGGCCAAGGCGGTGACCCGAAGCAGCCGGCGGGAGAAGTCATACACCGCCTCGTCGACGCCGGGATGTGACAGCTTGCGGACCAGCGCCAGATCCGCCGCGAACAGCGCCACCAGGAACATCGCGCCGAGGGCGGGGCCCGGGCCCCAGAACTGGACGAGGAACCGCGCGGCCGCGACCGGTGGGTTCGGGGCGCGATGGCCGTAGGCCAGGTACTGCGGAATCTCGCCCGGCCAGTGCAGGATCACGTTGAGCACCATCGGAAGCAGGAACAACGCCAGCACCGCCGCGGCGACCAGCACGTCGCGGCGGTGGGCGAGCAACTGGCGCCGCTGGGGCACCAGCGCCGCCAGCGCAAGCAGGGGCACCAGCAGCAGGAATTCCGCGTGCCCGTGCACCAGCAGGCCGCCGGCGAGCACCATGATCCACAGGTGGCGCACCCGTCCGGCCGCCACCGACGCGACCGCGACGAGGTAGAGGAAGAAGGGCGCGAAGCAGGCGTGCGGCATCCAGGTGGAGCACACCAGCTGGGGGTGTTCGGCGAGGAAGATCAGGGTGATGCCGGCCGCGGTGAGCACTGCCGGTGCCGAGCGCACCCACGAATAGAGGATGGTCAGCGCGAGTGCGATCAGCGTCGCGTTGAGGGCCATGATCGCGATCGCCTGCCCGTTGTAGGCCGCCGGAACGACACCGGTCACGTCGTGCAGCAACCATTCGCCGGCCGCCTGCACGTAGAAGAAAGCCGGACCGGGATGGTGGAAACCGACCCTGGAGTAGTGACCGGTCAGCAGGGCGAAATGCTTGGCTTGCATGGTGAGAATCGAGTTGGCCGCCGGATCTCCAGCCTCGTAGACGGGATGGCCGAACAGCCCGTGGTTGCGTACCAGCAGCAAGACGAGCAGAGCGCCGCAGCAAACGGCGAAGAGCGCCGCGGCTCGGGCGTCGATCCTGAAGAGACGGGTCGGGGCAGCGGCCATGAGGCTCAGATACTAGGCGAGCCGCCTCGGGTTCGCGCGTTGCGTTCGCGCTGAGCCGATTGCAGCGCTGGCTGGCCGAGGCGATAAGTTGGCCGGGTGACTGAAGCAGCCACCGAACCCGCCGCCAACGGCGTCAAACCGGCATTCGTATCCCGTTCAGTCCTGGTCACCGGCGGAAACCGGGGGATCGGGCTGGCGATCGCACAGCGGCTGGCCGCCGACGGCCACAAGGTGGCCATCACGCACCGCGGATCCGGGGCGCCCGAGGGACTGTTCGGCGTCGAGTGCGACGTGACCGACAACGACGCCATCGACCGCGCCTTCAAAGAGGTCGAAGAGCACCAGGGCCCGGTCGAGGTGCTGGTGTCCAACGCCGGCATCTCCAAGGACGCATTCCTCATCCGGATGACCGAGGAGCGGTTCGAGCAGGTCATCAACGCCAACCTCACCGGGGCGTTCCGGGTGACCCAGCGCGCCGCGCGCAGCATGCAGAAGAAGCGGTTCGGCCGGATCATCTACATCGGCTCGGTCTCCGGCAGCTGGGGCATCGGCAACCAGTCCAACTACGCTGCGGCCAAGGCCGGTCTGATCGGCATGGCCCGTTCGATCTCGCGGGAGCTGTCCAAGGCCGGGGTGACCGCGAACGTGGTGGCCCCCGGCTACATCGACACCGAGATGACGCGCGCGCTCGACGAGCGGATTCAGGCCGGGGCGCTGGAATTCATTCCGGCGAAGCGGGTCGGCACCGCCGCGGAGGTCGCCGGGGTGGTCAGCTTCCTGGCCTCCGAGGACGCGAGTTACATCGCCGGTGCGGTCATCCCGGTCGACGGCGGCATGGGCATGGGCCACTGACTTCAACCACGACACAAGGATATTGAGGACGGACATGGCAGGACTGCTCGACGGCAAACGGATTCTGATCTCCGGGATCATCACCGATTCGTCGATTGCGTTTCACATCGCCAAGGCGGCCCAGGAGGCGGGTGCGCAGTTGGTGCTCACCGGGTTCGACCGGTTGCGCCTGATTCAGCGCATCGCCGACCGGCTGCCGGAGAAGGCGCCGCTGATCGAACTCGACGTGCAAAACGAGGAGCACCTGAACTCGCTCGCCGAGCGGGTGACGGCCGAGATCGGCGAAGGCAACAAGCTCGACGGTGTGGTGCACTCGATCGGTTTCATGCCGCAGACCGGGATGGGCATCAACCCGTTCTTCGACGCGCCGTACGAGGACGTCTCCAAAGGCATTCACATCTCGGCGTATTCGTACGCCTCGCTGGCCAAGGCGACGCTGCCGATCATGAACCCCGGCGGCTCCATCGTGGGCATGGACTTCGACCCCAGCCGGGCGATGCCGGCCTACAACTGGATGACGGTGGCCAAGAGCGCGCTCGAATCGGTCAACCGATTCGTGGCGCGCGAGGCGGGCAAGTCCGGTGTGCGCTCCAATCTCGTTGCCGCGGGCCCCATCCGGACGCTGGCCATGAGCGCCATCGTCGGCGGCGCGCACGGCGAAGAGGCCGGCGCGCAGATGCAGCTGCTCGAAGAGGGCTGGGACCAGCGCGCTCCCATCGGCTGGAACATGAAGGACCCGACGCCGGTCGCCAAGACGGTGTGCGCGTTGCTCTCGGACTGGCTGCCGGCGACGACGGGGACCATCATCTACGCCGACGGTGGCGCAAGCACGCAATTGCTCTAACGCATAATGGAATTCGACGCCGTCCTGCTGCTGTCCTTCGGTGGGCCGGAAGGCCCCGAGCAGGTTCGGCCGTTCTTGGAGAACGTCACCCGGGGCCGCAACGTGCCCCCGGAGCGTCTCGACCACGTCGCCGAGCATTACATGCACTTCGGCGGGGTGTCGCCGATCAACCGGATCAACCTGGCGCTGATCGAGCAGTTGCGCGCCGAGCTCGAAGGCCGCGGCCTTCGCCTGCCGGTCTACTTCGGCAACCGCAACTGGGAACCCTACGTCGAAGACACCGTCGCGACGATGCGGGACAACGGGATTCGTCGGGCCGCGGTATTCACCACATCGGCATGGAGCGGCTATTCCAGCTGCACGCAGTACGTCGAGGACATCGCGCGGGCGCGCGAGGCGGCCGGGCCGGATGCGCCCGAATTGGTCAAGCTGCGGCCCTATTTCGATCACCCGCGGTTCGTGCAGATCTTCGCCGACACCATCGGTGCGGCGTCGGGAGCGCTGACCGCCGAACAACAGGCCGGCGCGCGTCTGGTGTTCACCGCGCATTCCATCCCGGTGGCCGCCGACGACCGGCTGGGCCCGCAGCTCTACAGCCGCCAAGTCGCCTATGCCGCAAGCCTTGTGGCGGCCGCCGCCGGATATTCCGAGTACGACCTGGCGTGGCAGTCCCGGTCGGGGCCACCCCAGGTTCCGTGGCTGGAGCCCGACGTCGCCGACCACCTAACTGCCCTGGCGCAGGGCGGTACCGAGGCCGTCATCGTCTGCCCGATCGGGTTTGTGGCCGACCACATCGAGGTGGTGTGGGACCTCGACAACGAGTTGGCGGCCCAGGCGGAGGCGGCGGGCGTGGCCATGGTCCGGGCCTCGACGCCCAACGCCCACCCGCGATTCGCGCAACTGGCCGCCGACCTGATCGACGAACTGCGCTATGGCCGGACACCCGAGAGGGTGGCCGGGCCGGACCCGGTGCCGGGCTGCCTGGCCAGCGTCAACGGAGCGCCGTGTCGCCCGCCGCACTGCGCGGCCGGCACCGGCCCAGGGTTTTAGTCGCCCCAGGCGGAATGCAGGATCGCGGTCACGGCCGCCATCCGCGCCGAACGCACCACGGCGGTCAGCGGTCGCAACGCATCGCTGGCGATGCGCGCCTCAGACGATGACTGCGTTCCCAGCGGTTCCGGGCCCGCGGCGACGGGAGCGGTGAAACGGTCCGGAGAGTCGGACCGGCTCAGCCCCGCGCTGACCGCGATGATGGCGTCGACGTGCGCGGCGTTCTCCAGCACCCGCAGTGCGCGCGTCGGCGCGTGGTCGGGAATGCGGTGTTGCCGTGCGGATTCCAGTAGCTGCTCGACCATCCCACGTGGGTCGTCCACGTCGGAGGCCGCGGCTCCCAGCCCGATCGCGCCCAGCGCGTCGGCGGCCGAGCGCACGGCCGACCGCAGCGTGTACTCGGCGTCGCCGAGTTCGTAATGGTCGAGCACGGGCGCGCCGGGCAGCGAGTACACCGTCCACGTCAGCGCGCACAGCTCCGCCAGCCGTGTCTCGTAGTCGTCGGGCGCGTCCTCGTCGTCCTCGTAGGAGAATTCGGGCACCAGGCCGACGGCGGCGGCGGGGTTGCGGGGATTTGCGATGATGACCGCCTCGCCGGCGGCCAGGGCGTCCCGCTCGAACTGCGTTCCGGGGGCCAGCCCGCGCACGTCGCCGGGCACCGGCAAAACCACGTTGATCGTGCCACGCATCAACCCGAGCGCATCCGGCGTCGACGTCGGCCGGCCGATCGCGGCACGCAATGTCTGCAGCAACGTGACCGTGCCGGCGTCGTGCACGTCGGGCCAGGGCAGCCCGGTGTGGCCCGCGGCGACGGCATCATACGCGGTCACCGATTGCTTTGGCGCCCAAACGGATAACGCGTCCAGGACGTCGTCGGGCGCGGCCTTTCCGGCGAGCCAGGCATTGGCCCACAGGGAGAGCGAAACACTGGGACACCACACGATCACGCAGTGTAGTTGTTTTGCCCGGGCAAAGACGGATCACGCGTATTCTTGCCGCATGCACGCCGCGCTGCTTTGGCTAATATTCGCGCTGGTGCTGGCCGGTTCGGAGGCACTCACCGGCCATTTGTTTTTGGTGATGCTCGGTGGGGGCGCACTGGCCGCCTCGCTAACCAGTTGGCTGACCGACTGGCCGGTGTGGGCGAACGGCGCGGTGTTCCTGGTCGTCTCGGTGCTGCTGCTGGTGCTGGTTCGCCCGCCGCTGAAGCGACGGCTGACGCCAGCCGGGCTGCCGCGCTTGGGAATCGAGGCGCTGCAGGGCAAAACCGCGCTGGTGCTCGAGCGGGTCGCACGCGACGAGGGCCAGGTGAAACTCGACGGCCAGGTATGGACGGCGCGCCCGCTCAACGACGGCGAGGTCTACGAACCCGGCGAGCCGGTCACCGTCATGCAGATCGACGGTGCCACCGCGGTGGTTTTCAGGAGCAGTCTGTAGCGGCGGCGAGAACCGCTGCGAAGGAAAGGAAGTCCGATGCAAGGTGCGGTTGCTGGTTTGGTGCTGCTGGCCGTCTTGGTGATCTTCGCCATGGTCGTGGTGGCGAAGTCGGTGGCGCTGATACCTCAGGCAGAGGCGGCGGTGATCGAACGGCTGGGACGGTATAGCCGAACGGTCAGCGGGCAGCTGACGCTGTTGGTGCCGTTCATCGATCGGGTTCGCGCCCGGGTGGATCTGCGCGAGCGGGTGGTGTCGTTCCCGCCGCAGCCGGTGATCACCGAGGATAACCTGACCCTCAACATCGACACGGTGGTCTACTTCCAGGTCACCGTGCCTCAGGCGGCCGTCTACGAGATCAGCAACTACATCGTCGGCGTGGAGCAGCTCACCACCACCACGCTGCGCAACGTCGTCGGCGGCATGACGCTCGAGCAGACGCTGACGTCGCGCGACCAGATCAACGGGCAGCTGCGCGGCGTGCTCGACGAGGCGACCGGCCGCTGGGGGTTGCGGGTGGCCCGGGTCGAATTGCGCAGCATCGACCCGCCGCCGTCGATCCAGGCATCGATGGAGAAGCAGATGAAGGCCGACCGCGAGAAGCGGGCGATGATCCTGACCGCCGAAGGTATGCGCGAGGCGGCGATCAAGGAGGCGGAGGGCCAGAAGCAGGCGCAGATCCTGGCCGCCGAGGGCGCCAAGCAGGCCGCGATCCTGGCCGCCGAGGCCGACCGGCAGTCCCGGATGCTGCGCGCCCAGGGTGAACGCGCCGCGGCGTACCTGCAGGCGCAGGGCCAGGCCAAGGCGATCGAGAAGACGTTCGCCGCCATCAAGGCCGGCCGGCCCACCCCCGAAATGCTGGCCTACCAGTATCTGCAGACGCTGCCGGAGATGGCGCGCGGCGACGCCAACAAGGTGTGGGTGGTGCCCAGCGACTTCAACGCGGCGTTGCAGGGATTCACCAAGCTGTTGGGAACCCCGGGCCAGGACGGCGTGTTCCGCTTCCAGCCCTCACCCGTCGACGACGCGCCCAAGCACAGCGCCGACGACGATGCCGACGTCGCCGACTGGTTCTCCACCGAAACCGACCCCGTCATCGCGCAGGCGGTGGCCAAGGCGGAGGCGATCGCCCGCCAGCCTGCGGACGGCCCGGCGGGGGAGCTGACTCCCTAGGATTGGTGCATGAGTGTGTTGACTTCCCCGAGGACCTACACGGCGCTCGGCGTCTTCCACGCCGTCGACGCGGTGGCGTGCGGCGTCCAGGTGGCCCCGATCAAGAAGGTCCTCGATGACGTGGGCGTCCCGGAGAACATCCGGCCCGTGCTGCCAGCGGTGAAGGCGGCCGCCGCGCTCGGTTTGCTGTCGGTCCACCGCATTCCGGCGCTGGCGCGGGTGACGACGGCGATGCTGACGTTGTACTTCGTGCTGGCGGTCGGCGCGCACGTTCGGGTGCGCGACAAGGTCGTCAACGGCCTTCCGGCCGCGTTGTTTTTGGCGCTGGTCGCCGCGATGACGGTCAAGGGACCGGACCAGGACTAGTCCAGGCGCAACTCGACCAGCGGCAGCGGGGTATCGGTGTCGGTGATCGGGACGCCGAGCGTCTGCTCCAGCACCGGTCGCATCCGCTCCCACGCCTTGGGGTGACGGGTTCGGTAGGCGGCCAGGGTGCGATCGGCTTCCGGTGTGGTCAGCACCTTTGCGACGGCGGTTCTGGGCGCGTGGCTGCCGGCGTAGACCCGCACCCGGGGGTTGGCTTCAATGTTGCGGAACCACTGGGCTTTTCGGCCGAAGCCCGACGCGACGACGTAGGCGTCGGGCGCTGAGTGGTCGACGACTTCCAGCGCCGCGTAGCGCGGCAGTCCCGACTTGCGGCCGACGTGCTCGAGCAACAGGACGCGCGAGCCGAACAGCGCGCCCGCGCGGGCTTTGTAGATCCAGATCGGCGCGCGCATGAGGCGGCGCGACCGCAGCAGTCGTGCGGCCAGGTTGGCGACGCCGGTGGGAAACCGGCGGGCTCCGCTGTTGTCCGATGTCATGCGGCCCTCCACGGTCGTCGGGGTATCCGCGACGGTACTGGGCCGACGCCTGTCGCCGTCACGATCCCTGAAATCGTGACGGCGACAGGCTCGGTTGTCAGGGATGCGGCGTGGGGGACGCCGGTGTCGGCGCGGGTGGTGTCGGGATTCCCTCGCCCGGGGGCGGCGGCCAGAAGCCACGCTGAGGCCCCGGCGGCCCGGGCGGCGGCGCGAATCCGAAACCGCCCGGCATCGGCCCGCCCATCGGAGGCGGCGGGGGACCGTGGAACGGCGCCGCCGCGAACCCCGGCGGCGGCCCGGGAGGCGGCGGCGGGGGCGGCCCGACGCTGACGATCCAGGCGAAGGCGATCGCCGCGACGGTGCCGACCGCGCCGAGCAGCACGCCCGCCACTCCGGCGCCGATCACCACGCCGGTGGGGTGACGGCGGCGCTCGGGCGCTTGGTAGGCGACCGGCGCCGGCGCGGGTTGATTGGTGTTGATGTCGTCGTTCGTGGTCATGTCACGGACGTTAAGAGCCGGGTCTGAAGTGGATCTGAAGAATCGGCTACCCGGCGGACGGACCTCATCCGTCACGGTGGTCACCGGCGGAGGCAAACACACCTTTTGCCCGCCTTCGAGCGACAACGCGGGGATGACGTCTGGGACCCGCCCGCTTCAGGTTCATCTCAGAACCGGTGCTGACAATGGGGGTATGACGGATTGCCCACGTGCCGGCGGCGACTTCAGCGTCGGCACGCCTCGGGTGCTGGTCGTCGAAGACTCCGAGACCATCCGGGAGATGGTCAGCGAGGCGCTCGCCGATGTCGGCTATCACACCGACGCCCGCTGCGACGGCGACGGCCTGGAAGAGGCCCTCGACGGGATGCGGCCCGACCTGGTGGTGCTCGACGTGATGCTGCCCGGGCGCGACGGGTTCGAGCTGATCGACGTCATCCGCGAATGGGGCGATACGGGGATCGTCCTGATCACGGCGCGCGATGGGCTGCCCGATCGGTTGCGCGGGCTCGACGGCGGCGCCGACGACTACGTCATCAAGCCGTTCGAGCTGGCCGAACTGGTGTCGCGCGTCGGCGCGGTGCTGCGCCGTCGCGGCCGGCTGTCGGAGGTGATTCAGGTGGGCGACGTCACCCTGGACCTGGGCGCCGGCGTGGCCGCGCGCGGCGGACACCGGCTGGATCTGACCGCGACCGAGCTGCGCGTGCTGGCTTTCCTGGTTGAGCAGCGCGGCCGGATCGTCAGCGCGGGCCAGATCCTGAACGGGGTGTGGGGCTACGACGCCTACGACCCCAACCTGGTGCAGGTCCATGTCAGCGGGCTGCGGCGCAAGCTCGAGGCGCACGGGCCGCGGATCCTGCACACCGTGCGCGGCATCGGCTACCGCCTGCAGGCCGCGCGGTCATGACGGCCGCGTCGACGACGCCGACGCCGTCGCTGCAACGTCGCGTGACGCTGGTGGTGCTGGCGCTGCTGGCCGTGCTGCTGGTGGTGCTCGGAGTCACCATCGACATCACGATGGGTGTTCTCGCCCACCGCAATCTGCACGATCGGCTGCTGGCCGCGACCTCGCGCGCCGACGCGTTGAGCGCCGCGCATACCTCACCCGATCTGCTCGCCGCCGAGCTCAACGGCGGCGGCATCCGGGCGCTCGTGATCACGGCCGACGGTACCGCGTACGGCGACCGCGGGATCAGTCCCGAGCTGAGCGACGGGCAGGTCGAACCGCCACCGTTCTACCCGCCGCCGCCCCCATACCCACCGCCGCCTTATCCACCACCGCCACCTCCGCCGTATCCGCCACCGCCGTACCCACTTCCGCCGCCGCCCGGCCCTCCGCCGAATGCCACCGCGACGGCCATCGTGCACCCGCTGCCGGATGGCGGCCGGGTGATCCTCGTCGCCGACACCACGCAGACCACGCAGGTGGCGCATCAGTTGCGCGGCTTGATGATCGGGGCGGGTCTGGTGACCCTGCTGCTCGCGGCGCTGCTGCTCATCGCGGTCAGCCGGGCGGCGCTGCGTCCGCTGGATCGGCTCACGGCGCTGGCCAACGCCATCACCACCGGGGACCGCGGCCGGCGGCTTCGCCCGGATCGTACGGACACCGAACTCGGCCGCGCCGCAAGCGCTTTCGACGGCATGCTGGATGCACTGGAACTGTCCGAGCACCGCGCCCGGCACGCCGCCGACACAGCGCAGCGCGCGGAGACGGCGACCCGGCGGTTTCTCGTCGACGCCGCCCACGAGTTGCGCACCCCGATCGCCGGCATTCAGGTCGCCGCCGAGCAGGTCGCGCACAGCGCCTCCGAACACCGTGACGACGGGCAATACCGCCGGGCGAGCCTGTTGCTCTCCGACGCTCGCCGCGCCGGACGACTCGTCTCCGACATGCTGGACCTGAGCCGCATCGACGCCGGGCTCGCGCTCGAGCTGCACGACGTGGACGTGGCCGCCGTGCTCGACGGCGAGGTCGACAGAGCTGCGATGCTGGCACCACAGGTTAGCGTCACCCGCACCGGTTTAAGCACACTGCATCTCGACGCCGACGCGACCCGTCTGTCGCAGATCGTGTCCAACCTGCTCGACAACGCCCGCCGGTACACGCCGGCCGGCGGAGCCATCGCCGTCGACCTTCAGGCTCCCGAGGGCCTGGCGGAGATCACCATCACGGACACCGGTCCGGGCATCCCGGATGACCAGCGGGACAACATCTTCGAGCGGTTGGTGCGCCTGGACGCCGGCCGCGCCCGTGATCACGGCGGCGCCGGGCTGGGGCTGGCGATCGCGCGGGCGCTGGCCCGTGCCCACGGCGGCGAACTGGCGTGCCTGCCGCACCAGGGCGGCGCACAATTCCGGCTCACGCTGCCGCTGCGCGCATGAGGCCTCGCGGTGGCCGCCCTTCTGGGGCGGCCACCGCTAGGCACGGCTAGCGCACGGCCGGCATCAGAACCCCGGCGGTGGCGGACGGAACGGTCCACCGGGACCGCCGGGCGGTGGCGGTGCGAGCGGTCCGCCCGGCGGCGGGGGCGGTCCGCCTGGCCCGCCCGGTCCGCCCGGCCCTGGTCCCCAGGGTTGCCCTGGTCCCGGCGGTGGTGGCGGCGGATCCGCGCTGGCCACCGCGGAGCCAAATCCGGCCGCGGCCACCCCGAGGCTACCCGCGATCAACGAACCAGCGATTAGTTGCTTGATCTTCACTGGGCCCATCCATCCTCTCTGTCGACGGTTTCTTCATCCGGTCGGCGCGAAATCGTGCTGCTCGCACCGCGTTTACCGGTCACGCCGCCCCAAGGTGAGCCGGGGCGATGCCGCGACGGTAGGAAGTCAGCCTGAAGCCGACCTGAAGATGCAGGGAGCCCCTTAGTGAGAGCCCGTCAGCGCGGGGAAGCCGGCGCGGTCACGGCCGTCAGGTGCCACTTGTCCAGCCAGGGCCGCACCAACTCGGCGACGGAGAATTTCGCCCGCGCCGCGCACCCGGCTTTGGGGGTGTAGGGGTCGCCGCCGCGGATGAGGATGCCGACGGCGCTGACGGTGCCGTCCTTTTCGTACAGATACACCGGGCCACCCGAATCACCGCACTGGCCGCTCGCCAGGAACACGACCTTGCTGCCGGTGATCTGCACGATCTGTCCGCAGGCATCCGCGCCGGAGCCCATGCCGAACTTGCACAGCTGCTGGCCGAGCCCCAGGTTGCTGGCGACACCGCTGACCGGCAACGACGAGGCGATCGCCGAGGACTGGGGAACGTTGTCGCCGTCCAGCGTGATCAGGCCGATGTCGTGCTGTTCGTCGTGGACTCCCTCGCTGACCGTCTCGCTGAACGTGCCCAGCGTCGCGTAGGGCAAAACACCGCCCAGGTTCATCGTCACCTTGCTGCGTTCCCCGGGGCGGTTGCAGTGCCCGGCGGTGAGGATCCCGGTCCTGCCGCTGCTGGTGTGCACCAAAAACCCTGCGGTACAGCCCATTCCGCCGGAACCGTCAGCGTAATCGACATAGATCCCGGCGCCCGGGCCCGCGGCGCTGGCGAAGGGCAGATCGATCGGTGCCACGACCCGCGGCGGCGGCGCCGGTTGCTGCGCCGGAGTGGCGGTCTCGGGGAACAAGCAGATGGCCGTCACCAGGGCGGCGATGCTGCACACCACCGCAAGGCTGAGCAACGAGGTGTGGATCTTGGCGCGGCGTGGCTGCACGGCCAAGCGGGCGAACAGGTTCCACTTCGGCTTGCGACGCCGCTCGCCCGGACCCGACAGGAAGCCCATCACGGCGAGCACCGCCAACGCCAGGGCGCTCAGCGGCAGCGCGAAGGCACGAGCTGGCGAGTACGGCGTCCCCCAGCTCGCGACCTCCATCGCGTACACCTCTCCATTAGACCGGGGTTTGGCGCACCGCGCGGCGGTCTGAACGAAGTTGGTGATCAGCTGATGGCGGCCGGTTCGGGGGAGTGCTCGTCGTCGGGGTGACGGTGCTTGCGGCGGTGGTGCCGACGGAAGTGATGGATCTCGATGATCAGCCCCGTCAGTCCCAGCGCGCTCGTGACCGCCGACACCAGGTACAGCAGCGCGCTGATGTGACCGGCGAGCGCATCGCCGAGAACCACCACGGCGGTGGTGCCGGGCAGCAACCCGACCAGCGTCGCCACCCCGTAGGGCAGCACCCGCACGCTCGACGCGCCCGCGGCGTAGTTGAGCGCGGAGAACGGCACCGCGGGAATCAGCCGCAGCGAGACGATGGCCAGCCAGCCCCGTTGTCGCAGGCGCTCTTCCACGGTGTCGATGGATCGGTGGCGCACCAGGCGGTTCAGCCGCCACCCGGCCGCGCGCACCAACAGCATGGCGATCATGGCGCTCGCGGTGCTGGCGACCACCGCGATGGCGACGCCCAGCAGCGGGCCGAACAGCAGTCCGGCCGCCAGTGTGAACGCCGTGCGCGGAATGGGCACCACCGTCACGACGATGTGGGCGACCAAGAACGCCAGCGGAAACCACGGCCCGACGGACTGCGCCCAGTCGCGCATCTGCACCGGTGAGGGCAGCGGCAGCCACGACGCCAGGACCGCCAGCGCTGTGATGCCCACCACTGTCCAGACGATCCGCGACCGGGACACGCCTCGCGCGGCGACGCCGATGGCGCAGCCGAGATCGCGGAGCGTCTCGGTGATTTTGCTGGTGGCGGAACCCGTCACGTCTTCCTAGGGTACGGGGCGCAGATGAATTAGCCGTTTCCCGAGGCTGGCGTTTCATCGGGAATCGGGCCCGCTCGCCGCACCTGGCGGTTTTTAGCGACGAGCGGTCATCAATTAGCCTCAATAGCTAAGTGGTATCCCCAGAGCTGTAGCCCAAATGCTGGGAAAAGGGAGCAATCGGTGTCCATTGATGTACCCGAGCTCGACGACCTAGAACAGGTTCGCGGGCGTTGGCGCAGTGCGGTCGCCGGAGTGCTGGCTAAAAGCACCCGGAAGGACCCCGAGCAGTTGGGCGACGCGCCCGAGCGGCTGCTGGAAACCCCGACGTATGACGGGATTGCGGTCCGCGCGCTCTACACCGCGCTCGACGAACTGCCGGAACCGCCGCTGCCGGGCGAGTGGCCTTTTGTGCGCGGCGGCGACGCGCTGCGCGACGTCAAGTCCGGCTGGAAGGTCGCCGAGGCCTTCCCGTCCACCCCGGTGCCCGGTGTTGCGGCCAAGGACGTCAATTCCGCGGTGCTGGACGCGCTGGGCAACGGGGCCAGCGCGGTGGTCCTGCGGATCGGGGAGTCGGGCGTGGCGCCCGACCAGCTCGCGGACACGCTCGAGGGCGTCTACCTGAGCATGGCGCCGCTGATCCTCGAGGCTGGTGCCGATTACCCGGCGGCCAGCGACGCGGTGCTGGCGGTGGCGGACGGCGTGGAACCCGACCAGCGCGCCACGCTGTCGATCGACCTGGGCGGCGACCCGCTGAGCGCGGCGCTGAGCGAGCGGCCCGCGCCGAAGATCGAGGACGTGGTCGCGGCGGCCAAGCGGGCCGCCGGGCGCACGGGCGTGCGCGCGATCACCGTCGACGGGCCCGCGTTCCACAACCTCGGTGCCAACGCGACGTGGGAGCTGACGGCCAGCGTCGCGGCCGCGGTGAGTTACCTGCGGGTGCTCACCGAATCGGGGTTGCCGATCGGCCAGGCGTTGCGGCAGATCAGTTTCCGGTTCGCCGCCGACGACGACCAGTTCATGACGATCGCCAAGTTCCGTGCGGCGCGCAACCTGTGGGCGCGGGTCGCCGAGGTCGTCGGCGACCCGGATGCCGGCGCGGCGGTGATCCATGCCGAGACGTCGCTGCCGATGATGACCCAGCGCGACCCGTGGGTGAACATGCTGCGCTGCACGCTGGCCGCCTTCGGCGCCGGCGTCGGTGGCGCCGATTCCCTGCTGGTGTTCCCGTTCGACGTCGCGATCCGGGGCGGATTCCCGGACATCGCAACGAGTTTCGCCCGCCGCATCGCCCGCAACACGCAGCTGCTGCTTCTCGAAGAGTCGCACGTGGGCCGCGTGTTGGACCCGGCCGGTGGCTCGTGGTTCGTCGAAGATCTCACCCACCGCCTGGCCGAGCAGGCCTGGGAACAGTTCCAGGCCATCGAGAAGCACGGCGGATTCACACAAGCCCGCGACTTCATCGCCGGGCAGATCGCCGAGGTGGCCGCCCGCCGCACCGACGACATCGCGCACCGCAAAACCGCGATCACCGGGGTCAACGAATTCCCGAACCTCACCGAAGCGTTGCTGCCGCAAAGCGACTCGACGTATTCGCCGCTCGCCGCCGGGAAACTGGTTCGGTACGCCGCGGAGTTCGAGGCGCTGCGGGACCGGTCGGACGCCTACCTGGCCCGCACCGGCTCCCGTCCGCAGGTGCTGTTGCTGCCGCTGGGGCCGTTGGCCGAGAACAACATCCGTGCCACGTTCGCCTCGAACCTGCTGGCGTCCGGCGGCATCGAGGCGATCAACCCCGGAACGGTCGACGCCGACGGCATCGCGTCGGCGGTGGCCGACGCGGGGTCACCGTCGGCGGCGGTCATCTGCGGCACCGACAAGCGCTACCAGGATGAGGCGTCGGGCGTCGTGCAGGCGGCCCGCGACGCCGGAATCGCGCGGGTCTATCTGGCCGGCCCCGACAAGGCCGTGGCCGACGCCGAGCACCAACCGGACCAATTCCTGACCGCGAAAATCAATGCGGTCGAAGCTTTATCGGATCTCCTCACGAGGCTGGGGGCATAGACACGATGACGACCACTGCACCCGCTGTCGGCAGTTTCGCCGATGTGCCGCTGCACAGCGAGCGGACCATTGCGCCGGCGACCGAAGCCGCCGTCGACGAACACGTGGCCGCGGCCGCGGCCGCGCACCTGTACACACCCGACCAATTGCAATGGCAGACACCGGAAGACATCGACGTCAAACCGGTCTACATCGGTGCGGATCGCGCGGCCGTCGAAGCAGACGGATACCCGCTGCACAGTTTCCCCGGCGAACCGCCGTTCGTGCGCGGGCCCTACCCGACGATGTATGTCAACCAGCCGTGGACCATTCGGCAGTACGCCGGCTTCTCCACCGCCGCGGAGTCCAACGCCTTCTATCGGCGCAACCTGGCCGCGGGCCAGAAGGGACTGTCGGTGGCCTTCGACCTGGCCACCCACCGCGGCTACGACTCCGATCACCCACGCGTGCAGGGCGACGTCGGAATGGCCGGTGTGGCAATCGACTCCATCCTCGACATGCGCCAACTGTTCGACGGCATCGACCTGTCGACGGTCTCGGTGTCGATGACGATGAACGGCGCGGTGCTGCCGATCCTGGCGCTGTACGTGGTCGCCGCCGAGGAGCAGGGCGTTCCGCCGGAGAAGCTGGCCGGCACCATTCAGAACGACATCCTCAAAGAGTTCATGGTGCGCAACACCTACATCTATCCGCCCAAGCCGTCGATGCGCATCATCTCCGACATCTTCGCCTACACCAGCGCGAAGATGCCGAAGTTCAACTCCATCTCGATCTCCGGCTATCACATCCAGGAAGCCGGTGCCACAGCCGATTTGGAGCTGGCCTACACGCTGGCCGACGGGGTCGACTACATCAAGGCCGGCCTGGACGCCGAGCTGGACATCGACAAGTTCGCGCCGCGGCTGTCCTTCTTCTGGGGCATCGGGATGAACTTCTTCATGGAGGTCGCCAAGCTGCGGGCGGGCCGGCTGTTATGGAGCGAGCTGGTCTCCCAGTTCAAACCGAAGAACGCCAAATCGCTGTCGCTGCGCACACATTCGCAGACGTCCGGCTGGTCGCTGACGGCGCAGGACGCCTTCAACAACGTCGCGCGCACCTGCATCGAGGCTATGGCCGCCACGCAGGGGCACACGCAGTCGCTGCACACCAACGCGCTCGACGAGGCGCTGGCATTGCCCACTGACTTCTCGGCTCGCATCGCCCGCAACACCCAGCTGGTGCTGCAACAGGAGTCGGGCACCACGCGGCCGATCGACCCGTGGGCGGGCTCGTACTACGTCGAATGGCTGACGCACCACCTCGCTCAAAAGGCCCGCGCGCACATCGCCGAGGTCGCCGAGCACGGCGGCATGGCGCAGGCCATCAGTGACGGCATCCCCAAGCTGCGCATCGAGGAGGCCGCCGCACGTACCCAGGCCCGCATCGACTCCGGGATCCAGCCGGTGATCGGGATCAACAAGTACCAGGTCGAAGAGGACCAGGAGGTCGAGGTCCTCAAGGTCGAGAACAGCCGGGTGCGCGCCGAGCAGTTGGCCAAGCTGAAGGAGCTGCGGGAAAGCCGCGACCAGTCGGCGGTGGACGCGGCGCTGGCGGAACTGTCGCGTGCCGCGGCCGCCCACGGCCGCGCCGGTGAGGACGGGCTGGGCAACAACCTGCTCGCGCTGGCCATCGACGCGGCCCGCCACAAGGCCACCGTCGGCGAGATCTCCGACGCGCTGGAGAAGGTGTATGGCCGTCACCAGGCGGAGATCCGTACTATCGCCGGGGTCTACCGCGACGAAGCTGGAAAGGCCGGAAACATGGCAACCGCGACCGAACTCGTCGAGAAGTTCGCGGAAGCCGACGGCCGCCGCCCCAGGATTTTGGTCGCGAAGATGGGCCAGGACGGCCACGACCGCGGGCAGAAGGTGATCGCAACGGCGTTCGCCGACATCGGATTCGACGTCGACGTCGGGTCGTTGTTCTCCACGCCCGAGGAGGTGGCCCGCCAGGCCGCCGACAACGACGTGCACGTGGTCGGGGTGTCCTCGCTGGCCGCCGGCCACCTGACACTGGTGCCCGCGCTGCGCGAGGCGATGGCTGAAGTGGGGCGGCCCGACATCATGATCGTGGTCGGCGGCGTCATTCCGCCGGGCGACTTCGACGAGCTGTACGAAGCCGGGGCCGCCGCCATCTTCCCGCCCGGGACGGTGATCGCCGACGCCGCAATCGGCTTGCTGCACAAGCTCGCCGGGCGGCTGGGTTACACGCTCGACTAAATGGCTTCCCAACGGAACGACTCCGTCGAGGATTTGGCCCAGGCGGTCCGCAACGGCGACCGCGCGGCGTTGCCGCGGGCCATCACGCTGCTGGAGTCCACCCGCGCCGACCATCGCGAGAAGGCGCAGCGGCTGCTGCTGGAGCTGACGCCGGACTCGGGTAACGCGTATCGGGTCGGCATCACCGGGATCCCGGGGGTGGGGAAGTCCACCAGCATCGAGGCCCTCGGCATGCATCTGATCGAGCTGGGCCATCGGGTGGCGGTGCTGGCCGTCGACCCGTCGTCGACGCGCACCGGCGGCTCGATCCTGGGCGACAAGACCCGGATGGCCCGCCTGGCAATGCATCCGGATGCATACATCCGGCCCTCACCCACCTCGGGCACCCTCGGCGGGGTGGCCAAGGCGACCCGCGAAACGGCGGTGCTGTTGGAGGCGGCCGGCTTCGACGTGATCCTGATCGAGACGGTCGGGGTCGGTCAGTCCGAGGTGACGGTGGCCAACATGGTCGACACTTTCGTGCTGCTCACCCTGGCCCGCGGGGGAGATCAGCTGCAGGGCATCAAAAAGGGTGTGCTGGAGCTGGCCGACATCGTCGTGGTGAACAAGGCCGACGGTGATCATCTCGCCGAGGCTCGGTCGGCCGCGCGCGAGCTGTCCGGTGCGATCCGGCTGATACATCCGCGCGAAACACTCTGGCGGCCGCCCGTTCTCACGATGAGCGCGGCCGAAGGGACTGGCCTCGAGGAATTGTGGGACACCGTCGAACGTCATCGGCAAATCCTCAGCGAGGCTGGGGAGCTCGAGGCGCGTCGCCGGGCCCAGCTGGTCGACTGGACATGGCAGATGGTGCGCGACACGGTGCTGGACCGGCTGTTGTCCAGCCCGGCGGTGCGCAAGATCCGCGCAGACGTGGAGCGAAAGGTCAAGGCGGGGGAGCTAACTCCCGCGCTGGCGGCCGAGCAAATATTGACGGCCGCGTCGGGCTAACGGATAGGTAAATAATCGAGATTTCGCTCCTGCGGGGCGTGTAATCGAAGTAAATTCAAAGTGTGACGGTGGATACCCGAGTCGATCGCCGCGCGGTCCGTGTCCACGATGACCTTGACGCAGGTCACCGTGTGTCCGGCGCGGCGGACTCACACTTCGGTTGCGTCGTTCGTAGTTTCGCCAGCATGTTCCCGGCCCGCCGGTTCGGCGGCGGGGCGCTGGCCGTTTATGTCGACGGCCAGCCCGTCGTCGATGTCTGGGCGGGTTGGGCCGACCGGGCTGGTCAGCGGCCGTGGACGGAAAACACCGCGCCCATGGTGTTTTCGGCGACCAAGGGAATGGCCGCCACCGTCATCCATCGCCTTGTCGACCGGGGGCTGATCGACTACGAGGCGCCCGTCGCCGAGTACTGGCGCGAGTTCGCGGCCAACGGCAAGGCCGACATGACTGTGCGGCAGGTGATGCGGCACCAGGCCGGCCTATCGGGCCTGCGCGGCGCCACCAAGGAAGAACTGCTCGATCACGTTGTGATGGAGCAGAAGCTGGCCGCGGCGGCTCCGGGGCGGCTGATGGGCAAATCGGCGTATCACGCGCTGACGTTTGGCTGGCTGATGTCGGGTCTCGGTCGGGCCGTCACCGGTAAGGGCATGGGCACGCTGATCCGCGAGGAGCTCGCCGAGCCGCTGGACACCGACGGCCTGCACCTCGGCCGGCCGCCGGTGGAGGCGCCGACGCGGGTCGCCGAGATCATCTGCCCGCAGCACCTGATCGGCAACCCGGTCGTCGGCTATGTGACCCGCAAGGTCGCCAACGAGATGTCCGGGGCATACCGGTCGATGTACTTCAAGGGTTTGGTCGGCGCCGTCCAGGGTGACATTCCGTTGCTGGACGCGGAGATCCCGTCCGCCAACGGCGTAGCCACGGCGCGCGGGCTGGCGCGCATGTACGGCGCCATCGCCAACGGCGGCGAGGTCGACGGCATCCGATTCCTCTCCCGTGATCTGGTCGCCGGCCTGACCGGTGAGCGCAGTCTGCGGCCGGACCGAAACATCTTTGTGCCGTTGGCTTTTCACCTGGGTTATCACACGCTGCCTATCGGCAGTGTGATGCCGGGCTTCGGCCACGTCGGCATGGGAGGTTCGGTCGGTTGGGCCGATCCCGCCTCGGGGGTGGCGTTCTCGTTGGTGCACAACCGGCTGCTGACGCCCCTGGTGATGTCCGATCATGCGGCGTTCGTGGGCATCTACGCGCTGATCCGCAGGGCCGCGGAGAGGGCACGCAAGCGCGGGTTCCGCCCGGTCACCGAGTTCGGGGCGCCGTTCTACGAGCCGGGAGCCGTCGCCGGCTGACGGCGGGCGGCGCCCACACTCGCCGTCTCGACCCCGGGGTCGGTAAAATAACCACTATGCTTAATTCGGTGACCGGATTCGAATAGGCGAGTTGGTTGCCCTCGCGCGGGTGATTTGCGGCCGATGTACTCTGTCCGGATGTTTGCCCCGTCCATTTCCGTGCATTCTCGCGGCGTTGCCGCAGAATGCCGGGTGGTGGTCTGCGCTGTGGGGGCGCGCTGATGGCCGGGCGGCGATATTGGCATCCAGGAAAGCGGCAAACTCAGTTCGCCTGGTTGAACGCATCGGAACCCCCAGATGAGCGCGCATGCAGAAGTATCCGGCCCCGACTCGACAGCCAACCGCCGGCTGAAGCGGCCGAGGACGTCAAGTCCGAGGCTCGCGCAGGTATTCGACACACGGAATAACGCGCTCAACGCCTGGCGATTGGTGCTGGCCTCCGGCGTCATCCTGCAACACTCCTGGCCTCTTACCGGTCGTAAGGTGCACCCCCCGTACGACCAGCTGTTCACCCAGATTTGGGTGGACGGATTCTTCGCGATCTCGGGATTCCTCATCGCGGCGAGCTGGGTGCGCAACCCGCGGCTCCGCGAGTACTTCGTCGCGCGCGTTCTGCGCATCCTTCCGGGGCTGTGGGTCTGCCTGGCCGTGGTGGCCTTCGTCATCGCCCCGATCGGGGTAGCGATCCAAGGGGGGTCGGCCGTCAGGTTGCTGCTGTCTCCCGCGCCGATCACCTACGTGCTGAACAACGCCGTGCTGAACGTGTACCACGCGGGAATCGATGGAACGCCGAAGAATGTTCCGTTCCCCGGTGTGTGGGACGGCGTCCTGTGGACCCTGATATTCGAATTGTTGTGCTACGTCGCCATTGCCGTTGCCGGAGTGGCCGGACTGCTCAAACGTCGGTGGCCGGCGGTGGTGGTGTTCACGCTTCTTCTCGTCATCTCGGCACTGGTTTCGTATCCGGTCGAGGTGCAGACAATCATCCAGATGATCGGGCGGTTCGCACTGGTGTTTGCGGCAGGAACACTGCTGCATCAGTTTCAGGACAAGATTCCCGCCCGCTGGTCACTGGTGGCGATCAGCGCCGTGATCGTGGTGGTGGCCGGTTTGCTGGTGCCCAACTACCGGATACTCGCCGCGCTTCCGCTGGCCTACGCCGTCGTCGTCTCAGGCGCACTGATCCACCACAAGCGCCTGCGGTTGCGCACCGACCTTTCCTACGGCGTCTACATCTACGCGTGGCCGATGCAGCAGTTGCTGGTCATCTGCGGGCTGGCCTTCTTGCAACCGCCGGCGTTCGCGGTCGTCGCCGCCATCGCCACCCTCCCGCTGGCGGCGCTCAGCTGGTTCCTGGTGGAAAAGCGCGCGCTGTCGCTCAAGTCGCGGTTCAAGCGCCGAGCGCGCGGATGGGGTGACGCGGGCGTCGGCGCACCGCCGGCGGTGGAAGCCGTAACGGCCGAGTAGGTCACTGAAAGTTCCGCGCCGCATCACCGCTCGACGTCCCACCGGGCGGTCTCCGCGACGGTGCTAGGGGCGCCGGCCTCCCACCTTTGCCGCGGATCCGGTAATCCCGCAAACAATGCACAACCCTCAATCTCACCTTTATGCGGAGACATGGGAAAAGCACCGGATTCACGATCTTTGGCCTGTAATCGACGTTGCCGAGGGTGCGACTTTGGACCGGCAGTGGCGTTGCCGAGCGAGTAATTGAACACCGCCCGGGAAATTGCAAAGTCATGCATAATGGCCCGAGATCCCGGGGGCCCGCCAGAGCGAACTGAAAGGTATGGGTTCTGCGATGACGCCTGCCCCGACGAGCCAAACCCTCGAAAATGCCGATCTGCCGGCGCACCCCGCCCACTCCGGAACCACTGTCCGTCCCGTCGCGCTGTTCGTGCTGGGCATGGCCCGGTCGGGGACGTCCGCGCTGACCCGCGTCCTGTCGCTGTGCGGGAGCACCCTCCCGGCCGGGATGTGCGGCGCCGACGGGAACAACCCACGCGGTTATTGGGAGCCACGCGCGGCCATCATGCTCAACGAGACGATCCTGCGTCGCCACGCCAGCAACTGGTACGACCCGACGATGCGGCTGCAAGAGGAGCTCGCGTTCGGCGCCGAGGAAAAAGCCTCGTGTATCGGGGAGATCGCCGCCTACCTGGGCACGCTGCCGGCGGCACCCCTGGTGGTGATCAAGGAGCCGCGGATAACCGCGCTCTCCGAACTCTGGTTCGAGGCGGCGCGCCAGGTCGGGTTCGACGTCGCCGCGGTGATCGCGCTGCGTCACCCCCAAGAGGTCGTCGCGTCGGCGGCGAAGTATGTCCAAACCTCGCCGGAGCTCTCCAGCGCCCTGTGGCTCAAATACAACCTGCTGGCCGAGCGGCACACCCGCGGGATGCCGCGGGTGTTCGTCGACTACGCCAACCTGCTGGACGACTGGCACCGAGAGATGAAGCGCATTGCCACGACGCTCGCAATCGACCTGGACACCGCGGAGGAGAGCGCGATCGAGGAGTTCCTCACTCCCGATCTTCGTCGCCAGAGGTACTGCGGCCCGGTGGCTGACCATTTCGGCAGCGACTGGATCTCGGCGGTCTACGAGGCGCTGCGCGGGGCCGCGCAGGACGGTCCCCTGCACGTGTCGACATTGGACCGTGTTTTCGAGTCGTATCAGGCCAGCGAGCGTGATTTCCGCATGGCCTTCACGGAATTTCACACGCGAACCAACAGTGTGGTCCGCCGGGTGTTCAGGCCGTTCATCGTCAGGCCGATCCTCGAGGTCGCCGCGATGATGCATCGGCGCAGGGGAGCCTGGGCCTAGGCGGCGTCGCGCTGGTCAGCGCACCAAAAACTTGGTCTCCGGCGTGATTGGCGCACGGCAGCTGAGGTTGTTTGTTAGAGTAACCATGCTGCGTTCGCGGGAATGCACAGCCGATCTGTCGAAGGCTGCCGCATAAGTCTGCGGATATGGCTCACCGGGCTCGCGGATCCAATTCGCAGCGGGCATAACAACCGATGCCGTCCTGGCGATCCGCAGTTGTCATCCAAAAGTTAAGTAAACAAAACGGATTCGTAAAAATGGTGTCCTGATCCTTCCTGCCCGGCTATAGTCCTTGGCGGGCGCAATGATCCGATGAAGCTGACCCGGGGGGCGAAGTTGACGGTCGCAAGTCAGGCCTGACTCCGCATGAGGAGTTCGGTAAAGGATCTCCTCATTTTGTCAAAGATGTTGAGGGGGCCGAGATTCCGGCCCGTGACTTTGTAATGTGCGCAATCGGGTTGGCTCCGGTGATTGCTGCGCGCCCGTCGAACGGGCCCGCATCAGATCGGAAAGGCATGAATAACAACAGAATTCCCGAAGTCGGCTAGCACGCCCGAGAAGTGAAAGGTTTGGATTCGCGATGAGATTGCCCCGGACGCACAAACCAGCCGACGACGCCTCCAATTCCTTCGGCACCCGTCCGGTTGTGTTGTTCGTGCTCGGGCCGCAACGGTCCGGTACCTCGGCGCTTACCCGGGTGCTCTCGCTGTGCGGCGGCACGCTTCCGGCTGCGATGTTGGGTGCCGACGCGAACAATCCGCTTGGCTACTGGGAACCGCGGGCGGCCATTTCGCTGAACGAGACAATCCTGCGCCGGCTCGGGACCAATTGGTATGACCCGTCATTGCGGTTTCTGGACGACGGCGCGGTCGATCCCGGCGAGAGCCAAGCCTGCGTCGCGAAGATCGCCGCGTATCTGTCCACCCTGCCCGCGGCGCCGCTGGTGGTGATCAAGGAACCCCGGATCACCACCCTGTCTGACCTGTGGTTCGACGCGGCGCGTCAGGCCGGATTCGACGTCGCATCGGTCATCGCCGTACGGCATCCGCAGGAGGTCATCTCGTCGATTGTGAAGTCCTGGCACGTTTCTCCTGCGCTCGCGAGTGCCTTGTGGCTGAAATGCAACATCCTCGCTGAGCGGAACACTCGCGGCGTGCCCCGCGTATTCGTCGACTACGCGAATCTTCTCGATAACTGGCGCGGGGAAATGAAGCGAATTTGCACCGAGCTGCCGGTCGAACTGCACGCCAAGGACGAGGACGCTATCGAGGAGTTCCTCACCCCCGGTCTCCATCGCCAGCGGCACTGCGGGCCGGTAACGGACCTTTTCGGCGCGGATTGGATCTCGCTGGTCTACGAAGCGCTACGCGAGGCCGCCCAGGACGATCCGCTCGACATGTCAACTTTGGACCGCGTTTTCGTGTGCTACCGGGAAAGTGAGCGGGATTTCCGCAAGGCGTTCGAGGATTTTCACGGATTATCGAACAGCGTGCTGTTCCGTATCTTCCGGCCGGTCATCGCACGCCCGGTGATGGAGGTCCTTGCAATGGCGCATCGGCACCGGGGGACTTGGGCCTAGCCCCTTTCGCCGCGTTTCGTGCGAATTCGGGGTGCCGCCGGCCCGCTTCGCGCAATCCTGTGATGCCGCGGGGAGTCCCCGATATGATCGACCGGGCCGCGCGGCGATGCGCGCCGGTTGCGTAATTTCCTCTGTACACGAAAGAAAGGCGTCGATTCTTGTCAGCGTCCGTGCTCATCAGTGGTGGGGCAGGATTCATCGGGTCGGCGCTCTCACACCGTCTCGTCGAGGCCGGATACGACGTCGCGGTGATGGACGTTTTGCATCCGCAGGTGCACGGCGGCGGCCGGCCGATCGAGCTGCCGCCAACCGTGCGGCTGTTCACCGGCGACGTCACCCATGCACCCGACTGGGACGCGGTGTTGCGGTTGTTCCGCCCTTCACAGGTCGTCCATCTGGCGGCCGAGACCGGAACCGCACAGTCACTGTCCGAGGCGACCCGCCACGGTTCGGTGAATGTCGTTGGAACCACTCAGCTTCTTGACGCCCTGAGCCGGTCGGGAATCGTGCCCGAGCAACTGGTCCTGGCGTCGTCGCGGGCTGTCTACGGCGAGGGCGCGTGGCAAACCGGCGACCGGATTTTCTACCCCAAACCCCGCAGCCACGCCCAGTTGGTGGCGGGCAACTGGGATCCGCAGGAGCGGGCGGGCGAACAGGCGGTGCCGTTGCCGAGCCGCGCCGACCGAACGGAGCCCCGCCCCACCAACGTGTATGCGGCGACCAAGCTGGCCCAGGAGCACCTATTGGCCGCCTGGACGGCCGCGCACGACACCAACCTCAGCGTGCTGCGTCTGCAAAATGTCTACGGCCCCGGCCAGTCGCTGACCAATTCGTACACCGGGATTGTCGCGCTGTTCGCGCGGTTGGCGCGGCAGGGGCTTGCGCTGGAGGTCTACGAGGACGGCCGGATCGTGCGCGACTTCGTCTACATCGATGACGTCGTCGACGCGTTGTTCGCGGCGGTGCAGCTGCCGGCGACCCAGCCGCGCTGCCTCGACATCGGGTCCGGCAAGGCGACAACCATCCATGAGCTGGCCAACAACATCGCCGCCATGTGTTCTGCGCCCGAACCTGTGGTCACCCCGAAATTCCGCGACGGCGACGTGCGCGCCGCGAGTTGCGACGTCGAGCCGGCAACCGCCCAGCTCGGCTGGCATCCCAAGTGGACGCTCGAGGATGGACTGCGCGCCCTGCTCGAATGGATCGGCAACCGGCCGGAAGCCTCCCGCGCGTCCAGCGGAGAGTGATTCGTGCGGAACTTTCGCACTGGTCAAGATCCGTCGGCGACCTTCATTCGGGCGATAGCTATTGATATGTCCCGCGATCGAGTAATTTACTGAATCGTCCGGGAAGAATTCGTGCCGGCGTAGCTACGGAACAAGAGGTGAACCGGTGGGCATTGTCGATAGGCGGACAATGGATCGGACGAACCTCGACCGTATGCCGAAGTCGGATCGCACGACCATTCATCGGCTGTGGAAAGCGGTTCTGGTTGGCATCGCGGTCATCGTGGCCACCGCATGTTACTTCTGGCCGGCCCTTCTCATCGCGCTCGGCATGCTTTTGCTGTTGCTGATCTGCGCGCGTATCCCCAATCGGGACCGGGATCGCTACATTCCAAATCTATATGCCCGGGATATCACGGCCTATGATACAGAATATTGTGCGTTCGTTCGCCGGACGCTCACGGATCTACGCCGGCTCAAAATTCGCGGCCACCCATTGTTATGGGAAGTATCGCAATTGGAACCGCCCTGTGCTGAGAATTCTGACGAACTACTGTTAGACCTGGGTGTCTGGATTGGCTGGTCGACGCGGCTCATATTTGATGAGTGTCAGCGCAGGGTATACGGATTTGACACCTTTTGCGGGCTGGTCGAGGACTGGCAACTCGAGGACCAGATCATCAAGCGCGGAACTTTTTCGCTGTCCGAACCAATCGCGCGACGTTTCATCCGGGATACCGGAGTGAGCATTGACGGCGGCGTGCCCACTTCGCTGGGCCGCGATGTGAACTTCATCAAGGGCAGCACCTATGACACGTTGGCACCGTTCCTGGCGGAGCGGCCAACTGCCCCTATCAGGCTCTTTCATATGGATTTGGATACCTACGAGAGTTGCCTGCACGCCTTGGAAACCTGCAAGGATAACTTCATCGTCGGCTCCATCCTCGTCTTTGACGAATACCTCGTCACCAATGGAGAAATGCGCGCTTTCTACGATTTTCAGAAGCGCTATCAACTGGAGTGGGAATATCGCGCCTGGGGCCTCGAGATGATCGAAATGAACGTCGTGATGGTCAAATCGCGGTGGAAGCGCCTGTCATATTCTGTTGCTGCGATCCTGCTCTATCTATTTTTTGGAGACGGTCGTTATATCTGGGCTTTTTACGCGGCGCCGTTCTGGCGATTCTGGTTGAATGCACCGAAAGAGGACATATCCTTCATGCTCGGCGCTGCCGGGTCACGAAAATCGGTGAGCATCAAGATTACCGGATTGGGCAAACTTGCCCCGCTGCGCTAGTGGGCTGATTGCTTCACGTTTGATTCCGCCGTTCGCGGCGCGGGTGGCAGGCGCCGGGAAGGCGAACAGTCGGGGCGAGCGGTCCAGGCTATGCCGATCTCCAGCCTATGATGGTTGCTACTACGCGGTAGGGCAGGGGATGGGTCAGCCGGTAGCAGCGGGGGTACGTCAAGGAGGCCGGTCAGGCGCGTTAGTGGACAAATGCGACACGCATTGACGAGCTCGACTTTGTCGAGGGCGTGATTTCCGGACTTCATCTGAACTGAGGGGCAGCTTTGACCGTTACCGATCGTGACATGCGATCACCCTTTCTAGACACCCGTTCCGCATACCTTGAACTGCTGCGACGTAACCTCACCCGCTACGGCAGCGACGAGCTGGTGCCGGTCGGCTGGAATTACCTAGGGCGTCCCATCTTCAGCACCCGCAATCTGCTGCTGGTGCGCAAGCGTCCGTTCAACAAGAAGGCGCGTGATCTCGGGCTGGACTGGCCGGCGGATGCCTTGACGATGATCGGCATGCAGCGGCTGACGAGTTTGCAGAACTGCGTCGAGACGGTCCTGAAGGACGACGTTCCCGGTGACCTCGTCGAGTGCGGTGTGTGGCGGGGTGGTGCGTCGATCTTGATGCGTGCCGTGCTGTCGGCGTACGGCGACGAGAAGCGTTCGGTGTGGCTGTGCGATTCCTTCGAAGGGGTGCCGCCGCCCGACACCGAGCACTACGAGGCGGACAAGGGCATCAAGTTGCATCGCGCCGCCGGTGTGCTGGCGATACCCCAGGAGCAGGTCAAGGCGAATTTCGAGCGGTACGGGTTGCTCGACGATCAGGTTCGTTTTGTTCCGGGCTGGTTCAAGGACACCCTGCAGGACGCCCCGATTGAACGCATTTCGGTGTTGCGGCTGGACGGCGATCTTTACGAGTCGACGATTCAGGCGCTCGATGCGCTCTATCCGCGGCTGTCGTCCGGGGGCTTTTGCATCATCGACGACTACCACGCCATCGCTGCATGCCGTCAGGCGGTGACCGACTACCGTACGCAACATGGCGTGACCGCAGAGATCGAGGAGATCGACGGAACCGGCGTGCTGTGGCGCAAGCCATGAGGCCCACCTGCGCTTAGTTCGTCCTCGATGCAGTCGCGCAAACCGGTGCTGTGAAGTTTCGTCGATATTTACAGTGATGGCGATGCTTCAAATGATGGCGCAACCGAAGGGCGTGGATTCGCAATGAAATGTGTGCTGGCCAGTTATGGAACGCGCGGTGATATCGAGCCTTCCTTGGTTGTGGCGCGCGAACTGCAACGCCGCGGGCATGACATGGTCATGGCCGTCCCACCCGACTCGGTCAGCTTCACCGAAGCCGCGGGGCTGACGGCCGTCCCGTATGGGCTGGAATCGCAGGCCTGGCTCGACGTGTACCGCGACTTCTGGACATCGTTCTTCCGCGGCTTCTGGAAGATCCAGGAAATGCGCGGCATGTGGCGCGAGATGTGGGACCTCAGCGACCAGTGCTGGGCGCAGATGAACACCACGCTGATGTCGCTGGCGGACGGAGCCGACCTGGTGTTCGCGGGGCAGAGTTACCAGGAGCCGGCGGCCAACGTCGCGGAGTACTACGACCTTCCGCTGGCCACCCTGCATCACGTCCCGATGCGGCCCAACGGCCAGGTCGTCTCGATCCTGCCGTCGCCGCTGGCCCGCTCGGCGATGACGGCGTTCGACTGGTTCTGTTGGCGCCTGAACAAAAAGGTCGAGGACACCCAGCGCCGGGAACTGGGGCTGCCCAAGGCGAAAGGACCGTCGCCGCGACGCATCGCCGACCGTGAATCGCTGGAAATCCAGGCGTACGACGAGGTTTGCTTTCCGGGCCTGGCCGCCGAGTGGGCGAAATGGGATGGCCTACGGCCCTTCGTCGGCACGCTGACGATGGAGTTGACCACCGAAGCCGACGATGAGGTGATGTCCTGGATCCGGAACGGAACCCCGCCGATCTGTTTCGGCTTCGGCAGCATGCCGGTCGAATCCCCTGCCGACACCGTCGAAATGATCAGCTCGGCGTCCGCGCAGCTGGGGCAGCGGGCGTTGATCGCCGCCGGCCGTAGCGACTTCAGCGGCGTCCCACTTGCCGATCACGTCAAGGTGGTGGGCCCGGTGAACTACGCGACGATATTTCCCGTCTGCCGCGCGGTGGTTCACCACGGCGGTTCGGGCACCACCGCCGCGAGCCTGCGTGCCGGAGTGCCCACGCTGATTCTGTCGATGGACGCCAATCAGACAATCTGGGGAGCCCAGCTCAAACGGCTGAAAGTTGGTACCACACGGCGGTTTTCGGCGACCGACCGGGAGTCGTTGGTGGCCGACCTGCGCCAAATCCTGGCCCCGGACTACGCTGCGCGCGCTCGCGACATCGCTGCCCGGATGACCAAGCCGGCCGACAGCGTGGTCAAGGCCGCCGATGTTGTGGAGAATTTCGTCAGCTCGCGCAGTCGTACCCGCTCCAGCTAGCGCGTCCTAGCCGATGTGCAGGGCGAATAGCTGATTTGGCTATCGAATTGGGGCATGCGGAGCTATCCGGACCGACTTCCCATTTTCCTGAGACACGATGTCGATCGTCTGGCAGACTTACGTAGCATCAGGCGGCGACACCTGGGGTTCAGCCAAATGTCCCAGGGTCGTCACACTTCTACGGTCGGGGGGAAAGGCCGATGGGGTTGGGTTTGTCGCACTCGACTGCACCGGTGCGCTCTTACGATCGTGGCTGGCGTCGGGCGGCCAAATCCGTTGCGAAACAACTACATCCAATGTCTCTGACCACATCGCAGGGCCACTGGCGGGCCGCAGGCTACCGAGCGGAAACGCCGCAGTCAAAGTTGCCCATGCCGTCGGAGATTGATTAAGGTATTAATCGCGATGAAATTTGCTGTGGCAAGCTATGGAACGCGTGGGGATATAGAGCCTTGCCTCACCATCGGCCGTGAGCTGATGCGGCGGGGGCATTCGGTTCGGATGGCCGTCCCGCCCAATCTCGTTGGTCTGGCCGAAGCGGCCGGACTTCCGGCGATCGGTTATGGGCCCGATATGCACGACTTTTGGAGCGACGAGTTCATTCGGGACTTCTGGAAGAACTTCCTCAAGGGACCGATCAGCCTGATGCGCGAAGCCTGGGAGCCGGTGCTGCGGAACTGGCAGGAAATGAGCTCGGCGCTGATGTCGGTGGGCGCGGGCGCCGATTTGCTGTTCACCGGCCAGCTTTACCAGGATTTGGCCATCAACGTCGCCGACTACTACGGCATTCCGATGGCCACGCTGCATTACATTCCGATGCGCCCCAACGGCCAACTCCTTCCGAAACTGCCCGGGCCCCTGGTCCGCAGCGGCATGTCGATATACGACTGGATGTGCTGGCGGATGAATAAGAAGGCCGAGGATCGGCAGCGCCGCGAGCTCGGTCTGCCGACCGCCACGGTCGCCTCCCCGCGACGCATCGCCGAACGCGGTTCGCTGGAGATCCAGGCCTATGACGACGTGTGCTTCCCGGGGCTGGCCGACGAATGGAAGAAATGGGGCACTCAGCGGCCGTTCGTCGGTTCGCTGACCATGGAACTGCCGACGGACTCCGATGACGAGACCCTGTCGTGGATTGCCCAGGGAACGCCGCCGATCTGTTTCGGCTTCGGCAGCATGCCGGTCGCCGAAACACCCGCCGATACGGTCCGCATGATCGGCGCCGCCTGCGCGGAGCTGGGGGAGCGGGCGTTGATCTGTTCCGGCTGGAGCGACTTCAGCGACGTCCCCCAGTTGGAGCACGTCAAGGTCGTCGGCGTGGTCAACTACACGAAGATCTTCCCCGCCTGCCGCGCGGTCGTGCACCACGGTGGATCCGGCACCACGGCGGCGGGTCTGCGCGCCGGCGTTCCCACGCTGATCCTCTGGACGGCGGGCGATCAGCCGATGTGGGGCGCGCACGTCAAGCAGCTGAAGGTGGGTACGTCCCGGCGGTTCTCGGCCACCACGCCCGAATCCCTGGTCGCCGACCTGCGAAAGATCCTGGCGCCGGAGTACCTCACTCGCGCGCGGGAGCTCGCCACCCGGATGAGCAAACCCGCCGAGAGCGCAGGTCACGCCGTCGATCTGCTGGAAGAATTCGCCCGCTCGGGCCGTTGCATTCCCGGCGTTCCAGCGGAGCGAAGCCCCTGAGCGGGCAACGGATACACTGCGAAACGCGTTATCGGCGTCCACGTGGCGTCTAGGCTCTACCGGGTACTACTGGCTTGCGGATTAAGGGGCAGCTTTGGCCGTGACTGATCACGACACGCGGTTGGCATACCTCGACCTGCTCCGGCGTGACCTCACCCGATACGGCAGCGACGAGTTGGTGCCGGTGGGGTTGTACCGCCTGGGTCGGCCCCTTTTCAGTACCCGCAACTTGATGCTGGTGCGGAAGCGTCCGTTCAACAAGCAGGCGCGCGATCTCGGGCTGGACTGGCCGGCGGATGCCTTGACGATGATCGGCATGACGCGGCTGACCAGCTTGCAGAACTGCGTCGAGACGGTGCTGGAAGAGGATGTGCCCGGCGACCTGGTCGAGTGCGGTGTGTGGCGCGGTGGCGCCTCCATCCTGATGCGTGCCGTGCTGGCGGCCCACGGGGACGAGAAGCGAACTGTATGGCTGTGCGATTCGTTCGCCGGAGTGCCGCCCCCGGACACCGTCAATTACAAGGCGGATAAAGGGATTAGGCTGCACCGCCACGCTCGCATCCTGGGCGTGCCGCAGGATCAAGTCAAGGCGAATTTCGAGCGGTACGGGTTGCTCGATGATCAGGTTCGTTTTGTTCCGGGCTGGTTCAAGGACTCCCTGCAGGACGCACCGATCGATCGCATTTCGGTGTTGCGGCTGGACGGCGACCTTTATGAGTCGACGATTCAGGCGCTCGACGCGCTCTACCCGCGGCTGTCGCCCGGGGGCTTTTGCATCGTCGACGACTACCACGCGATCAAGGCGTGCGCGCAGGCCGTGACCGACTACCGCACGCAGCACAACGTGACCGGCGAGATCATCGAGATCGACGGCACCGGCGTGCTGTGGCGCAAGTGAGATAGCTGAAACTCTAGGTGTACGAAACGGTTTGCCCTCTAGCGAGGGATGGTCGAAACACGATCACGGCGCACCCACCGCGTTCCCCCGGGACGCCGTGCGCGCCGATGTTATGGTTGCCGCCGTGGCAACAGGGCTGACAACTGGCACCCGCCTCAGGATGTGGTGGGTGCGCACCGAGTACTGGCTCGCACGTACGCTGCTGCCCGACGTCTACGCCAACGACGCGTTGATCACGTTCAACAATTTCCACGGGTTCCTCGATGATCCCGACTTCCAGCGCGCCTACCAGCGCGGCGCGAAATCTCTCGGCAACGAGGACTGGTACCAGTGGCAATGGCGCGTGCACGTGGGGCTGTGGGCTGCGGCGAGCGCCAGCCAGCTCGAGGGCGATTTCGTCGAGTGTGGCGTCAGTTACGGCTTTTTGAGCAGCGCCATCATGGAATACCTGGACTGGGATCGGCTGGGCAAGACGTTCTACTTGCTCGACACGTTCGCCGGGCTTGACCCGCGGTTCGTCACCGACAACGAACGCCAGGCCGGGGCGCTGGAGACCAGCGAGGGGCACCTCCGCAACGGGATGTACGTCAACGGGGTTGACAGCGTCCGCGCCAATTTCGCGCAGTGGAAGAACCACCGCATCATCGTGGGCGCGGTCCCGGAAACACTCGAGCACGTCGAGGCGACGTCGGTGGCCTACCTGCACATCGACATGAACTGCGCGCCCCCGGAAGTCGCTGCGCTGCGTTACTTTTGGCCGCGCCTCACACCCGGCGCCTTTGTGCTGCTGGACGACTACGCGAATCGGGGACGCGACGAACAGCGCATCGCCATGGATGAGGTCGCCGGCGAGCTGGGTGTGAAAATCTGCACATTGCCCACCGGCCAGGGCCTGCTCATCAAACCGGCGCGCTGAGCCCGCTGGTAAACGTAAACCCGCCTTACTCAATCCCTTTCCGGCGGGCAGCGGCTTCCAGCAGGTCGGCGGTGCGCTCGATGCTCGCGGCGGGTGTGCTCATGCGGGCGGCGAACTCCCGGGTCCGGGTGGCGTATTCCGGCGCGAGGATCTGGCGCAGGTCCGCGAACAGCGTTTCTTGAGACGTGGCCGAAAAGCGCCGCGCCGTACCCAATTTCAGGCGTTTGATCGCAGCGGCCCAATACGGTTGGTCGGCGGAGCTCCACAGGGCCAGGGTGGGGATTCCCGCGCGCAGACTTGCGGCCGTGGTGCCCGAGCCACCGTGGTGAACAATCACTCGGCAGGCGGGAAAGATGGTCGCGTAATTCACCACACCGACAGCCTTGACGTGGTCGAAGTGCGGTACGTCGCTGAAGTCGGTGCCGCCGAAGCAAATCAGCGCCCGCTCGCCCAACTGCGCGCACGCCGCGCCGATCATGTTGACTGTGTCGGCGGCAGATTCGAGCGCGATGCTGCCGGAACCGAAGCATATCGGTGGTGTTCCCGACGCAATCCAGGCTGCGACGTCGTCGTCGGCCTCCGTCGGCAACTCCATCGTCAGCGCCCCGACAAAGGGGCGCCGGTCGCCCCAGCGCGCCCATTCGGCGGCCAGGCCGGGAAAGAAGATGTCGTCGTAGGCCTGAACCTCCAGCGATCGGCGTTCGGCGATTCGCCGCTGCGAGCGATGCATTGCCTTCGGCAGGCCGAGTTCGCCGCGCTGCGCGTTGTCGACGTCCTTCGTCGAGCGCCAAAACAGCCATTCGATCGTCGTCATGGTGGAGCGCACCAGCGGCGCGGGCACGCTCGGCATGAGCCGGCCGTTGGCCCGCATGGGAAAGTGGTGCAGCGCGGCCAGGGGGATGTCGTAATGCTCGGCGACGTTGGCCGCGGCCTGCTCGAAATTCAGGCCGGTGGCCAGCAGGTCGGCGCCATCCGCCAGCGACTTCAACGTCGTGCTGACGTCGCGCCAGTACTTGATCAGGGGATCCCAGACTTTGAGCACCTGCCTGATCGGATTGCGGAAGAAGTCGGTCCACATGTTGCGAAGGAATTCCTCGTCCAAGAACTCCTGGACTTTCGGCCCGTAGGGAACCGCAGCGAGCCCGACCGACTCGACGAAGCTGACAAGTTCGGGAGGGACGGCCATCCGCACTTCGTGGCCCCGGCGCAGCAGTTCGAGGCCAACGGCCGCGGACGGTTCGATGTCGCCGCGAGTTCCGTAACTCGCCAGGGCAAACTTCACGACACATCCTGCCTTCCGAGTCGTCCCGCCTGTCGGCAACGTCGGGGCCATTATGGCCGGTTCGAAGGACCGGCCGTCAGGGGATCGCCATGTGCGGTGCGCTAGCCGGCCGACAGGGGCCAGGGAGCTAGGGCGCCAATTCGATAAGGCCCAGCCGTTTGGACACCTCGACCGCCCCCACCACGTGGGGATCGGCGCAGATGTCTCGCCAGGCTTCGCCCATCCCGCGGTTGAAGTCGATGTCATCGAACAGCACCAAGGCACCCGGGGCCATGCGAGGCTTCAAAATCTGCCACTGCCGGGCCACAAATTCTTGGGTGTGGATCCCGTCCACCAAGGCCAGATCGATCGAGTCGGGGATGTCGCCGACGTGGTCTTCGAAGGCACCCCGCGTCAGGGTGTAGCGATCGGTGACGGATTTGATGTTCCGCTCGGCGATGTCAGCCCAGGAGGGGTTGATCTCGAACGAATACATCCAGCCCTGCCGGAGCGCCGAGGACAGGTACATCCCGGACACCCCGAACGCCGATCCGAACTCCACGACGATCCTGGGGTCGTGCCAGTCCACCAGATAGGCGTACAAGTCGCCCTGCCACGACGCCGCCCGGACCTGCTCGGGTTTCCGGGTCGCACCAGGCTGTCCGTAGGCTTCAGCCAGGGGCAGCGCGCCGAGCTTCTGCGTTGCCCGTGCGGAAGACTCGATCTCGGCTTTACGCGCCGCGGGCGGCAAGCGTCGGGGAAGGCCGGCGATGCGCCCGCCGCGCTTTACCCACTTGCGCTCCAATGGTTTTCGCAGGCGTATCACGAGGCGAGACCCAACTGGCGTGCCAGATCCGCGTATTCGCCCTCGAGGCGCTGTTTCAGGCGTGCGACGGCGGTGCGCTTCCTGCTCCGGATGTCTGACGAGTCCGCGATCGCGTCGAGCACCCTGTCGACAACGGCGGCGCTGCTCACCTGGTCGGTGCGAACCAGCGACCGGGCATCGTCGATCGCGAGCGCGAAGTCCCGGCATTTCGGTTGGTACTCAAGCGAAACGACCGGGGTATCGGACAGCGAAGCCAGGACGCTCGCGTGCAGGCGGGTGACGATGGCGGCCGAACAGCGGGCCAATTCCCGCGCCGCCGCATCGGGGTCGGCCGGAAGCACCATCTCTGCTTCCGGAATGTCTCTGAGCGCCACTTCGGTCCAGCGTCTGTCTTCTGGATTCATCAGTACCCCGACGAAGCGGTAGCCGTGTGATGACAGTTGTTTGACGGCGCCGGCTACCTCGTCCGCCAGCTGCTGCGGGTCGTGTCCCCAAAGGTCGTCGCCGAAGCCGAGATTCACTCCGATCAGCCCGTCTTCAGGAGTGACGTCGGGCCGGGGGAGGAGCAGCGCCGGATCGCCGGATACCTCGACGTCCAATCCGATGTCGGCCAGAAGTTCGGCGCTGCGCGGCCCTCGCACGGACACGGTACGAAACTTGGAAAGTATTGGTGCCCAGCGTTTCAGCTCGTCTTTGCCTGAGCCGCTATTGCGTCCGCCGAACACCGGATCTTCGACGCCGACGCCAATCGCGTAGCTTCCGTTGTCTTTGGTGAGCGCCAACCCCCGGTTGACCAACAGCCGCCACTGGCTCCTTCCGACGAGCGTGCCGCCACCTACGACCTGGCTGCTGCGCCGCAGCGATCGGTTCAAACCCACTGCCGCCGTGACGGTTGCATAGATCAGTTGGTGCGGGAGGCGCGGCAGGTCGAGAAAGGTTGCCCCGCGCAACTGGCCCCGAACCGCGTCGTAAATCGCATCGTCGCCAAGGTTGCCCAGCCCATGCCAGCCCAGGTACGCGACGGTAGGGTCGCCGGTTTCGTTCATCCTCAGGCGCTCAGCCGCTCGTCGACTCGGTTTTCAGCACCTTCCTCCGGTTGAGCGGCGTTGCGGATGAGCTTGCGCCGCACCCTCTTCACACGCCCGCCGAGCGTTTTGGTCCAGCGGTTCCGCAGCGCCAGCGTCGCGATGCGCGGGTGCTGGGCGGTGGTTTGCACGAGGAGTGCGTGGCCCTCAGGATCTGGGACCTGTTTGGCGATCGCGCTGAGTACCCAGTTGGCGTTTTTGGCGACGATCGATTCGTGCAAAGGGTCGCCGGAGACGACATCGAGCATGGCGTCCAACGTCGCCGCATGCGCGGGACCCTGCGTACGCCAGAAGGTTGCGGGATCGGTGATCGACTTGTACCACATGCCGCGCGGATGGCGGCGGTAGACGGCCATCGTCTCCGGCAGCATCGCGATATCGCCTTCGGCGGCATGACGCACGTGCAGGTACCAATCCAAAGGCATGACGTCGGCCGGGATGTCGTCATAGCGGGGGAGGCGGCGGTACATCACCGAATTCGTCTGGATGAAGTTCCGCGAGATCAAGGTCTCGAAGCTGAGGTCGCCGGCCCGAAAGGGTGGTGGGAACGTCGGAAGGAAGACCTCTTCAAACTTGCGGTATAGGGCGTGTACTAGTTTCTCGTCCTCATCGCGGTCGCGGGTCCAGACCACCTGCACCGGGTGGAAACACACTGCGGTGTCGGGGTTCTGGTCGAGAAAAGCGACTTGTTTGCTCAGTTTCAACGGGTCGACCCAGTAGTCGTCGCCCTCGCACAGCGCGATGTATTCGCCACGCGCGGCGCACAGGGCGCCGGTCAGGTTCGCGTTGAGGCCGACGTTCTTGGACCGCAGGATCGGCCGGAACAGGTGCGGGTGGCGGTCGGCGTACTCCTGGATTATCCGGGGTGTGGCGTCGGTCGAGGCATCGTCGGCGACGATGATTTCCATCGGAAAGTCGGCCTGCTGGGCGAGGAAGCCGTCCAACGTGTCGCGCAGGTAGGCCTGCTGGTTGTGGGTGGTGGACACCACGCTGACCTTCGGTGCGTCCGCTGCTCTCCTTGTGGCGGTCACTGCGAGCCTCTCGTCTGCGCGCCGGTTGCGTCGCGGTCGAGAAACACCCTGTCATTGATCGGTGAACAAAGCAGTTGCGAAAAGATGCCGTTCCCCCAGAGCGGTTGCGTACCGAGCGCCCGTCGGCGCGACACAGTACGGTTACTGACACTTTGGTCAATTATAGACAGCGCGGAACCGGGGTTTCCTGTCGAGCGGGCTGTAAACGCGCGCTTTGGGATGTTGGGGTGCACGCAGCAAATATTCCTGGGCGGCATTTCAGCGCCGAAAACACCTGGTAAATTTTCACTTTGCTGGTGTAGCTGGCAACCAACGACATCTCAGGCGGCAAATTTCTCCAAGAGGTTGGCGGTGATCGCGATACTCTCGGCGGGTTTGGTCATTCGCGCCGCGATCGCGCGGGCGCGGATGGCGTACTCCGGAGTGAGGATCTGTCCCAGGTCGGCGACCAACGAATCGAGCGTGGTGCTCGGAAAGTGCCGTGCCAGGCCAACTTTCAGTCGTTGAACCTGGCCGGCCCAGATCTTTTGATCGCTCAAACTCCAAAGGCTCAAGGTCGGGACTCCCGCGCGCAGTCCTGCCGCCGTGGTGCCCGCACCGCTGTGATGGACCACGGCGCGGCAGGCGGGAAAGACCGCTGCGTAATTCACCGGGCCCACGACCTTGACGTGGTCGAACTGTGGCGCAGCGCTGAAATCCGTTTTGCCGGAGCACACCAGCGCCCGCTCGCCCAACTGCGCGCAGGCATTAGCAATCATGCTGATTGTATTGGCCGGAGACTCAATCGATGTGCTGCCGAAGCCGAAGCAGATCGGGGGCGTTCCCGCGGCGATCCACGACGCGACGTCGACGTCGGAATCCGTCGTCAACTCCATCGTCAGCGTGCCGACAAACGGGCGCCGGTCGTTCCATTTGGCCCATTCATCGGCCAACCCGGGAAAGCACACCTCGTCGTAGGCCTGGATCTCCAGTGCGCCGCGGGCGGCCATCCGTTGTGGCGCAGGGCCTTTCGCCTTCGGCAGGCCTAGTTCGCGGCGCTGGGCATCCTCGGCCTTCTTCGTCACCCGCCACTGTGTCCAGTCCAGCGCCGTCATCACGGTGCGCACCGCCGGCGCCGGCAGATGAGGCGCGAGCTGCCCGTTGGGCCGCATAGGGAAGTAGTGCATCGTGGCCAACGGCACGTCGAGGTACTCGGCCACGTTCGCCGCGATTCCCGGAAAGCCAGGGCCGGTGAACACCAGGTCGGCACCGTCGGAGAGCGATGTCAGGGTTGCGCTCATCTCCGCCCAGGACTGGATAAGCAGGTCCTGGGCTTCCCGCCACCGCCTCCTCACCTCGGGGACATTCCAGAACTTGCCGAGGAAGTCGGTATCCCAGAAGCCGTCCTGCTGGTCGGGCCCGTAGCCTGCCGCCGAAAGGCCGGCCGACTCGACGAGGGGCACTAGGTTGGGCGGAACGGCCATGCGGACCTCGTGCCCGCGGCGCTGCAGTTCGCGACCCACAGCCGTGCAGGGCTCGACATCCCCGCGAGTTCCATAGCTGGCCAGGGCGAATTTCACGACGAATCCTTTCGGTGGTCGCGCTTGTCCGGGCATTCGCAGAGGTCATTATCTCTATTTGTTCAAGCGGCTAGTGGCGTTTCGGCATTGCCAGTGGTCAGAATTCGGCGCGCCCCCTATATGCGGCCTGGTCAAGGCTAATTTTTGAGTCTTGATACCGATGAATTTGCCCCGGAGATCCGCTTGGTAGGGCCTGCAAATGGCTCTCTGCAATGCTTGGCTTCAGGTCGTCCTACTGTGCCACCACCAGATCGAAGCCACGGCGGCATCGGCCCAGGTTCACTCCCACGGTCGGCCGACTGCGGCGAGCGAACTTCAATATGATGCGTTCACCAGCCAGAACTCATCACGCCTGCGACATCTACCGCAATCGGTGTCGTCGTCAGCCCAGCTGTTATTGAATGAGACGCATGCCGCTCTCCGACACCGGTCAACGTGCCGGCCGCCTTATCCGCCGCGTCTGTTACGCGGGCCCAGGTCAATGCAACATATGCGGGAGCCGCATTCGCTTCCTGAGCGTGACGCGCAGGCTGGGTGGCGAGCTCGCCACGTACGGGTTTCCCTACTCCCTAGACGAGATGGAGACGATCAACCATCGGAGGTACGTCTGTCCGGTGTGTGGCTCGGTCGACCGGGACCGCCTTTACAAGCTCTATGTCGACAGGTTTCTGCCGCCCGATGGCGTGCGGAGTGTGCTGGAGTTTGCGCCGTCGCCACCGCTGTCCGGCTACTTGAAGAGCCGCGACGATTTCCGTTACCGCAGCGCCGATTTGATGATGAGCGGCGTTGACGACGTCGTTGACATCACCGATATGCCGATCTATGGGGACGGCGCGGTCGATTTCTTCATCTGCTCCCACGTGCTCGAGCACGTTTCGGATGACGCCCGCGCGCTAAGCGAGTTGTACCGAATACTGGCGCCGGGCGGCCGCGGCATCATCATGACTCCGGTGGCCCCCGAAGGCAGCTTCGATGAGGATCCCGCGGTCACCGACGAAAGCGAGCGGTGGCGCCGCTTCGCACAGGGTGACCATGTGCGGCTCTACGACCGCTCCACGTTGTGCTCGCGGATCCGCAAGAGCGGGTTTGAACTTTCCGCACTCGATTCGCAGACATTCGGCGAAGACACGTTTAACCGGCACGCCATCGATCTCGGGTCTGTGCTGTATATCGTAAGCAAGCCCGAAATTGATTCTTAGAAGCGACTACTGAGACGAGATGCCGCAGCTCGTATATCAATGAGCTCGCGGCCCTATGGCAGAAGTTTCCGCCATAGGGCCTTGAGGCGACGTTTCGGCGATGCCCACCGGTGCTGCAGTGCCAACATTGCGGACTGGGGGTGGCGCGCAATGGTTTCCAGAAGCGCTGCCCGACCCTCGGGGCCCGGGACCCTCGCGATCTCACCCAAAATCCAGTCGAGCCTGTCAGCGATCAGCTCCTCGCGGATTGGGTCTTCAGGGAAAAAGTCGAGCATCGCCTCGAACATGGCGACATGTCCGTTCCCATGCGACACCCAAAACTTCGTCCGGTCGGCGTCTGCGTTGTACCAAAGACCTTGTGTATGGCGGCGATAGACCGCCATCGTCTCGGGAAGCATGCCGATACCGCCTCTCGCCGCGTGCCGGACATGCAGGTACCAGTCCATGGGCATGACGTCGGCCGGGATATCGTCATAGCGTTCCTGGCGGCGGTACAGGACTGAGTTGGTCTGGATGAAGTTTCGTCGAATCAACGCATCGACACTCAGGTCGCGGCGCCAGCCTAACGGAGGAAACTCGGAGCCTCTACGGCCGTCTTCCCAGATCACTCGCACCGGGTGGAAGCACACCGACTTTTCCGCGTGCTGGTCAAGGTACGCCACCTGCTTGCTGAGCTTCGTCGGGTCGCTCCAGTAGTCGTCCCCGTCGCACAAGGCGAGGTACTCGCCGCGAGCGGCCGAAAGGACATCGGTCAGGTTCGCATAGGGGCCGATATTTTCGGATCGCAGAATGGGCCGGAAAAGTTGCGGGTACCGCTCGACGTACTCTTTGATGATTGCTGGTGTTGCATCAGTTGAGGCATCGTCGCCGACGATCACCTCTATCGGGAAATCGGTTTTCTGGGCGACAAAGCCGTCGAGGGTCTCGCGTATGAAGGCTTCGTGGTTGTAGCTGATCGTGACAACGCTGACCTTCGGACGACTCCCGGCAGCCTCTTCGGTCACTGTGCGCTCCCTTCCTGAACGGCGGCCAGAACCCGCGCGACGTCATCTGGGGCCATGTCGTCGTGGACTGGCAGCGACACGATCCGGGAGCAGATGTCCTCCGTAGCAGGCAGCTCGGCGGACCGCAGCTCAGAGTCTGACACGAAATACTTCTGCCGGTGTAACGGCGGGTTGTAGTAGTCGCGGGCCTGGATTGCGTGTTCGGTGAGACTGGCCAGCACCGAGGCCTTTTGGTCAGCAGATGTGCAGCAGACGCTGGCGAAGCACAGCGACGAAGCCTCGGCATTGGGCTGGAATTGCAGCCCAAGCTGAGCCAGTTCGGTGCGATAGCAGTCGAAGACCTTGCGGCGGCTTGCAAGGCGGCGGTTGAGCCCGGCAAGCTGCCGCAGCCCGATCGCGGCGCTGATCTCCTGCAGCTTGCCGTTCATCCCAAGCTGCGTGCAATCCCGTGACGCTTCGAAGCCGAAGTTCTGAAACCGGTGCGTCTTCTCGACGAGTTCTGGGTCGCGAGAGACCAGTGCACCCCCCTCACCAACCGCGAACGGCTTGGTCGCGTGGAAGGAAAAAATCTCACAGGCCCCCCGCCCGCCGACGGGTCGGCCGTCGGCGTATGCCGAACCGAAGCCGGCCGCGGAGTCGATCACGATCGGTAGCTCCCATTCGGCGGCAAGCTTCTCCCACGCGTCGATGTCCGGGTTGCCGACGCCGAACACATTGGGCAGCAAAATCCCGGCAACGTGCTCCCGGGAGCTTTCCAAGACGGCGCTGGCAGAGGCGATGCTCGGCTGCCACGTCTCGGAGTCGATATCGATGAACCACGGACGATATCCGGTCCACTGGGCGGCCTGTGCCACGGCGACGAAGGTAAATGAGGGCACTAGCAGGTAGCGGTCCCGCGTGCCCGGGCCCAGCGTGACCTGCAGTGCGGCGATGAGCGCTAAGGTGCCGTTGGCGAGGGTGGCAACGTGCACATCCGGTCCGAGGTAATTGCCAAGGGCGCCAGCAAACTCCCGCTCTTTCGGCCCAAAGTTTGTGTACCAGTTGGCCTGCACAATCGCCTCGAAGTCCTCGGCGAGTTCGGCCGGCACAGGAAAACTCGGCCGGATAAACGGGATCTCAGCAGGCATGAAGCCACCTATGCCGTAGTTGACGACTCGCAAAATCGCGCCGCTTCGTGCGAAACGGATGCTCGATCGTGCCGTGCATTCCGAAAACCCACCTACTTTCGTGACTTCGTGCTGACCGACACAGTAAGTCGCGCCTTGGGCTCGGTTCGTATTTTCGACCCATGTCCCCGACATCCGTGAGCTTTTGTCGCGCCCCCGGTGCGCCCGGTCGTTTGATGCGATGCCTCTACCTAGTGTTCGTTTGTCGGCCTCGGCCGTTGGTGACCACGGGTGCCGCGGAAGCCGAGATCGATCCATAGTCTGGCAGGTACGATGCCGCTCATGTCGGTATGGGGGATGTCTGATTGGCAGCCTGGAGCGACCGAATGAAGAACATTCTGGTCACCGGCGTCGGCGGTGGCGTAGGACAGAGCGTGCTCAAGGCGTTGGCACAAACGCCTTACGGCGTGGTCGCCGCGGACTCTGAAGCGCTGGCGGCTGGTCTGCATGCCGCGCCCAAGGCGTACCTGGGTCACTACGCGTCGGATCCGCAATTCGTCGACCGCCTGCTGGAGATATGCCTCAGCGAGCAGTGTGGGTTGATCTTCGCCGGCCACGACGTTGAACTGCTTCCCCTTTCGAGAAACGTGGACATGTTCAAAGCCCACGGCATTGTGCCTGTTGTCAGTTCACCGGAGATCATCCGTTCATGCGACGACAAACTCGCGACCACCGAATTTCTCAACTCACTGGGGCTACCGGCGCCGGAGACCAAGAAACTCAGCGACGTCAGAGCTTTCGAACGTCCAATTGTCTTGAAGCCACAACGTGGCGGCGCGCGGTCCCGTGGCACTTACGTCGTGAAAACGGAAAACGAGCTCGACCTCTACCGCCAGCTCGTCGACCCGGACAATTGCGTCGCCCAGGAATACATCGATGGTGATGAATACACCTGTGGCAGCGTAACTTTGGATGGCAAATGTTTAGGCGTCATCGTGATGCGCCGCATCCTACGCGACGGCGATACCTACAAGGCGTTCGTCGAGCACAACCCGGCGCTGGAGGCGACGGTACGGACGATTGTGGAGGCGCTGAAGCCATTCGGCGCCTGCAACATTCAACTTCGTGTAAGGGATGGTCAGGCCTACGTTTTCGAGATCAACGCACGGTGCTCGGGAACGACGGCCGCGCGTGCGCTCGCGGGCTTCAACGAGCCGCAGATCATCGCGGACTATCTGCTCAACGGTGTCGAGCCAACGTATTCGATCAACGAGGTGACCATTCTTCGCTATTGGCAGGAACTGTTGGTGCCCAACAGCGACATCGACCAACTGCGCCAGGACGGCTTCCTGCGCGGTGATGGAACGCGCCTGTGACAGGCGTCGATGCCCAGCCGACCGGCATCGTGCTGGTGACTGGTGCCGCCGGGTTCACCGGCAGGCACGTGCTACGCATCCTTGCCGATGCCGGTTATCGCCTGGCGGTATTGCAGCATCGGACGCCGTTGCCCGCGGACCTGGCGGCGCTCTGCGAGCGGGTCACTTCCGGCGACATCCGGGAAGCTCACGTTCGTGAGGCAGCGCTGGACGGGGTGAGCGCGGTCTGTCACCTGTCGGCTTACATCCCCTCGCGCATGGACGACCTCCGGGAGGCCGACCTGTGCAACCAGATCAACGCGTTAGCGGTGGTGGACTTCGCGGAGAAGGCGGCGGAGTGCGGCGTTCGGCGATTTGTTTATATTTCTGGCGCCAATATGTACGCACAGTCGGACGTTCCACGCACCGAATCAGATGCGATATTTCCCGCGCAGTTGGCCACCGCATACCTCGTCAGCAAGTTCGCAGCAGAGGTGTACCTGTCGAATATCGCCAAACGCACCGGCATGGAAGCCTTGATACTGCGCGTCGCGACGCCGTACGGCCCAGGCGAACCCGCCAACAAGGTGATTCCCACCTTCCTGCGGATGGCGGCCGAGGGCAAACCGCTGCGCATGGTCAACGGCGGTACCGCGCGTTTCAGCTACGTCCACGTGGGCGACGTGGCCACTAGCGTGCTGAACGCGATCGGCGGCGGGGCCGGCGGGATTTACAACATCGCGTCCGGCGAGCACACCAGCGTCCTAGAGCTCGCACAGCAGATTGTGGCACTCCATGGTGATGGAGGGGCGGCGCTGGACATCGAACCGGTTGCGCCCGGCGCCTTTACAGGGTTTGCACCGCTCTCGATCGAGAAGGCGCGCCAGACCTGGCAATTCGCTCCGCGTCCGCTCGCAACCGGATTGCGCGAATATCGAGACCACTTGCTCGCGCAGGGTGTGATCGCATGAGAGTCGCGGTGTTCAGCGACGTGCATGGCAATCTCGTTGCGCTGCAACAGTTTGTCGAGGCGACAGCGAGGCGTGCTGACGCCTACCTGTGTTTGGGCGATGTGGTCAATTACGGCCCATGGAATGACGAATGCATCGATTTGGTGTTGAGCCTGCCCGGCATCCAAGTACTCGAAGGCAATCACGAACGGCTGTTCCGTGGTGACGACACCATCAACCAGGAGATCCCGCTAGTTCAAGATTTTTATCAGCATTCTCGCCCGCTCTTCTCGCGTGAAAACTTTCTAACTCAGCTCCTAGAGGAAGTTGACCTCGGCATCTACCGCTGTATGCACACCATCGATGACCGAAGGGTCTATCCGGATACGGACATCGAGATCGATCGTCATTACATGATCGGCCACACGCATCACCAATACCGAATCGAGCGCAGCGGATTCACGATCGTCAATCCCGGCAGCATTGGCCAAAACCGCAAATGGATCGACTCGGCGGATTTTCTGATCCTGGACACGGCGACGGGCGAGACCCAGTTCGAGTCGGTCCCTTACGACGTGGATTACTTCGTCGATGAGTTGGCTAGGCGCGGCTACCCGGAGCAGTGCATCCGCTACTACGCCAACAAGGACCGCAAATTCGGGTGATTGGGGGAGGGCAGTCGTGTTCTCCTCCGCGGAAGTTACCGTGATGAACGGGGCAGCCCCGCATGAAACCGTCTGGCCCTGGCGAATTCACTAATCGGGTAGGCCAGTAAGGTCTTGAGGCCCGGGCTCGCCGAGACCCGAACCGTCACCCTCAACTTCACGTTGCGCCGCATCTATGGGGCAGTGGCGTATAGCCCACAGCATGTCAGCCAGGGACGAGGACGCGATCGACCAGCGCACCGATTGCAGGTGTCAACAACCGGGCGTACTCGGGCGTCAGATGGAATTCGTCCCCGTAGACCAGGGTGTTGCCCACAATGGCCGGGCAGCGAATGGTCGCGCAGAACAGCTCGGTGAGGTCGTCGTAGCGCCCGCCACCGGATTTGGCGGCGGCGCTCTCCGCCGCGATCCCTGACGTGTCGACCGCAGTCGACCTCGCCGACGAGCAGGCCGTCGCGTCGTCGAGGTGCTCAGACAGGCAGTCGGGCACCGCCGAATGCAGGTCCGGAGTGGGACCGAGCACGAGCACGTCCGCGCCCGTCCCCCGTAGCTGACGCACCAGGCGGGTCAGGCTGTCGATCCACGCCGGGCTGTATGGCGGGGAGCCTGAGCCGCTGTCGTGCCGCAGCATGCCCAACACGACCAGCCGGGGATGCTCCTTCTCCAATCGGGCAATGATTTGACTGCGCCACTGCCCGCACTCGGTGTAGTCGCGCTGCACGAAAACTTTGAGGGGCAGGTCCAGCATCGGGCAGGCGCCTTTGGTCAGAACCTCCAGCCGCCACCGCCGCTGGGAGGCGACTTGCTGGAATGCCGGGCTCCAACTGAAAGCATTCGAGTCGCCAACCAGGGCCACCGTGGTTTTCGACGCGGTGTCCCCCGTCGCGCACTCGGGCTGGTCGACCTCCAAGAGGTTACGAAGACAAGCCGCCAGGCCAGCCGGTGCCTTTTCGCGCCCCACGTCGACCAGGGGCGGATCGAGGTTTGACGGCACGGCCTTCAGGTCGACGGATGCCGCGACCGCGGCCTGCACCTGCGCGAAGAAATCGTGCACGCGCGCGTCGTAGAGCTGAAGGCCTGCCCCGGTGGGCGGGGGCTCCGCGGTGAGGCGCAGCGCCGGGGCCGCCGGGCCGCGGCCGACCGGGGTGGGCACGAATACCAGCAGCGCCACGCCCACACAGACCGCCACAGCGGTGGCGACGCCGCCGAGCGCGAGGCTTCGGGCGGCCGACCGGCGCACCCAATCGGAGTACCGGAAGGGGTTCTCTATGAGCCGCAGGGTGAGCACGGCCAGCCCGAAGGAGACGACAATCGCTGCCACGCCGTCTATCGGACCCAGCGGCCGGCCCAGCAAAGGCGTCGCGAGCAACAGCACCGGCCAGTGCCAGAGGTACCACGAGTACGACACCCGGCCGACCGCTCGCATCGGCCGCAACCCCAAAATGCGGCCGCACCCGCGAGAAGCCGCTGCACAGCCGGCACCGATCACCAGCGCCGAGCCGACCACCGGCAACAGCGCGGCGATGCCCGGAAAGGGCGTGGTCGCGTCCAACTGGTTGCAGGCCAGCAAAATCAAGGCCAGGCCCGCCCAACCCACGATCGCTGCCGCGAATGCCGGTAGTCGGCGCCACTGGTTGGTCGTGAGCGCCACCAGCCCGCCGATGGCGAGTTCCCATGCCCGGGTGTGCAACGAGAAGAACGCCACGGGAGGCGCCGCGCGCGTGGCCGCCCACGACAGGGCAAACGACACGGCGGCGACCAGCGCAAGGACCAACAAGTACGGGATCGCCGTCGAGGCGGCATGGTCGGCCCGGGTGCGCCGACGTGCACGCCGGACGAGCCACGCCGTGCCGATGATCAGGGCCGGCCATACCAGGTAGAACTGTTCCTCGACGCCCAGCGACCAGTAGTGCTGGAACGGCGAGATCGTGATCTTGCTGATGTGGAAGTAGTCGACGCCTTGTTGCGCGAATCGATAGTTGCCGACATACAGCGCGCTGGCGATGCCGTCACGGATGACGTTCTTGGCCTCCAGCGGGGATAGCAGCGCGGCCGAGGCAATCGCGGTGATGACGCCTACGGCAGCCGACGCGGGAAGCAAGCGACGCGCCCGCGCCCCGTAGAAGCGGCCCAGCCGGACGGTTCCGGCCGCGGACGCCTCACGCCAGAGCAGCCCGGTGATCAGGAAACCCGAGATGACGAAGAAAACGTCCACACCGACGAATCCGCCACCCAACCCGGGCGCGCTGCAGTGAAAGAGGACCACGGCCAGCACCGCGATGCCACGCAACCCCTCGATATCGGGGCGAAATGCACTGCGCTCCGGATGCGACCCTGGATCGGAAATATTGCTGTCGTTGTTCGAAACTGTCGAAGGAGTGGTTCGGGATCGGATACGTTCTCTAATCCGCCGCTGACGGTTCGTTGCCAACGATTCCGCCAATTTGATTGTCCCTCTCCGTGATTCGGCAATCTAGGGTGTGCACATCGAACTTTGGGCCGCCCGCGCCGCGCTTGAGGGTGGCCCATAAACCATAGCGCCCAAAGATCAGGCAGTGTCCACAACCGGAAAATTTGGCGCGTTCCAGGCGACTGACGCCTGAACAGCGAGAAGGTCCGCGGGATCCCGGATCAAGTTTGGGTCATCGGGGACGTCGGCAGTGGTGCTCACCCGTGCGATGGAACCTCAGTCCAGCACAGCACGGAAGCGTCTCGCCCGCGCGAACTCACTAACGGGGGCTCCCAGCAAGGTCTTCAGGCGCGAAGCCCGCTGGGGCCCAGACAAAGTCACCTTGATGAGCAGTCCCAGCCAGGCGAGCAACCACCATGGTGTCGCGGCAGCGCGGACGAGACCGGTAGACGCCGGATCCACGATCACCCAGGTCAGAATGCGGAGCTGGTCGAGCCAGTGCCGGTGGGCCTTCGTGATATTCGCCGACTCTGTGGTTGCGGTGTGATGCCGCACCGAGAGTTCCTGTGGCACAAAACAAACCGCGCCTCGCAGCATGAGGCGCAACCAAAAATCCAAGTCGACGGTTTGATAGACGTCGTCGCGCAAGCCACCCGCGTGCAGTGCCAGCCGGCGCCGGAACATCACGCAGCTCGGCTCGCCGATCAGATTGGCGCTCGCACCCCACAAGGCCACCAACTGCAGGACCAGTGACGACCCGCGGTTGTGCTCTCGCAGCTTCGCAAAGTAGACATGGAGCTTGCCCGGCGCTTTTCGTCGCTCGCTCCAGGGGAGGTCGTCCGTCTGCACCCGCCTGGGAGCGAAGGTCAGCCCGACGTCGGGATCCTCGAAACAGCTTGCAAGCGTCCGCAGGGCTTCCGGGAGCAACCAGTCATCGCCGTGCAGGAACTGGATGTATTCGCCGCGCGCGAGTTCTAGGCACTTGTTGTGGTTTCCGTTCAGACCGAGTCGAGACTCGTTGCGTATAAAGCGGTCTCCCTCACGCAGCAGCGACGCGGCAATGCGTGCGCAGTCGTCCGACGACTGGTCATCGACGACGAGGATCTCGAACTCGACGCCATCCTGATCGAGGACGCTGCGCAGGCAGCGCTCGATGGTCGCGCCGTTGTTGTACATCGGCACGCACACCGAGACCACGGGTTTGGCCGGTGCATGGTCAGCGTGAGTCACGCGTTGGCCTCGGCGGCCAGCCGGTAACCGCGCACGGCTACCGGGATGAACACCGCGAGTAACGTGACCGCCCAAATCAACGTTGTCACAAGAGGCCACATGATCGGGCCGCCGTGGGCCAGGGACCGCATCGTCTCGATGGGCGGCGAAATCGGTTGTATGCGGATCAATGGCTGAGCCCAATCCGGGAACAGCTTGATCGGAGTGGCGCCGGGATTGACGAAGGCGAGCGCAAAGGTGACGCCCAGTACCCAGGTCATCGCGGTGCGGCCGTTGTTGCGGATGGCCATCGCCATCACCAGAGCGGTGAAGCCGGTGACCACGATCGACGGAATCAGCAGGAAAAGCAGTGCCGCGGGCCAACCCTGATGGAATCGCAGCCCCATTGCCAGCCCCAGGGCGGTGATCAGGATGGTGCCGAGGAATGTGCGCACCACCTCGGCAATGATCCAGCCGGTGATCGCGCTCGCCCGGTGAATCGGTAGCACCCACATCCGGCTGAGTACGCGCGACTCGCGGTCCATGGTGATGCCGACCGAATTGCCCAGGGACCCAAACAGTCCGGAGATTACTGCGCACATGGGAACGATGCCGTAGATGCTGTCCACACCCGTGACCTTTTGCACCTGCTCGCCCAGCACGATTTTGTAGATGAACAGCAGGCAGACGGGTAGCAGCAGCGACCCCATCAGCACCGCTTGGTCGCGCCGCCAGCGGAGCAGGAGGCGGCCGGCCTGCACCCAGCTTTGGGTCCACAGCGAATTTTGTGGCTCGAGGCGATGCGTCACTAGCCGCGCCTCTGCATCCGCAGCGTGATTGCCCCGAACACCAGGACCATGCCCAGGCACCAAGTCAGGGTGGCCACCAAATTGCTGAGGATCACGTGCCCGGTGGCCAGCCCGCGCAGGGTCTCGGCGAATTGTGACACCGGTTGGTTGCGGACGTACGGGCGCAACCACTCCGGGAAGGTTTTTTCTGGCGCAATTCCGGTGGACAGCATGAACAGCAGCAGCTGGGGGACGAACAAGAGGTGGCTGGCGCCCTGAACGGTCTTGGCGCTCGATCCCAGCGCGTCGGCGCCCAGCCCCACGGCCAGGCACAGGAGCAGGGAGATGAGCAAGAAGGCCGCCGCGTAGCCCAGTCCGCCGGTGATCCGGAAACCGAAGGCGTATCCGGCAATCAGCGCGACCACCAGGGAGAGCACCGCGCGCATCTGGGTGGCTGTCGTGCGGGCGGTCACGGTGGCTGCCGCGGCGACGGGCAGCGTTCGCATCCGCTCGCCGAAGCCGGACACGTGGTCACGCGCCGCCCGGTCTGCGGTGAGCAGTCCGACGAAAATCATCGATTGCGCGACCACCGCGGGCAGGAAGTATTGCGTGTAGCTGATGTGGCCGGTGTCGATCAGGCCGTGCAGAGCCACACTGAATCCCGCCAAATAGGCTGCGGGCGAAAGGATCTCAAAGATCATCTCGCCGTCGCGGGCTGCCGACATCAGCGAACGTTCGGTGAGGGCGGACAGGGCGCTCATGACCGGGCGGCGGTCCGTTCGGTCAGATGCAGGAAAGCCTCGTCGAGCGAGGGCTTACGCAGCGAGATGTCGGCGAGCTCGAGTCCGAGCGCGTCGACCCGCCGGAATACCTCGACGAGCGTGGCCACTCCATCGGGTGCGAAGACGGACACCGAATTGGTGTCGCCGTCGATGTCGACGCCCTCGAGTCCGTTCAGCGCCGCCGCGACCTGAGCAAGGTCGGCGGGATTGGCGGGGGTCACCTGGCAGTAGCTGGTACCCACCGCGCGCTTGAGCTCCTCGGAAGTGCCGCTGGCGATTACCTGCCCGTGATCGATGACGACGATCGAATCGCTGAGCACGTCGGCCTCTTCGAGGTACTGCGTGGTCAGCAGCACGGTGATGCCCTGCACGGTCAGCGAACTCACCAGGGCCCACACGTCGCGGCGGCTGCGTGGGTCTAGCCCGGTGGTCGGCTCGTCGAGGAAGAGCACCTGCGGCGGCACCACCAGGGCGCTGGCCAAGTCGACGCGCCGGAACATGCCTCCGGAATAGGTCGACAGCCGCCGATCGGCGGCGGCGACGAGATCGAACTGTTCGAGCAGTTCATCGGCGCGGGCCTTTGCGCGCTTGCGATTCAATCCGCGCAGCCTGCCGAACAGGACCAGGTTCTCCCGGCCGGTCAGCATGGGATCCATCCCGGTGAACTGTCCGGCCATCCCGATGCTGGAACGCACCTCGGACGGCTGGCGAATGATGTCATACCCGGCGACGCTGGCGCGTCCCGAGCTGGGGCGAATCAGCGTGGAAAGAATGTTGATCGTGGTGGTCTTGCCGGCTCCGTTATGGCCGAGTACCCCGCACACCGTTCCGGCCGGAACCGAGAAGTCGATGCCGTTCAACGCGAGGGTGTTTCGCCCGAATGTCTTTGTGAGGCCTACAACCTCGATCGCAAGTGGACTCACGGTAGGAGTATTTCACGGTGCGGTGTGGCGTGCTGGCGGTATAGGTAGATAGCAATGGGGGAGATGGCCCGGGCCTTTCCTCGACGGTGGCCGCAGACCTCACTGACGCGAGCCAAACCTGTTCGCGGCGGGGGAGTTCCGAGTGTGCCGGGCAAAATCATTGGCGTCCAATCTTTCTCGTCGCGCTTGTCACGGAGGGCGTTGAGCGCCTCGCTATCCGGGCAACGAAACGACAAGAACCACCTAGACGGTCGGCCTGGCGATCGGGATCTCGGCGGTGGGGGCGTCCATGTCGACCTCGTCGTGGTGCAGCAAGGTGCGTACCGAGTGACGCGTTCCCACGGAGCGAAGCAGCAGACTGGCCGGCCTTGGCCGAACCAATTGCGGCCACCAGAACCACCGCCCGAGCAGCGCAGCGATGGTAGGCGTCATGAACGAGCGCACAATCAAGGTGTCGAACATCAGGCCCAAGCCGATCGTGGTACCGACCTGACCGATGATCCGCAGGTCGCTGACCACCATCGATGCCATGGTGAACGCGAACACCAGGCCGGCATTCGTCACGACCTTACCGGTGCCGCCCATCGCGCGAATGATGCCCGTATTGATCCCGCCGGCTAGTTCCTCTTTCATTCGAGATACCAGCAGCAGGTTGTAGTCAGAACCGACTGCCAACAAGACGATCACCGACATCGGCAGCACCATCCAGTACAACTTGATGCCAAAGATGTACTGCCAGATCAGCACCGAGATCCCGAACGATGCGCCCAACGAGAGTGTCACCGTGCCGACGATGACCAGGGCGGCCACAAAACTTCGGGTCAGGATCAGCATGATGATGAAAATCAGGCACAGCGCACCAATGCCGGCGATGAAGAGGTCGTACGTGGAGCCGTCCCGGAAGTCCTTGAACGTCGACGCGGTACCCGCGATGTAAATCTTGGCGTTTTCCAACGGGGTGTTCTTGAGCGACTCTTCGGCCGCCTGCCTGATCTTGTCGATGCGGTTGACGCTTTCAGACGTCGCGGGGTCGCCTCGGTGCGAAATGATGAAGCGAGCGGCCTTCCCGTCCGGCGACAAGAACTGGGCCATCGCTTTCTTGAAGTCCGGGTTTTCGAAAATCTCGGGCGGCAAATAGAACGAGTCGTCGTTCTTCGAATCGTCGAACGCCTGCCCCATGGCGGTGGCGTCCTTGTTGTTGCTGTCCATCTGGCCGAAGATGCCGGCCATGGTGCTGTGGTTCGTCAGCATCATGTTCCGCATGTCCTCGGACATCGCGATCATCGGCGGATACTGCTCGAGCAGCTGGGGCATCAGCTTGTCCATGTGATCGAGATCTTTGAGCAGTTCCGTCAGTTTGTCGCTGAGCGTATCGACGCCGTCGAGCGTCTCAAAGATATTGCGCAATGACCAGCAGATCGGGATGTCGTAGCAGTGCTTTTCCCAGTAGAAATAGCTGCGCAGCGGCCGAAAGAAATCCTCGAAATCGGCCATCTTGCCATTTAATTCAGCGAGGACGACGGCCATTTCTTTGGTCTTCGTGATTGAGTCGTGCGTGATGTCGGTCATTCGCTTTTGCAGCGAGTAGATGTTCTTCATGATCTCGATCTGCTTGGCCATCATGTCGGCTTGGACAAGCATGTCGTCCATGCGCGCCCGCATGTACTTCAGGTCTTGACCCATTATCGACTGTTGCATGCTGAGCAGAAAGGGAATCGAGGTGTGCTGGATCGGTGTTCCCTCGGGTCGCGTTATGCCCTGCACGCGAGAGATCCCGTGAACTTGGAAGATCGCCTTCGCAAGTCGGTGCAGCAACAGAAAGTCCGCCGAGTTCCGCATGTCGTGATCGGATTCGATCATCAAAATCTCGGGCATCATGCGCGATTGATTGAAGTGGCGGTCTGCTGCCGCGTAACCGATGTTGGCGGGAACATTGTCGGGCATGTAGAGCCGGTTGTTGTAGCTCGTCTGGTAGCCAGGCAAGGTCACCAGGCCCACCAGGGCGATGGCGATCGTCGCGCACAGGATTGGCGCGGGCCAACGAACGATCGCCGTACCGATCCGCCGCCACCGGCCGAACCCGATCGCGCGCTTCGGATCGAACAACCCGAAGCCGCTCCCGACGGTCAGCACCGCCGGAACCAGCGTCAGGGCGATCAGCACGGAGATGAGCATGCCCACGGAGCAGGGCATGCCCATGGTCTGGAAGATGGGCATGCGGGTAAAGCTCAGGCACAACATCGCGCCGGCGATCGTCAGACCGGAACCCAAGACAACGGGGGCGACGCTGCGATAGGTGGTGAAATACGCCGTTTGCCGGTCTTCGCCGGCCTGGCGCGCCTCCTGATAGCGGCCGAAGAAGAAGATCGCGTAGTCCGTGCCGGCGGCCATTGCCAGGGCCACCAGCAGGTTGACGGCAAACGTGGAGAGTGCCATCCAATTGTTGTTGGCGATAAAGGCGATGACACCGCGAGCGGCGAAGACCTCGATCCCGACGGTGATCAACAACAAGATGACGGTCGTGATCGAGCGGTACACCAGGAGCAGCACGACGAAGATGATCAAGGCGCCGATCATCGTCATTTTCAGAATGGATCGGTCGCCGGCGAGTTGCATGTCGGAGAACAACGCCGACGGACCGGTGACGTAGGCCTTGACTCCGGCGGGCGGTGGTGTCCGCGCGATCACGTCGCGGACCGAGGCCACGGATTCCTGGCCCAGGGTCGTGCCTTGGTTGCCCGCCAGATTCAACTGCACATAGACGGCCTTGCCGTCCGGGCTCTGGGCGCCCGCCGCGGTAAGGCGATCACCCCACAGGTCCTGCACATGCTCGATATGCTTTGTGTCGCTTTTTAATTCAGCAACCAGTTTGTCGTAGTAAGCATGTGCCTGGTCGCCAAGCGGCTGCTGCCCCTCGATGACCAGCATCGCGAAGCTGTCCGAATCGGATTCCTTGAAGTCCCGGCCCATGCGCTGCATGGCCTGCACCGCAGGTGCGTCTTGAGGGGCGAGCGGCACCGAATGCTGTTGGCCCACAATCTCGAGCCGTGGCACGCCAAACGTCACCAGCAGGGTCAGCGCCACCCACCCGATGATGATGAACACCGCAAGGTGGCGGATGGACCGCGCGACGCGCGACGGTCGGTGTGCGTGCGTGGTCATAAAGCCCTCGACAGGCCGACGACGCTATTGCCCTGTGTCACAGTGTTTCCCAAGGTCGCTGTCCCCATTTTGAAGCGGAAAGCCGCCACTTACTGCGGCTGCTTCAGGAGCAGTGAACGGACCAACGGACGGGGGCCGGTGTGCCGCAGCATCGTGCTGGCCGGACGGGGGCGCACCAACTGTGGCCACCAGAACCAGCGTCCCAGCAATGCGGCGACGGACGGCGTCATGAACGCCCGCACGATCAGCGTGTCGAAGATCAAGCCGATGCCGATCGTCGTTCCCACCTGGCCGATGCTGCGCAGCTCGCTGACCCCCATCGAGGCCATGGTGAAGGCGAACACCAGGCCGGCGTTCGTCACGACCTTTCCGGTACCGGCCATGGCGCGGATGATGCCCGTGTGGATCCCGGCAGCCAACTCCTCCTTCATTCGGGAGACCAATAGCAAGTTGTAGTCGGAGCCCACCGCCAACAGCACGATCACGGAGGTGGAAAGCACACTCCAGTGCAGTTGCATGTGCAGCAAGTACTGCCAGACCAGCACGGATAACCCGAAGGACGCGCCGAGTGAAAGCAGAACCGTGCCGACGATGACCATGGCGGCAATGAAACTTCGGGTCATGATCAGCATGATGATGAAAATGAGGCAGATCGCGGATACGCCGGCGATCAAAAGGTCGAACATGGACCCGTCCACCAGATCTTTGGTAATCGCCGCGGTACCCGTCAAATAGATCTTGGCGTTTTCCAGGGGAGTGCCCTTGAGCGATTCCTCGGCCGCCGTCTTGATCTGTTCGACCCGGGCGAGGCCTTCGGGCGTCGACGGGTCGCCCCGCTGGGAGATCAGCAGACGGACGTCCTTGCCGTCCGGCGACATGAACACCTTCTCGATCCGCTTGAACGACTCGGACCCGTTGATGATCCCGGGCGGCAGGTAGAAGGAATCGTCATTCTTGGAGGCATCGAACGCCTGCCCCATCGCACTGGGGTCCTTTGCGCTCGAATCCATTTGGCCCATGACGCCGGACATGGTGCTGTGCATGGTCAGCATCATGGTGCGCATGCCCGACATGGTTTCGATCATGGGCGGGATCTGCATGACCAGCTGCGGCAGGATCGCATCCAGCTGGTCCAGGTCCTTCACCAGGTCGCCCAATTTGTCGGTGACCTCGTCAACGCCGTCGATCGCGTCGAAAATCGATCGCAGGGAGAAGCAGATCGGGATGTCGTAGCAGTGCTTTTCCCAGTAGAAGTAGCTGCGGATCGGGCGCCAGAAGTCCTCGAAATCCGAGACCTTGTCTCGCAAATCCGAAGTGATGTCCTGCATTTCATGCGTTGTCCCGACCATGTGGTGCGTGGTGGCGACGAGTTCCCGCATCAGGTCCAGCATGTGCTGCATGAGGCCGATCATCTTCCCCAGCTCGTTGGCTTGGGTGAGCATGTCGTTCATGCGGTCTTTTTGGAAAGCCATGTTCTGCATCTGGCTGGCCTGACCCATGCTGATGATCCAGGGAATTGTCGTGTGCTGCAGCGGCGTACCCTCAGGTCGGGTTACGGTCTGCACCGTCGCGATTCCGGGCACCGCCAGAACGCCCTTGGCGAGTTTATTGATGACGAGCATGTCCGTCGGATTACGCAAGTCATGATCGGTCTCGATCAACAGAATTTCCGGCATCGACATCCGCTGGCCGGGGAAGTGCCGGGCCGCGGCGGCATACCCGACGTTGGCGGGAATGCGCGCCGGAATGAATTTCTGGTCGTCGTAACTGGGTTTGTAATTCGGCAGCGTCAACAGCCCGATCAGCGAGACGGCCAACGAGGCGATGAGGATGGGTGCCGGCCACCGCACGATGGCCGTACCGATCCGTCGCCACCTGCGGGTCGAGAGTGCGCGCCGTGGGTCGAACAGACCGAACCGGGCTCCGGCGGCCAGAAGAGCCGGGCCCAGCGTTATCGCGACCAGGACTGCGATGGAGATACCGACGGCGCAGGGGATACCCAGTGGCTGGAAAAAAGGAAGTCGGGTGAAACTGAGGCAGAGCACCGCACCGGCGATCGTCAGACCCGATGCAAGTACAACCTTGGCTACGCCGTTGAACGTGGTGTAAAAGGCCTCTTCTCGGCTTTCGCCCGCGTACCGCGCCTCTTGATATCGGCCGACGAAGAAGATGCCGTAGTCGGTGCCCGTCGCGATAACAGCGGCGACCAACAGGTTGACGGCAAAAGTGGTAAGGCCGACCAACCCGAGATGGCCGATCAGCGCGACCATTCCGCGCGCGATCTGCAATTCAAGGCCGACGATCAGCAACAAAAGAATGACCGTGACAATCGACCGGTAGACGAGCAGCAACGTCAGGAAAATCACGCCAAGGCTGACCAGCGTAACCAGCATGATGCTCTGCTGACCGGCGATGTTCATGTCCGCGATGATGGGTGCGGGCCCGGTCACGTAGACCTTTAATCCCGCTGGGGGCGAGGCCTCCTGCACGATCTTTCGAACGGCCGCGACGGACGCGTCACCCGCGGCCGCGCCCTGGTTACCGTTCAGGTTCACCTGTACATATGCGGCCTTACCGTCCTGGCTCTGTGCGGCGCCGCGGGTCAGCGGGTCGCCCCAGAAGTTCTGGACGTGCTGCACGTGCGCGTGGTCGTCTTCCAGCCGCTGGACCAAGCGGTCGTAATACCTGTGCGCCTCATCGCCGAGTTGCTGCTGGCCCTCCAGCAGGATCATCGCCAACGCGCCGGAGTTGGTCTCGTGGAAGTCCTGGCCAAGCCGCTCCATGGCCTTGAAGGACGGTGCGCCCAACGGGCTCAGCGAGACCGCATTCTCCGCCTCGACCTTGTCCAGCGAGGGGACGGCGACGCTGAGCACGACGGCGATCCCGAGCCAGCCCAAAATGATGGGAACCGCCAGGCGATGGATGATCCGCGCGATACGTGGTCGCGCGGCCGGCTGGATGGTCTCCAGTTGCGGCGGCGCACTCATGTGGCCGTCAACACGCAGTAGGTGAACGCGTTCATTTCGTGCGAGATCCTCTCGGCTTTGACGACACCGTCGACCACGATGCGGCAGCCGAGGCTATCGCTATTGCCCTGCGCGACCACATTTCCCACGATCGATGGCAGCGTCGTCGAGATGTCGAACGTCCACGGCAGCTCGATACCGTTGATGTGGTTCGGCTCGCCGTTGGCGTCAAAGTAGCTGATGTCGGCCATCGACCCGGCGGGGCCGAAGACCTCATACTTCACGTGCTTGGGGTTGAACGGTTTGGTGTCCTGTTGCCTGGATTCGGCATAGGTCGGGCGCTTCTCGGAGCCGAAGACACCGTGCAGCCGCGAGACCGTCATGCCTCCAGCGACGACGACGGCCACGATGACCAGCGGAATCCACAACCTGCCCAGGAAGCCAAAAATCCCAGGTCCCCTCTTGGTGCGAGTCGTCCGGGGGCCGCTTTGCTGCACGGGTTCCGTTGAAGATCGACGACCAAAGCCTAGGAACCGACGTTGGCTAATGTCTCGTCCTTCCGCGATGGTGTTGTCGGGCCGGGCCCGGACATCCGATTCGACCACTGCACCCCCTTCAGCCCTGTTCATGCCCGGCCGGTTCTCGCCGCTCGAACATGCAACTACACACTTGTCGCGACACGCCAGACTGCGGCGCTGCGAATGTGGTGCACGTGGCAGACCAGTCGTGCCTCGGACACCTCATGCGAGCTCCGCCCCCTGGGAGCGCGACCAGGTCTTGTTGAGTAAACCACGCCAGTCGCTTCCGTATCAGTGCTTTGGCAACGCGATACGGGATCGTAATGCCCCTCGCGTGCATAAACGGCGTTTTGCTGAGCGTCCGAACGTTCTTCGTTCGCTTCTCTTCTTCGCAAGCCGCCTACTCACCTAAGCACAGCGGGTGCACGGTGTCACCGGGTGGGCGAGCCCGCGCCGTCTTGCCCGCACCCGGCCAGGTTTCGCCTGCCAGGTTCGCCTCCGGGTGATTTTCCCGGGCCCCATGGCTTCGGCTAGGCTGTGTGCCGACAAGCACAATAACTTCATCGGCCTGAAGGACGTGCCTGCTCCAATAGCGATATTTCGCAGTCAACGCCATTGATGCAGGTCACTGCAGCGAATTTCGGGGCATCGGGGCCCGTCGCACACCAATCACGGGATGGCGTCAACGCCTTCTAGGTCACACCAGGAACTTTGTCCAAACCGCGGGCGAGCGATCTAGGGCTCAACTATGGTTTGGACCTGTTCCACTCATGTCCACTATGCATCCTGGAGAATTGTGAGCATCAACCCATTCGACGACGACAACGGCAGCTTTTTCGTCCTGGTGAACGACGAGGAGCAACACAGCTTGTGGCCAGCCTTCGCCGATGTTCCAGCTGGCTGGCGAGTGGTCCACGGGGAAGCCGACCGAGCTGCGTGTTTGGAGTACATCGAGCAGCATTGGCCTGACATTCGGCCGAAGAGCCTGCGCGACAAGCTCGCAACGGGTCGGGGTTTTGACCAATAACGAGTCGGGGTACGGGGCGGGTGGCGGTGGAGACTTGGGGGAGTCGATGGAGAGGGAAGATCGGGCACTTCCGCTAACGCGCGGGCAGCTTGACATTTGGTTGTCCCAAGAAGCCGGATTCGCCGGCACGCAATGGCAGCTCGGTCTCCTGGTCAAAATCGACGGCATCGTCCATCGTGATGCGCTCGAACAGGCGATTACCCAGGCGGTCGCCGAGGCCGAGCCGGGCAGGGTCTCCTTCTTCGAAGTCGACGGCCAGGTCGTGCAGAAGCCGGTCGACTACCCGCTCGTCGAGCTGACGTTCGACGACCTGAGGAGCGCCGCCGACCCGGTGCAGGAAGCCCGCGAACGGGCTTCGTCCATTCAGCGCACGCCAATGGCGTTGAACGGCCAGCTGTTCAAATTCGTGCTTTTTCAAACGGGGCACGAGGAATTCTATTTGTTTGGGTGCTGCCACCACATCGCCATCGACGGTCTGGGCATGGCCCTTGTTTGCCGACGGGTTGCAACCATTTACTCCGCGATGGTGGCCGGAAAGCCGATTCCCGACGCCTACTTCGGTTCGACGCAGGACTTGGTGGACCTGGAGTCGGGGTACGAAGCCTCCGAGGACTACGCCGAAGACAAGGCCTATTGGAGCGAGCACCTGCCGCCGGAGAGCGGACCGGTTGATCGCCTGCCCGACGCCGCCGGCGAGCGCGACCATTACTCGCCCTCCGCGTCCGTGCAGTTGGACCCCTCGGTTGCCAACCGGATCAAGGAGCTGTCGAAAAAGCTTGCCATCCGCCGTTTTTCGGTCACCACCGCCGCGTGCGCCCTGCTGGTGCGCGGCTGGTCCGGTAGCGGCTCGGAGGTGGCGCTCGACTTCCCGGTCAGCCGGCGGGTGAGTCCGGAGTCGAAAACGCTTCCCGCGATGCTCGCCGGCGTCGTGCCGCTGGTCCTGGCGACGGAGCCGCAATCGACCGTCGCCGATTTCTGCAAGCACGTCGACATCCGGATCCGTGAACTCCTGCACCACCAGCGCTTTCCGGTGCACACCCTCGAGGGCGACGGGCTGCGGCAAGCGCCGAATCGCGTCGGGATCAACTTCATTCCGTCCCGGCTGACGCTGGACCTCGCCGGCGCTCCGGCGACCGCGTCGTACACGAACCACGGCCCGGTCGGGCACTTCGGCCTGTTCTTCCTCGGCGCCGGTGACCAGCTGCACCTCAGCACCGCGGGCCCGGGCCAGCCGTTCGCCAGCTTCGGCGTCGCCGACCTGGCGGGCCGGTTGCAGCAGATCCTTGAAGAGATGACCGCTGACCCGGAGCGGCCGCTGTCGTCGATCGAACTTCTGACCCCCGACGAGCCCGCCCTCCTGGACGAGTGGAGCAACCGGCCGGCACTGCACGAGCCCGTGCCCGCCCCCGTGTCGATTCCCCAGGCGTTCGCCGAGCACGTGCAGAGCACGCCCGACGCGGTCGCGGTGACATTCGACGGCCGCTCCATGACATACGCGGAACTCGACGAGGCCTCCAACCGGTTGGGCCATCTGCTCGCCGACCGCGGGGTCGGCCCGGGGGACTGCGTGGCGGTGCTGTTCCCCAGGTGCGCCGACGCCATCGTTTCGATGATGGCGGTGCTCAAGACCGGGGCGGCGTACGTGCCGATCGATCCGGCGCACGCGTCGTCGCGGATGGATTTCGTGCTCGAAGACGCGGCACCCAGTGCGGTGATCACCACCGCGGAGCTGCGCTCTCGGCTGGACGACCACGACGTCCTCGTCATCGATGTGCACGACCCGGTCATCGACAGCCAGCCCAACACCGCCCTGCCGCTGCCGGCTCCCGAGAACACCGCGTACATCATCTACACCTCCGGAACCACCGGAACCCCCAAAGGCGTTGCGATTCCTCAATTCAACGTCGTGTGGCTGATGGAGTCGCTCGACGCCGGTCTGCCCGAGGGGAACGTGTGGACGCAATGCCACTCCTCGGCCTTCGACTTCTCGGTCTGGGAGATCTTCGGCGCCCTGCTGCGCGGTAGGCGGCTGCTGGTCGTGCCCGAATCTGTCGCGTCCTCGCCGGCGGATCTGCACGACCTGCTGGTCGCGGAGAAAGTCAGCGTGCTGACCCAGACCCCGTCGGCGGTGGCGATGCTGCCGCCCGACGGCCTGGAGGACACGGTGCTGGTGGTGGCCGGCGAGGCCTGCCCGACCGACGTCGTCGATCGGTGGGCGGCGCCCGGGCGCGTGATGCTCGACGCCTACGGTCCGACCGAGACCACGGTGTGTGCGTCGATTAGCACGCCGCTGGTGCCCGGATCACCGGTGGTGCCGATCGGCTCCCCGATAGCCGGCGCGGCGATGTTCGTGCTGGACAAGTGGCTGCAGCCGGTGCCCGCCGGAGTGGTCGGCGAGTTGTACCTGGCGGGTCGCGGCGTCGGGCACGGCTATGTGCGCCGGCCCGGCCTGACCGCATCGCGGTTCGTGGCCAACCCCTTTGGCGGCCCGGGCGCGCGGATGTATCGCACCGGAGACCTGGTGTGCTGGGGCCCCGACGGCCAGCTGCAGTACCTGGGTCGCGCCGACGAGCAGGTCAAGATCCGCGGCTACCGCATCGAACTCGGCGAAATCCAGGCCGTGCTGGCCGGGCTCGACGGAGTGGACCAGGCCGCGGTGATCGCCCGCGAGGACCGCCCCGGCGACAAGCGTCTCGTCGGCTACATCACCGGAACCGCCGACCCCGCGGTGCTACGCGCGGCGCTGGCCGACAAGCTTCCGCCGTACATGGTCCCCACCGCGGTGATGGTGCTGGACACCCTGCCGTTGACCGGTAACGGCAAGCTCGACAAGCGCGCCCTGCCCTCGCCCGAATACGCCGCGAGCGAGTATCGGGCCCCGGCCGACGCGATCGAGGAGATCCTGGCCGACATCTACGCCCAGGTGCTGGGGGTCGAGCGCGTCGGCGTCGACGACTCCTTCTTCGACCTCGGCGGCGACAGCATCCTGTCGATGCAGGTGGTGTCGCGGGCGCGCAACGCGGGCGTAATCTGCCGTCCCCGAGACATTTTCGTGGAGCAGACGGTCGCTCGCCTGGCGCGGGTGTCCGAGGTGGCGGCCGACGGTGAGTTCGGTGCCGCCGACGAGGGGATCGGGCCGGTGGTGGCCACCCCGATCATGCGCTGGCTGCAGACCATCGACGGCCCGATCGACGAGTTCAACCAGACCATGGTGCTGGCGGCTCCCGCCGGCGTGAGTGAAGCCGACGTGGCGGCGGTGCTGCAGGCGCTGCTGGATCGCCATCCCATGCTGCGGCTGCGCGTGCTGGACGACGGCGCCGGCGGCTGGTCGCTCGAGGCGCCCGAGGCGGGCTCGGTGCAGGCCGGCGACTGCCTGCGCGTGGTCGACACGTTGTCCGATGCGGCGCTGATCGAGGCCCGCGGCGGGCTCAATGTGGCCGACGGGGCGCTGGTGAGCGCGGTATGGGCAAGTGCGACAAGCCAATTGGCGTTGGTCATTCACCACCTTGCGGTCGACGGCGTCTCGTGGCGGACCCTGATCGAAGACCTCAACATCGCTTGGGCCCAGCTTCACAACGCCCAGCCAGTGGCCTTGCCGGTGCCCGGAACGTCTTTTGCCCGTTGGTCTTCGCTGCTCGCCGACTACGCGCAGAGCCCGGAGGTGACCGCGCAGGCCGACGCGTGGCGGCAGGTGGCGGCGACCCCGGCGGCACTGCCGGCGGTGCAGGCCGAGGACACCTACGCGACCGCCGGGCAGTTGACGGCGTCGCTGGATGTCGACACCACCCGGCTGCTGCTGGGTGAGGTGCCCGCTGCGTTTCACGCTGGGGTGCAAGACATTCTGCTGATCGCGTTCGGGCTGGCGTTCACCGAATTCTTGGGTGAAGCCACCCCGATCGGCATCGACATCGAAGGACACGGCCGCCACGAAGAGGTGGTGTCGCGCGTGGACCTGTCGCGCACGGTGGGCTGGTTCACCACCAAATACCCTGCGGCACTGAAGATCAACGGCACACTGACCTGGTCGCAGGTGGTCGCCGGTGAGGCCGCGCTGGGTGCGGTGATCAAGGACGCCAAGGAACAACTGCGCGCCCTGCCCGACGGTCTGACCTACGGGCTGTTGCGCTACCTGAACACCGAAGTCGACCTCGACGGTCCCGACCCGGTGATCGGGTTCAACTACCTGGGCCGGTTGGCCGCGGGAGCCGATCTCTCCGAGGATCTGTGGCGCGTCAGCGAGGACAGCCTCTCGTCGGCCGCCGTGGCCACCGCGGTGGCAATGCCCTTGGCGCACACCGTGGAACTCAACGCCGGCACCATGGACACCGAGGCCGGGCCGAACCTGCACGCCAACTGGCGGTGGGCGCCGTCGGCGCTGACCGACGAGCAGGTAAACCGGTTGAGCCAGTTGTGGTTTGAGGCGCTGGCCGGGATCTGCGCGCACGTGCGCGCCGGCGGCGGCGGGTTGACCCCGTCCGACATCGCCCCCGCCCGCCTGGACCAGCAGCAGATCGACGAGCTGTGCAAGCAGCACCAGATCGCCGACGTGCTGCCGCTCAGCCCCGTCCAGCAGGGGCTGCTGTTCCACAGCAGCTTCGTGCAGGAACTGGAAGACCTCTATGCCGTGCAGCTCGGCATCACGGTGAGCGGTTCCCTTGACCCGCAACGGCTTCGCGACGCGGTGCAGACCGTCGTCAACCGCCACCCCAACCTGGCGGCCCGGTTCATCGACGAATTCGGCGAGCCGGTGCAGATCATTCCGGCCGAGCCGGTGATGGCGTGGAACTACGTCGAGCTGACGGGTGGTGACGTCGACGAACAGGTCGAGCAGCTGTCCGCGGCCGAGCGCACCGCCGTCTGTGATCTGGCCGGCCAGCCCGCGTTCCGGGCCGCGTTGATCCGCACCGCACCCGACCGGCACCGGTTCCTGCTCACCATTCACCACATCGTCATCGACGGCTGGTCGCTGCCGGTCCTGATGCGCGAGGTGTTCGCGGGCTACTACGGCGAGCGGCTGCCCGCGCCCCCGTCGTACCGCAGCTACCTGATGTGGCTGGCCGCTCAGGATCGAGCCGGCGCCCAAGCGGCCTGGGGCGAGGCGCTCGACGGATTCGAAGCGCCCACGCTGGTGGCGCCGCCCGGCAAGATCGGCCGGCGCGCCGTTGCCACCTATACGGTTTCGGCCGACACGACCCGAGCCCTGAGCGAATTGGCGCGTGCCAGCCGCACCACCGTCAGCACCGTGCTGCAGGGTGCGTGGGCGCAGCTGCTGACGTGGCTGACCGGCCAGCACGACGTGGCCTTCGGCACCGCGGTGTCGGGCCGGCCCACCGAACTGCCCGGCGCGGACGCCATGGTCGGTTTGTTGATCAACACCGTTCCGGTGCGGGCCGACATCGCCGCCGCGACCACCGTCGCCGACCTGCTCGAGCAGCTGCAACGCGTCCACGCCGAGACTCTCGAGCATGAACACTTGGCGCTCAACGAGATTCACCGCGTCACCGGCCACGACCAACTGTTCGACACGCTCTTCTTGTACGAGAACTACCCGATCGATGCCGGAGCGTTGCTGGGCGTCCAGGAGTTGGCCGTCACCGAATTCAGCAGCCGCGAATTCAACCACTACCCGCTTTCCGTGGTGGCCACGCCGGGACACGAACTGAGCCTGCGCGTCGAGTACGACACCGAGGTGTTCGAGGCGTCCGCCGTCGAAAGGCTGATCGAGCGGTTGCGCCAGGTGATGGCGATGATGACCGCCGATCCCGCACAACGACTTTCGTCGATCGATCTGCTCGACGCCGCCGAGCACGAGCGGCTCGACGAGTGGGGCAACCGGGCGATGCTGGCGCGCCGGCCGCGGGGGCAGGCGTCGATTCCGGCGTTGTTCGCCGCGCAGGTGGCCCGCGCCGCTGACGCGGTGGCGATCACCTGCGGCGAGCGGTCGTGGACCTACCGCGAGGTCGACGAGTCGGCAAACCAGTTGGCGCACTTGCTCACGGAGCAGGGCGCCGGCCCCGGGCAGCGGGTGGCAGTGGTGATCCCGCGGTCCGCCGAAGCGGTGATGGCGATCTTCGCCGTGCTCAAGACCGGGGCGGCCTACGTGCCGATCGACCCGAGCGTGCCGGAGGCCCGGTTACAGTTCGTGCTCGGTGACTCCGCACCGGTCGCGGCGGTGACCACCGCCGAGGTGCGCTCCCGGCTGGACGGGTTCGACGGCCTGATCGTCGACATCGACGACCCCGCCGTGCGCACCCAACCGACGACGGCCCTGCCGGTGCCGGCTCCGGAAAACATCGCGTACATCATCTACACCTCGGGCACCACGGGCACGCCCAAAGGCGTGGCGATCCCGCACGGCAACGTGACGTTGTTGCTGGAGACACTTGATGCTCAACTCGGGTTGGGCCAAGTGTGGACCCAATGTCACTCGCTGGCGTTTGACTTCTCGGTATGGGAGGTCTTCGGGTCACTGCTGTACGGCGGACGTCTGGTGGTGGTGCCGGATGCGGTGGTGCGCTCGGCTGAAGACCTGCATGCGTTGTTGGTGCGCGAGCAGGTCAGCGTCCTGAGTCAGACGCCGTCGGCGTTCTACGCATTGCAGAGCGCCGATGCGTTGGCGCCCGAATTGGGTGAGCAGCTGAAGTTGCAGACGGTGGTCTTCGGTGGTGAGGCGCTGGAGCCGCACCGGTTGTCGACGTGGCTGCACCGCCACCCTGGCCTGCCCCGCATGATCAATATGTATGGCATCACCGAGACCACGGTGCACGCCTCGTTCCGGGAGATCATCGACGGAGACATCGACAGCAACGTCAGTCCCATCGGGGTCCCGCTGGCCAACCTCGCTTTCTTCGTGCTCGACGGCTGGCTGCGCCAGGTGCCCGTCGGCGTGGTCGGCGAGTTGTACGTCGCCGGGGGCGGGCTGGCCACCGGCTATGTCGGCCGCCCGGGCCTGTCGTCCACCCGATTCGTGGCCTGCCCGTACGGGGCGCCGGGTGCGCGGATGTACCGCACCGGCGACCTGGTCCGCTGGGGCGCCGACGGGCAGCTGCAGTACCTGGGCCGCGCCGACGAACAGGTCAAGATCCGCGGGTACCGCATCGAACTCGGCGAAATCCAGGCCGCCCTCGCCTCGCTGTCCGGGGTCGAGCATGCGGCGGTGATTGCCCGCGAGGATCGGCCCGGCGACAAGCGCCTGGTCGGCTACGTGACCGGAACCGCCGACCCGGCCGAGGTTCGCGCCCAGCTCGGCGAGCGGTTGCCGAGCTACATGGTGCCCTCGGCGGTGGTGGTGCTCGACGCGCTGCCGTTGACGGTCAACGGCAAGCTGGACACCCGCGCGCTGCCGGCGCCGGAATACTCCGACGCCGACCGCTACCGCGCGCCGGTGAGCGCGATCGAGGAGATCCTGGCCGGCATCTACGCCCAGGTCCTGGGTGTCGAGCGGGTCGGTGTCGACGACTCCTTCTTCGACCTCGGCGGCGACAGCATCCTGTCGATGCAGGTGGTGGCGCGCGCCCGGGCGGCCGGAGTGGTGTGCCGCCCGCGCGACGTCTTCGTCGAGCAGACGGTGGCCAAGCTGGCGCGAGTCGCCACGGTGGCCAGCGGCGACGACGACGTGGTCGACGAGGGGCTGGGGGCCGTGGTGGCCACCCCGATCATGCGCTGGCTGCAGAACATGGACGGCCCGGTCGAGCAGTTCAACCAGACCATGGTGCTGGCGGCGCCGGCTGAGGTCACGTTCGACGACGTGCCGGTGGTGGTGCAGGCGCTGCTGGATCGGCACGCGATGTTGCGGATGCGCGTCGAGGACGACGGCGTCGGCGGCTGGTCGCTCGACGTGCCCGAGGCGGGCTCGGTGCAGGCCGGCGACTGCGTGGAGTCGGTCGACGTGTTGTCCGAAGCGGCGCTGGTCGACGCGCGCTCGCGGCTGAACCTGGCCGACGGTGTGCTGCTGCGTGCCGTATGGGCAAGTGCGACAAACCAATTGGCGCTGATCATTCACCACCTGGCCGTCGACGGGGTGTCCTGGCGGACCCTGATCGAGGACCTCAACATCGCCTGGGCGCAGCACCACAGCGGCCAGCCGGTGGCGCTGCCGGTGGGCGGCACCTCGTTCGCGCGGTGGTCGTCGCTGCTGGATGAATACGCGCGCCGGCCCGAGGTGGTCGAGCGGCTGGAGGAGTGGCGGCAGGTGGCCGCCGTCCCGGCGGTGCTGCCGCAGGCGCAGCCCGAGGACACCTATGTGACGGCCGGACAGCTCTCGGCGTCGTTGGACGTCGAGACGACCCGGCTGCTGCTGGGCGAGGTGCCCGCGGCGTTCCACGCCGGGGTGCAAGACATCCTGCTGATCGCGTTCGGCTTGGCCTGGACCCAATTCGTGGGCACCGGCGCGCCGATCGCCATCGACGTGGAGGGCCACGGACGCAACGAAGAGCTGGGCCCGCAGGTGGACTTGTCCCGTACGGTCGGTTGGTTCACCGCGAAGTACCCGGTGTCGTTGCGGATCGGTGGACTGTCCTGGGGGCAGGTGATCGGCGGTGACGCGGCCCTGGGCGGGCTGATCAAGGACGCCAAGGAACAGCTGCGCGCGTTGCCCGACGGCTTGACCTACGGGCTGCTGCGCTACCTGAATCCCGAAGCGGCATTGGATGATTCGGATCCGGTCATCGGATTCAACTACCTGGGTCGACTCGGTGGCGGGGCCGCCGAACTGTCGGCCGATCTGTGGCAGCTGGATCCGGACAGCTTCGCGCTGGCCGGTGCGGCCGGCGCGGTGGCGCTGCCGTTGCCGCACACGGTGGAGCTCAACGCCGGCACCATGGACACCGCGGACGGCCCGCACCTGCAGGCCAACTGGACGTGGGCGCTCTCGGCGCTGGACGAGAAGCAGATCAGCCGGCTCAGCGAACTGTGGTTCGACGTCCTGGCCGGCATCTGCGCGCACGTGCGCAACGGCGGCGGCGGCTTGACCCCGTCCGACATCGCGCCCGCCCGCCTCAGCCAGCGGGACCTCGACGAACTGCAGCAGCAGTACCAGATCGCGGACGTGCTGCCGCTGACGCCGTTGCAGCAGGGACTGTTGTTCCACACCGGCACCGCCCAGGGCGGCGAGGACCTCTATGCGGTGCAACTCGACATCTCCGTGACGGGCGCCGTCGATCCGGAGCGGCTGCGCGAGGCGGTGCACACCGTCATCACCCGCCACCCCAACGTGGTGGCCAGCTTCTCCGAGGACTTCGGGGAGCCGGTGCAGGTCATGACGACCGATCCGGTGCTGGCCTGGCAGTACGTCGAACTGGACACCGACGGTGACATCGCGGAGCAGGTCGAGCGGTTGTCCACCGCCGAACGCATCGCCGTGTGCGATCTGGCCGGGCAGCCGCCGTTCCGGGGCGCTCTGATCCGCACGGCGGAGAACACCTACCGGTTCGTGCTGACCAACCACCACATCGTGCTCGACGGCTGGTCCAAGCCGGTCCTGCTGCAAGAGATCTTCGCCAGCTACTTCGGGGTGCGGCTGCCCGCGCCGGTGCCGTACCGCAGCTTCATCACCTGGCTGTCCGAGCAGGATCGTGCCGCGGCTCAGGCGGCCTGGCGCGAGGTGCTCGAGGGTTTCGACACCCCGACGCTGGTGGGCCCGTCGGGGCGCATGGCCCTCGGTCCGCGCGGTGTTGCGGAGTTCCACGTGTCCGCGGAGACCAGCCGTTTGCTGGGCGAATTGGCCCGCTCATGCCGCACCACCGTCAGCACGGTGCTACAGGCAGCCTGGGCGCAACTGCTGATGTGGCTCACCGGACAGCACGATGTGGTGTTTGGCACAGCGGTTTCGGGCCGTCCGACCGAATTGGCCGGATCCGAGGCCATGGTTGGCCTTTTGATCAATACCGTCCCGGTGCGCGCGACTATCGGCGCCGAAACCACCATCGCCGACCTGCTTGACCAGCTGCAACGCACCTACACGAACACCCTGGACCACCAGCATTTAGCACTGAACGATATCCATCGTGTAACGGGACATGACCAAATTTTCGACACAATGTTCGTGTACGAGAACTATCCCATCGATACTGCCGCGCTATCGGCCGTGGACGAGTTAACTATTACTGGATTCACGAATCGGGAATACAACCACTACCCGCTTTCGGTGCAAGCCGTGCCAGGCCACGAAATAGGCCTTCGCGTCGAGTTCGATACAGACGTTTTTGGCGAGGCGAGGATCGACAAGCTCGTAGAGCGGTTTAAGCGGGTGCTGGAAGCCATGACCGTGGACTTGGAGGAACAGTCATGACCGTCGGTGCGGGACGGCGCTTGTTGTCGATCGATCTGCTGGATGGCGGCGAGCACGATCGACTCGACGAGTGGGGCAACCGGGCGGTACTGACCAAGCCGGTCAAGGCTCCGTTGTCGATCCCGGAGATGTTCGCCATCCAGGTGGCGAAGGCTCCGCAGTCGGTGGCGCTGACCTTCGGCGACCGTTCTCTGACCTATCGCGAGCTCGATCAGGCCGCGAACCGGCTGGCGCACCTGTTGGCCGAGCAGGGCGCGCGCCCGGGCGAATGCGTTGCGCTGCTGTTCTCCCGCTCGGCCGAGGCGATCGTCTCGATTCTTGCGGTGCTGAAGACCGGCGCGGCCTACCTGCCGATCGACCCGGCGCTGCCGTCGGCGCGGATGGAATTCATGCTCGGCGATGCCACGCCGATCGCGGTGGTCACCACGGCCAGCCTGCGCACCCGGCTGGACGGGTTCGACCTGCCCGTCATCGACGTCGACGAAGCCGCGGCGGACGGCCAGCCCAGCAGTGCGCTGGCGGGGCCGGCGCCGGAGGACATCGCGTACATGATCTACACCTCGGGCACCACGGGGACGCCCAAGGGCGTCGCGGTCACGCACCGCAACGTGACCGAGTTCCTGCGCACGTTGCACGCCGATCTGCCGACCGGGCCGGGGAAGGTCTGGTCGCAGTGGCATTCGCTCGTCTTCGACGTCTCCGTCTGGGAGATCTGGGGCGCGCTGCTGCACGGCGGACGCCTGGTGGTCGTTCCCGAGTCCGTCGCGGGCTCGCCCGACGAACTGCACGCCCTGCTGGTCGCCGAGAAGGTCAACGTCCTGAGCCAGACCCCGTCCGCGGTGGGCATGCTCTCGCCGGAGGGCCTGGACTCCACGGCCCTGGTGGTCGCGGGTGAGGCCTGCCCGGCCGAGGTGGTCGACCGGTGGGCGCCCGGACGCGTGATGATCAACGCCTACGGCCCGACCGAGGCCACCGTGTACGCGGCGATGAGCACGCCGCTGGCGGCCGAGTCGGGTGCTCCGCCGATCGGGTCGCCGGTTCCCGGCGCGGCGTTGTTCGTCCTGGACAAGTGGTTGCGGCCCGCGCCGGAAGGCGTGGTCGGTGAGTTGTATGTGGCCGGCCGTGGCGTCGCCACCGGCTATGCGCGCCGGTCCGGACTGACGGCGTCGCGCTTCGTGGCCTGCCCGTTCGGTGGGCCGGGTGCGCGGATGTACCGCACCGGTGACCTGGTCCGCTGGGGCGCCGACGGGCAGCTGCAGTACCTGGGCCGCGCCGACGAGCAGGTGAAGATCCGTGGGTATCGCATCGAGCTCGGCGAGATCCAGTCGGCCCTCTCCTCGCTGGACGGCGTCGACCAGGCGGCGGTGATCGCCCGTGAGGATCGCCCCGGCGACAAGCGCCTGGTCGGCTACATCACCGGGACCGCCGACCCGACCGAGCTACGCACCCAGCTGGGCAAGCGGCTGCCGGCCTACATGGTCCCGGCCGCGGTCGTGGTGCTGGAGACCCTGCCGCTGACGGTCAACGGCAAGCTGGACAAGCGCGCCCTGCCCGCCCCCGAGTACCACAAGCGCGGCGGCCAATACCGCGCCCCCGGCAACCACACCGAGGAGATCCTGGCCGGCATCTACGCCCAGGTGCTCGGCGTGGAGCGGGTCGGCGTGGACGACTCGTTCTTCGACCTCGGTGGGGACAGCATCCTGTCGATGCAGGTGGTGGCCCGGGCCCGCGCGGCCGGGGTGATGTGCCGCCCGCGCGACGTGTTCGTCGAGCAGACGGTCGCCCGGCTGGCCCGGGTGGCCACCGACGCCGACGACGAGGACGCCGTGGTCGACGAGGGGATCGGGCCGGTGCTGGCCACCCCGATCATGCGTTGGCTGCAAACCGTGCAGGGCCCGATCGACGACTTCAACCAGACCATGGTGCTGGCCGCCCCCGCGGGCGTCACCTCGGAGGACGTCCTGGTGGTGCTGCAGGCCCTGCTGGACCGCCACCCCATGCTGCGGCTGCGCGTGGAGGACGACGGCAACGGCGGGTGGTCGCTGCAGGCGCCCGAACCGGGCACCGTGCAGGCCGCCGACTGCCTGCAGTCGGTCGAGCAGCTGTCCGACGCGACGCTGGTGGCTGCGCGGTCACGGCTGAACCCGGGCGCCGGAGTGATGGTGAGCGCCGTCTGGGCAAGCGAGACAAGCCAATTGGCGTTGATCATCCACCACGTCGCCGTCGACGGCGTGTCGTGGCGGACCTTGATCGAGGACCTCAACATCGCCTGGGCGCAGCACCACAGCGGCCAGCCGGTGGCGCTGCCTGCGGGCGGCACCTCGTTCGCCCGCTGGTCCTCGCTGCTGGCCGAGCACGCACAGAGCCCGGCGGTGGTCGAGCAGGCCGACGCCTGGCGCGAGGTGGTCGCGACCCCGGCCGTGCTGCCGGCGGTGCGCCCCGAGGAGGACACCTACCAGACCGCCGAGCAGTTGTCGGTGTCGCTGGACGTCGAGACCACCCGGCTGCTGCTGGGCGAGGTGCCCGCGGCGTTCCATGCCGGGGTGCAGGACATTCTGCTGATCGCGTTCGGGATGGCCTGGACGGAGTTCCTCGGCAGCGGAAGGCCGATCGGCATCGACGTCGAGGGCCACGGTCGTCACGAAGAGCTCGGCCCGCACGTCGACCTGTCCCGCACCGTCGGCTGGTTCACCACCAAGTACCCGGTGTCGCTGAAGGTCGATGGCCTGGACTGGGCGAACGTGGTCGCCGGCGACGACGCGCTGGGCGCGGCGATCAAGGCCACCAAGGAGCAGCTGCGCGCCCTGCCGGACGGGTTGACCTACGGCCTGCTGCGCTACCTGAACCCCGACATCGACTTGGGTGGATCCGACCCCGTGATCGGGTTCAACTACCTGGGGCGGCTGGGTGCGGCCGCCGACCTGCCCGGTGAGCTGTGGCGGCTGAGCCCCGACAGCCTGTCGCTGAGCGGCGCGGCCGCGGCGGTGGCGATGCCGCTGATGCACACCGTCGACCTCAACGCCGGCACCATGGACACCGAGGAAGGCCCCCACCTGCACGCCAACTGGACGTGGGCGGCCTCCGCGATGGACCGCGAGCAGATCAGCCGGCTCAGCCAGCTGTGGTTCGAGGCGCTGACCGGCATCTGCGCCCACGTGCAGGGCGGTGGCGGCGGGTTGACCCCGTCGGACATCGCGCCCGCGCGCCTGAACCAGCCGCAGATCGACGAGCTGAGCAAGCAGCACCAGATCGCCGACATCCTGCCGCTGACCCCGCTGCAGCAGGGGCTGCTGTTCCACGCCAGCTTCGCGCAGGACCCGGGCGACGATGTCTATGCGGTGCAGCTCGGCATCACCGTGACCGGTGAGCTGGACTCGCACCGGCTGCACGACGCCGTGCACACCGTGGTCAACCGCCACCCCAACCTGGCGGCCCGGTTCTGCCCTCAGTTCGGTGAGCCCGTCCAGGTCATCCCGGCCGACCCGGTCATGGCCTGGCGGTACATCCAGCTGGAAGCCGAGGATCTCGATCCCGAGCAGCGGGTCGAGGAGCTGTGCGCCGCCGAGCGCGCCGCGGTGAGCGACCTGGCCAACCGTCCGGCGTTCCGGGCCGCGCTGATCCGCACCGCGGACAAGAGGTACCGGTTCGTCCTGACCAACCACCACATCGTGATGGATGGCTGGTCGCTGCCCATCCTGCTGCGCGAGATCCTCGCCAACTACTACGGCGACCAGTTGCCCGCGCCGGCGACCTACCGCAGCTACCTGACGTGGCTGGCCGGACAGGACCGCACCGCCGCGCAAGCTGCGTGGCGCCAGGTCCTCGACGGGTTCGACACGCCCACCCTGGTGGGCCCGGCGGGCCGGATGCGGCTCGGCCGGCGGGCCGTGGAGTCCTACCGGCTGTCCGCGGAGACCACTCTCGCCCTGGGCGAGCTGGCCCGCTCGTGCCACACCACCGTCAACACCGTGCTGCAGGCCGCCTGGGCGCAGCTGCTGATGCGCCTGACCGGCCAGCATGACGTCGCCTTCGGTACCGCGGTGTCGGGCCGGCCGGCCGACCTGATCGGCGCCGAGTCCATGGTGGGTCTGCTGATCAACACCGTGCCGGTGCGGGCCAGCATCACCTCCGAGACCACCGTCGCCGACGTGCTCGATCAGCTGCAGCAGCACCACAACGACACCCTCGAGCACGAGCACCTGGCGCTGAGCGACATCCACCACGTGACCGGTCACGACGCGCTGTTCGACACCTTGTTCCTGTACGAGAACTACCCGATCGACACCAGCGTGCCGTTGGGCTTCCACGAGTTGGCCATCACCGATGTCACCAACCGGGAGTACAACCACTACCCGCTGTCGGTGATGGCGCTTCCGGGCCGCGAGCTGGGCCTGCGCGTCGAATTCGACACCGAGGTGTTCGACTCGGCCGGCATCGAGAAGCTGACCGAGCGGTTCCAGCGGGTGCTGTCGGAGATGACGGTCGACCCGGCCCGACGGCTGATGTCGCTGGACGTCGTCGACGAGCACGAGCACGCGTGGCTCGACGAGCGCGGCAACCGCGCGGTGTTGAACCAGCCGGGGACTGGCAAGTCCATCCCGGCCATGTTCGCCGCGCAGGTGGCCAGCACCCCGGACGCGGCGGCGCTGACCTTCGACGGCCGCACGATGACTTATCGGGAACTCGACGAGGCCGCCAACCGGATGGCGCGCCTGCTGATCGAAGAGGGCGCCGGTCCGGGCGAGCGCGTCGCGCTGCTGTTCTCCCGCTCCGCCGACGCGATCGTCGCGATCCTTGCGGCGCTCAAGACCGGGGCGGCCTACCTGCCGATCGACCCGGCACTGCCGGCCGCGCGGATCGAGTTCCTGCTCGCCGACGCCGAGCCGGTGGCGGTGGTCACCACCGCGGGCCTGCGAGGACGGCTGGACGGCTGCAGCCCGACGGTCATCGACGTCGACGACCCGGCGCTGGCCGACCAGGCCAGCACGGCGCTGCCGATCCCGTCGTCGGACAACATCGCCTACGTCATCTACACCTCGGGAACCACCGGTGTCCCCAAGGGTGTGGCGGTCACCCACGAGAACGTCGCGCAGCTGCTGGAGACGCTGCACGCCGACCTGCCGGAGGCGGGGGTGTGGGCGCAGTGGCACTCACTGGTGTTCGACGTGTCGGTGCACGAGATCTGGGGCGCGCTGCTGCACGGCGGCCGCCTGGTGGTGGTGCCCGAGTCGGTCGCGGCCTCGCCCGACGACCTGCACGCGCTGCTGGTCTCCGAAGGGGTCACCGTGTTGAGCCAGACCCCGTCGGCGGTGGGCATGCTCTCGCCGGAGGGTCTCGAGTCGACGGCGTTGGTGGTGGCCGGTGAGGCCTGCCCGGTCGAGGTTGTCGATCGGTGGGCGCCCGGACGGGTGATGATCAACGCGTACGGCCCGACCGAGGGCACGGTGTACGCGGCGATGAGCGCGCCGCTGCAGAGCGGAACGGGATCGGCGCCGATCGGCTCGCCGGTGCCGCGCGCCGCGCTGTTCGTGCTGGACCGGTGGCTGCGCCCGGCACCCGAGGGTGTCGTCGGCGAGTTGTACATCGCCGGTCATGGTGTGGCCACGGGTTATTCGCGCCGGCCTGGTCTGACGGCGGGCCGCTTCGTCGCCTGCCCGTTCGGCGCCCCGGGTGCGCGGATGTACCGCACGGGCGACCTGGTCCGGTGGGGCCGCGACGGTCAGCTCGAGTACCTGGGGCGGGCCGACGAGCAGGTCAAGCTGCGCGGCTACCGCATCGAGCTCGGCGAAGTGCAGGCGGCCCTCGCCGGACTGGACGGAGTCGAGCAGGCCGCGGTGATCGCCCGCGAGGACCGTCCCGGTGACAAGCGGCTGGTCGGCTACATCACCGGAACCGCCGACCCGGTCGGAATCCGCATCCAGCTGGCTGACCGGCTGCCGGCCTACATGGTGCCGGCCGCGGTGGTGGTATTGGACGCGCTGCCGCTGACGGTCAACGGCAAGCTGGACAAGCGCGCCCTGCCCGCACCGGAGTACCAGAAGCGTGGCGGCGAGTACATCGCGCCGGCCGACCCGACCGAAGAGATCGTCGCCGACATCTTCGCCCGCGTCCTCGGCATGGAGCGGGTGTCGGTCGAGGACTCCTTCTTCGAGCTGGGCGGGGATTCGCTGTCCGCGATGCGGGTGATCGCCGAGATCAACACCGCCGTCGACGGCGCCCTGTCGGTGCGCACCCTGTTCGACTCGCAATCGGTGCGCGCCCTCGCACACCGGATCACCAGCGGTGCCGACACCGAGGGCGCGGCGGGACCCGGCTTCGCGGCGGTGCACGGCGCCGACGCCAAGGAGGTGTTCGCCCGCGACCTCACGCTGGACAAGTTCATCGACGCGACGACGTTGTCGACCGCGCCGACGCTGCCCGGCCCGAGCGCCGAGGTCCGCACGGTCCTGCTGACCGGAGCGACCGGTTTCCTGGGTCGCTACCTGGCACTGGAATGGCTCGAGCAGCTGGAACAGGTCGACGGCAAGCTGATCTGCCTGGTGCGGGCCAGGTCCGACGAGGACGCGTGGCGCCGTCTGGAGAAGACCTTCGACAGCGGTGACCCGGAGCTGCTGCAGCACTTCCAGGAACTGGCCGAAGAGCACCTGCAGGTCGTCGCCGGCGACAAGGGCCAGGCCAACCTCGGCCTGGACGAGGAGACGTGGCAGCGGCTGGCCGACACCGTCGACCTGATCGTCGACTCCGCGGCCGTCGTCAACGGTGTCCTGCCCTACAACGAGCTGTTCACCCCCAACGTCGGGGGCACCGCGGAGCTGATCCGGTTGGCGCTCACCACGAAGAAGAAGCCATACGCGTACGTGTCGACTTCGGACGTGGGCCGCCAGATCGACCCGGCGGAGTTCACCGAGGACGGCGACATCCGGGTCATCAGCGCCCGGCGCGTCATCGACGGCGGCTACGCCAACGGTTACGGCAACAGCAAATGGGCGGGCGAGGTCCTGCTGCGCGAGGCCAACGACCTGTGCGGGCTGCCGGTCTCGGTGTTCCGCTCCGACATGATCCTGGCCGACACCACCTACGCCGGTCAGCTCAACGTGGCGGACATCTTCACCCGGATGATCCTGAGCGTGGTGGCCACCGGCACCGCGCCCAAGTCCTTCTACCAGCTGGACGCCGACGGCAACCGGCAGAACGCGCACTTCGACGGCCTGCCCGTCGAGTTCGTCGCCGAAGCCATCGCGAAACTGGGCGCCCAGGTGATGGACGGGTTCGAGACGTACCACGTGATGAACCCGCACGACGACGGCATCGGGCTCGACGAATACGTCGACTGGCTGATCGAAGCCGGTTACCCGATCGAGCGCGTCGGCGACTTCGGCGAGTGGTTGCAGCGCTTCGAGACCGGCCTGCGCGGCCTGCCGGAACGGCAGCGGCAGAACTCGGTCCTGCAGATGTTGACGTTGCTGCTGCGGGAGCCGAAGAACCTGCAGCCGGCCGAGCCGGCCCGGGGTGCCTTCGCCCCGACGGATCGCTTCCGCGCCGCGGTGCAGGAAGCGAAGGTCGGTTCCGACAATGACATCCCGCATGTCAGCGCGTCGGTGATCGTCAAGTACGTCACCGACTTGCAATTGCTCGGTTTGCTGTAATCCCTTCGAGGAGTCCGAAAGCGGCGTGGTCCATTCGGGCCACGCCGCTTTTGGGTAATGCGCAATTCGTCTTGATGGCCGGCCACTGCCGGCGGGGATCTGGCGACCTATAACTGGGCAATAACGGTCAATGCCGCAATGCGTGGCGACCAATGCCGAAACCCCCCGAACCATGCCATACCGTATGGCCCAGATGAGATCTTAGTCAGTACTAACAGTATGCAGCAGGGCCCAAACGTTGGATTAAGTCTATTGCTTTGGCTAATTCACAGGACATTAAGTTTGAATAACCCTAGACCTACGGGGTGCTCGTCTACTAGCGTCCCAACTGTTGCACTCATGTGGACTACGGGGTCTTCGGAGTGGGTAAGCGTCGACCGTTCGATGGCGGCGCCGGCCGGCTCGGTCGCCTCGGCCAACGACGAGCGGCAACAAAGGATGCGGTCGGTCTTTGCCGACGCTGGGCCCGAATGCCAGGTCAAGCGCCGCAATGCGGACTGCGCCTAGCGCCCGAGCTACCTCGAGCAGAAGCGAACGGCACCATGGCCTGAGCATCTGCGCGAGCGGCTTCACTCAACCGGGGGGTTGAAAGGAACACCCTGTGGTTGGGGAGTCGGATGGAGCTTGACAACCAGGCACTTCCGCTTACGCGCGGGCAGCTCGACATCTGGCTTGCGCAGGAAACGGGTCACTCCGACACCGAGTGGCAGCTTGGCTTGTTCGTGCGGATCAACGGCATGGTCCAGCGCGACGCCCTGCAGTGGGCGATCCGGCAAGCGGTGCACGAGGCGGAACCGACCCGGGTCGCCTTCTTCGAGATCGACGGCCAAGTCGTCCAGCGGCCGATCGATGACCCCAACGTCGAGCTGACGTTCGTCAACCTGAGCGATTCACCCGACCCCGAGCAAGAAGCCCGTCGCAGAGCGCTGGCCATCCAGCGCACACCCATGCCGCTCACCGGGCCGCTATTCAAGTTCGTGCTCTTCCAGACCCGGCGTGACGAGTTCTTCTTCTTCGCGTGCTGCCACCACATCGTGATCGACGGGACCGGCGTCGGGCTGGTCGGCCACCGCATCGCGTCCATCTACTCCGCGATCGCGTCCGCCGGGCCCATCCCGACGGCCGTATTCGGCTCACTGCGGGAGCTGATCGACTGCGAATCGGACTACGAAGCCTCCGCCGAATACCGGGACGACGAGGCCTACTGGAACGCCAACCTGCCCCCGGACAGCGACGCGCAGCACCACACGCCCGACGGCGCGGGGGAGCGTGACCCGTGGCCGTCCGCCCCGGTCGCGCTGGACCCCGCGGTCGTGCGCCGGGTGCATCGGTTCTCCGACGTCTGGGGCGTATCGCAGACGTCGGTCATCACCGCGGCGTGCGCGCTGTTGGTTCGCGGGTGGTGCGCCGAGGGCCCGGAAGTGGTACTCGATTTCCCGGTCAACCGGCGAGTGCGCCCGGAATTGAAGACGCTTCCCGGCATGGTGGCCGGCGTCGTGCCGCTGGTGGTCACCGCCGCACCAGGAGCGACGGTCGCCGAGTTCTGCAAGCATGTCGAGAGTCGAATCGACGAGGCGGTGCAGCACCAGCGATTCCCGGTGCACGCCCTCGAGCGCAAGGTCCGCGGCCTGACAAAGTCGCCCGAACGAGTCAGCGTCAACTTCATCCCGTCTGCGTTCACCCTGCCATTCGGCGGCGTCACGGCCTCGGCGTCGTACACGAACTCCGGTCAGGCCGACGGCTTCGGCCTCATCTTCTCCAGCGACGGTGACGAGCTCTTCCTCAGCACGGCGGGCATGTGGCCGCCCTGGTGCGGCCTCGACGCCCCCGACCTGGCGGCACGTTTGCAGCAGCTCCTGGCGGCGATGACGGCCGACCCCACCCGGCGGCTGAGGTCACTGGATGTGGTCGACGAGGGCGAGCACGCTCGGCTCGACCAGTGGGGCAACCGTTTCGCGCTGTGCCGGTCGGTGGTGCCGGTGTCGGTGGTGGGGTTGTTTGCCGGGCAGGTGGCGCGGGTTCCGGGTGCGGTGGCGCTGAGGTGTGGGG
>NZ_MBEI01000067.1 GCF_001953985.1 Mycobacterium colombiense
TACTGCACCGCCAGCGGCGACCAATCCGGCGCACGGCCGTCGCACCGGCCGGCGTACGCGATCCCGAGATCGCGCACCAGCGGGGTGAGGGACCATCCGTCGGCAGCGATGTGGTGGGCCACCGCCACCAACACGTGGTCGTCTTCCGCGAGACGCAAAAGCATTGTCCGCAAAGGGATCTCGCCGGACAGGTCGAATCGGTGCCGCGCCACGGTGTCGATGGCGTCGCTCAGCCGGTCTATCGCCCACCCACAGGCATCGATGACCTGCCAGCCGAGGTCGATGCTGTCGACCGGGACAACCACTTGCCGGGGTGTCCCCTGGTGCGCGAGGAAGACGGTCCGCAGGCTTTCGTGGCGGGCCACCACGTCGCCCAGGGCGGCGCCCATCGCGTCGGTATCCAAGCGTCCGCTCAGCCGCAGTGCCACCGCCATGTTGTGCACCGGCGACGGCCCGTGCAACTGGTCGAGGAACCAGAGCCGCGATTGGGCAAAGGACAACGGCACGACGGTCGGCCGGTCGACCGCCACCACCCGCGCGAGCTTGCTCCCCCCTCCGCAGACATGCGGCGCCAACTCGGCGACGGAGGGCGCCTCGAACAGGACCCGCACTCCCAGATGGGCATCCAGGCCGGTGTTGATCGCGGTGATGAGGCGCATCGCGGAGAGTGAGTCGCCGCCGAGGTGGAAGAAGGAGTCGTCGATCCCGACCCGCTCGAC
>NZ_MBEI01000068.1 GCF_001953985.1 Mycobacterium colombiense
GGGACCGACCGGCGAGCGCGCCGACTGGTGGTGGTATACACCCTTCCAACCCCAACCACCACCGACAAACAACTAGCCCGGCTACCGGGACCGCCCCCGGCAATGCTCGAAGCTCAAACACGTTGAGGCATCAACGAATTCGGTCGCACTGCCGGTCAGCGCAGCATGGTGGCGACGATCCCGGCGAGGTAGCCCAGCCGGGCGACCTCCGAGGGCCGGAATTCCGGGCCGGGACGGCCGAGCACCACCGCGGTGTGCGGGTCGCCCAACGGGGCCGCGACCATCGTCACATCCATGTCGCGCCACGCCTGCGGCACCCACTCGGCGTTGCTGTCCAGCGTCGCGGCCCGCTCCAGCGGCAGCCACGGGGCCGAGTCCGCCTTGGTCTCCGGGGCACCCGGGCTGCCGGCCAGGCGCTGTAGCTCGCCGCCCGAGCTGCGCAGCACCGTGCACCAACTGACGCGCAGCACCTTGGGCGCCCCGTTGGCGAGGACCTGCAGTCGCGCCGCCTTGCCTTTCGCCGCGGCGACGTGGTCGAGGAGCTCGAGCTCACGATGCGCCTCCAGCAGACCGGTGTGCGGGCGCACGCTGTCCACCCGGACGCCGGACAGGGACTCGGCCGCGGTGATCAGCGTGTCCGGCATGGCCCCCGGCGGCAGTTCGATCACCAGGTCGTCGGTCGCGTAACCGGCGCTGCGGTCCACGACGTCGAGCGACAGGATGTCGGCTCCCACCGAACCGAGCGCGACCGCCAGCGACCCCAGGCTGCCTGGCCGGTCGACGAGCTCGATGCGCAACAGATAGGAGGGCACGGCCAACACTGTTGCACAGGGAAGTGTCAACGGCATTTCGGCTCCGCCCGGCCGCGCGATGGCCAACGGGCGTGCAGCGGCCCGCACCTTCGCGGCTAGGCTTTCCAGTCGTGTCCCAGATCTCCCGCGACGAGGTAGCGCACCTGGCCCGGCTGTCCCGGCTGGCGCTTACCGACAGCGAACTCGACAGCTTCGCCGGCCAGCTCGGCGCCATCCTGACCCACGTCAGCCAGGTGCAGGCGGTCGATGTCACCGGCGTCGAAGCGACCGATAACCCGCTCAAGGACGTCAACGTCACCCGGCCGGACGAGTCGACACCGTGCCTGACCCAGGCCGAGGCGCTGGCCGAGGCGCCCGCGGCCGTCGATGGCCGCTTTGCGGTCCCGCAGATCCTGGGGGACAGCGAGTGAACGAGATCATCCGGTCCGACGCCGCCGCGCTGGCCGCCCGGATCGCCGCCAAAGAGGTGTCGTCGGTCGAGGTCACCCAGGCGTGCCTGGACCAGATCCAGGCGACCGATGACCGCTACCACGCCTTCCTGCACGTGGCGGCCGACGAGGCGTTGGGCGCGGCCGCCGTCGTCGACGAGGCGGTGGCTGCCGGGGAGCGGCTGCCGTCGCCGCTGGCGGGGGTTCCGCTGGCGCTCAAGGACGTCTTCACCACGGTCGACATGCCCACCACCTGCGGGTCCAAGATCCTGGAGGGCTGGCGTTCCCCGTATGACGCCACCGTCACCTCGCGGCTGCGCGCCGCGGGGATCCCGATCCTGGGCAAGACCAACATGGACGAGTTCGCGATGGGCAGCTCGACCGAGAACTCCGCCTACGGCCCCACCCGTAACCCGTGGGACGTCGACCGGGTGCCCGGCGGCTCCGGGGGCGGCAGCGCGGCGGCGCTGGCCGCGTTCCAGGCGCCGCTGGCGATCGGGTCCGACACCGGCGGCTCGATCCGCCAGCCCGCCGCACTCACCTCGACCGTCGGCGTCAAGCCCACCTACGGCACGGTGTCGCGCTACGGCCTGGTGGCGTGCGCGTCGTCGCTGGATCAGGGCGGACCGTGCGCGCGCACGGTGCTCGACACCGCACTGTTGCATCACGTGATCGCCGGGCACGACCCCCGGGACTCCACGTCCGTGAAGGCGGCGGTGCCCGACG
>NZ_MBEI01000069.1 GCF_001953985.1 Mycobacterium colombiense
GACTCGGCGATGGAGGAGGCCACGTTTTTGACCCGCTTTGCCCGCAGTGTGACCCTGGTGCACCGCCGGGAGGAGTTCCGGGCGTCCCGGATCATGCTGGAGCGCGCCCGCGCGAACGAGAAGATCACCATCTTGACCAACAAGGCGGTCGAGGCGGTCGAGGGTGAGCAGACCGTGACCGGTCTGCGGTTGCGGGATACCGGCACCGGTGCGGTCTCGACATTGGCGGTGACCGGGGTGTTCGTGGCGATCGGGCATGATCCGCGCTCGGAGCTGGTACGCGACGTCCTCGACACTGACCCCGACGGGTACGTGCTGGTGCAGGGCCGCACCACGGCCACCTCGATTGATGGGGTGTTCGCGTCCGGGGACCTGGTGGATCGCACCTACCGCCAAGCTATTACCGCCGCCGGCAGCGGCTGCTCGGCCGCCATCGACGCCGAACGCTGGCTCGCCGACCACGAAGAGGCCAGCGCCGCCGCACAAGGCGACGCCACCGAATTTCCGGGCAGTACCGACACATTGATTGGAGCGCCACAATGACCGACGCCGAAAAAGCCGGTGCCACAATAGAAGTCTCTGACGCGTCATTCTCCACCGACGTGTTGTCCAGCAATAAGCCTGTGCTGGTTGACTTTTGGGCGACCTGGTGCGGCCCCTGCAAGATGGTTGCGCCGGTTCTGGAGGAGATCGCCAACGAGCGGGGCGAACACCTCACCGTTGCCAAGCTCGACGTCGATGCCAACCCGGAAACCGCACAGAACTTCCAGGTGGTCTCTATTCCCACCCTGATCCTGTTCAAAGACGGGCAGCCGGTGAAGCGGATCGTCGGCGCGAAGGGCAAGGCGTCGTTACTGCGTGAGCTCTCGGACGCGGTTCCCGACCTCGGCTGACATTCATTTAATTCGTCGCACCACGCCCCGCGCATAGCCTGGGGTTTTCCCGAATTTACGAGACGTCTGCGACAATACGGTTAGCTGTTGCCTACATCTGAGCTTGTCAGTCAGTCCCGGAGGGCCCTTGGTATGTCGAGTCCGCGCCGCGAATACGGCGACGCGCTGCGCTGTGGAGACCGCGGCGCTGCTGTGACCGAGATCCGGGCAACGCTGGCCACACTAGGCCTGCTGGATAGCTCCGAGGACGATCTCAACACCGGGCGGCACGTGGCCCTCGACCTTTTCGACGCCGAACTTGACCAGGCGGTCCGCGCCTTTCAACAGCATCGCGGTCTGCTGGTGGACGGCATCGTCGGCGAGGCCACCTACCGGGCGCTGAAGGAGGCCTCGTACCGGCTTGGTGCCCGCACGCTGTATCACCAATTCGGTGCCCCACTGTTCGGCGATGACGTCGCCACGCTGCAGGCACGCCTGCAGGATCTCGGCTTCTACACCGGTCTGGTCGACGGCTACTTCGGGTTGCAGACTCACAACGCCTTGATGTCGTATCAGCGCGAGTACGGGCTCTCCGCCGACGGCATCTGCGGCCCGGAAACGTTGCGCTCCTTTCACTTCCTGAGTTCACGGGTCACCGGTGGATCTCCGCACGCGCTGCGCGAGGAGGAGCTGGTTCGCTCATCCGGTCCCAAACTGTCGGGCAAGCGGATCATCATCGATCCGGGCCGCGGCGGCGCGGACCACGGCACGATCATGCAGGGCCCGTCGGGACCGGTCAGCGAAGCAGATGTGTTGTGGGACTTGGCCAGCCGCCTCGAGGGACGGATGGCCGCGATCGGCATGGAGACCTTCCTGTCCCGACCGGTCAGCCGCAGCCCCCTCGATGCCGAACGAGCCGCCACCGCGAACAACGTTGGCGCCGACCTGATGATCAGCCTGCGCTGCGAAAGTCAGATCAGCGCCGCCGCCAATGGGGTGGCTTCCTTTCACTTCGGCAACTCGCATGGATCGGTCTCCACCATCGGGCGCAATCTCGCCGACTTCATCCAGCGAGAAGTGGTGGCCCGCACCGGTTTACGTGACTGCCGCACGCACGGCCGCACGTGGGACCTGCTGCGCCTGACCCGGATGCCGACGGTCCAGGTCGACGTCGGCTACATCACCAACCCGCGGGATCGCTCGATGCTGGTCTCGACCCAGACCCGTGACGCCATCGCCGAGGGAATCCTCGCCGCGGTCAAGCGGCTCTACCTGTTGGGCAAGAACGACCGGCCCACTGGCACATTCACTTTCGCCGAACTGCTGGCGCACGAGCTGTCGGTGGAACGTACCAGCCAACTCGGCGGTTCCTAGCTTCTAACCACCCTGGGTGGTTTTCAACGCATTCGCCGTCGTGGACCCCGCGCCCACCGGCTGCTCCAGATGCGCGCTCTCCAGCAGGCGCTCCAGGGCCGCCTCCACTTCCGCCTTCCACCCGAGGCCCTTGTCGAGCTCGAGGCGCAGTCGAGGGAAGTACGTATGTGGCGCCACCACAACGAAACCCGTATCTTGCAAGAACTCGGCGTCCATGACGCAGTGGTCGACCGAGCAGTCGCCGACGGCTTCCAGGACAGGCCGCACGTCCGGACCGACGAGGTGCGGATCCTGCAATTCTGACGCCGCTGGGGTGCGGCCGAACGCTTCGAGCGCGCGGACGCCGCGGCGCACCAGTTCGTCGATGACGCGGGCGATCAAACCGTGCGGTAGGTCGTCGGCCGCCGGCCCGGGTTCGATGCCCATCGACGTCAACAGCACCGCGTCCGCGGACACCGGACCGGTCGGGAATCGCTGTGCCCGCGGCACCGCCCGCGGCGGCGCATAGAAGACGTAACCCAGGCACGGCGGCTCGGCTTGGCTTCGCTCGTCCGGGACGGCCGTCGCGACCTGCCCGCACGAGCCCCACTCCAGCATCACCATCGACAACCACGCCTCTTTTTCGAATTCGGGATCGGCGAGGTGGTCGTGATTACCGAGGGTCGCGGGATCGACTTCCCAGAAGACGCACCGGCGTGCGTGCTTGGGAAGCTGCTCGAATGCCTCGAGCCGTAGCGGCATGATTCGAGCGGACACTAGCCTCCTGGCTCCTGTGCGGTACTGCGGCGATCTGCACCGGCAGCCCCTCCAGGATAGGAGAGGTGGTCGTGATCGGGCCAGCTTTGGCCTGGCCAACAGGGGTTGGCGGGCCCGAACGGCCGGCGCCGCGCCGCCGCAACGGGTCTATAGTCGAAAGTTGTTGATGCGCATGCCGTTTCGTCGAGCCGGAGCCCCTAGGGTGGGTCAATTTTCCGCAGAAACGGCCTCGGTGTCACAGTGACGTAATTACACGGTGTCCTAGTTCATGCCTTGGGCGGGGACATGACGTCGATGATCCGCTGCAGATCGTCCACCGAACCGAACTCGACGACGATCTTGCCCTTGCGTTTGCCCAGACTGACCGTGACGCGGGTGTCGAAGGCCGTCGAGAGCTTGTCAGCAACGTCTTGCAGACCCGGCATCTGGATCGGCTTGCGACGCGGGGCGGTCGGCGTGGCCGCACCACCCCGGTTGGCCAAGGTGACCGCTTCCTCGGTGGCCCGCACCGACAGCCCCTCGGCGACGATCCGGGTGGCCAGCTCCTCCTGGGCTTCCGGGCCCGCCTCCAGCGACAGCAGAGCGCGCGCGTGTCCGGCCGACAGCACCCCGGCGGCCACCCGCCGTTGCACCGCGATCGGCAGCTTGAGCAACCGGATCATGTTGGTGATCAACGGCCGCGACCGACCGATGCGCGCGGCCAGTTCATCGTGGGTGACCCCGAACTCGTCGAGCAGCTGTTGGTAGGCGGCCGCCTCTTCCAACGGGTTCAGCTGCACACGATGGATGTTTTCCAACAGGGCGTCGCGCAACAGGTTGTCGTCGCCGGTCTCGCGCACGATGGCCGGGATGGTCGCCAGGCCGGCCTCTTGGGCCGCGCGCCAGCGCCGCTCCCCCATCACGATCTGATAACGCACACCGCTCGTGGAATCCTTGACCGCCCGCACCACGATCGGCTGCAAGAGACCGAACTCGCGGATGGAGTGCACCAGTTCCGACAGCGCTTCCTCGTCGAAGACCTGTCGGGGCTGACGCGGGTTGCGTTCGATGTCGGCGGGCGCGATCTCGCGATAGACCGCCCCCACGGAGGACGCATCCTGTGGCGGCGGTCCCCCGATCAAGACGTCGGCGGCGGCGTCGCCCATCCGCGGGCCGAGCGTCGCCCGTCCCGAGTCACCCTCCGCGGGTCCAGTCGGAATCAGCGAAGCCAGGCCCCGTCCGAGGCCACCCTTCTTGCGTAGCGGCTGCGTCATAGTCGTCCCTTCGCGGATGGTGGTCAATCGCGCTCGGCGAGTTCGCGGCTCGCATCGAGATAGCTCATCGCCCCGCGTGAGCCGGGGTCGTAATCGATGATGGTCATGCTGTAGCCGGGCGCCTCGGAAACCTTGACGCTGCGCGGAATGACCGTGCGCAACACCTTGCTTCCGAAGTATCGGCGTACCTCTTCGGCGACCTGGTCCGCGAGTTTGGTGCGGCCGTCGTACATGGTCAGCACGACGGTGCTCACCTCGAGCTTGGGATTGAGGTGGGCCTTCACCATCTCGATGTTGCGCATCAGTTGCGAGACGCCCTCGAGGGCGTAGTACTCGCATTGGATCGGGATCATCACCTCCGGCGCGGCGACGAGCGCGTTGATGGTCAGCAATCCGAGCGATGGCGGACAGTCGATGAAGACGCAGTCGAAGTCGAGGCTGTCGAGGTCGGCCAGCGCGGTGCGCAGTCGGTTCTCGCGCGCCACCATGCTGACCAATTCGATTTCGGCACCGGCTAGGTCGATCGTCGCCGGGATGCAGAACAGGCGCTCGTTGTGCGGACTCTGCCGTAGCGCGTCCTGCACGGCGACCTCGCCGAGCAGAACCTCGTAGGACGACGGAGTCCCGGATTGGCGGTCCGTGATGCCGAGTGCCGTGCTGGCGTTGCCCTGAGGGTCGAGGTCGATGACGAGGGTCTTGAGTCCCTGCAGCGCGAGGGCCGCCGCGAGGTTGACGGCCGTGGTGGTCTTCCCTACGCCGCCCTTCTGATTCGCGACTGTGAACACCCGGCGATGGGACGGCCGGCGCAGCGGCGGGTAGGTAGTGTGCAACACCCGCATCGCGCGCTCGGCGGCCGCCCCGATCGGGGTATCGAATTCGTCCGCTGTTTCACGTGAAACATTCGTCGCCGGCGCCGGGGCTGGTGCTGCCGCCTGCTGAACGTCTGCCGGCGCCTGCGGAGCCACCGGCCAATCTCCTGAAGAACTCATCGGGTTCCGGCCTTCCCGGTCCGTGCCGGCTTGTGGTGTGGCGGCTTTCCGCGTCGCGCTGAAACTACGGTTGCGGGGGGACGCAAATAGGTCGCGCCACATGTCACCACCCTGACATCAGCGGCGCCCGATGCTGCCATCACACGCCGGTACTGTTCAACTTCATCGGAAGCCCGCTCCCCCTTGATGGCGAGCATGCGCCCGTCGGGGCGTAGTAGGGGCAAGCTCCACCTCGTCAGCTTGTCCAATGATGCAACCGCTCGCGACACCGCAGCATCCCTCTCCCCGAACCGGTTGCGCACTCTCGGTTCCTCCGCACGGCCACGGACCACCTCGACGGCTAACCCTAGTTCGTTGACGACCTCGGTGAGAAATTCGCTGCGCCGCAGCAGCGGCTCGAGCAACACGACGTCCAGATCGGGTCGCGCGATCGCCAACGGTATCCCGGGCAGGCCCGCCCCGCTGCCGATATCGATGATCCGTTCGCCCGAGCCGAGGAGCTCGCTGAGGACCGCGCTATTGAGTATGTGGCGGCCCCAGATACGGTCGACCTCTCGCGGGCCGAGCAGCCCCCGCTCCACGCCCGCGGTTGCGAGCAGCTCCGCATAGCGCCGCGCGGTTCCCAGCCGGTCGCCGAAGATCGCGGCCGCGGAGTCGGGGGCCGCGCCGATCCCGGCGCCCTCCCCGGGAGGTTCCGCCGCGGCGTCGGCGCGACCGACATGTTTCACGTGAAACATCCTCTAGTTGGAGCGTGCACTTGCAACCTTCGGAGGCCGGGACGGGCGATGGGAACTACACCGCTGTAACTCTGGATCAGTCGTGCAGGACGACCACACGGCGCGCGGGCTCGACGCCCTCGCTCTCGCTGTGCACGCCGGCGACCGCCGCGACCGCGTCGTGGACGATCTTGCGTTCGAACGGCGTCATCGGTGCGAGCTCTTCGCGGTCCCCGGACTCGAGGACCCGGCGCGCGACCTTGTCGCCCAGCGCCGCCAATTCCTCCCGGCGCCGCCGGCGCCAGCTCGCGATGTCGAGCATTAACCGGCTCCGCACGCCGGTCTTCTGGTGCACCGCGAGGCGGGTGAGTTCTTGCAGCGCGTCGAGCACCTCGCCGCCGCGGCCGACCAACTTGTTCAAGTCGTCGCTGCCATCGATGCTGACGATCGCGCGGCTGCCCTCGACGTCCAAGTCGATGTCGCCGTCGAAGTCCAACAGGTCCAACAACTCTTCGAGGTAGTCGCCGGCTATCTCGCCCTCGGCGACCAACCGCTCCTCGAGATCATCGATTCCTTCCGCACCGGACTCCGCGGCATCCTCGGAGGCCGCCTGGGTGTCGAGCTCCGTGTCGGCGTCGCGCTCGGTGGTGTCAGCGTCTGTCATGTCTTCTCTCCCTCATTCCATGGGCCCCAGCCCAATTGGGATCGCCCTGTCCGGGCGGCCCCCGATAGCTATTCCGCCCGGATCAGCGTTTGCGTTTTTTCGGTCGCGCGCCGGGCCGCGGCGTGCGGTTGGTCGGGCCGTTGCCCGCGTCGCCCGCCGGGCCGTCGGCCACATCGGAATCCGCCGCCGCGGAACCTGATGCATCGGTGTCGCTGTCGGCCGTCGACGAGCCGTTCCCACCCGGTGATGCCGCCTTGGGATTCCGCTTCGGCTTCGCTCCCGGCGCCGGCGCGTTGGCCGCCCGGCGCTGGATCGCTTCCTGCTTCTTGGCTTCGTCCTCTTTTTCGATCATCCCGAAGACGTAGTGCTGCTGCCCGAAGGTCCAGATGTTGTTGGCGAACCAGTACAGGATGATCGCGAGCGGAAGGAACGGCCCACCGACCACCACGCCGAGCGGGAAGACGTAGAGCGCGAGTTTGTTCATCATCGCGGTCTGCGGGTTGGCCGCCGCCTCCGGGCTCTGCCGCGCCACCGAGGCCCGGCTGTTGAAGTAGGTCGCGACGCCGGCCAGGATCATCACCGGCAGGCCCACCGCGATCACGGCCGGCCGGCTGAAGAACGTGAACGCGTCCAGCCCGGTGCGCTGCGTCATGAAGGCACCGATGGGTGCGCCGAATAAGTTGGCGTCCAGGAAGTGTCCGACGTCGGTCGGGGTGAAGACGTAGTTTCCGGTCAGGCGGTTCTGCGCCACCGACAAGTGGGGCTGGCCGAAGCCGCCGGTGGTCCGGTTGAACGAACGCAGCACGTGATACAGACCGATGAACACCGGGATCTGCGCCAGCATCGGCAAGCAGCCCAGGATCGGGTTGAAGCCGTGCTCGCGCTGCAGCTTCTGCATCTCGAGCGCCATGCGCTGGCGGTCCTTGCCGTATTTCTTCTGCAGCGCCTTGATCTGCGGCTGCAGTTCCTGCATCTGGCGCGTGGTGCGGATCTGCCGCACGAACGGCTTGTAGAGCAGCGCCCGCAGGCTGAAGACCAAGAACATCACCGACAGCGCCCAGGCGAAGAAGTTCGACGGCCCCAGCATGGAGGCGAACAACTTGTACCAAACCCACATGATCCACGACACCGGGTAGTAGACGAAGTCGAGGCTGAAGAAATCAAACAAAAGATCCACTCTCCCCTCGCGCCGCCCGGACAACCCAAGCGTCGCTGGCGTTTTGGCAATTCACGTGGCTTTCCGGGCGGTCCGGTATCGGATCCCATCCGCCTTCATGCCATGGTCCGCACTTGGCGAGTCTGGCCGCAGCCAACCAGCTCCCCCGAATCAGCCCGTACTCATCGAGCGCATCGACCGCGTACTGGCTGCAGGTCGGAACGAAGCGACAGGTCGCCGGACGTAGCGGCGACACCATATGCCGGTACAGCTGGATCAGAAAAATCACTCCGCGCGCGGCGGCCCTTCCGGTCGTACGGGTGAACGCGCGCAGCCGCGCCGGTGCCGTCACGGCTTGCTCCCCGCCGCAGGCACCCGGCGCAGACACCGGCGCAGTTCCTGCTCGAGCCGGGCCGAGGATGCGGTGCGGCTGCTGGGCAGTGCACGGATCACCAACTGATCGGATGGGCCGAGCTCGCTCAGTAGCGTGCGCGCCACATGCCGCAGCCGACGCGAGACCCGGTGGCGTTCAACGGCGGATCCGACGGGCTTGCCCACAACCAGTCCGACGCGGGGCGCATCGATTTCGTCGCCGTCCACTCCCCGACGTAAGTGCACGACGACATCGGGCTGTGCCAGGCGAATCCCGTGCTTCACCGTCGCGTCAAAGTCAATTGACCGCGTCATGCGGTTGCGTGCGGGAAGCACCGCCGAAAGACCTGACGTTGCGATCAGGCAGAGAGCGCGCGGCGACCCTTGCGGCGCCGACCGGACACGATCGCGCGTCCGGCACGAGTGCGCATCCGCAGGCGGAAACCATGCACGCGGGCTCGGCGCCGGTTATTCGGCTGGAAGGTCCGCTTGCCCTTGGCCACGACGTTCTCCTCGTTGTGTTGCCATCCGGCCGCTCAGACGTTTCGCATCGGGCTCGTCTGCGGTTCGACCGGAGGTGGTCTTGGTGCTGCTGGCCGGCGCGGTCCCCAGGGTGGTTCGGGTCGCAGCCGTATCGCCGACTTTCGGGCGACTGTTTGAGGGTACTTACGAGGCTTCGCCTGGTCAAACCTGGCTTCCCGCAACGAACCCGCGCGGACGCCCGAAGAAAGATTTCCGTTTCGGTCACACCCGCCACCGACGTGGCTACCATAACGAGCCGAAGTAAGCCTCACGTACCCTAAACGACCCGATTGGAATGCAACGGAACGGTTGGCAGCCGAACGGAAAACTGTTAGCTTCTGCGAAGTCGTTTTAGACTGAAGCAGCGCTCGACAACGAAGCGAGGATGGTAGATCGACTAGCTGCCTAGACAACCTTTCGAGGTTCTCTTCCAGCGCGGAGATCGCGAGCCGTCGCCGGTAGGTTGTGGCTCACCTACGATCATCCTGTCCACACCTGTGTATAACTATGTGGACAGTTGTTTTGTCGCCAAGCGTGGTGTAACTCGGGTCGGGACGTTCGAGAACCAGGGAGATGCGTCGTTGACCGATGACCCCGGTTCCAGTTTCACGACAGTGTGGAATGCGGTCGTTTCCGAACTCAACGGAGAGCCCACCACCGACGGCATGGTCCCCAACCGCACGACTCTGGTCACTCCCCTCACCCCCCAGCAACGAGCGTGGCTGAATCTGGTTCGCCCGCTGACCATCGTCGAGGGATTTGCTCTGCTGTCGGTGCCGAGCAGTTTCGTCCAAAACGAGATCGAACGACATCTGCGGGCCCCCATCACCGATGCGCTCAGCCGCCGGCTCGGGCAGCAGATCCAACTCGGCGTCCGCATCGCTCCCCCGCCCGACGATGTCGACGATGCGCTCATCCCGCCGGCGGAACCCTTCCCCGGATCCGACCCGTCGTTCCCCGCCGACGCCGCGGCCGTCGACACCGAGGAAGCTTTCGAAAACAGCGAAACCGTCAGCGACAACCAGCCGGGCTGGCCCAACTACTTCACCGAGCGCCCGCACGCCATCGATCCGGCCGTCGCCGCCGGAACGAGCCTCAACCGTCGCTACACCTTCGACACCTTCGTCATCGGCGCCTCCAACCGGTTCGCCCACGCGGCCGCCCTGGCCATCGCCGAAGCGCCGGCCCGGGCTTACAACCCGCTGTTCATCTGGGGTGAGTCCGGTCTGGGCAAGACCCACCTGCTGCACGCCGCCGGCAATTACGCGCAGCGGCTCTTCCCCGGGATGCGGGTCAAGTACGTCTCCACCGAGGAATTCACCAACGACTTCATCAACTCGCTTCGCGACGACCGCAAGGTCGCGTTCAAGCGCAGCTATCGCGACGTCGACGTGCTGCTAGTCGATGACATTCAGTTCATCGAGGGCAAGGAAGGTATCCAGGAAGAGTTCTTCCACACCTTCAACACCCTGCACAACGCCAACAAGCAGATCGTCATCTCCTCGGACCGGCCGCCCAAACAGCTGGCCACCCTGGAAGACCGGCTGAGGACGCGGTTCGAGTGGGGCTTGATCACCGATGTGCAGCCCCCGGAGCTGGAAACCCGCATCGCCATCTTGCGTAAGAAGGCGCAGATGGAGCGGCTGGCGGTGCCCGACGACGTCCTCGAGCTGATCGCCAGCAGCATCGAACGCAACATCCGTGAACTCGAGGGCGCCCTGATCCGGGTGACCGCGTTCGCGTCGCTGAACAAGACGCCGATCGACAAGGCGCTGGCCGAGATTGTGCTGCGCGATCTGATCGCCGACGCCAGCACCATGCAGATCAGCGCGGCCACCATCATGGCGGCCACCGCCGAATACTTCGACACCACCGTGGAAGAGCTCCGCGGTCCCGGCAAGACCCGGGCGTTGGCCCAATCACGCCAGATCGCCATGTATCTGTGCCGCGAGCTCACCGATCTGTCACTGCCCAAGATCGGGCAGGCATTCGGGCGTGATCACACCACCGTCATGTATGCGCAGCGCAAGATCTTGTCCGAGATGGCCGAGCGGCGTGAGGTTTTTGACCACGTCAAGGAGCTCACCACTCGCATCCGTCAGCGCTCCAAGCGCTGAGTTCCCCACTCCCCCAGCGCACCGAGCGCTGATTTCGTGCCTTCGCTGCACGTGGTTTTGTAATTTTTTTCGAGAAACTTCACGCCCGTCTGTCACATCCGCCACACCCAAGGCATGTGCGCAGGGCTGTGCACAACGCAATCAAACGCCGGTGTAGTACCGGGCCTTGCGTGCACAGCCGTCGTTCGTCCCCATCCGCCCAACATGTCACCCACAGGCGTTGGTGCCGCGATGCACAACCCGATCATGGCGCTAGCTGCGCCGAGACCATGCTGTCCCCAGAATGCACAGGCCTTAATACTGGTACTGAGATCTCTTCATCGGTTCTTCTTTGAAATACAGGCTTGGGGACGCGCGGCAGGCACCCGTCGTCGGAGGCGTCGTCAGCTCGGGTTGTCGGGGTTTGCGATTAGCTTTCAAGATGGCGTCGGAGGATCTACGGTTGTTCTTCGACTGCCGTTGCGTTCGTCGTTGGCATTACGTGTCATCGGCGCGCGTGGCGGAGCCCCGTGCTAGCGGGGGGCGGCTAGCCAATGGATTCGAGAACGCTGGGTAGGTGAAGGGACGCTATGGACGCGGCGACGACAACGGCTGGCCTCAGCGACTTGAAATTTCGTTTGGTCCGGGAGTCTTTCGCAGACGCGGTGTCCTGGGTGGCGAAGAACCTGCCGTCCCGACCTGCGGTGCCGGTGCTCTCCGGTGTGCTGCTCTCGGGAACCGATGAGGGCCTGACGATCTCGGGATTCGACTACGAGGTTTCCGCAGAAGCACAGGTTGCAGCCGAAATAGCTTCTCCGGGAAGCGTTTTGGTATCCGGCCGGTTGCTGTCAGACATCGTGCGGGCGCTGCCGAACAAGCCGATCGACTTCTACGTCGACGGTAACCGGGTGGCGCTGCACTGCGGAAACGCCAGGTTCTCGCTGCCGACGATGGCGGTTGAGGATTACCCGACGCTGCCGACGCTGCCGGAAGAGACCGGGACGCTGCCCGCCGACCTGTTCGCCGAGGCGATCAGCCAGGTCGCCATCGCGGCCGGCCGCGACGACACGTTGCCGATGCTGACCGGAATCAGGGTCGAGATTTCGGGTGAGAAGGTGGTTTTGGCCGCTACCGACAGGTTCCGCTTGGCGGTTCGCGAGCTGACGTGGTCGGCGGCCTCGCCCGATATCGAAGCCGCGGTCCTGGTCCCGGCCAAGACGCTGGCCGAGGCCGCGCGGACGGGCGCCGACGGCTCCGAGGTCCGGCTGTCATTGGGTGCGGGGTCGGGCGTCGGCAAAGACGGATTGCTCGGCATCAGCGGTAACGGCAAGCGCAGCACCACCCGATTGCTCGACGCGGAATTCCCGAAGTTCCGTCAGCTGTTGCCGGCGGAGCACACGGCGGTCGCGACCATCAACGTCGCGGAGTTGACCGAGGCGATCAAGCTGGTGGCGCTGGTGGCCGACCGGGGCGCCCAGGTGCGGATGGAATTCAGCGAGGGCTCGCTGCGGCTGTCCGCGGGCGCCGATGACGTCGGCCGGGCCGAGGAGGACTTGGCGGTCGATTTCGTCGGTGAGCCGCTGACGATCGCCTTCAACCCGACCTATCTGACCGACGGACTGGGATCGGTGCATTCCGAGCGGGTGTCGTTCGGTTTCACGACGCCGGGCAAGCCGGCGCTGCTGCGTCCGGCGTTGAACGACGACAGCCACCCGACCGGCACGGGGCCCTACAGCGCCCTGCCGACGGATTACGTCTACTTGCTGATGCCCGTCCGGTTGCCTGGCTAGGTGTACGTCCGGCATTTGGGACTGCGCGACTTCCGGTCCTGGGCACATGTCGACCTCGAATTGCAGCCTGGTCGGACGGTATTCATCGGGTCCAACGGCTTTGGGAAGACGAATCTTCTTGAAGCGCTGTGGTATTCGAGCACCATGGGCTCGCATCGGGTGGGAACGGATGCGCCGTTGATCCGCGCGGGCACCGACCGCGCGGTGGTTTCTACGATCGTGGTCAACGAAGGCAGGGAGTGCGCGGTCGATCTGGAAATCGCGGCCGGCCGGGCGAACAAGGCGCGGCTGAACCGCTCACCTGTGCGCAGTACGCGCGAGGTGATCGGGGTCTTGCGGGCGGTGTTGTTTGCTCCCGAGGATCTGTCCTTGGTCCGCGGTGACCCGTCCGACCGGCGGCGCTACCTCGACGATTTGGCGACGGTGCGCCGGCCGGCGGTGGCCGGGGTGCGCGCCGACTACGAAAAAGTCCTGCGCCAGCGCACGGCGCTGTTGAAATCCCTGTCCGGTGCGCGCTACCGCGGGGATCAGAGCGCCCTGGACACGCTAGACGTCTGGGACAGCCGCCTCGCCGAATACGGCGCCCAATTGATGGCCGTCCGTATCGATTTGGTGAACCAGTTGGCACCCGAGGTGGAGAAGGCCTATCAGCTGCTGGCGCCGGGATCGCGCGCTGCCTCGATCGGTTATCGGTCCAGCCTGGGCGCCGAGGCCGCGGCAGACATCGCCGGCGCTGACCGCGAGTTCCTCGAGGCCGCGTTGCTCGCGGCGCTGTCGGCGCGCCGCGATGCGGAGCTGGTACGCGGCATGTGCCTGGTCGGACCGCACCGCGACGACCTGGAGTTGTGGCTCGGCGACCAGCCCGCGAAAGGTTTTGCCAGCCACGGGGAATCGTGGTCGTTCGCGTTGTCGCTGCGGTTGGCCGCTTACGAATTACTGCGAGCCGAAGAAAGCGACCCCGTGTTATTGCTCGACGACGTGTTCGCCGAACTCGATGCGGCGCGCCGCCGTGCGTTGGCCACGGTGGCCGAATCGGCCGAACAGGTGCTGGTCACCGCGGCGGTGCTAGAAGACATTCCGGCGGGCTGGGAGGCTCGGCAGGTGTACGTCGACTTACGGGACAGCGATTCGGGACGGATATCGGAGATGCGCGCGTGACCGGCACGGATGACGGTCCGCGTCCCACCGAGCCGTTGAACGCGCTGAGTGGGATCGATCTGGTGCGGCGCACCCTCGAGGAGGCTAGAGCGGCCGCGCGGGCTCAGGGCAAAGACGCCGGTCGCGGCCGCGCGAGTGCCCCCGCCCCGCGCCGGGTGGCGGGCCAGCGCCGCAGTTGGTCGGGTCCAGGACCCGATGTTCGCGACCCCCAACCGCTGGGCAGCCTGGCGCGTGATCTGGCGAAAAAGCGGGGTTGGTCTGCGCAGGTCGCCGAGGGCACCGTGCTGGGCAACTGGGCGACGGTCGTCGGACACCAGATCGCCGACCATGCCACGCCGACCGCCCTCAATGATGGTGTGCTGAGTGTGGTCGCCGAATCGACGGCGTGGGCCACCCAGTTGCGGATGATCCAGTCGCAGTTACTGGCCAAGATCGCCGCCGCCGTCGGCAACGGTGTGGTGACGTCGGTGAAAATCACCGGCCCGGCGGCGCCTTCGTGGCGCAAGGGGCCGCGTCATATCGCGGGAAGAGGCCCGCGCGATACCTACGGTTAGGGAGTTTGATGGCATCCGCGGATCCCCGGGGGGGTTCGTCCACAGGCCCCTGAAATCCGCCAGGACGACGCGGACCCCCTCGACGCACGTCGGGACGCGCCCAGAATAAAGAAATCGTGCGCACGGCGCGGTTAGCTGGGTAGAAACGCGGCCAGAAAATCGGTGCGGACGGCTGCTCACGCTAGACTGGCAGGATGCGACTGTTGCGGTGACTGGAACCGCCCGCATGAAACCCCAAGGAGAGCATTCCGACCGTGGCTGCCCAGAAGAAGAAGGCGCAAGAAGAATATGGCGCTTCAGCGATCACCGTGCTCGAAGGCCTGGAGGCCGTCCGCAAACGCCCCGGTATGTACATCGGGTCGACCGGTGAGCGTGGTCTGCACCACCTCATCTGGGAGGTAGTCGACAACTCGGTCGACGAGGCGATGGCCGGCTACGCCGACAAGGTCGACGTCCGCATTCTCGACGACGGCAGCGTCGAGGTCTCCGACAACGGCCGTGGCATCCCGGTGGCGATGCACGCCACCGGCGCCCCCACCGTCGACGTCGTGATGACCCAACTGCACGCGGGTGGCAAGTTCGGCGGGGAGAACAGCGGCTACAACGTCAGTGGTGGTCTGCACGGCGTCGGTGTGTCGGTGGTCAACGCGCTTTCGACACGGCTCGAGGTGGATATCGCCCGCGACGGCCACGAGTGGTCGCAGTATTACGACCGCGCCGTGCCCGGCACCCTCAAGCAGGGCGAGGCCACCAAGCGCACCGGCACCACGATCCGATTCTGGGCCGACTCGGAAATCTTCGAGACCACCGAGTACGACTTCGAGACGGTCGCGCGCCGGCTGCAAGAGATGGCGTTCCTCAACAAGGGTTTGACGATCAACCTCACCGACGAGCGGGTCAGCAATGAGGAGGTGGTCGACGAGGTCGTCAGCGACACCGCCGAAGCCCCCAAGTCGGCTCAGGAGAAGGCCGCGGAATCCACTGCGCCACATAAGGTTAAGCACCGCACCTTCCACTACCCCGGTGGGCTCGTCGACTTCGTCAAGCACATCAACCGCACCAAGAGCCCAATCCAGCAGAGCATCATCGACTTCGACGGCAAGGGCCCCGGCCACGAGGTCGAAATCGCGATGCAGTGGAACGGTGGTTACTCCGAATCGGTACACACCTTCGCCAACACCATCAACACCCACGAGGGCGGCACCCACGAAGAGGGTTTCCGCAGCGCGCTGACGACGGTGGTCAACAAGTACGCCAAAGACAAGAAGCTGCTGAAAGACAAGGATCCGAACCTCACCGGCGACGACATCCGTGAGGGCCTGGCCGCGGTGATCTCGGTCAAGGTCAGCGAACCGCAGTTCGAGGGCCAGACCAAGACCAAACTGGGCAACACCGAAGTCAAGTCGTTCGTGCAGAAGGTCTGCAACGAGCAACTCACGCACTGGTTCGAAGCCAACCCCGCCGACGCCAAGGTCGTGGTCAACAAAGCGGTGTCGTCGGCGCAGGCCCGCATCGCCGCCCGCAAAGCGCGAGAGTTGGTGCGCCGCAAGAGTGCAACCGACCTCGGCGGCCTTCCCGGCAAGCTTGCCGACTGCCGCTCCACCGACCCGCGCAAGTCCGAACTGTATGTCGTGGAGGGCGACTCGGCCGGCGGCTCGGCCAAGAGTGGCCGCGACTCGATGTTCCAAGCCATCCTGCCGCTGCGCGGCAAGATCATCAACGTCGAAAAGGCGCGCATCGACCGGGTTTTGAAGAACACCGAAGTCCAGGCGATCATCACCGCGCTGGGCACCGGTATCCACGACGAGTTCGACATCGCCAAGCTGCGCTATCACAAGATCGTGCTGATGGCCGACGCGGACGTTGACGGCCAGCACATCTCGACCCTGTTGTTGACGCTGCTGTTCCGGTTCATGCGGCCGCTGATCGAGCACGGCCACGTGTTCCTGGCGCAGCCGCCGCTGTACAAGCTGAAGTGGCAGCGCAGCGATCCCGAATTCGCCTACTCCGACCGCGAGCGCGACGGCTTGCTGGAGGCCGGCCAGAAGGCGGGCAAGAAGATCAACAAGGACGACGGGATCCAGCGCTACAAGGGTCTCGGTGAGATGGATGCCAAGGAATTGTGGGAAACCACAATGGATCCAAGCGTCCGGGTGCTGCGCCAAGTCACGCTCGACGACGCCGCGGCCGCCGACGAACTGTTCTCCATCCTGATGGGCGAGGACGTCGACGCGCGCCGCAGCTTTATCACTCGTAATGCCAAGGACGTTCGCTTCCTGGACGTCTGAGCGATCAGACCCGGCCCACCGTTGACCAACCAACGAGGAATACATGACTGACACCACGCTGCCGCCAGGCGACGACTCCGTCGACCGCATCCAACCGGTCGACATTCAGCAGGAGATGCAGCGCAGCTACATCGATTACGCGATGAGCGTCATCGTCGGCCGCGCGCTACCCGAGGTGCGCGACGGTCTCAAGCCGGTGCACCGCCGGGTGCTCTATGCGATGTATGACTCCGGGTTCCGCCCGGACCGCAGCCACGCCAAGTCGGCGCGCTCGGTCGCCGAGACGATGGGTAACTACCACCCGCACGGCGATGCGTCGATCTACGACACCCTGGTGCGCATGGCGCAGCCGTGGTCGCTGCGCTATCCGCTGGTCGACGGCCAGGGTAACTTCGGTTCGCCGGGTAATGACCCGCCAGCCGCCATGCGGTACACGGAGGCGCGGCTCACCCCGCTCGCGATGGAGATGCTGCGTGAAATCGACGAGGAGACAGTCGATTTCATCCCCAACTACGACGGCCGCGTGCAGGAACCGACCGTGCTGCCCAGCCGGTTCCCCAACCTGCTGGCCAACGGGTCCGGCGGCATCGCGGTCGGCATGGCGACCAACATCCCGCCGCACAACCTGCGCGAGTTGGCCGAAGCCGTTTACTGGTGCCTGGACAATCACGAGGCCGACGAAGAGGCCACGCTGGCCGCGGTCTGCGAGCGGGTCAAGGGCCCGGACTTCCCCACCCACGGTCTGATCGTCGGATCGCAGGGCATCCACGACGCTTACACCACCGGCCGGGGCTCGATCCGGATGCGCGGAGTCGTTGAGGTAGAAGAGGATTCACGTGGCCGCACCTCGCTGGTGATCACCGAGCTGCCCTACCAGGTGAACCACGACAACTTCATCACCTCGATCGCCGAGCAGGTCCGCGACGGCAAGCTGGCCGGCATCTCCAACATCGAAGACCAGTCCAGCGACCGCGTCGGTCTGCGCATCGTGGTGGAGATCAAGCGCGACGCTGTGGCCAAGGTGGTGCTGAACAACCTCTACAAGCACACCCAGCTGCAGACCAGCTTCGGCGCGAACATGCTCTCGATCGTCGATGGGGTGCCGCGCACCCTGCGGCTCGACCAAATGATCCGCTACTACGTCGCGCATCAACTCGATGTCATCGTCCGGCGCACCACCTACCGGTTGCGCAAGGCCAACGAACGCGCCCACATCTTGCGCGGTTTGGTCAAAGCGCTCGACGCGCTGGACGAAGTGATCGCCCTGATCCGCGCGTCGGAGACCGTGGAAATCGCGCGGGCCGGCCTGATCGAGCTGCTCGAGATCGACGAAATCCAGGCGCAGGCGATCCTGGACATGCAGCTGCGCCGGCTGGCTGCCCTGGAGCGCCAGCGCATCATCGACGACCTGGCCAAGATCGAGGCCGAGATCGCGGACCTGGAAGACATCCTGGCCAAGCCCGAGCGGCAGCGCGCGATCGTGCACGACGAGCTGTCCGAGATCGTCGACAAGCACGGCGACGAGCGTCGTACACGGATCATCGCCGCCGACGGCGAGGTCAACGACGAGGACCTGATCGCCCGCGAGGACGTCGTCGTCACCATCACCGAGACGGGCTACGCCAAGCGCACCAAGACCGACCTGTACCGCAGCCAGAAACGTGGCGGCAAGGGCGTGCAGGGCGCCGGGCTCAAGCAGGACGACATCGTGCGGCACTTCTTCGTGTGCTCCACGCACGACTGGATCCTGTTCTTCACCACTCAGGGCCGGGTGTATCGCGCCAAAGCGTATGAACTGCCCGAGGCCTCGCGGACGGCGCGCGGTCAGCACGTCGCGAACCTGCTGGCGTTCCAACCCGAGGAGCGCATCGCACAGGTGATCCAGATCCGCAGCTACGAGGACGCCCCGTACCTGGTGCTGGCGACCCGCAACGGTCTGGTGAAGAAGACCAAGCTGACCGACTTCGATTCCAACCGTTCGGGCGGAATCGTGGCGATCAACCTGCGCGACAGCGACGAACTGGTCGGTGCGGTGCTCTGCTCGGCCGACGAGGACCTGTTGCTGGTCTCGGCCAACGGCCAGTCCATCCGGTTCTCGGCGACCGACGAAGCGCTGCGTCCGATGGGCCGCGCCACGTCCGGCGTGCAGGGCATGCGGTTCAACACCGACGACTATCTGTTGTCGCTCAACGTCGTGCGCGAGGGCACCTACCTGCTGGTGGCGACGTCGGGCGGATACGCCAAGCGCACCGCGATCGAGGAGTATCCGGTGCAGGGCCGCGGCGGCAAGGGAGTCCTGACTGTGATGTACGACCGCCGGCGTGGCAGGCTGGTTGGTGCGTTGATTGTCGATGAGGACAGCGAGCTGTACGCGATCACCTCGGGAGGCGGCGTCATCCGCACCGCAGCGGGCCAGGTTCGCAAGGCGGGACGGCAGACCAAGGGCGTGCGCCTGATGAACCTGGGTGAGGAGAACACGCTGCTGGCCATCGCCCGCAACGCGGAAGAAAACGCGGACGAAGTCGTCGAGGAAAGCGCCGGTGCCGCGGAGTCGGACAGCTAGCGGTGCCGAGCCACTAGACTCAGCCCGACCAGACATAATGCGAGTGCCACCGCGTGGGCGGCCAGGGTAGGAGACCTAAGGAGTCGGGGTGACCTCACCGAACGAGCCGGGCGCCCCCAAAAAGGGGGACGGCCCCAACGGGGATGGTTCGGTCGAGCGTGCTGGGGTGCGCCGCGCCGCGCCGCCCGCGCAGGGTGGCCGCAGCCAAGAGGGCGGGGATGGACCGCCCTGGCAGCGCGGCGGCGCCCGGCCCCAGCAGCCGGTACCTCGGCAGAGCGAGCCGCCCACCGAGAAGCGGCCATCGGGCCAGGCCGGCGGCGTCGAGGCCCGGCTGAACCGTTTCATCTCCGGTACCGCGGCACCCGGCGCTCCGTCGCATGCCAAAGAGCCCGAGCCCGCGCGTGGTGAGGCGTCGCCGACGGAGGCCTACGCCAGCGAGCTACCGGATCTGTCCGGCCCGCTGCCGCGCGGCCCGCACCGCAAGCCCGCCCCCGAGCGGCCCGCGGAGTCGCCGAGCTCGTCGGGCACCGGCCGTACGGCCACCACCGAAACCCGGGACGGAAGGGACAGCCGCGACAACCGGGTGCAGGTGTCCCGGCGCACACGGGGCCCGGTGCGCGCGAGCATGCAGATCCGTCGCATCGACCCGTGGAGCACGTTGAAGGTGTCGCTGCTGCTCTCGGTGGCGTTGTTCTTCGTCTGGATGATCGCCGTCGCGTTTCTCTACCTGGTGCTCGGCGGCATGGGTGTCTGGTCGAAGTTGAACAGCAACGTCGGCGACCTGCTGAACAACACCAGCGGCAGCAGCGGTGAACTGGTGTCCAGCGGGACGATATTCGGCGGCGCCGTCCTGATCGGCTTGGTCAACATCGTGCTGCTGACCGCGATGGCGACCATCGCCGCGTTCGTCTACAACCTGACGACCGATCTGATCGGTGGCGTCGAGGTCACGCTGGCGGACCGCGACTAGCAGTGGATGCTGCACTTTTGGGAGTAGGGCGGGGATTGCGGTAATCTCGTCGCTCGGCCGTACGCGAGTACGGGCCTATAGCTCAGGCGGTTAGAGCGCTTCGCTGATAACGAAGAGGTCGGAGGTTCGAGTCCTCCTAGGCCCACAACCATGTGCCCGTCAAGACGTTGCGTAAGGCTCGCACTGCCATTGGGACTCATCGTCGTATTGGCAGCGGTGGCGTGGTCACGACGTGGAGTCGAGGTCTGGCACGTGGCTGTGGATGACCAAGGTCAGCCACCCAGTCACGATGAGGGGCCTTAGCTCAGTTGGTAGAGCACCGCCTTTGCAAGGCGGGTGTCAGGGGTTCGATTCCCCTAGGCTCCACAAGTCAAGGCCCCTGCTCTTTCACTGCCCTCGTGTAGGACGAGCCGAGAAACCGTTCCACCAAGGCGCGCTCGGCGATCGGATCTTTGAGCGGCCAGCCCCAGAGCGCCAGGAAGACGCGGATCAGCCACTGCGCCGCCAGCGGGTCGTCGTTGTCGGGCCCCAACATCTCGGCGGCCAAGGTCGTCACCGTGGGTGAGCTGATGACCCAATCGCTGACCGGGGCCGCGTGGATCGACCGCATGAGCTGAGCCAGCGGATCGGAGCGCAGGCGTTCGAGCGCCATGATCGTGGCGGTCACGACCCGCTCGGGGCCCCGAAGGTCCTTGATGGCTTGCCGTGTGGCGTCGATAATGCGGTCCGCTTGAATGCCGATAACGGCGTCGCGGATGGTCGCCTTGCCGCCGGCGTGCCGGTAGATCGTCGCGGGTGAGCAGTGCACCCGGGCGGCCAAGGCCTCGATCGTGAAACCGTCGTATCCCCGGCGTGCGATGAGGTCGGCCGCCGCGGTGTAGATCCGTTCGGCGGCTTCGCTACTGCGATCCCGGCCCACCAACCAGTCGTCACGCGGCATCCACCCATGCTCCACCACAGTGCACGACGGAGAAAGACATTTCGCAGCATGAGAAATTTGAGGCTACTTCTCTCATGCGTACCGCCTGTTCGTGACCGGTCGCCGAGATCGTGCACTGTCGACCTCGGCCGCGACGGTTCCTCAACTTCTCGGTACCCCGTTGACGCCCCCGGTGAGCTGCGTCGAGCCTGAAAACATGGCGGTCTTGGACAGCGCGATCGAATTTTTCAGCAGCGAGGCGATACAAGATCCCTACCCGCTGTTCGACCGCATGCGTGCCGAGGCACCTGTGCATCGCATCGGCGATTCCGTGTTCTATGCGGTATGCGGTTGGGATGCCGTACTCGAGGCAGTCGAGCGCGTCGAGGATTTCTCCTCGAATCTCACCGCCACGGTGGTCTTCCATGACGACGGTTCCGTCACCCCGCTCGACATGGGACCACCGGGAGCCCCGATGCATACATTGGCCACCGCGGACGACCCGGTCCATGCGATGCACCGGAAGATCCTGCTACCCCACTTGTCGGCCAAACGTGTTCGGGTGATCGAGGAGTTCGCTGCACAGACCGCAGACCGTCTCTGGGAGGAGAGCCTGCGTGATGGTCGGATCGAGTGGATGAGTGCGGTCGCCAACCGGTTGCCGATGATGGTGGTCTGCAAGCTGCTGGGTCTGCCCGACGATGATGTCGACAGGCTCATCCGGCTCGGCTATGCCACCACCACCTTGCTCGACGGGATCGTCACACCCGACCAGCTCGCGGCGGCCGGAGCCGCAGCAATGGAACTCTCCGGCTATGTCCTTGAGCACTTCGAGAAGGCAGGCGCCAATCCTGAAGGCGGTCTGATCGCCGATCTGGCCGCCCGCTACGCATCGGGTGAACTTGAACAGCTGCCTGCGCTCGGGATCATGCTCACCCTCTTCAGTGCCGCGGGAGAATCGACGGCGTCGCTGCTGGGCAGCGCGGCGTGGACCCTTACCGATCGCCCCGCGGTCCAGCAGCAACTTCGCGAAAACCCAGAACTACTAAGCGCTTTCATCGAAGAGACGCTGCGCTTTGAGTCGCCGTTTCGCGGTCATTACCGCCACGTCTGGCGCGACACCACACTGGGTGGGGTCCGGGTGCCGGCCGGCGCGCACTTGCTGCTGATGTGGGGAGCGGCCAACCGCGACCCAACGCACTTCGCGGATCCGAACGAGTTTCGGCTCGACCGCGCGTCCGCCAAGGGCCACGTGAGTTTCGGCAAGGGCGTGCATTTCTGCGTAGGCGCCGCGCTGGCCCGTTTGGAAGCCCACATCGTGCTGCGGATGCTGCTCGAGCGCACCGCATGGATCGATGCGACCGACATCGGTGCATGGCTGCCGAGCATCCTGGTCAGGCGCCGCGAACGGCTTCAGCTGGCTGTGCGGTGATCCTAGGGACGCGGTTGCACGTCGACGCTGGGCGGACGCGACTGCGGGTCCTGAGGCTTCGCCCGCACGGAGCGCCGAACCAGGCTGAACGCGACGGCGCCGCCGGCGAGGACCGCGACGGCCGCCCCCGCTAAGACCAAGGGGCGCTTGCCGCGACGCTGCGCGCGCCGCGCGTCCTGCAGCGCCTGGGGCAGGCTGGTGACGACTTCCTGTGCGGCGGCAAGTTCCTGGGCCAGGGTTTCCTGGGCCGCGGCGAGGTCTCGAGCCAGCTGCCCCTCTTGATATCGGCGACGCAGCTGCGAGGCGGTCGACTGCGCCGATTGCACGCTCAGGCCGACCACTCCCCGGGTGACGTCCACCGGGCCCTGTGCCGAATAGCTCAGGCCGCGCGCCAGTCGCTGCCGCGGGGTCAGCCGGGAATCCGTCTTCGCGCTCATCTGTCGCCCTTCCGTCCCGTGGATGGAGCCTGCCGTGCAGCCGGCCCGGTATCTGACCAGACTGCCAGCATAGGGACGTCGGCGTCGCCTTGGGTGAGACCGCGTGCGGCAACGCCCGCCCGTAGTGGCAGACTCTGATGCCGTGACCAACAGCCCCTTTCAGACTGCTACTGCCACGCTCCACACCAATCGCGGCGACATCAAGGTCGCCCTCTTCGGAAACCACGCGCCCAAGACCGTCGCCAACTTCGTTGGCCTGGCGCAGGGCACCAAGGAGTACTCGACGCAGAACGCATCGGGAGGCTCGTCCGGCCCGTTCTACGACGGCGCGGTCTTTCACCGGGTGATCCGGGGCTTCATGATCCAGGGCGGCGACCCGACCGGAACCGGCCGAGGCGGCCCGGGCTACAAATTCGCCGACGAGTTCCACCCCGAACTGCAGTTCGACAAGCCCTACCTGCTGGCGATGGCCAACGCGGGCCCCGGTACCAACGGCTCGCAGTTCTTCATCACGGTCGGCCAAACCCCGCACCTGAACCGGCGCCACACGATCTTCGGCGAGGTCACCGACCCCGAGTCGCAGAAGGTCGTTGAGGCGATCTCGACGACGGGCACCGACGGCAACGACCGTCCCACCGAGCCGGTCGTCATCGAGTCGATCACCATCTCCTGAGCCGGCGGTAGTCCGCGGGCCGGTCAGCCTTGCTGACGGCCCGCGTAGCCCGCTGCCGTGAGCGCGTCGAGCACCTCCAGCGGATCCGTTCCGAGGTCCCAGCGGGAGAACAGCACCAGGCCGCCCTCGGCTGTCTCGACCTCGAGCAGCCGCACTTTGCGCCCGTAACGGCGGAACTCGATGATGCGGATGATCTTGGTGTCGGACGGCTGCAATTCCTGCGTCCGAAACCAGCCGCGGAGCGCCAGGCCGCCCGGCGTGATTGCCAGCCTGGGACGCGCGTGCCACGACACGCTGGCAAACAAGATCAGACCCGCCGCGGCAACGCCCGCCAGAACGCGGCCCGGCGGGTCTGTGACCACGGTCACAGCCGCGATAGCCATCAGAACACCCGCGGCTCCACAACCAGCGATTCCCGCCGTGTGCGGCTGCCATTGTGTTTGCTGCATGCGGTCCTTAACCCCTCCCACCATGGCCTATGCAGTTATCCACATCAGCTATCAACAGTGGGGATAAATCACACGCGTGTGATTGGGTGGTTACAAAGTTGCTGACGCGATGACAAATCAGGCCGAAAATGAATTCATTAGGGCGACGGTCCTGCTCAGTGCCAGCGCATCGTGAGCAACAAACCGGTGATCATGAAAGCGAACGCGATCGCGTAGTTCCACGGCCCCAGTTGAGCCATCCAATTGAGAGCGGTCGGTGCCTGGCTCCCAACGGCGGCCAACTGGAACACCATCAGCCAGACGAGGCCGATCAGCATCAGACCGATGAACAGCGCGACGAACCACACGCTCGACGGCCCGACCTTGACTTTCACCGGGGTGCGGCTGACCGCGCTGACGGTGAAGTCGTTCTTCTTGCGGACCTTGGACTTGGGCATGATTACCTCGCGGATTACCTCAACGACACGGTGAGCGGGACGGGGTGCAACGATAAGCACTGCAGCTGCTGCACCCATAGCTTGGCTACGAGACTAACTCACCTGGGGCGGTGACCAGGAAATGGAGAGGCGATGATCCAGACGCGCCGGTCGCCATGGCGCTTGGGCGTCCCGGTCGTGTGTCTGCTGGCCGGACTGCTGCTCGCCGCCACCCACGGTGTCTCCGGGGGCACCGAAATCCGTCGCAGTGACGCCCCCCGGCTGGTGGACCTGGTCCGGGAGACCCAGTCGTCGGTGAACCGTCTCAGCGCTCAGCGCGAGGCGCTGGCGGGCAAGATCGACGCCGCGCACGGGCGGTCGTCGGATGCCGCGCTGGCGGCCATGCTGCGGCGCTCCGGCCAGCTCGCCGGCGAGGCGGGAATGAGCCCGGTGCACGGGCCGGGCCTGGTGGTCACCCTCGCGGACGCGCAGCGCGACGCCAACGGCCGTTTCCCCCGCGATGCCTCCCCGGACGATCTGGTGGTGCACCAGCAAGACATCCTGGCCGTGCTCAACGCGCTGTGGAGCGCCGGCGCCGAGGCGATCCAGATGCAGGACCAGCGGATCATCGCGACCTCGGTGCCACGCTGCGTCGGCAACACCCTCTTGCTGAACGGGCGCACCTATAGCCCGCCGTACACGATCACCGCGATCGGCAACGCGACGGCCATGCAGGCCGCCCTGGCCGCCGCGCCCCTGGTGATTCTGTACAAGCAGTACGTGGTTCGCTTCGGCCTCGGTTACGCCGAAGAGGTCAAGTCCGACGTGCAGGTGGTCGGTCATTCCGAGCCCGACCGGCTGCACTTCGCGCAGCCCAACGGCCCGGTCGGCTACTGAGGCCTACTGACCAGCGGCGCGAGCGCCGGCGGACGGTAACCTGGCACGATGCGGATCCTGGTTGTCGACAACTACGACAGCTTCGTGTTCAACCTGGTGCAGTACCTCGGCCAGCTGGGTGTGGACGCCGAAGTCTGGCGCAATGACGACACCCGGCTCTCCGACGAGGCCGCCGTCGCCCGCCAGTTCGACGGGGTGTTGCTCAGCCCAGGGCCGGGCACCCCGGAACGCGCGGGGGCGTCGATCCCGATGGTTCGCGCGTGTGCAACAGAGCGGACCCCGCTGCTCGGGGTCTGCCTGGGGCACCAGGCCATCGGCGTCGCATTCGGTGCGATTGTCGACCGGGCCCCCGAGCTGCTGCACGGCAAGACCAGCAGCGTCCACCACGGCAATATCGGTGTGCTGCAAGGACTTCCGGACCCCTTCACGGCGACTCGCTACCACTCGCTGACCATCCTGCCCGAGTCGCTGCCGCCAGTGCTTCAGGTCACGGCCCATACCGAGAGCGGCGTGATCATGGGCGTGCGGCACACCGAATTACCGATTCACGGTGTCCAGTTCCATCCGGAGTCGATCCTGACCGAGGGCGGCCACCGGATGCTGGCGAACTGGCTCGCCGACTGCGGATGGGAGCGCAACGACACGTTGGTGCGCCGGCTCGAGAACGACGTGCACGCGGCGGTGCGACCGTATTTCCCGGCCGACCCGACGGCTACTGACCGAACTTCAGCGTGATGATGCCGTCCCGGTTGACCCCGGAGCCGACCGGCGGGTTCTGATACACCACCCGATGGGACTGCGAGCCACCGGCGTCGACGTCGGCGCCCTTGTCCAAGATCCCCGTCCACCCCAGCGCGCGTAGCCGTGGCTCGGCGTCGGTCCAGAACATGCCGGACAGGTCGGGCATGATGAACTGGTTGCCCTTGGACACCTGCAACTCGATCACCGAGTCGACCGGAACCGACTGTCCCTTGGGCGGATTGGTACCGATCACCTCACCGGCCGGGCGGGTGCTGTCCACCTGCACCTGGGTCACCTTGCTGAAGCCGTAGACGGTGAGATTCTTCTGCGCGATGTCGACGTTCTGGCCCGCGATATCGGGAACCTGCTTGGTCTCCGGCCCGGAGCCGACGATCAGCGTGACGACGTTGGTGATCGCCGAGGTCTGATTGGCCGGCGGATTGGTCCCGATCACCTTGCCCAGCAGTTCCGGGGTCGACGGCGAGTTGGCCTGTTTGAACTTGCTGAATCCCGCGGCCTTGAGCTTGGTGACCGCATCGGAGTAGCTCAGCGAGGACACGTCGGGCACCTCGCGCTGTTCGGGCCCGGTGGAAACGTTGATGGTGATCTCGTCGCCCGCATTGACCGAGGCGTTGGCACCCGGGTCGGTGCCGATGACGTGGTCGGGCGGGATCGTGGAATCCGGCTTCTGCAGGGTGCGGGTCTTGAAGCCGCGGTTCTGCAGCGCCGCGATGGCGTCGGCGGACACCTGCCCGCGCACGTCGGGCACCTGCACGTCGCGGGCGCCGCCGCCGAACGTGTTGAAGGCGATGACGACGACGATCGTCAACACCGCCAGCGCGGCGACCGCGACGATCCAGCGGCCGACCGAGCCGACGCTGCGGTCCTCGCCCGCGTCGGAGAGAACCTGACGCGGCAACGGATCGGTCCGCGACGGGCCGACGGCGCCGGGAGCGGACGACAACAGCGAGCTGCGATCGGCGTCGGTGAGCACCTTTGGCGCTTCGGGCTTTTCGCCGTTGTGCACCCGAATCAGATCGGCGCGCATCTCCGCCGCCGTCTGATAACGGTTGTCGGGATTCTTCGCCAGCGCCTTGAGCACGACGGCGTCGAGGTCGGCGGAGATGCCCTCGTGGCGCTGCGACGGCGGGACGGGGTCTTCCCGAACATGTTGGTAGGCAACGGCAACCGGCGAATCACCGGTGAATGGCGGCTCACCGGTGAGGATTTCGTAGAGCACGCAGCCCAGCGAGTACACGTCGGAGCGGGCGTCGACGGTGTCGCCCCGGGCCTGCTCGGGTGAGAGATACTGCGCGGTTCCGATCACCGCGGCGGTCTGGGTGACGCTGTTGCCGCTGTCGGCGATCGCGCGGGCGATACCGAAGTCCATCACCTTGACCGCATTGGTGGTGCTGATCATGATGTTGGCCGGCTTGACGTCGCGGTGGATGATGCCGTTCTGGTGGCTGAAGTTCAGCGCCTGGCACGCGTCGGCGATGATCTCGATGGCCCGCCGCGGCGGCAGCGGGCCATCGGTGTGCACGATGTCGCGCAGGGTGACGCCGTCGACGTACTCCATGACGATGTAGGGCAGCGGCCCCGTGGGTGTCTCGGCCTCGCCGGTGTCGTAGACGGCGACGATGGACGGGTGATTCAGCGCGGCGGCGTTCTGCGCCTCGCGCCGGAAGCGCAGGTAGAAGCTGGGATCACGGGCCAGATCGGCGCGCAGCACCTTGACCGCGACGTCGCGATGCAAACGGACGTCGCGGGCCAGGTGAACCTCGGACATACCGCCGAAGCCGAGGATCTCGCCCAGTTCGTAACGGTCGGACAGGTGCTGCGGCGTGGTCATTGATGTGTTCCGTGTCGGGCCGGCACGTTGTGTAAGCCGGAGGTCCCTATTGTCCCGTCATCCGGCCAATCGAGTCGCATTTCGGCCCGGGCCCCCGAACCGCTCGGCGTCTTGCTCGGCGGCGGTGGTGCCGTGGCCGGCGGGGTCCCGGTGTCGGTCACCGTCGGTGGCTGTTGCTGCTGGTCGGCCTTCGAGTTGATGACGATGAGCACCGCGATGATGATCGCCAGGGCGCCTAGCACGCCGGCCGCCCAGAGCAGTGCGCGCTGACCCGAGGAGAAGGTACGCCGGGCCGGGGGGGTGCGGTGGCCGCCGGTGGTCGGCCGCGACCGACGGGGCGCCGCGCTTCGACTCGGCGACACCGCGGCCGCGCGGGTGGTCGGGCTGGACGGAATGGCGGCCGGTGAGGCGCGGCCGGCGGGCGGTGTCGCGCTGGGCCGCGGCGGACGACGACCGGCACGCACCGCGGCCACGGCGTCGGCGAACGGTCCCCCGCTGCGGTACCGCATCGCGGGGTTCTTCACCAGCGTGATCTCGATGAGCTCGCGCACATTGGGCGGCAGCTCGGCGGGCAGCGGCGGTGGGGGCTCCTTGATGTGCTTCATCGCCACCGTCAAAGCGCCGTCACCGGTGAACGGCCGCTTGCCCGACACAACTTCGTAGCCAACGACTCCCAGCGAGTACACGTCGCTGGACGGGGTGGCGTCGTGGCCCAAAGCCTGCTCGGGTGCGATGTATTGGGCGGTGCCCATCACCATCCCCGTCTGGGTCACCGGTGCGGCGTCGACGGCCTTGGCGATACCGAAGTCGGTGATCTTCACCTGGCCGGTCGGGGTGATCAAGATGTTGCCGGGCTTGACGTCGCGGTGCACCAGCCCGGCGGCGTGCGCCACCTGCAGCGCGCGTCCCGTCTGCTCGAGCATGTCCAGCGCGTGGCGCAGCGAGAGCCGGCCGGTGCGCTTGAGCACCGAGTTCAGCGGCTCGCCGTTGACCAGCTCCATCACCAGATAGGCGGTGCGGCCTTCCCCGTCCAGCTGGCTTTCGCCGTAGTCGTGGACCGCCGCGATCCCGGGGTGGTTGAGCATCGCGGTGGTACGTGCCTCGGCGCGGAACCGCTCAATGAACTCGGGGTCCTGGGAGAACTCCTGCTTGAGCACCTTGACCGCGACGCGGCGGCCCAGCCGGCTGTCTACCGCCTCCCACACCTGACCCATGCCGCCGGTGGCGATCAGGCGCTGTAGGCGGTACCTGCCAGACAGCGTCACACCAACTCGCGGGCTCATGGTCCTCCCTGTAGCGCGGCCTCGATCACAGCCCGTCCGATCGGCGCGGCGAGTGCACCCCCCGTCGCGGACAGGCGGTCGGCGCCATTCTCCACCAACACCGCCACAGCGACCTTTGGGGTCTGTGCGGGCGCGAAAGCGATGTACCACGCGTGCGGCGGGGTGTGCCGCGGATCGCTGCCATGCTCTGCGGTACCAGTCTTAGATGCGATCTGCACGCCGGGAATGGCCCCTTTCTGCTGTGCGACCTTCTCGGCGCCGACCATCAGCTCTGTTAGCTTAGCGGCGACCTGCGGCGACACGGCGCGCCGCTGCTCATACGGTGCCGTGGTGCTAATCGTGGTCAGGTCCGGCCCCTTGAGGCTATCGATCAGGTAGGGCTGCATCGTCACCCCATCGTTCGCGATGGTCGCGGCGATTTCGGCGTTCTGCAGGGGTGTCATCGCGACATCCTTCTGGCCGATGCTCGACATTCCCAGCGCCGCGGCGTCCGGAATGATCCCCACGGTCGACTCCGCGACCTGCAGCGGGATGACGCTGGGCGTGCTGTCCAGCCCGAACGAGCGCGCCATGTTGCGCAGCGCATCGGACCCGGTGAGCATGCCGAGCTGGACGAATGCGGTGTTGCAGGATAGGGCGAAGGCTTGCCGCAGCGACACCGTCGGCTCGTTTCCGCACGATTCCCCACCGTAGTTCTCCAAAGTCGCCGTGCTGTTGGGCAGCGGGATGGAGGGGGCGGCCGTCAGCTGCTCGGTGTCGGAGGCCCCGGCCTGCAGCGCGGCCGCGGTGGTGATCACCTTGAAGGTGGACCCGGGCGGGTACGTCTCCGAGATCGCGCGGTTGGTCAGTGGGTTGTTGGGGTCGTCACGCAGCTTCTGCCATGCCTGCGCCTGCACCTCGGGATCGTGCGACGACAGCAGGTTGGGGTCATAGGACGGCGAGGACACCATCGCCAGGATCCTGCCGGTCGACGGCTCGAGGGCGACGACGGCGCCCTTGCACGGCGGGCCGCCGCAGCCCTGTTGCATCGCGTCCCAGGCGGCGCGCTGGATCCGCGGCTTGATCGTGGTGTCGACGTTCGCGCCGCGCGGGTCACGGCCGGTGAAGAAGTCGGCCAGCCTGCGCCCGAAGAGCCGCTCGTCGGAACCGTTCAACAGCGGATCCTCGGCGCGTTCCAGGCCGGTGCTGGAATAGCGCAGCGAGTAGAAGCCGGTGACCGGTGCGTACTCCGCGGGGTTGGGGTAGACGCGCAGGAAGCGGTAGCGGTTGTCGGTGGCGGCCGAATAGGCCAGCAGCTGGCCGCCGGCCACGATCTGGCCGCGCTGGCGCGAATACTCGTCGAGCAGGACCCGCTGGTTGCGCGGGTCGGCACGCAACGAATCGGCGGCGAACACCTGCGTCATCGTGGCGTTGATCAACAGCAACACGATCAACGCCATCACGGTCACCGAGATCCGGCGCAGGGAGGCGTTCATACTTTCTCGATCACCTCGGTGCTGGCCGCCGCGATCGGCGGCTTGCGGGTGCGGCCGCGCAGGGGACGACGGGCGCTGTGCGAGATGCGCGCCAGGATGGCCAGCAGCACGTAGTTCGCCAGCAGGGACGAGCCACCGTAGGACATCCACGGTGTGGTCAGCCCGGTCAGCGGAATGAGCTGGGTTACCCCGCCGACGACGATGAACAGCTGGAGGGCCAGCGTCGACGCCAGGCCTGCGGCCAGCAGCTTGCCGAAGCTGTCGCGGGTGGCGATCGCCGTGCGCAGGCCCCGCACGATCACGATCGTGTAGAGCATCAGGATGCTGGCCAGGCCAACCAGCCCCAGTTCTTCGCCGAACGCGGCGATGATGAAGTCGGTCGAGGCGGCCGGCACGGTGTCGGGCTGACCGTTACCCAGGCCGGTCCCGAAGATCCCGCCGGTGGCAAAACTGAAGAGCGACTGGACAATCTGGTAGCCGCTGCCGTCGGGGTCGGAGAACGGGTCCCACCACATCTGCACGCGGACCCGGACGTGGGCGAAAATGTAATACGCGACAACGCTTCCCGCGACGAAGAGCACCAGGCCGATCCCCACCCAGCTGAAGCGTTGGGTGGCGAGGTAGACGACCACCAGAAACGACGTGTACAGCAAAAGCGATGTGCCGAGGTCTTTTTCGAAGGCCATCACGCCGACCGAGATCACCCACGCCGCCAGCAGGGGCGCGAGGTCGCGGGGACGGGGCAGGGTCAGTCCCATGAAATGCTTACCGACGCTGGTGAACAGGCCGCGTTTGGCGATCAGCACCGCGGAGAAGAAGATCAGCAGCAGGATCTTGGAGAACTCGGCGGGCTGAATTGAGAAGCCGGGGAAGCGAATCCAGATCTTGGCGCCGTTCTGCTCGGACAGCGATGCCGGCAGCAGGGCGGGGATCACCAGCAAGACCAGGCCGACCAGTCCGCAGATATAGCCGTAGCGCGCAAGTTGCCGATGGTCTTTGAGGAACGTGACCACCAGCGAAAAAGTCACCACACCGATCAGGGTCCACAGCATCTGCTGGGTCGCGCTGGGGTGGTGTCGTCCGCTGAGCTGATTGGTGACCAGGTCGAGCCGGTGAATCATCACCAGGCCAAGGCCGTTGAGCAACGCCACGATCGGCAACAGCAGTGGATCGGTGTAGGGCGCGAAGCGCCGGATGGCCATGTGCGCCGACCCGAAGACGATGAGGAACACCAGCCCGTAGCTGATCGCGGTCCAGTGCAGCTCGCGCTCCTGGTTGGCTTCGACTATCAGCAGCGCGGCGACGGTGATCAGTGAGGCGAAGCCCAGCAGCAGCAACTCGGCGTTACGCCGGGTAGGCAACGGGGGTGTGACCGCGACCGGCGGCTGCAGTTGGGTCGTCATGCCACCGTCCGGCAATCGATGCCCGGTTGAAGTGGCGGCCCGGGAAGCGCGGTGACTGTCTGCGACGTGGTCGTCGGACCTGCCGGCGCAGAGTTCGCGGGGCCGTTGGCGCTCGTGCCCGGTGAGGGGCCGGCGCTCGAAGAACTGGTGGTCGGTGGTGCTGGCGATGCTGTGGTGGCGGATTCTGGTGGTCCGCTGCGGGCGCCCGGTGCGCCGGGCGGCGACGTTGCGCGCGGAGGCGGACAGATCGGCAACAGATATTCGGCCAGAAGCTGCCGCAGCTGTGACTCGGCCTGGTCCAGGCTGCCGCCCGGCAGTCCGGTCTGAACTTGCACTTGCCCGGGGCGGCGCAGGTCTTTCAGCGTCATCTGCTGGCAGTTGGGGTGGCCAGCGGATTGCCCGTAGCTGATCAGGGAAAGCTCGTTGCGGGCGTTGAGGCAGCCCACCAAGTAGGGCTCCTGCAACGGGATGCCCAGCAGGGTGCCCTGGATCCCGCGGACGATGGAGATCCTGCCGCTGTATTCCGCGACGTAGTAGTTGCGTTGGATGATCCACCATCCGACGGTGAGGCCGGCGAACACCAACAGCACCGCCAGGGCGACGGCCATGTACATCTTCCGGCGTGACCAGCGCGGCCGATGCGGTGTCTCCGGTTGCGGCGCAACGCGTTTAGCGGATTCATCGCGGGGCCGAATAGCCGAGGCGCGGCCGGCCGAGGTGTTGGGCAACGTCATCTGATCCTCGTCACCCGACACCGCACCGGCGAGAATCGGCTGGGTCTGCCCGTAGTCGTAGTCGACCACGTCGGCGACCACGACGGTCACGTTATCCGGGCCGCCGCCGCGCAGCGCCAACTCGATGAGGCGGTAGGCGGCCTCGGCGACGTCGGGGATCTGCAGGGCCTCGAGGATCGTCTCGTCGCTCACCGGATCCGATAACCCGTCCGAGCAGAGCAGGTAGCGGTCCCCGGCGCGCGCCTCGCGCATGGTCAACGTCGGCTCGACCTCATGGCCGGTGAGCGCCCGCATGATCAACGACCGCTGCGGGTGGCTGTGAGCCTCTTCCCGGGTGATGCGGCCTTCGTCGACCAGGGTCTGGACGAACGTGTCGTCCTTGGTGATCTGGGTCAGCTCCCCGTCGCGCAGCAGGTAGCCGCGCGAGTCGCCGATGTGCACCATCCCGATGCGGTCGCCCGCGAACAGGATCGCGGTGAGCGTAGTGCCCATCCCCTCCAGCTCGGGCTCGGCCTCCACCTGTGCGGCGATCGCCGCGTTGCCGGAGCGCACCGCGTTGTCGAGCTTGGCCAGCAGATCGCCGCCCGGCTCGTCGTCATCGAGGTGGGCCAGCGCTGCGATCACCAGCTGGGATGCCACCTCGCCGGCGGCATGACCACCCATCCCGTCGGCCAGCGCGAGTAGCCGTGCACCGGCATAGACAGAGTCCTCGTTATTGGCGCGTACCAGGCCGCGATCACTCCGCGCGGCGTATCGCAGGACCAGGGTCACGGGCGCAACTCAATCGCCGTTTTGCCGATTCGAATCGGGGTTCCGATCGGGACTCGTACCGCAGTCGTCACCTTCGCCCTGTCAAGGTAAGTGCCGTTGGTAGATCCTAGATCCTCGACGTACCATTCCGAGCCGCGCTGAGACAGCCTGGCGTGCCGCGTCGAGGCATAGTCGTCGGTGAGCACCAGCGTGGAGTCGTCGGCCCTGCCGATCAACACCGGCTGTCCGCTCAGCGTGATGCGTCCGCCGGCCAGCGCGCCTTCGGTGACCACCAGATAGCGGGCGGCGTGCCGGCGCTGGCGCGAAGGCAACAGCGTGCTGCGCAACGCCAAACCGCGTCGCACCATGACAGCACCGGTGGGCGCGTAGATATCCGTCCGAAGGATTCGCAGCACGGACCAGATGAATACCCACAGCAGCATTAAAAATCCGGCGCGCGTCAGCTGCAGTACCAGTCCCTGCATCTGGCGTCCTTTCCGTCCTAGCGTCGCATTCCTGGCGCCCGTGACTCCGAGCACATCGGCTACGTCACGATACTTTGACGGCGGACGACACGGGGCGAAGCACGGCAGCGTTAAGCCCAGTGGCTTAGTGGATCCGGACGATGATCTCCGAGTGGCCCAAGCGGATCACGTCGCCGTCGGCCAACTGCCACTCCTGGATCGGTGCGTTGTTCACCGTGGTGCCGTTGGTCGAGTTGAGATCCGACAGCAGCGCGACCTGTCCATCCCAGCGGATCTCGAGGTGACGCCGTGAGACGCCGGTGTCGGGCAACCGGAACTGGGCGTCTTGCCCGCGGCCCACGATGTTCGAGCCCTCGCGCAGCTGGTAGGTGCGGCCGCTGCCGTCATCGAGCTGAAGGGTGATCGTGGTTCCGCCGGCGCCGTAGCCGCCCTGGTCGTAGCCGCCGTAACCACCCTGTTGGCCGTAGTCGGCGGGCTGGCCGTAGTCAGCCGGTTGCCCGTAATCGGCCTGCCCGTATTCCGCCTGCTGGCCGTACTCGTACTCGGGGCTGGCCGCCTCGGGGTAGCCCCCGGCCTGGCCGCCGTACGTTCCGCCCTGCACGTGCTCGGAGTACTGGGTGTACTCGGCGGAACCGTAATCCTGGCGGCCGTATCCGCCGCCCTGCTGGTAGCCCTGGTCGTACCCGCCGCCCTGCTCGGGGTAGCCGGGTCGGTGCTCGGGCGGGGCGTAGCCGCCCTCGTCCGGGCGGCCCGGACCGCGACCGTAGTCGCCGTATCCGCCGTAGCCCTGCTGGCCGCCGCCCTGCTGACCGCCGGGAGGAGGGCCGTAGCCGCCGCCCTGGCGGTACCCCTGGTCATAGCCCTGGCCGCCGTAACCGCCAGGAGCGGGCGGACGCTGCTCGTACGACTGCGGATAGCCGCCCTGACCCTGCTCGGGGTAGCCGCGCTGATCTTGGTAGCCCTGCTGCGGGGGATAGCCCCCCTGACCCTGCTCGGGGTAGCCGCGCTGGTCCGGGTAGCCCTGCTGCGGGGGGTAGCCGCCGCCGTGCCCCTGCTCGGGGTAGCCGCCCTGCTCCGGATAACCACCCTGCTCGGGTTGGCGGGGCGGCGGGTAGCCCTGCTGAGGCGGGTAGCCCTGCTGCTCGGGTGGATATCCACCACGCTGGTCGGGTGCTCCCTGCGGGTCCGGGCCACCGCGCGCGTCGTCCTGCGGACGCCCGTAGCGGTCGTCGTAGTACTCGTCGCCGGATCGCCCCGGCCCCTGAGCCCCGCGGTAGCCAGAATTGTCAGTCATTGGTGCTACTCCTCGTTCTTCGCCGAACGCGTTATTTGATTGTGGCCGGACGGGGTCGTCGACCGTCGGGCGGGGCTGGACATCGGGGTTGACAGCACCGCGGGCGCGGTACTGGCCGGTGCGCAGGTTCGACGACTGGTCGAACCGAACGACCACCTCACCATACGTTTGCCACCCCTGTTCGTGGATGTAGTCAGCCAAGTACCTCGCGAAAGCGCTCGACGTGAGATCCGAATCGGCGCTCACCTTCTCGAAGTCGTGCATATCGAGGGTAATGATGTATTCGTTGGGGGCCAAAAGGCGGTTTCCGTGGAGCTTCTGGACCCCGGCACGCGCTTCTCGGCATAACAGGGCTTCGACCTCCTGCGGAACGATCGATCCACCGAATACCCGGGCGAAGGCGTTGTCCACCGTCGCCTCGAGTTTGCGCTCGATCCGCGCAACCAGCCCCCGTTGGCTACCCATGTCCTACCGTTCGCGTGCACTTGCCATCAGGTATTGCCAATGGACGGCAAACGAATCACCCCGGTGCTGATCACTTCCGCATGGTATCGGGACACCGTGTCGCTGCGGCACTTTCGAAATCGTGAGAATTACATCTGTCCAGCTCAGGCGGGTATTGGCCTACGGGTGCGCAGTGGGGCACCGCTTCGGGGCCCACTGCGGCGGTTCGGGGATTAGGCCATTAGAGTGATATGGTCCATCGGTTGTTTTTCCGGGCGAGTGGCGGAATGGCAGACGCGCTGGCTTCAGGTGCCAGTGTCCTTCGGGACGTGGGGGTTCAAGTCCCCCTTCGCCCACACTGAGCGGTTCAACGAAAAGTCGCGACCTCGAAAAGAGGTCGTGACTTTTCGTTTGTGGGGTGGGTGGTGTTCGAACCCGCGCGCGACGGATGCCGGGGACTTGGTGGTTGCGATCCCTCGTCCACCGTCGAACGGCATATCGCGAGTGGGTTGTCGGTCGAGCCGGTTCCGGGTCGCGCAGGATGCAGAGAACACCTACTGAGCGCCGCGGATCGCGGCTAAGCGCATCGACGGCGCCGCGGCTTTCCTGCTTTCCCGGACAGCGCCGTGGTCGCGGCACCGACGCGGTACCTCGGATGCTTCGCAGCAACCTCCGGCGACGAGTTCCGGCTCGCCGTCGCGAACGATGTGCAGCGTGCTCAAGTTCCGTCCAGCAGCTGTTATCCAAGATGTGCTTGTTAAGCGGCAGGGGAAGCGTAAGCCGGAGAAACGAGGTCCATCACACGCGGAAGCTCGTGTTGCGACATTGAGGCCGAGGCAATGATTGACCGACTCGTGCACGGGTCCCAACGCCCACTAGCGATTCTCTTCGCACCCCTGGCGAACTTTTCACCCGAAAACTTCGCCGACTAAGCATCGTTATGGTGTTCGACGACAAACTCACGGATACAAGCATTCACCTCGTCCGGAACTTCTAGTGGCAGGGCATGTGAAGCGTTATGCCACAGGCGATGTCGCCATGTGGGCACTACTGACTGGACCCGTTGAAGCGCCTTACCTGAGTTGTGAATAGTCGTGCCGGCCAGGAGAACTTGTGCTGGAACTTCTATTGAACGCACGAGACGGTCACTAGGAAGGAGCAGTGGTGCCGTACGCATAGGCGGCACGAAAGCAGCAAAGCCGGCCACAAACAGTCCCGCAAGCGAATCTATGGAACTACCCGGTGCGGGGTGACCCATCACCCACGCCGCGGCGCGTTTAGCCCGCACGGAATGCGGGCGCGACAACAAGAGTCCGAGGCTTCGCCAGAACCTTGCTGAGAGTCGAGTCACCGTACTGGCCGGATCAACCAGCGTCACTGTGGCCAACCGGAGGGACGCCCGCGCTGCCGTGTGGGTGGCAAGCCAACCCCCATACGAGTGCCCAACCAGATGCACATCGTGTAACCCCAACCCCTCAAGCACCGCGTCAACGTTGCACGCGCAATCTGCGGCCGTAGGCATCATTTTCGATTGAACGCTTGCTCCAGGCTGGCCAAGCACATCCATCACATAGACAGTGAAATCGCGTGTCAGATCGGGGATCTGTTCCCACCACATGGCCGAGCTCAGGAAGAAGCCGTGTATCAGCACGACCGGCACTCCCCCAGCCGGCCCGTGCTGATACACCCGAACCGTTCCGAACTCGGTTGGAATGTCGTGCACGACATCGGGTTGCGGACTAAGGGCCCGCATCTCCTCATAGGCTGCCAAATACCGCTGCCGTGCGTCCGCGTTCCTGAAACCACCGCCAGCCATGCCCAAGACTGAACCTCTCCGGTCGACGAAGGCCACCGCCGAAGCCACGGTATCTAACTTCACGTTTCGCTCAATTAAGTGTTCAACCCAGCCAGACCTGTTTTCGTGCGGACGACGTAGAGTCGGGCGCCATGGTCGATGACAAGGGGGCCCGATTTCAGGCTGAGGTCAATCGCGTGGCCGCATTGCTGAACGCCCGACCAATCGAGGTCGGCATCGTGTTGAAGAATGACGACCGCAACATGTACATCGATGACGAAGCCCGGTATCACTACGACTACTGGGAGCGTGGCAGGCAGAAGTTCGACCATGTCGGCGACCTCGATGAGGCGCTCTACTCGTTCGCGAAAGACGCCGCCTTCGATGTCGGCGGATCCGTGGCTGCCCTGCACAGCCCACCGCACGAGGACTCCCGCAGGTTGTTGTGGGCCAAGCAGTATGAGTTGCTGAATCGACTCAACCCAGGTTGGGCCAAGCGCTGCGTACGCGAAACGGCGGACGAACTCCGGGGTTGGGGCCTAGACGCAGATGTCGAGCTGTTGCCGGACATCCCCGAACGAAACAGCTGATCGGACCCTTTCGAACGCGACCGGTCCACGGGCTGCGTCTCTGTCAGTCAGATACCCGATAGGTTCCGTGGCCCTCGATGACCGCGTCGTCCCGGAAGGTCAAGACCTCGTTGACCCGATCGCCGTTCTGGTTGCGGTACGCGATGACGATCGTGTCGACGCCTTGGTAGACCCCGTCAACGGTGAACCGCAGATCCGGGATGTGTGCGATGGCCTCGGTCCAGTACTGCCGCAACGCGGCCTTACCGCGGACCACGCCGCGCGTCTCGGGCAGGAGCTTGGCGGCCACCGGCGACGTGAACACGACGTCGTCGTGGAAGTCGGCGAGTACAGCGTCGACGTCGTGAGCGTTCCAGTTGCGCACCCACCGTTCGCTGAACGCGACCGCATCGACATTCATGCCGGCACTGTAGCGCCGGGCCGGGTTTCTTTGCCGGCTCATAGCTGGCGGCGAATGTCGAGAAGGTGGTGCTGCAACTCGTGTGCGGTGTGTACCGCGACCCAGCGCAACGACCGCTCCCTGGTCTCGGGATAGTGATAGACCACCGTGCGGTCCCAGTCGTCGGCGGATAGCCGTGCCAGCACATTGCTGAATAGCATTGCGGCGTCGGTGAGTTGGCGGGCCATCTCGAGGGGGTCTTGCTCGTTGTAGCCGTCGTGCTCAGCACGCTCCTCGCGACCCATCGATGCGCAGTCGGCGCCGTTGACGCGCCGCGCCGCGAGCACCCGTTCGCGCTGCACGAGCAGCACATCGCGCAAATGGCACGCGTACTCCAGCGCAGACCAGACGTCGGGTCGTGCCCGCCGCCGCACGCCTACGTCGCTATTGCACAGAAGCGCAACAACTTCGGCGGCAGTGGCGCGGATGCCGTCGCCGGCGGTTTCGGCTCGCCGCAGGTCATAGGTGAATCCGCATCCCGCGCAGGGGTCTGTCACGGGACCATCATTTCAGACCAGTTCCTGCGGTTCGCGAGAAAATGGTTGTGCGTGCGCGGCCGACGCTGACGCCACGAAAGTTGTTGTGGCGGCGGTGAATAGGCGGCACCGATGCAAGTTGCCGATGGATGCGCGCACGCCGCAGCCGGTCGGCATGCGCGAGCAGTGCGTCGAAGCATTCCTTGAGGGTGACCCCACCCACACATTGCGGATGAGGGTAGCCTCACCTAAGTACACCCGGGTATGGTCCCGGCACATGACCTCCTCCAATCCCCCTGTGCCCCGCACCGTCGACGATCAGTTGGTCAGCTTCCCTCACAATCACCTGGACCTCGGAACCGAATCGATCCTTGGGACAACACATTTGACCGGCGCCGGAGACCGCGCGTGAACGTCCTCGCTGCCGCGATGCGCGAGGCGATGATCCGATCGCCGCATGACTTGGTGGTGCTGGACAAAGAAACCGATCAATGGACGGCCCGTCCATGGCCGGAGGTGCACGGGCTGGCCGAACGCATCGCGACGCGTCTGCTGCAGCAGGACCACATCGGCGCCGTCGGGCTGGTCGGCGAACCGACCGTCGAGCTGATCGCGGCCATCCAGGGCGCGTGGCTGGCGGGCGCGGCGGTGTCGATCCTTCCGCGTCCCCGACGTGGCGCCGACCCGGCTGACTGGGCGCACAGCACGATGACTCGGTTCAGCGGAATCGAAGTCACCACGGTCCTCAGCCATGGGGCTACCCGGCGCCTCCTGCGTGATGCCGAATCGACGCTGGACGTCTGCGACCTGGCCGAAGTTGCGCTTACCCGCGCGTCGAATGACCTTCGGATTCCGCGTGATTCAAAGGCCGCGATCCTGCAGGGGACGGCCGGCTCGACGGGTGATCCGCGGACGGCGGTCTTGTCGCCGTCCGCGGTGTTGAACAACATGCGCGGCATCGCCGAACGGCTGCAGCTCGACGGCGCGTCCGATCGGGGGTGTTCGTGGCTGCCGATCTATCACGACATGGGGTTGGCTTTCCTGCTGACCTGTGTGCTGAGGGGGATGCCCGTGTGGCAGGCGCCGACGGGCGCCTTCTCCGCGGCGCCCCTCCGTTGGGCGGAGTGGCTTTCGGCCAGCGCGGCAACGTTCACCGCCGGGCCGAACTTCGGGTACGCCACGCTGGGGCGCTTTTCGGGGCGGGTGTCGAACGTCGATCTGGGGCCGCTTCGCATTGCGATCAACGGTGGAGAACCCGTCGACTGCGAGGGATTCCAGCAGTTCGCAACGGCGATGGCGCCCTTCGGTTTCCGGGCCTCGGCGGCGACCCCGGCCTACGGGATGGCCGAGTCGACGTGCGCCGTCACCATGCCTGACTGCGCGGACGGATTGCGCATCGACGAGCGCACCGAATCCGGGACCCTCCAGAAATACGCGCTGCTGGGCCGGCCGATCCCCGGCATGGAGCTACGAATAAGCCCGGCCGAGGACACGTCGGACGATCAGATCGGCGAAATTGAAATCCGTGGAACATCCATGATGACCGGATATTTCGGTGACGCCGACACCGCAACGGGTCCGGATTCGGGGTGGTTTCGCACCGGAGACATCGGCTACCTGGCCGACGGCGAGCTGGTCATCTGTGGCCGCTCGAAAGAGGTCATCACTATCGCCGGCCGCAACATCTTCCCCACCGAAATCGAACAGGTAGCGGGGCAAGTCGACGGTGTACGGCAAGGCGCGGTGGTTGCGGTCGGGTCCGAATCCGGGGCCGCCCAGTCCCGGTTGCTGATCGCCGCGGAGTTCCTGGGTTCGGACCATGACGTGACCCGCAGCGCGGTCATCAAACGGGTCATCTCGGTGTGCGGCGTGACTCCGGCCGACGTCGTCTTAATGCCGCCAGGATCGCTACCACGCACCTCGTCGGGCAAGCTAAGGCGACTCGAGGTGGGCCGGCAGCTTGCCACCTGAGGCCCGCGGCTTCGTGACCACGGGCGCACCCGCACTCCCCCGTGAGCTCACGGATATCTCCGAGGCTGTCCGCACCGTTCCGCCTCCGCCGATACCGGAACTACTGTCGCCGAGCAAGATTCGCGTCGCGGACCCCGACGGAGCAGATGCGGAAATGGTGGCAGAGTGGATGAACCGGCCACATCTGGCCGCCACCTGGGAGTACGACTGGCCGGTGGCCCGCTGGCGCAACCACTTGCGCGCCCAGGTCGACGGCGCCTACTCGCGGCCGCTCATCCTCAGCATCAACGGTGTCGATCGCGCCTATATGGAGATCTACCGGGCTGCCAAGGATTCCATCGCCCGCCGCTATGACAGCCACCCGTACGATCTGGGACTGCACGGGGCCATCGCGGACGAGGAGCTGGTGAACCGCGGCCTGGGTCCCCTGATACTCCGCAAAGTCATCGTCAGCATTCTGGCCATTGAGCCTGCGTGCCAACGGATTATGTTCGACCCGGACCATCGCAACACGACGGTACGGCGGATCTGCGACTTTCTGCGTTGCGAGTTCTTCGGCGAACACGACATGCCGAATCGCAGGATGGCGCTTTACGCGCTGGAGCGGGCGGCGCTCTCATAGGCGTGCGTTCGGCACCTCGGGAAAGGCCGCCAACGCGTGGTGAATTGACCGGTGTGCCCGCGTCAGTACCCTTATGTGCAGCTCAGGAGGGTTGGGAATGCGCATCGACGTGGAACGCCTGTATCCGACGCGCCTGCGCGCCGGACCGTCCGCGGTGACATGCATATCGCTAGCTAGCCATCGACGGTGTCATGGGACTTCCCTATATAGATGAGAGGGCGCTGGTCGCCGAAGCCGGCGGCGACCCCTGGGCGATCAATGCGAGCCTGCAGGCTGGCAGCCCATTGCAGATCTCGAATTTGGCCGGTGCCTTTCATCGCGCGGGTCGATGCACTGCCAAGGCCGACAACGCTTTTCAGCAAGCCCGCACCCGCTTCGAAGCCGCCTGGAATCACCAAGACGGCGGCCACCCGATCAACGACTCCGCAGAGGTGCAGCGGGTCGTGAAATCCCTTGGAGCGCAGTCGTTGCAGCTGCCCAAGATCGGTGCCGACCTGGAAAACATCGCCGCAGCATTGGCGGACGCACAAAGGGCAGGAGCGGCGCGGATCGCCGCGTTGGAAGCGCAGTTGAAGAGTATCTCGGATTTGGTGGTGCAGGCCGTCAATCTGTTGAACAACGACAAAAGCCTCACCGCCGCGGACAAGGACGCATTGCATGCGTTCATCAACACATGCGAAGACGACGCCCTCCGCGACACCAAGGCGGCGCTCGCCGCGTTGCAGACGATTCGCAACGACTACTCCGACGGCCTGCAGAAATCGCTGAATAGCCTTCATGCCGAAGGCTATGACGGCGCCCCGCTCCATGGCGCCGACGCTGACGGCGTCGCCCCGCCGTCTCCCGCCCAGCAGGCAGCATTGGCAGAGATCCGCCAAGTCACCAAACAGGCGGTGGCGGACCAACTGGCCAAGGTACGCGCCGCGCGGGACGCTCTGAATAAGGCCGCGGCCGACGCGTACACCCACGGCCCAGGGTCGCCGGAAGCCGAGGCCGCCAATACCAGGCTGCCCAAGCTCAAGGACGATCTTGCGAAGGCTCTCGACGACCTGCGCAAGATGCCCGACTACACCGGCATCGATCCCACGTCGGTGAGCATCACCCCCGACGGGCATTTCATGTTCACCTACAACGACAAGGGACAGCCGGTACAGGTCATCGGCCAGCTCAAGAACGGAACGGGCGAGTTCTTCGACCAGGCCACCGGCACCTACTACAGCTTCAACGGCGGCAAGTTGACCGGCATGCGCACACCGGATCCCGGGCGAGTGGAAGCCACCCCCGAACCGCTATGGACCGCCATCACCCTGGCGGTCGGGGGGCCGGGGCTGAAGGCCGGCGGGGAGGCGCTTTTGCAAGGCGCGAAGGCGCTATTCGGTCGAGAAGCGTTTGAGGGCCTGACGTCCGAAAGTCTGACGGCCAGTGGCATGACCGGGCCAGAGTTGCGTGCCGCGCTGGCCGGGGCGGATCCCCCTCCGCACGGCGCACCAGGGATTGGAGGTGAACCCGTCCCCGGCACGCATCCTCTTGAGCCGCCTCCGGTCGAGCACGCTCCGCCAGCCGGGCACACGCCGCCGGCCGCCGTACCCGGCGAGCACGCGCCAGCGGCGCCTCACGTACCGGCGCTGGATGCGCCGCCGCCGATTGCGATCGATCCAGCGCATCCGGAGTTCCACCTCGACAACCCACTCAACTACATGCCGCCCGAGTTGCGAGCGCTATCCGAACAGCATCTGACCGGCAGCGGCGAAACCGTCCTCGGACCGTTTAGACACCCGTCCGGGGGCCCCTCCTACATCGACTTCGCTCAACAGCGCGGTGCCAGCTACTTCGATATCGGGGATGCATGGAATTCGGCTACACCTATCCAGCGACTCGCAGCCAACCAGCATCTGCTCGATCTGACTATTATGAACCGCGACAAAGTGACTCTGTCGGTGCCGTTTTACCGAGTAGCCCCAGACACATATACGGGAGCCGAGCTCCGATACTTGGAAGCGCATGGGTATCGACGAGTCGGAGAGAATACGCTGGTACCGCCACCCGAAGGAGCACGATAGCAGTGAAAACCCTTCTCGAATTCTTCCTACGGAATTTCGATTTCCTGTACTTGGACCCCAACTATCGCATTACCGACTCGACGACGTCAGGAAACCCGTCAATCAACGCTTCTCTCAGTCTAGTTGGGCCGGTTATCAGTTGGGACCTTTCCAATGACCGTGGTCAGGTTCGTTTTAGTGCTGCACCCACCAAATTGTCAACGGAGCCAGATAACTGGTTCCGGATACCGCTTATCCGCCAGTACCTGGATGGCTTCGATGAGATGAACTCCCCATCCCCAGAGGAAACAGCAGCCTGGATCCGCGCAAATTTGGGGCGCCTGGAACAACTCTTTAGCGATGCTGAAGCTGACCGGTCGTGTCAGGAACTCCTCGACCTCGCCAAGTCGCTTGCAATCAAATACTTCGGTGCTCCCGAGAGTGAGTAGCTGAGCTTGGCACGCCGATCCGTTTTCGGGTCCGATTTTCGATCGTTGGGGCGGGGTTACCGCTAAATGCGATCCCTCGACCGCTGACTCCATCTACGAGCGCACCCACCGCGTGATCTCCGGAGTGACCGCGTCGGTGATGTCGTCGAATTCGGGATGCTTCTTGAGCACCGTGCCGATCATCGAGCACACCGGAACGATGCGCTTGCCCTCATCCCGCGCCTCGTTGAGCGCCTGCTCGACAAGGATTGTCGCCAGCCCGCGTCCGCCATAAGCCGGATCGATTTCGGTGTGGTAGAAGACGCGCTGATCGCCGCGGTCGGCGAAATCGGCCAGTCCCACCGTCTTACCCTCGACGGAGATCGTGTACTTGCCGTCCTCGAGGTTGACGGTGGCTTCGGCGCCGGTCTTATCGGTTGTCATCTGTGCTTCCCCTTCTTTGCGGTGTCGGTCTGGGCCGCAGCCTGGTGGTCGGCAGCGGTGGAGCGGGCAGCCGGGCGAGCGCTCCCCGGTATCCCTGGACGGCGCCGAATCGGTCGTCGGCGTCCTCCCACAGTTGTCGGTAGTTGACGATGTCCTCGTGGCTTCGCCCGACGAAGTTCCACCACATCACCAACTCTTCCGTGAACGGCGTGCCGCCCAGCAGCAGCACTCGCGCGGGGCCCTCCCCCGCATTCTGTATCTGCAGCCGGGCCCGGCCAGGGCTTCGGTATGCCAACTCGGCGATTGCCAGTGCCGTTCCGTCCACGCGTACGGTCCCGGAATCGCACAGCACCCCGTGCTCGAAGGCCGGGTCCACGTCGATGTCCAGGGCGGCCCCGGCGTCGAGGTCGATCTGGGCACCCAGCAACGGTGTAGCCGTCGGCACCGGCGATCGGCCGACAGCCAGCTCGCCAAGAAAGACCCGCGCGGTTGCGCCCGGCAGTGCCAGGGGCGCGGGCGTGTAATGGGCGAAGTCGCGTCCGGTGTCGCGGTCGGACCCAGGCAGCGCGACCCAGAGCTGGACACCATGTAACAGCGCGCCGGAATCGAGTGAGACTTCCGAATGGCAGATACCCGCCCCCGCGGTCATCAGGTTCAGCTCGCCGGGCCGAACAACCGCGTGTACGCCGGCGCTGTCGCGGTGCTCCACTTCCCCACTGAACAACCAGCTGACGGTTTGTAGTCCCGAATGGGGGTGCGGCGGGACGTCCATTCTCGCGTCGACCGGACCGTAGTGGTCGATGAAACACCACGCCCCGACGAGCGAGCGTTGTCGTTGCGGCAGGGTGCGTTGCACCCGGATCGCCCTGGGGCCGCCCAACGGAACCTCTCGCGGCTGCAGCACTTCTACGCCCGACGAGGCATCCAGGTGTCGCGAAGCGGCGCAGGCGACTTCGGCCGGCGCGGCTTCAAGATTGCTCATCGTCCACCCTCCGTCGCGGGGTCCTCGCGCGAGCGTCGTCCTCCGCGACCGTACCCGCCACGCCTACTTACGTGGGGGCCGCAGCACCTTCATGGCCAGTCGCATGACGGGCTCGGGCACGCGATCCTTCATCGACAGGGCGCTGTCGGCTGCGCGCGAGCGCAGCGGGGTGCCCCGCCCGAACACCCGGTTCAGCGCTCCGCCGGACGGTTCGAGCACCACATGCAGCGGCGGGGTATCGACGGCGGCACCCAGCGCGTTGGAGATGACCATCCGCTGAATCTCGCTGGTTCCTTCAAAGATGGTGTACAGCTTGGCATCCCGATACCACTTCTCCACCGGATGATCGGTGATGTAGCCCCAGCCGCCCATGGTCTGGATCGCGCGTTCGGTGGCCTTGACCGCGACTTCGCTGGCGGCCATCTTCGACATCGAACCCTCGCCCCGCTCGAAGGGAACGTTGTTGGCCGCCATCCACGACGCACGCCAGGTGAGCAGCCGAGCGGCGTCGATCTGGGTGGCCAACTCCGCCAGCGGGAACGCGATGCCCTGGTTGTCGATGATGGGGCCGCCGAAGGCCTCTCGCTCGGTGGCGTACGTGGTGGCGTACTCGAGGGCCGCGCGCGCGATGCCGATGGCCTGGGCGGCGACCATGGGCCGGGTCTGCTCGAAGGTGCCCAACGTTGCCGAACCGGACCGCTTTCCGCCCGCCACGACTTCCCTGGCCTTCGCGAGCTTGTGTTCGAGCTTCTCTTCTCCCCCAAGAAGATTGGCGCCCGGAACGCGCACTCCCTCGAAGAGCAACTCGGCGGTGTGCGATGCCCGGCAGCCCAGTTTGTCCAGCTTTCGCACCATCTTCAGTCCGGGCGTGCCGCCCGGCACCACGAACAGTGCCTGACCGCGATGGCCGAGCTCCTCGTCGACCACCGCGTTGACCACGTGCACGTTGGCGATGCCGCCATTGCCGATCCACATCTTGTGGCCGTCGATGATCCAGTCGTCACCGTCGCGGCGCGCATGGGTGCGCAGGTTACGCACATCGCTGCCGCCCTCGGGCTCGGAGATGGCCAGGGCGGCCAGTTTGAGATCTCCTGGTGTGCCGAAACATTCGGGCGCCCACTCCAGCATCTGCTCCGGGGACGCGGCCTGGCCGATGGCGGAGAGCGCCAGCGCCGGCATGACGATCGCCAAGCCGATGCCCGCGCAGCCCCAGAACAGCTCCTCCATAAACATCGGCAGGGAGATGCCGGTCGGGTCGCCGATCAGATCGCGGTAGAACAGCGGGCTGTAGAAACCTTGTTGGGCCGCCTCCTCGAGCACGGCCCAGGGAAATTCCTGTCGCTGGTCGTAGTCGAGGGCGACTGGGCGTATTACGGATTCGGCGAACTCGTGCGTGCGCCGGGCAAGGTCGTGTTGTGCTGCCGTCGGGGTCAGGTCGAACGTCATGGGTGCGCCTTTAGGTCGACAGACTGGTCCTGCCGACCCCGACTACCCCGTTGACCGGCTCAGCAAACTGCCGTCCCGACTTTCGGCGAAATGTCAGGCAGCCGAACGGGGTTTGACTTGCGCCAGCGGCAGGTGCAGCACGACTGCGGCCACCGGCACGGCTTCGTGTTCGTGGCGTGCCAGCAGCGCCGCGTTCTCGGGCAGCTGCCGTGCGTTGATCTCGCCGGAGGCGATGCGCTGGAGGACGTCGTGTGCGTGAGCGAGTTGGTCGCGCTTGCGGTATTGGCCGCCCGGCAGCTTCACCCCGGCCCAGACGCCGTACTCCTCGCGGTGCGCGATGGCGTGGGCGGCGCAGCGGCGCTGTTGTGCCAGTGGGCAGCGGCGTAGGCACTGGATCCGCGCCTCGGTGGCCGACCGCTCGTATGCGCGCGCCTTCGCGGCGCCGTCACCACCGTCGTCGTCGGGGTAGCCGAACCATAGTTCCGGGTTGGCTGCGCAGGGGTGTCCCATGTCGGTCTCCTTGGTCGAACAAAACGTAGATGGAAGCGTATACAGAACCTGCGGCGCAGCGCAAGAGAAACGAGACAAAAACGTATATACCGATAGTAGGGACGCTGGCTGTGTAATATCCGGCCCATGGCCGGAGCGTGCGGTGACCCGTGAATCGGCCGGTGCGGCTATCCGCGCGTTGCGTGAATCGCGTGATTGGTCACTAGCCGACCTCGCCGCCGCGACCGGGGTCAGCATCATGGGACTGAGCTTTCTCGAGCGTGGGGCCCGCAAGCCGCACAAAAGCACAGTTCAGAAGATCGAAAACGGCCTTGGCCTGCCGCCGGGCACCTACTCGCGACTGTTGGTGGCCGCCGATCCGGACGCCGAGCTGGGGCGTCTGATGGCCGCGCAGCCGCCGGCCCCCATGCCCACGCGGCGCAGCGGACCGGTGGTGGTCGACCGTCACAGCGACACAGAAGTGCTGGAAGGCTATGCCGAAGCGCAGCTCGATGCCCTCAAATCCGTCATCGATCGATTGCCTGCGACAACATCAAACGAATATGAGACGTATATTCTGTCTGTGATCGCGCAGTGCGTGAAGGCAGAGATGCTCGCCGCCAGCTCCTGGCGGGTGGCCGTGAACGCCGGCGCCGACTCGACCGGTCGCCTGATGGAACATCTGCAAGCCCTGGAGGCGACGCGTGCTGCGCTGTTGGAGCGGATGCCCACCAGCTTGAGCGCCCGTTTCGACCGCGCGTGCGCGCAGTCGTCGTTGCCGGAGACCATCATCGCGGCACTGGTCGGTGTCGACGTCGACGAGATGTGGGACATCCGCAACCGGGGGGTGATCGCGCCGGGTGCTCTCCCCCGCGTCCGCGCCTTCACCGACGCGGTCGAGTCCGGCCAAAACGAGGCAAGCCAAGCCGACGACGAGGGGGCACCGTGAGTCGAACCGAAGTCGAGGCATTGAGCCGCGCCCATCAACTCTTCGCCGGCAGCACGCATCCGCCGTCCCTGGACGCGGGCACCGCGCACTACCGCAACGTGTTGCAGCAAGCCGCCCGGCTGGGCGACAAGATGGCGCACGGCGGATACCAACTCGCGGTGGACCACACCCGGCAACGCCTCACCGCGGCGGCCGGCACCGACGCCGCGGCCACTGGCGTCATCGCCGGCGCGCACCGCGATCGGGCGCAGGCCCGCGATCTGACCCGAAGCGTGCTGGACGCGGCCCGCGCGGATACCGATAGGCCGGCGACGCCACTGGCCCAGCGGGAGGCGATGCGGCGCCGCGCGACTCGCCTGCGGGCCCAACGGGCGCACGTCTTGTCGGCGCGGTTGCGTGCGCGACGGCGCTACGCGGAACTGCTCGCCTTGCGGTACCGGCTCCGGCACGACCGCCGGCTCGGGATCGCGGGACTGCCGAGCGACCGCGCCGCACTCGCGGTACGCGCCGCCTTGTCTCGCTTGGGCCGACCGTACGTCTGGGGCGCAACCGGACCCGACCGGTTCGACTGTTCCGGGCTGGTGCAGTGGAGCTACGCGCAGGCCGGTATCCACCTGGATCGCACCACCTATGAGCAGATCAACGACGGCTACCCGGTGGCCCGATCCCAGGTGCGACCCGGAGATCTGGTGTTTCCCCACGCCGGCCATGTGCAGCTGGCCATCGGGAACAACCTGGTTGTGGAAGCGCCCTATTCGGGCGCCTCGGTGCGAATAAGCCGACTGGGCAACAACGTTGCGATCCGCCGACCGATATGACAAGCCAAGACCGCCCGGCGATGCGGGCACGACGAATAGGGGTGAGCCGATGCCGGAACAGCAACCGGGGCCCTCGTTAGAGGCCGTTGAGGCGCGGCGGTCGGCGCTGGCGAGTCAGCACGGCACCGCGTCGGAAGCCGATCGGATGCTGACCGAGGTGCTGACCAGCGCCCACGAGGCCGCCCGCGAGAGCGTCAGGCGACTGGACGCGATCGCGGAGCAGATCGACCACGCGACCGTGAACCAGGCGGACCTCGCGCTCGATACCCCCTTGGGGGCGCGCGAGTTTCAGAGATTCCTGATGGCCAAGCAACGCGAGATCGCCTCGGTCGTGACCGAAGCACGCGAATTCGGCCAGGCGAAAAGGGCTGTGTTGCAGAGCCTTCGGGCCCAGTACGCCCCCGACAGCGGCTAGCCGGAACTAGTCCACACCGTGCATTGCAGTGAATTGTCGGCAGCTACACCCCTGAGTACTGTCGCCGAACATGGAGGGGCCGCGTCACATCCCGCAGCAGCGTTCGAGCAGGCTGCGGCGCCGCCTGCCTGGCTGATGTCGGCATATGACGACCTGCTTGCCGCGGTCAAACACGTCCGAGATCGCACCGGTGATCCGAACGCATGGCAGACGGGATTGGCGCCCGCCGAAGTGACCGCCGTGATCACCCCGACCACTCGCCCCGAACAGGTTGAGGCGATCCTGCTGAAGGTCCGCCAGCAGCACGCCGGCGTCTTCGGCGCCGCAACGGCGGCCAATCCGCCCGCGCCGCCGTCCGCGGAAACCTCGGCACCGGCGGATCGCGAGACGGGCGCTGCGGCCGATGCCATCGCGAATGCCGAAGCCGCTCTCGCGCAACAGAACTCGGCGAGCTCCCAGCTGGACATGCAGGTGGTCTCGGCGATCCTGAACGCGCACCTGCGTGCGGTCGACGGCAGAGAAGCCCTGACCAGGTTGCAACACGAAACCGAAGTCGCGGTACAGACCAGGTCAGACCTGGACACCCCGGCGGGGGCGCGTGACTTCCAGCGGTTTCTCATCGGCAAGCTCCGAGACATCCGCGAGGTCGTCCTGAACGCCAGCCTGGACGACACGTCGAAGTCAGCGCTGATGGCCGCCTGGACGTCGCTGTACGACGCCTCCAAAGGCGAACCGAACGCCCCAGGCGAACAGCGGCGGGCCACAGTGCCGGTCGGTGACACATCCGCGGGCGCCGCGACCGACGATCTCGACGCCGAATGGGATCCGCTGCTGGACTCCTTGTTGGCCGACGACGACGGACTGTCCGGCGATGCCGCGGGGCCGGGTCCGGGCGCCGGCGCGGCGATGCCAGCGGTAGCGCAGCCGTCGATGACGCCCACCATGCCCAACTTCGGTGGTGGCTCCCTCCCGGGGCTCGGCTCCATGCCGTCGACGGCCGGTTGGGAGCCCGGCGGACTTCCGCTCTCTGGACTAGAAGGTGACGACAGGGCCGATCCGGCTCTTCAGGACCTGGCCGACGAGGAGCTGCAGAATGACGAGGACCCGGCCGCACGCGACGCCTCGGACGAGGCGGCCGACGGAAGCGACGCCCAGCGGGGCACGTCGTCCGATGAGCCGGCGGCCGGTCCGACGCCGGTGACCTTGCCCGACGGGGAAACGGTGACCGCCGCCAGCCCACAGTTGGCGGCCGCGATCACGGCCGCCGTCGGCGGAACCCCGATAGCGGAAGCCTTTCAACAGCAGGGAATGACCATCCCCCCACCGGGAACCGCGGTGCCCAGCCCCATCGATGCCCTACAGGTAGCGCCCGGCGATATCGGGATGTTCACCGATCGTCACGCACTCGGGCTCGGCTCCGGCAAGGCGCTCCTCGATGGCCAAATTCAACACATCGCCACCGTGAGCGGGCCGACCTTCCTAGGCTGGGAGCATCCGCCGGCGGCGGCCGCGGCAATACCTTCGCCGGCCAAGCCTGACCCACCGACACCTACCCGGCCGGCGACCTCGTCGACCACCTGACAAAAATGAATCCGCCGGCACAACCGGCGGTCGTCAACAGGAGATAGCGGATGGCAGATTCGATTCATGTAGTGCCTGCGCACCTACGTCAGGCTGCCGCGCATCACCAGGACACCTCGGAGTACTTGCGTACCGTTCCGTCGTCGCACGCCGCGATCCAAGAGAGCCTCGATTCGCTCGGGCCGATCTTCAGTGAGCTGCGCGACGCGGGCCGTGAGCTGCTGGAACTTCGACGCCAGTGTTATGAGCAGCAAGCTGCTGACCACGCGGATCTGGCCGACAAACTGACCGTCTCGGCGACGATGTGGGAACAGCACGAGCAGGAGGCGGCAGGGAAGTTCGGCGACATCGTCGACCGCGGTCGATGACCGACGCGAATCCCGCTTTCGACACCGTTCACCCGAGTGGACACATCCTCGTCCGCTCTTGCCGCGGCGGCTATATGCACAGCGTCGCGCTGAGCGAAGAGGCGATGGAAACCGATGCCGAGACGCTGGCGCAGGGCATTCTGCTGACCGCCGACGTGTCATGTCTCAAAGCGTTGCTGGAAATTCGCGACGAGATCGTCGCGGCCGGGCACACCCCGTCGGCCGAGGTTCCGACCCCCCGAGATCTCGATGCTGCGATCGAAAAGTTGCTGGCGCACAAACTGCGTCGCCGTAACGGCGTGATTTAACGGGCCGTCAGACGAGCTGCCGCCCTAACGCAACCACGGCTTAGCCACGCTGGGATCGGGGGCGATGCCGGTTGGCGGCTCTACCGGGTTGGGGCCGAACAACTCTCGGGCGCGAGCGAGCAACGTGCGCACCTCGTCGAGTTGCTGCTGCAGTGCAGAATCAGCCATGGCCTTACGCTACCCAGGGCCTCGCGACCGCACAATTCACTGACCGCACAAGTCGCCCGCCGGGTCCCGGTACGCTTAGCCGGTGGCGGTCTTCGGTCGGATGTCGGCGCGCCAGCGCCTCCGGAGAGCTACCCGGGAATCACTGGCGACGCCGGCTTTCAGCTCCCCTATCGACTGCACCCCGTGGGTGACAGGCGGGTTGTGGCCTGCCGAATTGTCGACGGTGACGCCCGAAACCGCCACCCTCGCCGAATATCTCAAGGCCGACCTGGAACGAATTGCTCACGCCGCCAACGACGAACTGAAGCTGCTGAAGCGATCGGGAATGACCGACCCTTCCCGGCAGGCGGCGGAGGCGCGGGTCATCGACGCCGCCCGCGGCCGTGCGGTACGCCGAGTCCAATCGACGATCCGCTATTTGCACGCCGTGCAGAGCGGAGCCCAAGCCCCCGTTGCTCCCCCACCGCGGGACGAGCCGTTCGACCTGGAAAAGACGCAGGTGCTGCCCGCACTCCGCGAGGTGAAGCCCGTCGCCGAAGCCCCCGCGCCGAGTCCGCCCGAGACAACCCCGCGACCGGGCCGAAGGCGCCGTCGTCGAGAGTCGGCGGAAGAGGCCCTTGCCGACACCGGCAACGCCGATGCGTCGCACCTCGACGAGACACAAATCATCCCGGTGGTCAGGGACGAGCCAGTTTCGCCGACGCCGGCGGAGCCTGCGCCCTCGGAGCTGACCGACTCCGGTCGGCACCACGCGGTCGTCGAGCCGGTCGGCGAGGATGAGCCGCGGGGGGCGGCGCCCGCGGACGAGCCGGTGAGCGCCGCCGAGGCGCCGCATCTCGAAGAGACGCAGGTCATCCCGGTGGCCACCCAGTCGGAACCGGTGTTCGAGGCGCCGGCGCAGCGCGCGCCCGAGCCGGCCCCGGATCAGGCCGACTCCGGTCGCCACCACGCGGTCGTCGACGAGCCGGCCGTCGCAAAGCCGGAGCGCGCCCCGCAGGAACCTGCGACGGTCGACGCGACCCCTGCGGAGGCCGACACGACCGCTTTTGCCGCCGCCCGGCAGCGGGCCGAAAAGCCAACGCCGCCAACAGGATTCGACAGTGAGCGGCTGAATCGGCTGCTCGAGTTCGTGGTCCGGCAGGAGCCACGGGTGAATTGGGCGATCGGAGACCGCGCCGACGGCACGACGGTACTGGTCACCGATCTCGCTCATGGATGGATACCGTCCGGCATCACGCTTCCGGCGGGTGTGCGGTTGCTGGAGCCCGAGCGGCGCACCGGCAGGGTGGCCGCGCTGATCGGCGAAACGGCGCGCGTCGTCACTTACACTCCCGGTGATTCGCTGCGCCGCTCGGTCGACTTCGCCGCGACCAGGTCATCGGTGGAGCCGCGCACCCTGCCCGCGATCGACGATTTGGCGAGCGTGCTCAGCGCGGCCACCAGAAGACGTGACGATCTGCCCAAGATCGTGCCCAGGTTGGCAGAAGCCGCCGCCGCGGGAACGGTCATCGTCGACCAGGAGGTCGACGTGCTGCGGGTGCACCTCGATACCGCGCGTTACCAGCTCCTCGTTCAGTACCCGAGCGTCAACCCCGCGCTCCTACTCAAGTGCCTGTTGATGGCCGCCACCGAGGGCATCGCCAGCGGCGACGCGGTCTCCGCGAACTACCACCTCGCCTGGTATCAAAAGCTCGGCGGGTGAACGCGCAGCGGGTCGGCCGCAAACCTACTCGCGTATGAATTGACGCTGGTCGGAGGGGTCGACGATACTGTCATGGTGGCGGGTTCGGGCAGTCGCGCGAATCTCAGCGAGAAGGATCTCGTCGAATCGGTTCTTCGGGAACTGAGCGAGGCGGCCGACAAGTGGGAAGCCCTTGTGGCGCAGGCCGAGGCCGTCACCTACAGCGTCGACCTGGGCGACATTCACGCGGTCGCGAACTCCGACGGCCGGTTACTCAAACTGACTTTGCATCCCGGGGTGATGACCGGGTACGGCCACGGAGAGCTGGCCGAGAGACTGAACCTCGCGATTACCGCGCTGCGCGAGGAGGCCGAGGCCGAGAACCGGGCGAGTTACGGCGGGCCGCTGCACTGACGCGTGCTCCCCACCCGCTCATCGACCGGGACCGGGTGGCCCCGCGAAAGCCTGCGCGATCTGCAACCAGCGCTGGGCGTCGTCGCCCCGGGCGGTGATGTCGAGGGCGCTCAACGGGCGCCGCTGGGTGACCAGGAAGCAGAAATCCTCCGCGGACCCGCTGATCCGCTGCTCGGCGTCGGGTGGCCCCCACGACCAGGTATCGCCGGCGGGCCCGCGCAGCTCAACCAGGAACGGCTCGGCCGGTGGCGCCAGATTGTTGACGGCGAAGGCGAAGTCGCGGGTGCGCACCCCGAGGTGAGCGATCGACCGCAGGCGCTCGGTCGCGGGCCGCGTCACGCCCAGGGCGTCGGCGACATCGAGGCCGTGCGCCCAGGTCTCCATCAGGCGCGCGGTGGCCATCGAGGCCGCACTCATCGGTGGCCCGAACCACGGGAGCTTGCGACCGGACTGCACGGTGAGCAGCGCGTCGTGCAGCCGTCCCCGGGTGACCCGCCAGTCCGCGAGCAACTCGGCCGGCGCCAGCGCCGCCAGCTCTTCGGCGCCCTTGTCGACGAAACCCGCCGGGTCGGCGGCCGCGCCCGTCAATACCTCGGCGAATCCAGCCTCGTCGGTGACCGCGATCAGGGCGACCCGATCCGTCCACAGCAGGTGGCCGATCTGGTGGGCGATGGTCCAGCCGGGTGCCGGTGTGGGGTCGCCCCAGCGGTCGGGCGACAACGGCGCGACCAGTTCGTCGAGCGCGGCGCTTTCGGCACGCAGGTCCGCGACCATGGGCGCGGGGCCGGTCATCGGAGCCCTCGACTGTCGGCTGCGGCCGTCGGACACGTCACGTCTGTACCTTAACGATCGTCCGCTTGCTCGCCGCGGCGCCCGATGATGCTGTGCACGGCCAGACCGATCAGGTAGAGCACCGATCCGAACAGCGCGAACGCGGGTGCGTGCCCGTCGTCGGGAATCAGGGTGCCGGCCACCGTGATCGAGACGATGAACGCGACCCAGAACAGCGCGTCCTGCACGGCGAACACATGCCCGCGAAGGGCGTCGTCGACGTCCATCTGGATCGCGGTGTCGGCGCATAGCTTGACCATCTGCCCGGTGACGCCGAGCAGGAAGCCGCACGCGACCATGACCGGGACAAGCAGCTCGGCGCCGGCGACCTCGATGATCGCCGACGCCGCCAACGCGCCGTTGGCTGTCGCGTAGCGCCCCCAGCGGCGGATCGCGGGCGGCGTCAGGACGTTGGCCAGGAAGGCGCCCAGGCCCGCGGCGCCGAAGAACAGTAAGGCGGTGCCGAATCCCCCGCCCTCGAGGTTGGGCATGTGGTGGACCAGCAACAAGACCAGCAGTGAATTGATGCCGATGACCTTCCGGTGGGCGGCCAAGCCGGACAGAGTGGCGGCGACCGTGGGGCGCTGCGCCACCGTCCGTGCGCCGTGCAGCCAGCCGGTGATCACCGCGTAGATGACCGGCCCGTGAATCGCTTGCCAGGTGTCGTCGGGCCCCAGCACCCGCGCACCGAACCGCAGGGACAACAGCAACGCGATCGACACGGGAACCGCCGTGAGGAACACGATCGCCGAGGCGCCCTTGTCGCTGGACCCGAAGATGAACCGGGGTACCAGCATGAAGTTCGCGCCGAAGAACGCCGCGATGGCCCCGGTGGCGGTCGCAACCGAGTTCATCGTCACCACCTGTTCGCGCGGCACCACGTGCGGCAGCGACGCCGACAGGCCGGACCCGACGAAGCGGGCCAAGCCGTTGGCGAACAAAGCGCCCAGCAACAGCGGCAGATCACCGGCCCGCAGCGCCAGAATGGTGCCGATCGCGGCGAAGAGGATCAGCCGGCCCACGTTGGCGCCGACGAGCACCAGCCGCCGATCCCATCTGTCCATCAGCGCACCGGCGAACGGACCGAGCAGCGAGTACGGCAAGAACAGGACCGTGAAGGCGCGCGCGATGGAGAGAGGATCGGCGGCCCGATCCGGGTTGAACAGCAGCGCGCCGGCCAGCGCCGCCTGAAACAAACCGTCACCGAATTGGCTCGCAATGCGCACCTGCAGCAGCCGCCAGAAGTCCGGCAAGCCGCGCACGGACCGCCAAACTTCGACGGGTGCACTGGACTGCATCCGGGTTGGGATCACCGAAACCGACTTCCACGATTGGGGCTGGCAAAGCTCGCGCGATCAGAGCCGTTCCAATAACAGTACAAATCTCGGTGGCCCGCGCTGTCGATTGCCCTGGGCCACGATGCGCCGGATGCGATGATGGTGGGGTGCCGCCGCCGGAGGATCCAGAGGACTACGTCGCACCTGCCGCGCAACGGGTGCGTGCGGGCACTTTGCTGCTCGCCAACACCGATCTCCTCGAACCGACGTTTCGGCGCAGCGTGATCTACATCGTCGAGCACAACGACGGAGGCACGCTGGGCGTCGTCCTGAACCGCGCCAGCGAAACCGCGGTGTACAACGTGTTGCCCCAGTGGACCAAGCTGTCGGCCAAGCCGAAGACGATGTTCATCGGCGGGCCGGTAAAGCGTGACGCCGCGTTGTGTCTGGCGACGCTGCGGGTCGGCGCCGATCCCCAGGGCGTGCCGGGCCTGCGGCACGTGGACGGCCGGGTGGTCATGGTCGACCTGGATGCCGATCCCGACGTGATCGCGCCGCTGGTCGAAGGGGTGCGGATCTTCGCGGGGTACTCGGGCTGGACTATCGGTCAGCTGGAAGGCGAGATCGAACGCGACGACTGGATCGTGTTGTCCGCCTTGCCATCCGACGTGCTCGTCGGACCGAGGTCGGATCTGTGGGGTCAAGTCCTGCGTCGCCAGCCGCTGCCGCTCTCGCTGCTGGCCACTCACCCCATCGACATCAGCCGGAACTAGGGCCCTCTCCCCCGGCTTCAGTTCACTGGCACGACTGCGTGCAGCCGGCGCAGCTGCCGGCGCAGGCGGGTGCCGCCGCTTCCTGGCGCAGCGCGAAGCGCGCGCTTTGCCACGAGCCCGCGGCCAACGTTCCCAGCGCGCCCACCACACAGACGACGAGCACGACCAGCGCCGTGTCCGGGACGGCGGCCATGGCCACCGCTCCCCCGGCTGCCAACATCACCGCGGCCGCCAACTGGGTCGGCGCCATCGCCCGCAGCGCCAACGCGGTGGCGCCGAAATTCCGGTTGTGGGCAAGCGACCAGGTGCCGAACCCCGCCGAGGCCACCGCCGCACACATGCACAGCACGCCCGCAATCAGCATGGGCTCACAATACGAGCCCGGTTAGCGGCGCGCGCACCCGGCTCTATGGGCGCCGGTGCCGCCGTCGTTTAGTGCTGCAGGAACGAGAAGTTGGGCAGCGGGGGCAGGCCCGGCACCATTGCCAGCAGGCTGGGGGTGCGCTGCGGGTTCGTCACGGGCGCCTGCGCGGGGAGCCCGACCGGGGCCGCGGGTGACGTCTGGGCGAGCGGTACCAGCGGTGCCGCACCGGGCGCCGGGGCGACGGGGGCGACTGGAGCCACAGCCGGTGCCGGGGCGACCGGGGCGATCGGAGCAGCAACGGGTGTTGGGGCGGCAGGCGAGAGGGGAGCCACAGCGGGTGCCGGGGCGGCAGGCGCGACCGGAGCGGCGGCGGGAGGCTGAGCGGGCAACCCGACCGGAGAGGCCGCGGAAGCTTGGGCCGGCGCCGGGGCGGCCGCGCCCGGAGCGCTCACGCGGAATCCGTTGACGATCGCGTCGGTGGCCGGTGCGTCGGCGACGCTCACCGCACGATCGGTGGTCACCGCCAGCGACACGAGGTATTTGTCGTGTCCCGACGTGGCGATGACGTGGCGCCGCGACGTGTTGAGCGTCAAATCACCGTCGCGGTAGGTGCCTTCGACGATCGACGACGGGAAGCCGCCGAAATCGGCCATCGCGGCGTTGGTGGTTTGCCACGCCGGAAGCTTCTGGCTGTCGACGTAGCCGTGGGTGATGGCCTCTTTGGGGTCGAAGGCACCGACCAATTTGTACACCACGACCTGCGCATTCGACGAATAAATGCTGCTGCCGTGCCGGTCGGCGATAACCGCGAACGCGTCGGGCACGTTGGGGTCAGGAACCTGGGTCCAGCGTGCGGGCACCGGCAAGGTGATGTCGAGTGCCTTGAAGTCCTGAGGCTTTTGCGCCTCGAGCTTCACCCCCTTCGACTGCAGGAATTCGCGGATCGTTCCGGACGTCGCGGGAGCCGGAGCCGGAGCCGGGGCCGGCGGGGTGATCGCGGTCGGCGCCGCGGCCCCCGGGGCGGTGGCGGTTGCCGGCGGGGCGATCTGGTTGCCGGCCGGCGGGGCCGCGAGGTACCTGCTCGGCGGTACCAGCTCGGGCCCGAGGTTCTGCGGTGCCGTCGCGGGAACCGCGGGGACGGGCGCCGGCGCTGGGGGCACCGGGTCTGCCGATGCCGTGCCGCCCGCAACAACCGCCAGGCCCATCAGGCCAGCGACCATACCGCCGAGGAGTGCCCGGTGGACGGGGACGATCTCAATCATCTGCGTCGGTCCTTCCAAAGGCGTCAGTACCAGAAGCCGTCGATAGTGGCTGACTGTAACTAGAGGTCAAAGGTGGTGAACAGGCTCGAAACACACCTGGGATGAACCTCTGATCGGCGCGCAACGGAACCGAGACCAACCTGTGGCCGGGAGACCCGCCGTGTCGGCCCTTATACCCTGTTCAGGTGACCGACTCCCCGACCGCTTCGCCGGCAAGCAGTTCCGGCGCCGCTGTGCCCGACTCTGATGCGCCGCCGCATCGCTACACCGCGGCGCTGGCGGGCCGTATCGAGGGTGCGTGGCAGGAGAACTGGGCCAAGCTCGGGACGTTCAACGTGCCCAACCCGGTCGGTTCGCTGGCTCCTCCAGACGGAGCCCCGGTCCCGGACGACAAGTTGTTCGTGCAGGACATGTTTCCCTACCCATCGGGGGAGGGGCTGCATGTCGGCCACCCGCTCGGCTACATCGCGACGGACGTATACGCCCGCTATTTCCGGATGACCGGTCGTAACGTGTTGCACGCGTTGGGCTTTGACGCTTTCGGGCTGCCCGCTGAGCAGTACGCGGTCCAGACCGGCACCCACCCGCGCACCCGGACCGAGGCCAACGTCGTCAATTTCAAGCGCCAGCTGGGACGGCTGGGCCTCGCCCACGACAGCCGGCGCAGTTTCTCCACCACCGACGTCGAGTTCTACAAGTGGACCCAGTGGATCTTCCTGCAGATCTACAACGCCTGGTTCGACACCGCCGCCAACAAGGCCCGCCCCATCGCCGAGCTGATCGCCGAATTCGAGTCCGGTGCGCGGCGCCTCGAGGACGGGCGGGACTGGGCCGGGCTCTCGGCGGGGGAGCGAGCCGATGTGATCGACGGCCACCGGCTGGTCTACCGGGCCGACTCGATGGTGAATTGGTGTCCCGGTCTGGGGACCGTGCTGGCCAACGAAGAGGTGACCGCCGACGGCCGCAGCGACCGCGGCAACTTCCCGGTGTTCCGGAAACGGTTGCGGCAGTGGATGATGCGGATCACCGCCTACTCCGATCGGCTGCTCGACGACCTCGACGTGCTGGACTGGCCCGAACCGGTCAAGACCATGCAGCGCAACTGGATCGGCCGGTCCACCGGCGCCAAAGCGCTGTTCGCGGCGACCGGCGGCGATGGCGAGACGGTCGACATCGAGGTGTTCACCACCCGGCCTGACACGCTCTTCGGTGCCACCTACCTGGTGCTGGCGCCCGAGCACGACCTGGTCGACGAGTTGGTGGCGGCCACCTGGCCGGACGGCACCGACCCGCGCTGGATGTACGGTGCCGCCACGCCGGGTGAGGCCGTCGCCGCCTACCGGCAGGCGATCGGGTCGAAGTCAGACCTCGAGCGCCAGGAGAGCAAAGCCAAGACCGGCGTCTTCCTGGGCGCTTACGCGACCAATCCCACCAACGGCAAACCGGTGCCGATCTTCATCGCCGACTACGTGTTGGCCGGGTACGGCACCGGGGCGATCATGGCGGTCCCCGGCCACGACCAGCGCGACTGGGACTTCGCCCACGAGTTCGGCCTCCCGATCGTGGAAGTCATTGCCGGCGGCGATATTTCGGAGTCCGCCTACGCCGGCGACGGGGTGCTGGTCAACTCCGGCTACCTCGATGGGCTGGACGTGGCCGCCGCCAAGGAAAAGATCACCGCCCGCCTGGAGGCCGAGGGCCGTGGCTGGGCGCGCATCGAATTCAAGTTGCGCGACTGGCTTTTCGCCCGCCAACGGTACTGGGGCGAGCCGTTCCCCATCGTCTACGACGCCGACGGGCGCGCGCACGCGCTCGACGAAGCCGCACTGCCGGTCGAGCTGCCCGACGTCCCGGATTACTCGCCGGTGCTGTTCGACCCGGACGACGCCGACAGCGAGCCGTCGCCGCCGCTGGCCAAGGCGACGGAGTGGGTGCACGTCGAGCTGGACCTCGGCGACGGCCTGAAGCCCTACAGCCGGGACACCAATGTGATGCCCCAGTGGGCCGGTAGCTCGTGGTATGAACTGCGCTACACCGATCCGCATAACTCGGAACGGTTCTGTGACAAGGAGAATGAGGCCTACTGGATGGGTCCGCGGCCGGCCGAGCATGGGCCGCAGGATCCCGGTGGCGTCGACTTGTACGTCGGCGGCGCCGAACACGCGGTGCTGCACCTGCTGTATGCGCGGTTCTGGCACAAGGTCCTCTACGACCTGGGCCACGTGAGCTCTCGGGAGCCCTACCGCCGGCTGGTCAACCAGGGTTACATCCAGGCCTTCGCCTACACCGACGCGCGCGGCTCGTATGTGCCGGCCGAGGAAGTGGTCGAACGGGACGGCGGCTTCGTCTACCCCGGACCCGGGGGAGAGGTGGAAGTCTTCCAGGAGTTCGGGAAAATCGGGAAGAGTCTGAAGAATTCGATCTCACCCGACGAGATCTGCGACGACTACGGCGCCGACACGCTGCGGGTCTACGAGATGTCGATGGGCCCGCTGGAGGCCTCCCGGCCCTGGGCGACCAAAGATGTCATTGGAGCCTACCGCTTCCTGCAGCGCGTATGGCGTTTGGTGGTCGACGAGCAGACCGGTGACACCCGCGTGGTCGACGGACCCGCACAGGACTTGGCAACCGACACGCTTCGGGCGCTGCACCGCACCATCGCCGGGGTCGCGGAAGACTATGCCGCACTGCGCAATAACACCGCCGTGGCCAAGCTGATCGAATACACCAACCATCTCACCAAGGAGCACCGCGACGCGGTACCCCGCGCGGCGGTCGAGCCGCTGGTGCTGATGTTGGCGCCCCTGGCCCCGCATATGGCCGAGGAGTTGTGGCTCCGACTGGGCCACCAGACCCCGTTGGCGCACGGCCCGTTCCCGGTCGCCGACTCCACCTATCTGGTCGACGACACGGTGGAGTACCCGGTGCAGGTGAACGGCAAGGTGCGCGGCCGGGTGGTGGTGGCCGCCGACGCCGACCAGGACACCCTGAAGGCCGCCGCGCTCGCCGACGAAAAGGTTCAGGCGTTTCTGGCCGGCGCCAACCCGCGCAAGGTGATCGTGGTCCCCGGCCGGCTGGTCAACCTCGTCGTGTAGTCCCGCCCTAGCGCCCGGCGGGCCGCAGCACCACCTCGTGCATGTGACCGTCGCGCGGGGTGGCCACCGCGTGCGCGACCGCGGCCGCGACCGTTTCGGGCTTTAAGAAGTTGGCGGGGTCGTAGGTGCCGCCCTCGAACTCGATGAGTTCGCGCTGCATGTCGCTGTCGGTCCGGCCCGGATAGACCGTCGTCACCCGCAACTCCGGTTCGTCGCTGCGCAGCGAGTCCGCGAAGGCGCGCAGCGCGAACTTGCTGGACGAATAGGAGGCCATATCCCGCGAAGCGGTGCGCCCCGCACCGGAGTTGATGAACACCACCTGCCCGCGTGCCCGTCGCAGCGCAGGCAACAGCGCCAGCGTAAGTTCCACCGGTCCAAAGACGTTCACGGCGAAGGTGGCGCGCCACTCGTCGACGTTCGAGTCGGCGACGCTGCCGGGGATGGCCAGCCCCGCGTTGTGCACGAGCACGTCGAGCTCGTCCACGATTTCGCAGGCGGCTTCGATATCGCCGGAGTCGGTGAGGTCCAGTGGAAACGTGGTGGCGCCGAGCCGCTGCGCGACTGCATCGAGCCGATCGGATGGCCGGCCCGCCAGCAGCAGGGTGTGCGTGGGTGCCAGCGCTGTGGCGATGGCCGATCCGATACCGCCGCCGGCGCCGGTGATGAGTGCATTGGGCATGCCCTGCAGTTTACCGGCGCCGCAAATGCGCGCGAAAAGCGTTGACGGACGGTTCTTTTCAGGCTTCCTTGCGTGCGGGTGGCACGCCGGCGGGTCCGGACGTCGGGTCACCGGAGGCCAGCCGCTCCAGCGGCGCCAGTGCCTGCATCAGGGTGTTGAGGTCGGACGCGGGGAGCTGGCTGAGCATCGCGGCCAGCGAGGCGCGCCGATTGGCCAGCGACTCACCGTGCACGGCCCGCCCCCGCGGGGTGATGTCCACGAGCACCGCACGCAGGTCGGACGGATCGCGGGAACGCTTGACCAGCCCCACCTTCTCCAGCCGCCGGATCGCCACGGTCGTGGTGGGAGTCCGCACCCGTTCGTGTGCGGCGAGATCGGTCATCCGGATCGGGCCCTGGTCGAGCAGCGTGACCAAAATCGATAATTGCGCCAGGGTCAGCTCGCCGGCCGCCGCGCCGCTGGGGTCCCCACGGCGCAGAATCGCAAACAATTTGGACAGCGCTCGATGCAAACCCTCGGCGAGCTCGGCTACCTCGGCCGGGTTCGATTCGCTGTCCGCCATAAATCGGGAGTCTATCCCGATATGAGGTGCTTACAAGGTAGCTATTGCCCATCAGTTAGTGGCGATCAAAGCACTTGGGACAAGAACCGCTGCAGCCGTTCGGTCTCCGCGGCGTCGAAAATCTGCTCAGGAGGGCCCGATTCCACGACCTTGCCGTGATCCATAAACACCACGGCGTCGGATGCCGACCGCGCGAAACCCATTTCGTGCGTCACCACAACCATTGTCATGCCATCGGCGCCGAGGTCGGCAATGAGTTGCAGTATTCCTTTGACCATTTCGGGATCCAGCGCCGAGGTCGCCTCGTCGAAAAACATCACCTGCGGCCCCATGGCCAGCGCGCGGGCGATCGCCACGCGCTGCTGTTGCCCGCCGGACAACATGTTGGGACGGGCATCGGCCTTGTGCTTCAGGCCAACTCGATCCAGCTGCGTCATCGCCAGGTCGCGGGCCTCGTCGGAGGGCAGCCGTCGCAACTTTCGTGGTGCCATCGCCACGTTGGCCAGGACGCTGAGGTGCGGAAAGAGATTGAAATGCTGGAACACCATGCCGATGCGCTGGCGCAACTCGTCGGGATCATCGCGCAGCACCGATCGGCCATCCAGCAGGATGTCGCCACTGTCAGGCTCATACAAGCGGTTCAGCGTGCGAAGCAGTGTCGACTTGCCCGAACCGGACGGCCCGATGATCGCCACGGTGGTGCCCGCGGGTGCCTCGATATCGACGCCGCGCAGCACCTTACTTCCGCCCAGGGTTTGGTGAACGGCTTTGGCCGCCAGCGAAACTGACGCACGCCCGTGGATGCCGAAGGTCACGTGATCTCCTGGCCGAACGTAGTCGCGAGCAGGTCGGCGTCGTCCTCCGGCGCGGTGGCGCGGCGGCCGCGACGAAGCCGGGTGTCGATGTAGTTCACCAAATGCGTTAGCGGGATGGTCAATAGCAGGTAGAAGAGACCCGCGGCCACCAACGGCGAGAGGCTCCCGGTCTGCGCGTTGAGGTCTCGTCCCACCTGGAACAGCTCTCGCTGATCGGCGATCAGGCCGAGGAAATAGACCAGCGCGGAGGCCTTCAACAGCCCGATGGCCTGATTGACCAGGGCGGGCAGCACGCGGCGGACGCCCTGCGGCACCACCACCAGCCGCATCGCGGTGACATAGCTGAAGCCCAGCGCCCGGGACGCTTCCAGCTGTCCGGGATCGACGCTCTGAATGCCGGAGCGCAGGATCTCGCCGATGTAGGCGGCTGCCATCAATCCCAGCGCGGCGATGCCGAGCGGGTAGGGGTTCTTGTTGGTCAGCCCACTGACCAACGGGCCGATACCCATCCCGATCAGCAAGATGATCACCACTTCGGGCAGGCCCCGGAAGATGTCGGTGTACACCCGGGCCGGCCAGCGCAGCCAGCGCCGGTGCGAGATCCCCGCCATCGCCAACACCATCCCGAACGCCAGGCCGATGACCAGGGCGCTGTTGGTCAGGATCAACGTGTTCGGCAGACCGGTGGTCAACAGTATGGGAATGGCCTGCCGGTACATGCCCCAGTCGAAGAACGAATCACCCAACTGGGCCAGCGCCGACTTCGGGGCGGGCGGACCGGCGGGCGAGCGGTGTTGCTTCGCAATCGCTGCGAAGTCCGGCAGCTTGGGGATGGGCGCGGTTCTGGAGCCGGGTTTCCAGCCGGGCGGCACCGTCCGCGGCACCCATTGGCTGTACAGGTGCGCCCACGTGCCGTCGGCGATGACGGCATCCAGCCCGGAATTGAGCGCGTCGATCAACGGCTTGTTGTCCTTGGCGACCGCATAGGCGACGAAATTGCCTGGGCTGTAAGTATTCGCGGCGACCACCGCCGGATCGCCCGGGCGAATGACGGTCGCCGCAAGCGTCCCCGGCGCCACCCACGCATCGATTTGGCGGGACTTCAGGCTGGCGTACAGGGTGGCGAAGCCCGGATATTTCACGGGTTGCAGATGCAAGACGTCGACGACGTACGACTCCTCGACGGTGCCTTGCACGACGCCGATCCGCTGGCCGGCGGCGAGGTCGCTGAATTTGTGGATGGCCGAACCCGGCGGAACCACCAGCGAATAGAACCCGAAGTCGTAGCCGTTGGTGAACGAGACGGTGTGCCGGCGGGCGTCGGTCGCTTTCACCGCTGCCGAGCCGACGTCGAACCGCCGGGACGCCACCTGGGCGAGCAGCGCGGAAAAGTCGGTGCTGACGAAGCGGACCTGCAGACCCAGCTTGTCGGCGATGGCGCGCAGCAGTTGGTTGTCGAAGCCGCTGAATTCGCCAGTGGGATTGATGCAGATGTTGGGTGGGGCGTCCGACAGCGTGCCCACGGTCAGGACACCCGGCACGCCGAGACCCAGGGCGCCGACGTCGACCGCGCCGAGCGGCTCGACCGACGCCGTGGTGTCCCGGTCATCCTCGCCGGTGGTCGGGCTCTGGGTCAGGTCCTTGGGCAGGGTCCGCGCGCTGTCCACGCCGGCCGGTGCGCACTGGTTCCAGTCGGCGGCCGCCGGCGCGACCGGGCCAGCCAGCACGAGGCCGCACACCATCAGGACGGTCGCGGCCAGGCCGAATGCCCTTCCGCGGCGCTCGGTGTGCCGGCCCACGCGCGAATTCATCAGTGTCACCGTAACGACCGAACGGCGACCCGGCCCGCTCAGCGTCGGTTCACAGCACCAGGGATGCTTCGTCGCGGATCGTGTCCGGGTCGGCGACCACCCGCAGCGGGCCGGGAACGACCCGACCGACGTCGTCGTGCGGGATGAAGACCCGGCGCCGGAACAGTTCGGCCAGCATGGTCTGGGCCATCAGATAGGAGCGGTCGACGCACGCGGCCCGCGCGGCCTCGGGGTCGCGCCGCTGTATCGCCGCGGTCTCGTCTTCGTAGAACGGCAGCATCTCGTCGCGCCCGCTCTGATAGGTCGTCCAGAACAGGCGGGGGATGAGATTCTGCGAGGCACGGATCGTGGCAAGCAGCCGCGGGCCGGCGTACTCCTCGTTGACGGTGCGCCGATATTCGGCGGCGATGTCGGTGAAGGCGCGCGAATCCTTGGCCGTGCGCAGCGAACGCACCAGCGTGTCGAGCTGTCCCAGGATCCTTGGCGTGGGACTGGTCGCCGCGCGGGCGGACGCGATCCCATTGAGCATTCCGTCGAGCTCATGGTGCTCGAGGACGGTGGCCTCATCGAACCGCTCGACGAACGCGCCACGGTGATAACGCGTGGACACAATGCCGTCGTGTTCGAGTTGGACCAGCGCCTCTTGAATGGGCACCCGGCTCACTCCCAAGCCCAGCGCAATTTCATTGCGGTCGACACGGTCCCCAGTGCGCAGCTTCCCGGTCAACAACAGGTGGAGAATGTGCGAAACAACCAGGTCCTTTTCTTTGACCCCGTATTTCTTCGGCATCTTTTTGTTTCAGTCTCTTTCACACCCGGTTCGGCCATCTAGCGGTGAGAGTTTCTCACGAATTGACGCGCGCGTTTAGGTGTTTGACCGATGAACTTTGAATACGGTGCGGCCGGTTTACCGGCTGTCGCGCCATTTGCATAGCGCTTCGGCGGCGGTCAGGTCGTAGTCCGGACCATTCACGCCGACGGTCAGCAGCGTCACGCCCAGGGCCGTGAGGCCTTCGGCGTTGGCGATCAGCCCGTCGAGGCCCTCGCCGCGACGCACGCCGCTGTTGTTCTCTACGCCGGCCGACCTTTCGATGGTGGACGGGTCACGCCCGACGGCGGAGCAATGTTCTTCCAGCACAGCCGCCGCTGCCGGATAGGTCTCGACAGTGGTGAAGCCGTGCCAGATGTCGCCGTATTCGGCGACCATGCGCAATGTCTTTCGCGGGCCCTTGCCGCCGATGAGGATCGGGATGTCGCGGGTGGGAGCCGGGTTCAGTTTGGCCAGCCGCGCGTTGATCCGGGGCAGTGCTTTAGCCAGGTCGTCCAGGCGGCTGCCGGCGGTGCCGAATTCGTAGCCGTACTCGTCGTAGTCCTTTTGTTTCCAACCCGAACCGATGCCGAGGATGAGCCGGCCGTCGGAAATGTGATCGACGGTGCGGGCCATATCGGCCAGTAGCTCCGGATTGCGGTAGGAGTTGCACGTGACCAGCGCGCCGATCTGGATGCGCGATGTCTGCTCGGCCCAGGCGCCGAGCATCGTCCAGCATTCGAAATGCGCACCGTCGGGATCGCCGTAGAGCGGGAAGAAATGATCCCAATTGAAGGCGATGTCGACGCCGATGTCCTCGCAGCGGCGCACGGCATCGCGCAGTTGGCCGTATTGCGGAGCGTGTTGCGGCTGCAGTTGGACACCGATACGGATTCCGAACTCAGAAGTCATAACCCCACCGTAGGCTCAGCGTGCGTCGAGCACTCCACGCAGAAGGTCGATCAGCGCGCGCGGCTGGTCGCTTTGCACCGAATGGCCCGAATTCTCCACGACGTGCGCGGAGCGGAAATTCTTTGCGCGACGGGCTAGCTCGGCCGCGTCGTCGTCGCTGACGAAGCCCGATGTGCCACCGCGCACCAGCGTCACGGGGGCGGACAATGCGTCGACGTCGTCCCACAGGCTGGCGAAGTCGGGGAAGGTGCGGATGGCGTCGTAGCGCCACGTCCACTGGCCGTTCTCCAGCTTGCGCGAGTTGTGGAACACCCCGCGGCGCAGAGCCTTCACCTCCCGGTGCGGCGCCGCCGCGACCGTCAAGTCGAGCATGGCCTGGAAGCTGGGGAACTCGCGTTCCCCGTGCATCAGAGCCACGGTGCCCTGCTGCTCCTTGGTCATCTCGGAATGCCGTTGCAGCGCCGACGGGGTGACGTCGATCAGCACTAGTTCGTTGACCAGTTCGGGCGCCACCGCGCCCAGCCGGATCGCGGTCAGTCCGCCCAGTGACATGCCGACGACGAGGTCGGCCGACGCGGCGTGTTCGCGCAGGATCGGCAGCAAGGTGTCGGCGTTGTGCTGCGGCGAGTAGTCGCCGTCCTCGCGCCAGGCGGAGTGGCCGTGACCGGGAAGGTCGACCGCCAGGGCGGGTTCGCCGAGGCCGACGATGACGGTGTCCCAGGTGTGCGCGTTCTGCCCGCCGCCGTGCACGAACACGATCCGTGGGGGAGTGCTGCCCCAGCGCAGCGCGCTGATTTTGCTTTCGCCCGTGCCGGACTCGACGCGCTCGGCGTCGGGCAGGGGACCGGAGACTCCGGCCTGCTCGGCGTTCTCGGACAGCAACGAGAATTCGGACAGCCCGGCCAGTTCGTCTTCGGAGATCTCGGTCACGATCTTTGACACTAGCTATAGGACGTAGCGGCGGCGAACACCATGGAAGCGCTGCCACATCGCGGCGGCGCGCTCCGGCGCGCTCACCATGGCGGTTTCCCGGGGCAGGGCGCCGAGCAGTGCGTCGTGCTTGACCACCCGGGTGTCCAGCACCGCGGGTTCGCCCTCGAGCATGTGCCGGTAGGTGAGGTTGCCGCGCTCGAAGCCCTGGGTGTCCAGCCAGTTGTGCACGCCCGGATCACGGTGAGCCATAACCAGGCGGATGCGGCCGTCGCGGTCGACCTTGGTGCGGCTCGGCGTGTAGCTCACGGGGCGGTACAGGTAGTCCATGCTGTTGAAGAAGACACCCATGTTGGTGAACATCCACAGCCCGTCATGGGCGTCGAACTCGACGATCAGCGCCTCGTCCGCCGCCAGCTCCCAGTACATGTTGGCGGCGGCCCGGCCGCGTTTGGTGTCGGCGTCGCTGGCGCCGACGCGCGGGAACGTGTTGGGGTGCTCGGCGTCGACGCCGCCGTAGGTGAAGGGGAATTCGGGCCAATCGGACATCAGGCCGGTGACGAAATCGCCGGCCCAGCGCATCGCGTCGACCATGTCGGTGGGGGTGGGCAACGGCTTGGGGGAGGCCATGTCGACGCGTTCGATGCGCAGCTGGGCCGGCGACTCGTCCCAGCGGTCAAAACCCTGGCGGATGAACAGTTTTCGGGACTCCGCCGTGGTGGGCAGCCAGTGCGGCGCGCGTTCGGGGCCTCCGATGTAAACCTCGAACCGCCCGTCTTCACCGATGTCGAGTTGGTGGCCGAGCAGGTTGGCCTCCGGTGTGTCGCCGAATGGCTCGTGCAGGACGCCCGGGCCGGGCGTGCGTCGTCCCTGCACGGTGACGTTGAAAAAGCGTGAGGTGCCGCGGGTGCCGGTGAGCCGGTAGGCGGAGTGCCCGTCGATCCATGCCTGTTGATAGGTGAAGTCGGCGCAGTCCCCGCCGAGCTTGCGGGTAGGTCCGCAGAAGGCGTGCAGCACCGGGTAGCCGGTGTCGCGGGTCTCGAGCGCCAAATCGAAAGCCTGGCCGAGGTTTTGGGTGAGAAATCGGTACGCGTCGACGCGCTGTGATGCGGCAGCAGGGTTGGCGTCTTTGAACACCTGCCGGCCCGCGCGCTCGAGCTGGGCGCAGAATTCGGTCCACGCCGATTGCAGTGCCGCGTCGTCGGGGCCGTCGCCGAAACCCATCGTCATGCGCCTAATCTGTTCAGCATCGCGCCGACGACGTCGCAGGCGCGCCGCGCCGCTCGCAGGCGGCCCTCGGTGTCGATGCGGGGCCCGATCAGTTCCAGGTCGAATCCGTGCGCATAGCCGCCGGCCAGAGCCTGGGCGACGAACGCTTCAAGCGGGATCGCGCCGTCGCCGGGCACCGCGCGACCCGGGAGCGCCCGGTCACCCAGCACGTAATCGCTGAGCTGGATGAGCTCGGTTCGTGGCAGTGCCCGTTGCACCATCGCTTCGAAATCGCCTTCCGCCCAGCAGTGGAACAGCTCGATGCAGATTCCGAGTCCGCTCATCTCGGCCAGCGCGACGGTATCGCGCAGGGTATGCGCGAGATGAATGTCGGCGTAGAGGCTCGACGCGTTCTCGATCGCCAGCGCCACCCCCGCCTGCCTTGCGTGCTCGACGCAGGGAGCGATCGTGGCGCTGAAGCGGTCGGCGGCCTGCGGCCAGGTCAATGCGCCCCGGCCGCCGGTGAGCATGTAGACCACCCGTGCGCCCACTGCGGCCGCGGCATCGATCACCGCCAGCAGCGCATCCCGTGCTGTGGTCGGCGGTGTATCGAGCCGGCCACCGCCGAAGATGTGGCACACCGCCTCCACGGTGTAGGTGTTGCGCTGCACCAGCTTTGGGAATTGGGGGTCGAGCAGCTCGCTGTCCAAGACGCTGAGCCGCGACACACCGAGGGCCGCCCAATGCTGTGCCACCTCGGCCAGCGGCGCGCCGAAGAAGGTGACGTCGTGGACGGACAGGCGTTTGTGCGGCGCCGTCACGTCAGCCCCGGGTTTCGATCTCGACACCGAATCGCTCACGGAATGGCCGGAATTCGGCGTGCAGCGCGTCGAGGTCTTCGCCGATGTCGATCAGCAGCTGGGTGGAGTAGCGGAACTTGCCGTAGCGGTCGCCGCGGTTGTTGGCCAGGTAGTCGCGCATCGCCGATTCGGCCTCAGGCGTGAGTTTGCGTCCGGCGAACTCGTAATACCGGCGGACCGTTGCGATTTGATCGGCGACGAAGTCGGTGTATCGGATGTGCAGGATGCGCGGATCGTCCACCATGGGGTTGGTCATGGTGTTGGCGACGCCATCGCGCGTCAACTCCAGATGCATCTTCGCCAGGGCGTGCAGGTCGACGGAACCGACCATGCCTTCGGCGATGTCGGCCATCATCATCGTGCGTGAGGCCGCGACCTGTACCGGGTCGCGGTGCAGCCAGACCAGGGTGGCGTCGGGGTAGGCGTCGAACATCTCCTTGAGCCGGAAGCCGTGAAACCCCTTCAGCACCCAGTACTTTCGGGGTCGTTGGTATTGCAGCTGTTGCAGCATGGCCTTGTGCAGCCGGTACTGCGCGGCCGGGTCGGTGGCCAGACCGCCGACCAGGGACTGCATGGGCACCCGCCACCACGCGGTCGGCGTCATCACCCGGAAGTCGAATGCCCAGGTGCGCTCGTCTTCGGGAAGACCGTCGCCCAGCATGTCGTTGTAGGGGTGGCTGTGCAACCACTTCGGCATCTTGGCGTTGATCTCACGCCAGTCCGCGTCGGCGCGCGCCCGGCGGTCGTCATCGGGTGAGGCCAGCCCCGGCGGCGGGGAGGGATACATCACCTCCCAGAACCGCAGCGCGCGGGCCTGCGGGTCGACGGACATCAGGGCATGCATAAGTGTTGTCCCCGAACGGGGTTCGCCCGTGACGAACATCGGCGACTCGATCACCTCAGCACCGATCGGGTAGCGGTTGCGGTCTTCGATGAGTTCAAGGCGCGACGTCAGCAGCCAACGACACACCTGCGCGGCTTCGAAACGGCCGTCGGCATCCATGCCCAGACCGTTGAGGTGGTCGACGGCGACGGCGAAGCGCTCGGGCAGGGTGGGATCGCCGTAGTCGCGCAGCCCGGTCTCCGCCTCGGCGGCCGCGAGCATCTCCGCGGCGTCCAAACGTGTTGTCACGACAGGTCTCCACAGAGCCGCACCAGTTCGTCTTCGGCCGCGCGGACGTTGGCCGCCGAAACCTGCGCGTATTTCACGCCGGCCATGGCGCCGTAGTCGAGGATCTTGGGCACGCGCAGGCCGGCGTCGACGTATGTCTTGACGATCTTGGCGACCTCTTTCGGCGTGCCATGGGGTACGACGGCCAGGACCATCTCGGGTCGCACTTTGTCCAGGAACTCCACGATCCGCTCCCGGGTGAGCACGGCGGGGTCGATGTCCTGGAATCCGCGCCAGCCCTCGCCCATGGGGTGCTCGAATCCGAAGTCGTGCAACGTCTTTGCGGAGACCTGCAGCAGAAAGGCCTTGACCAGGGGAGCCCGCAGGATCTCGGCGAGGGCGGCGTCATCCGCACCGATCAGGCACACCTGGATGAAGCACGGGGTGATCGCCATCGGGTCGCGGCCGGCGCGGTCTGCGGATGCCCTTACCGCGGAGAGCATCTGGGCGTAGTGCTCGGGTGTCCAGGCGCCCGCGGGCCACCACCCGTCGGCGTACCGGCCCGCGATGTCGAGCATCCGTGGGCCACTGGCGCCGATCCAAATGGGGGGCACCCGACCCTCGTAGGGTTCGGTATCCAGGCGGGCATGGTGCAGCGAATAGAACTGGCCGTCGAAGTCGACCGGGCCGTCGCTGCGCCACAGCAACTGGATCACCGCCAGCGCTTCCTCGAAGCGGCTGACCGAACGCGAGAAGTCGAAGCCGTAGGGCAGCGTGTTTTCGCTCTCGCCGCTGCCCAGCCCCAGGATGAAACGCCCCTCGGCGAGGTGATCGATGGTCAGCGCCGTCTGCGCGAGCATCGCGGGATGGCGGCGCACGGTGTCGACCACGGCGCTGACCAGCGGAACCCGCTCGGTCAGCACGGCCGCCGCCGCGGCCACCGCGAGCCCGTCCAGGTGGCGGTGCGGCGATGGCGAAGCGGCGGCCAGGTCGGTGAACTCGGGAGTCCAGATCGAGTCCGGCCAGAAGCTGACCATGTGGTCGGGCAGCCAGATTGAGTGGTACCGGCCGCTGTCGAGTCCCGCGAGCCCGGACAGGTCAAGGGGGAGAGTGGTGCGCAGGAACGCTGCGGGTTGAACGGTCATCGAGACATGATGCTAAGCACCTGCACAGCATCGTGTCGATGGTTTGGCGATTGCGCCGCACCGACCCGATCGGTTCGCACCCCGACCATTAGGTAATTCGAGAAAGCGCTAGCACATGGGCCAGCGCATTCGAAGCCACACCTAATGGTCCGGAGCGCTACCGTGTCGGAAATCCGGGCGCAGGCGACCGGTCGAACGTCGGGCCTTAGCCCGAGATGATGAACTCTTCGAGCTGGGTGCGCGCGACGTCGTCGGGCAGCTGCTGCGGCGGGCTCTTCATCAGGTACGCCGACGCCGGGATCACCGGGCCGCCGATGCCGCGGTCCTTCGCGATCTTGGCGGCACGCACCGCGTCGATGATGACGCCCGCGGAGTTCGGCGAGTCCCACACCTCGAGCTTGTACTCCAGGTTCAGCGGCACATCACCGAAGGCGCGGCCTTCCAGCCGCACGTAGGCCCACTTGCGGTCGTCGAGCCAGCCGACGTGATCGGACGGGCCGATGTGCACGTCGCGCGTCTTGAACTCGCGCTGCACGTTGGACGTCACGGCCTGCGTCTTGGAGATCTTCTTGGACTCCAGGCGCTCGCGCTCGAGCATGTTGAGGAAGTCCATGTTGCCGCCGACGTTGAGCTGCATGGTGCGGTCCAGCTGCACGCCACGGTCCTCGAACAGCTTGGCCATCACGCGGTGGGTGATGGTCGCGCCGACCTGGCTCTTGATGTCGTCGCCCACGATCGGCACGCCGGCGTCGGCGAACTTCTTGGCCCACACCGGGTCCGAGGCGATGAACACCGGCAGCGCGTTGACGAACGCCACGCCCGCGTCGATGGCGCACTGGGCGTAGAACTTGTCGGCCTCTTCGGAGCCGACCGGCAGGTAGGAGACCAGGACGTCGACGTTGGCCTCGCGCAGCGCCTGGACCACGTCGACGGCCTCGACGTCGGACACCTCGATGGTGTCGGCGTAGTACTTGCCGATGCCGTCCAGCGTCGGGCCGCGCTGCACCGTCACGTTGGTGGGCGGCACGTCGGCGATCTTGATGGTGTTGTTCTCCGACGCGAAGATCGCCTCGGACAGGTCGAAGCCCACCTTCTTGGCGTCCACGTCGAACGCCGCGACGAACTTCACGTCGCGGACGTGGTACTGACCGAACTTCACGTGCATCAAGCCGGGCACGGTGCTGTTCGCGTCGGCGTCGTAGTAGTACTGCACGCCCTGAACCAGCGAAGACGCGCAGTTACCGACGCCGACAATGGCGACTCGTACCTCCGTCGACGCCTGCGGCGCGTTCTGCTCACTCATATGGGCGTTCTCCTAACCTCTAACCACTGGGATGCTGGGTTGTGCAGGGATTTACGTTTGCTCGGAGAGGCCGGGCATAGCCCGCTCCGCAGCAATGAGCTCGTTGAGCCACTTGACTTCGCGCTCACTGGACTCGAGCCCCAATTGATGAAGCTGACGGGTGTAGCGGTCGAACGAGCTACTGGCCCGCGCAACGGCTTCGCGCAGGCCCTCCCGTCGTTCCTCGACCTGACGGCGGCGGCCTTCCAGAATGCGCATCCGCGCCTCTGCCGGAGTCCGGTTGAAGAACGCCAGGTGTACCCCGAAGCCGTCGTCGGTGTAGTTGTGCGGACCGGTGTCGGCCACCAGCTCACCGAAGCGCCGGCGGCCCTCGTCGGTCAGCTGGTAGACGCGCCGGGCCCGCCGGACCGGCGTCCCGGCCGGGGCGGCATCCTCGGCAATCAACCCCTCGGCCTGCATGCGCCGCAGGGCGGGGTAGAGCGATCCGTACGAAAACGCCCGGAACGCACCGAGGAGACCGGTCAGCCGCTTGCGCAACTCGTAGCCGTGCATGGGCGACTCGATCAGGAGACCCAGGATGGCGAGCTCCAGCAATCGAATCACCTCCCTGAAAAAGATTTGCGTGGCTGGTTACGACGGTTCGACGCCTCGCGCAATCGTATCGTCTCGATATATTAGCCACAACACCACTGACTGTTGGTTTGTCGTTCGTCACAGTGCAAGGTGTGAAATAAGCCCCCGGGACCGGGCTTTACGTGGGCAGACTCATCTGCTTGACGGTGCCGTCGCCCGCGAAGGTGATATGCCCGCCGCCGTAATCGCTCGAGACATAGAGCGACAGCGAGAGCGCACCCGGTGTGGTCGGGTCGGTGGCCGGCTCGATGATCAGGTACGTGGATTTCACGTCGGACGGCCTCATGTGCAGCGTTTCCGGGGCGCCGCGCATGATGCCGACGGTCTTCGTCACGTCGAATTTGCTCAGGTCGACGGGAGCCGGCGCGTCCGAGGAACTCTTGGCCGAACTGGTCGGATCGCCCCAGCCGCCGCGGTAGGTGTAGGCCAGCATCCGGCGGTCGTCGGAGGGGTCCTGGCGGTCCAACACCGCGTAGGTCGGGTAGATCACCAACCGATAGCCGACGGTGTCGCCCAGACGCTTGCGCATCTGCTCGAACAGCCCGGTGAGGCCGCCGACCGAGTGCAGCTGTGTGGGCGGCGTCAGCACCACGGCGCTGACTCCGTCGGGCTTGGCCCCGGGATCGGTGGTGAAGTCCAGCGGCGAGCGCGTGTTCCCGTACAGCCCCCAGCCGATGCCCACTCCCAGCAACACCGACACCACGAAGGCGGCGGCCGGCACTCCCCACCCGCCGACTCGAGGCAGCTTGGGCCGCGAGTCGAGGGCGGGCAGTTGCCGCCCGGCGTTGATCTGCAGGTCGGTCACCAGGGCGTGCAAATCGCCCATCGTCACCGCCTTGGTGGCCGCGCTGACCCGCTCCCGGTGCTCTTCGGCGGAGAGCTCGCCGTCGGCCAGGGCGTCATCGAGGACCGTGCAGGTGTCTTGGCGGTCGCTGTCCTTGGCGCGGGTCGTCGTCGTCACCCCGCCTCCCAGCGGTGCCCCGAGCCATTTCGCCACGGGGATGATCGTAGAAGTCCGAGGCCGGTTTGGCGCAGAAACCACTCCCGATTGCCCGGCACGGACCGCCACGGAACGTTGCGTATCACTGGTCGGGATGGCGACGTACTCTGGTGGGCGTGCGACTGCAGCGACAAGTGGTGGACTACGCGCTCCGGCGGCGCTCACTGCTGTCCGAGGTGTACTCGGGCCGCACCGGTGTGTCCGAGGTTTGTGACGCGAACCCGTATCTGCTGCGCGCCGCCAAGTTTCACGGCAAACCGAGTCAGGTCATGTGCCCGATCTGCCGCAAGGAGCAGCTGACGCTGGTGTCGTGGGTGTTCGGCGAGCACCTCGGTGCCGTGTCTGGCTCGGCGCGCACGGCCGAAGAATTGGTGATGCTGGCAACCCGCTTCGAGGAGTTCGCCGTCCACGTGGTTGAGGTTTGCCGGACCTGCAGCTGGAACCATCTCGTCAAGTCCTATGTGCTCGGCGCGGCGCGCACGGCGCCTCCTCCCAGAGGCACCGGACGCACGCGGACGGCGCGCGACAACGCCCGCACGGCCATTGAATAACGAAGGACGCCACAACCAGTCGTCCGGCGACCAACGTGGTCCAGCGACTGAGCATGTAGGCAATCAGAGTTCTGACAAGCGCCCGGAGCCCGACCGTCCGGACGCCGGTCGTCGGGATCCCGAACGCCGAGAGGCGCCGCCGACGATCAACCGCCGCCGTAAGGCCCCGCCCGACGATCGGCTGACGACGATCCTGCCGCCGGTCCAGGACGACCGGGCGCCCCGGCGCTCCGATCCCATCGAGGAAGTCAAGGCCGCGCTGGCCGGCCCCCCGTCGACCCCCTCGCGACGGGACGCGCTCGACGAGGTCAAGGCCGCACTGGACGGCCGGGGCCCGACGGCCGCCCGGCGCGAGCGGGCCGGCCTCGGTGGTGGTCCACCGGGTGGGCCGCCCCCACCGCCCCGGCGGCCCGGACGCCCGGGAGGACCCGCCGGTCCCGGCGGGCTGCCCGTCCCACCCTGGCGCGACTGGGCCTGGACCGAGCAGATCAACTGGCTGTGGGTGCGGCGAGGGGCGTACATTAGCGCGGCCGTGCTGGTGCTGTTGCCGATCGTCACGTTCGCGATGGCCTACTTCATCGTCGACATCCCCAAGCCGGGTGACCTTCGCACCAACCAGGTTTCGACGATCCTGGCCAGCGACGGGTCAGAGATCGCCAAGATCATCCCGCCGGAGGGCAATCGGGTCGACGTCAACATCAACCAAGTTCCCGTGCATGTGCGCCAGGCGGTGATCGCCGCCGAAGACCGCAATTTCTACTCGAACCCGGGGTTCGATTTCAGCGGTTTCGTGCGCGCGGTGAACAACAACCTCTTCGGCAGCGGTGATCTGCAGGGCGGGTCGACGATCACCCAGCAGTATGTGAAGAACGCGCTGGTCGGTTCGGCCCAGCACGGGGTCAGCGGCCTGATGCGCAAGGCCAAGGAACTCGTCATCGCCACCAAGATGTCGGGGGAGTGGTCGAAAGACGATGTGCTGCAGGCCTATCTGAACATCATTTATTTCGGCCGGGGCGCCTACGGGATCTCGGCCGCCGCCAAGGCCTACTTCAACAAACCCGTCGAGCAGCTCACGGTTTCCGAGGGCGCACTGCTGGCCGCGCTGATCCGGCGCCCGTCCTCGCTGGACCCGGCGGTCGATCCGCAGGGCGCGCGTGCCCGCTGGGCGTGGGTGCTCGACGGCATGGTGGAAACCAAGGCGCTGGCTTCGAGTGATCGTTCTTCGCAGCAGTTCCCGCCGACCGTGCCGCCGGATCAGGCGCGCGCGCAGAACCAGACGACCGGGCCCAACGGGCTGATCGAACGCCAGGTGACCAGAGAGTTGATGGAGCTGTTCAACATCGACGAGCGGACTCTGAACACCCAGGGCCTGCAGGTCACCACGACCATCGACCCGAAGGCCCAGCAGGCGGCGGAGAAGGCGGTGTCGAAGTACCTCGACGGCCAAGACCCCGATATGCGTTCGGCCGCAGTGTCGGTCGATCCGCACGACGGCGCGATACGCGCCTACTTCGGCGGCACCGACGCCAACGGGTTCGACTTCGCTCAGGCCGGGCTGCAGACCGGGTCGTCGTTCAAGGTGTTCTGCCTCATCGCCGCGCTCGAGCAGGGGATCGGCCTGGGCTTCCAGGTGGACAGCTCGCCGCTGACCGTCGATGGCATCAAGATCACCAACGTCGAGGGCGAGAGCTGCGGGACCTGCAACATCGCCCAGGCGCTCAAGATGTCGTTGAACACCTCCTACTACCGGCTGATGCTCAAGCTGAAGGGCGGCCCGCAGGCCGTCGCCGACGCAGCGCACCAAGCCGGCATCGCGACCAGCTTCCCCGGCGTCGACCACACCCTGTCCGAGGACGGCAAGGGCGGACCACCCAACAACGGAGTTGTGCTGGGCCAGTATCAAACCCGGGTGTTCGACATGGCCTCGGCGTACGCCACGCTAGCGGCCTCCGGCGTCTATCACCGTCCGCACTTCGTGCAGAAGGTCGTCAACTCCGACGGCCAGGTCCTATTCGACGCCGCCAACTCCGACAACAAGACCGAGCAGCGCATCCCCAAGGCCGTCGCCGACAACACCACCGCGGCCATGGTGCCGATCGCCTCCTATTCGCGCGGCCACGCCCTGGCCGGCGGCCGGCCGTCGGCGGCCAAGACCGGCACCACCCAGCTCGGTGACACCACCTCGAACAAGGACGCCTGGATGGTGGGCTACACGCCGTCGCTGTCGACGGCGGTGTGGGTGGGCACCGCCAAGGGCGATAGCCCGCTGGTAACGGCTTCGGGCGGACCGGTTTACGGCTCGGGGCTGCCGTCGGACATCTGGAAGTCCACCATGGACGGCGCGCTCAAGGGCACGTCCAACGAATCCTTCCCCAAGCCGACCGAGATCGGCGGTTACGCGGGCGTGCCCGCGGCACCCCCGCCGCCCCCGCCGCCGTCGGAGACCGTCATCCAGCCCACCATCGAAGTGGCGCCGGGCATCACCATTCCCGTCGGTCCGCCCACGACGATCACCGCGGCGCCACCGGCTCCCGCCGGCCCGCCGGGTGGCCCGGAGCCGGGTGGCCCGCCTGGTGGCCCGTTCGGCGCCCCGCCTGGTGGCCCGTTTGGTGGCCCGCCGTTTGGTGGCCCGCCGGGTGGTGGCGTCCCGCCGGGTGGACCCCAAGCGCCGCCGCCGCCACCGTGACCGACGCCGCGGAGCAGGGCGCGACTACCTCACCGCAGCGGCTCGCCGCGGATCTGCGCAGCGCCGACAACCGAGATTGCCCGAGCCGCACCGACTTTCTGGGTGCCGCGCTCGCCGACGTCGTCGGCGGACCGGTCGGCCGGCACGCGCTGATCGGCCGCTCCCGGCTGATGACCCCGGTGCGGGTGATGTTCTTGATCGCGCTGGTGCTCCTCGCGCTCGGCTGGTCGACGAAGGCGGCCTGTCTGCAGAGCACCGGCACCGGGACCGCCGACCAGCGGGTGGCCAACTGGGACAACCAGCGCGCCTACTACGAGCTGTGCTACTCCGACACCGTGCCGCTGTACGGCGCAGAGTTGTTGAGCCAGGGCAAGTTTCCCTACAAGTCGAGCTGGGTCGAGACCGACTCGACCGGCGCCCAGCAGATCCGTTACGACGGCCAGCCCGCGGTGCGCTACATGGAGTATCCGGTGCTGACCGGGATCTACCAGTACGTGTCGATGGCGCTGGCCAAGACCTACACCGCGCTGAGCAAGCTCGCGCCGCTGCCGGTGGTCGCCGAGGTGGTGATGTTCTTTGATATCGCGGCTTTCGGCCTGGCGCTGGCCTGGCTGGCCACCGTCTGGGCCAGCGCCGGCCTGGCCGGGCGACGGATCTGGGATGCGGCCCTGGTGGCCGGCTCCCCGATACTGATCTTTCAGATATTCACCAACTTCGACGCGCTGGCAACGGCTTTCGCGATGACCGGGCTCCTGGCCTGGGCACGCCGAAAACCGGTGCTGGCCGGGGTGCTGATCGGATTGGGTGCCGCGGCGAAGCTGTATCCGCTGCTGTTCCTGGGCCCGATGCTGCTGCTGGGAATCCGGACCGGACGTCTGCGTGCGTGTGCCCGCACCGCGGCGGCAGCGGGGATGACCTGGTTGTTGGTGAATCTGCCCGTGCTGGTGTTCTTTCCGCGCGGCTGGTCGGAGTTCTTCCGGCTCAACACGCGTCGCGGCGAGGACATGGACTCGGTGTACAACGTGATCAAGTCGTTCACCGGCTGGCGGGGGTTCGATCCCAAGCTCGGGTTCTGGCAGCCGCCGACGGTGCTCAACACCGTCGTCGCCGTGCTGTTCGTGGCGTGTTGTGCGGCAATCGCATTCATCGTGCTGACCGCCCCGCAACGGCCACGGGTGGCGCAGCTGCTGTTCCTGGTGGTCGCCGCTTTCCTGCTGACCAACAAGGTGTGGAGCCCGCAGTTCTCGCTGTGGCTGGTGCCGCTGGCCGTACTCGCGCTCCCGCATCGCCGGCTACTGCTGGCGTGGATGACCGTCGACGCAGTGGTGTGGGTGCCGCGGATGTATTTCCTGTACGGCAACCCCAACCGCTCGCTGCCCGAACAGTTCTTCACCACCACCGTGCTGCTGCGGGACATCGCGGTTATCGTTTTGTGCGCGTTGGTGATTCGCCAGATCTATCGGCCCGGTGAGGATTTGGTGCGCTGGGGCGGCCGGGTGGACGATCCGGCGGGCGGACCGTTCGACCGTGCACCTGACGCGCCGCCCGGGTGGGTGCCGGACTGGCTGCGACCGGCTGGTTCGCGCCGCTCGAGCGTCTCGGAATCCCACGACGCCGAGGAGCAACCCGCGGTGGCCAGCGGAGTGGCGCCGTGACGCAGGTCGCCATCCCGATCTTCCCGCGGTTCACCGCACTCGACGCGGTGGGCCCTTACGAGGTGTTGCAACGCATTCCGTCGATCGACGTCGTGTTCGTCGGGCACCAGCGCGGTGAGGTGCGGACCGAGAACGGAATGCTCGGTGTCAGCTGCGACGCCACCTTCGACGAGGTGGACACACCCGATGTGGTGGTGTTCCCCGGCGGCATCGGCACCCGGCAGCTCGTTCACGACGAGGCCATCCGCGCGTGGCTGCAGGCGGTACACCCCAACACGACGTTCACCACCTCGGTGTGCACGGGCGCCCTGCTGCTGGCCGCGGCCGGTCTGCTGAACGGGCTCACCGCCACCACGCACTGGCGGGCCGCCGACCTACTCAACGGCTTGGGCGCCCGCTACGTGCCGGAGCGAGTCGTCGAACACTTGCCGCAGCGGATCATCACCGCGGCAGGGGTGTCCAGCGGCATCGATATGGCCCTACGTCTGGTGGAACTGCTCGTCGATCGCGAGGCCGCGCAGGCGGCTCAGCTGCTCATCGAATATGACCCGCAGCCGCCCTTCGACTCGGGCGCGTTCGCCAAGGCCGATCCCGCGACGGTGGCGCGGGCCGACGAATTCTTGGCCGCCCGGCAGTAGTGAGGTTGCCCAATCGGCCGGATTTTTCTGGTCAGCCCGCTATCCGGTACCCTGATGCGGTTGCCGACGCAGGCGACCCTCCTGCCACGGAACGTCCGTGGCCGCACAGACCAGAGGAGGTGGTGAGGTTTCCATGCGTCCATACGAAATCATGGTCATTCTTGACCCCACGCTCGACGAGCGCACCGTTGCCCCGTCCTTGGAGACGTTCCTCAACGTCGTCCGCAAGGATGGTGGATCCGTCGACAAGGTCGATATCTGGGGCCGGCGCCGGCTGGCCTACGAGATCGCCAAGCACGCCGAAGGCATCTACGTCGTCGTCGACCTGAAGGCCGAGCCGGCGACGGTATCCGAGCTCGACCGCCAGCTCAGCCTCAACGAGTCGGTACTGCGCACCAAGGTGATGCGCACCGACAAGCACTAACAGCCTTGGCTGCGTCGCGTGCTTCTCGTCGGCGCACCTGCTTAGGCTGTGGAGAGCTCAGCGAAAGTAGGCTCATGACACCCACCACCCGAGCGGCGAGGAACAGGTCGGAACGAGGAGGAAACTGTGGCTGGTGACACCACTATCACCGTTGTTGGAAACCTGACCGCCGACCCCGAACTGCGGTTCACCCCGTCGGGTGCCGCCGTCGCGAACTTCACCGTGGCGTCGACCCCCCGGATCTACGACCGCCAGAGCGGGGAATGGAAAGACGGTGAGGCGCTGTTCCTGCGGTGCAACATCTGGCGGGAAGCCGCCGAGAATGTCGCGGAAAGCCTCACGCGTGGTGCCCGGGTGATTGTCACGGGCCGGCTCAAGCAACGCTCTTTTGAGACTCGTGAAGGTGAGAAGCGCACCGTCTTCGAGGTCGAGGTCGACGAGATCGGCCCTTCGCTGCGGTATGCCACAGCCAAAGTCAACAAGGCCAGCCGCAGCGGCGGTGGCGGTGGTGGCGGCGGCTTCGGCGGTGGCGGCGGCGGCGGATCCCGCCAGCAGTCCGCGCCGGCGAGCAGCGCGCCCGCGGACGACCCGTGGGGCAGTGCCCCCGCATCGGGCTCGTTCGGCGGCGGGGACGACGAACCGCCCTTCTGATTTGAAAAGACTTCAGTAATAGAGAACGGAAAGAAAAACAGACATGGCCAAGTCCAACAAGCGGCGGCCGGCTCCGGAAAAGCCGGTCAAGGCACGGAAATGTGTCTTCTGCGCGAAGAAGGATCAAGCGATCGACTACAAGGACACCGCGCTGCTGCGCACGTACATCAGCGAGCGCGGCAAGATCCGTGCGCGTCGCGTTACCGGCAATTGCGTGCAGCACCAGCGTGACATCGCCATTGCGGTGAAGAATGCCCGCGAAGTGGCGCTGCTGCCCTTTACCTCCTCGGCGCGATAGTCGCCGCAGGCCTACCGAAAGTACGAAACGATGAAGCTGATTCTGACGGCTGACGTCGACCACCTTGGTACCGTCGGCGACACTGTCGAGGTCAAGGATGGTTACGGCCGTAACTTCCTGCTCCCGCGCGGTTTGGCGATTGTGGCCTCCCGCGGCGCGCAGAGGCAGGCCGACGATATCCGCCGGGCCCGCGAAACCAAGGCGGTCCGCGACCTCGGGCATGCCAACGAACTCAAGACGGCGCTCGAGGCGCTCGGCCCGGTCTCGCTGCCGGTGAAGACCGCGGCCGATTCCGGCAAGCTGTTCGGCTCGGTGACGGCCAGCGATGTCGTCGCGGCGATCAAGAAGGCCGGCGGCCCCAACCTGGACAAGCGGATCGTGCGGCTGCCCAAAGCGCACATCAAGGCCGTCGGGACCCACCCGGTGGCGGTGCACCTGCACCCCGAGGTCGACGTCGAGGTCGCGCTCGAGGTCGTCGCGCAGAGCTAAGCACCCGACATTTGCTCGAAGCCCGGCGGTGGCCCGATCGGCCGCCGCCGGGCTTCGTTGTGCTGCGGGCACGCGGCCGCACTCCGCTGACAAGGATCGCGGACGGGGTCCCTGGCGAACTATTTCTGGGGTGCATTTCGCCAGGGTGCTTTACCGGCTCGTAACGCTGGGAAAACACGGCCGAAAGCCAACACGCCCGGGGCAGTAACCTGGCCCGACACGCCGTAGAGATTCTTGTCCACACGAATTCCATGGCGTTGTATGGCCGGTATCTGCACTGATGTCCTTGCCCTTTGCATTAATCCACAGGTTCTCCACACCCCGCTCAACACAGGTGTCGACGGATATGCACACACGATGCACAGCTTCATAAACAGCACCCCCTTTGCGTACTAGCCAGCAACGTTTAACGTCGTCCCGGCGCCGGGCGTTCGGGTGCTCTGCAGCGCAGGTTGTCAGCACCTTGACTTACGCTCGAGGTCCACTATCGAATGTATGTTCGGATGCGTGAATCAGGGGAGGAGGGAATCCGTGGCGGTCGTCGATGACTTGGCGTCGGGCATGGATTCCTCGCCGCCAAGCGAGGACTTCGGCCGTCAGCCACCGCAGGACCTGGCGGCCGAACAGGCGGTGCTGGGCGGCATGCTGCTGAGCAAGGACGCCATCGCCGATGTCCTGGAACGGCTGCGGCCCGGCGACTTCTACCGCCCCGCTCATCAGAATGTCTACGACGCGATCCTCGACCTCTACGGGCGTGGCGAGCCGGCCGACGCGGTGACGGTCGCCGCGGAGCTGGACCGCCGCAACCTGCTGCGCCGCATCGGCGGGGCACCGTATCTACACACGCTGATCTCGACGGTGCCGACCGCGGCCAACGCGAGCTACTACGCGACCATCGTGGCGGAGAAGGCGCTCCTGCGGCGCCTCGTGGAGGCCGGCACGCGGGTCGTGCAGTACGGCTACGCGGGCGCCGAGGGCGCCGACGTCGCCGAGGTGGTCGACCGCGCGCAGGCCGAGATCTACGAGGTGGCCGAGCGCCGGACGTCGGAGGATTTCGTTCCGCTCGAGGATCTGCTGCAGCCGACCATGGACGAGATCGACGCCATCGCCTCGAACGGCGGCGTCGCGCGCGGCGTGCCGACCGGTTTCACCGAGCTCGACGAGGTGACCAACGGCCTGCACGCCGGGCAGATGATCATCGTGGCGGCTCGACCTGGAGTGGGCAAAAGCACCCTTGGATTAGATTTTTTGCGTTCGTGCTCGATCAAGCACCGCATGGCGAGCGTCATCTTCTCGCTGGAGATGAGCAAGTCCGAGATCGTCATGCGGCTGCTGTCGGCGGAAGCGAAGATCAAGCTCGCCGACATGCGGTCCGGTCGCATGAGCGACGAAGACTGGACGCGGCTGGCGCGGCGGATGAGCGAAATCAGCGAGGCGCCACTATATATCGACGACTCGCCGAACCTGACGATGATGGAGATCCGCGCCAAGGCTCGCCGGTTGCGGCAGAAATCCGACCTGCGTCTGGTCGTGGTCGATTATCTGCAGCTGATGTCGTCGGGCAAGAAGGTCGAGTCGCGGCAGCTCGAGGTATCCGAGTTCTCGCGCCACCTCAAGCTTTTGGCCAAGGAGCTCGAGGTCCCCGTCGTCGCGATCAGCCAGCTCAACCGCGGTCCCGAGCAGCGCACCGACAAGAAGCCGATGCTGTCGGACCTTCGCGAGTCGGGCTCGCTGGAGCAGGACGCCGACATGGTGATCCTGCTGAACCGGCCGGACGCCTTCGAGCGCGACGACCCGCGCGGGGGAGAGGCGGATTTCATTCTCGCCAAGCACCGCAACGGCCCCACCAAGACGGTGACGGTCGCGCACCAGCTGCACCTGTCGCGATTCACCAACATGGCGCGGTGACGTAGGTCCAAGTTCTATCGTGTTCGACCGCCGCCGACCGCTGGGTGGCGAGCGGACCGGATGCATGGTTCTCGTACGGTGAACAGACTTCTGTGCCGCAGCGCTGGTCCGCTATAAACGCTGAACCTCATTGATGACACTGTGGCAGAAGATTTTTCAACACCCGCTTGCCAAACCCGGCCATCCGAGCTATATAGAAATATATGCCTCAAGGCATAGATAATCGATGCGGACAGACAGATAGATGGGAGTGTTGGAGGTGACGGCCATGTTGGTGCGTAGCGATCCGTTTCGTGACCTCGATCGCTTCACTCAGCAGGTGTCAGGTACCGCGGCGCGTCCTGCGGTGATGCCGATGGATGCCTGGCGTGACGGCGAGCAGTTCGTCGTCGAATTCGATCTGCCGGGAATCGACGATCAATCGCTGGACCTCGATATCGAACGGAATGTGGTGACGGTGCGAGCAAAACGCCCCGATGTCGACCCACGCCGGGAAATGCTGGCAACCGAACGGGTGCGGGGGGTGTTCAGCCGACAGTTGGTGCTCGGCGACAACCTCGATACCGACCGGATCGATGCGTCCTATAACGCGGGGGTTTTGCGATTGCGCATCCCGGTAGCTGAGAAAGCCAAGCCACGCAAGATCGCGGTCAAGCGCGAGGACAGGCAGCACGCCGCCATCAGCGCGTAGATCGACTGGATCGATGCTGGAAGGCGGTTAGTGATGACGCACTGCAACACCGGGGCAGCGGTGGCGCCCCGTACGGCCACCGAGGGTTTCGCGGTCGGGCCGGCCGCGCTCCTGCTGGAAGAGAGCCCAGAATTGACCGGATTATTCGCCGAGGTCGACGCCATCTTGTGCGATGCGGCGGCAAGCCTGCTTCGTCCGCCACCATCGCGCGAAGTGACAGGTTGCGCTTTGGCCGCGCCCCGGTCACCTGGTCGGCCCTCGGCGGCATGTCTGCAGCCCTGGAGTGCGCCTGCGCCCGACGTGCGAGCCGTGCAGCGCAGCCCTCCGCGAGCAACATTTGCGAAAACCAGCGACCCAACTTAGAGGAAGGCAGGTGATGGCATCACAACGAGGATGACCGGGCCAGTCCGCCGGCCGGGCAACACCGTGGGCGCTACCTGAATCCCGATGCGGAAGAGGCACGCCACCGCCACAGCCAGGCGACTCGTTTCCGGGGCGGGCGGCCCGCCCTCACATAATCCAGTCACGGTGTCATCGAAGCTGAAAACTGTTGCTAACTGGTGCTATTCGCAGGTAGGCAAGGAAGGGGTAGCCGTGATCACACACGCAATCCGCAATGGCGCGCTACGCGGAGATTCGGGCGCGCTGCGCAGCTTTCTCCCGGTAGAGGCAGACCCTGCCGACTGGGCCGAACAACAACAATCGGTTCCGCTGCCCGACGACGAATATCCCTATGCGCGTGGCGACCACCGCGTCTGGTAGGTGCGTGACCGGATCGGAGTGTGTCGTGCCACATCGGCGACGTGCCGACGGTCAGGGTCTGCCCGAGGGCCGTGTCGAATGACTGCCGAGACCGCAGATTTCAAAATGCCATGTCGTAGCAGTGCAAGGCCACTCCGAACCCGTGCTGGTGAACAACATCGGTGCAACGAAATTACCTGCGGGACAGAGTATTGTGTGCAATTGCCGCGCGGAGTAGCGTGAGGTTTCCAACAGCAGGAGGCCAGAACCCTAGCTAAGTGGGCACACCGTGGGACAGTCGGAGCTAACCAGCCTCATCGGCCTGCGAGACGGCGATGGGAATCGAATCCATCTCGTCCGCGTGGATCGTCCCAACGGGACGAGCGGCTACATGCTCAGGGTCGGGACGGGGAAAGTGTTCCTGAGTGCCGGCGACCTTGCCAGGCTCAACCACGTCATCCGGTTCGAGCTGCATTCGGCGCACCGGATCCATTTATTGATTCGGGCGATCCAGCTGCTGATCTTGTGCGCACTGGCATGGCTCCTCGCATACGGCATCCCCGGGCCGCTGTTTGTCTACCCCTGGTCCTATTGAGTCACCGCCCATCAAGCACGGATTGTGCCGCGGGCAAACGCTTCTGGCGCACTTTCTCGCTTTCCTAGAAGGTCGCGGCCAGCTGCCCCCGCGTCGTAGTGGGTATCGTTGGCCAGTCGAAGCAGCAGGTCACCCGAAATGGCGGGCACGACCATCCACATCAGGCCGAAGAATTTGAGATAGCTGAGCGCATCGGGACCGATATCGGCCAAGTGGTCCGTGAGCGGAGCAACGAAAAAGACTGTGCGGCAATAGAACTGCAAACAGCTGGCCGCGACGAAGAACCGGATCGTGGCCGCAGTCCGGTTGTGGAGGAACAGGATCACGAAGACGATCTCGACGACGCCGATGATTCCGGACCGTATTCGACCAGAATCATCAACGGGGTCGCTACGCAAGAAGCGAGGGGCGGCCACCGCGTAGGCCCAGAAGTACCACGGGCCTGCGGCGTGTCACTGCCAAGACCATGCATACTGCGGGGATCGACAGCGAGATGGCCAGCCAGAACAGCTGTAGGCGGACAAAACGGGCATCGTCGGCCTCCAACCTGACGCGGGCGAACGCAGCGCTGCCCGCTTCACATGGTGGGACTTTAGATCCAGAGAGCGGCATCCAGGTGGTCGCCTGCGCATGAGCCCTGCGGTCAAGGAGTTGTCCGCTCGGGTCCCGGCGGTGTAGCGAAGTTATAGTCGGTGTGTGTTGCCTACCTATGATCGCGATTCATGACCGAAGGAGCACTGGGACCGGCGTCGGCGCAAACCCAGGCTGGCGAGATCGCCCCGCTGGATGTCGTCGGGTCCGGAGTCCTTCCCCCGGTCGCTGCCCGAGTGCGCCGACTTTTTTGGCTGCTCGAGCGGTTGGCGCCCTCACTGGGATCGCGGTGGGCAGTCGAGTTGTGGTGTACCCCACCGGTTCTCGAGTCGAGTCTGCGCATGCCGCCGGGTGTGTCCCCGGGCAGGCCGATAGAAGCGTATTGGGATGGGCATCGGATCGCTGGTGAGGAATGGGGCGAGGGGCGGCCGATATATCTGGTACATGGTTGGGGCGGGCAGCGCGCGCATTTGGCAGTGTTCGTCAAACCGCTGGTGGAGGCGGGGTATCGGGTCGTTGCGTTCGACTTACCCAGCCATAACGAATCGGATCCGGGTGCGCTCGCACCCGGGCGCACTACTGCCACCGAGTGTGCCGACGCGATTGCGGCCATGATCGAGGCCCACGGTCCCGCGCACGCGGTGGTAGCTCACTCGCTCGGAGCGAACGCGACCGCATTGGCGGCGGCGGACGGCGCGCCCGTGGGGCGCTTGGTCTTCTTGGCGCCCATGGGTGATTTCCCGCTCTATCTAGACTGGTTTGCCGCCCGCCACGGCTTCGGCCGCCGAATCCGCGCGGGCCTGCACCGTCGTCTGGAAAAACGAATCGCCATGAGGTTGGAAGAGACGAACATGACGCGGGTTGGTCGACGGGCCAACTACCCGCCGTTGCTTCTCATCCACGACCCCGACGACCCGGACAGCCCGTATGCCGCCAGCGAACGACTGGCCACGGCATGGCAAGGCGCACAATTTTTGACAACGCGGGGGCTCGGCCGACTAGCTCATTACCGAATCCTGCGCCACCGCCCCGCTATTAATGCCGGGGTAGAGTTCATCGGCGACCAAGCGGCTGAAAGTTGATCGCAGGCACCGTTACGTGCCAACCCGGTTTAGCTAATTGGTGGCGGCCCGTTCTGCACCGCGGCAGGCCTCAGCGGAAGCGGATATTCAACGTCGCCAGGCCAAAGATCTTGCGGCCGGCCGACTTTGCGCCGACGATCACGACCCCGGTGCGGGTTTCCGGGTCCAGCGACTTGATCCGGCCGCTGTATTCGATGTCGGCGCCCTCGGCGGCCGACACGATCACGGGCTGGGACAACCGCACCGCGTAGCGGGTAACCGCACCGGGATCGCCCGACCACGCGGAGCCGAATCCGGCACCCAATCCCATGGTGAGCATGCCGTGGGCGATCACGTCGGGCTGCCCCGCCAGTTTGGCGAGGTTCTCGTCCCAATGAAGCGGGTTGGCATCGCAAGCCACCCCGGAGTAGTTCACCAGGTCGCCGCGCGACAGCCGGGCGTGGTGGACCGGTAACTCGTCGCCGACCTTTACATCATCGAAGTTTGGTGTCCCCGGGATGCGGGTCGTGCCCCCGTGGGCGATCCGAACCTCGTCCGCGGGGCGCACCGTCTTCTGGTAGTCCGCCTCGGAATAGTCGATTCCGGCGAGGTTCACGTCATGCATCATCACTTGCTGAGCGACCGTCCTGATAGCCGGATCGACATCCTCGGCGGTGACACCGACGACGGTGGTGTGCAGGGTGTGCACCCGCTCACCGGCGGTGTCGGTGAATGTATTGGTCACGGTGATCAAGTCCCTGCCGGCGATCCTGCGCACCGATGACAGTTCGACGTCGATGTGCAGTTCGTCGCCGGCCACGATCGGTCGGTGCTGCTCGAAGACTTCCTCGGTCTGCAGATACATCTCGTAACCGATGACGACCGATTCGAAGAGGTGGCGGTTGGCTGCCATAGCCGGGGCGGACGTGAACGTCAGCGGAGCCACCAGGTCCGAATATCCCAGTTCAGCGGCGGCGGCGAGTTTCCAGTGCGCAGGGTGATAGTCCTGCACGGCACGGGCGAACTCGCGCAACTTTTCGCGGCCGACCTGGTACGTGTCGTCGATCCGGTAGTAATGGCCGACCCTCGATTCGAGCGCCGACGTTTCTGCTGCTGCTGTCATGAATGCCCAACTTTTCTATCGGCCTGTTCACGGATGCCGACCCACGCACACTAACGCGCCGACACCAGGCCACCGGAGGGGCCGAGACGGCCGATTTCAAAAGGCCATGTCGTAGCAGACCCACAGCAACGGGCCGACCAAGATCAAAGCCAGCAGGGTAAGGCCTCCGATGAGCCGCCACGTAATGGTCGAGCGAAAGATCACCGCCGTTACGGCCGACGCGGTCGCCAGGACTATCAACACGGCCGCGATGACGACTTCGGTGCGTGCCGATTGCACCGCGGATTCGGAGAACAGCGGGAATAAGCCGGTTTTCAATTTGAACGCCAGAGCGCGATTGCTCTCGGCGATCAGCAACAGCAGAAGCGCGAGCATCATCGCCGCCAAACCGGCCAGCGACACACAAGCGCCGAAGATATTCCGGTTGCGGGGATCTATCGGACCCGTGTACTCGGGCATATCGTCCACAATCCAGATCGTAGGGGCTCGGCCCGCGGCGACAGGGGCGAAGCGCAGACTGCGCCGTTGACCGCAGTTGGCCGGCTGATCACGTGGTGGATACCTGGTCATGTCACCGTGCTCATGTGCGAGCGGAACCGTCGACGGGCCAATCACGCCTGGCCGGCCGGTTCCATACCTGGTGCGAGGTGTTCGTCGCACGGCTGCCGCTCGGGCTCGGGGCATTCGTCGCACCGACGTTCGTCGGCTTCTGCGTGATCAACGGCTTCACCTTCGGCGTCGATCTGACCATCCTCACGGGTTTGCGTGGCGCGCTCGGCGCTCCGGTGCCGATCGCGGTCACGGTTGCTTATGTCTGCGCGTTCACGCTCAGCTACGTGCTCAATCGCATGTTCAATTTCCGGTCCCACGCACCCGTCGGGCCCCAGGTCGCGACCTACGTCGTAGTGGTCGTCGTCAATTACCTGGCTTTCATCCTGGGGGTGACGACCGCGCTGACCTCCATTGGAGTGCAGTATCAGCTGTCGCGGCTGGCGGCGGGCATGTGTGAAGCGGTGTACATGTACAGCGCGATGAGGTGGGTGGTTTTCCGCCGCTGACCCGCACGCCGGCTCGCACTTGTTGGCCGAGGTGTGGCCGGTGCGTGACCTTCTCGCGACGGTGGCGAAGGACGCTCGACACGTGACGGTAATCGCGGTCATCGCCGCGCTCGCGACAGCTACCTGCATCGGCTACTACTTCGGACGGCGCGCGGCCTCGGCCCCGCCGAGCTGGAAGAAGAGAACGAGCCGGATCGCGCTGAGCAGGCAGGCCGTCAACCTGCTCGCGATGATCACCGCGCGCCGGATCCAGCAGCGCTTTCGGGTCCAGCGCAGCGTCTCCGACGTAGCCGCCAGATACGGGCTGAGAGTAGTTGCGCCCCTCCAATTTCGGCGCGATGGCGTGGTGCGGTTGCGGTCCTATTAAGGTGCATTGGCATGGCTGCACTGCAGGGCAAAGTGGCGTTGGTGACCGGAGCGTCGTCGGGCCTGGGCGCCGAAACGGCAAAGTTGTTTTCCCGCGAGGGCGCAACGGTTTTCGGCATCGGCCGTGACACCGGACGCTTGACCGACGTTTTCACCGACATCGAACATGGCGGATTCGCGTCGGTGGACATCGGATCGGTGCAGGCCTGCCGGGACGCGGTCGAGCAGTGCGTCCGCGACTTCGGCGGTTTGGACGTCCTCGTCAACGTCGCGGGGCGCCACCAGATGCGGCGGACGGAGTCGATGACCGACGACGACTGGGAACAAGACCTTGCGGTGAACCTCAATGGGCCGTTCTACCTGTGCAGGGCGGCGCTGCCTCACCTGCTGCAACGGGGCGGAAACATCGTCAACGTCAGCTCCATCGCCGGAGTCGAGGGGCAGGCGTATTCGGCCGGTTACTGTGCCGCCAAGCACGGCCTGATCGGCCTCACCCGCGCATTGGCGGTGGAGTACACCGCGGATCGGTTGCGCGTCAACGCGGTCTGTCCCGGCGGCATGCTCACGCCGCAGATCGAACAGTTCAGCGCGCCAGACGATCCCAACTACGACCTGATCATGCGGACGGCGTCGCCACGCGGCATGATGCAACCCCTCGACGTCGCCAACGTGATCGCCTTCCTCGCCAGCGATGCCGCGGCCGCGATTCACGGCGCCGTCTATCGCGTCGACAACGGTAAAGGCGCGGGCTGAGCAGCGCTCGTTACCGGACGACGAGCGCGTCGAACATGAGCGCGGTGCCGGCGGCGGTGGACGCCTGATACAGCGGTTCCCACCACACCGCTCGCGCGGTGGTCGGCACCCGGTTCATCCGGCGTTCGCCGACGAACCGGTAGGACCAATACAGTGCCACGGCGGCGAACGCCGCCACCCCGATCCAGTTCGCCGCGGAGACCCAGGGGAAGCCGACCGTGGCCGGGGCCATGTCATGTGAGGGCAGCTTCATGCCGGGCATTTCCATGACCTCCGAATCCGGTTGTGAATGCCGGTGTGTGGAAACGCCCGACACGGCCCCGCTCATCAGCGCGTACATCCATGCCATCGCCGCCATCATCACGGCGTAGTAGCAGGTCTTCAGCCGCTGACGCGATGCCGAAGACGCCCAGACGGCAATGCCCACAAACCAGACGCCGGCCAGGAGAAAAAAGAGCGTCGGACCGATCGCCGGCAGGTCGAGCCCAACGCGCCATACCATCAAAACCATCGCGACCGACATGGTCAGGTGCAGCAGGTGAGTGAGCCGACTCGTCCATCGATCATGTTGGGCGACAGCGAGGTACGCGTACATGGCGACACTCACGCCGAACAGAACGGTGACGGTCCAGCGCAGCGCCGGTTCGCCGATCATGGCATGCAACATCGTGACCTGACGAAAATCATCCGCCGTGTGCCCATGGGACTACGTACCCCTACGGGGTATTCGAGCCAACCATAGTCGAGGGTGTCGGCGAAGAGCCGGAAAACCCAGCCTATGTACCGGGGGCGCGATAACGGTTCGGGCACGTTTCAATCACCCCCCGACACGTCGTGCGGCACCACGCTTCTCGTCGTTGACAATTCGGGGCATGACGCAATCGCGGGAGTCCGACGATGGCGCGTGAGTTCTCGCGGCAGACGTTTCTGCGAGGCGCGGTCGGCGCGTTGGCCACCGGCGCGGTCCTCGGTGCACCCCGGGTCGCCGCCGATCCAAGGGCTACCGGTTGGGAGGGCCTATCCACCGCCCTCGGCGGGAAGGTGCTGCTTCCCGATAGCCCCCAATTCGCCGGAGCCAAACAGGTTTTCAACACCAACTACAACGGGCTGACACCCGCGGCGGTAGTCACCCCGACATCGGCGGCCGACGTGCAAAAGGCGATGGCCTTCGCGGCCGCCCACAACCTCAAGGTCGCCCCGCGCAGCGGCGGGCACTCCTACATCGGCGCGTCGACCGCCAACGGCGCGATGGTGCTGGACCTGCGCCAACTGCCCGGGGATGCCAATTACGACGCCGCCACCGGGCAGGTGACGGTGACGCCGGCGACGAGCCTGTACACGATGCACCGGACGCTGGCCGCGGCCGGTCGCGGCATCCCAACCGGTACGTGTCCGTCGGTCGGTGCCGCGGGGCACGCGCTGGGCGGCGGCATGGGAGCCCAATCCCGGCATGCCGGACTGCTCTGCGATCAGTTGACGTCGGCGTCGGTGGTGCTGCCCAGTGGCCAGGCGGTCACCGCGTCCGCCGCCAGCAACCCGGACCTGTTCTGGGCGCTGCGCGGTGGTGGTGGCGGTAACTTCGGCGTGACGACCTCGCTGACCTTCGCCACGTTTCCCACCAAGGACGTCGACGTCGTCAACCTCAACTTCCCGCCACAGTCGTTCGCGCAGGTCCTCGTCGGATGGCAGAACTGGCTTCGCACCGCCGACCGCAACAGCTGGGCGCTGGCGGATGCCACCGTCGACCCGATGGGCGTGCATTGCCGGATCCTGGCAACATGCCCGGCCGGGTCGGGTAACAGCGCTGCGGCCGCGATCACCCAGGCGGCGGGGCTGCAGCCGTCGGGTACCGAAAACCACACCTTCAATTACATGGACCTGGTGAATTATCTGGCCGTCGGCAACCTCAACCCGTCACCGCTCGGTTACGTCGGTGGATCCGACGTCTTCGCCACGGTCGACGCGGGGGTGGCGCAGGGGATCGCCTCGGCGGTCAATGCCTTTCCCCGCGGCGCCGGCCGCATGCTGGCCATCATGCACGCTATGGACGGCGCGCTCGCCTCGGTGGCGCCCGCCGCCACCGCCTTTCCGTGGCGCAGGCAGTCGGCGCTGGTGCAGTGGTACGTGGAGACGGGCGATCCGGCGGCGGCGACCAACTGGCTCACCACGGCACATCAAGCGGTGCAACAGTATTCGGTCGGTGGGTACGTGAACTACATCGAGGCCAACCAGCCGCCGTCGCGCTATTTCGGCCAAAACCTGCCCCGGCTGAGCGCCGTACGGCAGAAATACGATCCCGGCCGCGTCATGTTCTCGGGGTTGAACTACTAGCCGCCAGTCGCCCGACGGTTAGCCCGGCTTCGCACGGGGTACATCCAGTATGTCTGTGGCGAGTTGAGGGGTTGGCGAATGGCAATCGAGCACGGTCGTACACGGTGCCCCCGTTGCATGGCGTGGGCGCAGTACCGGTTTCTTGAGCGCGATGACGACAAGCTCGAGTATCAGGTGCATTGCGATGCGTGCGGGAACCTGTACTCCGAGGTGACTATCGCGTCGTCGGTTAGCACGCCGGCCGCCTGAATGGCTCACCCGGCTCACGTTCCACGCCGAGGCGGCGGGCACTACCTGCTACGTTACGGAACTGCGTCCTGGTGTAAGGTCTGGACCGCGAGCTAAGACGCCCCCCATTCTGGAGCAGCGCCTAGTGCGCGCAACGCCGTGCGAAACGCGTTGAAAGGGGCGGCGTGAACGAGGTATTGGCGCGGGCCGGCATCTTCCAGGGGATTGCTCCCGATGCGGTCGATGCGTTGGCTCGCCACCTGCAGCACGTATCGTTCCCGCGCAGGCGCACCGTCTTCGTCGAGGGCGAGCTCGGCGACGACCTTTACGTCATCCTGTCGGGCTCGGTGAAGATCCGCCATCAGACGACCGACGGTCGCGAAACCGTCTTCGCGGTGCTGGGTCCCGGGGACGTGTTCGGTGAGCTTGCGCTGTTCGACCCCGGCCCGCGAACCTCGACGGTGATCACGCTGACCGAGGTGGAAGCCGTGCGGATGGACCGGCACGCGTTGCGGACCTGGATCGTCGAACGCCCCGAAATCGCCGAGCAGCTGTTGCGGGTGTTGGCCCGCCGACTTCGGCACACCAACAACACGCTGTGCGACCTGATCTTCACCGACGTACCCGCCCGGGTGGCCAAGCAAATCCTCGATCTGGCAATGCGATTCGGCACCAGTAACGGGGCCTCGGTGCTGGTCGAGCACCACCTCACCCAGAAGGAACTCGCGCAACTCGTGGGGTCGTCACGTGAAACCGTCAACAAGGCGCTATCGGACTTCACCCAACGCGGATGGATCCGGCAGCAGGGCAGGGCCCTCATCATCGACCAACCCGCGAAGTTGGCCCGCCGCGCAAGGGCTTAACGCCCCGCGTAGCGCAGTTCACGCCCTAGGTGATCGACCAGAACTCCAGGAGGGTCCGCAACGTCGCCACCAGGGGGAGCGGTTGGTCCAGCATGGGATGGTGGCCGGCCAGGGCCAGCTCCACGAACGGGCCACGCAGCTGAAGCAGGGAACGGATCCGTTCGGCCATCTCGGGCGGCACCAAGCCGGCTTCGCAGCGCAAATACCCTACGCGACAACGCATCGCGGCCAGCATCGTCTCTAACGACTCCTCGTCGGCGGGTGTCGGCTCGAGAAACTCACCGCCGAATATCGCCGGGTCGAACTTCCAAATCCATCCTTCGTCGGTTTTGCGCACCGACTCTCCCGCGATGTGCTCTTTGACGTAGGGCAAGATCAGTTCCTGCGAGGGCACCGCCGTAAAGCGGGCCAGGATCTCATCTTTCGTCCGGTAGTGGTTGTGTTTGCGCCTACGTAGCCGCCCTTCCTCCGGCGCACGCTCCCACAACGGCGAGTCGATCACCAGCATGCTGTTGATCTGCTGGCTGTAGTGCATCGCCGCCGTGGACACCACCCAGCCGGCCATGCTGTGGCCGATGATCGTCGGCCGCCCGGCGGGCCCGGCGGCCGCGGCGGCCGCCATCACCTCGCCCGCCCAGATCCGCAGGTCGTAACTGCCACGTGCTTCGCTGTCGCCGTGCCCGGACAGATCCGGCGCGATCACCCGATGAGTGCGGGAAAAGAACGGCGCGACGTGATCCCACCACCCTGAATGCGCTCCGCCACCGTGGACGAGCACCACCGGAGGTTGGTCAGCATCGCCCCAGACGCGCAGGTGTATGCGGCAACCGTCGACGTCGACGTCACAATGGTCCGGTTTTTGATCGAGCGCTGTGGTGAACCAGGATGGTGTAATAGGCATCTGGCGCGAGCGGTAAAACAGTTTCCGACCTCCTGAGGATTCAAACGCTCTGTCTTGATTCAGGTTTCGCTCGACGCGGCCAATAGCAATTCGCCTGGGCGGCAAATGTGGAATTCACGAATTCGTCTCGGCCAGCCGCACCGTGACGGTTACCGCTCCCTTTTCGTCCCGCGTGGCGACGGCATGTCCGGCGCGCTCGGCTTCGTCAAGCCGCAACGTCAAGGGCCCGCCGGCGTCGAGAAAGTTCCGCCACCACGTCTTCGCGTCGGGCATGTTGACGCTGATGACGATGTCGCCACCGGAACGGCGGTAGGCCACCGGGATGCTGTACGAGCGTCCGGAGCGTCGACCCGTGTAGGTCAGCATCGTGATGTTGCGATTGATCAGCCGGCCGAAGCGGCGCGAGTTTGCCAGCGCGGCTATCGGCGCATTGAAAACAGGCGCGGCCCGCATCAGGAGGCGGCCAAGGTTGTTGGGACTCACGTTGCAAGTATCGCAGCAAATTCCGGCGAATAGTCGACCGATGCAATTCGGCGTGATGTCGCCCCGCTACCCATGGAGGTAGCATCCCGCGCAGATGCTCCAGCGGCCGCGATAAACGAGGAAGGGGGCGCGGATGACTGTTCCTGTCGACCCTTCGGTTCCGCCCAGCGGTCTGGGTTGCGCCGAGTGCGATGAGGTCGGTGGTTGGTGGGTGCACTTGCGGCGCTGCGCCGCTTGCGGGCACATCGGTTGCTGCGACGACTCCCTTTCCCGTCATGCGACCAAGCACTGGCAGCTGACCGGGCATCCGATCATCCGGTCGTTCGAGCCCGGCGAGGACTGGTTCTGGAATTACGAGGCCAACGACTATTTCGACGGCCCGGAGCTGGCGCCACCCGCGTGCCGTCCCGAGGAGCAGTCGGTCCCCGGGCCCCGCGGACGCGTGCCACATAACTGGTTCGAGCTGCTCCGCCATCGGGACGGCTGATGCGCTGGTCTTCGTGAAGCTTCGCGTGGCGGGTGCGCGGGGTCACAGTTAGCGGCTGTATCACGGTGTCGGACAACCCGATACATTTGGCGAAAGATTCAATTGCTTGCGCTGCGCCTGCGCCGATGATGCCTTGAGCGGTGCCGCGGAGTCGGCGAACCAGTTAACATAAAGCGGAAAACCATTGGCGGCAGCCGATTTAACCGCCGCATGCCGAGTGCGCGGCGTCGCCCTTTTGGAATTGGTCAAGCCGCGATGCGAATGTGAGGCATTTCGCGCCCCGGCTCCGATGAGAAATATGCCGAGCCATGCTGTACAGTTCTCGACGACCCGGACCACGGAACTCGAGTTCCGTCTAGGTCCCGGGCGCTCGCGGGTGGCGTTCGGCGAGGGTGCCGCGCTGCGCGCTGGCACGGTCGCGCGAAGAGTGAGGGAGGCAACGGATGCTCGGCATTGCGCGAAGAGCATGGATTCCCCTGCTCCTTGTGGTCGTGATCGCTGTCGGCGCCTACGCGGTGATCCGTATCCGTGACACGTTCGGCACGCACGGCGGTGTCACGAGCGGCGAAGGCGGTGGCGACAACACGAAACCGTTCCACCCCAAGCACATCACGTATGAAATAACCGGTGCCCCAAGCGGCACCGTGAACGCCAATTACCTCGACGAAAATGGCCAGCCCCACCTTGTCGAAGCAGCCCCGCTGCCGTGGTCGTTCACCATCGTGACCACGCTGCCGTCGATGTCGGCCAATATCGTCGCTCAGGCCAGCACCGAGGTACACGCGCTCCGGTGCCGCGTCATCGTCGATGACCAGGTTCGTGACGACCGCAAAACCAATGACTACCAACCGTTCATCTACTGCTTGGTGAAATCCGTATGAGCAACCCGCACCTACAGCCCAGGCCCCCAAGAATTCCGCGGCTGATTCGTGGCCTTTCGCTACCGATCACCTTGGGCTGGCTGTTCATCGCCGTCGCCCTGGGCGTGCTGTCGCCGTCCCTCGACGACGTGGCTGCCAAGCACTCGGTGCCGATGACTCCGAGGGACGCATCGGCGTTCAAGTCGATGATGCACATCGGCGACAAGTTCAACGAATTCCACACGGACTCGACGGCGATGGTGGTCCTGGAAGGTCAGGACAAACTCGGCGACAGCGCGCATGACTTCTACAACCGCATCGTCAGCAAATTGAAGGACGATCACGCGCATGTGCAGAATGTTCAGGACTTCTGGGGCGACCCACTAACCGCCGCCGGGTCGCAAAGCCCCGACGGCAAGGCGGCCTACGTGCAGGTCTTCCTCAATGGTGCGCAAGGCACGACTCCCAGCCACGAGTCGGTCGCCGCCGTCCGCAAGATCGTCACCGACACGCCCGCGCCGCCGGGCGTCAAGGCGTACGTGGCCGGCAACACGGTGCTCAACGCCGATACCAGCATCGTCGGCCATAAAAGCATGGCGACGATGGCGCTGGTTTCCATCGTCGTCATCTTCGTCATGCTGCTGGTGGTGTATCGCTCGATCGTCACGACCATCCTGTGCCTGGTGGTGATCGGCATCGAACTGTTTGCGGCGCAGGGCGTTACCGCCACCGCGGGCAATCTCAACATCATCGGCCTCACGCCGTACGCGGTCAGCATGGTCACCATGCTCAGCATCGCCGCGGGAACCGACTACATCATCTTCCTGCTGGGCCGCTATCACGAAGCGCGGTCGATCGGGCAAAACCGCGAGGAGGCCTTCTACACGGCGTATCACGGGGTGTCGCACGTGATCCTGGGCTCGGGCCTGACCATCGCGGGTGCCTGCCTGTGTCTGACCGCCGCCCGGCTCCCGTACTTCCAGACAATGGGATTGCCTTGTGCCATTGCGTTATTGGTGATCGTCTTCGCCGCACTGACGCTCGCGCCGGCGGTACTAGCCGTCGGGTCGCGCTTCGGTTTATTCGATCCCAAACGCGCGGTCGACGTGCGCGGCTGGCGCAAAGTGGGCACCGCGGTGGTGCGCTGGCCCAAGCCGATCATCGTCGTCACGGCCGCTATCGCGGTCATCGGATTCATCAGCCTGTTGACGTATGTGCCCAACTACGACGACCAGAAGTTCACCCCTAAAGATATGCCCGCCAACGTCGCGATGACCGCGGCCGAACGGCACTTCTCCCAAGCCCGAATGAACCCGGAATTGCTGATGGTCGAGGCCGATCACGATCTGCGCGACCCAGCGGACATGCTCGTCATCGATCGAATCGCCAAAAGCGTCTTTCATCTTCGCGGCATCGAGCGAGTCCAGACGATCACCAGGCCGCTGGGTGCGCCGATCGAGCACAGCTCGATTCCGTTCCAGATAGCGATGCAGAACTCGGGCACGCTACAGACGGCCAAGTTCATGAACGACACGATGGCCAACATGCTCGAGCAGGCAGACGAGCTGGACAAGACGATCGCCGTAATGGAACACATGTACGGCGTGATGAAAGAGCTCACGGCGACGACGCACAGCATGGTCGGCAGGACGCACGAGATGGTCGACACCACCAACGAATTACGCGACCATATCGCGGATTTCGATGATTTCTTCCGACCCATCAGGAGCTACTTCTATTGGGAAAAGCACTGCTTCGACATTCCGGTCTGCTGGTCGATGCGGTCTCTCTTCGATGCGCTCGACGGCATCGACGAGCTCTCTGACCAGATATCCGGGCTCACAGTCGATCTCGATCATATGGATCGCCTGATGCCGCAACTGCTGGCCGACTTCCCGAAGACCATCGACTCGATGAAGACGATGCGCAACTTCATGCTGTCGACCCATAGCACGATGGCCGGCATCCAGGCCCACCAGCAGGAGGGGGCCGAAGGCTCGACCCTGATGGGACAGTACTTCGACGAAGCCAAGAACGACGACTCGTTCTACCTGCCGCCGGAAGTCTTCAAGAACCCCGACTTCAAGCGCGGGCTGAAGATGTTTGTGTCGCCCGACGGCACCGCCGTGCGGTTCATCATCACCCACCAGGGCGACCCCGCTTCGGTCGAGGGAATCAAGCATGTCGCCGGCGTCAAGGACGCGGTCGCCGACGCCATCAAGGGAACTCCGCTGGAGAGCTCGAAGGTGTATCTGGCCGGGACCGGCTCGATGTACAGCGACATGCAGGAAGGCGTCATCATCGACTTACTGGTCGCCGGCATCTCCTGCCTGATCCTGATCTTCGCGATCATGCTGATCATCACCCGCAGTGTGGTCGCCGCGTTGGTCATCGTCGGCACGGTGGCCGCATCCCTGGGCACAGCCTGCGGCCTGTCCGTACTGATGTGGCAAGACCTCATCGGGCTGGGCGTGCAATGGATCGTGCTGCCGCTGTCGATCGTCATCCTGCTGGCCGTGGGATCGGACTACAACCTGCTGCTGGTCTCCCGGCTCAAAGAAGAAATCCCGGCCGGGCTCAACACCGGCATCATCCGCGGCATGGGCGCCTCTGGCCGGGTCGTCACCGCGGCCGGGCTGGTGTTCGCCTTCACCATGGCCTCGATGATCGTCAGCCAGCTACGCGTGATCGGACAACTCGGCACCACAATCGGTTTGGGCCTGCTCGTTGACACCCTGATCGTGCGCTCCTTCATGACCCCGTCGATCGCGGCTGCGCTCGGGCACTGGTTCTGGTGGCCGATCAACACCATCCGGATGACCAGGCAGAAAAATCGAGGAGACCGGCACGACGATGCGCACACCGCACCGATCCCACAGCTGACGGCGAGGTGAAACACATCGGCCGGTCTGCCAAGCTGTCGACAATGACAATGTCAGCTGACAGGCCGGGACCCATGGCAGAACTTGAATCGAAACTTCGCCAGCGCACCGAGGGGCGCCTGGATCGATCCCGCGATCCCGCGATCCTTGATGCCGCGTTGGCGGCTCTGGCCGAGCACGGGTATGACGCGGCGAACATGAACGACATCGCGGCACAGGCCGGCGTCGGCAAGGCCGCAATCTATCGGCGGTGGTCATCGAAAGCCGCCCTGATGACCGACGCCCTCGTTTACTGGCGGCCCGATCTGCTCAAGGACGACGCCCCCGACACCGGCAGTCTGGTCGGCGACCTCGACGCCGTCGTCAAGCGCGCCAAGCGCAATGACAATTCCCTGATCACCAATGACCTCGTGCTGCGTGTCGCCTTGGCGGCTGCGCACGATCCCGAACTCGCCACCGCGCTCGATGACCTGATCCTGTTCAAGGGCAGACGCGTGCTGTCGGCCGTGTTGGCTCGAGCCGCAGACCGCGGCGAAATCTCCGCGACCCGCGACTGGTCAGTGGTCGCCGATGTCCTGACCGCAATGGGGCTATTGCGCGTCATCAGCGGACAGAGCGTCGACGCGAAATTCATCCGGCAGGTGATCGATACGCTGATACTCCCCGCCGTGCAGACCCCGGACGGCGGCCGCGGCGTCAGCAAGCGGTGAAATTGGTTCGGCGCCGGCCTGCCGGATCAGGTTGCGGCGGCCAGTAAGTCGCGTACCGCGCTGTCGACGGTGCCCAGCAGCCCGGGGTCGATGCCGGTACGACCGCGGACCAGAATAGAAGCGCTGTTGGCAGACGGCAGTCCCTCGGCCGGGCTGAGCCCGTCGGGGAACTTGCCGATCATCGGCAGCAGTGCCACACCGAGCCCCGACCGCACCGAAGCGTAGAGACCGGACAAGTCGCTGCACTCGGCGGTGATCTCGTACTCGATGTGCTGGCTTTCCAGAATTGCGAAGGCCGGCTCGCGCAATGTGCACGGCTCGGCGAAAATCACCAGCGGCAGCGGCTCTCGCGGCGAGAGCGTCAGTGTGCGCGCTGAAACCCATTGCAGCTGGACCAATCCCGACGCGTTGGCGCGATCCAGACCTGCCCCGTCCAGCATGACGGCCAGATCGACCAAACCGCGATCGATCGCGTCGGCCAGCGACACGTTGCGGTCGAGCCGGAAGCGCACCCGCAGGTCGGGGAGTCGCTCGCGCAACACCCGGGACAGGCCGGCCAGCATCACATCGGCGCCGTGTTCGGTGGCGCCGATGGTCAGTACCTTGTGTTCGGTCGCGCCCAGGTCGTCGAGCGCGCTGTCGTGCGCGGCCAATATCGTGCGGGCATGCCGCAGCGCCTTCTGCCCGACCTCGGTGAAGACGATGCCGCGTCCCGAGCGTCGCACTATCGGTTCGCCGACCACAGCTTCGATCCGGCGCAGATGCTGGCTGACCGCGGATTGGCTCAGGTGTAGGGCGGTGGCGGCACGGTGGAAGCCGCCGCAGTCGGCGACGGCGACAAGGCTGCGCAGCGGCGCGATGTCGAGCACCTGGGCCATAGCCGCACTGTAATCCGATCAGTGTGACTAATCAATCAGCCCTGGCGTCGCCCGGATTATTGTCGCTGATAATACGATCGATAAGGCTGCGCAATCAATCGCGATCGCCAATAATCGTTGGACTGCGTCGGTCGATCACGCGAACATGGGTGTCATGTCTTTGCCGCGCATGCCTGCGACCACTGCCACGGCGGTGACGTTCTTTTACGCGCTCGGATATCCCATCGGAACGCTGGCGGTGACGGCGATGACCCCGATGGCCGCCCTGGTGCTGCGGTTCAGTTTGGCCGCAACGATTTTGGCGCTCTGGTCGCTGCTGGCCAGGGCCCGCTGGCCGCGGGGAGCGCAATTCGGCCACGTTCTGGTGACCGGCCTGCTGATCCAGGGAGTGCAGTTCTGCTGCCTGTACGAGGCCGTTCAGCTCGGAGCGCCTGCGGTGCTGTGCGCGGTGGTGATCGCAATGAACCCGGTGGCTACCGCGATCCTGGCGGCGGTGTTCCTTCGGGAACCGCTCGGCCCGTTGCGCGTGATTGCGCTGGTGTTCGGCGTTGTCGCGGTGCTGGCCGCCTGCTCGCACAGGCTGATGAGCACCCGTGGGGCGGACCCGGTCATCGTGTTGCTTGTCGTTGGGCTGCTTGGCCTTTCGGCGGGCGGCGTCTATCAGCAGCGATTCTGCACCGGTGTCGACTTCCGGGTGATGAGTGCGATGCAGAACGCCGTTGGATTGCTACCCGCGTCGGCACTCGCGATGGTCACGCCGTTCACGGTGCACGATGGCGTCAAGGCAGTGATCGCGGTCAGCGGCATGGTGTTGTTGAACGCCACGCTGGCGGTCAGCCTCTACGTGCGGGCCATCAACACCCACGGCGCGACGGCGGTCGCGATGCTGTTCGCCGTCATCCCCGCGGTGGCCGGAGTGCTGTCGTGGATCATCCTCGGCCAACGTCCCGACGAAGGTATTGCGGTCGGGCTGGTGCTGGGCGGACTCGCATGCTGGATCAACACCCGGGCATCCGGCCGGCGCCGAGCAGCCAGTGCGAGCATGCCCGCCGCCGCGCTTCCGCAGGTCGAGCTGCAGGACGCACCGCGATGAGATCCCGCCCCCCTCCAACGGAAAGGCCCTGCCCATAGGCTTGTCCACCATCCGCTCATCCGCCGCAGCCGATCTGTGACAATGCACCCTGCGAAACATTCAACGGAGGCGTGGTGAACTCGATCAGCGGGTGGCGTATCGGATCACGGTGGGTAGCGGGGACGGTCGCCCTCGCGACGGCGGTCGCATTAACCGGCCCCGCGGTCGCCCGCGCCGACGTGCAATTGTGCAATCCGGCGAGTGTCGATGCGAATCAAATGTGCCATTTCGATGCCTCGGGGCCATTGTCGGACATCAGCATGGCGTTTCCGGCCAACTATCCCGATGAGCAGGCCATGATCGGCTATTTGACCAAGGTCGACGACGATTTCGGCAACGCCCGCGGACCGCTGAACACGTTGAAATCGCCTACCGCGCTGAAGGTTACCGGCACGCGATACAGCTCCGGCCGCCAAGCGACGGGTACCCAGTCGGTGGTCACCGAGATCTACCAGAACCTCGGCGCCGCTCACCCGTTGGTCTGGTACAAGTCCTTCAACTACAACCTGGCCAATCAGCAGCCGATCACCTTCGATTCCTTATTCCAGCCGGGCACCCAACCGCTGCAGGCCATCTTGCCGATCGTGCAGAAGGCCCTGGCCGACCGCTATCGGGCGACCGTGTCGATTCCGCCGGCCACCGGACTCCAGCCGGCGAACTACCAGAGTTTCGCGATCACCAACGACGCGATCGTGTTCTTCTTCGACCAGAACGCGCTGCAGCCGGCCATGGAGGCCACCCAGGTATCGGTGCCGCGCAGCACGATCGCCTCGATGATCAGTCCCGACATCGCGTAACCGGCCGCTATAGTGGTGCAACTGCGGGAGGCATCATGACAAGCGGGGACCGGCGAGCCGACGAAGAAGCCATCCGTGCGCTCATCGATCAGCAGGTAAAAGGTTGGGCCGCAGGCGATCCAGCGGCCTACGCCAGCGTCTTCACCGCCGACGCCGACTACATCACCTTTCTGGGCAGCCGTTACACGGGGCGCGACGCGATCGCGGCATCGTATGTTCGGCTGTTCCGAAGGCTCCTCAGGGGAACACGGCTGCTCATAGACATCACCGAGGTCCGATTTCTCACCCCCGACGTCGCGCTGGTCCACGCGGAGGCGTCGGTGGTCGAAGGGGCGCGACGGCGTAATCGGCGCACCGCCCGCGTGAACACCAGTGTCGCCGTTCGGGCAGACGGCCGCTGGCAGCTCGCCGCCTCGCAGAACACCACACACCGGCGGGTCGCTGAAGCACTTATGGCTAAATTGTTTTCCTGACCGTTGCCGCCCGACTAGCGTTGTGTGGTCATGAGGGCGCGAATGGCGACACCGCAGGATGCCGATGCGGTGGCGGAAATCTACCTGCCCTATGTGCGCGACACGGCGATTTCCTTCGAGGCGACGCCCCCGGATGCCGAAGAGATGCGGTCGAGGATCACCACAACGCTCGCGCATTTACCCTGGCTCGTCGTTACCGATGACGAGCGCGTCAAGGGGTTTGCGTATGCGAGCCCGCATCGGGCGCGCGAGGCCTACCGATGGTCTGTCGATGTGTCGCTGTACCTGGACGAGTCGATTCACCGCCGCGGGCGCGGCCGCAGGCTCTACACCGCGCTGATCAATGTGCTTGTCGCGCAGGGCTACATCAACGCCTACGCGGGCATCGCGCTACCCAATCCCGCCAGCGTAGGGCTGCACGAAGCGTTGGGCTTCACACCGGTAGGCGTCTTTTCCGGCGTGGGCTTCAAGCACGAAACATGGTGGGATGTGGGCTGGTGGCATCGCCGGCTGGTCGACCCGCCCCCGGCCCCGGCCGACCCGCTGCCCTGGTCCCGACTGTCCGATCAGGCCCTCGGCGCCGCGCTCGCGGCAGACACCCGATAGCGGACCTGGGAGAGACCGCATCGATGACCACTCTGCTCTGGGACCAGCACACCTGTCTACCGCTCAAGACGGACGCCGACATTGACCCGCTGACTCGCTACCAACGCGCCGCCGGCACTTTGCTTTCCGTCAACGCGGGGTACTCGCCCCACAGTTTCGACGACGCGGTGGCGCTCCTGCGCCACTACCGTGGCGCGATCGATGCCCGCGCGGATCTCGTCTTGGCTGCCACCATCGACGATGTGGACGAGGCGTCGCGTGCGGGCCACATAGCGGTGGTGTTCGACTTGGAAGACTCACGACCGTTGAATGACGACCTCGCGAACGTGCGAAGGTTGGCCGACCTCGGTGTGCGCACCTTGTTGCCGACCTACAACAATGCGAACCGCGCCGGTAGCGGTTGCCTCGACCGTACCGATGCGGGCCTGACCGCATGGGGCCGTGCGGTCGTTGCCGAGCTGAACGCCGCCGGCGTCGTCCCGGACGGCTCGCATTGCAGCGCTCGCACCGGTCTGGACATGTGCGAGGTATCAACCGGCCCAGTCATTTACAGCCATTCGTGCATGCGCGCACTCTGGGATCACCCGCGCAACATCACCGATGATCAGGCACGAGCCTGCGCTGAAACCGGCGGCGTCGTCGGTATCACCGGAGTCGGCATCTTCCTGGGACCCAATACGCCCACACTGGACGCGATGACGCAGCATCTGGAATACGCGGTCGACCTCATCGGGATCGAGCACGTCGGGGTCAGCACCGACTTCTCCTTCGACGCGGTCGACTTCATCGATGAGCTGCAGCGCAATCCGCATCTGTTCGACGACAGCTACACCCGATGGGGCCCGATCCAGTGGATGCCCCCGGAGACGTTCCTGACGCTCGGTGAGCACCTTCGCTGCAGGGGGTGGAGCGCCGGCGATATCAGCGCGGTGTTGGGCGGAAACTTCCATCGGGTGGCCCGAACTGCCTGGCGCTCCTGACCACACCGCGTGTGGCGCAACGGTTTTACGGCAACTCGACCTTGCTGGCCAGCCAGCGGCCGTCCACCTTTTCCATGGTCATCTTGACCCGGCTGCGGTCCAGCTGCGGCGCCGGCGCGGCCCCGTTGCTCACCGACTGATCGACGAACAGCACGACGTCCACCTTGTCTTCGGTGGCAGACTGGACCGCGGCGTCGATCACACTGCCATGCGCCGCTGCCTTGTTGTCGATGAGCGTCTGACGCAGCTGCGCACTGGATTTGGTGTACATGTCCTTGAATTCACCGGTGGAGCCGTCGAGCACATCGGTGAAGTTCTTGTCAATCGCATTGGTGTCCACGCTGGTCAACGTGATGATGTACTTTTTTGCGGCTTCGAGTGCCTGGGCGGCGGCGACATCCTTCTGGTGATGCTGAAACACCAGCCAGCCCTCGTAGCCCGCACCCGCGAGCACCGCGGCCAACAACCCGGCCGCCGCCCAGCGAGTGAGGTTGACTCGGCGTCCCTTTCGGCCATCGGAGTGCACATCGTCGGTGGCGGCGTCGTCTTCGCCGCGCGCCTCGTCCGGCACGGCCGTGTCCGCGTCGTCACCGTCCACGTCGGGCGTAGTGTCGGCCGGCGCCGTATCTGCTTCGGCCCCATCGGCTTTTGCCGTTGTGGGCGCTGGAGGGTGCGGCACTTCGTCTCCGGCTCCCTCCGCGGCGAGGCGGAAGCGATTCACCAACCATGTTCCCGGGTTGCCGACTGTTCGTAGCGATGGGCGAGAGTTCATCAGTTGCATGCGCCTGAGTCACGAAGCGCGTTCGCCCAGCCGGTGGCCGAGACGATGTTCGCGTGGGTGACTCCTGACGGATCCTTTCTCTTGATGCTGTCGCTGATTCGCGACAGCTGAAATGCCAAGTGCGTCATCGATTCGCCGCCGTACACCGGCGAATACGGCCCGAAGTTGTCGGGTTGATTGGTGATGATCAGCGGCTTCACCCGAGGTGCCAGGAAGGCCGTCGACTGGTCGATATTGGCGACCACGGCGTGAGCGTTCCCCTGCACGCCACCGACCGAATAGTCGTCATGCTGGTCACCGAGGTACCGGTTGAAGTCGTTGATCTGGCCCATCAGCGGATCGAATTGCGATTTGAACCACTGGCAGGAGTCCGACATGCCGCCGATCATCTCCGGTGTCACGCGTGCCGTGAACGTGTTGTACGGCCAGATGTCGAAGTTCGGCGACCAATCGCTGGGCGCCGGCGTGAACACCGGCAACGGTGGCGGGGGCTGGCCCGGATCGGCGGCGGCCTGCCCGGCGAGCACGATGGCGGCCGCGAGTGCCGGTCCGGCGCACGCCAGGCCGCTCCCTGCCCGTCGCAAGCTCGTCAGATTCATCCGCTCTTCCCCGAGAAGTACGATATCCCGCGGCCACCGACTACCGAACCGTCAATTTTATTGCAAAATCGCGATTAACATCTGTGCCCAGGTAGGCGATCCTCTCGCGAAGTGAGCAACGCGTCAAGTGCCTGCTACCAGGCAAATACCGCAGTGACCGCCAGTGATCACGCTTGCGTAAGCACCTTTGCGGCTGCGGGACCGGCCCGGTTTGTTAACCGAGACCTTCCACTGAAGCTGAGCAGCGGTTAACATATCCGCCCGTGGGGGCACAGCGAACGTTCACCGACGAACATCGGCACCTGCGAGTGATCGCCTTGGGACGCATCCGGCGATGAGCGCCCAGGACGACCGCTTGCTCAACGACGACCGAGCGCCCGACAGTGTGGCCACTATTCAAGAGTGGTCCGCCGGCTACGTCGTACGGCACCCCCTGGCATCGCTCAATACTCTCGGCGAGCAGTACATCCTGGCGATACGCACGGTTGAGTACTGCGTGGTCGACCTGTTCACCGGGCGGTTCCAATGGGCGGAGTTCATCCGCCAGGGCGCTTTCATGGCCGCCACGGCGGTGCTGCCGACGGTGTTGGTGGCGCTGCCGATCGGGGTGACGCTTTCCATCCAGTTCGCTCTGCTGGCCAACCAAGTCGGCGCGACGTCACTCGCCGGGGCGGCCAGTGGACTCGCGGTGATCCGGCAGGCCGCGTCGCTGGTGGCCGCGGTGCTCATGGCATCCGCCGTCGGCTCGGCCATCACCGCAGATCTCGGCTCCCGCACCATGCGCGAGGAGACCGACGCCATGGAGGTCATGGGAGTCTCGGTGATTCGCCGCCTGGTGGTGCCCCGCTTCGCCGCGGCCATCATGGTTGGTGTCGCACTGACCGGAATCACCTGCTTCGTAGGGTTTTTGGCCAGCTACCTGTTCAACGTCTATTTCCAGCGCGGCGCACCGGGAAGCTTCGTGGCGACGTTTTCGTCGTTCGCCACCACGGAGGACATGATCGTCGCGCTGCTCAAAGCCGTGATCTACGGCGCGATCGTGGCGGTAATCGCCTGCCAGAAGGGGTTATTCACCAAGGGCGGTCCGGCGGGAGTCGCCAACTCGGTGAATGCCGCGGTGGTGGAATCGATCCTGGTGCTGATGATCGTCAACGTCGGGATCAGCGAGCTGTACAACGCCCTGTACCCCCGGACGGGGTTGTGACATGACCGCGTCCACCTACGTCCCCACGCTGGCCCGGCCGATCGTCGACGCCTATCGGGCCGCGGCCGTCCCGACCATGCGGTTGGGGCACATGCTGGTGTTCTTCGTGCGGGCCGTGCTCGCCGTCCCCTCCGTGCTGCGCCAATACCGCACGGAATTCCTGCGATTGCTGTCGAATATCGCTTGGGGCAACGGCTCGATCGTCGTCGGCGGCGGCACCGCCGGCGTCGCGGTGGTGCTCGGGTTCACCGCGGGCGCCCTGGTCGCCGTGGAGGGTTATAACTTCCTCAATCTCCTCGGCCTGGGGCCGGCCACCGGCATCATCTCCTCGCTGGTCAACACCCGTGAGCTGGCGCCGATCATGGCGTCGCTGGCTTTCGCGATGCAGGCCGGCTGCCGGTTCACCGCGCAGCTGGGTGCCATGCGCATCGCCGAAGAGATCGATGCCCTGGAATCGTTGGCCATCCGTCCCATCCCGTTCCTGGTCACGACGCGGCTCATGGCCTCCGTTATCGCAGTGATCCCGCTCTACATCGCCTGCCTGGCCGTGACCTATCTGACGTGTCAGGTCGTCGCCGAGGTGATCAGCGGTGGGTCCGTCGGTCCGTACCTGCACTACTTCACGATGATGCTCAGTGCCAAGGATATCGCCTACTCGGTGGTCAAGTGCGTTGTCTTCGTTTGGCTTTCGTCCACCGTGCAGTGCTACTACGGCTTCTATGCCTCCGGTGGCCCCGAGGGCGTCGGGGTAGCCGCCGGCCATGCCATGCGGGCGAGCATCACCGTGGTGATCATGGTCAACATGTTGCTCACGATGGCGCTGTGGAGCATCGACGCCGGCGCGAGATTCGGTGGCTGAATGCCGAATTCATTGGACTTCGACGGGCGGGGCCCTTCAGACCGTCAGCTGCTCGGCATGGGCATCGCGGTGCTGCTGATAGCGGGACTGGTCACGGGCAGCCTCCTGCTGAAGTCCACCGGCCGGCTCAACGACTACATCCGCGTGGTCGCCGAGCTGACGAACGTGGGCGACGGCTTGCCCGCCCGCTCCGATGTGAAGTATCACGGGCTGCTCGTCGGTGCCGTCGACAACGTGATCCCGGCGGCCTACGGCAAGCCCAACTACGTGCACATCAACCTCAAACCCGAATACGCAAAGGACATTCCGGGTGCGGTGACCGCGCGTGTGGTTCCCAGCAACGTGTTCGCGGTCTCGTCGGTGCAACTCGTCGACGGCCGTCCGAGTTCGAGCATCCGCAGCGGGGCACGCATCCCCGAAGACGCGCAGCTTTCGACGGTGATCTTCCAGACCACGATCAGCAAGCTGCGTGACATCCTTGCCGCGACCGGCCGCGGCCGCGAAGACCACAGCCTGGGAATACTGGCGGCCGTCGCGGCCGCCACCAACAACCGGCGCGGCGCGCTGCTCGCCGCCGGTGCGCAGATGACGCGGGTGCTCGATGAGCTCAACGGCATCGTTACCACCGACCCCGGACCATCCACAGTTTCCGCGCTGCTTGATGCCACCCGGGGCCTGCAGTCCACGGCGCCCGACCTTGTCGATGTCCTGCATGACGCGGTCAAACCGATGCAGACCCTGGCCGAAAAGCGCGAGCAGTTCCGGTCTCTGGTTACCGGTTCGCACCACACCTTCGGGGTCAGCCGGCAGGCGTTCGACAACCACACCGATCAGCTGATCGAGATGACGCAGAACCTCACGCCTGCCCTTGGTGTGTTCGCACTGCACAGCGACAAGTTCGTGCCCATCTTCACCAGGCTGAACCGGTTGTCCGACAAGTTCTTCGAAGAGGTCTGGGATCCCGAACTGGACACGGGAAACATGCGGGTCAATCTGGCACTGACCCCGACCTACACCTACACGCGCGCCGACTGCCCGCGTTACGGCCAGCTGCTCGGACCGAGTTGCTATACCGCGCCGACTATCGCGGTGCGCCCCGACCTGCCCGAGGTCCTGCTGCCGCAGAACTACCATCCGCCCGCGGATCTGGCGCCGCCCCCGGGAACCCAGGTCGGGCCCGACAACAACCTCGTTCCCGTCGGACCGCCGCTGTACAACCCCAACCCGAGCCTGCAGGATCCCAATCCGCCGTTGCCGTGGTGGCCGTGGCCGACCGGCCCGGCTCCCCGAGTCCCGGGAACCGCCGATCCCGACGACGCGCCACCCCCTGCGGGTCCGCCGCCGGCGGCAAGCCCGGGGCCGCCCGGCGCGGTCGCACCATCGGGGTACGGCGGCAACGTCGGTCCGGTTGGCAGTCAACACGAGCGCGATCAGCTGGGTTGGATCACCGGCCAGGGGCGGTCGGCGTCGGTGGCGACGCAGTTGTTGCTCGGCCCGGTGGCGCGCGGCACTGCGGTCTCGCTGAAGCCCCGGCAGCAGTCGACGGGTGGACCGAAATGAAAGTGCGGGGCCCGCTGATCGGCCTGTCGATGTTCATGGCGCTCGCCATCGCCGTGACATGGATGGTGTACGCCACCCTGCGACGAGACGTAGCCGGACCGACCACTGGCTACGCGGCGATGTTCACCGACGTGTACGGGCTCCGCATCGGCGATGACGTCCGGATGGCCGGCGTGCGGGTCGGCCGCGTCGAAAACGTCGAACTCACCGGCAGATTGGCGAAGGTCTCGTTCATCGTCGAAAACGAGCAGCACTTGTACGGCAACACGGTCGCGTCGGTGACCTACCAGAACATCATCGGGCAGCGGTATCTGGGCTTGTCGCTGGGCGAGATCGGCAATCGGGGCCTGCTGCCACCCGGGAGCGTGATACCGGTGCAGCAGACCGACCCGTCCTTCGACGTCGGCAAGTTGCTCAACGGTTTCGAGCCGCTGTTCACCCTGCTCAATGCCAAGGACGCCGACGACCTGACCAAGGGCGTATTGCAGTCGCTGCAGGGTGATCAGGCGTCCATCCCGCTGCTGGTGGAGCAGACGTCGACGATCACCCGGACGTTGTCCGCGCGCGATCAATCCCTGGGCGACCTGATCAGCAACCTGACCAAGGTCACCGACACCGTCGCCCGCCAAAGCGACGACCTTGATCACGCGCTCGACCAAACGCGTGATGCGGTAGCCAATTTCGACAACCGGCGTGCGTCTTTACAGGACTCGGTGGGATCGATCGCCAAGGTGACCCGTCGGCTCTCGGCGATCGCCGACGACGTGGATCCGTCGCTGAACGAACTCATCACCCGCGAGCCCGGGTTCAGCAAGCACATGGCCGGCATCGAACCTCAGCTGGCCTTCACCGGTGACAACCTCCCGCTGTTACTCAAGGGCTTCGCACGAGCCGTCAGCGAGGGCTCCTACGGCAACGCCTACGCGTGCGACCTGAACGGCACCGGTTTCTTCCCCGGTCTCAACGACATCACGACCTTTATCGTCAACGCGGCCACGCCGGGCAATGCCTATCCGATCACCACCAAGAACCTGGGGTGGCATACCCCGCGATGCAGAAACATGGCCAATGGCTGAATCATTGAAGGCCCGCTGGGCGCGGCGCCGTCCGCTCGAGTCGTACAACAGGACCTGGCTCGGGCTGGCGGGAGTGGCGCTGGTCGCCGTTCTCGTCGCGGCGGCATTGGGAATCAAGCTGCTCGGCGTCGGTTACACCCACTACACCGCCGAATTCCTGCAAGCCGCCACGCTGCGACCCGGAAATCCCATCACCATCGCCGGCATCGAAGTCGGACACGTCACCAGCATGAAGCTCGATGGCGATCACGTCGAAGCCGGTTTGAGCGTGCGTGACAACGTCGCGCTGGGCAGGGACACCCGAGCGGTGATCAAGGTGATGACGATCCTCGGTTCGCGCTATCTCGAGCTGGTGCCTGACGGCCCGGGTTCGCTGCCGGGCAAGACGATCGGCCTGGCGCACACCGAGGTGCCCTACGACCTGCAGTCGCTACTCGAAGACGCCACCACCACGTTCGAGCAGGTCGATTCCGACCAGTTCGCCCAGTCGCTCGGGGTGCTGGGCAAGCAGCTCGGCGGGGTGCCGCCACTGATTCCGCAGGCCGTCGCGAATCTACAGACGCTGTCGACGATCACCGCCGACCGTCGAGGCCAGCTCGGCACGCTACTGAAAAGCACTGAGCGAGTGGTCAATACCCTACGGCGCCAGCAGACCAACATCGGACACCTGATGGATCAGGGCCAGGACCTGCTAGGGCACCTGGTCGCCCGCGAAGCCACCTTCCATGCCATGTTCGCGGGGCTGACGGACCTTGTCGACCAGCTCGACAAGATCGTGGTCAACAACCGGCCGATGCTCGACGAGTTGTTCGCCAACCTGCACGAACTGACGAACATGGTCGGTCAGCACGACGACCTGCTGCGCAATATTCTGCAGGTCGCCCCGGTGGCCCTGCGCGGCCTGACCAACGCCACCGGCTATGGACCGGTCGTGGAGTTCAACCTGCCCAACGGGCTCGCGATCGATTCGTGGATGTGTGCCATCAGCGGCCGCGCCAAGGAATTCAAGATGATCCAGTACTTCAAGGACTGCAAATGATTTCCGGCAGGCGCAAACTCATCGCCGTGGGCGCGGCGGTGGCGGCGCTGGCCGCCGTTGCCATCGGGGTAGCGGGCCACTACGTCAAGTCACGCCTGGACAGCATGACGGTGACCGCGCAATTCGACAGCGCCGCCGGGCTTTACGAAGGCAACGTGGTTGCGGTCCTCGGCATGCCGGTCGGCAAGGTCAGCAGGGTCACCTCCAAGGGCAGTTATGTCGAGGCCGAGCTGACCGTGGACAAAAAGGTCAAAATCCCTGCCGCCGCCCGCGCGGTCACCATCACCACCTCGATCCTCACCGACCGGCAGGTCGAACTCACCCCGCCCTACCGGAGCGGACCGGTGCTGAAGAACCACGACACGATCGGACTGACCCGAACGAAGACGCCGGTGGCTTTCGATCGCGTGCTCGACATGCTCGACAAGGTGTCCAGATCGCTCAAGGGCGACGGGAAGGGCGGCGGTCCCATCGCCGACCTGACTGACTCCGCCGTCGCCATCACCGACGGCAACGGCAAGAAAATCCTGTCGGCCCTCGACGAGCTCTCCAACGCTCTGCGGCTCAGCTCCGAGCGTGGCGGGACCACCCGCGAGCAGCTGACCACGATCATCACCGATCTCAGCTCGATAACCGAGGCCGCCGCACGCAATGACACCAAGGTGCGCCAATTCGGTTCCACGACGCGGCAGCTCGGCCAGATGCTCGCCGACGAGAAGCTCGGCACCGGCACCACCGGCCGCACCATCAACAGAATCCTCGATGAAGTGACCACACTGCTCGAGCAGAACCGGGACAACCTCAAACAGGCGGTGCGCAACGGCGACACCGCCGCCAAGACGATCGTCGAGGATCAGCGCGGGGTTTCCGAAATGCTCGACGTGCTCCCCATGACGCTGGAGAACCTGTACAACACCGTCGATCAGAACAACGGTGCGATACGGGTGCACGGGCTGCTCGACAAGGCCCTGACCGACAGTCAGTCCGCCAAGGAGCTCTGCAATCTCATGCACTTGCGCCAACTCGGCTGCAGCACGGGCACATTGCAGGACTACGGCCCCGACTTCGGCCTGACCTACATCCTCGACGGTCTCTCGGCGATGGGGCAGTAATGATGACTGCGGCTAAGCACAAAGCGTTGGCGGCGGCGCTCAGCGCAGTCATGGTCAGCTCCGGTTGCGCCACCAATGGGCTGTCCAGCCTGCCGCTGCCGGCACCGGGCATCGGCAGCGGCGGATACCTGCTCAACGCCGTCTTCTCTAACGCGCTGAACCTGCCGGCCCACGCGAAGGTCAAACTCGCCGGCGCCGATGTCGGACAGCTCGAATCGATGGTCGCACGCAACTACACCGCGGTGACGACGCTGCGAATCATGGACGGTGTCCGCGTCCCCGTCGGTAGCACCGCCGAGCTGCGGTCGGCGACACCGCTCGGCGACGTGTTCGTCGCGATCAAGCCCCCGGCACCGATGGACCCCGGCGCGCCGCTACTGAAGAGCGGCGACACTATCGGCCTGCCGGCCACCCGCGCCGCCGCCACCGTGGAGAGCGTGCTGAGCTCGGCCGCGCTGCTGGTCAACGGAGGCTCGGTCCGAAATTTCACCAACATCGTCAACGGCGCCGGCAAGGCGACCGGCGACCAGGGACGCGCCTTCGGAGACCTGATCAACCGAACCAATCTACTTCTGGGCAAACTCAATTCGCGCTCGGACCAAATCGACGCCGCTGTGACCGAGACGGCCGGCCTGGCCGACCGGCTGGACCAGAAGAACCAAGCGATCACCGACGTTCTGCAAGCCGTCGGGCCGGCGACGAATGTGTTGTCCAGCAACGCCGACGAAATAGCCGACGTGGTCGGCGAGCTCGGCGCCACCACACATCAGCTGTCCAAATTCCCGTCGATTGCCGGGACCGACAAGACCGGCCGCAGCGTCATCAAGGACGCCAACACCATCGCCGCCGCATGGAATGACGTCGTGCTGAGCCCCGACACCAGCCTCGCCGGCCTCAACCGGTTGATTCCTCCGTTCGTGAAAGCCACTCCCAGCGACGCGATTTCGGTGCGCGGCAGCTTCGATCGCCTGGTCATGGGATCGCGACCGGGTACCGGGGCGGAAACCGGGGGATTCAAGGGCGATCCGGCTTTTCACGGGCCTATGCGCCGCGACTGGAACTACATGATCGGCTCGATCAAATACGTCCTGTGGCGCCTGCAAGAGCGCGTCGTGGGCCGCGGGCCCCAAACACCTATGGGCCAAAGCCCGTGGACGCCGGTCGGTCCGCCGCTTCCTCCCGCACCCGCCGGCGAGGCGCCGCTCGATCCGATGATCCCGGAACCACCGCGATGATCGACACCATCGGCGGACTCATCGTCGGCGCCGTCAGAGCCGGCCACCGTCAGCGCACCTGGCTGTCCGGGCTCGCGCTGGTGCTGACCCTGGTGGTCGGCGTGACCTACCTGGCGCTCGGGGCGCTACGGATCAATCCCCTGGAATCGACCTACCGGGTCACCATCCGGCTACCCGAATCCGGTGGGCTGCTGGCCAATCAAGACGTATCGGTCCGCGGGATCCGGGTCGGGCGGATCCAATCGCTGCGGCCCACACCCACCGGCGTCGAGGTCGTCGCCAATATCAATGCAAATACCAAGATCCCCGCCGCCAGCCCGGTACGAGTGTCCGGGTTGTCTCCGGCCGGCGAGCAGTACATCGATTTCGAGCCCGCATCCAACACCGGCCCGTTCCTGTCGAACGGCAGCGTGATCGGCCCACAACACGCCGCCACACCCATCCCGCTCTCACAAGTGCTCGCTGACGCCGATGGGCTGCTGGCCCAAACCGACCCGAAGAAGCTCGAAATCGTTAAAAGGGAACTGAGTTTGAGCAAGGAGGGTCCGCAGAAGCTGACCGACATCATCGACGGCTCCACCTTCCTGCTGTCGACAATCGACCCGGTGCTGCCGCAGACGGTGAGCATGCTCAAGACCAGCCGGGTGGTGCTGACCACCCTCTCCGACAAGAATGCCGGCCTCGGTGCGACGTCGCGCAACGTCGGCGATCTCATGACCGGCGTGAACAAGATGGACCGTGGCTACCGCAAATTCGTCGATCAGACCCCGCACGCCTTGTCCAAAGTGGACAACCTGTTCGACGACAACTCCGACACCATGGTCGGGCTACTGGCCAACCTGGTGACCACCGCACGGATCATCTACCTACGAGTCCCTGCGTTGAACGCCGTCTTCCCCGACTATCGCGGCTCCACACTCGACGCCCTGATGACCACCATGCACGAGCATGGGCTGTGGGCAACCGCCGACATCTACCCGCGCTACACATGCGACTACGGCACTCCGCGGCGGCCGTCGTCATCGGCGGACTACCCCGAACCCTTCCTGTACACCTACTGCCGAGATGACGACCCCCAGGTATTGGTCCGGGGCGCCAAGAACGCGCCCCGGCCGGGCGGTGACGACACCGCGGGCCCGCCGCCCGGTGCCGACCTCGGCCAAACCACCGATCCAACCCCGAAGGGGCGCTTCACCATTCCCACGCCGTACGGCGGACCGGTGCTGCCGATAGAGCCGCCCCACTAAACCCACGAGCATTCGAGACCGCAAGGAGGCGCCAGCGTGACGATCACTGCCGACCAGGACTGCAGCGCGAGCGACGACATCGAGAAGCCACCCGATGACGAGCAGGAGGCGTCCGTCGACGCCGACAAACACATCGCGAAAGGTGGGGCCCGGCCGTGGAAACGCTACGCCCGCATCGCGCTCGTCGTCGCCGTCTACATGGGAGCGGTCGGCCTCGCCGGTGGGCTGGGCTGGAAGCTATGGGACGAGCACGCGGTGAGCCAGGCCGGGCAGGCCGCCGAGCGGACCGCGGTCAACTATGCCCAGGTGCTGACGAGCATCGATTCCAACCAGGTCGACCAGAACTTCTCCGCCGTACTTGACGGAGCCACAGGGGAATTCAAGGACACCTACACCAAAGCCAGTGCGCAGCTTCGGCAGCTGCTCATCGACAACAAGGCCGCGGCGCACGGAACGGTGGTCGCCTCTGCGATCCAATCGCAAACGAAGAACAAGGTGGTGGTGTTGCTGATGGTGGACCAGACCGTCAGCAACGCGGTGCGTCCCGACGGCCGGGTCGACCGAAGCCGGATGAAGGTCACGATGGAAAACGTCGGTGGCCGCTGGCTGGCCAGCAAAGTCGAATTACCTTAGGACATTTCGATTATGCGGATGATCCGGCTCTCGATCGCTGTGGCAGCCGTGGGGGCGACGGTGTTGAGCGCACCGGTGACATCGGCGTCGGCGCAGTCGTTTTGTGGCGATCTCGGCGGCGATTGGGACGGGCAGTACTGCCACACCTCGGTGTTATCCGAGCGAAAAGCCGTTCGCGACATCAAGTTAGCGCTGCCCGGTGATCTGGTCGAGAACCCCACCAGCGGGCCGCCCATCCGCGAATACCTGCGCAACCTGATGAACAACTGGCGCACCAAGGGCGCTGCAATGGTCCAGGACAGTTGGGGTGAGGAGAACTATCAGGTGTTCCCCCATGGGCGCGCACTCACCGTTGCCTTCCACGAGGACTACCACGCCGACGGTCCGGCGTTCAACAACGCGTATCGCACGTTCACCTTCGATATGGCGGGTGGCAGACGGTTACAGCTGGCCGACATCACCAAGCCGGATGTCGATCCGCTGGCCGCCATTCCGCCGCTGGCCGAGCCGTTCATCCAAGAGGCACTCGACCGCGCCGCCTGGCAGCACAACCCGGGCACGTATCCGTTCACCGTCGATCGCTGGACACCGGACAAGGTGTTCTCGGGAGGCTATAAAGCATGGGCGCTCACGCCCGACGAGCTGATCCTGTACATGCCGGATTATCCGGTCGGCCACGACTCTCCCATCCAGTACGGGCAGTCCCAGCAGTGGTCGATGGACGGAGGCGCCGTGGAGCCGCACATTCCGCTCAGCGCACTCAGCGCGGTGCTGCGTCCGGAATTCGGCGGAGCGTAACGGGGATAGACGTCTGATGACCTCGGGCACAACGCTGCGTCCAGTCGTGCGTGGTCGGCTCGCCGACTGCGCGATTCCGGTCGTCTACCGATCGCCCGGACAGCCGTCGCTGCGGCTACGGTGATCTGTATGCCGTCGGCTAGCCGCTCGTCCGCAGATCAGGTAAAGCGGCGCCCGAAGGACCGCAAGGTCCAGATCGCCCGCGCCGCCACCGACGCGTTCAGCGAGTTGGGCTATCACGCGGTCAGCATGGAGAACATCGCGGCGCGGGTGGGAATCTCCGCGGCCGCGTTGTACCGCCACTCGCAGGGCAAATACGACCTGTTCCGCGACGTCTTCTTGGCGCTGGGGCAGCAACTCGTCGACGCCACGGCATTCGCGGATGCCCTGCCCGCCGATGGCGATCCCGAGGAACAACTCCGGGCGCTCACCGGCGCGCTGATCGACACCACGATCGTCAACCGCACCGCCGGCGGACTGTATCGGTGGGAGGGCCGCTACCTGCGGGGCGACGATCAGCGCGCTCTGGCCGAACAGATCAAACTGATCAACCGCCGCCTGCAGCGTCCGCTGATGAGGCTGCGGCCGAAATTGACGTCGCGGCAACGCTGGATCTTGTCGGCGGCGACCCTGAGTGTCATCGGCAGCATCACCGACCACCGATCCCGCCTGGGTAATGCCGAGATCCGCGCGGCGCTGGCCGATATCGCTGCCGCGGTCTTGCGAGCCGAGTTGCCAAGTCAGCGGGGTCGCGGACCCGATCAGTCGCGGTCGTCGACGCTGACCAGCGCCGCCGGAAGCTATGAGCTGCTTTTGCACGAATCGATGCGCCTGTTCAACGAGCGCGGCTATCGCGAAACCGGAATGGAAGACATCGCCGCAGCGGTCGGCATACCGGTCGCCAGCATCTATCAATACTTTCCGGGGAAGGCCGCCATTTTGGCGGTCTACTACCGGCGCGCCGCCGACCAACTCTCGGGCGACCTGTCCAGCATCCTGGCCACCAACGCCGACCCGGAACAGGCGCTCGCGCAACTCATCGAGGCCTACGTCACCCGGTCATTCGCCAACCCCGAACTGGCGTGCGTCTACTACACCGAGCGTCACAACCTGCCGGACACAGACGCGGTGCTGCTCTACAACATTCAGCGCTCCACCGTCGAATCCTGGGCCAGCCTCGCCGTCGCGGCCAGCCCGGAGCTCACCCTCGGCCGCGCCCGCTACGCCGTGCACGCCGCGTTCGCGCTCGCGGTGGACACCGGGCGCCTGGTCTACCCCAACACGAGTGCGGCCGCGAGCCTCACGGTGCGCCGCCTGATGGAGGTGACGGTGCTGGGACGACCGGCTGCGGCACCCCGTAATGCGCCCCGGGACGGCCGCCAGCGGCACTGACGGGGCCTCGGGGGACAGGCCGCTGCCGGGGAATGGATCTCCACTTGCTAGTTGGTCATTCGCCTTGGCGGAGCATCCAGCGCGGTCGAACGTTCTATTCCGGCACCGTATCTCGCAATGAACCGCAGTTCCTGAACGCCGCCGAGCGGGGACGGCACTACCGGATCGCGCGAACGAGCATTAACATAGATGCGTCTAATCCGCGCGCCGGGGCGTGCGGTGCTCATCACTTCGGGTGGGCCGGCTTCGAACCCGGCAGCGCCCGCGCGAAAGGCATGCCCATGCTCGCCAGGATTCGCACACTCCTGGAACACCAGTTGACCATCGCCGAACTGCTGGGCCTGGCGATACTGCTGGGGACCCCGTACCTGATTGTCGGCGTGATCTGGTCGAGCACCCACACCCAGCATCTGCGCGACATGCACGGCGCCGATCTGGTGGTGTCGTTCCTCGGCTCCATCGTGTCATGGCCGGTGCTGCTTTTCGCCAACGTATGCATGACCTAGGGGGCTGGCATGGCCAACCGCGGGCCGCTGATCGTGTTCGCTGCGGTGGTGTTCCTGGCCGGGGGGATCTTCGCGCTGTACCTCCCGGTCTTCATCGACGCCTACGACCAATTCGGCTGGCAAGTCAAGTGCGGCAACGGTTTTACGGCGGAGCTGAACCAGGCCTCAAGCGCGGTCGGCCCGGCGGGCACCAACTACGTCGACCAATGCGGTAGCGCGTTGATGGTGCGACGGCTCTGGGCCATCCCGATGGCGGTCCTGGGCGCGATGACGCTGATTTGGCAGGCAGCGGCGGTACTCGCCCACGATCACCGGCGGCCGGCTCCTTCACGGTCCGCGGCGCGATCCTGATTCCGGTGACGGCTCAGGGAGCCAAACACCCTGCGAGCAACGGTCTTTCGTTGACTACCGCGTGCTCTCGTCGGGAAGGTCGTGCCGAGATTGGTGCAATCCCGGGCCGTCCGGATCTTCGTCCTGGTGATCGAGTTGCTCCTGCAGCTTGCGCTGTTCCTCGGTCGCCTTCCGCGCGTCCTCGGGCGCAGCGGGCGGGTCGAAGTTGACTTGCTGATCCACCGAGATCTCCTCTGAACGTCTGGACTGCCTCTATGCAGGATCTCCCGAATGAGAGGCCCCGAAACCCGGCCAAGCTCGACGTTGCCGATCGCGCTGCTCACGGCGCCGTGGGTGTCAATATTGCTTGACCACCGCGCGCGGTGCCGTTCGCCATGTTCTGCTCCCGTTGCCCTGCTGACGGGGCGGCTCGAGGAGCAAGACAGCCAGCCCGTCGAGCAGCACCGGGCGCACCCAGTCGCCCAGTTCGATCACATCGCCGGGGCGGGGCTGACGGTGCATGGCGTCGCGAGCGAGGTCGATGGGCGCCATGGCGAAGACCGTCTCCACGGTGGCCTGGTCGGGCAGTTTGCGGATGCCGGGCAAGGTGATGAACAGCCCGTCGTTGCCGGACAAGTGCAGTCCGACTGCCGCGAGCGCGCCGGTCATGCCCCCGCTCGTGCCGCCGTGTCCGGACAGATGCACTCCGAGCGCCGCAGCGAGATCGCGGGCCTCGTTGGGATGCAACACTTCTCGCTTGGCACGGCGCCCGAATTCGATCAATTGTGGCGCGCCGCCGGCGAGTTCGCCCGGAACGACGACGGCAAGCCCGGGGTCGGCATCGGGCGGGCATACCCGCTCCAGGAATCGCCCGGCGAGCTCTATGATCCCGGTTCGCACCGCGTGCGGATCGCCGTCGGGGCTCCGCCAGGCCAGGCACGCGCTCGAATTGTGCGACGTATACGGGATCCGGTAGTCGACGAGCAGCTGATGACGGGTGGCGCCCGCAGGGGAGCCGAGGCCCGCCGCTTGCAGCTCGTGCAGCAGGGACCGGGCTCGCCGACCGGTGCCGGGCGTGTAGGGGTTGTCGGTGTCGTCGATGCCGATCAGCAGGTCCACATCGCCCAGCGCGGTACGGCCGGTCATGGATTGACCACCAGGTGGGTGACATCGCGAACCCACTGGTCACGGCTGAGTTTTTCGCCCGTGAGCTTGAGTGTGTTGCGCTTGGTGAAGCCGAGGATGGTCTGATCATCGAGCTGGGCCGCCGTCAGGGTCTGGGCCGGGTCGCGGCCCTCCACCCGCACCCTGATGACGCCGGTCGCGCCCGCGGCATGGAGGATCGAACGCACGCTGGGTCCCTTCTGGACCTGTGCGCCGTGAGATTGTGGCGTCGCGACCTCCAGCTGAGGGAGCTGCTGAAGCTGCGGGATCGTGAATCGTTGCAGCACTTGGTAGTTCTCCTGCACGACGAGTTGCAGCTCGGTCTTCGACCCGCCGCACGCGACGAGCCCGGCACTCACGACCAGAACCGCAATCACCCGAGCCAGGCGCTTATTGCTGCGCATTTACGGATCCCATCCTGTGAATACGCCGTAAATAAGGATAAGTGTAGGTCCTGGCGATTTATGATTCCCGCATGACCGTGATGCAGCGACCGGCGGCCGGGCTGAGTGCCGTCCGGGAGGTCGCGTTCCCGCTGGTGGCGGTCGCGATCATCGTCGCCTCCACCGACATCAGGATTCCGTTGGGTCTGCCGGGACACCGTGGGTTGATCTGGCTGACGATGCTGGTGGCGGTGGTGCTGGTGACCGCACGGCGCGAGACGGTGCTAGCGGTCGGTGTGGCGGCATCGATCGCGGCGTTGCCGATGCACGGGTTGAGCGATCCGTTGTGGAGCAGTCGCTATGTGTCCGCCGCCGCGTTGCTGTATGCCGTCGCTTCCCTTCCCGTGATGCGCGTGCGCCGGTGGCTGCTCGCGGTCGCGGCCGCCCCCATTCACCTTGTCGCGCTTGCCAGTTCGGGCTTTTCGTGGCACTCCGGAGCCGTCATGTCAGCCTGGACTTCGAACGGGATGCTCGAGCGGGCAGGCTGGCATCTGGTTTTCGGGTTTGTAGCCGGCCTGCTCGCCTGGGTGGTGGCACTCGGTCTGGGTCGGCCGCCGTCGGGTCGGGCCGGCGCATTTTTGGTCGGAAGCCGATACAAGGAGCGGCCTTTATGACGCTACGAGTTATTCCCGAGGGTCTGGCCGCGACGAGCTCGGCGGTCGACGCGATCACCGCCCAACTGGCGGCGGCGCATGCGGCCGCGGCCCTAGTGGTCTCGGTGGTGGTTCCGCCGGCGGCCGACCCGGTATCCCTGGCGGCTGCCGCCGTGTTCAGCGAGCGCGGCAGCCAGCACTCGGCCGCGGCGGCCAAGGGTGTTGAAGTCTTGGGGCGGGCCGCGTTGGGGGTGAGTCTGGCCGACGTCAACTACGTCACCGGCGATATGGCGGCCGCGTCGACGTATCTGGGCGCATGACCGCGCCGGTGTGGATGGCCCTTCCTCCCGAAGTGCACTCGACGCTGCTGAGCAGCGGCCCGGGGCCGGGCCCGCTGCTGGCGGCCGCGGCAACCTGGACGTCGCTGAGCACCCAATACGATTCGGCAGCAACGGAATTGACGGCCGTGCTGACCGGATCCGTGCCGGTATGGGATGGCCCGACCGCCGACAGGTACGCCGCCGCGCACATGCCGTATTTGGCGTGGCTGCAGCTGGCCGGCGCGTTGAGCGCCGAGGCGGCCGCCCAGCATCAAGGGGTGGCCACGGCGTACACCGCCGCACTCGCCGCGATGCCGACGCTGCCGGAACTGGCAGCTAATCATGCGACGCACGCGGCCTTGGTGGCGACGAATTTCTTTGGGGTCAACACGATTCCGATCGCGGTCAACGAGGCCGACTACGCGCGGATGTGGACTCAGGCGGCCACCACCATGACCACCTATCAGGCGACGACCGAAGCCGTGCAAATGACCAGCGCCGCCGGGTCGGGAACCGGCGGGAAGGCCGGCAGCGGCAGCGGGTCCGGAACGGGAACGGGCACGGGTACCGGCACCGGAGCGGGAAGCGGCGCCGGCGGTGGGACCGGTGCGGGCGGCGGCGGCGGGACGGGTTCCTTTCAGTTGCCCACCCCCGAAGAGATCTGGGAAATGCTGTTCGGGCCCGACGGCGAGCAGATCCCCGGTCAGGGCCAGCCGAACTGGAGTCCGTCGGAGTACCTGCAGAATCTAGGGAACTTCTTCAACGGCAACGCTCAGGCCGTGGCCTGGCTGCAGCAGAACGCGTCAGGTCTGCTCAACCCGTCCCAGTTCCCGGCGCTGATCAACTACTTCATCGCGTGGCAGACCTACCGGATCATCAACTGGACCATCCGGACGCTGCGGTTCATCCTCCAAGAGTTGCCGCTGCTGCTGCAGGTCGCCTTGAGCGTGTCCATCACCAGCCTGGGAGGGCTGGCCGGTCTGGCGGGCCTGGCCGGGTTGGCCGGGTTGGCGGCGCCGGCGAGCGTTCCCGCTCCCGCTGCCATGCCGCAGCCCGCCGCGGTGGGAGTGCAACCGCCGGTGGTGTCGGCCGCTCCCGCGATGGCTCCGATGGGCCCGACCAGCCCGGTGGCACCGGCGACATCGGTGGCGTCGCCCCCTGCGCCCGCAGCCTCCGCGGTTGCTCCGCCGACGACTCCGCCCATACCCCCGGCCCCGGTGACCGGAGCCGAGGGCTTCGGCTACATGGTGGGCAGCGTGGGCCTCGGCATGGAATCGAAGGCGCAAACCCGGGCCCGAAGCGCGCTGGCCGCCGGGCAGACGGCAGCGTCCGCGGCCGGCGTCGCGGCGGTCGAGCAGGAGCAGGGACGCTCCCGCCGACGCCCGCGATCGATCGTCGACCCCGGATACCGCTACGAATTCATCGAGGCCGACGACGAAGCAGTCGCGGTCGCGTCGGCAGCGCCGGATCGATATCGACCCTCGGACTCCGGCGGCTCGATACAGGGCTTCACCGGCACGTTACCCAAACCGGACGTGCGGGCTTCGGGCCTGAACACGTTGGCCGGCAACGAATCCGGTGATGGCGCCCGTATACCGATGCTGCCGGAGAGCTGGGACGGCCGGTAGGCCGCGCCCTGCGCGGTGCGGTCAGCCTAGGTGCGCCGACAGCAACCAGGCCCCCACCGACTTGCGACCGTTGTCCTCGTCGCGAATGTCGGCACCGGCGAAGGCGTCAAAGCCCGCCAGGAAACTCTCGGGCACGTTGGCGTGGATGCGGGCCGGCCGGATCTCGTCGATCACCCAGTACTTCGAGACCACCTCGCGCAACTCGGGCTCCGTGACCGCATTGATAGGGCCATCGGCCGGCATCCCGGCGCGGTCGAAGACGAGGACGAAGTACGAGGCGCCCGGCGCGGCGGCCCGCACGATCGACTGCTGGTAGCCCTCACGCAATTCAACGGGCATCGAGTGGAACAGGGTGCTGTCGACGATGGTTCCGAAGCGGCCGTCGTAACCGGTGAAGGCGCTGATATCCGCGACGTCGAAGGTGGCACTGGTAAGGCCCCGCCGGGCGGCCTTCTCGGTTGCCAGCGCAATGGCGGTGGGTGACTGGTCCAGACCCACCGTGGTGAAGCCGCGCTCGGCGAGGTACAGCGACACCGCCGCCTCGCCGCAACCGGCATCGAGCACGTCTCCGTGGAACTTGCCGTCCTCAATGAGGGCGGCGATCTCTGGCTGCGGCTCACCGATGCTCCACGGCGGCCGGTTGCCCTCGCCCATCTCGGGAGCCTCGCCCCGGTAGGCGGATTCGAACATCTCTGAAGTCGGTTGTGTCATGACACCGTTTATATCAATCGGCCTGATACATGTCAATCAAGCTGATATAGAGGGCGGCGGGCCCACTGGATCACAGCTGGTTGCCGGGAAATCGGCGCGCCGCTACACCCGCGCCCGGGCTAACGGTGCTGCTACTTGAGGGTCGCGGTCAGGTAGCCCGACGCCCCGCCGAATGAGGCCAGCTCGTCCTTGGGGACCGCGAACCCCTGGGCGGCGAAGGCCTGCTCGGTTGTCCGAATATCGATCCGCCAACCGCGTGCTGCCAGGTATTCGCCGGCGGGATTGCGGTCGCCGGTGTAGAACAACTCGGCCAGATTGATGTTGGAGCCGATGCGCTGAGACCGCTCGGTCAACTTCTGCGCCCAGTCCGAGGGGATGTCGCGCAGGTCCATGTGTTCGGTGGCGACCCGGCTGCCCGGCGCCGAAACGGCGACGATGTTGTCGAACAACCGGTCTTGCGCCTCGGGCGGCAGGTACACCAGGAGCCCCTCGGCGCTCCACGCGGTCGGCTTGTGGGCGTCGAACCCGGCCGCCGCGAGGGCCGACGGCCAGTCGTCGCGCAGGTCGATCGACACGGTGCGGCGCTCCGCGGTGGGTGTGGCGCCCAGATCGGCCAGAGCGCGTGTCTTGAATTCGATCACCTCGGGCTGGTCGATCTCGTACACGACCGTGCCCGCCGGCCAGGGCAGCCGGTAGGCCCGGGTGTCCAGGCCGGACGCCAAAATCACGGCCTGCTGGACGCCCGATTCGGCCGCCCGCAGGAAGAAGTCGTCGAAGAACCGGGTGCGCACCGTGATCTGCTCCCTCACGGCCTGGCGGTTCAGTAGCGGATCATCGCTGCGGTCAAGCTGGTTGTCGAGGAGCTTGATGAACACATCGCTGCCCACCGCGCGGACCAGCGGATCGGCCCAGGGGTCGTTCAGCAGGGCGTCCGGGCCCTGGGACGCGATCGCCCGCTGTGCGGCGACCGCCGTTGCGGTGGCCCCGACGCTGGACGCCAGATCCCATGTGTCGTTCTCGGTGCGGGCCACGCCCATCTCCTCTCCGCGTTCCGTGCGCATTTAGTTAGCTTATTTAAGCGACTCCCCAACTGTACTCCTTGGCGCGCGAGCCATCGGTTCAAGCGGCGCCGGCCGCGCACGCGAGCCCGGGGAATGCCGCGGTAGGGCGGGGGTGTTCGGTGTAGGTATGGCTGACGAAATCGAATTGAGCCCGCGGGGCTGGGTGCGCGACCAGACCGAACAGATTTTGAGTCAGGGCACGACCGATGGAGTCGAGGTCTTCGATCGGCCGATCGTGCTGCTGACCGTCACCGGGGCGAAGTCCGGCAAGTTGCGCTATGTGCCGTTGATGCGGGTCGAGAAGGATGGCCGCTACGTCGTTGTCGCGTCGCACGGCGGCGCCCCGAAGCACCCGGTTTGGTATTTCAACCTGAAGGCGAATCCTGCGGTCACGCTGCAAGACGGTAACAAGGTCGTCGCGTTGACGGCTCGCGAGCTCGAGGGAGCCGAGCGCGAGGAGTGGTGGCAACGAGCCGTTGAGGCGTTTCCCCCGTACGCCGAATACGAGACGAAGACGGCGCGACAGATCCCCGTTTTCGTCCTGGAGTAACCGTTTTCGGTTGGGTGGCGGACCGCTGGCACTGGGTGCCGAAAAAATTTGCATTCGATATGCACTCGGCTCGTCCGGTTGACCCCTTGTGCGCTGCCCACCTACCTTCGAACGCGTAGATCAGGCATGTCTCGCCGAACAATGACGTTCAGGTAGATGTAATCGCCTGCGCTGCACGGCTTTACGTATTTTAGGCCTGCCGTGACCGGGTGGATATCGAAAAGCCCACCGCCGATGACCAATTCAGGGGAGGGCCAGTGCAACACGTGAAACAGCCAGAACCGCAGGGCATGGAGGATGGCGTTTCGTCTCGGCGCGACCGGGTGCGTGAGGTTCTGCAATACGACCTGCCGGCCTCGTTGGTGGTTTTCCTGGTGGCGCTGCCGTTGTCGCTCGGGATCGCGATCGCCTCGGACGCGCCGGTTCTCGCCGGACTGATTGCAGCGATTGTCGGGGGAGTCGTCGGTGGATGGCTCGGCGGGTCGCCGCTGCAGGTCAGTGGCCCGGCGGCCGGGCTGACTGTTGTGGTGGCCCAATTGGTCTCCCAGTTTGGCTGGGCTATCACATGTTTCATCACCGTGATCGCAGGGATATTACAGGTCCTGTTGGGGCTCAGCCGTATTGCACGCGCCGCCCTGGCGATATCACCTGTGGTGGTGCACGCCATGCTGGCCGGCATCGGCATCACGATTGCGCTGCAACAAGTGCATGTGCTGCTGGGCGGCTCCTCGAAGAGCTCGGCCTGGAGCAATGTCACCGGGCTGCCCGCACAGATTATGGGTGCGCACCGGCCGGGACTTGTCCTGGGTCTCCTCGTGATCGCCATTCTGGTTGCCTGGCGCTGGGTTCCGGCCCGGGTGGCCAAGGTTCCCGGCCCGCTCGTCGCTATCGTGGCCGTCACGGCCATTTCAGTGATCTTCCCGTTCAACGTATCCCGCATCGTGCTGAATGGCTCAGTGCTCGATGCGCTGCGCCTGCCGTCGGTGCCGCACGGGAATTGGGGAGCTGTCGTCGTCGCCGTCATCACCGTCACCTTGATCACCAGCGTGCAGAGTCTGCTGACCGCGGTATCGATCGACCGGATGCACACCGGCGCGCGAACCGACTTCAACCGCGAACTGATCGGGCAGGGCGCGGCGAACATCGCGTCGGGTGCCATCGGCGGGCTTCCCATCGCGGGTGTCATCGTGCGCAGCGCCGCCAACGTGAATGCCGGCGCCAAGACGCGCGCCTCGACGATCATGCACGGCGTGTGGATACTGCTGTTCGCCGTACCGTTCGCGGGACTCGTCGAAAAGATCCCCACCGCCGCGCTTGCCGGGCTGCTCATCGTCATCGGCATCGAGCTGTTGAAGCCGGCGCACATCGAAACCGCCTTGCGCAACGGCGATCTCGCCGTCTACCTGGTGACCGTGGTTTGCGTCGTCTTCCTCAACCTGCTGCACGGCGTCATGATCGGCCTGGCACTGGCCGTCGCCGTGACCGGATGGCGGGTGGTGCGAGCCAGGATCGAGGCCGAGCCCGTTGGTGACGGGTGGCACGTCGTCGTCGAGGGCGCGTGCACCTTCCTGGCTCTGCCCAGGCTGACCGGAGTCCTGGCGTCCGTGCCCGAACGCACGTCGGTAACCCTCCACCTGCTCACGAATTATCTCGATCACGCGGCGCACCAGGCGATCAGCGACTGGCAACGCCGGCACTGTGCTACCGGAGGACAGGTCCATGTCCGTGACACGGTGGACACGGGTGGATCTGACGCCCTGGCCACCAGTGGGCTCATGGAATCGGTTGGCCCCGCGGGCAAGTCATCGAAGGCCAACCGCCGTAACGTGCATCTGAGTCTGGTCGAGGAGTTGTCCGCGTCAGGGGCCAAGTAACCGGCCGGCGCGGCTACTTCAGATCGGCGGCGACCTGCTCCAAGGCGGCGAGGTGTTCGTCGACATTCGCGAAACCGGCCTTCATGGTGTTCACCGAAAGATGGCTGGCGCCCGCGGCTTTCCATGCGGCAATGGTGGCGGCGAGCTTGTCGCGGTCTTCGATCCAGCTGACCCGGCCTTCCATTCCGAGGCTTTTCGGGTCGCGACCGGCCGATTCGGCCGCGCGGTTCACCTGTTCGAGGGCGTGGTCGAGGCCGGGGCCGGGCTCTAGCATCGGAAACCAGCCGTCGCCGAGGCGACCGGCACGTTCGTACGCGCGATCGGAGGCCGCACCGAACCACACCGGTATCGGGCGCTGGGTGGGCAGCGGGGCCAGGCCGGCCGCGGTCACCGTGTGGTACTTGCCGTTGTAGGTGACCGACCGTTCGGTCCACAGCTTGCGCATCACCTCGACCTGCTCCTCGGAGCGCCTGCCGCGGTTGGTAAACGACTCTCCGAGCGCCTCGTACTCAACGGCATTCCAGCCCAATCCAATTCCGAATCTGAAGCGGCCCCCGGTGAGCACATCGACCTCGGCGGCCTGCTTGGCCGCCAACACCGTTTGGCGTTGCGGCAAGATGATCACCCCGGTGACGAGTTCCAGCGAGGTGACAGCGGCCAGGTAGCCGAACATGACGAACGGCTCATGAAAGGTCGAGTCGATGTCGTAGGGTCCCTGGAAGCCGTGATGCACGGTCGGGTCGGCGCCGACGACGTGGTCGTAGGCGAGGATGTGAGTGAACCCGAGTTCCTCGACGCGCTGACCGTACGTGCGGAGGACGGCGGAATCCGAGCCGAGCTCGGTTTGCGGGAAGACGACTCCGATGCGCATTGGTTTTGCAACCACGTCGGATCAGGTTTACTTCCCGTGCAACGAAAGGCGCGGCGCACCAAGCGGCACGGAAAATGTTTTGGGGGCGGTGTCGTCTTCTGACCTCTGGCGCAAGTGGTCGCTCGAAGCGACGGTTCTGGTGTGGTACCCGGGGGAATGGCCGACACCGCCGAGCTCATCAACCGCGGCCGTTGGCGGGATATTCCACCGCCGGATGATCGAGTCCGGATCGGCTTCCAGGATGATGTAGTCGTGACGGCGAACAGGGTCAGTGGGGTGCTGGGCGTCGGCGAGATGGAGCCGACGTTCGAACAAGAGTTGGCTGCGCGTTACGCGATTCCGAAGCTGCCCGACGGACCCGCGCGAACGCAGTTTCTGACCGAGCACGGCGCCGGTGTGCGCGTGCTGGTGACATCGGGATCGCCCGGCGTCGATGCCGCCACCATCGCGGCGCTGCCGAACCTGGAGGCCATCGTCAACAACGGGGCGGGGGTGGATCTGATCGACTTGGCCGCGGCGAAGCGCCGCGGCATCGGCGTGAGCAACACTCCCGACGTGCTGTCGGACACGGTCGCCGACACGGCAGTGGGCCTGATCCTGATGACACTGCGCCGATTCGGTGCCGCCGATCGCTACGTGCGGGCCGGTCGATGGGCACGCGACGGCGCGTTTCCCTATGCCAGAGATGTCAGCGGCCTGCAGGTCGGCATTCTGGGGCTGGGCCGGATCGGTTCGGCGATCGCGACCCGGCTGCTCGGATTCGACTGCGCCATCGCCTATCACAACCGCCGCCGCATCGAGGGATCGCCATTCCGCTATGCCGGGTCGCCGGTGGAGCTCGCCGAGTCGGTCGACGTCCTGGTGATCGCCACCACGGGCGACGCCAACACGCACAAGCTGGTCGACCGTGCGGTGCTGGAGGCGTTGGGTCCCGAGGGTTACCTGATCAACATCGCGCGGGGCAGCGTCGTCGACCAGGGCGCGCTGGTGGAATTGCTGGCCGCCGGGGAACTGGCGGGCGCGGGGCTGGACGTCTTCGCCGAAGAACCGCAGGTACCGGCCGAATTACTTGACCTGGACAACGTGGTGCTTCTCCCGCATATCGGCAGCGCCACCGCGCGGACCCGGCGGGCCATGGCGCTGCTGGCAATCCGCAACCTCGACAGCTACCTCGACACCGGCGAATTGGTCACACCCGTCCTGCCGCCGCGCCGTTAGAGCCTGCTTGAGTGCGGCTCGACGCCGTGACCTGGCGATTCGGGACGTCTATTCATCTGTGGCCTAAGCGATACTCGCCGAAGGTTATTGCCCCACGCGCATCTGGGTATGCGGCTTTTATGAGTCCACTACTGCCGGAGACTGCCTCGCCGGTGCGGCTGACGCTTGCCGGCACAGCCCGCCCCGATACGGCGGCGGAGTGGCGGCGGGCGCTGCAACGGTGGCTGCAGCAAGAGGTGCGCGCGCCGGAAGAAATTCGTGAGGACGTCGTCCTTGGCGTCAACGAGGCGCTGGCGAATTGTGTTGAGCATGCCTACCGCTCGCAGCGCGAGGCCGGCGCCATGAAACTTCAGGCCAGCTACGACCCCGACGCCGAATCGATCCGGGTTTGCGTCAGCGACCGCGGAAACTGGCGCAAGCCCTCGTCCAGGCACTCCAGCGACCCGCACGCGTCACGCGGCATCATGCTGATGCACGGCCTCGCCGACCACTGCACCATCCATGCCCGTCCCAACGGCACCAGCGTCTACCTGGATTACGCGACCGACGCGGAGGCCGCCGGTCACCACCACGTCGAAGTCCCTGGACCGCTTGGGTCAGGCGCCTGAACGCGCCGACGGCGTGAACTTGACCGGCATCTTTTCCAGTCCGCTGACAAAGTTCGCCGGACGCAGCGGCAGCGGATCCTCGGACGCCAGCCGCATATCCGGCAGGCGTTTCAGCAGGCGCTCGAGCATTATCGACAGCTCTAAGCGCGCCAGCTGATTGCCCAGACAGAAGTGGGTTCCGAACCCGAAGGCCAGATGATTGTTGGGGTATCGGTCGATGCGGAAGTTCTCCGGATCTTCGAACACCGCCTCATCGAAGTTCGCCGATTCGAACAGCAGGATGATCTTCTCGCCCTGTTTGAGCTGTGCGCCATGAAACTCCAGGTCGGCGGTCATGGTTCGGGCCATGTTTTTGACCGGGGCGGTCCACCGCAGCATCTCCTCGATTGCGTTGGGTAGCAGCGCCACGTCGTTGACCAGCTGCTGGTGCTGTTGAGGGTGCCGCAGGATTTGCGCGGTACCGCCGGACAGCGTGTGCCGAGTGGTCTCGTCGCCGCCGATCAGGAGTAACAGCACCTCGGTGACGATCTCGTGGTCGGCCAGCTTTTCGCCGTCCACCTCCGCGTGCACCAACACACTGACCAGGTCGTCGGTGGGATCCGCTTTGCGGGCCGAGATCATGCCCGTCATGTACTCGGTGTATGCGGCGAATGCATCAACCGACACCTGGAAATCCTCTTGTGCGGTCGTGCTGCTGAGCAAGGTCACCATGTCGTCGGACCAGCGAAGGAACATCTGGCGCTCCTCCGGAAGCACCCCGAGCATGTCACCGATCACCGCCATGGGAAGCGGCGCGGCGAGGTCCCAGACGAAGTCGCACTCCCCCCGTTCGCAGACGTTGTCGATGAGCGCATCACACAGCGCCCCGATCGAGTGCTCCCTGTCTTTGACGCGTTTGCGGGTAAAGCCCGCGTTGACCAGTTTGCGTCGCAGCAGATGCGTGGGGTCGTCCATCGCGATCATCATGGGAGGCGCGTCCTGGTCCGGCCGGATACCGCCGGCGTTGGAGAACAACTCCGGCGCACGTTCCGCGTCGATCACCGCCTGGTAGCTCGCCGCGGCCGCCAGGCCATTGCGGTCCCGAAAGACCGGTTCGTTCTCGCGCATCCATTGATAGACCGGCCGCGAATCGCCCGCGTAGAAGGCCCCGTCGGTGAGGTCGATGTCGGGCCGCAGCTGGTTGCGCGTATCGATAGTGCTTGGCACGGTTCACCCTTCTTCCGCCTGTGCTGACTTACCGTGGACCTTACAGTAGGAACTGTGGTATTCCCCACAAAAGGTTTCGGCACGGTCGGTGCCAGGGCCGCTCGTCGGCGGAACGCCGCATCGACGGGCTCACCCGCCGGGATACGTCAAGCGGTGCAACGCATCTCAGATGCCCGCGATCAGTTCCAGATCCTTCAGGGCCGCCTCCAGGTGGCCGAGCATCCGCTGCAGGTGCGGAACGCTGCGGCGGCATCCGACCAGACCGAAGTCGAGGTTGTCCGCGTTGTTGGTGACGGTGATGTTGACGGCCTGGCCGTCGAGCGGGATCGACAGCGGATAGTTTCCGTCTAATCGTGCTCCACGCCAATACAATTGGTCGGAGTTCCCGGTTGAAACGTTTGAAATGACGATGTTGAACGGCGGTGAGGCCGCGGTCAGGTAGCCGGGGATCAGGCCGAAGAACAATCCGCCGATGTTGAAGGCGGACAGGGCCAGCTGCTGAACCGGAGGTAGCTGCCAGAACACCTCTTTGGTCTCGCGGATGGACGCGCTGATCGTCTCCAGCCGCTTCGCCGGGTCGTCGAGGTGGGTTGCGAGGTTGCACAGGAAGGTCCCGACGTTGTTTCCGCCGCGGTCGTCGTCGTCCTTGCGCAGATTCACCGGGACCATGGCGGTCAGGGGTGTGTCCGGAAGGGCGTTCTGATCGAGCAGGTAGGCGCGCAAAGCCCCGGCGGACATGGCGAGGATGACGTCGTTGATCGTCGTACCGGTGGCCGACTTGACCGCCTTGATGCGCTCCAGCGAGTAGGACTGGGCCGCTACCCGGCGGGCGCCGCCGATCCGCACATTGAACATCGAGCGCGGCGCCCGGAACGGCAGGGTCAGTTGCTGTTCGAGCAGCGCCGCGCGCGCGAGCTTGAGCGTGGACGGCGCCAGGGCGAGCGCCGACCCCGCGGTGCGGCCGACCCGGTCGAAGAGCGACGGCTGGTGCCGCCGCCCGCTGCGCTTACGCGGCCCCAGGCTCCACGGCACCCGGACCTCGTCGTCGTGCGGATCGGAGGTGAAGGCGCGCTGCACCAGACGTAGCGCCGAGACACCATCCATCAGGGAGTGGTGATACTTCGTGTAGACCGCATACCGCCCGTCCTGCAGCCCTTCGACCAGGTGCGCCTCCCACAGCGGGCGGTGCCGGTCGAGCAGGCTGCCGTGCAGCCGCGACGCCAACTCGAGCAGGTCCCGGACGCGTCCGGGTTCGGGAAGAGCCGACCGGCGCAGGTGGTAGTCGAGCTCGACTTCCTTGTCGAAGGACCACGCGACGTTGGTCAGACCTCCGAAGAAGGCCGGATGCTTACGGAAGGACGGCTGGATGTCCGTGCACTCGAGCATCGCCTGATATGACTCGCGTACGAAGTGGGGATCGGCGTCCTCCGGGGGCTCGAAGAGCTGCAGCGAGCCCACGTGCATCGGATGTTCGCGCGACTCGCCGATGAGGAACAACGCGTCCATCGGTGATATCGGTTCCATAGTCGTTCCCATTCCGTCCGCTGCGCCGTCCGTCCAGCACATGCCCCTTTCGTATTAGCCGCGCGGAGCGATTGCTAATCGCGAATGAGCGCTCGGACTCGCGGTCGGTCAGAGCGAGTTGCGTGTGCGTTCGGTTTGGCGGTTTTGGTCGCCCACCGAGCTGTTCCGTCAAACCTTGTGCCACGCAAGCACTTTCCGGTGCCACGCGCCGGCGTGAGCTGTTGACCGGAGCGTCGCGCCGAGCCGGAGCGCGGCGGCTAGCGTCCGGTGGCCTGGAAGATGACCCGGCGCGCGATCTGGACCGCGTGGTCGGCGAAGCGTTCGTAGAAGCGGCCCAACAGGGTGGCGTCCACGGCGGCGGCGACGCCCTGCGTCCACGCGGGATCCATCAGCGTCGCCAGCAGCCGGCGGTGCAGCTCGTCCATCGCGTCGTCATCGTGGCGAATCCGGGCGGCCCCGCGCGGGTCTTGCGACACCAACACCTGTCGCGCCCCGAGCGCCAGTGCCTTTGCCGCCTCACCCATGGCGGCGACGTAGGGCCGCACCTCGGCGGACACGGCCGGATAGGGATGACGGCGGCGGGCGATCTTGGCGATGTGCACGGCCAGCTCGACCATCCGTCGCGCATCCGCGGCGATCCGGAGGGCGCTGACGACCGAGCGCAGGTCCGTGGCCACCGGCGCCTGCAACGCCAACAGCGCGAAGGCGGTCTCCTCGACGTGCGCGTCGAGGGCGACGATGCTGCGGTGGCGGGCGATGACGGATTCGGCCGTCGTCAGGTCGGCTTCCAGCAGCGCCTCGCTCGCCTGTGAAATCGCCTCGGCGGCCATCGCGCACATGTCAGCGAGCTGGTCGGTCAGCGTGTCCAGCTGCTGGTGAAAACCGGTCCTCATCTTCACCGAATAGCCCGCTACCGCCAAATCAACCTCCCCGTGCAGAACGGCAGAAAGTCCCGTACGGGTTGCCCCGCTAGCGGATGTCGTCGGCGAGCGCGCGGGCCTCCCGCTCGGTTTCGACGGCGGGCCCGGAGCCGGGCAACGGCTTGCCCGCGACCTCCGGTGTGAACAGCAACGTGATGGCTCCCACCGCGCCGGCGAAGATCAGCATGTAAGCCGGCACCATCACGTTGCCGGTGCCCGATACCAGCGCCTGGGCGATCAACGGTGTGATGCCGCCGACGAGGGAAATCGAGATGTTGTACGAAATCGCCAGCGCCCCGTAGCGCACGTTGGTGGGAAACAAGGCGGGCAGCATGGCCGGCCCGGTGCTGTCGAAGCACAGTTCCATCAGGCCGATCAGCAGCACACCGAGGAAGATCACCGGGTAGACGCCACCGAAACGGATGAGCAGGAACGCCGGGATGGAGGCCCCGATTAGCAGCCCGCAGCCCGTCCACATGATGGGTTTGACGCCGATGCGGTCGGACAGGGCGGCGACGAGCACCACGGTGACCATCAAAATCGCCAGCGTCGACACGATCATTACCAGTCCGGCGGTGCGCCCGACGCGCACGAAGAGTCTGAGGTAGGTCGGCAGGTATCCGGTGAGCATGAAGTCGGCGACCTGGGAGGTCAGCACCAGCGCCGCGCAGATCAGCATCGGGCGCCACTGGGCGGCGACCATGCGCAGAATTTGCTGCGGTCCTTGGCCGCCCGGCGCGGGCGCACCTTCGTTCGCGCTCTGGTAGGCGGAGGACTCCTTGAGCCGAAGCCGTAGGTACAGGGCGACCAGGCCGAAGGGCAAGCCCAGCAACAGCGGGATCCGCCAGCCGTAGGTCAGCATGTCGTCGTCCGGCAGCCAGGTCTGTAGGCCGGTCACCAGCAACCCGGCGAGGACGAATCCGACCAGGTTGCCCATCGGCAAGAAGCCGACCATCATGCCGCGTTTGTGGTCGGGGGCCTGCTCGACGAGATAGGTCATCGCGCCGACGTACTCGCCGCCGGTCGACAGACCCTGAAAGATTCGTGCGATGACGAGCAGGATCGGCGCCCAGATGCCGATGGTGCTGTAGGTGGGCAGCAGGCCGGTCATGGTGGTGCTCACCGTCATCATCAGGATGGTGACCACCAGCACCCGGTGACGCCCGATGCGGTCGCCCAGCGGGCCGAAGATGAATCCGCCGAGCGGGCGCACGACGAACGCCGCCGCCAGCGTGCCGAAGGTCGCGATGAGGTGGACGCCGCTGACGCTCTTGCCGGGGTAAAACACCTGGGCGATCGTGGTGGCGATATAGCCGTAGACCCCGAAGTCGTACCACTCCATGAAGTTGCCGATGGCGGTACCCATGATGGTCTGCCGCATTGCCGGATCGGCGACCCTGATGTCTTTACGGGCCCATTTCCTCCGGCGGCGTCGAATACCCATCGAATGATGGCTTACCCGAAACAATCCGGGGACGAACCGGCGGGGTCGGGCAATAAGACCTTTCCCCGGGTTACCCGGAGATGGCGGCGATCATGCGGGCGGACGTGATCGGTTCCGGAAACGCCAGCTAGGCGTGCGTCGCCGACGCCGCCGAGGACGGCATCGCGCCGCCACCGCAGCCGACATTCGTTATTCGCGTCACGTCCGCTCGTTCACGGCGCGGCTCATTGGCCTTTCAAGCTCCCGATGCGCAGCGAGAAGTCGGCGGCATTGGACGGCGGCGAGTCCTCGAACTGCTCGACGTAGCCCTCGGGGTCACGATCGGTGATCGGCAGCCCCTCGGTGGTCGGGTGCTCGGCCATGAACTCGCTGTATTGACGCCCGAGCGCCTCACGGAGCCCGATGGGGGCGTTGCGGCGAAAGTCCGAGAGCCCTTCGCGTTCCTCCTCGCCCATGTGATCGTCGTTGGCCTTCCGGGTGCGCCCGACGGCGGCCCACCACTGTTCGCTGCCCAGCGCGGCCGCGTTGGCGTCGCGCACGCCGTCGCGAATGTCGTTGTGATCGCCGATCGCGTCGAGGGTCTCGCCCTCGGCGTCCTCACCTAAGCGTTTCAGCAACTGCGGGTAGAAGATCTTTTCTTCGATGTAGGCGTGCACGTCGAGCTTGTCGGCGAGCGGGCCCCATACCCGCTTGAGCGCGGCCCGGTCGTCGGGGCGCTGGGCCTGCAGATCGTCTAGGCGCGCGAACTGTTCGCGGAACCATTCGTGGTCGGCCAGGATCAACCTGGTGATGTCTGCCATCGCAGGGTTCCGCCTCTCTGGATCCCGGTCAGCCGGGGCTTACCCCGATTACCAGCTGAGGTAACAACCCGACGCGGGATCCGTCAACGGTGTTCGCTTCCCGGCGCCCGGCCCAGGTGCGAGTTGTTCTACGCCGCACCGGGTTCACCAATTTGACGTGCGCGTAAGCACTCTGGTGCCCGTCGGCGCCGTGGCCCTGAACAGGAACTCGCCGGGAGGGCGCGGTTATCCGGGCGGATACACTGGGGCGGTCCGTTCGGCGATCAGCTCGATCGCACCCGTAAACCAATAAGAATCAGTCAGAGGTTGTGCCTTGTCCGAAAAACCCGGCGATGCCGTCAGCTTGGAACCGCATTTCGAGGACGTACAAGCGCACTACGACCTGTCCGACGAGTTCTTCGCGCTCTTCCTGGACCCGACGCGGACCTATAGCTGTGCCTATTTCGAGCGTGACGATATGACGCTGGAAGAGGCGCAGTACGCCAAGGTCGACCTCTCGCTGGGAAAGCTTGGGCTGGAGCCGGGCATGACGTTGCTCGACATCGGGTGCGGGTGGGGCACCACGATCGTGCGCGGCCTGGAGAACTACGACGTCAACGTTGTCGGCCTCACGCTCAGCCGCAATCAGCAGGCACACGTGCAGCGCCGCCTGGACAGCCATCCTTCGCAGCGGTCCAAGCGGGTGCTGCTGCAGGGGTGGGAGCAGTTCGACGAGAAGGTCGACCGGATCGTGTCGATCGGCGCCTTCGAGCACTTCGGGCGCGACCGATACGACGAATTCTTCAAAAAGGCCTACGAGGCGCTACCGGCCGACGGCGTCATGATGATGCACACCATCATCAAGCCCAGCGACGAGGAATTCGCGGAGCGCGGGCTGCCCATCACCATGACCAAGCTGCGCTTCATGAAATTCATCATGGACGAGATCTTCCCGGGCGGAGACCTGCCGCAGGCCAAGGGCGTCGTGGAGCACGCCGAGCGTGCCGGCTTCGGTGTGAAGCTGATTCAGCCGCTGCGCCTGCACTATGCCCGCACCCTCGACACGTGGTCGACCGCGCTCGAGGCGCGCCGGGACGAGGCCATCGCGGTTCAATCCGAAGAGGTCTACGACCGGTACATGAAGTATCTGACCGGTTGCGCGGACCTGTTCCGCGAGGGCTACACCGACGTCGCGCAGTTCACCCTGACCAAGGGCTGACGCACTAGCCGCCGGATCGTCCGCTCAAACGGATTGCGCGACAACGGGTTTGATGCGAAGGTCGTCGCTGACGTCATCGAGCGCCAGTCCTATGGGTTCGCGCACCAGGACGGTCGTGGCGATGCCTGCGGCGTAGCAGCAGAAGCCCAATAACGTCACCGCTCTTAACCCCGCCCCGCTGAGCAGGAGCGGCACACAAAGAGCACCCAGGAAGGCCCCGACCTTCGCGAGGGCGGAAGAAAGCCCGTGAAAGGTACTGCGAACGGCCGTGGGGTACGACTCCGCCGCGAGAAGCATGGTCGTGTAGTTGGGTCCGAAGGCGACGCCGAACAAAGACATGCCGAACACGATCGCGAACGGCACTACCGAGGCGCTGATGACGGGGAAGGCCGTAATCAACAGCATCGCGAACGCGCAGATACCGAAACCGAGTGCCTGCAGCACGCGTCGGGGCATACGGTCGAGCACCAGCAGGCCGGCGATCGCTCCGCCGAGACCGAAACAAATGACCAGGACCGCGTTGAGGGCGACGTTGGACACCACGCTGCCGTGGGGCGCGATGTGCTTGATGAGCAAGGGTTGGCTGACGTAGCTGCCGTAGACGGCGACATTGAAGAAGAACCAGCTCCCGGCGGTGCCCAACAGGATGGTGAGAACCTTCCGATTGGACAGTCCGATCTTGGCGGCACGGGTCGCGGCAACGGTGGGCGAGGTGAATGTCGCGCGCGATTGGGCAAACGCCGCAAAGTCTTTCAGCGCCTGCTGTTCGTCACCACGCTCGGCGGTCCAGCGCGGCGACTCGGGCATATGACGACGCTGATACAGCACCAGCAGAGACGGGATGACGCCCATCCCGAGTATCAGCCGCCAGGCGATGTGATCGGGAACGCCGACGGCCAGTACGAGGAGGCTGACGAGATAGGCGACGACCTGACCGAACACATAGAAGATGAAGGTCAGGCCGACCAGTTGACCGCGGTTTCGCCGGTTGGCGTATTCGGCCATGATGACGCCGCTGGCGGGATAGTCGCCCCCGATACCGATTCCCAGTATCAGCCGCGCGATGAGCAGGACAGTGAAGTTGGGAGCGCACGCGGAGAGCAATGCCCCGATGATCATCAAGACCGCTTCAAAACCGTAGACCCGCCGCCGGCCGAGCATGTCGCCGAGACGCCCGAAGACGATGGCGCCCAACGCGACTGCCAGTAGTGTCGAGCTTGTCAGCATCGAAATCTGCCCGCCGGTGAGATGGAACTGCGGAGTGGCCAGCAGGGTCACCGTGCCGATGACGTTGAGATCGTAGGAGTCCGTGAAGAATCCGGCGCCGGCGGTCGCCGCGGCCTTGAAGTGGAATATGTCGAGCTTTGCGTCGTCGATCGACCTGACGACACCGGCATGTGCCGATCCGGTGGGCGCAGCGTCGTGCCAGCTCTCCAAACTTGTCATGATAAGTACGCTCCAACACGCACCGAAGGCAAGTCAACGGCGTACCGTTCTTTACGGCGAAGTTCAATATCCGTTAACTACATGAGCATTCGGTGGTCATTGGGCCAGACGCCGGTAGCGACAGCATGTATAGTCAAGTGCATGGCAATTGCGCTGCACGAAATGATCGCCGACAGCCTGCGGGAGCAAATCCGCGGGGGAGATCTGCCCGTGGGTTCCGCGCTTCCCTCGGAATCCCAGCTCTGCGACCGGTGGAAGGCGTCACGCGGACCCGTGCGCCAGGCGCTGGCCGCACTGCGCGCCGAAGGGGTCATCGCCGGCGGTCGTGGGAAACGGCCGGTCGTCCGCACGACTTCGATCGGCCAGCCGTTTGACACGCTGCTGTCCTACTCCGCCTGGGCCCATTCGATCGGGCGCACGCCCGGACAGCGCACGCTCGAATTGGCCTTGCGCCGAGCGGATCAACACGCGGCATCGGTACTCCAGATCGACGAGGGAGCGCCGGTCGTGCAAATGTTGCGATTGCGCTATCTCGACGGCGAGCCCGCGATGCTGGAACGCGCGACCTTCGTCGAGAACGTCGGTCGCCGGTTGTTCGATTTCGATTGCGACTCAGGGTCGCTATGGGCCTACCTGTTGTCGCAAGGGGTGCGGTTCTCGACCGCTTCGCACGTCATCGACGCGATCGCGGCCGACCCCGTCGATTCCGCGCATCTCGCTGTGGCGCAAGGTGATCCGCTGCTAAGGCAGCGGCGGATCACCCGAGGAGCCGGTGGCGAGATCATCGAATACCACGACGACCGGTATCTGCCGGCCATGGTCAGCTTCACGCTGGAGAACGCCCTGGACGCGCGCTGCGCCCTCACCCGTAATGCCAAGCCCGGGGAGGAGGCCGACGCCCGATGACCGCCCGGCTCGAACTGGCCGTACTGGACATGGCCGGCACCACCATCGACGAGGGTCAGCAGGTCTACCGGGTTCTGGCCGAAACGGCGACCGCCTATGGCGCGGCGCCGTCCCCGGCCGACATCACCCGCTGGCACGGGGCTGCCAAACACGAGGCACTGCGTGCGCTGCTCACCACCCCCGGTGGCGAGCCGCCCAGTGCGGACCTGCTGGACACGGTCGTCGCCGATTTCCGTTCCCGGCTGACGGCCGCCTACGCAATGTCTCCGCCGTGCCCGCTGCCCGGTGTTACCGACGCGATGGCCGCGCTACGTTCCGCCGGCATCCGGGTTGTGCTCAGCACCGGATTCGATCGCGACATTGTCGACTCACTGATTTCCGCTTTGGGCTGGGAAGGCGACTCGGTGGTGGACGACGTCGTCTGCGGCAGCGACGTGGCGGCCGGACGCCCGGCGCCCTTCATGATCTTCCGGGCGATGGAGAACCTCGGTGTCGTCGACGTGGACCGCGTGCTCGTCGCCGGAGACACCCCGCGCGACCTGCAAGCCGGAACCAACTCGGGCGCGGCGTTCGTCGTCGGGGTCCTGTCCGGAGCCGGGGACGCGGTCGAACTCGGGGGACATCGGCACACCCATCTGGTCGCGTCGGTGGCCGAGCTGCCCACGCTGCTCGAGCTGCGCGATGTGGCGGCCCGCCCCGCGTGATGCAGCCGACGTCCTCGCCCCAAAAGGCTGCCGTCCGGATCGACCACACCTTGGCGGCCGTGTGGCGTGGCGGCACCGACATGGCGGTGGAATCGGTGACCGTGCCCCCGCTCGGACCCGGTGATGCGTTGGTGCGAGTCAGGCTTGCCACGGTGTGCGGTAGCGACAGACACACGGTGAGCGGCCGGCGCCAACAGCCGTGCCCGTCGATCCTGGGCCACGAGACCGTCGGTGAGATCGTGGCGTTGGGCACGAGTCAGCCACGGGCCGTGGACGGGCGGCCGTTGCGCGTCGGTCAACGCGTCATCTGGAGCGTGACGTGGCCGTGCGGCACCTGCGACCGGTGTCTGGCCGGCGTCACGGCGAAGTGCCGGGTCGTGCGCAAGGCCGGCCATGAGGCCCTGGACTCCGACTGGGGGCTGTCCGGCGGTTACGCCCAGCACGTGCTGCTCCCGCGCGGCCTACCCGTTGCCGTCGTCGACGACGACCTCACCGATTCGGTCGCCGCACCTGCGTCTTGTGCGACGGCGACGGTCATGGCCGTTCTCGAACGCGCGGGAAACCTGGCCGGCCGGCGAGTCGCTGTGCTCGGCGCCGGCATGCTCGGGCTGACCGCGATCGCCGCCGCCGTGTGTGCGGGCGCTTCCGCGGTGACCGCGGTCGATCCGGACGCGGCCAGAAGGCAGTTGGCACGGCGATTCGGCGCTACTGCCGTGCGGGATTCGGTCGGCGGCGCCGAGGCGAGCGACATATTGCTGGAATTGTCCGGCGTACCGGATGCCCTGGAAGACGGGCTCGCAGCCCTCGACGGCCAAGGGATAGCCGTCCTCGCCGGATCCGTCACACCGCATGCGGCCGTGGCTGTCGACGCCGAGTCCGTGGTGCGCCGTCAATTGTCCATCCTCGGCGTACACAATTACGAACCGCGCCACCTGGCAGCGGCACTGACCTTCTTGCACCGAACGTGCGAGCGTTTCCCGTGGCATGAGTTGGTCGCCGACCCCGGATCCCTCGACGACCTCGGCCCCCTGCTGGCCGCGCCCGCGGGACCGGTGCCGCGATATTCGATCGCCCCTTGACAAGGGCAGGTAACAGCACGTCTGGGTTTACCGCCCCAGAACCGCGGGTAATTCCAGGGCAACAACCTGATTGGGTGGGTGCCGGTGTTCTTCGGCGCAACGCCGCTGGAAGGACCGACCGTGAGCGCCAAACACCGGATGCCGGAGTCATCGGAGCAAAGGCCGACGTCGACCGATCACGGGCGGCGGCGTGCCCTGTCCGGCGCTGCGAAGGTATGCGACGTCATCTCCGCTTCGCTGTTGTGTGCCGCCTGTCTGGCAGCGCTGGTGCTCAACGGAGGCCAGCACGAGAAGCGCAGTGTCGCCGCCAGTCTGGAGCCCCCGGCCATCTCGCAGCCGGTGAGTCAGGAAGGCACCGTGGTCGCCGTGTCGGCGAACTCGGTGACCATGCGCGGCACGGACGGCCACATCCAGACCTACCACTTCACCCCGAACACCACCGTCGTCACGCGTGGCGAACGCCAACCCATCACCGGCGCACCGCATTTCACGGTGAATGACAAGGTCGTTGTCGTCGGGACGATCGAGGGCGGTAGGGCACTGGCGACCGCGGTGGCCTACCGCGGTGCAGGGCACGGTGAGGCTCCACCAATGGATTACCTTGACGGCCAAGCAGTTCCGGCCGACGCCGCCTGAGATTCAACTTCGGAGCCCGCGTTTCGCGAAGCCGCCCGTGTCAAGCGGGCGTCGCTCGCCGCTGGAATGCGCGCCTGGCCTAGTCTGGTAGCGATCCGGACACAGGAGGCGCCATGGCCGAGCACGAAGCGAAAATGATCATCTTGTCGACCGACGACCTGGATGAGTCGATCCGGTTTTACAGCGAGACCTTGGGCATGCCACTGAAGTTTCGCGATGGCGCGCACTTCGCGGCCCTCGACGCGGGCGCTGTCACGCTGGCGCTGGCGACCGCGGTCGACCACCCCATCCCCGGGCAGGTCGTGGTCGGCATCAAGACCGCGGACGTGGATGCGGCTGCGAAGGCCGTCGAGGTCAGCGGCGGCGGCATCGTGAAGGGCCCCTATGACGACGCCCATGAACGACGCGCCGTGGTCTATGACAACAAGGGCAACGGCTTGGTGTTCTACACGCCACTGGCCCGATAGCAACGCCGTATGCGAGAGTGCCGGTGCACGTTTACTTTCCGGTGCGCTCGCGGTGTTTGCAGCCCGGCCAGCAACAAGGCCGTCGCTTGCCCTCTTCCAGCTCCTCCTGGGTCCGGCGGATGCGGCGTTCCCGGGTCGCCGGCTGCTTGGCGTCCTCGACCCAACAGATGAATTCGTTTCGGGCCAGCGGTGTGATGTCGCGCCAGGCGGCGAGCGCGGTCGAGTTGCCGATCAGCGACTCGCGCAGGTCCGCAGGCAATTTGTGCACGACGCCACCGGGCACCCGCTGGCCGCTCATCGGCTGACCAAATGCGCGCTGTCGTCGTGTAATTCGTCGCGACGCAATGTCATCGGAGTGAGAGCGGGGACATCACCGCCCGCGACCACGGCGCGGGTGATCGGGGTGAGCGCCTGGAACAGTGTCTCCACATCGTCGTCGCTGAGCGCGTCGAGTGCGGACAGGGCCAGCGTGTCGGTTCTCAATTCGATATCGTCCTTCAATTCCCGTCCGGCCGAGGTCAGTGTTCCGTCGTCGTTGAGCAGGCCCCGCTCGGCAAGCCGCTGTTCGTGTTGACGCCAAGTGGTCTCGTCGTAGTCGCGGGTGCGGGCGATGTAGTCGCGAGAGACGTTGCCCGCCGCGGCGTGTAAGACGTTGGATTCGCGGCCGGAGATGCCGGCGGCGGCCAGCACCGCCACGTGCGCGTCGCCACGCTGCTCGCGCAGCAGCGTCGTGGCGTGCCACAGTGCGGACAGCGGATCATCCGGCCAGGGCAGCGCCAAGTTCGCGGCGAACAGCGGACGCGCGTCGAGCGGAGCATTACGTGCCGCCCGGCCCGCCAGTTCGGCTGCAACGCGCATGTTTTCGTCCGAACCCAGGCCATAGCGGCGCAGCGCGGCCACCGCGGACTCTTGTCGGGCCTGCAAGGCGGCCTGCGGACCCGCGATCTCCCATGCCGCCGGCAGTGCCTTGGCGACCCGTTCGGGTGCGAAGTTGTAGAAGATCGCGCTGACCACCTCGCGGGGCGCCGCGCCCAACGGTGCCGAGCGCGCCGCGAAATAACCCATCCAGAAACCCCGGTAGCCCAGCGCGTCCAACGCCGCCCGCGCCTCGGGCGCGAAATAGGTCACCGCGTGCACCGGCTCATAGCGATCGAAGAAGCGTCGGGCCAGGGCCGGTTGTCGTCGCATGCTCGCAGTTAACCACTGCTACCCGACACGACCAAGCACGGGCCTGCGGCACAAACGGCAGCTCCGCCTAGGCTCGAGAAGTGACCATCCCGTATGACCGGCCATTGCGTGAGCGGATTCGGAGCAACCTGGCCGCCCACCACCGCCGCGCGATAACCGATCCGACGAAGCGGCACGCGGCCGTCGCGGTGGTGCTGGTGGATTCGGAGGTGGGCGAGGACCGGGTCGATCCCGTGTCGGTGGACGAGTGGAACGCCGGGCGCCCGTCGCCCGCTGCCCATTTGGACGGCCGCATGGTCGACGTGTCCGGCGGCGCCGCTTTCTTGCTGTGCCGCAGAGCATCTCGACTCAGCTCGCATGCTGCGCAGTGGGCACTGCCCGGCGGCCGCCTCGATCCGGGCGAGACGGCGGTCGACGCGGCGCTGCGGGAATTGCGGGAGGAGGTCGGCCTCGAACTGTCCGATTCGACCGTGCTGGGGTTGCTCGACGACTACCCCACCCGGTCCGGCTACGTGATCACCCCGGTGGTGGTGTGGGGAGGGGGACGGCTCGAGCTTCGGCCCGCGCCCGACGAGGTCGTGGCCGTGTACCGGGTGGGGCTGCACCAACTCCAACGCGACGACTCGCCGCGATTCATCACCATTCCGGAGAGCCCGCGACCGGTCGTGCAGATTCCGCTGGGAAACGATCTCATCCACGCCCCGACCGGCGCGGTGCTTCTGCAATTGCGTTGGCTGGGCCTGGAAGGGCGAGCCGACCCGGTCGATGAGTTGGAACAACCGGTGTTTGCGTGGAAGTAGTTATTGCCCAACGCCTCCTGCGGGGGCGACTGACGTCAGCGTTGGCCCGCCACCCCGAATAGCAAGGTCGCCAATTCGATCAGCGATGCGCCCGAGACGTCTCAGGCGCCCGGGGGCGCGGGGTCCGTCGGCCCGCCCGGCCCGTATTCCTCTGGCCGCGCGACGTAACCGGTCGCCAAGCCGCTGTCCTGGGCGGCCTCGAGGTCGGAGGGGTGTGCCGCCACCAGCATCACTTCACCGGATTGCAGACCCAGCATCCGCGCGGGCGACCGGTACGCGCGCGGGTCGGGCTTGAAGGCCTTGCTGACATCGGATCCCAGCACCACGTCCCACGGCAGGCCGGCGTATTTCGCCATGTCGACCAGCAGGCCGGTGTTGCCGTTGGACAGTGGCCCGACGATGACGTGCCGCTTCATGGCCTCGATGCCCTCGACGCTGTCCGGCCACGGTGGCAGCCAGCGCCATGATCGGGCCAGGTCGTCCACCTCCCCGCCGGGCAGCGACTCGGCGGCGACGCCGAACTTCTCGAACGATGCGAGCAGGTTCTCTCGATGCAGGACGTCGAGCGACACGAATCCCCGACGGCCCGAGCGGACTTCGGCCATCGACGGGAGGTAGCGGCCGCGCCACTCCAGCGCAAACGCGGCGGCGTCGAGGCTGAGGTGGTGGCGGTGCGCGAAATCCCCTACCGATGCCGCGATGCCGGAACGCCAGTCGACGACCGTCCCGAAGGTGTCGAACAGAACGGCACGCACTGCGCGGCCGGTCGAGGGCGAGCGGTATTCGGCCATTCCTCAGGCTAACGGCGCGGTCGGGCGGCGATGCGCCGGGCCGGCGCACGGCGTACCATATCGTTAGCCGTGCGAACGAAAGTTCGGCGGCTCAATCGATGATTGGAGGCCGTTGTGACCCGAAGTGCCGGCGACACCTGGGATATCGTGACGAGTGTCGGCTTCACCGCGTTGGCCGTCTGCGCGGCGCGTGCCCTCGACGCGGCTCTGCGGCCGCCGCTGGCGAACGATGCATTTGCCGCGGGCTTCGTCGCCGCCGCCGGTGAACCGAATCTGATTGCAGCGGTTGACAATGCGGACATGAGTAGCGCCGCGGCGTTCAACGCGCAATGGGTGGGGGTGCGGACACGGTTCTTCGATGAGTTCTTCGCTGACGCCGGTCGATCCGGAACGCGCCAGGCGGTGATCCTGGCGGCGGGACTGGATTCTCGGGCGTACCGGCTGGAATGGCCCGCCGGACATGCGATTTTCGAAGTCGACCAACCGCGAGTGCTCGAATTCAAGCAGCAGGTCCTCGACCGGCAGGGTGCCGCGCCGTCGACGCGGCGCGTCACCGTCGCCACCGACTTACGCGACGACTGGGCGGGCGAGTTGATTGCGGCGGGGTTCGACCCCGGCCAACCGACGGCATGGGCGCTCGAGGGCTTGCTGCCGTATCTGCCTGGGGCAGCGCAGGATGCGCTGTTCGACAAGTTGCACGACTTGTCGGCCGTCGGTAGCCACATAGCCGCCGAGCTCGGACCGGCGCCCGGTGAAGTGCAGGAATTCGCCGACAACGTCCCCACCATCAGCCAAGACACCGGCCAGCCGCCGGTCGCCGAGCTGTGGTACGACGATCCGCGCACGGACACCAAAGCCTTTCTGGCCCAGCGTGGTTGGCAGGTCACCGGCGTCGACTTGGTCCACAAGGCGGCCGCCGAGTATGGACGGCCGTTCCAGGAGCTGCCCGTGGTCTTCGACCGGTTGATGCGCACCAAATTCTTCACCGCGGTCCGCAAAGGCTGACCATTCCCCGAACTCACCGGCGGATAGCGGCCCGGCGCCGGGAGCGCCGGGCGCGCGCGGCACCGGCCGACCGGCGACTTTCGACGATGCTCAGCGCGCGTTCGGCCCATCGAACGTTCTCCTCTTCGAACGAGATGCCTCGCGTCAGCGTCAGATACGGGCCAACCCGTTCGGCCTGGGCAAGGTAGTCCTCTTCGCTACGGCCGTCCAGCATTCGCGTCCGCAACCGTTCGTAGCGTTGCACTTTGGCGCTCGCCCAGTCCCGTCGTTCGCGAATGAATTCGCGCACGGCGTCGATGTCTCCGGCGTCGGCGGCCTGGACCTTGACCAGCAATTCATCACGGATGACCGACGGCTTCGGCGGCTTCGCCGTGAACTGCCGGATCGCGTCGCGGCCGGCCTCGGTCAAGGTGAACATGCGCTTGTTGGGCCGGCGTTCTTGCTGCACGACCCGGGCCTGGATGAGACCCTGCTCGGCCAGCCGGTCGAGTTCGCGATACAGCTGCTGCGGGGTGGCCGGCCAGAAATTCGCGACCGAGGCGTCGAAGTCTTTGGCCAGGTCGTATCCGGACGATTCGCCCTCGAGCAGGGCGGCCAACACCGCGTCACGCAGCGACATCGGTCGATGCTACAACGGTGCGACTATTCAACAAAGTGATTAATCGCACTCTGGACATCCCATGGCGGGCGCCCTAGCGTCGATCCCACCTACTCAACTAGTTGACTATGCGAGGTCGCAGATGCACCCGTTCCGCAAAGCCGTCGAAAATCGCGACGAGAAGGGCATCCAGGCGATGCTGGCCGACACCGTGGTCTTCACCAGCCCGGTGGCGTTCAAGCCCTACGTCGGCAAGCCGATCACCGCCGCCATCCTGCGCGGCGTGTTACGAATCTTCGAGGACTTCCACTACATCCGCGAGATCCACGACCCGAGCGGGCGCGATCACGCCTTCGTGTTCGAGACCGGGATAGCCGGGGCGCCGGGGGTGAAGATCACCGGCTGCGACTTCCTGCACTTCAACGACGACGGTCTCATCGACGACTTCATGGTGATGGTGCGGCCCCTGTCGGGCGCGACGGCGCTGTCCGAGGCGATGGGTGCCCAGTTTGACCGCATCCAACGGGAGGCGCTCGAATTGGCCAATCAATCCGCTACCGCGTAGAAGTAATGACCATGCGGATTGGACTGAGCATCAATTATGCGGGCGGGTTCAAGGACGTGGCCGCCGAAGTGGCCGACCTGGAACGCGCCGGACTGGACATTGTCTTTGTGCCCGAGGCGTATTCGTTCGACGCGGTGAGCGCCGTGGGCTACCTGGCCGCAAGCACCGAACGCGTAGGGTTGGCCTCGGGCATCCTGCAGCTGTACACCCGGACACCCACCCTGACCGCGATGACCGCGGCCGGCCTGGACTACGTCTCCGACGGCCGGTTCACCCTCGGCCTGGGCGCCTCCGGCCCGCAGGTCATCGAGGGCTTCCATGGTGTCCCCTACGATGCCCCGATCGGCCGGACCCGTGAGGTCATCGACATCTGCCGCCAGGTGTGGCGGCGCGAGACCGTGCAACACCAGGGCAAACACTACACGATCCCGCTGCCCGCCGACCAGGGCACCGGGCTCGGCAAGCCGCTGAAGCTGATCAATCAGCCTGTCCGCGAGCGTATTCCGATACTTGTGGCAGCGCTGGGTCCCAAGAACGTCGAACTCGCGGCCGAGATCGCGGAGGGCTGGCAGCCGATCTTCTATCTACCCGAAAAGGCGCAGGACGTATGGGGTGACGCTCTGGCCGCCGGCCGGGCCAAGCGCGACCCCGGCCTGGGTGAGCTCGACATCTATGCGGGCCCCGTGCTCGCCATCGGTGAAAACGTCGAGCCACTAAGGGAATTCGTCAAACCGCACCTGGCGCTGTACATCGGCGGGATGGGCGCCAAGGGCAAGAATTTCTACCACGCCCTGGCCACGAAATACGGCTACGGCCCCCAAGCCGACCGGATTCAAGAGCTCTACCTGGCCGGTGATAAAGACGGCGCCGCTAAGGTCGTGCCCGACGATCTGGTGCGAGACGTCAATCTGATCGGCACCCGCGAATTCGTCAAGGAGCGCCTGGCGGCGTTCCGCGAGGCGGGGGTGACCACCCTCAACGTGGCACCCATCGCGTCCACGACGGCTGAGCGGATCAAGCTGATCGAGACGCTGCGCCAATTGGTTTGATCGCCACCGCTGAACCGGGCCGATCAGTCCTGCCGATGACTATCCCGTCGTAACCGCACCGCTCTGGCGGCCGCCGCCACCGAGGCCAGTACCGCCATCACCGACAGGATCACCACCGAGGCCGCGGACCCGACGGTGGCCAGGACCAGTGGCAGCGCGAAGCCGACGTACGTGACGACGTAGAACGCTCCGGTCAGCGCGCCGCGCAGGTGCGGCGGCGCGGCGGCCTCCAGGTCGATCAGTCCTTCGCGCAGGCACAGCCCCGACGCGCAGCCGAGGACAAGCAGCAGCGGCAGGCCCAGCGCCGGGGTCAGCGTCGGCGGCGCGATCGCGGCGGTTGCGTAGCCGAGCGCGGCCAGCACCGCACCCGCGGTCCCGGCCTGCGGGCCCCATCGCAGCGCACGGGCCAGTATTTGAACGACACCGCTGACACCGTTGACGATCAGGGTGGCCGTACCCGCCGCCATCGGAGCCGCGAGCGCGGTGTGCAATCGGGTGGGGATGGTGACGAATCCCAGTGTCGCCGAAGCGTATACCCAAGGCGCCAGCGGCATGGCCCAACTCAGGGCCCGGCTGACTCCGTTCACCGCCGGTGCCGCCCGTTCCTTGTCGTAGTGCGTCGCCGGCCCGGTCACGTCGGTGCGCCTGGCCGCGCCGGCGACGGCCAACGTTGCCAGCACGACCATGGCGGCGGCGACACCGAACGACACGCGGATGCCGGATCGTCCGGCCAACACGATGAACCCCCCGGCGAAGGGTCCGAGGGCGAAGCCTGCGGTCAGCACCGCTCCGGCGGTGGCGGCGCCCGCGGGGCCTCTCAGATCCGAGGCCCATGCGGTGCACGAGCTGATGGCCAGGCCCACCCCGATCCCGACGATCAGGCGTCCCAGCAGCAGAGCGCCCGTGTGCTGGGACAGCAGCATCACCGCCGTCCCGAACAGGGCGGCCGACGAACCCGCCAACGCCACCGACCGGCGCCCGAGCGCGTCCGACGCGCGTCCGCCGGCGAGCAACCCGGGCAGCAGTCCCAGCGCGTAAATGCCGAAGATCCCGTCGAGCGTGGCCGTGCTGAGGTGCTCGGTGTCGCTGATCACCGGCATCAACCCGACGAAGTGGTTGGCGACCCACCCCGTGGCCACCAGCAGTGCCAACACGCTGACGAACAGCGCCTGGGTCCCCGCCGGCTCCCGTGTCGACCGCGCACTCTCGGTGCGCACATTCGACGAGGTCACGGATCTCCTCCCCTCCCAAACCCAAAATGCGTGCGCGGCCGACCGACGATGGTAGAACGCGACGTCACCTGGCCAGTTATTCCCGCTCGGCGCGATCACACCGCCTCAGGCACCCCGACGTCATCTGAATTCACCGTTCAACGCGCGCCTGCAAACACGGCGGGCCCGGTTCGGATGTCACTTCAGGGTTTGAAATCAGGCGATTTGGTGTACTGATACCACTACTCGCACCCAGGAAGGCAAATGATGAAGTACATTGCGGCAGCCACGATCGCGATCTCCGTCTTGCTGTCCAGCGCGTGTTCGGCCTCACAGGTCATCAACACCGGTGGCGACACGAAGTGCAAAGATTTCACCGCGCAGGACGAGAAGAAGCAGAACGACGAAGTCAGCAAGATGCTCAAAGACAAGAGCGGTTCCGATCCGACCAATGTGGAGATCTCCGCAACGCGGCTGTCGGTGACGACTTACTGCCAGACGCTCGGCAAGCCCGACACCAAGATTTCCGAGGCGCCACACGGCTGACGGCGACTGCCGACCGCGCGCAGCCGGTTCCCGCCTCGGGAGCCGGCTGTCTGCGTCTTGGATGCGTCGCGGACCGCTTTTGCGAGGACGCACTTCGGGTCAAGGCGATCCATATTCTTGCACCGCGACAGCGGTGCGGAAATGATGACACCGATTTGTCCCAGCATGCCCCTGCGGCCTGATCGAGTCACTCGCTGATGACTCCCGCCGCGGGGCCTCTGTCCTCCTAGAAAGGTAGCTCGTGAGCGCCCTTTCTACCGAGTCGATTCCCCTGACAGCCCTGCGCAGTACCGCCGCCGCGCCGCCGCCGAAACGCCTCCGGATCCTGTCGCCCGCGTTGCCGCTGGCCTTGCTCGGCTTCGCCCTGTTCGTCGGCGGTTGGTATGTGAGTGTCGACGTCCTGGCTTTACCGAGGTTTCGTGGCCTGCCCGGTCCCACCGAGGTGATCCGGGAATGGCTCAGCCCGAATCCGGCCTACGGCACATCCATTTTCACGGCCTCCTATTACGAGCACATCTGGGCAAGCGTCCGGCGCGTCGCCCTCGCCTTCGCGGCGGCATTGACCACGGGGATCCCGCTCGGCCTGCTGCTGGGGTGGTCGTCGCGGTTCCGTCAATGCGCGTTTCCTGTCTTCGAATTGATCCGGCCCATCCCGATCCTCGCGTGGGTTCCCTTGGCAATGCTGATGTTTCACAGCAGGGAGGGCTCGGTCATCTTCCTCACGTACCTGGCTGCGTTCTACGCGGTGACGTTGAACACGTTGCTCGGGGTCCATTCCATCGACCCGAACCTGATCAGGGCGGCGCGGTGTCTGGGCGCCGGCCCGCGCGAGGTGCTGCGCAGCGTGGTGATTCCGGGATCGCTGCCCTACATCTTCACCGGGCTGCAGATCGGTATGGGTGTCGCGTGGTTCTCGCTGGTCGCGGGCGAGATGATCGCCGGCCAGTTCGGCCTCGGTTACCTCATCAACGCCTCGTACACGACCACCCGGTACCCGACGATCGTGATCGCGATGATCACGCTCGGTGTGATCGGCTTCGCCAGCAGCGCTTTGATCCGTCTGCTCGGTGACCGGCTGATGGCGTACCGGGCGCGGAGCATCGGATCATGAGCGCGGGAAACCTCGTCCTGAAGGGAGTCGGCAAGGTGTACCGGACGAGGGGCGCCCCGGTGGTAGCGGTGGAGAACTTCAGCCTCGACATCGCCGAGGGCGAACTCCACGTCATCGTCGGGCCGTCGGGGTGCGGAAAGAGCACACTGCTCGGAGCGGTCGCCGGATTCACCGACATCACCTCGGGCCGTATCGAGCTCGACGGTCAATTGCTCTGCGGCCCAACCCGGCCCACCGCCGCGATAGGCCCGGACCGGGTGGTCGTCTTCCAGGACAGCACGTTGTTCCCCTGGTTCACCGTCGCCGAGAACGTCAGCTTCGGCCTGGTGGCGCAGCGGCGCCTGAGCCGTCGGGATGCCGCGGAGATCGCGGTCGAGCGCCTGCAAGACGTAGGGCTGGGCGACATAGCGCGCAGCTATCCCGGCGAGCTGTCCAGCGGCGTCCAACGCCGCATCGAGATCCTGCGCGCGCTCGTCATGGAGCCGACCGTGCTGCTGCTCGATGAGCCGTTCCGGGGAATGGACGCGATCTCGCGATCTGCGATGCATGATGCGCTGCTGCAGATCTACGACAAGTCCTCGGTCACAGTGCTTTTCATCACCCACGAGATCGAGGAGGCCGTTTATCTGGGCAGCCGTGTCACCGTCATGACGACCCGCCCCGGCAGAGCCAAGGTCACGATCGACGTCGACCTCGATCGCCCCCGTGACCGCGACTTGATCACCGCGCCCGACTTTCGTGAACTCGTCGCTGAGGTCTCCGAGGCGGTCCGCGACGAAGCCAGGCGTGCGTTCGATGCGGGTGAGCGGGAGATGGCGCAATGACAACGCTCCTGCGGCGCGCAGATTATGCGGACACCTCAGCGCTGAGGCGCGGAGTGATGGGCGTCGTCGCCTTCGCCGGCATCTGGGAGCTTGCCACCCGCATCGGCGGCTGGACCGGCGTCGATGTGCCCTTGGTGGGGCAGCTTCCCCCGCCCTCGGCGGTAGCCGTCGACTTCATGAAACTCGTTGCCAGGCCCGGGTATTGGAACAGCTGGTCGCTGTCCTTCCAGCGGGTGTTGGCCGGCTTCGCCGTGGCGCTGCTGGTGGGCGGGACGTTGGGGCTGCTCATGGCGACCCGCCCATGGTTCAACCGCGTGGTGTTTCCGGTGTTCGAATCGCTAAGGCCGATACCGCCGTTGGCCTGGGTGCCGATCGCCATCATCTTCTGGCCGACTCAGGAGCTGTCCATCACCTTCGTGACCTTCCTCGGCGCGCTGTTTCCGATCGTGCTCAACGCCGTCGGTGGAGCCGAACAAATCGACCGCAGGCACGTGCTGGCCGCGCGGTCGATGGGCGCGAGCCGCTCGTACGTCTTCCGGCGGGTGCTGCTCCCCGCGCTGCTGCCGTCCCTGGTGACGGGTGCGGCCGTCGGCATGGGTATCACCTGGGAGGTCGTCGTCGCCGCGGAGCTGATTTCGGGCGGCGGCCAGCAGTCCGGCGACGGCGGCTTGGGCTTTCTGGTGTGGAATGCCTATGAAGGCAACAACTTACCGAGGGTCGTCGTGGCGATGATCAGCTTGGGCATCGCGGGCTACCTGTCGAGTGGGCTGGTGCGGGCGCTGGGAGACCGACTCATGCCGTGGCGGCGCGTGGCGACATGACAGGCAGTCGGGCCGGAGCGGTCCTTTTCGATCGCGTCTCCTTCCACATCCGCAAGGGCCGTGAGGACGTCCACGTCGTCGATGATTGCTCGTTCAGCGTGGCGCCCGGCGAGATCGTGGCGATGATCGGACCGTCGGGTGGCGGCAAAACGACCATCGGTTACCTGCTGGCCGGGTATTACCGCCCGACCAGCGGACTCATCGCCGTCGACGGCAAGGAGGCCGGAGGACCGTCGGCCGAGCGACTGCTGCTGTTCCAAGAGAACGCACTGATGCCGTGGCTGACGACCGCCGAAAACGTCATGTTCGGGCCGCGCGCGCGCGGCGAGGACAGGGATGTGGTGCGGCAGCGGGCGGACACCGTCCTGGCCCGCGTGGGGCTCGCCGACTTCGGCAACCGCTATCCCGCAGAGCTTTCCGGCGGCATGCGGCGCCGCGCCGAGCTGGCTCGCGCATTGATCAATGAACCCGCCGTGCTGATACTCGACGAGCCGTTTCGGGGTTTGGACGCCATGACCCGCGAGCTGATGCGGGAGTACACGGCCGAACTCCTTGCCGAACAACGGCGCACCGTCCTGTTCATCACCACCGATGTCGATGAGGCGCTGCTGCTTGCGGACCGGCTGCTGGTAATGACGGGGCGTCCCGCCCGAGTACGCGAGGAGTTTGCGATCAAGCGGGCCCGTCCCCGGCAGCGGATGGATCTGCTGAATGACGACCGCCTGCAAGACATCAAACACCGCGCCATGGACCTGCTGCGACCCCCGATAGCCGAGCACCGCTGACGACAGAAAGGCGCGAATGCGACTGAAAAACACCCTCGCTGTTGCCCTGACAACGGTGCTGACCGCCGTCGGCTGCGCCGCTGTCGGCCACATCGGCGGCAACGACATCGTCTCCAGCGGCGGGGCGGTGCACCTCACCGTCGGCTACCAGCCCTACTACACCGAGGCATGGTCCGGGGTGGTCATGCGGGGCAAGGAATTCTGGAAGAAATACCTGCCAAGCGGCTCGACCGTGGACTTCCAGGTCGGCCTGCAGGGCTCGATCGTGGTGAGCCAGCTGCTGGCCGGCAAGCAACAGATCGGCTACGTCGGTGATATGCCGTCCATCGTCGGCGTGAGCAAGCGAAGCACCCGAGACCTGCGAATCGTTGCGACGCTCGGGCTTTCGGAGGACCAGTGCGGCGTGTTTCTCGTGCGGCCGGACGCACCGAATTTCGCCAACCAACGCGACGCGCTCGCCTGGTTCAACGGCAAGACCGTCGCGACTCCGCAGGGCAGTTGCACCGACCGCATCGCCCAGGCCACCTTCGGTGCCCTGGGCATCAAGCCTGCCGCCTACCTCAACCAGAGCATCGAGGTGATCACCTCCAGCTTTCAGAACCACACCATCGATGCCGCCATCGTCTGGGAACCGGTACCGTCCAAATTGATCAACGCCGGCCTGGCCAAACGCGTTGCGAGTGGCGCACTTAACGATCAGCACGACGGTGGCTTCCTGGTGATGGACAAGGAGTTCACCGACAAGCATCCCGACATCGCCAGGAGCTGGCTCAAAGCGGAGCTCGACGCACAGCGCTACCTCGCCGATCCGGCCAACGCCGACGAGATAGTGCGCATTGCCCAGAGCCAAACGGAGGGCTACTCGGCGGCCGACCTGCGTGACTCGCTGTACCGCAGGTGGCCCGTCGACCAAGGCGGCAGCGCCGGAGGAATTCGGTTACGTCTTCCGTTCGCACCCACCGGTGAGAGCGCCGACCTGATCAAGACCGCTACCGACTTCCTCTACCGCATCAAGGCGATTCCGGTTTCCACGTTGCCCGACGGAGCGGTCCAGCCGGATGCCGCAACCGCGGTGCTGCGCGATGCGGGGGCCAATCCGGCGGTAGGCGCGGGATTCGTTCGGGCGCAATAGGACGCATTCGAATCATGATCAACTCAAACCTGGCGGCCGGGCCAGGACGTTCCTAGGCTGCCCGGGTGACGACGACCAATCCTGCGCCGGCACGGGTGTCACTTCGCGGCGTCAACCGCACGTTCGGAACGCACACCGTGCTGCACGACGTCGACGTCGAGATCGAACCCGGCGAGGTCGTTGCCTTGCTCGGATCGTCGGGCAGCGGCAAATCGACGCTGCTGCGACTGATCGCCGGCCTGGACCTTCCGACTGGTGGACGGATCGAGATCGATGGCGAGTCCGTTCGGGGGATCGACCCGCGCTGCGCCGTGGTATTCCAGGAACCCCGACTACTGCCCTGGCGGTCGCTATCGGCCAACGTCGAATTCGGCCTGACACCGGGTACCGGGCGGTCGAAAGGCTATGCGGCAGTGCAGCACTGGCTGGACGTCGTCGGCTTGACCAAATTTCGCGATCACTATCCGCGGCAGGTGTCCGGCGGCATGGCGCAACGCGCGGGCCTGGCCCGGGCGTTGGCCCGGCGCCCCAGCGTTCTGCTGCTCGACGAGCCGCTGGCCGCCCTCGATGCGCTGACCCGCCTGCGCATGCAGGACCTGATCGACACGGTGCAGCAAGAGGCCGGCACCACGACGGTGCTGGTGACGCACGACGTGGACGAGGCGGCGATTCTCGCCGACCGGGTGCTGATCCTGCACGCCGATGCGACCGGCGGCGCCCGTATCGTCGCGCAATTCGACATCCCGATACCCAAGCCACGCGACCGCGGTGACCCGCGTATCACCGCTCTGCGTGATCAGCTGTTGGACGAACTCGGCGTCCCCCGACGCACCATCGTGTCGTCTGCGATCGATGAGGAGGCGAAAACGTCGTGAAACGACGATATCTGGCGACAATGGCGATGACCGCCGCGGTGGTTACCGCGGCGTCTGCCTGCGGTTCGAGCAGCGGCACAGCGACCGCGAAGGACATCCACCTGGATTACGCCTACTACAACCCGCTGAGCCTGGTCATCCGCGATCAGCACCTGCTCGAAAAGCAGGGCTACAACGTCACTTGGGTGCTATCGCAGGGCAGTAACAAGGCCAACGAGGGACTGCGGTCAAAGGCCCTGGACTTCGGCTCCACTGGCGGTTCCCCTGCCTTGCTGGCGCGGGCGAACGGCACGCCGATCAAGACCGTCGACGTCTACGCCAAGGGGGAGTGGACGGCGCTGGTGGTCGCCAAGAACTCACCCATCAACTCGGTGGCTGACCTGAAGGGCAAAAAGGTCGCGGTCACCAAGGGGACCGACCCCTACTTCTTCCTATTGCAATCACTTGCGACAGCGGGGCTTTCGCCCGCTGATATCGAGATCGTCAATCTGCAGCATGCCGACGGCAAAACCGCGCTGGAGCGCGGTGATGTCGACGCGTGGTCTGGGTTGGACCCGTTCATGGCGGAGACGATCCAGCAACAAGGCTCCCGCATCATTTACCGCAACCCCGATTTCAACTCCGGTGGTGTCCTGAACGCACGCGAGGACTTCATCACCGTCCATCCGGACTCCGTTCAGTCGGTGGTCAATACCTACGAGGAGGCCCGGAAGTGGGCAACGAAGCACCCGGCCGAGCTGGCGGCGTTGCTGGCCTCGCAGGCGAAGGTATCGCCGAGCGTGGCGCAAGAGGAGTTGGGCCGAACGGCATTGGACATCTCGCCGGTGCCGGACGATTCGCTGCGCGCGGTGCTGACCAGGGTCGTGCCGCTGGCCGTGGCCGACGGCGATATCAAATCCGGCGACGCCGGCCGCAACGCACTGAGCACACTGTTCGAGCCGAAGTACGCTCAGCAAGCACACTGACGCCGAAGACCGGGCGGCTGGGCAAATTGCCGCTCGTGCTCGCCGGGCTGATCGTTCCAGTGCTGCTGCTGGTGATCTGGCAGCTTGCGACGGCGGTTACCGGGTTTTTCGCCCCCAGCCAGCTGCCACCTCCCGCCGATGTGGTGTCCGCGCTGGGCGGCCTGCTTGGACACGGCGAACTGTGGACTCACCTCAAGGCCAGTGGTTCGCGGGTGTTGGTCGGTTACTTGGCCGGCGCCGGCGTCGCCCTGACGCTGGGCTCCCTGGTCGGGCTCTCCGTCACGGTGCGCAGGCTGCTGGCCCCGACCCTGGCCGCCTTCCGAACCGTGCCGTCCTTGGCGTGGGTCCCGTTGTTGCTCTTATGGTTTGGCATCGACGAGACACCGAAGATTCTCATGGTGGCCATCGGCGCGTTCTTCCCCGTCTATACGACGACCGCATCGGCGCTTGCCCACATCGACCCGCACCTGCTGGAGGTCGGGCGAGCCTACGGGCGGCACGGCGCCTCGCTGTTGACGACGGTGATGCTGCCGGCCGCGGCTCCGGAACTCGTGAACGGGCTGCGGCTGGGCCTGGCGAACGCGTGGCTTTTCGTGGTCGCGGCCGAGCTGATCGCGTCCTCGAAGGGACTCGGGTTCCTGCTCATCGATAGTCAAAACACCGGCCGCACCGACGTGATGCTGTTGGCCATCGTGCTATTGGCCGGCTTGGGCAAGCTCACCGACGGGGCCCTGGGCGCTGTCGAGATCCGGATCGCGCGGCGGCGCGGGTAGACCGCGTCAGCAGACAAGCGGCGGTGAGCAACTGCCAGCCGGTGATCGAGTACACGCTCCCGCGTTCCCATACGCCGTCGGGCAGCAGGTACGTCTTCGCCGTCGCCGATTTGATCATCAGCATGGCAAAGCACAACAGGCCAAGGACCGCAATCGCTTTGGATACTCCGCGATACCCGCGCCAGGCGGTAAGCGGCCCGATCACAACGGAGCCCACCAAGATGGCGGCGTTGCCCCCGACGATCGCCAGCACGGCGCCGACGATGTGCGCCCTGCCGCTGTGCACCGATCCGACCACGATGTTGCCGACAGCGTTCGTCGCGATGGTACCCAAAAACATTCGGGCCCTAGGGTTGTCGGGAACCCCCACGATCAGCAACGCCCCGAGCAGGAACAGGACACCCTGCAGTAAGAACGCCGCATGCATCAAGTACGCGCGGGGCGAATAGATCGGATGGCCTTGAACCAGCGCGCCGCTGGGAAGCCCGAGATCGCTGATGTAGTTGCGTGCATAGCTGTAGGCCGGCTCGAACGCCGCGGCGGCGAGCGCCTCCAGGACCAAAAAACCCATGGCCGCCACCGCCCAGACGGCTGCTCCGCGCGCGCCGGCCAGATTGTGTTGCTTCATTTTGGTGGCCATGCTTTCACGTGGGGTGGGGTTACCCGCACAATAGCGCGATGCGTGCAGTGCGGGAGATCGGGAAAATCGCGGCGGGCGTACGTCGATGGTTGCTGACCGCCACGCTGCTGGTTGCGCTCGCGGGATGCGGCGGGTCGGCGCACAACCGCGGTGCGCCATCGTCGGGCGGTGTGTTCGCAGGTCCGATCGAGATCGGCAACGGCCGGCACCTGTATCTTGAATGCCACGGAAAGGGCAGGCCCACAGTCATTTTGGAGTCCGGCTACCACAACGCGTCGGATCCGTGGAGCCACTCCGACGCCGCCGCGCCGGCAACGGGCCCGGCCGTGCTGCCGGCCCTGGCCGCCGACCACCGCGTGTGCGCCTACGACCGGCCCGGCACCCTGCGCTATCCCGATCCGCCCAGCATCACCGACCGCAGTTCGCCAGCCGCGATGCCCCGCACCGCGCAGGACGTTGTCCAGGATCTGCATGCGTTACTCGCCGCCGCCCATCTGCCGGGCCCGTACGTCCTGGTCGGGCACTCGCTGGGCGGGCTGTTCATCCGGCTGTATGCGCAGACCTATCCCGACCAGGTGCGGGCGCTGGCGTTCGTCGATGCCTTTCCCGTCGAAATACCTGGCCTGCTGGGCGCGGACTGGCCGACCTATCGCCAGGCGTTGGACCAGCCGCTGCCTCAGTTCGCAAACTCGCCCGGGTTCGAGGAGATCGACATCGAGAAGAGTGTCGCCCAGGTCGGCGCGGCCCCGGCTTTCCCACCCGTTCCCACGGTCGTCCTGACCAGGACCGAACCGTTCGCGATCCCCGGCACCGTCTCACCCGAGCAGGGCGCCAAGCTGGAGCAGGTGTGGCGCGAGGCCTCGGCGGATCTGATCGCGCTGCGGCCGCAGACACCGCACCTGATCGCGACGGGCAGCGACCACTTCATCCAGATCCACCAGCCCGATTTGGTGGTGGCCGGCGTGCGCCTTGCGATGCAACGGGCGGAGCCGAGCCGCTGACGGCTAAAAGAACGTCCCGGCGTGCGGGGCTTCGGGCACCCCGAACAGTTCGTCGGCCACGTCCAGCGCGACCGGATCGTCAGCCCGGGCCAGCCCGGCCGCGGCGAGGCTGCGCCAGCGCGTGCCGCCGAGCAGCGCCGCACCCAGCCCCTCGATCCCCACGCGGACGTCGGCGCGGCGGGTCGTCCGTTCGGCGCCGTCGCCGGTGATCGTGAAGCTCGCTGAATTACTCGGCAGCACTGGGTCATTCACCGCGATCGTCACCGATCCGCCGCCGACGTAGGAGCGCGCCGCCAGCGCACGCTGCGCATCGATCACCCGCAGCCACGTTTCGTCGTGCACCGCGGTGACCTTCGCCGCCCGGCGGTCAAAGAAGAGCCAGGGCAGCGTGTCGTCGATGGGTAGCATCCAAAACATCACGCGGTGAACGAGATCCAGGCCGAGCAGGAATCGCAGCAACCCGAGGTAGGCGTCGGCGGTGGGCGCGAAGAAATCCTCGACCACGATGGTGCGCTGGTCGCTGACGAACCAATTCTCGGTGTCGACGGGCCGGTATCGGGCGAACCCCGACTCGGCGCCCGGCTGGCCGTGAACGGCGACATACCATGCGCCCGACGAGGATTCGGTGCGCCGCCGTGCGCTCTCCCACCACGTCCGCGGGCGGTCGATGGTTCCGGGACGGGACGGACGATTGGTGTCATAGACGCGGGGCAAGGTCTCCCAGACGTCGGCGGCGTCGAGCAGCCGCACCGGACCGCCTGAGCCGACCTCCGGTCGAAACGCTGCCTGCGCACTCGTAACCTCCACGCTCTGAAAGGAACTCGCCACCCCGTAGCCGTATCGCTCATAGATGGTGGCCTCCGAGGCCCGCAACGACGCGACCACCTCACCGCGCTCGGCGATGTCGTGCAGCTGGTGCCGGATCAGGTCGGTGGCGACGCCCCTTCGGGTGTACGACGGCAGCACGCCGATATGCGTCACGGCGGCGTGGCTCACCCTGGCTCCGCCGGGAAGGGTCAGGGTGCTCGTCACGGCGTCCGCGGTGCCGGCGAGTTCTCCGCCGATGAACGCGCCGATGGTGCGGCCGGGGTCGAGCAGCTTGGTGATCTGGCCGGGCGGCAGGTTCGAGATGGGCGGCAGGCCCACCATCGCGGTGCGAAACAATCTGGCCGCGGCGACGAGGTCGTCCTCGGTGTCGAGAACCCGGATTTTGGTGGTCATCCGGCCATCATGTCGCGCCCACGCACGGCGTCACCCGATGGGTGCGATGCCCGCGTTGGAAATCGTGAACCCACGGCCCGAGGGCACCGTGCAGGTGACGCCGTCGGCCCTGGACGCACAGCTGAACGGACCGACTGCGGCGGTCTGGCCGTAGGCGAGCACCGGCGTGCCGATTCCCGCGTTGCCCAGACACGAAACGCCCGTGCAGTTCGTGACCGCGCCGGTCGTGGACAGGCGCACGGACGCGGGCGGCTCGTTGGTCTGGCAATAGGCCTCGTCGGGGATGCCGGAATCCCGCTGGTAGTCGACCTCGCAACTGATGTTGCGCGACGGCGACAGGAAGGCACACACCGACGCCGTGCAGACGGGGTTGTCCGCGATCGCCCGGGGCGCCCCCACCCAACAGCCGACGAAGACGACTGCGACTGCCGCGATCACCGCACGCTTCACGTCGGCCCCTAACGGTTGATGTGCCGCAGAAGCTATCAGACGCCGGGGACTTGTACGCCTGCTAACGGATGGGCAGGCCGGTCACCGCCCGCGAAATCACCAACCGCTGAATCTCACTGGTGCCCTCGAAGATCGTGAAGATCTTTGCGTCACGGTGCATCCGCTCCACGGGGTAGTCGCGGGTGTAGCCGTTGCCGCCCAGGATCTGGATGGCCTCGTCGGTGACGTAGACCGCGGCCTCGCTCGCGACCAGCTTGGCCATCGAACCCTCGGCCGAGTCGAAGTTCTGGTTGTTGCGCGCCATCCAGCCGGCCCGCCACACCAGCAGGCGGGCCGCGTCGACGCGGCTCTTCATATCCGCAAGCTTGAACGCCACCGCCTGGAACTCACCGATCTTGCGGCCGAATTGCTCACGCTGGCAGGCGTATTCGAGGGCGTACTCGTAAGCGGCCCGGGCCACGCCGACCGCCATGGCGCCGACCGTGGGCCGGGTGCGCTCGAAGGTCTTCATCGCCGCCTGGCCACGAGAGGAGGCACCGGACTTGACCCGGGCGATGCGCGCCTCGAATTTCTCCCGGCCGCCGAGGATGGCGTCCTCGGGCAGGCGGACGTTGTCGAGCACCACCTCGGCGGTGTGCGAGGCGCGGATCCCGTGCTTCTTGAACTTCTGGCCCTGCGCCAGACCTTTGGTGTCCGGCCCGATGACGAAGCTGGCCTGGCCGCGGGTACCGAGCTCGGGATAGACCGAGGCCACCACGATGTGCACGTTGGCGATGCCACCGTTGGTGGCCCAGGTCTTGGTGCCGTTAAGCACCCACTCACCGGCCGCCTCGTCGTAGCGCGCCCGGGTGCGGATGCCGCCGACGTCGGAGCCCGCGTCGGGTTCGGACGAGCAGAACGCACCGAGCTTGGGTTCGTCGGCCGTGCCGAACATTTCGGGCAGCCAGCGGCCCAGTTGTTCGGGGGTCCCGTTGCCCGCCAGCGCCGCCGCGGCCAGGCCGGTGCCCATGATGGACAGCGCGATGCCGGCGTCACCCCAGAACATCTCCTCGAACGCGGTGAGCATCCCCAGCCCGGTCTCTTCGGCGGCCTGCTGCGCGAAGAAGTCGGGGGAGTACAGGCCGACCTTTGCGGCCTCCTGGATCACCGGCCACGGGGTCTCCTCCCGTTCGTCCCATTCGGCCGCGGCCGGACGGATGATGTCGGCCGCGAACTTGTGCACCCAGTCGCGCACCTCGATCACGTCGTCAGACAGTTGCAGTGAAAATGTCACAGCTTGCTCCTGAAATAGGTTGCTAATCAACGGTTTCTGTACTGGTCGAGGACGCTGACCGTCTGGTTCACCCACGCCTCGAAGTACCGTTCTTCATCGGTGTTGCCGGGCAGGCGACCGGTCAGTGCTTGCAGCGTCGCCGCGTAGGACAGCGACCCGATCGCGACGGCCGCGGCCGCTTCGGGATCGGGAATGCTGGTGCGGCCGGACCGGTTCGACGCGGCCAGTTCGTCGGCGAAGCGTTGGTAGGCGTTGTCGGTGATCACCTGCCACGTCTTCTCGTCGAGATCGCCGAGTTCGTCGGGTTCGCGCAGCATCACCTTGAGCAGATCCTCGCTCTGTTTGAGGTTGCTCCAGATCAGCTGGCCGGCGATGCGCACCGCCCGCTCAACGCTGCCGGGTTGCCCCGCGTCGTACTGCTCGCGCGCGGCCACGATGCTGTCGATCCGGTGTGCGACCGCCGCCTCGAGTAGCTCGCGCTTGGAGCCGAAGTGCTTGTAGAGCGCGCCCGAGCCGGGCGCCAGCCCGGACTCCCGCTGGATGTCGGCCACTGACGTCGCCGCGTAGCCCTTGGCGGCGAAGAGCCGCAGGGCCGCGGACAGCAGCCGGTCGCGTCCCGAGGCGAGCATGGTGAGAGAGTACTCACTCACCCTGGTCAAGCCAAAATCGGCCCGGTTTTGCCACGTGACGGAGGAGGTGGCGCGGCGGCTAGCGTTAAATTCTTGCGAAACGCCACTGCGCTTGAGCGCGCCGGACCGGTACTGCTGTGAGGGTTGGTTGGGAAGGACCGGCGATCGTCTGAAGGAGCCTGACATTCGCGTCCTACCGCGTGTACAGCTGCCGATGCGGGTGCTGTCGCTGCGCACCATCGTCATCGTCGCCGCCATATCAGTGATGACCCTGGTCGTCCTGTTGGGCACCTGGGTATGGGTGGGCGTCACCAACGATCAGTACAACCAGCTCGATCGGCGGCTCGATTCGGTCAGCAGCCTGGGCGACATCAGCAGCTTGCTCAACAACGCGGAGCACACCAGTCCGGACCGGCCCGCGCCGGACGGCAACCTGGTGCGCACCGCGCGCATCGGCGGGGTGACCGTGTCGGTGCCGAGCAGCATCGTGTTGCCCCAGCTTCCCGACGGCTATGCGAACACGACCATCAACGGGGTGCAGTACCGGGTCCGTACCTTCACCGCGGGCCCCGCCTCGATAGCGCTGGCCGCACCGCTGGCCGAAGCCCAGCATCGGATCAACGAATTGCACCTGCGGGTGCTACTGATCTGCGCCAGCGTGATCGGTGGCACCGTCCTGGTGGGCTGGGTGATCTCGCTGATCATGGTCAATCCGTTCCTGTTGTTGGCGCAGCAGGCCCGGGCGATCAATGCGCAGTCCAGTCCCGACGAGGTCCAGGTGCGCGGTGTGCGTGAGGCCGTCGAGATCGCCGAAGCGGTCGAGGGAATGCTGGCCCGCATCGGCAAGGAGCAGCAGCGCACCAAGGCCGCGCTCGACTCGGCTCGCGACTTCGCCGCGGTCGCCTCCCACGAGCTGCGCACGCCGTTGACCGCGATGCGCACCAACATGGAGGTGCTGTCCACCCTGGACCTGCCGCCCGAGCAGCGCCACGAGGTCATCGGCGACGTCATCCGCACCCAGCGCCGCATCGAGGCCACCCTGACCGCGCTGGAGCGGTTGGCCCAGGGCGAGCTGACCACCGTCGACGACTTCGTCCCGTTCGACATCACCGAGCTGTTGGATCGCGCCGCTCACGACGCGCTGCGCATCTACCCCGACGTGGACGTGTCGCTGGTGCCCTCGCCGACGGTGCTGATGATCGGGCTGCCCACCGGTTTGCGGCTGGTGATCGACAACGCCATCGCCAACGCCGTCAAGCACGGCAACGCCGGCAAGATCCTGCTGACCGTCGGCAGCTCCGGTGAGGGCGTGGAGATCGCGATCGACGACGACGGCACCGGGGTCCCGGAATCCGAACGCGCCACCGTCTTCGAACGGTTCGCCCGCGGTACGACGGCCTCGCGGTCGGGATCGGGACTAGGCCTGGCGCTGGTCGCCCAGCAGGCCGAATTGCACGGCGGCACAGCGGCATTGCAGACCAGCCCGCTCGGCGGCACCCGGCTGCTGTTGCGGCTGGCCGGTGATGGGCGTGGTCCGGCGTAGCTGCGGTTCGCCGGCGACGGCCCGCCGCCGTGCGCTCCACGCGCTCGATATCGGACAATGAGCCATGCTCGGCCACCTCGGCATCAACGTGCCCGATTTGTCAGCCGCAAAACGGTATTACGACGCGCTGATGCCCCTTGTCGACTTTGAGCCGTTCTTTCATGCCGACGACGAGTTCTCCTATCGGCCTGCCGAAAACAAGCCGGGCACCTACTTGTTCTTCTATCCGGCGGTCGTGCCGCATGAGTACTCGTCGCAGCAAGCCGGGCTGCAGCACCTGGCATTCATTGTGCGGCGGCGGTCGTCGGTGCGCGCGGTGCACGATCACGTCGTCCGGATCGGAGGTACCGTCATCTACCCGCCGCGCCATTTCCCGCAATATCCCGGCCATTATTACGCCACCTTTTGGTACGACCCGTTCGGTATCAAACTCGAAGCCGTATGCCATCACGACCGCGACTAGATAAACGGTCATGACGCTGCGCGCAAGGTGACTGAGGTGCATTTGTGACTGCCGAGTCTTGAGTGGCGACTGAGGTTTATCAACGACACGTTCTGGGAATCCAGATCTTTCGTGCTTGGGAGCATGTTCCTTAACTGAATTCCGGGGCCTAAGTCCCGCCAAAACTGCAGTGAATACAAGATCAACGAAACCGCACTACACTAAGGCCCCAAGCACGTGGATTTGGGTTGAGCGTTCGGAGGGAAAACATGGTATTCACGTCGGTTCAGACGGAGGCGGTCCTGGCGTCGGCAGGTGCGGAGTCGGCCATCAGCGCTGAGACCCAGGCGGCGGCTTCGGCGGCCGCGCCGGTGCTGCTGGGGGTGCTGCCGATGGGCGGCGACCCCGACTCGGCCATGTTCGCGGCGGCGCTCAACGCCTGCGGTGGCAGCTATCTGGGCGTAGTGTCCGAGCACGCCGCCCAGCGCGGCCTGTTCGCCGGCACGCAGAGCATCGCCTCGAGCACGTACGTCGTCACGGAGCTGATGCGCAGCTTGACGATGGCAATCGGGGCCTAGAGCTCAGCGACGTAAAAGGGGGAAGTACGCATGGCCGATCCGGGGTGGGCTGCGCGTACGCCTGAGGAAAACGATCTGCTGCTCAAGGCGGGGGCCGGCGTCATCACTCACCTGGCGAACCAAGCAGCCTGGACCGCCTTGGCGGCCACCCATCACGGCTCCAGCATCGCCTCGACGATCAACACCGTCGCGACGTCGGCGAGCTGGACGGGCTCGGGTTCGTTGGCCTCGGCGGCGAACGCGACCGCGCTGAACGCGTCACTGCACGGGCTGGCCGGCTGGGTCGACGTCAAGCCGGCGGTGGTCTCGACCGCGGTCTCCGCGTATCAAATGGCCTACGGCTCAATGCGTCCCGCGCCCGAGTGCATCGGGAACCGCACCGAGACCGCCGCCGACTACGGCATCAACCCGCTGGTCCTCGGCGCACTGACGCCACGCATCACGTCGCTGGAGCTTGAATACTTCGGGTCGATGTGGCCGAACAACTCCGCGGTCGGGGCCAGCTACGGAACGATCCTGACGGCCCTGTCGCAAAGCCTGACCATTCCGCCGCCGATCGCGTCCATGGGTGCGTCGCCGGCCGCGCCCGCGCAGGCGGCGGCGGCGGTTGGCGAGTCGGCGGCGGAGCAAGGGGCCGGCGACGGCATGCGCGCCGCCTTCCAGGGCGCGCAGACGGGGACCCAGGGGGCCGGCCAGGCCGCCTCGGGTGGGCAGGACTTCATGAGTCAGGCCGGCACGCTGATGCAACCCGCCCAGCAACTGATGGGGGCGGTCCCGCAGGTGATGCAGGCCCCCATGCAGATGATGCAGGCGCCGATGCAGATGATGCAGCCGCTGATGGGCATGTTCGCCAATCCCGGCGCCATGGGCATGGGCGGGGCGACGCCGGCCGTCTCGGCGGTCTCGGCCACCACCGGGCTTTCCGCAGCGGAGGCCGGGGCGAGCGGCGGCGCATCGCTGGGCGGCGCGGGCATGCCCGCAACCAGTTTCACCCGCCCGGTCAGCGCCTTCGAGCCCGCCACCAGTGGCCGGCCGGTGGGGCTGCGGCCGGCCGGGGCATTAGGCGCCGAGGCCATGCGACCGCAGACCACGACGATGGGTGGTGCCCCGATGGGCGGTATGCCCGTGGGGCACGGGGCGGGAGGCGACCGCGGCTCCCGTGACAAGGCCGACCAACCCGCGACCGTGCGGGTCGTCGACGCTCGAGTGTGAAGCCACTGGTGAAAGGTGAATCGACAGGTCCAAATAGCCGCCATACACTTCGCTTCATGCCCTCACGGGGGGCGGCCCACCGGAGAAGGAGAATTCCGTGACAATCAAAGTAACACCGCAAATGCTTCGCGACGCTTCCAACGCTATCCAGGCGAATATGGAGCACGCGATCGGAATTGGCCAGGGATACGTCGCGAATCAGGAAAACGTGATGAATCCGTCCACCTGGTCTGGTTCAGCTGTGACCGCTTCGCACGCGACGGCGATCGAGGTTCAAAACGACTTGAACAAAGTCTTGACCGGCGGCACACGGCTTGCCGAGGGCCTTACGAAGGCGGCGGCACTGATGGAAGGCCACGAGGCGGATTCTTCGCACGCATTCAGCGCGCTATTCGGCGGCCACGGCTCCTAACCACCCACTCACTCGCAATTCCATTAATGGTCTTTTGAAAGGAACTTCACAATGTCCGACCCGATCACTTATAACCCGGGGGCCGTAGCCGACTTCGCCACCGATGTCGCCTCCCGCGCCGGCCAGTTGCAGTCGATTTTCGACGACACCTCCAACCGCACGCACGCCCTGCAGGAATTCTTCGCCGGCCACGGCGCATCGGGCTTTTTCGAGGCGCAGGCGCAGATGCTGTCCGGGTTGCAGGGTCTCATCGACACCATCCGTCAGCACGGGGTGACCACGTCCCACGTGCTGGACAACGCGCTCAGCACGGACCAGCACATCGCCGGTCTGTTCTGAGTCGCTCAACCACACCAAGACCAGCAAGGGTGGGGCAGATGCGCCGTGCGTGTGTGCCCCACCTTTGGTCTCTCATCCACCGGCCGAGGGGCTCACCGAGTGAGGTCGAAGCGACATGCTGACAACGACGGTCGATGGCTTATGGGTGTTGCAGGCGATCACCGGGGTGGAGCAGACCTGCCCTGAGCTGGGGCTGCGGCCGATGTTGCCGCGTCTGGACACCCCGGAGCGCGCGAGGAGCCACCCCGCGGCCGCCGAGTTGGTGGCCGCCGGTGCCCTCGACGAGGCCGGCAACGTCGACCCGATGATCCGTGAGTGGCTGACGGTCCTGTTGCGGCGAGACCTGGGGCTGCTGGTGATGATCGGGGTGCCGGGCCGCGAGCCGACGCGCGCATCGATTTGCCGTTTCGCGACGTGGTGGGTGGTCTTGGAACGCCACGGCGACATGGTGCGGTTGTATCCCGCGGGCACGGCCGGCAACGAAGCGTCGGCCAGCGACCTCCTGGTCGGTCAGATCGAGCGGCTGTGCGGCGTGGCCGAGGCGGCGCCGCTGAAGCCGGTCACCCTCGACACCGAGCAATTGCTGAACTCGGTGCGCGACACCGCCAGCCTGCGCTCGTTCCTGCTCGAGCAGCGCCTCGACGCCGACCAGCTGCAGATGGTCCTGACCGCCGCCGATCCCGCGCGGTCCGCGCAGGCGAACATCGTGGGGCTGCAGGCCGGTGTCGGCCCGGACGAATTGGCGCGGATCGCCGTCGGCGATTCGACGGTGTCCATCGTGGACACCCCCGCGGGCCGGATCTGCATCGAGAGCGTCACCTCGGGACAGCGCCAGTACCAGATTCTCTCGCCTGGCTCGCGCACGGACATCGGCGGAGCGATTCAGCGGCTCATCCGCCGGCTGCCCGCCGGCGACGAGTGGCACTCGTATCGGCGAGTGGTGTGAGGTGTCCGGTCCGCTATCGGATGCCAAACGCGCATGGTGCTCCGGATGCGAACCGATGAAACTAACTTAGATAACCAAAGTCTTGGAATAGCAACGCCTGTCGTACTTGAAAGGTTTCTGAACGGGTAAACGCGGTATCGCCAGCCGTGTTAGCATCTCGTCGTGACGAGCCCTTGGAATGACCCGAATATGTCGGACGAAGGAGCGCTCAGACGGGGGGATCCGTCAGGGGGCAGCAACTTTCCGGATTCGGTATCCGACACGATGCGTATTACCGATCTGGCCGCGCCGCGAAAAATTCCACCGGGGTCGGGATGGCGGAAATTCATTTACTCCATCTCGTTTCACAAAATAAATCCCGGTGAGTCGCCCCGTGAGCGGCATTACCGGGATTTACAGAACCGCATCCGTCGGCATATTCGACGGCAGTACGTCATCACGGTCGTCTCCGGCAAGGGCGGCGTGGGCGTCACGACGCTCGTCGCCTGCCTCGGCGGAGTGTTCCGGGAATGCCGCCCGCAGAACGTGATTGCGATCGACGCGGTCCCGGGCTTCGGAACTCTGGCCGACCGGATCGACGAATCCCCGCCCGGGGACTACACCGCCATCATCAACGACACCGATGTCCAGGGCTACGCGGATATCCGAGAACATCTGGGCCAGAACGTCATTGGTCTCGACGTCCTGGCCGGAAACCGGACCTCCGACCAGCCCAGGCCGCTGGTGCCCGCAATGTTTTCCGGGGTGCTGTCGCGGCTGCGGCGCACCCACACCGTGATGATCGTCGACACCTCCCCGGACCTCGAACACGAAGTGATGAAGCCGGTGCTGGAGAACACCGACACCCTCGTGTTCGTCTCCGGCATCACCGCGGACCGGTCGCGTCCGGTGCTGCGGGCGGTGGATTACCTGCGGTCGCAGGGTTACCACGAATTAGTCTCGCGCAGCACCGTGATCGTCAACCACACCGACCAGATCACCGACAAGGACGCGTTGGCTTACCTCACCGAGCGGTTCACCAAGGTGGGGGCGACGGTCGAAGTACTGCCGTTTGATCCCCACCTCGCCAAAGGCGGCATCATCGATACCGTTCACGAGCTGAATAAGAAATCGCGATTGCGCCTCTTCGAAATCACCGCCGGATTGGCGGACAAATACATTCCTGACGCCGAGCGGTCGGTGCCGTGACAGCGCCGCATAAGGTCGCCTTCCCGGCGCGTTGTGCGGTCAACATTTCTTACGAGAAGCACCTGTGTTCGCAGGTATTCCCCGCCGGAATTCCGATGGAGGGATTCTTCGAGGGAATGGTCGAGCTGTTCGACGCCGATTTGAAGCGCAAAGGCTTTGACGGCATCGCATTGCCCGCCGGCAGCTACGAACTCCACAAGATCAACGGCGTTCGGCTCGATATCAATAAAAGCCTCGACGAGCTGGGTGTCCAGGACGGCGACACCCTGGTGCTGGTTCCCCGGGTCGACGGCGAGTCGTTCGAACCGCAATACGAATCGCTGTCAACGGGGTTGGCGGCCATGGGCAAGTGGCTGGGCCGCGACGGTGGCGATCGGATGTTTGCGCCGGTGACACCGTTGACGGCCGCGCACACCGCGGTCGCGGTGATCGCGATGGCCGTCGGGGTTGTGGTGGCCCTGACCCTGCGGGCGCGGACTTTTACCGACGGCCCCATCCCCGCCGCGGTGTCGGGCGCCGTCGGTGCCCTGCTGCTCGTCGCCACGCTGGTGGTGCGGAGCGGGTGGCGGGAGCGGCGCGACCTGTTCAGCGGGTTCGCCTGGCTGGCGGTGTTGTCGCTCGCTGCCGCCGGTGCCTGCGCGCCCCCGGGTGTGCTGGGTGCGGCCCATGGGCTCATCGGCGCCGTGGTGGTGATCCTGGGCGCCATCGCCATCGGGGTGACCGCGCGAAACCGTTGGCAGACGGCGGTGGTGACCGCGGTGGTGACCGTCTGCGGCATCCTGGCCGCCATCGCCGCCGTCCGCATGTTCCGGCCGGCCTCGGCCCAGGTGCTGGCGGTCTGCGTGTTGGTCGGATTGCTGGTCCTGGTCCGGATGGCCCCCCTGATCGCATTGTGGGTGGCGCGGGTCAGGCCGCCGCATTTCGGATCGATCACCGGTCGTGATCTGTTCGCGCGGCGCGAGGGAATGCCCGTCGACACCGTGTCTCCGGTCAGTGAGGACGAATCCGAGGACGAGGACAACGAATTGACCGATATCACCGCCCGCGGCGCCGCGATCGCCGCCTCGGCGCGTCTGGTCAACGCGGTCCAGGTGGGCCTGTGCGTCGGGGTGTCGGTGGTGCTGCCCGCCGCGGTGTGGGGCGTGTTGACGCCGGGACGCCAGTGGGCGTGGTTGGCGCTGGTGGTCGCCGGGCTCGTGATCGGCATCTTCCTCACCCAGGGACGGGGATTCGCCGCCAAGTATCAGGCCATCGCGCTCGTGTGCGGGGCATCCGCCGCGGTGTGCGCGGGCGTGGTCAAGTACGCGGTCGCCGCGCCGAAAGACGTTATGACCGGCCTGATGTGGCCCGTGGTGGCGGTGGCGACCTTCGCCGCCTTGGGCTTGGCCGCGGCACTTTTGGTGCCGGCCATGAGGTTTCGGCCATTCATCCGGTTGACCGTGGAATGGGTGGAAGTGCTCGCGTTCATCGTCCTGTTGCCGGCGGCGGCGGCCTTGGGAGGGCTCTTCACGTGGATTCGCCACTGAAAAGGGCCGCGGCGGTGACCGCCGCCGTCGCCCTGGTCGCGTTATCAGCCGATATCCCTGCCGCGCTTGCCATTACACCACCCACGGTGGATCCGGGAATGGTGCCGCCGGACGGGCCGCCACGACCCGACCAGCCGATGCGCCGCGCCAACAGCTGCTCGACCCCGATCACCGTGAGAAACCCCGATGTCGCGCAGATGGCGCCGGGGTTCAACCTGCTGAACATCACGAAGGCGTGGCAATACAGCACCGGCAACGGCGTTCCCGTGGCTGTGATCGACACCGGGGTCTCGCCGAACCCGCGGCTACCCGTGGTACCCGGTGGCGACTACATCATGGGCGAGGACGGCCTGTCGGATTGCGACGCCCACGGCACGATCGTCAGCTCGATCATCGGCGGTGCGCCGCAAGGGATTCTGCCGATGCCGCGACCGATGCCCGCCACCCCGGCCTTCCCTCCGCCGGCCGGCCCGCCGCCGGTCGCCGGGGCGCCGCCCCCGCCGGTCGAAGTGCCACCCCCGGTCAGTCTCTTATACACACGCGGT
>NZ_MBEI01000070.1 GCF_001953985.1 Mycobacterium colombiense
GAGGCCTCATCAAGCTCGCGATACGTCATCGAGCGACCGCCGCACACTAGCGCTACGGCATTCGGGGTGCGGGCCACGTGGGTGGCGAAAACTTCCGGCACCGACACCGAAACGCTCGACGGGTTGGCCAAAACCGCTTTATTACCGAGCTCTTCCAGGCGGGCATGCTCGGTTTCGTCGAGCACGTCCACAACCGAGAGCCGCTGGGACGGGTCGGCGGTGAGCGCCATCAACACTCGCTGCAGCCGTGCGATCAGCGTTTCGATGCTTGCGGCGTCGAACACGTCGGTACGGAACTCCACCGACCCGCCGATCCCGGCGGGATCGCCGGCCTGACTCCAGCGTTCGCCCAACGTGAACGTCAGGTCCATGCGGGCGACCTGGGTGTCGGCCGACAACGGCGTGACCTGAAGATCACCCAACGCCAGGCCGGCGGCGGGGTCCCCGGCGAAGTTCTGCCAGGCCAACACCACCTGCACCAGCGGGTGATGGGCCAACGATCGGGTCGGGTTGAGCCGCTCCA
>NZ_MBEI01000071.1 GCF_001953985.1 Mycobacterium colombiense
CTCACGCACCCGATCCAGCAGCGCCGCCGACTCCGGCGTCTCCCGGGAGGCATACCACCACTCGAACATGTGTTCGATTATGCCGTCGGCCACCGACAAGTACGGTCAGTCGCCCTGCCGAATCCATGCCACGATGTACAAGCTCATCGCCGTCACCAGCGCGATCAGCACCCACTGCACGATCGCCTGGTCGATCCACGAACCGGGCGGCGGCGCCCCGGGCAGGATGTTACGCAGCGGGACGATTGCGAACAGGTTCGCGGCATACCAGGTGGCGAACGGCGGCAGGAACTTCCTTCTGCCCAGCGCCATCGGAATGGCGACCAGTAGGGCCAGGGTGGGCAGGCTGATCAGCACCAGGCAGATCCCGAGGTCGAAGATCAGCGGCCCCTTGGCCCGCCTCAGCGTGATCACCACGTTGCCGTTGTCGGTTGCGCGCGAGGTGGGCAGCGCGCTCGGGTCGTGCACCCGGTTGACGCTGATCTCCCAGCCGTCCAGCGCGCCCGTCACTTCAACGCGGGCGGGCACCTTCTTGCGGTTGTCACCTGTGCCGACGAACGCGTCGGCCGCGATCGGCTCGGTCTGGTAGGAGTCGAACGGCCAGTTGCCGGGGTCGCCGTGCGCCTCGATGGTGGTGCTGAGCTGCGCGGGCGCCTTGCCTTTCGGGTATTGCAGATCGCCGAGATCGCTTGTGGGATATAGGCGTACCGCGACGTCGTTGGCCAGCACGTCAAAACGGTTGTCGTACTGGGCAACTCCGGGATAGGCGAGCACCTCGACGGACAGGCGGTTGGCGACCGGCTTCAATTCTTCGAGGCGCAGCTGCACGATCGTGGCGTCGCCGCCACCCTGGCTCAGGTCCAGTGGGGGCAGCGGCCCCTCCGACCGCTGCAGAAAATGCACACCGAAAAGCGACAGGACGTAGACGATGATGACCGCCGCGAGAATGCACACGCCGATCGCGATCCGTGGCGCCTCACGCTTCTTCTTCGCAGCCGGCGCCGGGGCCGACGCGACGGCGGTCGGAGCCTCCGTGGTCATCGGCCACCGCCGCGAGCAATCGCGGGCCGCGCATACCGCAAGGCTTGCTGACCGCAGACCGGCACCGCTGACGACATCGGGCTGCGGCTGGCTGGCACGTCGTCAGATGTTAGCGAATGACGGAACCGGATGCGCGGGCGAAATCCCCTGTCCAGAAGGACAAAAGACACCCGACATCCACCGGACACGCACCGTTAACTTCATCGCCGGCGACGCCCCGGACGCAACCTGCCAGCGCGGCGCTACGGATTTGCTACGCCGACGACGAGTCGACCACGCAGCGAAAACCGATGTGGGTAGTCGCGGAGTCCTGCGATTGCGGTGACCGGGCCGCCGGACGGTAGCGGTGGCAATACTCCGGCGCGCACAGGTGGCTGCCGCCCTTCAACGTCTGGTTGACCGACGGGTCGGCCGGACCCGACGGGGTGCAGCAGGATTTGGGCGGCACCTCGAGCCGGTGGTGCGCGGTGAACTCGGTGGCCGTCCACTCCCACACGTTGCCGATCATGTCGACAAGCCCAAAAGCGTTGGGGGCGAACGTGCCAACGGGCGACGTTCCCACCCAGCCGAGCGCGCCGTCATTGCGGTACGGGAAGCTGCCCTGCCAGGTATTGGCCATCAACCGCCCGCCGATCGTGGCCTCGTCACCCCACGAGTACGTCGTCGTGGACCCGGCCCGGGCCGCGAACTCCCACTCGGCCTCGGTCGGCAACCGCCGCCCGGCCCAGCGCGCGTAGGCCGCCGCGTCCGGATACGCCACCTGCACCACCGGATGATCGCCGCGGTCCGCGACATCGCTATCGGGCCCGAACGGATGGCGCCAGCTCGCCCCCGGCACCCACTGCCACCACTGCCGCCAGTCGCGCAGGTCGACCGGCCCGGGTGTCGGCCGGAAAACCATTGCGCCCGGGCACAAATCGTCTGCGTTCGCTCCCGGGTACAGCGCCGGGTCGATCGGCTGCTCGGCCACCGTGACATACCCGGTGGCGTCGACGAAGTCGGCGAACTGCGCGTTGGTCACCGGGTGGCGTTCCACCCCGATCGGCCCCACCGTCACGGTGTGGATCGGCGCCTCTTCGGGGTAGAAACTGATCGACCCCATGCGGAATGACCCGCCCGGAAGGTCGACCAGTTCGCTCAGCACCCCTTCAGGGTATGACGGACCCCCTAATCCGATTGCCGGTACCAGGTGAGCATGTACAGGGCCATCGCCGCGACCAAACCGATCAGCACCCAGAGCACCAGGACTTGGTCGATCCACGCGCCCGGTGGTGGCGCGCCCGGAAGGAAGTTACGGATGGGGATGACGGCGAACAGCAGGGCCGCGAACCACGTCACGAAGGGTGGCACGAATTTCCTTCGCCCCAAGGCGATTTGAATCACAACGGCAAACGCCAAGGCAGGCAGTGCGAAGAGGACCAGGCAGATGCCCAGATCGAAGATCAACGGCCCCTTGGCCCGGTGCAGGGTGATGATGACGTTGTCGGCGCGATCGGAGTCCTGGCTGGCTTCGCCGACGCGCTGGACGCTGACGTCCCAGCCGTCCAACCCGCCGGTGACCTCCACCCGCGCGGGAATGTAGCGACGCGCATCGCCCTGGCCGACAAGCACCTCGGCGGACAGGGCGTCCGTGCGGTAGGAGTCGAACGGCCAGTTATTCGGGTTGCCGTGCGCCTCAATGGTCGTCGCGACCTGCGCAGGCGACTTACCGGCCGGGTACTGCAAGTCCCCCAGGTCATTCGGCGGGTCCATGCGCACCGCGGTGTCGGTCTTCAGCACTTCGAGGCGTTTGTCGAACATCGACTCCTCGGGGATCACCAGCACCTTGACCGTGAGGCGGTTGGCGACGGTGTCCAACTTCTCGAGGCGCACCAGCACGACGGTGTCATTGGTCGCGTTGAGGTCCGGCGGCTTGAGCGGCCCCGCGGTCTGGGCCAGCAGATGCACGCCGAACAGTGACAGGACGTAGACGACGACAAAACCCGCGACGGCGGCCACGGCGATGACCCTGCGCCGTTTGCGCCGGTCGGACGCGGCCGCGGGCGCGGGTGCCGCGGTTGGTTGCTCCGATGGCGCTGGAGGCGGTGGCGAGGGTGGCGCTAGATGGGTCATCGGTGAACACCTCCGTGGGGGATTGGAGCACTCGAAGACGGATGCTAGCGAACCCACTGTCGCGGCGGGGCAAGTTCAAAAATTCGTCATGTGTAGGTAATTTTCGGCGGCGCACCGCGCCATACCGGCCGCCTCAGCGAAACGGATGTGGACGACTCAGCGGCGATCGCCCGCCCGGCCGCGCAAACGGTCGGAGGACCGCCGGTCGGCGCTCCAATTCATCCGGATTTTGTTTGCCTGTTAATCCGTAGCAGTAATTGTCAACGGGTGAAGCGCAATCGTGCGGTCGTCGGCGCCCTGACGGCCGGCGCCATGGTGGTCTCCGCCTGCAGCAACTCCCCTGCGAGCCTGCCGTACACCGCCGGGGCCAAGGTCGACTGCGGCGGCAAGCAGACCCTGGCGGCCAGCGGCTCGACCGCGCAAGCCAACGCGATGACCAAATTCATCGACGCCTATCGCCAGGCCTGCTCGTCGCAGACCCTCAACTACACGGCCAACGGGTCCGGCAACGGCATCAACGACTTCCTCGCCGGCAAAACGGATTTCGCCGGATCGGACACACCGCTGTCGGGAGACCAATACGCCGCCGCCAAGCGGCGGTGCGGCGGCGCCGACGCCTGGAACCTGCCGGTGGTGTTCGGCCCGCTGGCCATCACCTACAACCTCGCCACCGTCGACTCCCTGGTGCTCGACGCCCCCACGCTGGCCAAGATCTTCAACGGCACCATCACGCGCTGGGACGACCCGGCCCTGGCGTCGCTCAACGCCTCCATGCCGGCCGAGGACATTCACGTCATCTACCGCAGCGACGGCTCGGGCACCACCGACAACTTCCAGGCCTACCTGCAATCCGCGTCCGGCGGGGCCTGGGGCAAGGGCGCGGGCAAGACCTTCAACGGCGGTGTGGGTACCGGCGCCGTCGGCAACACCGGCATCGCGGCCGCCGTGAAGAGCACCGAGGGGGCGATCGGCTACAACGAACTCTCGTTCGCGCTCCAGCAGGGCCTGTTCGCCGCCGAGATCAAGACGCCGGCCAGCCGCAGGTCGTTGCGCCCGGTCCGGATCGGCACCGACACGGTCGGCAAAACCATCAAGGCCGCCAAGATCACCGGCGCGGGAAACGATCTGGTGCTCGACCTGTCGTCGTTCTACAACCCCGCCCAGCCCGACGTCTACCCGATCGTGTTGGCCACCTACGAGATCGTCTGCTCGAAGTACCCGACCTACGATGTGGCCAAGGCGGTCAAGGCTTTTCTGCAGGCGGCCATCGGCCCCGGCCAGATCGAACTGGCCAGAAGCGGCTACATCCCGTTGTCGGCCGACTTCCAGGCACGGGTCTCCAGCGCGGTCGACGGGATCAGCTCCGTGGACGCGCCGAAGCCCGAGTGAGCGAATTCAGATCTTGGTAGGCGTTTTTCGATCGCGCTGTCGCCACCAGCCGACCAGGAACAGCGTCAGCGCGGCCACCAGCCCGATCAACACCCACAGCACGATGGCCTGGTCGACCCACGAGCCGTACGGTGGGCTGCCCGGCAGGATGTTGCGCAACGGGACAATCGCGAAAAGCATTGCGCCGTACCACGTGGTGAGCGGCGGCAGGAACGACGTTCTGCCCAGCGCCACGGGAATGGCGACCCAGAGCGCCAGGACGGGCAGCGAGATCAAGACCAGGCAGATGCCGACGTCGAAGATCAGCTGCCCCTTGGCCCGGTGCAACGTGATCACCACGTCGTCCTTGATATCTGGGTTGTTGTCTTCGGCGTCGTGGACGCGGGTGACGGTGGCATCCCACCCGTCCAGCCCGCCGGTGGCTTCCACGCGGGCGGCCGTCTTCTCCTTGTTGGCGCCCGAGCCGGTGAACACGTCGGCCGAGATGACCCCGGTCCGGTAGGAATCGAACGGCCAGTTCGCGGGATCGCCGTGCGCCTCGATGGTCGTGGTCACCTGTGCGGGCGCCTTGCCGACCGGATACTGCAGGTCACCCAGGTCGTTGTCGGGATACAGCCGCACCGCCGCGTCGGTCGTCAGCACGCCGAAGTTCTTGTCGTACAACGTGTCTTTGGGGTAGACGAGCACATTGACGGTCAACCGGTTCGCGACGGTGTCCAGTTTCTCCAGCCGCACCTGGACGACGCTGTCCTCGGCCTCGACCTTGCTCAGGTCCACCGCCGGCAGCGGTGGCGCCGATTTGGCCAGCAGATGCACGGCGATCAGCGACAACACGTAGATGACGATGACGGAGGCGACGATCCCGAACGCGATCGCGAGTTGCCGCCCTCGCGCGCCGTTCGGTGCCGGCGGGGCGGCGGTCATTGGGCTACCCATCAGTCCCGCGAAAAGGCAAGCGCGATCTCGGTTTCCACATCCACGTAGGGTCGGCCGGACACGTCGACGGTGACCTGGGTGATGGTGCCACCGGTGAACGTGAACGGCGCCTTGTAGCGGCTGGACACCCCCGATCCGCCATTGCGCCCGACCGTGATACCCGCACCGGCCAGCCCGAACGTGCCGGGGTGGGTGGTCACCCCGGCCAGCGTGCCGACGACCCTGTCGTCGATGAACAACGTGACGTCGCCCAACGGCGTGTGACTGTTCTCGACCGTTCCGGTGCGCGCATAGCCGGCGCCGAACAGATGCCTGCCCAGGGGCACGGCGTCGGAGGAGGACACCTCCTGCTGGCGCTCGCCGAGAAAGTTGTACACGTAATGCAGCCGACCGTCCTGGATGAACAGCACATGCCCGCCGTGCGCGCCGCCCTGCTTGAACAGCACCCCCTCCGCACCGGTGGTGTCCACGGTCACCTCCGCCAGCACCGAGAACGACCGGCCGCGGAGTTCGGCGGCGGCACCGATGCTGACATCGGCGCAGTCGGGATAGTAGATGTAGCTGTTGCGGTCGCTGACCAAATACGGCCGCGACCGCCCCAGCGTCTCCAGGATGTTCAGGTCCGACAGCGGCAGCCCGTTGTATTTGGCCGCCTCCGAGAACCACAGCGCCTTGAGTTCTTCGAGCTTGTCCGGGTTTTCGGCAGCCAGGTCGTGGCATTGGCTGCGGTCGGCCTCGATGTGGAACAGTTCCCAGCGGTCGGCGTCGAAGTGGGACCAGCCGGCCGGTGTCGCCGCGTGCACGGTGTTGGCGAACCAGCCCTGATGCCAGATCCCGCGGGTGCCCAGCATGGTGTAGAACTGGGTGCTCTTGCCGGTGTCGGCGCGCGAATCGGCAAGGGCCGCTTTGAAACTCACGCCGTCGAGCGGCTTCTGGGCGATGCCCTTGACCGTTTCCGGCGGCGTCATGCCCAGCAGGTCGTAGACGGTCGGGGTGATGTCGCAGACGTTGACGTAGTTGTCGCGGACTTCCCCGTGTGCGGCAATCCCGTTGGGCCACGAGATGATCGCCGTGTCGGCGATGCCGCCCTCATGTGAGGCGTAGCGCTTGTACAGCTTGTAGGGCGTGTTGAACGCCATCGCCCATCCGATTGGGTAATGGTTGTAGGTCTCCGGGCCGCCGAGGTGTTCGAACAGCTTCATGCTTTCTTCGACGGTGTCGATGTAGCCGTTGAAGAACTTGCCCTCGTTGACCGATCCGTTCGGGCCGCCCTCACCGCTGGCGCCGTTGTCGGAGATGACCACGATGATGGTGTCGTCCAGCTGATCCGATTCCTCGAGATAGTCCAGGATGCGGCCGATCTGGGCGTCGGTGTAGCTCAGGAACCCCGCGAACACCTCGGCCATCCGGGAGAACAGCCTCTTCTCTTCGTCGTTCAGCGATTCCCAGGGCCGTACCGTGTCCTGCAGCGGCCACGGTTCGCCGCCCGGCCCCTTGACGTCGAGATACGGGTTGACCGGCGACAATCCGGTGTCGGGCGGCACGATCCCCAGCGCCTTCTGCCGCTCCAGGACCACCTCGCGGTAGCGCTCGTAGCCCATGTCGAACTTGCCGGCGTAGCGGTCCGCCCACTCCTTGAAGACGTGATGCGGCGCGTGCCCGGCGCCGGGGCAGACGTAGGAGAACCAGGGCTTCTCGGGCGCAATCACTTTGGCGTCGCGGATGAATTCGATCGTCTTGTCGGCGAGGTCCTTCGAGAGGTGGTAGCCGTCCTCCGGGGTGCCCGGCGGGGTGACCGGGTGGTTGTCGTACACCAGGTCCGGATACCACTGGTCGGTCTCCCCGCCCAGGAACCCGTAGAACCGTTCGAAGCCGCGCGAGGTCGGCCAGTGCCGCTTCGTCGAGGCGAGATTCGATTCCTCGAGCGGCGTCAGGTGCCACTTGCCCACGCAGTAGGTGTTGTATCCCCGTTCGGCGAGAGCCTCGGAGAGCAGGCCGGTTTCGAAGGGGATGCGGCCGTTGGCGTTGGGGAAGCCCTCGGTGAACTCCTCGATGGTGGCCATGCCGACGGTCGTGGCGTTGCGGCCGGTGAGCAACGACGCCCGGGTGGGCGAGCACAGCGCGGTGGTGTGGAATTGCGAGAGGCGGACGCCGCGCTCGGCGATGCGCGACATGGCGGGCATCTCGACCAGGCCGCCGAAGCAGTCCCAGGTCGCGATGCCCGTGTCGTCCCACACCAGGTACAGCACGTTGGGCGCGTTCTGCGGGGCGGTCGGCGCCGCGTAGGGCCCCCAGTCCGGTTCGGAATCCCGGATGTCGAGCTCGATCTTCCCGTTGAACTGCCCCGACCCAGTCGCCATCGCCGCAGACTACACCCGGGACCGGGCGTTCGCTGCCGCTAGCTAAAAGGGCTTACTTAGCCTTTTCCAGAATTTCGACGAGCCGCCAACGCTTGGTCGCCGACATCGGGCGGGTCTCCATCAGCGAGACGCGGTCGCCGATGCCGGCGGTGCTGTTCTCGTCGTGCGCCTTGACCTTCGTGGTAGTCCGGATGATCTTGCCGTACAGCGGGTGACGCACGCGGTCCTCGAGCTCGACCACGATGGTCTTCTGCATCTTGTCGCTCACCACGTAGCCGATGCGCACCTTGCGGCGGCCCCGCACCTTCGGGTTGGCCGGAGTGTTCTTGGGGCCCTTGTCCTTCGACGCGGCCTCGGTTTTGGCGGCCTTCTTGGGGGCGGCCTTCTTGGCTTCTGCCATCACGATTCCTTACCGTCGGGCCCGGAAGCCAAGCCCAGTTCTCGTTCGCGCAGCACGGTGTAGACGCGCGCGATCTCCTGACGCACCGTGCGGAGCCGGCGGTTGTTGGTGAGCTGTCCGGTCGCCATCTGGAAACGCAGATTGAAAAGCTCTTCCTTGGATTCGCGCAACCGCTCGGCCAGCTCCTCTTCGGTGAGCTCACGCAGTTCGCCAGGCGAAATTCCCACGGCCATCAGAACTGATCCTCTCGAGTCACGATGCGAGCCTTGATCGGCAGCTTGTGGATTGCGCGGGTCAGCGCCGCCCGGGCGGTCTGCTCGTTGGGGTAGCTGAGTTCGAACAGCACCCGGCCCGGCTTGACGTTGACGACCCACCACTCCGGCGAACCCTTACCCGAACCCATGCGGGTTTCGGCGGGCTTCTTGGTCAGCGGGCGGTCGGGGAAGACGTTGATCCACACCTTGCCGCCACGCTTGATGTGCCGGTTGATGGCGATACGAGCGGACTCGATCTGCCGGTTGGTGACGTAGGCGTGTTCCAGGGCCTGGATGCCGTAGTCGCCGAAGTTCACCGCCGTGCCGCCACTGGCGATGCCACGCTGGCGGGGGTGGTGCTGCTTGCGGTGTTTAACCCTGCGGGGAATCAACATGATTCAGCTCTCCGTGCTTTGTGGTTCTGCAGCGGGTGCGGACTGGGTCGCGGCGGCCGTCGCGCCCTCTTAGGCGCTCGCGGCCGCGCGGCCTGCCTCGGTGCTGGTGGCCGTGGTACCCGACGCGCCGCTGCGGCGCGGGCGGGTGCCCGACGGACGCTCGCGGCGTGGACGCTCGGCGCCCGCCGGAGCGGCGGCGGCCAATTCGCGCTTCCCACCGACGACGTCGCCCTTGTAGATCCACACCTTCACGCCGATCCGGCCGAAGGTGGTCTTGGCTTCGTAGAGGCCGTAGTCGATGTCGGCGCGCAGCGTGTGCAGCGGCACCCGGCCCTCGCGGTAGAACTCCGAGCGGCTCATCTCGGCCCCACCGAGGCGGCCGGAGCACTGCACCCGGATGCCCTTGACGTTGGGCTGACGCATCGCCGACTGGATGGCCTTACGCATCGCGCGGCGGAACGCCACACGGTTGCTCAGCTGCTCGGCGACGCCCTGGGCCACCAATTGTGCCTGCGACTCCGGGTTTCGGACCTCGAGGATGTTGAGCTGCACCTGCTTGCCGGTCAGCTTCTCCAGGTCGGCACGGATCCGGTCGGCCTCGGTGCCGCGACGGCCGATCACGATGCCGGGACGCGCGGTGTGGATGTCGACCCGGACCCGGTCGCGGGTGCGCTCGATCTCCACGTCGGCGATTCCGGCCCGCTCCAGGCCGGTCGAGAGCAGCCGCCGGATCGCGACGTCTTCCTTGACGTAGTCCGCGTACTGCTTGTCGGCGTACCAGCGTGACTTCCAGTCGGTGGTGATGCCCAGCCGGAAGCCGTGCGGATTGATCTTCTGGCCCACTAGTCTGAGCCTCCCTTCGCGTCAGAGGTCTCAGACGTCTTGGCTTCGGCTTTCTTAGCGGCCTTCTTCGCGGGCGCCTTGGTCGCGGCCTTCTTGGCGGGTGCCTTGTTGGCCGGCGCTTTCTTGGCGGGTGCCTTCGCGGCGGCCTTGCTGGCCTCGGCGCGACGGGCCCGGGTCGACTTCGCCGAACCCTGGTCCTTGCCCGGCCGGCTTTCCACCACGACCGTGATGTGGCTGGTGCGCTTGCGGATCCGGAACGCGCGGCCCTGGGCGCGCGGACGGATGCGCTTGGCCGTGGGGCCCTCGTCGGCGTAGACGGTGGCGACCACCAGGGTCGCCGGGTCCAGTCCGTTGTTGTTCTGTGCGTTGGCCGCGGCACTGGCGATCACCTTGGCCACCGGCTCACTGGCGGCCTGCGGCGCCCAGCGCAAGATGTCCAGCGCGTCGGCCACCGAGCGGCCGCGCACCAGGTCGATCACCCGGCGCGCCTTTCTCGGCGACACCCGCACGAAACGTGCTTTGGCCACCGCCGAGGGGAATTCCGTTGTGGTCATCGCCGTTTGGCCTTCCGGTCGTCCTTGATGTGTCCCTTGAAGGTGCGGGTGGGCGCGAATTCACCAAGCTTGTGGCCGACCATCGCCTCGGTGACGAACACCGGGACGTGCTTGCGTCCGTCGTGGACGGCGAAGGTGTGGCCGATGAAGTCAGGAATGATCGTCGAACGCCGCGACCATGTCTTGATCACCTGTTTGGTGTTCTTCTCGTTCTGCGTGTCCACCTTCTTGAGCAGGTGGCCATCGACAAACGGGCCCTTCTTCAGGCTGCGTGGCATGTGCTACTCCTGACTTCCTAGCGACCGTGCTTCTTGCCGGTGCGCCGGCGTCGGACAATGAGCTTGTTACTGGCCTTGTTCGGGTGGCGGGTGCGGCCCTCGGGCTTGCCCCACGGGCTCACCGGGTGGCGACCACCGGAGGTCTTACCCTCACCACCACCGTGCGGGTGGTCCACCGGGTTCATGACGACACCACGGACCGAGGGGCGCTTGCCCTTCCACCGCATCCGGCCGGCCTTGCCCCAGTTGATGTTCGCCTGCTCGGCGTTGCCGACCTCGCCGACGGTGGCGCGGCAGCGCACGTCGACGCGGCGGATCTCACCGCTGGGCATACGCAGCGACGCGTAGGTGCCTTCTTTACCGAGCAGCTGGATGCTGGACCCGGCCGACCGCGCCAGCTTGGCGCCACCGCCGGGGCGCAGCTCCACGGCGTGGATCACGGTACCGGCCGGGATGTTGCGCAGCGGCAGGTTGTTGCCCGGCTTGATGTCCGCGTTCGGGCCGCACTCCACCACGTCACCCTGCGAGAGTCCCTGCGGCGCAATGATGTAGCGCTTCTCGCCGTCCAGGAAGTGCAGCAGCGCGATGTTGGCGGTCCGGTTGGGGTCGTACTCGATGTGCGCGACCTTGGCGTTGACGCCGTCCTTGTCGTTGCGACGGAAGTCGACCACCCGGTAGGCGCGCTTGTGGCCACCACCCTTGTGGCGGGTGGTGATGCGGCCGTGCGCGTTTCGCCCACCGTGGCCGTGCAGCGGACGCACCAGCGACTTCTCCGGGGTGGAACGAGTGACCTCGGAGAAATCGGACACGCTCGAGCCGCGGCGGCCGGGGCTCGTCGGCTTGTACTTACGAATTGCCATGTCTAATCAGGTTTCCTCTCGCGGCGGCTACGCCGGTGCCCCGAACAGATCGATCGGCTTGCTACCCGGCGCCAGCGTGACGATGGCCCGCTTGGTGCTCTTGCGCTTGCCGAATCCGGTCCTGGTGCGCTTCCGCTTACCTTGCCGGTTCGCGGTGTTCACCGACGCGACCTTGACGGAGAAGATCTTCTCGATAGCGATCTTGATCTGCGTCTTGTTCGAATCGGGGTGCACCACAAACGTGTACACGTTGTCGTCGAGCAGCGAATAGGACTTCTCCGAGATGACCGGGCCGAGAATGATGTCGCGGGGGTCAGTGATGGTCGCCATCTACGCCGTTACCTCCACATCTTTGTCGGCGGCACCGCCGGTGGCCCCGGCGATGTAGGCGTTGAGCGCCTCAACGCTGAACACCACGTCGTCGGAGCGCAGCACGTCGTAGGTGTTGAGCTGGTCGGGGGTCAGGAGGTGCACACCGGGCAGGTTGCGCACGCTCTTGGCGCCGGCCTCGTCGCTGCGGCCGATCACGACCAGCAGCTGCTTGCGGTCGGTCAGCGTGCCCAGGAACGCCCTGGCGTTCTTGGTGGACGGCGTCTGACCCGACACCAGCTCGGTGATCGCGTGGATGCGGCCGTTGCGCGCCCGGTCGGACAGTGCGCCGCGCAACGCCGCGGCGATCATCTTCTTGGGGGTGCGCTGGCTGTAGTCGCGGGGCTTGGGGCCGTGCACCACGCCACCGCCGGTGAACTGCGGGGCACGCGTCGAACCCTGTCGGGCCCGGCCGGTTCCCTTCTGCCGGTACGGCTTACGGCCGCCGCCGCTGACGTCGCCACGCGTCTTGGTCGAGTGCGTGCCCTGACGCGCCGCCGCCCGCTGCGCGGTGACGACCTGGTGCATCAGCGCGATATTGGCCGGGGCGTCGAACAATTCGGCCGGCAGCTCTATCGAGCCCTCGACCTTGCCGCCCGGCGTCTTGACGTCAATCTTGAGCGTCTTGGAGCCTTCTGCCATCACTTCTCACCTCGTTTGACCGCGCTGCGGACCACGACGAGCCCACCGGTGCGGCCGGGGACCGCGCCCTTGATCAGCAGCACGCCGTTCTCGGTATCGACCTTGTGCACCAACAGGTTCTGGACGGTCACGCGGTCGCTACCCATCCGGCCCGACATCCGGGTGCCCTTGAACACCCGCGCGGGGGTGGCGCAGCCGCCGATCGAACCCGGGCGGCGGTGCACCGCCTGGGCACCGTGGCTGGCGCCCTGACCACGGAAGCCGTGGCGCTTCATGGTGCCGGCGAAGCCCTTGCCCTTGGAGGTGCCCGTGACGTCGACGTAGGCGCCGTCGGCGAAGATCTCCGCCGTCAGCTCCTGGCCGACCTCGTACTCGGCGGCCGCCTCGGGGTTCTCCAGCCGCAGCTCGGCCAGGAAGCGGCGCGGGTTGACGCCCGCGGCGGCGTACTGACCGGTCACCGGCTTGTTGACCTTGCGGGGACTGATCTCGCCGTAGGCCAGCTGCACGGCGCTGTAGCCGTCCTGCTCGGGGGTACGGATCCGGGTCACCACGTTCGGGCCGGCCTTGACGACCGTCACCGGGACGACCTTGTTGTTCTCATCGAACACCTGCGTCATGCCCAGCTTGGTACCCAGAATGCCTTTTCTTGCCATGAGTCTGGATCTCCTACTGGATGTTGACGTCGACACTGGCCGGAAGGTCGATGCGCATCAGCGCGTCGACGGTCTTCGGCGTCGGGTCGAGGATGTCGATCAGCCGCTTGTGCGTGCGCATCTCGAAGTGCTCCCGCGAGTCCTTGTACTTGTGCGGTGAGCGGATGACGCAATACACGTTCTTCTCAGTCGGCAGCGGCACCGGACCTACAACACTGGCACCCGTGCGGACGACGGTCTCGACGATCTTGCGCGCCGACGCGTCAATAGCCTCATGGTCGTAGGCCTTAAGCCTGATGCGGATCTTCTGTCCCGCCACGCTTCTCCTACCCTCACTCCTGTTGAGGCCCGAATCCGGGCCTGGTGCCACCGGCGCGCCGATCGGGCCGGCCAACTCTGGGCCGATCGAGCGTTGCGCCGGATATTGCGCCGCTGTTTACCTGTCGTGGTCCACCGGCCCCCGCGGTCGGGCGTGTCACCCTCACGCAGCCTCATCCGCGATCGAAATTCGTCGCTCTCAAAGGATGGGACCGGACGCGCCCGTTTGGACGCTGGTCGTATGCCCGACCAGGCGCAAACCCGGCTCAAGGCAACCTGAACAGTATGCCTGACGATCGTGGCCCGAGCAAAATTCAGCCCGGATATCGAGCCAAATCCGCCGCACCCGTCTTGAGGACGGTAACACCGGCCGGTAAATGCGCTGGTAGAGGTCAGGCGCCGGCCGATTCGATGTTCGCGGCGCCGGCGCTGCCGCGTTGCACATGTAAGAAGCCGTCGACGGCCGCCAGCGCGCACTGGTGATAGTCGAAATCGGGCAGCGTGGACAGGCGGCCCAACACCAGCGGGCCGATGAGCAGGGCGATCGCCCGCGACCGGTCCACCTCCCCCAGCTCGGCGGCCTCCGGGCTGTCGAAGATGGCGTCGAAGGGCTCGGCGTACTGCTGGGCGATGCGCTCACGCAGGGTGGTGATCGCCGCGCTGTCGGCGTTGCGGCTGTGCCGCGGCTCGGGCAGGCCCTCCAGGTCGCGCCCCAGCGCAAGCCACGACATGGCGGTCATCATGGTGGGCGCCTGCGCGACGGATTCGGCCTGGGCCAGCACCACCGCGACCAGCCGGTCGCGCAGCGAACCCTCGTTGGGCGGGGCTGGCGACGCCGGGATCAGGCTGTTGAAAGCCGCTGCCAGTAGGTCGTTTCCGCTCGGGAAGTGGCGATACAGGGTTGCCCGGGCCACGTTGGCGGTGCGGGTGACCGCGTCGACCGTCACCGCGCTGGGCCCCCCGGCGCGCAGCAGCGTGACGGCGGCTTCCAGCAGCCTGGCTCGCGACCTCGCGGGGCGCGGGTCGGACGTCCCGGTGTCGATTGTGACCCACCTCCCTGTTTGAGGACGAGACGATCCGTCTACCTACAAGACTATTGGTCTCGAAACGTCGCACGCTCCCCAGGAGGTGAACCGCATGGTCGAAACCCTCGTCCGGTCCGACCAGCGTACTGACGGGATCGGCATCGGCGATAGCTTCCGGGCCCGAAACTGGACGCTGGCCGTCGCCTGCATGGCCGTCGCCCTGGTGGTGGCGTCGATGACGGCCCTGAACACCGCGCTCGGCGACCTCGCGGTGGCCACCTCGGCCACCGCATCGCAGCTGAACTGGGTCGTCGACGGCTACACCGTGGCTCTGGCGTGCCTGCTGCTGCCGGCCGGCGCGATCGGTGACCGCTACGGCCGGCGCGGTGCGCTGCTGACCGGGCTGCTGGTGTTCGCGATCGGTTCGATGGCCCCGGCGCTGCTGCACAACCCGGCTCAGATCATCGCGGGCCGGGCGGTGGCCGGGATCGGCGCCGCGTTCGTCATGCCCGCCACGCTGTCGCTGCTGACGGTGGCCTATCCAAAAGAGGACCGCACCAAGGCCGTTGGCATCTGGGCCGGGACGGCCGGTTCCGGCGGCGTCCTGGGCATGCTGGGTTCCGGCCTGCTGCTTCGCTTTTGGGATTGGCACGCCATCTTCTGGTCGCTGGGCATCGCCGGGCTGGTGATCTTCGCGCTGGCCTGTACCGTCGCGTCGTCGCGCGACGCTGGCGCCCCCCGGGTCGACGCGCTGGGCGCGGTCCTGATCGGCGCGGCGGTCGCGATCGCGGTGGCCGCCATCCTGGAAGCGCCCGGGCGCGGCTGGAGCGACCCGGTGGTGTGGGGCGGGCTCGTCGTCGGCGCGGTGATCGCCGCGGCGTTCGGTGCCGTCGAATTGCGGCTGGCCCTGCGGGGCAGGCAACCGCTGCTGGACGTCCGGCTGTTCGCCGACCCGAATTTCGCGACCGGGGTGACCGCGATCGTCATCCTGTTCGGCGCCACCTTCGGCTTCTTCTACATCGGCATGCAATACGTGCAGCAGATCATGGGCTACTCCGCGCTGGCGACGGCGACCGCCTTCGGGCCGTTCATGGTGCCGCTGGGCATCTTCTCTGCCCTGTCGTTCTGGTACGTGCCCAAGCTGGGGCTGCGGCTGGTGTTGTTCGTCGGCACGCTGCTGATGGCGGTCGGATTCGGGTGTATGTGCGGGCTGGATCTGCACTCGACGTACTTCGAATTCGCTTGGCCCACCTTGATTCTCGCCACCGGCATCGGAATATGCACGGCGCCGACGACTTCGGCGATCATGGGCGCGGTTCCAGATGAAAAGCAGGGTGTGGCCTCCGCGGTGAACGACACGTCGCGCGAGATGGGCGGCGCGCTGGGCATCGCGGTGGCCGGTTCCATCCTGGCCGGCCGCTACTCGCACGAGCTGGCGCCCAGGCTGGCCGGATTTCCGGCGCCGGTCCGCGGCCAGGCCACCGACTCGCTGGCCAAGGCGGTGGAGATCGCCGGCCGGCTCGGGCCCCAGGGCCGGCAGCTGGCCGACATCAGCAAGTCCGCGTTCCTGGCGGCCCTGCACGCGTCCACCATCACGATGGCCGCGATCGTCGCCGTCGCCGCCGTGGCGATCGGGGTGTGGGCTCCCGGCCGCGATGGCCGCCAGCTACGCACCGTGCGGCGGATGCTGTCGCATCACTGAACGAACTCCGCGGCCCGGTGCCCGATCATCACGATCGTGGCGTGCGGGCCGCGGCTGGTGATCGCGGGCAGGATCGAGCCGTCGATCACCCACAGGTTATCGATGCCCAGCACCCGGCACCGGGGGTCGACGACGGCGCGCGCGTCGCCGTCGGCGCCCATCGGTGCTGTGCCGCACAGGTGTTGCGAGGTTGACCAGACGGCCGCCGCGACATCGATTGTGCCGCCGGCCAAGTCGCGGGCCAGCTCGCTGCCGCGGCGCAGCGCGGCGACATCCTCGGGCTCGCTGTCGTAGCGGTGCTCTATTCGCGGCGCCACGTCGGGGTCGGCCGAAACCAGCGTGATGCGCCCCCGGGCGCGCGGCTGCATCAGCGCCACTCCCAGGTGTGGCCAGTCGGCGTGCCCGGCGGTGCCGTCGCCGGTCATCGCCACGAATCCGCCTGTGTAGGGCCTGATCTCGAGGTCGTCGGCCGTGCTGAGCACCACTTCGAGCACCGGCCGCCCGGGCGCCACCGTCCAATCGGTGGGCAGCACCCACTCGGCATGATCGCTGAACGACATGCCGACCGGCAGCGGCGCCACCATCGGCACGCCGGCGGCGCGCAACATCTTTTCTTCTCCGAAACCGGAAAGCATCAGCAGGCGTGCCGTCTCAATCGCACCGGCGCACAACACGACTCGATCGGCGGTCAGGGTCATGCGGCCGCGCGGGCCGACCGCATCGACGCCGACCACTGCGGTGCCGGCGATTCGCAGCCTTGCTACCCGGGTCCGCGCGTGCAGGTCCAGGTTCGGCCGGCCCAGCGCCGGGATCAGGTATCCGGCGCCGGAGCCACGCCGTACGCCGTCGACGATGTTGAGCGGTACAGCGCCGATTCCCGAAACCTGATCTGGCGCAGCATCATTGAGGTCGGCGATCCAGCCGAATCCGGCGCGCTCGGCGGCGGCGATGAATCGCTCGGTGGTCCCGGTCATTTCATGCGTGCGGCGCACCTGGATGGGACCGCTGTCGCCGTGGGCGGGACCGTCGAAGTCCAGGTCGGTCTCGATGGCACGGAAGCTGTCCAGCACCTCGGCCCATCCCCAGCCCGGGATGGCGATGCGGTCGAAGTCGCGCGGCAACCCGCGGCAGAAGTAACCGCCGTTGATCGCGCCCGATCCGCCCACCGTCGCCCCGCGCACCAGGGGATGCTGGCGGGCGGGCTCGTCGGTGAGGTGGGTCTGGTATCGGTGCACCAGCGGACTGCCGACACCTATCGGCAATTGCAACCCGTTTGCGGTCTGGGCGAGCAGTCCCGGATCGTCGAGCGCCGGCCCGGCCTCGAGGACGGTCACCGCGCACCGCGGATCCGCGGAAAGACGTTCCGCAACAACCGATCCTGCACTGCCGGCGCCGACGATCAGCACATCGCTGTGCGAGGCGGCTGCGGTCAAGGTGGTGGTTAACTCCGGATCTGGGGTTTCAGGGCGCGCACGTTGCGTTCCCGTAGCACACCCCACCACAACCCGAGCCCGTAGGCCAGGTCGTCGACGCGCTTGAGCACCAGGTAGGTCGGCAGCCCGATCGGTTCGACGTCGTCACTGATCGCGTCGCGGCGGCGAAGCCAGTCGACCACCCCGTCCATCACGGCCGCGACCACGACCACCCGCCGGAAATGGCGCGACATGGTGGCGGCCACCAGCGCCAGCGGCCAGTAGTGCCGACACAGCGCCGACGCCAGCTGCAGCGCCGCGGACCAGAGGCCACGGCCCGCGATCATCGCGACATCGGTCATCGACGTCTCGGCGCTGCGCATCGCCCGCGCGATCCGGTGGCCGGTCAGCACGGCCAGGACGATGGACGCCAGCCGCGACAGGGTGGACCCGAAGGCCATCAGGATCCACGTCATCAGCGCCCAGCCGGAGATCACCACCGGCGCCGTCTTGTCCGGGTGGCGCACCGACAGCGGAGCCGCCGAACCGCCGTAAAAGGCTTTGCGCGCGAGCCAGTCCCGCAACTCGGTGCGGTGGTCGTGGCCGACCAGCGCGATCGGCTCGTAGCGCAGCCGGGTGCCCGACTCGATGAGCCGCCAGCACAGGTCGACGTCCTCGCCGGACTGCAGGGTCTCGTCGAACCCGCCGACCTCCCGGATCGCCGAGCACCGGCAGATGATCGCCGCGCTGGGCACGTAGGACACCGTGCTGTGCGGCAGCACCGGCGCCTCGCGCTCCCCGAGGTCGAGCGAGGAGTGCACCGCCTCATAGCGCGCCACCACGTTCTCGCTGTGTGACAGGCCGACGATGCGGGGCGCGACCAGGCCGACCGTGGGATCGCAGAAATGACCGAGCAGCGCCTCCAGCCAGCCCCGGCGCGGTGCGACGTCGGAGTCCAGGAAGGCGACGAAGTCCGTGCTGCAGACGCCCAGCCCGGTGTTGCGGGCCGCCGCCGGGCCCTTGCTGCGGTGGTGGCGCAGCACCTCGATGTCGCAGTGCGCGCCGACGAAGTCTTCCGGCTCGACCGGGGGGAACGAGCCGTCGTCCACCACGACGACGCGCAGCCCGCGCAGGGAGCTCACCAGGCGTCGCACCCCAGAAAGGTTGTCCCGCACCGGGATTACCACCGTCACGTCATGGTGCGACGGGCCGCCCGCGGGCCGGGGGTGGGCCACCGTGGCGTCCAGCAGGGTGCGGGCGAGTTGGGCGCTGAGCTCGTCACTCACCTTCAGCCGGCCATCCGAGAGCATGTCCTGGGCGGCGGGTGCCAGCTTCAGCAGCCGGGTCGGCGAACCACCGAGCAGCGCCGAGCCGTCGCCGAGCACCCGCACGCGGCGGTCGACCTGGACGGCGAACCCGTCCGGCAACCGGTGCGCGCTCATGTCAGCAGCCCGTCGGGCCCGGGCCGCCACCGGCTGACCCGGCGGACGCAGCCGTCGACCATCTCGGCGAAGATCCGCTTGCCCTCGGCGGCGGTGGCGGTGGTCGGGTCGCCCAGCACCCCGACCGGGCTGACCGCCGCGACTCCCCCGCGACGCATCGACCCGAGCAACTCGGGCAGGGGGGCGGTGTTGCCGGCCACCGACTGCTCGGTCCGGACGACGGCCGGCGAGATGTGCAGCAACACCGAAGTTTCGGTATGGCCGGCGTGGGCGTCACCGCCGGCGGTCAGGCAGGGCGACCAGCCGACATCGCGGCCCTCGGTGCGCAACAGGGCCACCGCGCGCCTGCACGCCTCGACGTTGCCGCCGTGGCCGTTGACGAAGACGAGGCGCCGGGCCCAACCGGCCGCTGACCTGCCGTACTCGACCAGCAGCAGCGTCAGCGCCTCGGTGCCCAGCGAGATCGTCCCGGCGAAACTCTGGTGCTCGCCGCTGGCGCCGTAGGCGATGGCCGGCGCCACCAGCCACTCGTGCCCGAGGCGGGCTTGAGCGCCGCCGGCGACCGCCGTCGCGATCCGGGTATCGGTGTCCAGCGGCAGGTGCGGACCGTGTTGTTCGGTCGACCCCAGCGGAACCAATACCGACGCCGACGTGCTTGATAGCTGGCTCGACGTCGCGGCTCCCAATTCGCCGAGTACGGACACTCGGTGATGGTAAGACGAATTCACCTGGCGTGCACCAATTGTTGAAGCTTGAAAAAAACTTTTTTTCTGGGTCGTTCACTGGGCGTTCGAATCATGGGCTCGTCCGTCACGGATACCCCGCCCGTATCACGATTTGCGGATACGTCACTTAATCCGGAGATATCCACCCTGAATACTCGGGCTTTTGCTACGCACCACCCGAGGGCACGCCCAGCGCGCGGGTGAATCCCGGCGGCACCAGAATGTGCTCCGGTCCGAGGTCGTGGACCGAGGACAGCCCGAGACCCATCAGCGCCGAGTCGATACCGCCGCGCAAAATGTCGAGCACGTTCTCCACACCCGGTTGGCCTGCCGCGGCCAGCCCCCACAGGTAGGCCCGGCCTATCATCACGGCGCGGGCTCCCAGCGCCACGGCCTTGACGACGTCGCTTCCGCGCCGCACGCCGCCGTCGAGAAGCACCTCGATCTGGTCGCCGACGGCCGCGGCCACCGCGGGCAGGGCGCGGATCGAGGCCGGCGTGCCGTCCAGGTTGTTACCGCCGTGGTTGGACACCGAAATGGCCGAAACCCCCGCGTCCACCGCCCTTTTGGCGTCATCGACACGCATCACGCCCTTGAGCATGAAGGGCCCGCCCCACAGTTCGCGGAGCCAGGCGATGTCCTCCCAGGTCGGCGGCGGCGTGCCCATCCACTCCCCGTATGCCTGGAAGAAGGGCGGCCCGGGCTCGCCGCGGCGTCCCTGGTTGGGCACGCGCAGCTCCGGCGGCCGCATCGTCTTCGCCCACTGCAGGAACCATCGCGGCTTGGTGATGACCTCCGGGCTCATCTTGACGATGGTCTTGAGGTCCATCTTCTCCGGGATCGACGGGCTGCCCCAGTCCCGGCCGTGCGAGAAGCTCCAGTCGGTGGTGACGATCAGCCCGACCGCCCCGGCCGCGCGGGCACGCTCGACCCGAGCCGCGATCGCGTCGCGGTCACCCAGCCAGTACACCTGGAAGAACAGCTTCGGGTTGGCCGCGATGACCTCTTCGATCGGCTTGCTGGCGAACGAGGACAGCCCCATGGCTGTGCCGCGGGCGGCCGCGGCCCGCGCCACGGCGACCTCACCCTCGGGGTGCACCGCCTGCACGCCCGTCGGCGAGATCAGCACCGGCAGCGAAATCTCTTGTCCCATAACGTTGGTCGACGAGTCGCGCTTTTCCTGCGCACCGATGACGTGCGGCGCGAACCCGAGCTCGCTGAACGCTGCCACGTTGTCGGAGACCGTGACTCCCTTTTCGCTGGCCGAAATCAGGGACGAGTACGCCGATTTCGGCAGCCGCCGCTTGGCGCGTTGCTGCGCGATGGCGACGGTCTCAAACCATGCGTCGGCCATTTGTCACACCGGGCTTTCGTTACACATGCGGGCCGGCGGCGTCTCCGGCGTGACGGTAGGTGGCCGCAGCGACAGGGTCAGCGGCACCGGCTGGCGGATGCGCTTGCCGCGGGAATGATCGGCCCTGGGGCGCGGCGTCTCGCGGTCGTGCGCCAGCGCCGTCGCGCTGTGGCCCTGTACGCATTCGGGATCCGGCCCGTCCAGCGGCAGGCCGGTGAAGAATTTGGCGGCCATGCATCCGCCCCGGCAGCTGTCGTAGTGACCGCAGCTGCCGCAGGCGCCCGCCGACTGCGGCTCGCGCAGCTCGCGGAACAGCGGGGCGTTCTTCCAGACGTTGTCGAAACCACCGTCGGATACCACGTTTCCGGCCAGGAAGCGGTCGTGGATGGCGAACGGGCAGGCGTACACGTCGCCGACCGGGTCGATGAGGCACACCACCCGGCCCGCGCCGCACATGTTCAGGCCGGCCAGGGCGCCGGACTGGCCGAGCGGGGCCAGGTGGAAGAAGGAGTCGCCGGTGAGCACCCGCTCGCCCTTGGCGACCAGCCAGTCGTAGAGCTGGACCTGCTGGTCGGCGGTGGGGTGCAGCTCCTCCCAGACATCGGCGCCGCGTCCGGACGGGCGAAGCCGGGTGATCCGCAGCGTGGCGCCGTAACGACTTGCCAGCGCGGCGAATTCGTCGAGCTGATCGACGTTGTGCCGGGTGACGACCACGGAGATCTTGGCGTCGGAGAATCCGGCCTCGGCCAGGTTCTCCAGGGCACGCACCGCCATGTCGAACGAGCCGGGTCCCCGCACGGCGTCGTTGACCTCGGCGGTGGCGCCGTCCAGCGAGATCTGGACGTCGACGTAGTCGCTGGCCGCCAGCCGCGCGGCGATCTCGGGCGTGATGCGGACGCCGTTGGTGGAGAACTTCACGCCGACGTGGTGCTCGGTCGCGTAGTCGACCAGTTCCCAAAAGTCAGGGCGCACAGTGGGTTCCCCGCCACCGATGTTGACGTAGAACACCTGCATGCGTTCCAGCTCATCGATGATGTCCATGCACTGACGGGTGGACAGCTCGCGCGGGTCCCGCTTGCCCGACGACGACAAGCAGTGCACGCAGGCCAGGTTGCAGGCATACGTGAGCTCCCAGGTGAGGCAGATGGGCGCGTCGAGCCCGTGCTCGAACTGCTCGATCAGCCGGGGGACGGGGGCCGCTGTGGTCATTCATGGTCCTTCCGGGGCACCAGCATGTTGGACTCGACGAGCACACCCAGCGCATGCAGGTACGGCGCCTGCGCGGCGTCGTCCACTCCGGCCGCGCGGCAGGCGGACCGGATGTCGGGGTGGTCGGCCAGCGACTGCACCACCGTGAGGATGGTGCGGTTCTTCAGAAACGACAGTTTGCGGGTACCGAAGTGGTAGAGCAGCGCGCCGAACGGTTCCGGCCGAACCGCCACCTGCGGGTGCAATCGCCAGGCGCGGTCAGGCTCGAACGGCCTCGCCGTCCGAGCCTGCGCGGGCGCGGGCACGGTCAGTAGACCCCGCACATGCCGTCGATGGACACCTCTTCGACCAGGGTCTCGGTGACGAGTTGGGTGTCAGTTTCGGTCTCGTGGTCCACGGGGCCTTGCCTTTCGTCCGGTCTTGACAACGATGGGGTCTGAGTCACACTCGCCGCCAGAATATGGCATCGAGTGCCGAAATGGAAGGGCGGGGTCCGATGATGCCGCAGCCGCGGGTGGGCAGGCGCCGCTCGACCACCCAGCACCACATCACCGACGTCGCCATCGACATGTTCACGGCCCGCGGTTTCGCCGACGTGAGCGTCGACGACGTCGCCCAGGCCGCCGGCATCTCCCGCCGGACCCTGTTCCGCTACTACGCGTCCAAGAACGCAATCCCCTGGGGTGACTTCGACAATCACCTTGCCCACCTGCGCGATCTGCTCGACAACGTCGATGCCAGCGTGGGTCTGGGTGATGCGCTGCGCGCTGCGCTGTTGGCGTTCAACACCTTTGACGAATCCGAGACCGCCCGGCACCGCCAGCGCATGCGGGTGATCCTGCAAACCGCTGAGCTACAAGCGTATTCGATGACGATGTACGCCGGCTGGCGCGAGGTGATCGCCGGGTTCGTGGCGCGCCGCCTGGACTGCAAGACCACGGATCTGCTGCCCCAGACCGTCGCCTGGACGATGCTCGGGGTGGCCTTATCGGCCTACGAGCACTGGCTGAGCGATGAATCCGTCCCGCTGCCGGTCGCCCTGGGCAACGCCTTCGATGTTGTGGGCGCCGGACTGCACGGGCTGGGCGGGTGACGGCCGAGCACCTGGTGCACACCCTGCGGTCACAGGGCAGGTTCTGCGCCTCGTCGGGTTCGCCGATGTATGGCGAGCTTTTCGAACTGGTCGCCGCCGATCTGGAAGCCGGCGGCGTCTTCGCGACCGTCTTGGCCGGGCGCGAGGACGCCCCGTCGCGCGACGCGGTGCCGCTGCGGTTGCTCGGCGGGCTGCACCGGTTGGTGCTCGACGGCCGAGCGGCGCGGCTGCGCCGCTTCTACCCCAGCACCGGCGGGGGATGGGAGGCCAGGGCCGCCTGGCCGGAGATCCTGGACACCGCCGCCGGTCACGTCGACGCGCTGCGCGCGGCGCTGAGCCGGCCACCGCAGACCAACGAGGTGGGCCGATCGGCCGCCCTGATCGGCGGACTACTGCACATCAACCACGAATTCGGCTTGCCCATACGGCTTTTCGAGATCGGATCGAGCGCAGGGCTCAACCTGCGCGCGGACCACTACCGGTACGCCTTCGCCGGTGGCCAGTGGGGGCCGGCCGACTCACCGGTGACCATCGACGACGCGTGGCGCGGCGCGCTGCCGCCCCGGCGCGAAGTGCGGATCGTCGCGCGGCACGGGTACGACATCGCCCCCATCGACGTCGGCGACACCGACGGGGAGACGGCCGTACTGAGCTACGTCTGGCCCGACCAGGCCGCCCGCCTGGCGCGGCTGCGCGGCGCCATCGAGGTCGCCCGCCGCGTGCCGGCGGCACTCGAGTGCCGGACCGCGGCCGACGCGGTCGCCGGCCTGACGCTGGCCGACGGCGCGCTGACCGTGTTGTGGCACTCGATCACCTGGCAGTATCTGTCCACCGACGAACGCGCCGCGGTGCGCGCCCACGTGGACGCGCTGGCCGCCCGGGCCGACGCCCGCTCGCCGTTCGCCCACCTCACGATGGAGCCCGCGCGCGACGGCCCGGGCGCACCGATCAGGTTCGTGGTGCGGGCGCGCAGCTGGCCGGACGGCGAGCCGCAGACGTTGGGCGAATGCCATCCGCACGGCCCGCCGGTGGACTGGCAGTAGGGTTTTCGCGTCAGGTCCCCATGAAGGTCATCGGATCGTGCAGCACGCGGGTGCCGTCATGCAATCCTTCGATGGCCTCCATGTGCTCCGGGGCGAGGGTGAAGTCGAACACGTCCAGGTTCTGGGCGACGCGCTCGGGCTTGGACGACCGCGAGACCACGACGTTGTCCAACTGCAGGTTCCACCGGACCAGTACCTGGGCGGGGGTGCGGCCGTACTCGGCGGCGATCGACGTCACCGTCGGGTTCTCAAGCATCTTGCCGACACCCAGCGGGCTGTAGGACTGCGTCTGCACGTCGTGCTCGGCGTGGGCCAGGCGCAGGTCGGCCTGGTTGAGCCGCGGGTGCAACTCGACCTGGTTCACGGCGGGCACCTCGTCGGTTTCGTCGATGACCGTCGCCAGCAGTTCCTCGGTGAAGTTGCAGACGCCGATCGAGCGGACGTGCCCCTCGTCGCGGGCCACCTTCATGCCCTCAAAGCTCTCCACATACTTGCCCAGCTTCGGCGCCGGCCAGTGGATCAGGTAGAGGTCGAGGTAGTCCAGCCCGAGCCGGTCCAGGCTCGCCTTGCACGACTCCTGCGCGGTGTGGAAGCCCTGCTTCGAGGTGCCCAGCTTGGTGGCGACGAACAATTCCTCGCGGGGAATGCCCGAGGCGGCGATTGCGCGCCCGACGGCTTCCTCGTTGCCGTAGGAAGCGGCGGTGTCGATGAGGCGACAGCCGGCCTCCAGCGCCGCGAGTACCGAGCTTTCCGTTTCCTCATCGGACAACTTGGCTACCCCCAAGCCAAGTACGGGCATCTTCGCCTCGTCATTGAGTGCGACGGTCGGAATCGCGCTGGGCGAGCTGTATATCTCATCAATCACTGTCACTTGCCAATCACCTGCCTGCTCAAGTTGCTGGTTATCTGGGAAAGGAACGATGATTCAGCGGCGGCCCGCAGGCCGGGCGGTTCAGCCAACCCACTGCGTTGTGAAAGGTCCCCCAACATCGCTCGCTTGCAGACAGTAGCCAAGCTTGGCAAGCGGTGCACCGAGCGCGGCGATGCATGTCGGGGCAGCAAAATTCGTCATCACGCGGAGTTACGAGTTTCCAGCACAATGTGTTTGGCGTTGCCGGTCACGGCAATTGTGTGACACCGGCTACAGCCAGGGCTATTGCCCCCAATGGGGATTCCAGACCCAATGCGTCCAGTGAGGTGTATCACCATCGAATTCGGCTGTGGCATATGCTGAATTCGCGTCGAACCGCCAGGCAGACGGCGATATGCGAGTGAAAACCTTGATGGTCTAAGTGCTTTCGCTTCGCGTGCTCAGTGGGGTGCGCGCGAGGCGAATTCGCTGATCCCTTATGCTCGACAAACGCCGAACGCACGCCAACACCGGAAGCGAGGCAGACCTTTCCATGAAGTCAATGCAAGAGCTTTTTGAAATCGCCTGGCAAGCAACACAAATCGGCGCAACCACGCTCAAGAAGTCCCAACCGAGCTCGGTGCAGCACAAGGGTGACCGCGACACGGTCACCGACGTCGACCTCGCGATCCAGCGCGACATCGCCGCCTACCTGGCCCAGAGCACACCCGATATCGCGCTACTGGCCGAAGAGTCCGAGCAGCAGCCGGAGATCGAAACGTCCGAGTGGCTCTGGGTTCTTGACCCCATCGACGGGACGTCCAACTTCGTCCACGGCCTGCCGCTGTGCGCGGTGTCACTGGCCCTGCTGCACGAGGGGCGCACCGTGCTGGCCGTCACCCACGCTCCCCTGCTCGGGAAGACCTATCACGCCATCGAGGGCAAAGGCGCGTTCGTCAACGGGCAGCGGATCACCGCCAGCGCCACCGACAGCCTCAGCGGCGCCATCGTGTCCCTCGGGGACTACGCCGTCGGCCACGATGCGGGCCGGCTCAATGCGCACCGGCTGGCGCTCACCACCGAGCTGGTGCCCCGAGTCGAGCGCATCCGGATGATCGGGGCCGCGACGCTCGACCTCGCCTTCGTCGCCGAGGGCGCGCTGGACGCCTGCGTCATGATGTCCAACAAGCCCTGGGACACCGCCGCGGGAACGCTGATCGCCCGCGAGGCCGGAGCGCAGCTCACCGACGCGCAGGGCAACCCGCACACGCACAGCTCCGCGTCGACGATCGTCACCGCGCCAGGTATCGCCGAGCAGCTCGCCACGGTGATCCGCAACACCGAGATCGCCAGCGACCGGTACGCGGCCGCCGTCGGCTAGCGGCGGGAGCGAAAGGTCTTTCTCAGCCCAGCATTTCGGCGATGGGCACGGCCGCGGCGATCTTGGCGCGGGCCTTCATGACCTTGCCGGGCATCCCGCCGCCGACCACCCCGACCAGGGCGCCGTCGCGTTCGTAGTAGGCCAGGAACTTGCGGCCGTCGTCCTCGACGACATGGACGATGTCGTCGGCCTCCGGCTCGCCCAGGCACTGGATCTTGACGTCGTACTGATCGCTCCAGAAGTACGGGACGACCACCACCGGCGGCACGTCCTGGCCCAGCATCGCGGGCACGACGGCACGGGCCTGATCGGCGACGTTGCTCCAATGTTCCACGCGCCCTTGATGTCCCGTCGCGTCGCGCCACGAGGCGACATCACCGAGCGCCCACACATTCGGTGCGCTGGTGCGTCCGGTCTCGTCGCAGATGACGCCGTTGTCGACCTCGATCCCGCTGCCCTCAAGCCATTCGGTCGCCGGGCGCGACCCGATGCCGACGACCACGATGTCGGCCGGCAGTTCGGTGCCGTCGCTCAGCACCACCGCCTCGACGCGTGAGTCGCCGCGCACCTCCGTCACCCCGACCCCGAGGCGAACGTCGACCCCTTCGGCGCGGTGCAGCCGTGCCACCAGCTCGCCGATCTGCTCGCCGAGCACCGCGGCCAGCGGTGTCGGCTGCGGCTCCACCAGCACCACATCCACGCCCAGGCTGCGCAGGCTGGCCGCCACCTCGCAGCCGATGAACCCGGCGCCGATGACGACGGCGCGCTGGGCCGCCGACGCGTGCTTGCGCAGCGCCATGCTTTCGTCGAAGGTGCGCAACACGCGGATGCCCTCGAGGTCCGGGATCGCCGGGATGCGCCGGGGCACCAGGCCCGTGGCGATGACGAGTTCGGCGTAGCCCAGCATGGTCCCGTCGTCCAGCGTCACCGTCTGCGCCGCGGTGTCCAGGCGGCTCGCAGCCGACCCCAGTCGCAGGGTGATGTCGTTCTCGTCGTACCACTCGCGCGGTTTGAGCGCGGTGTCGTCGATCTCTTTGCGCAGCACCTCTTTGGACAGCGGCGGGCGGTCGTAGGGCAGGTGCACCTCGTCGCTGACGATCGTGATGGGGCCGGAATACTCCGACCTCCGCAGCTGCTCGGCGGTGCGGGCGGCGGCCAACCCGCCGCCGACGATCACGATTCCATTGTTCGCGCTTGCGTCACTACTCACTTGGAGTTCTTAGCACGATGGCCGGTCAGTACTTTAGGGCACCCTTATCCACGGGGATCTGGGTGCCCGTGAGGGTGCCCGAGCCGTCGCCGGCGAGCCAGGCCACCACGTCGGCCACTTCGTCGGCCGCCATGAAGCCCTTGGGCTGCACCGGCATTGGCGGAAAGCTGTGCACGAAGTTTGGATGCTTGGCGAAAATCTCCATCATCGCCTCGGGTTCGATCATCGGGGTGTCTATCGAGTACGGGTGGATGGAGTTGACCCGGATGCCGAACTCGCCGAGCTCGATCGCCAGTGTGTTGGTCAGCGCCGTGAGTCCGTGTTTGCTGGCCGAGTAGTGGCCGTTGCCCGGTGTGGCCTTGATGCCCGCCGACGAGCTGACCACGATGATGGATCCGCCGTTTCCCGCCTCGATCATGGCGGGCACGGTGGCGCGCAGCGTGCGCCAGGTGCCGGTCAGGTTGACGCCGATGACGGTGTCCCACTGCTCGTCGGTGAGCTCCCAAATGCGGCCCCAGCTCAGCACTCCCGCGTTGGCCACCACGATGTCGAGCCGGCCGAACTGCTCGATCCCGTCGGCCACCAGATCGCGCAGCGCGGCATCGTCGCGGACGTCGACCTCGCGGGTCAGGATCTTGCGGCCCTCGTTCTCCACCAGGCGCGCCGTCTCGTCGAGGTCTTCAGGGGTGGCCGGCGTATAGGTCACGCTGGCGGACGCCGGAGCACAGATGTCCAGCGCGATGATGTCGGCGCCCTCGCGGGCCAGTCGCACCGCGTGCGAGCGCCCCTGCCCGCGGGCGGCCCCGGTGATGAAGGCGACCCGCCCCTGCAGTGCTCCGGCCTGTCCAGCCACGTGTAACCCCTTCGACCGCCGATAGACCAAGCCAGGCTAGCAGCGCAACTGAAACGTGTTCTAATTCACCCGGCGTTGCCGGGCGAGCCCTCAGATTTCGGAGATGATAGCCGCGCGTCGGCTGGTGTATTCGGCGTCGGTCAGCGCCCCGCTCGCGTGCAGATCCTGCAGCTCCTGCAGCCGCGCGGCGATCGACGGTTCGGGCGGTGTGACGACAGCCGCCGCGGCCGCGGGTGCCGCCGCCGGCGCCGGCTGCGCGGCCGGGGCCTGCTGTTCGACCGCGCGGCGCACCACCGCCTGGATCTGGGCGCGCAGGGCCGGGTTAGACCGGATGTCGACCATCTGGTTGAGCGCAACGTTGTTGGCCTTGAGGATCTGCAGGATCTCCATCAACGGGCCGGCCTGGCCGCTCAGATCGTAGGTTTGGTTGTCCTCGGCCACCGTGAACTGCGCGGGAACCAGGCCGTTAACCAAAGCGCTTCGCTCCCAGTCGATTCGGTATTCGCTGGTGGTGGGATTGACCAGCACCACCACCTTGCGGGCGTTGAGGTTGCCGAGCCGGGTGACGCTGGCGATGACCCGATCCTCGCTGTCGAACGGCAGGAGTCCGGGGCCGGCGATATGCAGGTGCACCTTGACGACTTGCTGGTTGTTGACCCACGTCCCCGTCTCGGTTATCCCGGTGATCTGGGCGAGCGCCAGAACCCCGTTCTGCTCGAGCGCGGCCACCTTGGCCGACGACTTGGCCCCATAGTTCGCCAGGGCGAGCGCGACCAGCACGTCGGCGACGGTGATCAGCAGGCCGACGTAGAACATCCATTGCAGCAGGCTGCCAAGCCCGAGGGTGAAGTACACGACCAGAAAGATCGGTCCGACCAGGCCGCCGCACAGCAAAACCACCAACTGTGCCTTCAGGTAGCGCGCTAACACATGCTCCTCCTCGGCTTACTGGGGAATCCGTGTCAGATTAGCGCGAAGGGTGTCGCGACGAATGCGTTACGCGCAAACCGCGTCCGGTCGCCTACACCGATTCGGTGGGCACGATCGGCACCCGCTTGACCGGCGCGCCCGCCGGTTGCGCCGGGTGCGCCGGCTGCGCGGTGGCCGGGCCGGGCGGAGCGGTACGCGCCGACACCGGCATCGTGGAGGCTGGCGAGGTCTGCGGCGGCACCGCGGTCTGCATCGGCGCTGCGGGGGTTCCGGCGGGCGTCGCAACCGACGCCGCCGGCTGCACGGGGGCGGGCGAGCCGGCCGGAGCGTAGGCCGGCGTCACCACCCGCGCCGCGCCCGCCGGCGTGGTGGCCGAGGCCAGCGTCGCCGACCCCGCCGGGGCCGCCGCGACCGGCGTGCCTGCCGGTGCGGGCGCCACCGCCGCCGCGGCCGGCGCCACCGCCGCCGCCAGCGGTCCCGCGGGTGCGGTCGGCGCGGACGTGCCCACCGCACCGGCGCTCACCGCCGGCACCTGCGCCGCCGCCTCCGCCGGGGCCGCCGCGGTCTGCAAGGGCGAGGTGTTGGCGGCCTCCGCGAAGGCATACTGCGCCGCACCGCCGTTCATCAGTTGGACGAACTGGGTGTGGAACGCGGCAGCCTGAGCGCTGAGCGCCTGATACACCTGGGAGTGCGCGTCGAAGAGCGCGGCGATGCTCGCCGAGACCTCGTCGGCGCCGGGGGCCAGCACGGCCGAGGTCGGACCCATCGCGGCCGTGTTGGCCGAGCTGATCGTCGACCCGATCCTGGCCAAGTCCCCCGCCGCGGCCGCGACGAATTCGGGCGTCGCCTGAACGAATGACATCGGGACCTCCCCGCAACGCTACGGTCAGGAGAAATATGAGCAAATCCTAAACCAGGCGGCGCCGTGGCCGCATGATTTCTCCCGCGTTGCTCGGGGCGGCGCCCGGCCCGAAAGCACAAAGCCCGGACTGCCGAGTCGGCAATCCGGGCTTTGCGGTGCTTCGAAACTACTTGATGATCTTGACGACCCGGCCGGCGCCGACGGTGCGGCCGCCCTCACGGATCGCGAACCGCAGACCGTCATCCATGGCGACGGGCTGGATCAGCTTCACCGAGATGTTGGTGTTGTCACCGGGCATCACCATTTCGGTGCCCTCCGGCAGCGTCACCACACCGGTCACGTCGGTGGTGCGGAAGTAGAACTGCGGACGGTAGTTGTTGAAGAACGGCGTGTGCCGACCGCCCTCGTCCTTGGACAGGATGTAGACCTGGCCCTCGAACTCGGTGTGCGGCGTGGTGGTGCCGGGCTTGGTCACGACCTGACCGCGCTCGACGTCCTCACGCTTGATACCACGCAGCAGCAGCCCGACGTTGTCGCCGGCCTGACCCTGGTCGAGCAGCTTGCGGAACATCTCGACGCCGGTGACGGTGGTCTTGGTGCTGGTCGGCTTGATGCCGACGATCTCGACCTCTTCGTTGACGTTGATGATGCCGCGCTCGACACGACCGGTGACCACCGTGCCACGACCGGTGATGGTGAAGACGTCCTCGACGGGCATCAGGAACGGCTTCTCCGTCTCGCGGACCGGGTCCGGGATCGACTCGTCGACGGCCTCCATCAGCTGCTCGACGGACTCGACCCACTTGGCGTCGCCCTCGAGCGCCTTAAGCGCCGAGACCCGGACGACCGGGGCGTCCTCGTCGAACTCCTGGGCGGCCAGCAGTTCGCGGACCTCCATCTCGACGAGCTCGAGCAGCTCCTCGTCGTCGACCATGTCGGCCTTGTTCAGCGCGACCAGGATGTAGGGCACACCGACCTGACGGGCCAGCAGCACGTGCTCACGGGTCTGCGGCATCGGGCCGTCGGTGGCGGCGACCACCAGGATCGCGCCGTCCATCTGGGCCGCACCGGTGATCATGTTCTTGATGTAGTCGGCGTGACCCGGGGCGTCCACGTGGGCGTAGTGACGCTTCTCGGTCTGGTACTCCACGTGGGAGATGTTGATGGTGATACCGCGCTGACGCTCCTCGGGCGCGTTGTCGATCTGGTCGAACGCGCGGGACTCGTTCAGATTGGGGTACTTGTCGTGCAGAACCTTGGTGATAGCCGCGGTCAGCGTGGTCTTGCCGTGGTCAACGTGACCAATGGTCCCGATGTTGACGTGCGGCTTCGTCCGCTCGAACTTCGCCTTCGCCACTTCTGTGTCCTCCTGGACTAGTTGGTGCTTGTTAAAGCAGTGTTGGTGTTTTCAGTTGTGCCGCGCCCAAGGCATTCCAATGACCCGGCAAGATTACTCCGCTGGCCGTTACTGGCCCGTCGCCTTCGCGATGATCTCCTTTGAGACGTTCGCCGGCACTTCGGCGTACGAGTCGAAGACCATGGAGTAGTTCGCCCGGCCTTGGGTCTTGGACCGCAGGTCGCCGACGTAGCCGAACATCTCCGACAGCGGCACATGCGCCTTGACCACGCGCGCACCGCTCCGCTCCTCCATGGCCTGGATCTGGCCACGGCGGGAGTTCAGGTCGCCGATCACGTCGCCCATGTAGTCCTCGGGCGTGGTGACCTCGACAGCCATGATCGGTTCCAGGATCACCGGCTGGGCTTGCTGCGCAGCCTTTTTCAGCACCTGGGAACCGGCGATCTTGAAGGCCATTTCCGACGAGTCGACCTCGTGGAAAGCCCCGTCGAGCAGGGTGACCTTCATGTTCACCAGCGGGTAGCCGGCCAGCACGCCGTACTGCATGGCGTCCTGCGCGCCGGCATCCACCGACGGGATGTACTCACGCGGGATGCGACCACCGGTGACCTTGTTCTCGAACTCGTAGGTCGCACCCTCCTCGCCGGTGAACGGCTCGAGGTTGATGATGACCTTCGCGAACTGGCCGGAGCCACCCGTCTGCTTCTTGTGGGTGAACTCGACGTTCTGCACGGCCCGCCGGATGGTCTCCTTGTAGGCCACCTGCGGCTTACCGACGTTGGCCTCGACCTTGAACTCGCGGCGCATGCGGTCCACCAGGATGTCCAGGTGCAGCTCGCCCATCCCGCCGATCACGGTCTGGCCGGTCTCCTGGTCCAGGTGCACCTTGAAGGTCGGGTCTTCCTCGGCGAGCTTCTGGATCGACAGCGACAGCTTCTCCTGGTCGCTCTTCGTCTTGGGCTCGATGGCCACCTCGATGACCGGGTCGGGGAAGGTCATCGACTCCAGCACGATCTGCTGGTTCGGGTCGCTCAGGGTGTCACCGGTGGTGGTGTCCTTGAGCCCGATCACCGCGTAGATGTGACCGGCCGAGGCGGTCTCCACCGGGTTCTCCTTGTTGGAGTGCATCTGGAACAGCTTGCCCAGCCGCTCCTTCTTGCCCTTGGTGGCGTTGATGACCTGGCTGCCGGAGTCGACCTTGCCCGAGTACACCCGGACGTAGGTCAGCTTGCCGAAGAACGGGTGCGTCGCGACCTTGAACGCGAGCGCGGAGAACGGCTCGTCCGTCGACGGGTTGCGGGTGACCTCTTCGTCCTCCTTGCCCGGCACGTGGCCGACGGCCGCCGGCACGTCCAGCGGCGAGGGCAGGTAGTCGATGACGGCGTCCAGCATCGGCTGCACACCCTTGTTCTTGAAGGCGCTGCCGCACAGCACCGGGTAGGCCTCCGAGCTGATGGTCAGCTTGCGGATGGCGCCCTTGATCTCCTCGACCGTGAGCTCCTCGCCGCCGAGGTACTTGTCGAGCAGCGCCTCGTCGGTCTCCGCAACGGCCTCGAGCAGCTTGGTGCGGTACTCCTCGGCCTTCTCGGCCAGCTCGGCCGGGATCTCGATGGTGTCGTAGGTCTCGCCCAGCTTCGTCTCGCCGCGCCACACCTTGGCGTTCATCTCGACCAGGTCGACGATGCCCTCGAAGTCACCCTCGGAGCCGACGGGCAGCTGAATCGGGATGGCGTTGGCGCCGAGGCGCTCCTCCATGGTCTTCACCGAGAAGTAGAAGTCGGCGCCGATCTTGTCCATCTTGTTGACGAAGCAGATGCGCGGGACGTCGTACTTGTCGGCCTGCCGCCAGACCTGCTCGGACTGCGGCTCGACACCTTCCTTGCCGTCGAAGACGGCCACGGCACCGTCGAGCACTCGCAGGCTGCGCTCCACCTCGACGGTGAAGTCGACGTGCCCGGGGGTGTCGATGATGTTGATCTGGTTGTCTTTCCAGAAGCAGGTGGTAGCGGCGGAGGTGATGGTGATCCCCCGCTCCTGCTCCTGCTCCATCCAGTCCATGGTGGCGGCGCCGTCGTGCACCTCACCGATCTTGTAGCTGATACCGGTGTAGTAGAGGATGCGCTCGGTCGTCGTCGTCTTGCCGGCGTCGATGTGCGCCATGATGCCGATGTTGCGGACCTTGGTGAGGTCGGTCAGCACGTCCTTCTGTGCCACAGAAGTCTTCCCACTCTTTCGATTGCTTGGTTATTCGCTGTCGCTTTGCGCCCGGCCACCCTGCCTTGACGCGGTTGGAGCCCCTACCAGCGATAGTGCGCGAAGGCGCGGTTGGCCTCGGCCATCTTGTGGGTGTCCTCGCGCCGCTTGACGGCGGCACCGAGGCCATTGCTGGCATCCAGGATCTCGTTGGCCAGCCGCTCGACCATGGTCTTCTCGCGGCGTTGCTTGGAGAAGCTGACCAACCAACGCAGTGCCAGCGTCACGGAGCGATCCGGACGCACCTCGACGGGGACCTGGTACGTAGCGCCACCGACGCGGCGGCTGCGCACCTCGAGGGAGGGCTTGACGTTGTCCATTGCGCGCTTGAGCGTGATCACCGGGTCGGTACCTGTCTTTTCCCGGGCATTCTCGAGCGCTCCATAAACAATGCGTTCGGCCAGCGATTTCTTCCCGTCCAGCAGAACCTTGTTCACCAGCTGCGTCACCAGCTGCGAGCCGTAGACCGGGTCATTGACCAACGGACGCTTCGGCGCGGGCCCCTTGCGCGGCATCAGCTCTTCTCCTTCTTGGCGCCGTAACGGCTGCGAGCCTGCTTGCGGTTCTTGACACCCTGGGTGTCGAGCGAACCGCGGATGATCTTGTACCGGACACCGGGCAGGTCCTTCACACGACCACCGCGCACCAGCACCATCGAGTGCTCCTGCAGGTTGTGGCCCTCGCCGGGGATGTAGGCGGTGACCTCAACCTGGCTCGTCAGCTTCACGCGGGCGACCTTCCGAAGCGCCGAGTTCGGCTTCTTCGGGGTGGTGGTGTACACGCGGGTGCATACGCCACGGCGCTGCGGGCTGCCCTTCAGGGCCGCGGTCTTGACCTTGGCGACCTTGTCGCGGCGACCCTTGCGGACCAGCTGCTGAATGGTTGGCATCTACCGGCTTTCTGTGTTCGTGTTCGGCATACTTCTAACGTTTTCAAGTCTGTGTACTGCAGTTATGTCCGGGCGCATCACCCCGCGTCCGGGTGTGTCGCATGCGCTGCGCACCGGACTTCGTCCGATGCTCCGTGGACACGCGAATTCGCCCGGCATCCACTCCCTTACGGTTAGGCGCCGTAAGCCGCCAGGCACGAGGGACCACAATACCCGCCGCCGGTCTCGCAGGTCAAAGCGACGGCGATGCCATCTGCTCTAGTAGCGCGCGCCATCGGCGGCGGTGCGCCTTTCCAGGCCGGCCGCCAGCCGCAGCACCATGTCGGAGAACAGCGCGTCGGTGTCGATCTCGTCCATCACACCCGTCATTTCCAGCAAAACAAAGCCGTGCAGGGCGGACCAGAACTCCAGCGACGCGTGGAAGGCCGCCTCGCCGTCCAGACCGTAGGAGGACAGCACCGCGATCACCGGCGCGGCCGCGCCGCGGGTGGCGGCCGTGTACTCGGGATCGTCACCGCCGAACGGCATCCGGGTGAAGGCCGAGTAGCGGCCCGGGTGATGGTGGGCGTAGCTGCGGTAGGCCCCGGCCATCACCAGCACCGCGTCGTCGCGGGCGCGGCCCTGGCCGACCCGGTTGAGCATCGTGATGATGTCGTCGATGACGCGGATCCGCACCGCGCGCCGCAGGTCTTCCAGGCTGTCGACGTGGTTGTACAGCGACGGCCCCTTGGTGCCCAATTGCATCGCCAGCGCGTTGATGGTCAGCGCGTCCCAGCCCTCACGGTCAAGGAACGTCAGGGCGCCGTCGATGATCCCTTCCCGGCTGAGCTTGGCCGGACGGGAGGCGGGCCGCCCCGCGCGCTGGCGTCCGGCCGCCGACGGCGGATCCGGTGGAGCTGCCATGGCGGTCGCCCTTCGATTGCGTGACGGGTTGCGGTTAACTAATGACTCTAGTTGACGCCCGTTGAGAGATTAATCTCCCGGAGGCGATATGAGGGCCCGGCAACGGAAAATAAAGTCTGCCACCGGGCAGGCAAATGCACGTAATGTCATGCTTGCCTCGTTTCGAGCAGCCGACCCGTCCAAAAGGGGGCCCGCAGTGAAGTGGACGACTGTCGCCGGGTCACTGGCCGCCTGTGTCGTCGCCGTCGTCGCCCTACCGGGGGTCGCGCAGGCCAAGAACGGCGACACCCACATCATCGGGCAGGACATCGAGCAGACGATCGACTGCAACGACGCCACGCTGATGGTCAACGGCAGCGGCATCAACGTCACCGCGCTCGGCAACTGCTACGCCGTGACGGTGATGGGCTCGTCGAACACCGTCATCGCCGACTCGGTGTCGCACGACATCACCGTGTACGGCTACAACCAGACGGTGTTCTACAAGAGCGGTCAGCCCGCCCTGTGGGACCGTGGCCGCGAACTGGGCATGACCAACCGGCTCCAGCAGGTGCCGGGCTAAACCGCGGCAGCACAACAACATCCGATCAAGAATCGAGGAACTATGCCCGCCTACATGCGTGACCGCTCGCTGCGCCTGGCCGTGCTCGCCATGACACCCGCCGCCGCGGCCCTGGTGCTGGCCGGCTGCAGTTCGACGGCCAACCCGCCGGCGGGGACCTCGACGACCACCACGAAGAGCAGCACGACGACCAGTGCGGGCGCCGCGCCCACGACGGGATCGGGAGGGGCGAGCACCACCGCGTCCATCGAGATCGGCAACACGATCAACTACGGGTCGATGGGCACCACCGCCACGCTGGACTGCGCCAGCGGCAAGTCGCTGAACGTCGGCGGCTCGGACAACAACCTGACCATCACCGGCACCTGCGAGACGGCCACCGTCAGCGGCACCAACAACAAGATCGCCTTCGACAAGGTAAACACCCGCATCACCGTGCTCGGGATGAACAACACCATCACCTACAAGGACGGTGACCCCAAGGTCGACAAGATCGGCCAGAGCAACGAGATCAACAAGGGCAGCTGACCGCCCGCGTTTACGTGGTGCTAGCCGGCCGGCGCCCCGTGCCGTCCCGCGCCCGCCGCGAAGCGCCCCGCCCCTTCGTTGGCCTCCGCGGCCACCCGCGAGATGCTGGCGAATTCGAAGTCGATCGCATCGGATTCGGTTGCGCCCCACTGGTGTAGCGCAGAGAGTCGGTCGGAGCGCAGGCACTGCTGCGGCAGCGCAGCCAGCTGCGCCGCCAATTCCTCGGCTGCCTGCCGCGACTGACCCTTGGGCACAACCCGATTCGCCAACCCGATGGCCAGTGCTTCGTCGGCGGCCACGGCGCGGCCGGTGAGGATCATGTCCATCGCGCGGCTGTGCCCGATCAGCCGGGGCAGCCGGACGGTGCCGCCGTCGATCAGGGGGACGCCCCACCGCCGGCAGAACACGCCGAACGCGGCGTCCTCCTCGACCACCCGCAGGTCACACCAGATGGCCAGTTCCAGGCCGCCGGCGACGGCGTAGCCGCTGACCGCGGCGATGACGGGTTTGGACAGCACCATCCGCGTCGGGCCCATCGGGCCCGGGCCGGTACGGTGCACCGCGTTGGCTTCGGAGGTGCCGAAGGCCTTCAAATCGGCTCCGGCGCAAAAGGTTCCGTTGTCGCCCCAGAGCACCGCCACCGACGCGGTGTCGTCGCGGTCGAAGTCCTCGAACGCCGAATACAACGCGGCCGCAGTCGGGCCGTTGACCGCGTTGCGGGCCGCCGGCCGGTTGATGATCACCGTGGTCACCGGGCCATTGCGCTCGATCCGCACCGGTTCACTCATGTCGCCTCCGCAAATAGTGGTTCGCGCCGCCGCAATAGCTCAGCGGCAAAGTCGTGGTAGGCCGCCCGCAACCGGGCGCCGGGCCAGTCGGCCGGCAGCAGCTCGTCGGGCAGCACGGGGTCGGTGAGCAGGTGACGCACCGTCGCCGCTGCCACCAGAAAACGACCGGGAATGTGTGGCGCGGCGGCCATCTCGTCGAGCAGTTGATGTCCGGTCTGGGCCCAGGCGGGCAGGTCCCACAGCTGCGCGGCCAGCTCGCCGGGGTCGTCGTCGCGCGCCCGCAGCACCCTCGCCTGGGCGGTGAGCTCGGGGCCGGGCTCCGCCTCGATGTTGTCGGGCCGCATCCACACCCCTTCGCGAAGCTCACCGAAGCGCTTGTCGTGCAAGGTGGTTCGCAGCGCCGCGCGGGTGCGCGCGTCGTTTCCGACGCTGGTCACGATCAGCGTGACCCACTCGCCGCTCCATGGGTGCACCCGCGGGTCGATGGCGTCGTCCTGGCGCTTCTGGCGGGCCAGCAGGCGATCGGAGAGCCGATACCCGTCCGCGGAGCGGATCAGGTCGCCGGCGCCGACCATGCGGGTCAGTGCCACCCGCAGTGTCGACTCCTTGATGCCGAAATCCGAGGTGAGCCTGACTAATTCGCTGGCCCGGGCGTGCGCGGGGTGAGCGCCGAGCAGCACACTGAGCACCACCGACCGCGCCGTCATGTCCGGCATGGCTACACTCCGGACGCGCGGCGGCCGTGGTCGCCGAACGGTTCGTCGCGGTGCCGCACCGCCTCGCGGAATCCGTGCTCGACGGCGTCCGCGACGAACGCGTGCCCCTCGGGCGTGTGCCGGGCGACACCGTCGAACACCGTGCTGACCATCCGGCTGGTCGCCACGCCCTGTTGCAGCAGAGCGGAATTCAGCGCCAGCTTGACCATGATCAGCTGGTTGACCGGAACCGCGGCGATCCGCTCGACCAGCCGCTCGGTGCGCTCGTCGAGGTCCGCCGGGTCCGGCGCCTCGACCGCCCATCCCCACTCGGCGGCCTGCGCGCCGGTGATGCAATCCCCGGTGAACAACAGCCTTTTCGCGCGCTGGTCGCCCAGGCGGTGCGCCCACAGGCCGGCCGCCGGAACGCCCCACACCCGGGTCGGCGGGTAGCCGATCTTGGCGTCGGCGGCGGCGATCACCTGGTCGGCGTGCAGCGCGATGTCGGTGCCGCCGGCCACGCAGTAGCCGTGGATCTTGACCACCGTCGGCTTGTCGGCGTGCATGAGGCTGGAGAAGCCCCGCACGAAGCGGCTCATCATCTGATAGTCGATCATCGGATCCCACGGCTGATCGGCCAAGTGGTTGACCGCCTGGGTCTTTCCGTCCAGCACGGTGCCCTGGTACGCGCCGGTGCCCCCGGCCGAGCCGGTGCGGTCGGCGTAGGCACTCAGGTCGAAGCCCGCGCAGAAGCCCTCGCCGCGGCCGGACACCAGGATGACGTGCACGTTGGGGTCGAGGTCGGCGCGCTCCACCAACGCCGAGAGTTCCAGCGGGGTGTCCGCGACGATCGCGTTGCCCTTGTCCGGGCGGTTGAACGTGATGCGCGCAACCCGATCGGTGACCTCGTAGGTCATCGTTTTGAGGTTGTCGAAGTCGACCGGCCTGATCGCGTGAGTCATATTGTGGCTCAGCCCTTTACCAGCGCCCGCTCCAGGATCGGTGCGAGGTCGAGCCCGTCGGGCATGGTGCCGAAGGCACCGCCCCACTGTCGGTCGAGGCGGGTGGTCAGGAACGCCTCGGCGACGGCCGGGTGGCCGTGGCGCACCAGCAGCGAGCCCTGCAGCGCCAGGCAGATGTCTTCGGCGACCTTGCGGCCGCGGTACTGGATGGTCTCCAGGTCGGCCAGCTGATCGCCGAGCCGCGCGACGTGGTTGGCCAGGCGCGGGTCCTGACCCGCGCCGTCGGCGAGCTCGTCGAACAGCACCTCGACGCACTCGGGGCGGGTTGCCATGGCGCGCAACGTGTCCAGCGCGCTGACGTTGCCCGAGCCCTCCCAGATGCCCATCAGCGGCGCCTCCCGGTACAGCCGCGGCATGCCGGAGTCCTCGACATAGCCGTTGCCGCCCAGGCATTCCAGCGCCTCCGCGGCGTGCGGCGTGGAGCGCTTGCACACCCAGTACTTGCTGGCCGCCAGGCCGATGCGGCGCAGCAGCGCCTCGCGCTGGTCGCCGCGCACGGCCTTGTCGGTGGCCCCGGCCATCCGCATCGCGACCATGGTGGCCGCCTCCGCCTCGACGGCCAGGTCGGCCAGCACGTTGCGCATCAGCGGTTGGTCGATCAGGTAGGCGCCGAAGGCCTTTCGGTGCTGGGCGTGGTAGATCGCCCGGGTCAGTCCGGTGCGCATGCTGGTGGCACTGCCCAGCGTGCAGTCCAGCCGGGTGAGGTTGACCATCTCGATGATGGTGGGCACGCCGCGCCCTTCCTCCCCCACCAGCCACGCGATCGCGCCGTCGTATTCGACCTCGCTGGACGCGTTGGCGTGGTTGCCGAGCTTGTCCTTGAGGCGCTGCAGGAACATTCGGTTGCGGGTGCCGTCGGGCAGGACCCGGGGCAGCATGAAGCAGGACAGCCCGCCCGGGGCCTGCGCCAGCACCAGGAAGATGTCGCACATCGGCGCCGAGGTGAACCACTTGTGACCGGTCAGGCGGTAGGTGCCGTCGGCGTTGGGGGTCGCCTCGGTGGTGCCGGCGCGCACGTCGGAGCCGCCCTGCTTCTCGGTCATCGACATGCCCGCGGTGATGCCCGGCTTGGTGGTGGCCAGCCTGAGCTCGGGTTCGTATTCGCGGCTGGTCAGCAGCGGCTCGTAGACCTTGGCCAACTCGGGGTTGAAGCGCAGCGCCGGAACGACGGCGTACGTCATCGAGATCGGGCAGATGTGGCCCGGCTCGACCGTCCACACCGACGTTTTGGCGGCGCGGACGACATGGGAGCCCGGGCGCTCGTCGGCCCAGGGCGCGGCGTGCATGCCGTGGGCGACCGCGGCGCGCATGAGTTCGTGATAGGCCGGGTCGTACTCGACCTCGTCGACGCGGTGACCGTTGCGGTCGTGGGTGTGCAGGACGGGCCGGTTGCGGTCGGCGAGCTCGCCCCACCGCTGCGCCTGGCGGGTGGCCGACAGCGCGCCCACCTCGTTCACCTCGTCCAGGCCCCACTGACCGCCCTCGCGGATCAAGGCCTCGATGAGCACTGCGGAGCTGGCCGGGTTGTAGTTTTCCAGGGGCGGGACCTGGTTGGTGACGACATGGGTGTCCGACATGCCACCAATGTTACATTTTCCCGACAGTTGCACAAGAGGTGTAACAGTCGCGCGGGCCGTCAGGCCTTGGTGTTCTCCCGCAGGAACGCGATGTCGTCCTTGCGGCCCTCGTCCGCGGTCTCGCAGATCACCGGCGCGTCGGCGGCCTTGACCACGGCGACGAGCAGGTCCGGGTCGATCTGGCCGGTGCCGAAGTTGGCGTGCCGGTCGGCCCCGGAGCCCGCCGCGTCCCTCGAGTCGTTGCAGTGCACCAGGTCGATGCGTCCGGTCAGGGCCTTGATCCTGTCGACCGCATCGATCAGGGCCTCACCGGCGGCCCAGGCGTGACAGGTATCGAGGCAGAACCCAATTCCCTTGTCGCCGATGTGATCCCACAGTTTTCCGATGGTGTCGAAATAGCGGGCCATCGCATGGTCGCCGCCGGCGGTGTTTTCCAGATACACCGGCACGTCTGTTTCCAGATAGTCCAGCGCTTTGACCCATCGCTCGAAGCCGGCTTCCATGTCGTCGTCATCGGCGTGGCCGCCGTGCACGATGACCGCCGTCGCGTGGATCTGCGAGGCCGCGTCGCAGGTGTCCTGCAGAATCTTGCGCGACGGGATCCGGATGCGGTTGTTCGCCGATGCGACGTTGATGAGGTAGGGCGCATGGATGTACAGCGGCACGGTCGACGCCTTGAGCGCCTCGGCGTCGTCGCGGGGTTTCGGTTTCTTCCAGCTCTGTGGGTTGCCAAGGAAGAACTGCACCACGTCGGCGCCGTCGGCTTGGGCGGCGGCCAGCGGGTCGTCGGTGCGGACGTGTGAACCGATGAGCACGTCGGCCAGTCTAGTGAGGGGCTACGACGGCCGCGACGGCGCAGGGGCGACGAAAAAGCCCCGGGCGAAACCGGGGCTTTTTCGTTGTTGACTAGCGGTAGTCGCTGTAGCCGTAGTCGTCCAGCGGCACCGCGGCACCGGTGGCCTGGCCGAAGTCCGGGCTGTAGTACTGATCCTCGTAGGACGGGATCGTGTACGCCGCAGCGCGGGCTTCCTCCGTCGGCTGCACCTGGATGTTGCGGTACCGGTTGATACCGGTACCGGCCGGGATCAGCTTTCCGATGATCACGTTCTCCTTCAGACCGTTGAGCTTGTCGCTGCGGCAGTTGATCGCCGCATCGGTCAGCACTCGCGTGGTCTCCTGGAACGACGCCGCACTCAGCCACGAGTCGGTGGCCAGCGACGCCTTCGTGATACCCATCAGCACCGGACGCCCGGCGGCGGGCTCGCCACCCTCGGCCACCACCCGGCGGTTCTCCGCCTCGAACTCCGCACGGTCGATCAGCGAGCCGGGCAGGAACTCCGTCGAGCCCGAGTCGATGATGGTGACGCGGCGCAGCATCTGGCGGACGATCACCTCGATGTGCTTGTCGTGGATCGACACACCCTGTGCGCGGTAGACCTCCTGGACCTCGCGGACCAGGTGGATCTGCACCTCGCGGGGGCCCTGCACGCGCAGCACCTCGTGCGGGTCGGCCGAGCCTTCCATCAGCTGCTGACCCACCTCGACGTGGTCGCCGTCGGACAGCACCCGCTCGGAACCGTCCTCGTGCTTGAACACACGCAGCCGCTGCCGCTTGGAGAGCTTGTCGTACACGACCTCTTCGCTGCCGTCGTCGGGAACGATGGTGATCTTGTAGAAGCGCTCACCATCCTCGAGCTGAACCCGTCCGGTGACGTCGGCGATCGGCGCCTTACCGCGCGGGATGCGGGCCTCGAACAGTTCCTGAACCCGGGGCAGACCGCCGGTGATGTCCTCACCGACACCACCCTGGTGGAAGGTACGCATGGTCAGCTGGGTACCGGGCTCACCGATGGACTGCGCGGCGACGATACCGACGGCCTCGCCGATGTCGACCAGCTTTCCGGTCGCCATCGACCGCCCGTAACAGGTCGCGCAGACCCCGGTACCGGTGGTGCACGTCAGCACCGAGCGCACCTTGACCGACGTGATGCCCGCGGCCAGCAGGGCCTCGATCTCGGGGTCGCCCAGGTCCTCACCGCGCGGAACGACGACGTTGCCGGCCTCGTCGACCGCGTCGGCGCCCAGAGTCCGTGCGTACGCCGAGGTTTCGATGTACGGGTCACGGATCACGGTGCCGTCCGCCTGGCGCTCGGCCAGCTCGACGATGATGCCCCGCTCGGTCTCGCAGTCGTGCTCGCGGACGATGACGTCCTGGCTGACGTCCACCAGACGACGGGTCAGATAACCCGAGTCGGCGGTACGCAACGCGGTGTCCGCCAAGCCCTTTCGAGCGCCGTGCGTGTTGATGAAGTACTCCAGCACGGTCAGGCCCTCACGGAACGAGGACTTGACCGGACGCGGGATGAACTCACCCTTCGGGTTGGTCACCAGACCCTTCATGCCGGCCAGCGTTCGCGTCTGGGTGAAGTTACCCGTGGCGCCCGAGTCCACGATCGTGATGATCGGGTTGTCGGCCGGGTAGTGCTCACGCAGCGCCTGACCGACCTCGTCGGTGGCTTCCTTCCAGATCTCCACCAGCGCCTCGTTGCGCTCGTCGTGGTTCAAAGCACCACGCTGGAACTGCTTTTCGACCTTCTCGGCCCGCTCCTCGTACTGGTCGAGGATCTCCTTCTTGCGCGGCGGGACGAGCACGTCGGCCATCGAGACCGTGACTCCACTGCGGGTCGCCCAGTAGAAACCGGCGTCCTTCAGCTTGTCCACGGTCTGCGCGACCACGATCATCGGGTAGCGCTCGGCCAGATCGTTGATGATCGACGCCTGCACCTTCTTGTGCATCTGCTTGTTCACGAACGGGTAGCCCACCGGCAGCAGTTCGTTGAAAAGCACACGGCCCAAGGTGGTCTCGGCCATCCAGGCGTCGCCCGGCTGCCAGCCGTTGGCGCCGAACAGCTCCGCCTCGATCTCGGTCGGCGGACGCAACTGGGTCAGCCGCACCTTGATCTTGGCCCGCACCGACAGCACACCACGGTCGGACGCCATGATCGCCTCGGCCGGCGAGGAGTACACCCCGACCTCGGGCTCGTCCTTGGCGGCCGCCTTGAATTCGCCCTTGTCGCCGTCGACCTCGGTGGTCAGGAAGTACAGACCGGTCACCATGTCCAGACGCGGCATGGCCAACGGGCGGCCCGACGCGGGCGACAGGATGTTGTTGCTCGACAGCATCAGGATCCGGGCCTCGGCCTGCGCCTCGGCGCTCAGCGGCAGATGCACCGCCATCTGGTCACCGTCGAAGTCGGCGTTGAACGCCTCACATACCAGCGGGTGCAGCTGGATCGCCTTGCCTTCCACCAGCATTGGCTCGAAGGCCTGGATACCCAGCCGGTGCAGGGTCGGTGCGCGGTTCAGCAGCACCGGGTGCTCGGCGATGACCTCTTCGAGGACATCCCACACCTGGGGACGCTGACGCTCCACCATCCGCTTGGCGCTCTTGATGTTCTGCGCGTGGTTGAGGTCGACCAGGCGCTTCATCACGAACGGCTTGAACAGCTCCAGCGCCATCAGCTTGGGCAGACCGCACTGGTGCAGCTTGAGCTGCGGACCGACCACGATGACCGAACGGCCCGAGTAGTCGACACGCTTACCGAGCAGGTTCTGGCGGAACCGGCCCTGCTTACCCTTGAGCAGATCGCTCAGCGACTTCAGCGGGCGGTTACCCGGCCCGGTGACCGGGCGGCCGCGGCGGCCGTTGTCGAACAGCGCGTCCACGGACTCCTGCAGCATCCGCTTCTCGTTGTTGACGATGATCTCGGGCGCGCCGAGGTCGATCAGCCTCTTGAGGCGGTTGTTCCGGTTGATCACGCGGCGGTACAGGTCGTTCAGGTCCGACGTGGCGAACCGGCCACCGTCGAGCTGCACCATCGGGCGCAGTTCCGGCGGGATCACCGGGACGGCGTCGAGCACCATGCCCATCGGGGAGTTACCCGACTGCTGGAACGCGGCGACCACCTTGAGCCGCTTGAGGGCGCGAAGCTTCTTCTGCCCCTTGCCGTTCTTGATGACGTCACGCAGCGACTCGGCCTCGGCGTCGATGTCGAAGTTCTCGATCAGCTTCTGGATCGACTCGGCACCCATGGCGCCGGTGAAGTACTCACCGAAGCGGTCGATCAGCTCGCGGTAGAGGTTCTCGTCGACGATCAGCTGCTTGGGCGCCAGCTTGGTGAAGGTCGTCCAGATCTCCTCGAGCCGGTCCAGCTCGCGCTGGGCCCGGTCGCGCAGCTGACGCATCTCGCGCTCACCACCGTCGCGGACCTTGCGGCGCGCGTCGGCCTTGGCACCCTCGGCCTCCAGCTCGGCCAGGTCGGCCTCGAGCTTCTGGGCGCGGGCCTCCAGGTCGGCGTCGCGCTGGTCCTCAATGGCCTTGCGCTCCACCATCATTTCGGCCTCGAGCGTCGAGAGCTCGTTGTGGCGCATCTCGTCGTCGACCGAGGTGATGACGTAGGCGGCGAAGTAGATGATCTTCTCGAGATCCTTCGGCGCCAGGTCGAGCAGGTAGCCCAGCCGCGACGGCACACCCTTGAAGTACCAGATGTGCGTGACGGGCGCGGCCAGCTCGATGTGGCCCATCCGCTCGCGACGCACCTTGGCGCGGGTCACCTCGACGCCACAGCGCTCACAGATGATGCCCTTGAACCGGACACGCTTGTACTTGCCGCAGTAGCACTCCCAGTCGCGAGTCGGTCCAAAGATCTTCTCGCAGAACAGGCCGTCCTTCTCCGGCTTCAGCGTGCGGTAGTTGATCGTCTCCGGCTTCTTGACCTCGCCGTAAGACCATTGCCTGATGTCCTCCGCGGTGGCCAGGCCGATACGGAGTTCATCGAAGAAGTTGACGTCGAGCACGTAACTCCCTTTCCCCTTGCGGGTTTAGTTACCAATAAAGAGGCTGGCTATTGCCACGTCGGGCGCGTCGCTAAGCCAGGTCCTCAACAGACGCAGATTCGTTGCGGGACAGGTTGATTCCCAGGTTCGCTGCCGCCCGCTCGAGGTCCTCGTCCTCGCCTTCGCGCAGTTCGATCGCCGCACCGTCCGAGGAGAGCACCTCGACGTTGAGGCAGAGCGACTGCAGTTCCTTGAGCAACACCTTGAAGGACTCGGGAATGCCCGGCTCCGGGATGTTCTCGCCCTTGACGATCGCCTCGTACACCTTGACCCGGCCGACGGTGTCGTCGGACTTGATGGTCAACAGCTCCTGCAGCGTGTACGCCGCGCCGTAGGCCTGCATGGCCCAGCACTCCATCTCACCGAAGCGCTGACCACCGAACTGCGCCTTACCACCCAGCGGCTGCTGCGTGATCATCGAGTACGGACCGGTGGAGCGGGCGTGGATCTTGTCGTCCACCAGGTGGTGCAGCTTCATGATGTACATGTAGCCGACGGTCACCGGGTACGGGAACGGCTCACCGCTGCGGCCGTCGAACAGCACCGCCTTGCCGTCGCCGTCGACCATGACCTCACCGTCGCGGTTGGGCAGCGTGCAGGACAGCATGCCCTGCAGCTCCTCCTCCTTGGCACCATCGAACACCGGCGTGGACACGATCTGGTCCGGCTGCGCGTGCCGCAGCTGCTCGGGCAGGTTGACCGCCCACTCGGGCGAACCGTCGATGTTCCAGCCGGACTTGGCCACCCACCCGAGGTGGGTCTCCAGGATCTGACCGATGTTCATCCGTCGCGGCACACCGTGCGTGTTCAGGATGATGTCCACCGGGGTGCCGTCCGGCAGGAACGGCATGTCCTCCTGCGGCAGGATCTTGCCGATGACGCCCTTGTTGCCGTGGCGTCCGGCGAGCTTGTCGCCGTCGGAGATCTTGCGCTTCTGGGCCACGTACACGCGCACCAGCTCGTTGACACCGGCAGGCAGCTCGTCGTCGTCCTCGCGGGAGAACACCCGGATGCCGATGACCTTGCCGGACTCGCCGTGCGGCACCTTCAGGGAGGTGTCGCGAACCTCGCGGGCCTTCTCGCCGAAGATCGCGCGCAGCAGCCGCTCCTCCGGGGTCAGCTCGGTCTCACCCTTCGGGGTGACCTTGCCGACCAGGATGTCGCCGTCGCGGACCTCGGCACCGATGCGCACGATGCCGCGCTCGTCCAGGTCGGCCAGCACCTCGTCGGAGACGTTCGGGATGTCCCGGGTGATCTCCTCGGCGCCCAGCTTGGTGTCGCGGGCGTCGATCTCGTGCTCCTCGATGTGGATCGAGGTGAGCACATCCTCCTCAACCAGCCGGTTGGAGAGGATGATCGCGTCCTCGTAGTTGTGGCCTTCCCACGGCATGATCGCCACGAGCAGGTTCTTGCCCAGCGCCATCTCACCGTTCTCGGTGCAGGGACCGTCGGCGATGACCTGGCCGGCCTCCACCCGCTCCCCCGCGTCGACGATCGGCGACTGGTTGGCGCAGGTGCCGTGGTTGGACCGCTCGAACTTGCGCATCCGGTAGGTGTGCCGGGTGCCGTCGTCGGCCATCACGGTGATGTAGTCGGCGGAGACCTCCTCGATCACCCCGGCCTTGTCGGCCACCACCACGTCGCCGGCGTCGATCGCCGCGCGCAGCTCCATGCCGGTGCCCACCAGCGGCGCCTCGCTGCGCACCAGCGGAACCGCCTGGCGCTGCATGTTGGCGCCCATCAGGGCCCGGTTGGCGTCGTCGTGCTCGAGGAACGGGATCATGGCCGTGGCCACCGACACCATCTGGCGCGGCGACACGTCCATGTAGTCCACCTCGGACGAGGGCACGTACTCGACCTCGCCGGCCTTCCGGCGGACCAGGACGCGGGTCTCCTCGAACCGGCCCTTGTCGTCGATCGGCGAGTTGGCCTGCGCCACGACGTGGCGGTCCTCCTCGTCGGCGGTCAGGTAGTGGATCTCGTCGGAGACCACACCGTCGACGACCTTGCGGTACGGCGTCTCGATGAAGCCGAACGGGTTGACCCGGGCGTACACCGACAGCGAGCCGATCAGACCGATGTTCGGACCCTCCGGGGTCTCGATCGGGCACATGCGGCCGTAGTGCGACGGGTGGACGTCGCGGACCTCCAGGCCGGCGCGCTCACGGGACAGACCGCCGGGGCCCAGCGCCGACAGGCGGCGCTTGTGGGTCAGCCCGGACAGCGGGTTGTTCTGGTCCATGAACTGCGACAGCTGGCTGGTGCCGAAGAACTCCTTGATCGCGGCGACGACCGGCCGGATGTTGATCAGGGTCTGCGGCGTGATGGCCTCGACGTCCTGCGTGGTCATCCGCTCCCGGACCACGCGCTCCATGCGCGACATGCCGACCCGGATCTGGTTCTGGATCAGCTCGCCCACGGTGCGCAGCCGGCGGTTGCCGAAGTGGTCGATGTCGTCGGTCTCCACCGGCACCTCGGTGCCGCCGGGGACGGTCATCGTGGCCTGGCCCTCGTGCAGGCGCACCAGGTACTCGATGGTGGCGACGACGTCTTCCTCGGTCAGGGTCGACGACGTGATCGGCTCGCCCGCGTGCAGGCCGAGCTTCTTGTTGACCTTGTAGCGGCCGACGCGGGCCAGGTCGTAGCGCTTCTCCTTGAAGAACAGGTTCTCCAGCAGGGTCTGCGCGGACTCCTTGGTCGGCGGCTCGCCCGGACGCAGCTTGCGGTAGATGTCCAGCAGCGCCTCGTCGGTGCCGGCGGTGTTGTCCTTCTCCAGCGTCGACATCATGATCTCGGAGAAACCGAACCGCTCGGTGATCTGCTCGTTCGTCCAGCCCAGCGCCTTGAGCAACACGGTGACCGGCTGGCGGCGCTTGCGGTCGATACGGACGCCGACGGTGTCGCGCTTGTCGACGTCGAACTCCAGCCACGCGCCGCGGCTCGGGATCACCTTGACGCTGTGCAGCAGCTTCTCGGTCGACTTGTCGATGGTCTCGTCGAAGTACACGCCCGGCGAGCGGACCAGCTGGCTGACCACCACACGCTCGGTCCCGTTGATGATGAACGTGCCCTTTTCGGTCATCATCGGGAAGTCACCCATGAAGACCGTCTGGCTCTTGATCTCACCGGTGTTGTTGTTGATGAACTCGGCCGTGACGAACAGCGGTGCCGCGTACGTCATGTCCTTGTCTTTGCACTCGTCGACCGGCGCCTTGACCTCGTCGAAACGCGGGTCGGAGAACGACAGCGACATCGACCCGGAAAAGTCCTCGATCGGCGAGAGCTCGTAGAGCACCTCTTCCAGGCCACCCACCGGAGTCACGTCCCCGCGGGCGGCGGCGGCCTCACGCCAGCGCGGCGCGCCGATCAACCACTCGAAGGAGTCGATCTGCACGTCAAGCAGACCGGGAACCTCGAGCGGTTCGCGGAGCTTGGCGAAGGAAACTCGGTTGGGCGCTCCAGGCACGGAGCCGTTTGAGGAACTTCCGTTAGAGGAACTTTGTGGGCGATCCGTCTTGCTCTGGCGGAAATCTGCCAAGATGCATCCTTCCAGCACCTCGTGCGACTCACGAAGACCGGGACCACCGGGCCAGCTCGCCGCGAATTGTGTCGGTTCGGCCGGCGAACGATCTGTCCGGATCTCACGCGCAACTAGAACTAAGCCGCTTGAGGGGGCTCAGGCTTAGACCACGGTGTCAGGTGGCGGGTGAGGTGGGCAGGAGGTAGCCAGCGCAACGTCCAACAATAGCGCAGGACGGCGCATTCCTCAACTTCCCAACATCAGCAGTCCAGGGACATCGGCGCTGGCTGGCGTTTCGACTCTCCGCTGGATACATGCTGCCCAACAGACTGGCCCGTTTACGGCCCGCCGTCAAGAGGGCGGGCCGTCGTGTTACGCGGAGTTATCGCGAAACACGCCGGGCATCGCGCCCTAGTCGCCGAACTCGTGCGCGCGGAACTTATGCGTGCCCTCCAGGTCGTCGAGGATGGCGGCCTGAGCGTTCTTGGGCAGGGTGTGCAGGATCTCGCGCACCCGGGCCTGGCGCCGGGCGACCGCCTTGCGCTCGGGCATCCCGGGCGTCGCGACGATCTGGGGCGGCACCCCCTCGATCTCCTCGACGCCACCGGCGTGGTGACCCGCATCGATCATGGCCTGCTCTTCGGCCATGGTCGCCTCGTCCTTTTCCTCGGACATGCCGATCGGCCCGATCCGGCGGCCGTTGAGGAACTGCCGCACCACCGGCTCCTCGCTGGTCAGCAGCACCTCGCGCGGGCCGAACATGACCAGCTTGCGGCGGAACAGCATGCCCATGTTGTCCGGCACGGTGCGGGCGATGTTGATGTTGTGGGTAACGATCAGCACCGTGGCGTCGATCTGGGCGTTGATGTCGAGGATCAACTGGCTCAGGTACGCGGTACGGACCGGGTCCAGACCGGAGTCGGGCTCGTCGCAGAGGATGATCTGCGGGTCCATCACCAGGGCACGGGCCAGGCTGGCGCGCTTGCGCATACCGCCGGAGATCTCGCCGGGGAACTTCTTCTCGTCGCCACCGAGACCGACCAGGGTCAGCTTCTCCATGACGATGTCACGGATCTCGCCTTCCTTCTTCTTGGTGTGCTCGCGCAGCGGGAACGCCGCGTTGTCGAACAAGTTCATCGAACCGAACAGGGCACCATCCTGGAACATCACGCCGAACAGCGTGCGGATCTCGTAGAGCTCCTTGGCCGAGCACTGCAGGATGTCGGTGCCGTCGATGACCACCGACCCACGCTCGGGCCGCAACAAGCCGATCAAGGATTTCAGGAAAACAGATTTGCCGGTACCCGACGGCCCCAGCAGGACGCTGACCTCCCCGGCGGGGATTTCCAGCGTCACGTCTTCCCAAATCCTCGAGGAGCCGAAGGACTTGGTAAGTCCATTCACCTCGATAGCGACGCCCATGGGAAATCCTTCCGTCGAAACTTTTGCCCGCCACCTGCCCTTTTATGTGGCATGAGTCACTGTAGCGCACGCCTGCCACACGGCATCAGGGATGCGGGCGCCAGCGGGAAAATATTGACGGTCCTGAGATCAGCCGGAAGCCCGCACGGCACAACTTATTTGACGCACGTGTTAGCCGAACGTTAGCCAGCGGGCGCCCAGTTCCCGTGGAAGCCCATCGGCACCCGCTGCGGCAGGTGGACCGTTGCCACCCGCTCGAGCGTCTGCGCGTCCAGCAAGAGCAATTGGCCCTCATCGCGGTCGCGGTGATAGCCGAAGCCCATCAGGATGCCGTCGTCTTCGGCGCGGGCGGCCGGGTTGGGCACAAAGGACATCTCGCCGAGTAAAAGGCCCGCATCGAGGTCGGCGGCCGCACTCGATCCGGTCGCATAGTCGTGCTTGTAGAGCGCGGTGGACATCTCGGACGCCCCGTTCGACAGGTAGCCGCCGTCGGTGCCGATGGTGTAGCCGAATCGGTGCCGCCCGCCCAGCAGGCCCTCGTTGATGCGCGGAAACTCCTGCGGGCGATCGTCGTGGCGTTCGCTGGTCACCGCCCCGGTCGCGAGGTTGACGGTCCAGCGGTCCAGTGTCGGCCGGCTGTCGCCGGGACCGCGCAGGTCGCGGACGAACATCCGCGAGTAGCGGACCACGTCGAGCACCAAAACCTCAGCGCCACCGCGCGTCTCGGAGTAGGCGTTGAGCGGGTGGTAGACGTAGCAGGGTTCGATGTCGAACCAGCGGATGTCTTTATTGCCGCCCTCGCGCGGCATGACCCCGATGCGCGCCTGGTAGTCGGGATTCCAGCGGTAGGGCATCCGATTGATCGGCTCGCGATTGCGGTTGATCATCGCGGTCACCGGACCGGGGACCCGGACGCGTCCGATCAACGACTGCATCACCAGCCGGGCCGGCAAACCCAACCAACGCGGCACGTTCGCCGGCATCACCTGCACGGGATCGAACGTCACCGGCAGGTCGTAGATCACCACGTATTTGTCGGTCAGCGAGAAGTCGTGCATCATCGGCGACCCGCCGACCTGGATGTCGACGGTGCGACGCGCACGCCCGGCGGTATCGATCACCGAGTACTGCACGGTCCGCCCGCGGGTGAACGCGTAGGACACCGCGTGCAATTCGCCGGTGCGGGGATCGCGGTGCGGATGGGCGGTGTAGCCGCCGAACAGGGTGCCGTCGAAATCGCACGGCCCCTCGGTGTCCAGTTCGTCGGTCAGCCGGTAATTCGCCCCGCCCCCCTCGACTAGCGCCAGCGTTTGCCCGGCATGGCTCAGCACATTGGTGTTCGGGCCGACGGAGAGCATCCCGGCGCGCGGGTTCAGCCCCTGCGGCCCCGCCTCATTCAATGCCCTGCACACGTGCGCGGTGCGCACCCAGCGGTTGCGGTACCAGCGGGCCTGCCCGTCGCGCAGCGCCACCCCGTGCACCATGCCGTCGCCGCTGAACCAGTGGTAGACGGCGGGGTCCACCTCGGCGACCGGGTTCGGCCCGTTGCGCAGGTAGCGGCCGTCGAGGTGTTCGGGGATGCGTCCGGTGACGCGCAGATCGTGTGCGGTGACCTCTGCGCTCACCGGCGCCAGGAAGTCCTCGAGGTAGGGGTTGCCGGGTCTGGCCGTTGCCGTGGTCACGATCGCTGAGCTCCTATAACATTGTTATTCCAGCGTTATTGGCACGGTACGCCGTCGATGAGAAGATGGCAACGATGACTTCAGAGGTTCAGCGCAGCGTTCGCGACGAGATGCTGCACGCCGCGGTCGGCCTGCTCGACGAGCACGGGCCCGACGCCCTGCAGACGCGCAAGGTGGCCGGCGCCGCGGGGACCTCCACGATGGCGGTGTACACGCACTTTGGCGGCATGCGCGGGCTGATCGCGGCGGTGGCCGAAGAGGGGCTGCGGCAGTTCGACGCCGCGCTGTCGGTGCCGCGGACCGCCGACCCGGTCACCGATTTGTTCGTCACCGGTGCGGCCTACCGCCGCTACGCCATCAGGCGCCCGCACATGTACCGGCTGATGTTCGGCAGCACCAGCGCACACGGCATCAACGCGCCCGCCCACAACGTCCTGACGCTGACGGTCGCCGAGATCGAGCGGCGCTACCCCAGCTTCGCGCACGTGGTGCGCGGGGTGCACCGGTGCATGCTGGCCGGCCGGATCGAAGCCGCGGGCGCTTCGAAAGACGGTGTCGACGACGCGGCCGTGGTGGCCACCGCGGCCCAGTTCTGGGCGTTGATCCACGGGTTCGTCATGCTGGAGCTAGCCGGCTATTACGGCGACGACGACTCGGCGGTCGCACCGGTGCTTGGCGCGATGACTACGAACTTGCTTGTCGCCCTTGGGGATTCACCCGAGCGGGTGGCGCAGTCGCTGCAGTCGGCCCGGCACTGAACGCACGAAACCCCCGGGATGGTGATCCCGGGGGTTTGCGCGCTTGCGACTTACTTGACGGTGACGGTGGCGCCGGCGGCCTCGAGCTTGGTCTTGGCCTCGTCGGCGGCCTCCTTGGCCACCTTCTCCAGCAGCGGCTTGGGCGCGCCGTCGACCAGGTCCTTGGCCTCCTTGAGGCCCAGGCCGGAGACGATCTCGCGGACCACCTTGATGACGCCGATCTTCTTGTCACCGGCGGCTTCGAGGATGACGTCGAACTCCGACTGCTCCTCGGCGGCCTCGGCGGGCGCACCACCGGCGGCGCCACCACCGGCGGCGGCAACGGCGACCGGGGCGGCCGCGGTGACCTCGAAGGTCTCCTCGAACTTCTTGACGAAGTCGGAGAGCTCCAGCAGGGTCATTTCCTTGAAAGCGTCGAGCAGGTCGTCGGTAGACATCTTTGCCATGGGTGTGGGTCCTTCCTTGTTTTTCTAGGTTCCGGGTTGGTTCTTATTCGGCTTCGGCCGGGGTTTCCGGCGCCTCAGCGGGTGCTTCCGAAGCGGGTTCGCCGGTGGCGTCCGCGGCGGGCTCCGCAGCGGCTGCGGGTTCCGCAGCAGCGGCGGGGCCTTCGGCGGCCTTCTTCTCCTGCAGGGCGGCCGCGAGCCGGGCGACCTGCGAAGCGGGAGCGTTGAACAGCCCCGCCGCCTTGGCGAGGTTGCCCTTCATCGCGCCGGCCAGCTTGGCCAGCAGCACCTCGCGCGACTCGAGGTCGGCGATGCGCTCGACTTCGGCGACCGTGAGCGCACGGCCGTCCATGTAGCCGCCCTTGATGACCAGCGCCTTGTGTTCCTTGGCGAAGGTCTTGATGGCCTTGGCGGCGTCGACCGCTTCCCCGGTGACGAATGCGATGGCCGTCGGGCCGACGAAGAGCTCGTCGAGCCCCTCGACCCCGGCCTCCGAAGCCGCACGCCTGACCAGCGTGTTCTTGGCCACCGAGTAGGTGGCCGCCCCGTTGAGCGAGCGCCGCAGCTCGGCCAGGTTGGCCACGGTCAGACCGCGGTACTCCGTGATCAGGGTGGCGGTCGATTCCTTGAACTGCTCGGCGATGTCTGCAACGGCGGTGGCCTTGTCAGCCCTGGCCATGCCTACCTCCTGAAGTGAAAGTCAATGCGACGTGTCGTCTCGATTCCCCCGAAGAACGACGAACGCCCCGGCGCAGAAGCGGCCGGGGCGTGGAAATACGCCGGCGCGAGCCGGCGCTATGCCTCGTCCTCCTGCGTGGGCCGCCGGGATGCTCCCGGACCTTCAACCGATTGCTCGGTGACCGACGGTCTTCGGTGGATCGGCTAACAGAATAGCGTGGCCCGCGCGATCAGCCAAAACGGCGGCGGCCTCAGGTGACGGCGACGACCAGCAGCACGAAGACAGCCAGAAGCAGGACCACCCGCACCCGGTGCCGTCGATCCCAGCGCGCGGCGAGCTCGCGGGATAGCCCACCGGTGCTCGGCCACTTCGCGATGCGGTTGTTGATCGGCACCAGCAGGGCGAGCGTCAGCAGGATCACCGCGGCCATCAGCCCCGCGGCGATTCCGAGGAGCCAGTCGCGCTGCTCGCCGCGCTCCTGGATGGCGAGCGAGGCCACCAGCAGCAGGGTGACGGCGTACCAGAACGGCATCGTCGTGCCCAGGGCCCGGGCGGCGCCGCCGCGAGCCGCGCGGAAGCCGTCGTCGGGCAGCCGGGCGATGAGCGGGTGGAAGAAGACCGCGACCGCCAGCTCCACCCCGACCATCAGTCCGGTGACCACGACCGCGAGCGCGTCGATGCTGTTGTTCATGGCAACGACCCTTGCGGTTATGCTGACAAATATCAAGGTACTGACAAATTAGTCAGCGAGGTGCCCGTGTCCGTATCCAAGAAGGAACTCAGCGACTGCCCGATCGACGCCGCGCTGTCGGTCATCGACGGCCGCTGGAAGGGCACCATCCTGTGGCGACTGTGCGACGGCCCGATGCGCACCGCCGAACTGCGCCGCAGCATCCCCGGCATCACCGAACGCATGCTGATCCGGCACCTGCACGAACTCGTCGACGCCGGGATCATCGAGCGCCACGACGCGCGCACGGTGCCGCCGTGCGTGCACTATTCGATTTCCGAATACGGCATGACGCTGGGCCCGGTGCTGGCGAGCCTGTGCGACTGGGGCCGAAAGCACATGCAGCGGGTCAGCTGAGCCCCGCGAGCCGGGCCGCGCCGATCAGGCCGGCCGCGCCGCCGAGCTGGCCCGGCACCACCCGCAGCCCGGACAGGAAGTCCAGGCCGGCGTATTCGGCGAGCTTGGCCCGCAGCGGGTCGAAGAGCAGCGGCCCGGATTTGGCGACACCTCCGCCGATCACCACGAGACCCAGATCGCACACCGCGCCGACCGAGGCGATCATCGCGGCGAGCCCGTTCGCGCCGTGCTGGAATGCCTGCTGGGCCAACGGGTCTCCGGCCGCCGCCGCGGCGGCCAGCTCGCTGGCGCCGGCCTCGGGCGGCGCGGACCAGCCGCTCTCCCGCGCCCGGCGCACCATCCACGGCCCGGACGCGACGGTCTCCACGCAGCCGTGACCGCCGCAGGCGCAGGGCCGCCCGTCCAGTTCGACCACCACGTGCCCGACGTGACCGGCGTTGCCGGTGCGCCCCGAGTAGGGGACGCCGTCGAGCACCAGTCCGCCGCCCACCCCGGTGGAGACCACCATGCCCAGCATGAATTGGGCGTCCGCGTCTTTCCCCGCTCCGACCCAGTGCTCAGCCAGGGCCATACAGACGCCGTCACCGGCCAGCACCACCGGTAGTCCCGGCACCGCCGCGGCGACCTTGTCGCGCAACGGGAAACGGTCCCAGCTGTCGATGTTGATCGGGCTGACGGATCCGCTGCGCAGATCGATGGGTCCGGCCGAGGCGATCCCGACGGCGCCGACCGGGTCGTCCGCCGCCCGCAGCGCGTCGGCGATCATCGCTTCGACGACGGCCCACACGTCGGCGGCGGCGGGCGTGGTCGGGGTGGGCCGGATGGCGGTGTACACCAGTGTTCCGCCCGAATCCGCCAGCGCGGCAGCGATTTTGGTGCCGCCGATGTCCAGGCAGAGGGTGAGCACGGCGCTCAATGGCGGTGGGTGTTGTCGGGTTGGCGGGGGTCGCCGGGATGCTCGTAGCCGGGTGCCAGCTCCACCAACGCGGCGCGGCGCGCATCCAGCCACAACCGGAAGGCGCGCCGCCGCGCGGCGCCGCGCAGGTGCTCCTCGATCGCCGATCGCACCTGGTCCAGCGGTGGGGCCGCCGACGCCGTTGTGCACCAGCCATGTTCGCCCTCTTGCGGCGCGGCGAAGCGCAGCGGGTTGCGGCCGTGATAGGCGGCCACCTCGGAGTCGGCCACCCGCACCGCGGCGGTGACGTCGGCGAACAGCGCCCTGGCACGCGGGTCGGCCAGCACGGCGGCGGCGACGCTGCCGATCTCCAGCCGGGCGGTCAAGTCGGGCAGCAGCTCGGCCTCGGACGGCGCGCCGCGCGCGCTCAGCCCGCGGGCCTGGGCCTCCGCGGCGACCACCCGCTCGGTGACGATGAGCTGGGTCAGCCACCGCCGTAGCTGGCGGCCCTCGCTGGTGCCGCGGACGGGCAGGGCGGCCGCTCCCCGGCCGGCGCGTAGCCGCGCCTCGGCGGCGTCCAGGACGCTCGCCGAAACGGGCGTGCCGGCAACGGTCGCTATCGGGTGGATGCTCATGTCACCGTCACCTTCACCGCCGGCGAGTAGACCAGTCGGCCGGCGCAGCCGATCCGCACCAGTGCCCACCACTGGCCGGGTTCCAGCCAGGACGGCGGGGTCAGCTGGAAGCCTAGGTCGACGGTGCCGCGGGAGGGTAGCACCGCGCCGAGGGCGCCCGGACCCATCCATTCCCAGGTGCCCCAGGGGCTGATCAGGTGCGCCTCCAGCGCCAGGTCGGCGCAGGCGTGGCTGCCGACGGTGACGGTCAGGGCGCCTGCTTCACCGGGTGGGAGTGTGACCTCGGCGGGCCCGTCGGCGAGGTAGATCAGCTCGCCCGCTGCCCCGCCCACGGTCACCACGCAGACGTCCTCGACGGGTTGGCGCCAGGAGGCCGGGAGGTCGTCGCCGGTGACGCGGAGTTCGGCGCGGACCGGGTACAGGCCGGGTTCTGCGTGCTCGCAGACCGACACCACCACGTCTTTGTAGAAGTGGTCGCCGACGCGCCGGCTGACGGGCAACTCGGCGGGCCTGGCCGTCCAGCCGTCCGGACACCGCAGGGTGACGGCGCCGTGCAGCGTGGCGTCGGTGCTGTCGCAGGCCACGGTGACGCGCAGGGTCACCGCGCCTCCAGGCTCCGCGCTCGCCTGCGGCGGGTGCAGGTGGGCGACCACCGGCAGCCCGCCGAGCGGCGCTGGGCCGCGATTGTGCAGCCAATACCGCGCGTACAGCGGCTGCGCGGCCTCCGCCTGCGGGGCCAGGTCGGCGGCGCCGGCCGCGGCCCGGGGCGCATCCACGCGGGCCAGCAGGGTCGCCACCTGGTAGCCGTGCAGCTCGACCGAGGACACGGGTTCGGGATGGGTTTCCAGCAGATCGGCGCGACGCAGGTCGCGCAGCGTCGCGACGTCCGAGTCGATGACGACGGGGGTGCGGGCGCCGGTGGTCTCCACCAGGCGCAGGGCCACCGCGTTCGGGTCCAGCGGCGCCGCGCTGCCCTCGGTCAGTGGGTTGCCGGCTGCCTTGAGGGCGCCCAGCTGTACCGATTCGGGCTCGACGCGCAGCAGCGAACCGGCCGGCGGGAGCGCCGCATCCCGCTGGCCTGTAGTGACGGCGAGCAGCGGCTGGGAGAACTGCGCGCTGCGGCTGGGGATGCCGGCCCGCCGCCAGTCGCCCGCCCCGCTGACCAACGCGTAGTCGAAGGCGTGGGTCCAGTGCTGCAGTTGGAAGTTGGAGCCGTCCGGCGCGGTGCGGCGCGGGTCGTCGATCCATATGCCCGACGGCCAGCCGGTGCAGGACCGCATCAGCGCGGTGTGCAGGGTGCCCTCGGTGTCGACGGCGAAGCTCGGCACCCCGCGGTTGAGCAGGGCGACGGTGCGGTCTTCGAAAGCGTCCGTCCCCGAGGGCGATTGCTGCGTCACGGCGATCTCGGCGTCGTCGAGGTCGCCGGCCACCGCGGCGATCGCCGCACGCAGTTCGTCCTCGTCGCGGCCGTCGATGACCAGCACCGGCAGCGCCCGCGGCGAACGCAGGTCGGCGTCGGGCACCCACACCGCGTCCAGCGGCGTCTCGGCCGGCACCCACACCCGGGCCCGGCCGGTCGCCGCTAACTGGCGCTCCAGCTCGTCGGCGTACACCGGAGCGCCGGCCAGCACGGCCGCGGCGAAGGCGTTGCGGGCGGGCCCGCCCAGCGCGATGCGCACGTCGGGCAGGTTCGAATCGACCTCGAGGTGGCCGTAGCGCGGCTTGCCCGCCGCGCTGCAGGTGGCCGTGACGCCGGCGCGCACCAGCGCGACCATCAGCTCGCGGGCCAGCGGCCCGGCCATCGCCTCGGTCGGCGACACCACCTCGGCGACCGACACGGCCCGCACGTCCGTGTCCGACACCCGGATCCTTGCCGCCGAGGACAGGCCGAACCAGCCGTACGCCGGGTTGTCCAGGGTCCACAGGTGCCGGGCGGTGTCCACCGCATCGGGCCCGTCGTGCAGCAGCGCGAAACCGCGGCCGACGACGGCGTCGCCCACCTCGCTGACCGGCATGGCCCCTGGCACCGGGCACGGCCAGCGCAGCCGCACCAACTGGTCGGCGCCGCTGAACCCGTCGATGGTGGTGCGGCAGTCCACCCGCGCGACGCCACGCCACAGCGTCAGCTTCTGGGTGTAGCGCAGCAGCGTGCCGATTCGGCCCCGCACCACCACCCGCTGGCCGAGCGGCCCGTGGAAGGCCTGCACCCGCGCAAGCCCTTCCGACGAGCACACCACCGGCCCCTTGGGCAGCAGGTGCCACGGGCCCTCACCCTGGCTCGGGTGCGCCGGGTACTCCTCGTAGACGGCGAGCTCGTTGCCCACTCGGCCGTCGGCGATCAGCTCGCGGCCGTCCTGCAGCAGCGAGGCGATCCCGCCGCCGCGCGCCGGGTCGACCTCGAGGCGGTAGTGCTCGTTGGCGATCACCGATCCCGCGACCGGTTCCCAGCCGGCCGGTTCGCCCCGGCCGGGCGCGGGCACCAGCCGGTATGCCCGCCACCCCAGCGACGGCACCTCGCGCGCCAGCCAGCTGACCGAGCGGCCGTCGTGCTCGACATGCGCCGCCAGCTGGGTACCGTCGCCGTCGAGCACCCGCACCCGGTCGCCCAGCGGGCGGTCGAGGCGCGCGGTGACGATGTCGGTGCGCCGGCAGGTCAGCGGATTCCACACGATCACGTCGCCCTGACCGCCGCTGGACAGTAGCGCCAGCGAGTTGTCGCGGGCCGCGCGGCCCAGCTCCCAGGCGTCGCGCCATCCGGTCAGCAGGTCGAGGTACACCTGGTCGGATTCCGAGCCGGTGATGGCGTCGTGGTGCGCGCCGTAGACCAGCTGCACCCAGGCCTTGGCCAGGGCGGCCTGCGGGTATTCGGCGCCGGTCAGCAGCCCGGCGAACACCGCGAAACGCTCGGCCTGCAGCACGGCGTTCTCGGCGGCCCGATTGGCCTGCTTGGTGTCGATGTAGGAGACGTCCTTGCCGGTGTAGATCGGGTTCATGTCCCGGGTCTGCGGCGACGGCACGCGGTCGCGCTGCGCCAGTTCGGCGCGCACCGCCGCGAAGAACTCGCACGGGAGCGCGCACACGAAGCGCGGCCAGGTGTAGCGGGCGGCCCAGTCGCGGTGAATGTCGGTGACCCACTTGTTGGGCGGGGTGTAGTCGGTGCCGACGGGCAGCAGCACGTTTCGGGTGAGTGCGACCTTCTTGAGCTGGTGGAACAGCTCGTAGGTGGCGTCTTCAGCCTCGCCCAGCGACGCCGCGGAATCCATCCACCAGCCCGCCGAATAGTGCGCGGGCATGTAATGGGTGAGCAGGCCGCGGCCCGACGGCGAGATCCACTCGAACTCGCTGGCGAACTGCATGCGCTCGACATCGCCGCTGCCCAGCGCCGGGCCCCATTGGTGGTGCGGTCCCCTGGCCCACGAACTCGACGTCAGGCCGGCGTCGGCGGCCATCCCCGGGAATTGCGGATCGTGGCCGAACACGTCCAGCTGCCACGCGGTGGCCGGGTTCGCCCCCATGACGTGACGTTGAAACCCCATGCCGTGCACCAGGTTCCGAATCGTCGTTTCCGGGCTGGTGAGGTTGGTGTTGGGTTCGTTGTAGGTGCCGCCCATCACCTCGACGCGGCCCTGGCCGATGAATCGGCGCAGGTCGGCCCGGTCCTCGGGGCGGGTGTCCCAGTACGGCTTGAGGTAGTCAACCTCGGCCAGCACGAACTTGTAGTCGGGGTCGCGGCGCGCCAGCTCCAGGTGCGCGTGCACCAGGTCGAAGCCGTTGGTCTGGCGGGCCCGCCCCGGCGGGTCCTCGGTCCACTCGCTGGTATAGGCGCCCTGCGTGTTCCACCACACCGGGTCGTAGTGGAAATGGCTGACCATGAACATGGTCCAGCCGGGCTCGGCCACGGTGAACTCGAACGGCAGCCGCTGACCGCCGGCGAGCGCCCGCGCGGGCCGGACCTGCCCGGCGACCGGGTCCTCGACTGCCACTGCAATCTCGATGAGCTCGTCGCCAATGTCGGCGACCGCCTCCCCGGTCAGACCGTCCCCGTCGATGCGGATCGGCGTCGGTTCGGTACACCCAACAAGACCGACGCGCACCAGTTGCAGCGGCGCCTCGGGCGGTCCGACGAACAGTTCGGTCGAGGCCACCGAAGTCACCTGCATGCCCGCACCTTACGGCGACGCAGGATGGCTGGAAAGGTAACCGTTATGGCGGATCTGACGACCCAACTGGCTGACCAACTCGACTGGCACTGGCGCAACCAACTGCGCCGACGCCTGGACGGCCTGACCGACGACGAGTACTTCTGGCAACCGGTGCCCGACTGCTGGACTGTGCATCCGGGCGGGTCGATCGACTTCGCGTTCCCGACGCCCAGCCCCGCGCCGTTCACCACGATCGCGTGGCGCATGGCGCACATCATCGTCGGCGTCTTCGCGATGCGCGCCCATCACCATTTCGGCGGACCGCCCGCCGATTACCAGAGCTGGGACTATGCGACCGACGCCGCCACCGCACTGCGCCAGCTCGACCAGGCGTATGCCGAGTGGATCAACGGCGTGCGGTCGCTGTCCGCCGCGGACCTGACCCGCCGCTGCGGTGCGGCCGAAGGACCCTACGCCGACTACCCGCTGAGCGAGCTGGTCTTGCACATCAATCGAGAAGCGATCCACCATGGTGCCGAAATCGCTTGCTTGCGCGACCTTTACGTCCACAGCAGAAGGGATTGAAAATGCCCGCCCTCGCCCCGCCGGTGGCCGACGAACGCAGCGCCCTGCGCGAATTCCTGGCGTACCACCAGAGCGCGTATTTCGCGGTCAGCCATGGACTCACCGACGATCAAGCCCGGTCCACGCCGTCGGTCAGCGCGCTGTCGATCGGTGGGCTGGTCAAGCACGCGACCGGGATGCAGCGCAGCTGGATGGCGCGCGTCGCCGCCGCACCGGACGCGCCGCCGAAAGATCCGCGCCCGTTCGAGCAGGTCGCCACGGAGTTCGCCGACCAGCACGTGATGCGGCGCGACGAGACGCTGGCCGGGCTGCTGGAGGCGTTCGAGGCACAGAACGCGACCTCGCTGCGCCTGGTGGAGACCGCCGACCTGGACGCCGCGGTGCCCGTTCCGCGGGACATCCCGTGGTTTCCCAAGAACCAGCAGGCCTGGTCGGTGCGCTGGGTGATCCTGCACGTGATCAACGAGCTGGCCCGGCATGCCGGGCATGCCGACATCATCCGGGAGACGATCGACGGCGCCACCATGTACGAATTGATCGCCGCGCGGGAGGACTGGGCGATCGAGGGCTGGGTGCAGCCCTGGAAAAGCGGGGACGACGGCGGGCGCCCGAGTTAGAGGATTGGGACTCATCCGTGCCGATTTGGCACACTGCACAGATGAGCTCTGCCAAACATCGAGAGGGCGCCAAGCTCGACCGGGTGCCGTTGCCGGTCGAAGCGGCCCGGGTTGCCGTGACAGGTTGGCAGGTCACCCGCACCGCCGCCCGCATCGTCACCAAGCTGCCGGGCAGGGGTCCGTGGCAGCAGAAGGTGATCAAGCAGCTCCCGCAGACCTTCGCCGACCTGGGACCGACGTACGTAAAGTTCGGCCAGATCATCGCGTCGAGTCCCGGCGCGTTCGGTGAATCGCTGTCCCGGGAGTTCCGCGGCCTGCTCGACCGGGTGCCGCCCGCCGACGCCGACGAGGTGCACAAGCTCTTCGTCGAAGACCTCGGCGGTGACCCGTCGGAGCTGTTCGCCAAATGGGACGAGACGCCGTTCGCCTCGGCGTCCATCGCGCAGGTGCACTACGCCACCCTGCACAGCGGCGAGGAGGTCGTCGTCAAGATCCAGCGCCCGGGCATCCGGCGCCGGGTCGCGGCCGACCTGCAGATCCTCAAGCGTTTCGCCCAGGCCGTCGAACTGGCCAAGCTGGGCCGCCGACTCTCGGCTCAGGACGTGGTCGCCGACTTCTCCGACAACCTGGCCGAGGAGCTGAACTTCCGGCTGGAGGCGCAGTCGATGGAGGCGTGGGTGTCCCACCTGCACGCCTCCCCGCTGGGCAAGAACATCCGGGTGCCGCAGGTGTTCTGGGACTTCACCAGCGACCGGGTACTGACCATGGAGCGGGTGCACGGCATCCGCATCGACGACGTCGCCGCCATCCGCAAGGCCGGCTTCGACGGCACCGAGCTGGTCAAGGCGCTGCTGTTCTCGCTGTTCGAGGGCGGCCTGCGGCACGGGCTGTTCCACGGCGACCTGCACGCCGGCAACCTCTACGTCGACGACCAGGGCCGCATCGTCTTCTTCGACTTCGGGATCATGGGCCGCATCGATCCGCGCACCCGCTGGCTGCTGCGCGAGCTGGTGTACGCGCTGCTGGTCAAGAAGGACCACGCGGCGGCGGGCAAGATCGTCGTGCTGATGGGCGCCGTCGGCACTATGAAGCCGGAGGCCGAGGCCGCCAAAGACCTGGAGAAGTTCGCGACTCCGCTGACGATGTCGACGCTGGGTGACATGTCCTACGCCGACATCGGCCGCCAGCTGTCGGCGCTGGCCGACGCCTACGACGTCAAGCTCCCCCGCGAGCTGGTGCTGATCGGCAAGCAATTCCTCTACGTCGAGCGCTACATGAAGCTGCTGGCGCCCAAGTGGCAGATGATGTCGGATCCGCAACTGACGGGCTATTTCGCGAACTTCATGGTCGAAGTCAGTCGCGAGCACTCCTCCGACGTCGAGGTCTGATGGAGGTCCGCACCGGGAACGCCACATCAGGCGATCTGAAGCTCTACTACGAGGACATGGGCGACATCGACGACCCGCCCGTCCTGCTGATCATGGGACTGGGAGCCCAGCTGCTGCTGTGGCGGGTCGCGTTCTGCGAGAAGCTGGTCGGCCACGGCCTGCGCGTCATCCGGTACGACAACCGCGACGTCGGCCTGTCCAGCAAGACGCAGCACCGCAGCTCGGGCCAGCCGCTGGTGACCAAGCTGCTGCGGTCCTGGCTGGGTCTGCCCAGCCAGTCGGCGTACCGGCTCGAAGACATGGCCGACGACGCCGCCGCCGTGCTGGATCATCTGGGCATCGAGGACGCCCACATCGTGGGCGCGTCGATGGGCGGCATGATCGCGCAGATCTTCGCCGCACGATTCCCCGGGCGGACCAGGACCCTGGCGGTCATCTTCTCCAGCAACAATTCGGCGCTGCTGCCGCCGCCGGCCCCGCGCGCGCTGCTGGCACTGCTGAAGGGTCCGCCGCCCGACTCGCCGCGCGAGGTGATCATCGACAACGCGGTGCGCGTCGGAAACATCATCGGCAGCCCGCGCTATCGCGTGCCCGAAGAGCAGGCCCGCGCCGAGGCCGCCGAGGGCTACGACCGCAATTACTACCCCCAGGGCGTGGCGAGGCATTTCGGCGCGGTGCTGGGCAGCGGCAGCTTGCGCCGCTACAACCGTGAGACCACCGCGCCGACAGTGGTGATCCACGGCCGGGCCGACAAGCTGATGCGGCCGTTCGGGGGGCGCGCCGTGGCGCGGGCCATCGACGGAGCCCGATTGGTGACATTCGACGGAATGGGTCATGATCTTCCACAGCAGTTGTGGGATCAGGTGATCGGTGTGCTGACGAAAAACTTCAGCAGGGCCAGCTAGCCAAAAACACTCGGTGGAAACGCATCCCCGTGATCTTCCGTCCATATCGCAGGGCTGTACCGTTGGCAGAGAAGGGTGGGTGTCCCAAATGGCCAAGCTGAAGCCGTATTACGAAGAGTCGCAGGCAACCTACGACATTTCGGACGACTTTTTCGCGCTGTTCCTCGATCCGAACATGGTGTACACCTGCGCGTACTTCGAGAACGACGACATGAGCCTGGAAGAGGCCCAGCTGGCCAAGATCGATCTGGCGCTGGACAAGATGCACCTCGAGCCGGGAATGACGGTGCTCGACGTCGGCTGCGGCTGGGGTGGCGCCGTGGTCCGGGCGGTCGAGAAATACGACGTGAACGTCATCGGGATCACGCTGAGCCGCAACCACTACGCGCGCACCAAGGCGAGGCTGGCCGCGATCCCGACAACGCGGCGCACCGAGGCCCGGCTGCAGGGCTGGGAAGAGTTCGACGGGCAAGTCGATCGGATCATCAGCTTCGAGGCCTTCGACGCATTCAAAAAAGAACGCTGGCCCGCGTTCTGGGATTGGGCCTACAAGACCCTTCCCGAAGGCAGCCGAATGATGATGCACAGCATTTTCACGCACCCGCAGAACTACTGGCACGAACACGGCATCACGATCACGATGTCGGATCTGCGATTCTTGCGGTTCCTCGGCAAGGAAATCTTTCCCGGCGGGCACATGTGCGGCGAACCCGATATCGTCGACAATTCCCGGGCCAGCGGATTCTCGCTCGAGCACACGCAATATCTGCAGCCGCATTACGCGCGGACGCTGGACACCTGGGCGGCCAATCTCGCGGCCAATCGCGAACGCGCCATCGCCATCCAGTCCGAAGAGGTCTACGACCGCTTCATGCGCTACCTGACCGGCTGCGCGGAGCTGTTCCGCAAGGGCATCTCCAACGTCGCCCAGTACACGCTCACCAAGTAGCGCCTGACGTTAGCGGCCTCGCGCCCGGGGGTATATGTAGCGGAACGCTCGCCTGCTGAGTGGCCAGGGAGGAGGGGCGCGCAGGCTCGTGGCTGCCAAAGATTTGACGCCGCACTTCGAAGACGTGCAGGCACATTACGACTTATCGGACGACTTCTTCCGCCTGTTTCTCGATCCCACCCAGACCTACAGCTGCGCGTTTTTCGCCCGCGACGACATGACGCTGGAAGAGGCGCAGCTCGCCAAGATCGATCTGACGCTGGGGAAGCTGGGGCTGCGGCCCGGCATGACGCTGCTCGACATCGGCTGCGGCTGGGGCGCCACCATGCGCCGGGCGATCGAGCGGTATGACGTCAACGTCGTCGGCCTGACCTTATCGAAGAACCAGGCCGCGCACGTACAGCAGTCGTTCGACGAGATGGACACCCCGCGTGCCAGGCGAGTCCTTCTCGAAGGGTGGGAACAGTTCAACGAGCCCGTCGACCGCATCTCGTCGATCGGGGCGTTCGAGCACTTCGGCCACGACCGCTACGACGGCTTCTTCGCAATGGCCCACAACGTTTTGCCCGCCGACGGCGTGATGCTGCTGCACACGATCACCGGGTTGACAAAGCAGGAAGCCATCGACCGGGGCTTACCGATCTCCATCGGGCTGCTTCGCTTTCTCAAGTTCCTCCAGACCGAGATTTTTCCCGGTGGCCGGCTGCCGACGATCGAGATGGTGGAGGAGCACTCGTCGAGGGCGGGCTTCACGCTGACCCGCCGCCAGTCGTTACAAACGCACTACGCCAGAACCCTGGACCTGTGGGCCGAGGCTTTGCAGGCACACAAGGACGAGGCCATCGAGATTCAGTCCGAGGAAGTCTACGAGCGCTACATCAAGTACCTGACCGGCTGCGCGAAGTTGTTCTGGGGCGGCTATGTCGACGTCAACCAGTTCACCCTGGAAAAGTAGACTTGCTTTCCGCGGTCGGGCCCGCGACGCGCAATCCGCACCCTCGTGAAATGACGCCTCAGCATTGGGTACCGTTGCAGGTCAGACAAGGCCCTCCGACGCGTGCGTGGTTGTAGGAAGTGAACCTCATCCAGGAGAACAGGACGAAAATGGCTGAGCAACCGACTAGCCCGACGAAGACGCGGACACGTTCGGAGGACATCCAGGCGCATTACGACGTCTCCGACGACTTCTTCGGCCTGTTCCAGGACCCCTCCCGAATCTACAGCTGCGCCTACTTCGAGCGCGACGACATGAGCCTGGAAGAGGCTCAGTACGCCAAGATCGACCTCAACCTGGACAAGCTGGACCTCAAGCCGGGCATGACCCTGCTGGACATCGGCTGCGGGTGGGGCACCACCATGAAGCGCGCCGTCGAGCGGTTCGACGTCAACGTCATCGGCCTGACGCTCTCCAAGAACCAGCACGCCCGCGCCGAGGCGTTGCTCCATTCCATCGACACCGGCCGCTCGCGCCAGGTCCGGCTGCAGAACTGGGAGGACTTCAGCGAGCCCGTCGACCGCATCGTGTCGATCGAGGCCTTCGAGCACTTCGGCCACGAGAACTACGACGATTTCTTCAAGCGGACCTTCGACATCATGCCCGACGACGGCCGGATGACCGTTCAGAGCAGCGTCAGCTACCACCCCTACGACCTGGCCGCCCGTGGCAAGAAGCTGAGTTTCGAGACGGCGCGGTTCATCAAGTTCATCGTCACCGAGATCTTCCCGGGCGGCCGGCTGCCGTCCACGCAGATGATGGTCGATCACGGCGAGAAGGCGGGATTTGTTGTGCCCGAACCGCTTTCGCTGCGGCCGCACTACATCAAGACGCTGCACATCTGGGGCGACACGCTCGAGTCGAATCGGGACAAGGCCATCGACGCCACCTCCGAAGAGGTCTACAACCGCTACATCAAGTACCTGCGCGGCTGTGAGCACTACTTCGGCGACGAAATGCTCGACGTCAGCCTGGTGACCTACCTCAAGCCGGGCGCGGCCGCCTGATTTTCGCGCCGCCTGTCGGATTAGCGCTGCGCGGTTCGTCGAGTAGGTAGAGAGTGGAGCAGACGGCTTCGCTCACTATCGGAGGTGACGAACATGCAGTACTTCGCCTTGTTGATCAGCAAGGAACAGGACCGTACGCCCGACGATGGCGCCACCGCGATGGCGGCCTGGGAGAACTTCCACGCCAAGGCCGGATCGGCGATCAAGGCCGGCGACGCGCTGGCCCCCGCCGCGGCCGCGGCGGTGATCACCGGCGGCCCGGACGCGCCGACCGTCACCGACGGCCCCTTTGCCGAGGCCGCCGAGGTGGCGTGCGGCTATTACGTCTTCGAAGCGGAAAACCTGGACGAGGCGCTGGCACTGGCGCGTGACGTCCCGATCGCCGCGTTCGGGGCGGTGGAGCTGTGGCCGGTGGTCCATTCGATCGAGCCGGCGCGCAAGCTGACCGGCAACGACTGGCTGGCGCTCCTGCTGGAGCCGCCCGCCACCGCCCACACGCCGGGCACCCCCGAGTGGGAGGCCGTGGCCGCCAAGCACGCGGATCTGCACGCCGCCGCGGGTGATCACGTGATCGGCGGCGCCGCGTTGCACGACCGCTCCACGGCGACAACCGTGCGGGTGCGTGACGGCGAGGTCCTCATCACGGACGGCCCCTATGTCGAGGGCGCCGAGATCGCGACCGGGATCTACCTGCTGGGTGCCTCCGACCGCGACGAGGCGATCAAGATCGCGTCGATGATCCCCGCCACGACCGTGCAGGTGCGCCAACTGGCGGGCATCTCCGGCCTGTAGCGCATGGCCGACCTGGACGGCGTCTTCCGCCGGGAATGGGGTCCGGCCGTGGCCGCGCTCGCGCGGTGGTCGGGTGACCTCACCGTCGCCGAGGACGCCGTCCAGGAGGCCTGCGCCGAAGCGCTGCGCACCTGGCCGCGCGACGGCGTGCCGGAAAGCCCGGGCGGCTGGCTGGTGACCGTCGGGCGTAACCGCGCCCGGGACCGGCTGCGCCGCGAATCCGTGCGCCCCGGAAAGGAATTGGCGGCTGTGGTGGACGACATCAGGGCGCGCACCGATCACACCGATCCGCATCCGGTACGCGACGACGAATTGCGGATGATGTTCACCTGTGCCCACCCGGCGCTGGACCGGCAATCGCAGTTGGCCCTCACGCTGCGGTTGGTGTCCGGTTTGACCGTCGGCGAGATCGCGCGGGCGCTCCTGCAGTCCGAGGCGGCCATCGGTCAGCGAATCACGCGCGCCAAGAACAAGGTTCGGCACGCCAACATTCCGCTGCGGGTGCCGCCGGCCGAGCTGCTGCCCGAACGCACGCCGCACGTGTTCGGCTGCGTCTATTCGGTGTTCACCGAGGGCTATTGGTCGACCGCGGGCCCGTCGGCCATTCGCGACGACCTGTGCGACGAAGGGATCCGGCTGGGTGCCGAGTTGTGCGCGCTGCTGCCCGACGAGCCCGAGGCGCACGCCCTGTCCGCCCTGATGCTGCTGCACGATTCGCGGCGCGCGACCCGAGTGGACGACACCGGAATGCTGGTGCCGCTGGAGGACCAGGACCGGCGCCGCTGGGACCGGGCGCGCATTTCCCGCGGGCTCGAGCGGTTGCGTCGCGCCCAGGGCTCGACGGGCGCCTATCTGCCCCAGGCCGTGATCGCCGCGCTGCATGCGACGGCACCGTCCTGGGAGCAGACCGATTGGGTGACCATCTGCGCCGCCTACGACCGGCTGTTCGGATTGACCGGCTCGCCGGTGGTGGCCGCCAACCGCGCGCTGGCGATCGGGTTCCGCGACGGCCCCGACGCCGGCCTGGCCGCCCTGGACAAGGTGGCCCACGATCCGCGGCTCACCCGGTCCAATCTCGTGGCGACCGTGCGCGCCGACCTGCTGCGGCGCGCCGGCAGGCCTGCCGATGCGCTGCCCTGGTATCGAGAGGCGTTGGGGTCCAACGGATCCGACCCCGGCCGCGCGTTCCTGCGGCGGCGCATCGTCGAGTGCGGGGGTTAGGACTCCGAGAAGTTGCGGGTGACGGCCGGGTCCACCGGGATGCCCGGTCCGGTCGTCGTCGAGACCACGATCTTGCGCAGGTAGCGGCCCTTGGAGGCGGACGGCTTGAGCCGCAGCACCTCGTCCAGCGCGGCGCCGTAGTTCTCGGCCAGGGCCTTCTCGTCAAACGAGGCCTTGCCGATGACGAAGTGCAGGTTGGCCTGCTTGTCCACGCGGAAGTTGATCTTGCCGCCCTTGATGTCGGCCACGGCCTTGGCGACGTCGGGGGTCACGGTGCCGGTCTTGGGGTTCGGCATCAGGCCGCGGGGACCGAGCACGCGGGCGATGCGACCGACCTTGGCCATCTGGTCCGGGGTCGCGATCGCGGCGTCGAATTCCAGCCAGCCGCCCTGGATCTTCTCGATCAGGTCGTCGCTGCCGACGATGTCGGCGCCGGCGGCCTGGGCCTGCTCGGCCTTGTCGCCCACCGCGAACACCGCGACACGGGCGGTCTTGCCGGTGCCGTGCGGAAGGTTGACCGTGCCGCGGACCATCTGGTCGGCCTTGCGCGGGTCGACGCCGAGCCGGATCGCCACCTCGACGGTGGAGTCCTGCTTGCTCGACGACGTCTCCTTGGCGAGCTTGGCCGCCTCCAGCGGGGAGTAGAGGTTGTCGCGGTCCACCTTTTCGGCGGCGGCGCGGTATGCCTTGCTGTTCTTGCTCACTTGCTAATCCAATCGGGTGTTGGGTCCGTGGTTACTAAGCGGGCCGAAGCTGGCCCTCCCACAGTCAGGGGTCTACTCGACGGTGATGCCCATCGACCGGGCGGTGCCGGCGATGATCTTGGCGGCTGCGTCGATGTCGTTGGCGTTCAGATCGGCCTTCTTGGTCTCGGCGATCTCCTTGACCTGGTCCCAGCTGACCTTGGCGACCTTGGTCTTGTGCGGCTCGGCCGATCCCTTGCCCACGCCGGCGGCCTTGAGCAGCAGCTTGGCGGCGGGTGGGGTCTTGAGCGCGAAGGTGAAGCTGCGGTCCTCGTAGACCGTGATCTCCACCGGGATGACCTGGCCGCGCTGGTTCTCCGTGGCAGCGTTGTACGCCTTGCAGAACTCCATGATGTTGACGCCGTGCTGACCGAGCGCGGGCCCGACCGGCGGCGCCGGGTTGGCCTGCCCCGCCTGGATCTGAAGCTTGATCAGCCCGACGACTTTCTTCTTCGGGGCCATGAGGTTGTGCTGTTCCTTCCTGGTTTACGCCGGGCGTATGCGCCGGTTAGAGCTTGGAGACTTGGCTGAAGGTCAATTCGACCGGGGTTTCGCGGCCGAAGATCGACACCAGCACCTTGAGCTTCTGCTGTTCGCCGTTGACCTCGCTGATGGTGGCCGGCAGCGTCGCGAACGGGCCGTCCATGACCGTCACCGATTCGCCGACCTCGTAGTCGACCTCGATGGCCGGGCGTTCCAGCCCGCCGACCTCGGCGGCGGCGGCCGTGGTGGCCGCACCCTTGGCGGCCTTCTTCGTCGTGCCGCGCGGCAGCAGGAACTTCACCACGTCGTCGAGCGTCAGCGCCGACGGACGCGAGGTCGCCCCGACGAACCCGGTGACGCCCGGGGTGTTGCGCACCGCGGCCCAGGAGTCGTCGGTCAGGTCCATGCGCACCAGGATGTAGCCGGGCAGCACCTTGCGATTGACCTGCTTGCGCTGACCGTTCTTGATCTCGGTGACCTCTTCGGTGGGCACTTCCACCTGGAAGATGTAGTCGCCGACATCGAGGTTCTGCACACGGGTTTCGAGGTTGGCTTTGACCTTGTTCTCGTATCCCGCGTAGGAGTGGATGACATACCAGTCGCCGGGCTTGCTGCGCAGCTCCGCCTTGAGCGCGGCGGCCGGGTCGGCCTCTTCGGCCGACTCGTCGGGCGCCTCGGCTGCCACGGCCGTCTCGGCGGCAGCCTCGTCCACAGCCGCCTCGGTGACCTCAGCGGCTGCAGAGGTGTCCGTGGCCTGCGCCTGCGCGGCTTCGTCCACGTCGACCGCTTCACCCGCGGACGGGTCACCGTCGAAGGTAGTCACGGTTTGAGTCCTCTCTGTCACTCGCTCAGCCGAACACCAACAGCACCAGCTTGGTCAGGCCGAAATCCGCCAGGCCGACCAGCGCCACCATGAAGGCCAGGAAAGCCAGCACAACGGAGGTGTAAGTGAGCATCTGCTTGCGGTTGGGCCAGATGACCTTCCGCATCTCTGCAACGACCTGCTTGAGGTAGTTGTAGACGAACACGAATGGGTTGGCCCGATGGTCGCCGGCCTTCTTGGGCTTCGCGGCCTTCTTGGCTTTGGCGCCCTTCTTGGTCTTCTCCGGCGTGGCGGCCTCGACGTCATCCGCCGACTCGGCGTCTTCGCCGGCCTCGGCGGCCCGCTGCCGGGAACGCTTGCCCGTGGGGCGCTGTGGCCGCGTCACCACCGCCGTCCGACCGCCGCTCGCGCGGCCGTCCTCTTTGTCAGTGCCGTCGCTTGCGGCGTCGTTGGCAACGTCGCCTTCGTCGCTCACCGCATGCTCCTTTGTTTGCTCGTACCCCGAAAGCCGTCCCATCTGTGGCGGCACATACTTCCAGTGTCCACCATGGCACGCCTTCGTCTTCAGCAGGGGCGACAGGACTTGAACCTGCAACCTGCGGTTTTGGAGACCGCTGCTCTGCCAGTTGAGCTACGCCCCTTCGCGGTTGGCAGGCCAACCTGCGCTTACCTACCGGGGCTTACATGACACGCGCGCCTTCCGATTGCTCGACTCACGGAAAGCGCGCTAATGCTGGGAAAACCCCGAGGACCGAGTGTACATCGACGCGCGAGTCAGATACTAATTACGCCGTTCTGACGACCTGGCCGGACTCCGGGTCCCAGCGCAGGTTCGCGGAGTTGTCGGCGTACTGGCTCATCAGCGTGGTGTAGGCCTCCAGGACCACCTCACCGTGCTCGTTGGTGCAGATGTTCTTGGTGACGACGATGTCGGCGCCGAAGCGTTCGTCCACCGACTGGATGTCCATCCGGGCCCAGAGCTTGTCGCCGGCCTTGATCGGCTTGGAGAACACGAACCGCTGGTCGACCTGGACGATCACCAGCGTCTCCATGCCGATGTCGACATGCCGGAAGAAATCGAGCTGGACCAGCTTGGCGAAGATGGTCCCGTAGGTCAGCGGCGCGATGATCGCGTCGTGGCCCAGTTCGGCGGCGGCGTCTTCCTCGTAGTGGGCCGGGTGCCGGTTTTTGATGGCAAGCGCGAACTGGCGCAGTTGCTCCCGCCCCACAACGAAGTAGTCCGGGTAGCGCCAGATCATCCCCCTGATGTCTGTTTTGAGCGCCATGGGCTATGCGAGTATTGCGGACGCGATGGCCCTGCCGAAGATCTTCTTGCCGCCGGTGGTGGCCGTGAGCGCGATGGTCACGGACTTGGTCTCGGGATCGGCGGACTTGACCCGCCCGCTGAAGACCAGTTCGGCGCCCTTCCCGTCGTTGGGCACCGGCACCACGGCGGTGAACCGCACGTTGTACTCGGTCACGGCACCCGGGTCACCGATCCACGCGGTGACGTAGCCGCCACCGATGCCCATGGTCAGCATGCCGTGCGCGATCGCGGTGTCCAGGCCGACGACCTTGGCCATCTCGTCGTCCCAGTGGATCGGATTCAAGTCGCCAGAGACGCCCGCATAATTCACCAGATCCTGCCTGGTCAGCGGGTAGGTCTTCTCCGGAAGTAAGTCACCCACCTGCACGGAGCTGAACTCACGCAGTGGCATCAGTAAATCCCTCTTCTCCATCCTCGCCGGCACGGCCCGCGAGGGTCGTGTAGGTCTCTTGCACGATGTCACCGGCCTCGTTGGTGATGACATTCTTGGTGACGATGATCTGGGTGCCGTGCGACACACGCACCGAGTCCACATAAACGTCGCAGTAAAGCTTGTCCCCGGCCACGAGCGGGGCGAAGTACTTCAGCACCTGGTCGACCTGAACGATCTGGGCGTCCTGGACCGCGATGTTGGCGTACTTGAAGAAGGCAGTCTGCGCCTGGTAGCCGAACACGCAGACGAACGTCAGCGGGGCGGGCAGTCCCTTGTAGCCGAGTTCGGCCGCCGCCTTCTCCTCGAAGAACCAGGCGTCGTCGTTCTGCACGGCCGTCGCGTGTTCGCGGATCTTCTCCCGCTCCACCTCGTAATGATCGGGGTAGCGGTAGTGCATCCCCACGATGCTCTGGGTTAACGGCACGGTTCTTAAACTACCTAGTCAATCGGAGTAAACGCCCGCGGGTGACCGCTAGCGTGTCTCCCGATGCGCCTGGTGCTTACCGCAGTTGGGGCAGAACTTCTTCAGCTCCAGTCGGTCCGGGTCGTTCCGGCGGTTTTTCTTGGTGATGTAGTTACGGTGCTTGCACACCTCGCATGCCAAGGTGATCTTCGGCCGTACGTCGGTACTGGAAGCCATGACGGTTCTCTCTCGATTCCTTCAAAAAAGCTGTGCTGTTGTGTTGTAGCGATGGCCGGACTCGAACCGGCGACCTAACGATTATGAGTCGTTCGCTCTAACCGACTGAGCTACATCGCCTCTGGCCACCCCTGTTGGGGTCGGGGCCGCCACGCCTGCTCGGCGTCCGCCGAGCCCCCTAACGGAATCGAACCGTTGACCTTTTCCTTACCATGGAAACGCTCTACCGACTGAGCTAAGGGGGCCGTCCACCCGAAGCGAATCAGTCCGCGCGGGCCTAAAAGAGGGTACAGCCTGGCTCGCAGCGGAACCAAACCACGGCTCTCCGGGGGCTCCGCCGCCGTTGCGGCGAGGCTGCGCGCGCATCGGCGAGATGGAAGCGGCCGAACCGGGCCGGAAACGGCGGTGTCGCGCAGCGTCCTAGTCTGGTCACGTGCCCGAGGAACGGCTGTACTTTCGTCAACTACTCTCCGGCCGCGACTTCGCCGCCGGCGACATGATCGCGACGCAGATGCGCAACTTCGCCTACCTGATCGGCGATCGGCAAACCGGTGACTGCGTGGTCGTCGACCCCGCGTACGCCGCCGGCGATCTGCTCGACGCGCTCGAGGCCGACGGCATGCGCCTGTCCGGCGTGCTGGTGACCCACCACCACCCCGACCACGTGGGCGGATCGATGATGGGCTTCGCGCTGGCGGGCCTGGCCGAACTGCTGGAGCGGGCGCCGGTGCCCGTGCACGTCAACACCCATGAGGCACTGTGGGTTTCGCGAGTCACCGGGATAAGCCTGGGCGACCTGACCCCCCATGAGAACCACGACAAGGTCAGCATCGGCGACATCGAGATCGAATTGCTGCACACCCCGGGCCACACGCCGGGCAGCCAGTGCTTTCTGCTCGACGGCCGCCTCGTCGCCGGTGACACGCTGTTCTTGGAGGGCTGCGGGCGCACCGATTTCCCCGGCGGGGACTCCGACGAGATGTACCGCAGCCTGCAGCGGCTCGCGACCCTGCCCGGTGACCCGACGGTCTTTCCGGGCCACTGGTATTCGGCGGAGCCCAGCGCGTCGCTCTCGGAGGTCAAGCGTTCCAACTACGTGTACCGGGCCTCGGACCTTGACCAATGGCGGATGCTGATGGGCGGCTGAGCCCCCCAGGGATCGCTCGGTCACAACCATCCGGCGACCGCCCCCCTGTGATATAAGCGGAGGGTGGATTCCATGGGTTGGATCCAGGACAGCTGGCATGATGTCACGCACGTCGGGTCCAGCACCTGGATAGCGTGGGCAGCGTGGGCGGCAATCGTCCTGGCGATCGTCACGCTGATCTTCACCAACGGCCAGATCAACCGGAATCGCCGCGCGGCGGCCGAACAGACGCGCCCCCAGGTCGCGATGTTCATGGAGCCGCATTCCGCCGACTGGCACGTGATCGAACTCGTCGTCCGGAACTTCGGCCACACGGCGGCCTACGACATCGGGTTCTCCTTCGTCAATCCCCCCACGGTGGCCGAATACGAGAACGCCACCGACGGCTACGCCGACGTCGTCGAACTGCGGCTCCCCCGCGAGCTGCCGACGCTGGCACCCGGCCAGGAGTGGCGCATGGTGTGGGATTCCGCGCTCGACCGCGCCGAGATCGGCAGCGCCATCGAATCCCGCTTCACCGGCACCCTGACCTATTACGACCGGCCCGCTCGTCCGCAGGGGCGGCGGTTCTGGGAGCGGGAGCGCTCCCCGCTGCGCACCGACGTCGTGCTGGACTGGGACGCCCTGCCGCCCGTCCAGCGCATCGAGTTGATGACCACCCATGACCTGGCGAAACGGGAGAAGGAGAGGCTGGAGCTGCTGCGCGGCCTGCTGACCTATTTCCACTACGCCAGCAAGGAAACCCGCCCCGAGGTGTTCCGCAGCGAGATCGAACGGATCAACGCCGCGGTCCGGGAAACCCAAGACAGATGGCGCACCCGCCAACTCGATGAACCCACCGATGTGAGCCTGCGCTGGAGTAACGCCGAAGACGACCTGGGCAAACACCACAGCCAGCCCGCCTGACGGCAAGGAGCAACCGATGAGCGCCCCGGTCCACTACAGCATCAAGGACTCCATCGCCGTCATCAAGATGGACGACGGCAAGGTCAATGCGCTGGGCCCCGCCATGCAGCAGGCCCTGAACGACGCGATCGACACGGCCGAGGCGGACAACGCCGGGGCGCTGGTGATCACCGGCAACGACCGGGTGTTCAGCGGCGGCTTCGATCTGAAGATCCTGACCTCCGGTGAGGTGCAGCCCGCGATCGACATGCTCCGCGGCGGGTTCGAGCTGGCGTATCGCCTGTTGTCCTTTCCCAAGCCGGTGGTGATGGCGTGCACCGGCCATGCCATCGCGATGGGGGCGTTCCTGTTGTCGGCCGGCGACCACCGGGTGGCCGCCCACGCCTACAACATCCAGGCCAACGAGGTCGCGATCGGCATGGTGATCCCCTATGCCGCACTGGAAATCATGAAGCTGCGGTTGACGCCGTCGGCCTACCAGCAGGCCAGCGGGCTGGCCAAGACCTTCTTCGGTGAAACCGCGCTCGCCGCAGGCTTTATCGACGAGATCGTGCTGCCGGAGGTGGTGGTCGACCGCGCCTTGGAGGCCGCGCGGGAATTCGCCGGTCTGCATCAGCGGGCGCACGCCGCCACCAAGTTGCGCACCCGAGCGGAGGGCCTCGCGGCCATCCGCGCCGGCATCGACGGGATCGAAGCCGAATTCGGGGTGTGAGCCGCTGAGGGCGCGTTGCGCCAGATGCGCTGGGCCAACGCGATGCTCAAAGAGCTTTCCCCGCAAGTCTTGATGAACTGAAACGGCGAACGCGGTGGTCGCCACTGGCCGCCACCGCGTTCCCTTCGCCTCCTCGCACGCCAGTCTGGCACGCGCGCGCCGTGCCGTCACGCCACTCGGGCGACCTCGTGTCAGTCCTGCGCCTCGACCCACTGATAGGGCAGGAATTTCCCGTCGAACGTCACCACGACCCGGTCCCCGGCCGGGTGCGGCTTCTTCTGCACGTCGAGGCTGAAGTTGATGGCGCTCATGATCCCGTCGCCGAACTGTTCGGCGATCACCTCCTTGAGGGCCCCGCCGTACACCTGCAGGGCTTCGTAGAAGCGGTAGATGGTGGGGTCAGTGGGGACGGCGGTGGGCAGGCCGCCACGCATCGGGGCGGCGGCGAGCACCGGCACCACCGAGTCGTCCAGCTTCAACTTCTCGGCCAGAACCTTGGCCTGCTCCACCGGGATCGGGTGCTGGCCGAGCAACGCCGCCGTGGTCCACATCAGCGGCCTGTCGATCGCGTCGGCCAGCTGTTGCCAGGTCAGCCCTTCGCGGAGTCGGGCTATGACGACCTGTTCGGTGATTTCGGTTCTGTTCATGGCCCCAAGCATGCCCGCCGGACCTCAGTCCGGCTTGGTGGCGGTGACCAGGCGCGTGGAGAACCAGGGGCCGCCGTACCACATCCGCCAGCCGACGTTGCGCCGCCGCACGTCGCGCCAGCCGAGTTCGCGCAGCCGGGCGGCGTGTTGACGCGTCTCCCACAGGTCGGCGATGGCGAGCCGGCCCCCCGGCCGCAGCACGCGCACGGCTTCGTCGAGCGCGCGGCGCCGGCCGGCGTGACCTGGAATGTTGTGGATGGCCAGATTGCTCACGATCACGTCGACGCTCTCGTCGGGCAGCGGCAGCGCGGTCATGTCGGCGGTGTGCAGCTCGATGCGGTCGGCGACGTCCTCGGCCACCGCGTTGGCCAGCGTGGCCTGCTCGGAGTTGTCGGTCTGGTCGGCCTGCCACAGGTCGACGCCGATCGCCCGGCCCCGCGGCAGCCGCTTGGCCGCCGCCAGCAGCCCCGCGCCGCGCCCGCAGCCGAGGTCGAGCACCGTTTCGTCGCCCGCGAGCCGCAGGTCGCGCAGAACCCGTTCCCAGACAACGAATTTCCCGGCCCGCGTGGCGTACATGTACAGGACCACAGCACCCGCGACCCCGGCGGAGGACGTCGCGGCCAACGCCGCCCGCAGCCGCCTGCCGCGCGCCCAGCTGATACCCGCGAACACGGCCAGGGCGGCGGCTTGAGCGCCGATGCCTACGGCCTGCGCGCGTGCCGAGACGGTGTGAAAGGAACCGTCGACCCCGTAGTCACCCTGGTGGTCATGCACGCCCATCACCTTACGACTCGACAAGTCGCCGAAGGTTTTTCGCGGTGGCGATCACCAACTGCCGTGGTGCACGACCTCGGCGAACGGACGCCGGTCCGGCTTGCGGATCGGGGTGAGTGGGCGATCCGCGGGATAACCGAGGCCGAGCAGGAAGGCGACCAGGTATTCGTCGGGCACGCCGAGGATCGCGCGCGCCTTGCCCTGATCCCCCACCGACGAGTGGCCGGTCCCGATGCCCAGGTCTGTGGCCGCGATCATCATCGCCATGGTGGCCTGGCCGACGTCGTAGTTGTCGGTGATGACCCGGCGCTCGTCGGGCGGCACCGGGACCACGATGGCGATCGCGGCCGCGGCCGCGGCGATGTGGCCCGCGCCCCGCCACACCGTGGAGAGCTCGGTCAGCCGGTCACGGTCGGTGACGATGACGAAGTCCCACGGCTGACGGTTCTTGGCCGACGGCGCGCGCCAGCCGGCCTCGGCGATGCGGTCCAGGTCCTCGGCCGGTACCGGATTCGGTTGGTACTCCCGCACGTTGCGACGTGCGCAGATCGCGTCCCAAGCTTCCATCTGGTTCCCTTCAGTGACTGTTTTCCCGGATAAACCGGCGTAGGATCGGCTGAATTCCCAGGCAGGGATTGCGCGTTCGCCCGTAGTCTAGCTCCGGTAAGTGTGAGTGGACGGGTGCCAACGCAACCAAACACCTTGGGGCACAGTTAAACACGATTTTTCTGCGCGGGCGGCCTGCCCGGACTGCCGCTCGAGTTTGATCGCCACGTCTCCGGGAAGCCGTGGTGAACCAATCGAACGCCCGTCTCGTGAACAACCGAATGGCCCCGAGTCAGAAAGGCGGGTATCCGCCGTGGCAGAGCACCTGACGCCGCACTTCGAAGAGGTACAGGCCCATTACGACCTGTCCGACGACTTCTTCCGGCTGTTTCTCGACCCCACCATGACCTACAGCTGCGCCTATTGGGACCGCAACCGGGACATTTCGCTGGAAGAGGCGCAGTTGCGCAAGATGGACCTCTCGCTGGGCAAGCTGGGTCTGCGGCCGGGCATGACGCTGTTGGACATCGGGTGCGGCTGGGGCGGCACGATGCGGCGCGCGATCGAGACGTACGACGTGAACGTCATCGGTCTGACCCTGTCGGAGCACCAGGCGGCGCACGTGCAAAAGCTCTTCGACAGCATGGACACCGAACGCAGCAGGCGCGTGTTACTGCACGGCTGGGAAGAGTTCGACGAGCAGGCGGACCGGATCGTCTCCATCGGCGCGTTCGAGCACTTCGGCTACGACCGCTACGACGACTTCTTCGCGATGGCCCACCGCACCCTGCCCGAGGACGGGGTGATGCTGCTGCACACCATCACCATGCTGACCCCGCAGCAGATCGTCGAACGCGAATTGCCGATGACTCAGGAGCAGACCAGCTTCAACGAATTCATCGCCACCGAGATCTTCCCGGGCGGTCAGTTGCCGGCGATCGAGATAGTGGAGTTCCACGCATCGAAGATGGGGTTCAACCTCAAGCGCAGGCAGTCGCTGCAGCTGCACTACGCCCGGACCCTCGACCGCTGGGCGGAGGCCCTGCAGGCACGCCACGCCGAGGCCGTCGAGATCCAGTCCGAAGAGGTCTACCAGCGCTATATGCGGTACCTGACCGGCTGCGCCAACGCATTCCGCGTGGGATACATCGACGTCAACCAGTTCACGCTGGCCAAGTAGCACCGCTGACGCCCGCAGGGCGACACACTGCGCGGCCGTAGCGCCCACCCGCGTCGGTGTTCGGGTTTATCGTGACAGCGCAATGCCGCTTCATCTGCACCGTGCCGAGCGCACCGATCTGTTGGCCGACGGTCTCGGCGCTCTGCTGGCCAACCCGCTGACCGACCCGTTCGCCACCGAGCTCGTCGTGGTGCCGGCGCGCGGCGTGGAGCGCTGGCTCAGCCAGCGGTTGTCGCACGTGCTCGGTGCGCGCGGCGGTGACGGGGTGTGCGCCGGGGTGGCGTTTCGCAGCCCGGGCTCGCTGATCGCCGAGATCACCGGTACCGCCGACAACGATCCGTGGTCGGCGGACGCCATGGCCTGGCCGCTGTTGGAGGCGATCGACTGCTCGCTGGACGAGCCGTGGTGCCGCGCGCTGGCCATGCATGTGGGCCACTTCCACACCGGCGCGGAGGCCGAGCTGCGCCAGGGCCGCCGATACGAGGTGGCGCGCCGGCTGGCCGGCCTGTTCGACTCCTACGCGCGGCAGCGCCCGCAGCTGCTCGTCGACTGGGGCAACGGCGAACCCGGTGATCTCGACGAGGACCTGCGCTGGCAGCCCGAGCTGTGGCGGGCGCTGGTGGCGCGGGTCGTCCGCGACCCGCCGCACGTCCGCCACGCCAAGACCATCGCGCGGCTGCGGGATGCGCCCAGCGAGCTGCCGTCCCGGCTGTCGCTGTTCGGGCACACCCGGCTGACCCGCACCGATATCGAGCTGTTGGAGGCGGTGGCCACCCACCACGACCTGCATCTGTGGCTACCACACCCGAGCGAGGTGCTGTGGCGCGCGCTGGCCGGCGCCCGCGGCGCGATCCCCCGGCGCGACGACGTCAGCCACCGCGCGGTGTCGCATCCACTGCTCGCGACGCTCGGGCGAGACCTGCGCGAACTGCAACGCGGCCTGCCGGCCGATCCGGTGACCGACGACTACCTGGCCGGTGCCGCGCCCCCGGACACGCTGCTCGGCTGGCTGCAGTCGGACATCGCCGCCAATGCCGTTCGCCCACTTGGCCGCACGATGGCGGCCGGCGACCGGTCGGTGCAGATCCACAACTGCCACGGCCCGGCCCGCCAGGTCGACGTGCTACGCGAGGTGCTGCTCGGGTTGTTGCAGGATGATCCGACGCTCGAGCCGCGCGACGTCCTGGTGATGTGCCCGGACATCGACGCCTATGCGCCGCTGATCATGGCCGACTTCGGCCTGGGCGACGTGGTGCACGGCGCCCATCCCGCCCACCAGTTGCGCGTGCGGCTGGCGGACCGCTCGCCGATCCAGACCAACCCGCTGCTGGGGGTGGCCGCGCAACTGCTGGCCCTGGCGGCCGGCCGGGTGACCGCCAGCGAGGTGCTCAACCTGGCGCAGGCCGCGCCGGTGCGCGCCCGATTCGGATTCACCGACGACGACCTCGAGGCCATCACCCGCTGGGTCCGGCAGGCGAACATCCGGTGGGGGCTGGATCAGCAGCATCGGCGGCCCTACCACGTCGACTTCGTCCACAACACATGGCGTTTCGGCATCGACCGGATACTGGCCGGCGTCGCGATGTCCGACGATTCGAACGCGTGGATAGACGCGACGCTGCCGCTCGACGACGTCAGCAGCAACCGCGTCCAATTGGCCGGGCAATTCGCCGAATTCGTCGCCCGGCTGCAGCACACCCTCGACTCGCTCACCGGGACCAGGCCGCTGACCGAATGGCTGGCCGCCCTCACCGAGGGCATCGCGCTGCTGACGCGGGTCCGCGCTGCGGACGAATGGCAGAACGGTCAGATGCAGCGCGAGTTCGCGCAGACGCTGGGTCAGGCCGGGCCCCGGGGCGACATCGCGTTGCGGCTGCCCGACATTCGCGCGCTGCTCAACCAGCGCCTCGCCGGTCGCCCGACGCGGGCCAACTTCCGCACCGGCACCCTGACGGTGTGCACGATGGTGCCGATGCGCTCGGTGCCGCACCGGGTGGTGTGCCTGGTCGGGCTGGACGACGGGCTGTTCCCGCGGCTCGGCATCGTCGACGGTGACGACGCACTGGCCCGGTGCCCGATGACCGGGGAACGCGACATCCGTTCCGAGGACCGCCAATTGCTGCTCGACGCGATCGGCGCGGCCACCGAGAGGCTGGTGATCACCTACACCGGCGCCAACGAGTACTCGGGGCAGCCGCGGCCGCCGGCGGTGCCGCTGGCCGAACTGCTGGACACCCTCGACGTCACCACCACGACCAAGGTGCGTGACCGCATCGTCGTGGAACATCCGTTGCAGCCGTTCGACATTCGCAACGTCATCCCCGGCGGCCTGGTCCCGGGCGTGCCGTTCAGTTTCGACCCCACGGTGCTGCGCGCGGCGCGCGCGACCACCGGCGACCATGGCGAACAGCCGAAATTCATCTCGGCACCGCTGCCGCCCCCGCCGCCCGGCGACGTCATCCTCGCCGACCTGGTCGGCTTCTTCAAAGACCCGGTGAAGGGCTTCTTCCGCGCACTGGAATTCACGCTGCCGTACGACGTCGACGGCGTGCAGGACGCCATGCCCGTCGACATCGACGGCCTCGAGGAGTGGACCGTCGGCGACCGGATGCTGGGCGACATCCTGCGCGGGATGACTCCCGACGACGCGCGGCAAGCCGAGTGGCGGCGCGGCACGCTGCCGCCGGGTCAGCTGGGCTGGCGCAAGGTCACCGAGATCCGCGACCAGGCCGCCCTGCTGGCGAGCGAGGCGCTTCGGCATATGCGCAGGGACCGCCCGGCCGGCGCGTCAGCCTATGACGTCGACGTCGACCTCGGTGGCGGGCGGCGCCTCACCGGCACGGTGTCGCCGGTCTATGACGACCGCCTGGTGTCGGTCACGTATTCGCGCCTGGACGGCAAGCATCTGCTCGAATCGTGGATCCCGTTGCTGGCGTTGGCCGCTCACGATCCCGGCCGCGACTGGGCTGCGGTGTGCATCGGCCGCATGCGCCGGGGCGCCAGCACCCGGGTCGAGGGGCTGGGTCCGCCGCGCGACGCTGAACAGGCCATCGAGGTGCTGCGCGAGCTGGTGGCGATCTACGACGCCGGACGCCGTGAGCCGCTTCCCTTGCCCATCAAGACGTCCTATGCCTGGGCCGCCGCCCGCTACGAGGGCGAGGACCCGGTGACCGAGGCGCGGTACCGATGGAAATCCAGCGACCGCTTCCCGGGCGAGGACCAGGCCCCGGCACACGCGCGGGCGTGGGGCAAGGGCGCGCCGCTCGAGGAGCTGATGCAGCCGGTGCGGCCGGGCGAGGAATGCGACGGCGAGGACAACCGGCTCGGCGCCTACGCCGCACGGGTCTGGCTGCCGATGCTGCGCGCCGAGCGGAAGGCGGTCTGATGGAGCGCTTCGACCTGTTGGGTGCGCTGCCGGCCGAGCGCTCCACCACCGTGCTGGAGGCCAGCGCGGGCACCGGCAAGACCTTCGCGTTGGCCGGTCTGGTCACGCGGTACATCGCCGACGGGGCCGCGACGCTGGACCAGATGCTGCTCATCACGTTCGGCCGCGCCGCCAGCCAGGAGCTGCGCGAACGCGTCCGCTGCCAAATCGTCGATGCCGTAAGGGCTTTCGCCGATCCGTCGGCCGTCGGCGACAACCAGGTGGTGACCTACCTGCTGGACGGCACCGACGAACAGCGTGCGGCGCGCCGACAGCGCCTTCGCGACGCCCTTGCCGGTTTCGATGCGGCGACGATCGCCACCACCCACCAGTTCTGCCAGCTGGTGCTGCGCTCGCTCGGCGTCGCCGGGGACACCGCGGCCGGCGTGACGCTGCTCGACAGCCTCGACGACCTGGTGACCGAGATCGTGGATGACCTGTACCTGGCCCACTTCGGCCAGGAGCGCGACGATCCGGCGCTGCACTACCGCGAAGCGCTGCGGCTCGCGCGCGAGGTCGTCAAGAATCCGTCGACCCAGCTGCGCCCGCTCGACCCGGATCCCGACTCGCGGGCCGCCGCCAGCGTCAGGTTCGCCAATGATGTTCTGGCCGAACTGGATACGCGCAAGCGCCGGCTCGGGGTGCTCGGCTACGACGACCTGTTGATCCGGCTGGCCGACGCGCTGGCCACCGACGACTCCCCCGCCCGGCTGCGCATGCATCAACGCTGGCCGATCGTGATGGTCGACGAGTTCCAGGACACCGACCCGGTGCAGTGGCAGGTGATCGACCGCGCGTTCAGTGGGCGCTCCACCGTCATTCTCATCGGCGATCCGAAGCAGGCGATCTACGCGTTTCGCGGCGGCGACATCGTGACCTACCTGCGGGCCGCCGAGACGGCGGGTGAGCGCAAGACGCTGGACACCAACTGGCGCAGCGACTCCGCGCTGCTGCAGCGGCTGCAGGTGGTGCTGCGCGGCGCCCAACTCGGCGACCCGGCGATCGTGGTGAACGACGTCGACGCGCATCACCGCGGTCATCGCCTCGCCGGCGCGCCGCACAACGACCCGTTCCGGCTGCGCGTGGTCGCGCGGAAGACGTTGGGCCGCCGCGGTGTTCAGAACCTGCCGATCGACCAGGTGCGCGAGCACATCGGCGCCGACCTCGCGTCGGACATCCGCGCGCTGCTGGCCAGCGGTGCCACGTTCGCCGGTAGACCGCTGCAGGCCCGGGATATCGCCGTGATCGTGGAGAAGCACCGCGACGCGCACGCGTGCTTCAAGGCGCTCTGCGCCGCGGGCGTGCCCGCGGTCTACACCGGCAACTCCGACGTGTTCACCTCCGAGGCCGCCGAGGATTGGCTTTGCCTGCTGGAGGCCTTCGATCAGCCGCACCGGCCCGGGATGGTGCGCGCGGCCGCGGCGACGATGTTCTTCGGTGAGACCGCCGAAACGCTGGCGGCCGGCGGTGACGCGCTCACGGACCGGATCGCGAAGACCTTGCGGGAGTGGGCCGGTCATGCCCGCGAACGCGGCGTGGCGGCCATATTCGAGGCCGCCCAATTGCTGGGCATGGGCAATCGCGTGCTCGCCTGGCAGGGTGGTGAGCGACACATGACCGACCTGGCGCACGTCACCCAGCTGCTGCAGGATGTCGCACACCGCGAGCACTACAGCCTGCCCGCGCTGCGCGATTGGCTGCGCCGGCAGCGTGACGAGCGCAGCGGCGCCCCCGAGCGCAACCGCCGGCTGGACAGCGACGCCGCGGCCGTGCAGATCATGACCGTGTTCGTCAGCAAGGGGCTGCAGTACCTGATCGTGTATCTGCCGTTCGCGTTCAACCGCAACACCCAGGACAGCGATGTGGTGTTGTTCCACGACGAGGACGGCACGCGCTGCCTGCACATCGGCGGCAAAGACAGCCCCGACTTCAAAGCCGTTGAGCGCCTGGGGCGTAAAGAGGACGCCAGCGACGACAGCCGGCTGACCTACGTCGCGCTCACCAGGGCGCAGGCCCAGGTGGTGGCGTGGTGGTCGCCGGCGTACTACGAACCCAACGGCGGCCTGTCGCGGCTGCTGCGGGGCCGCCGGCCCGGCGAGCCGGTGGTGCCGGACCGATGCGAACCCGCCAAGGTCTCCGACGACGACGCCATGGCCCGGCTGCGCGAGTGGGAGGCGGCCGGCGGGCCGGTCATCGAGGAATCGCTGGTGACGCCGGCCCCGCCGCTGCCCGCCGAGCCGGTGCCCGGACGCCTGCAGAATCGCCACTTCCACCGCGGCATCGACACCGGCTGGCGGCGCACCTCCTACTCCGGTCTGATCCGGGCGGCGCAGACCAGCGGGGTGAGCAGCGAACCCGAGATCGGCGAGCTCGACGACGAAGCCGGCGACATTCCGTTGGTGTCCGCTGCCTCCGGGCCCGACGTGCCCTCGCCGATGGCGGACCTACCGGCCGGGGCCACGTTCGGCACGCTGGTGCACGCCGTGCTGGAGACGGCCGACCCGTTCGCCCCGGACCTGGCCGCCGAGTTGCAGACGCAGATCCGAGCGCATGCGGCGTGGTGGCCGGTCGCCGCGACCCCCGAGGAGCTGGCCGCGGCGATGGTGCCGATGCACGACACGCCGCTGGGCCCGTTGACGGGCGGCATGACGCTGCGCCAGATCGGATTGTCGGACCGGTTGCGCGAACTGGATTTTGAGATCCCCCTGTCCGGCGGTGATCGCCGTTCGACGGCGCCGCAGGTTCGGCTGGCGGACCTGGCGCCGCTGTTGCGCGAGCACCTGCCGGCCGATGACGTGCTCGCATCGTATGCCGACCGGCTGGCCGGACACGGGCTCGGCGACCAGTCGCTGCGCGGCTACCTCACCGGCTCGATCGACGCCGTGCTCCGCGTCCCCGAGGGCGCGGGGCACCGCTTCGTGGTGGTGGACTACAAGACCAACCGACTCGGCGACCCGGAACGACCGCTGACCGCCGCCGATTACGACCGGTCCCGGATGGCGGAGGCGATGCTGCACTCGGACTATCCGCTGCAGGCGTTGCTGTATTGCGCGGTGCTGCATCGGTTTTTGCGGTGGCGGTTACCCGACTACGACCCGAGCCGGCACCTCGGCGGTGTGCTCTACCTGTTCCTGCGGGGCATGTGCGGCGCGCAGACCCCGGTGCTCGACGGCCACCCGGCGGGCGTCTTCGGTTGGCGGCCGCCCTGGCCGCTGATCGCGGCCCTGTCGGACCTGCTCGACGCCCAGGGGGTGGCCGCGTGACGGTGGAGGTCATGTCGGCGACCGGACTGCTGCGCACGTTCAGCGATGCCGGTGTGTTCGAGCCCGCCGATGTCCATGTGGCGCAGCGGCTTACCTCGCTCACCGGCGAAACCGATGAGCGGGTGGCGCTGGCGGTCGCCCTGGTGGTGCGCGCGCTGCGGGGCGGTTCGGTCTGCGTCGACCTGCGCGCGGTGCCCGGCCAGGTCGACGCGGACGACGACCTGCCCTGGCCCGCCGCCGACGACTGGATGGCGGCGGTGCGGGCCAGCGCCCTGCTGCAGACGCCACCGGTGCTGCGGCTGCTGGGCGACCTGCTCTACTTCGACCGGTACTGGCTCGAGGAAGAGCAGGTCTGTACCGACCTGCTGGCCCTGTCAGTGACCGCGGTAACCGTCGAATCATCCAGCTACGAACGGCTTTTCCCGTCCGGCTACGAGGAGCAGCGGGCCGCCACCGAGATCGCGGTGGCGCAGGCGCTGACCGTGCTGACCGGTGGGCCCGGCACCGGCAAGACCACCACGGTCGCCCGTCTGCTCGCCCTGCTGGTCGAACAGGCGGAGCGGTCCGGTCTGCCGCGACCGCGGATCGCGCTGGCCGCGCCGACCCGGATGGCGGCCGCCCGGCTCGCCGAGGCGGTGGCCGCGGAAAGCGAGAAGCTCGCCGCGGTGGACAGGGCGCGCCTGACCGGGCTGTCGGGAACCACGCTGCACCGCCTGCTCGGTCCCCGGCCGGATACGTCGGTGCGGTTCAAGCACAATCGCGGCAATCGGCTGCCGCACGACGTCATCGTGGTCGACGAGACGTCGATGGTGTCGTTGACCATGATGGCGCGGCTGGTCGAAGCCGTGCGGCCCGACACCCGGCTGATCCTGGTCGGCGACCCCGACCAGCTCGCCTCGGTGGAAGCGGGCGCGGTGCTGGCCGACCTGGTGGACGGGCTGGCCGCCCGCGACGACGTTCGGCTGGCGGCCCTGCGCACGCCACACCGGTTCGGCACGTCGATCGGCGCCCTGGCCGAGGCGATCCGGGTCGGCGACGCGGACCGCGTCGTGGAGTTGCTCACGGCGGGCGGCGAACACATCGAGTGGGTGGATTCCGAGCGCCCCGCCGAGCGCCTGCGCGATGTGCTGGTCGCTCACGCGCTGCGGCTGCGCTCGGCCGCGCTGCTGGGCGCGGTTGCCGAGGCGCTGGCCACACTCGACGAGCACCGGCTGTTGTGCGCGCACCGCGAGGGACCCTACGGCGCGGCGCACTGGAACACGCTGGTGCAGAAGTGGATTGGCGAAGCGACGGGCCAGCCGGCCTGGTCGCAGTGGTACGCCGGGCGTCCCCTGCTGGTGACGGCCAACGACTACGGCCTGCGCCTCTACAACGGCGACACCGGCGTGACGGTGGCCGGTACGGACGGCCTGCGGGCGGTCGTCGCCGGCGCGACCGGACCGCTGGACTTCGCGACCAGCCGCCTCGGCGAGGTGGAGACGATGCATGCCATGACCATCCACAAGAGCCAGGGCAGCCAGGCGGACGAGGTGACGGTGTTGATACCGCCGGAGGATTCGCGATTGCTGACGCGGGAGTTGTTCTACACGGCGGTGACCCGGGCGAAGACCAAGGTGCGGGTGGTGGGCCCCGAGGCGTCGGTCCGCGCGGCGATCGAGCGCCGGGCGGTGCGGGCCACCGGGCTGCGGCAGCGGCTGCGGTCGTTCAGGTGACGGCGCCCATGGACGGCGACGACGCTCTGGCACCCGCATCGCATCCGGCCGCGGAACCGACATCGCGGCGTGCTCACGTCGCGCGGCTCGCCGTGTTCGTCGCGTTCCTGGGCGTGGTCTTCTATCTGGTGGCCGTCGCGCGGGTGATCAACATCGACGAGATCCGGGGCGTCGTGGCGGCGACCGGGCCGGCGGCGCCGCTGACCTACGTGGTGGTCTCGGCGGTGGTGGGCGCGTTGTTCGTGCCGGGCTCGATCCTGGCCGCGGGCAGCGGGTTGCTGTTCGGTCCGCTGCTGGGCGTCTTCGTGACGCTGGGCGCGACGGTGGGCACCGCGATCGTCGCGAGTTTCGTCGGCCGGCGGGCCGGCCGCGACAGCGCACGCGCGCTGCTGGGCGCCGCGCGGGCCGATCGCATGGACGCGCTGATCGGGCGCGGCGGCCTGTGGGCGGTCGTCGGGCAGCGCTTCGTCCCCGGCATCTCGGATGCGCTGGCCTCGTATACGTTCGGGGCGTTCGGAGTTCCGGTGTGGCAGATGGCCGTTGGCTCATTCATCGGCTCGGCCCCGCGCGCGTTCGCCTACACTGCGCTGGGGGCGTCGATCGGCGACCGGTCCTCGCCGTTGGCCTACGCGGCGATAGCGGTATGGTGCGTCAGCGCGATCGTCGGCGCGTTCGCCGCGCATCGCGGGTACCGCAAATGGCGTGGGCACGCGCGTCGCGACAAGGACGACGGTGCGCCGGAGGCGAATTCGTAAGGGCCACCCGCTACGGTTAAATCCCTTGTGCCACTTTGGTTCCAGTGGCCACAGAGGGGCGATACTTGTCGGTGGTGCTTCTTACACTTTGGGCATGGGCACCACCAGCCGTGAAGCGGTCATCAACGCCTTCGATGCGTTCGACGCCGGCGTTGTGGTGAAGCCTAGCGAGCGTGTTGAGGTGTTGTTCGAGGAGTTGGCGGAGTTGACCGGTCAGCGCAACGCGATTGATGGGCGCATGGTGGAGATCGTGGCCGAGATCGATCGCGACGGGCTGTGCGGGCTCACCGGGGCGCGGTCGGTGCCGGCGTTGGTGGCCTGGAAGACTGGCTGCTCGCCGGCCAACGCGCACACGATCGCCACCATCGCGAGCCGGCTCGAGGAGTTCCCGCGTTGCGTCCAGGGCATGCGCGAGGGCCGGTTGTCGGCCGATCAGGTCGGGGTGATCGCGGCGCGCGCCGGGGAGGGTTCTGATGAGCATTACGCGCAGCTGGCCGCGGTGGCGACGGTCAACCAGCTGCGTACTGCGGTCAAGCT
>NZ_MBEI01000072.1 GCF_001953985.1 Mycobacterium colombiense
CGACCCAACTGGGTGATGAACTCCTGGCATGCCACCGAACCCGCACCGCCCCAGAAGTCGCCGGCAGCAAGCACATCGCGAACGATGGCCTGGTGCTCAGCCTCCAAGGACGCGGCCTGGGCGCGGATCAAGGCACCGTGGGCGTCTACATCGCCGAACTGGTAGTTAATGCTCATAACGGTGTTCTCCTAATGTCTTGAGATGTTACGCAGCTGCGGTTTTTAGCGCTAGCTGCCGAGGATTTGCTGCGAGGCCTGCTCTTGCTGCTCGTAGTTGTTCGCGTCGCGAATCAGTCCGTCGCGCACTCCGTGGAGCATGTTGACGATGTTGCGGAAGGCCTGGTTGACCTGTCCCATGGTGTCGTACGAGGTGGCCTGGGCCTGACCGCTCCAGCCCGAGCCGGCGATGTTCATCGACGACGCCCACATCTTGCGAGCCTCGTCCTCAACGGTCTGGGCGTGGACCTCGAAGCGGCCCGCCATCGCCCGCATCTCGTGCGGGTCGGTCATAAAACGTGTTGCCATGTCGGCTGT
>NZ_MBEI01000073.1 GCF_001953985.1 Mycobacterium colombiense
GTACGGCGCCGACGGCGCCGGTGCGTCCGGGGCCGGCGGCGGCGGAGCGTCCGGGGCCGGCGGCGGCGGAGCGTCCGGGGCCGGGGGCGGCGGAGCGTCCGGCGCGGGGCCGGCGGCCGGCGCGTTGGGGTCGAAGCCCACCGCTTCCGGGTCCGCGTGCGCGGTGGCCGATGGGATGGTCACGAGCGTGCCCGTGACCGCGGCAAGAATGAGCGTCTTTCGGACGTTCTTCAAGTTTGTTCCTTTCGCGGTGCGCGCGCGCCAAAACAAGCCCACGGAGTGGGCTGAAGCTGTCTGGTTGATGCCTGCTTTGAAACGTGCCGTCTGGGTCAGGCACGGCAGCGGTGGGCCAAGTCTGCCCGGCGGGTGTTACCCACCGACCACGGTCGGGCTTTCGCCTTCCGTGGCGCCGCTCGCACGCGGGTCCGTGGATTCAATTATTTGATTACTCTTCCGTAACCCGTTCGGGGCTAACAGGGACCGTAGAAGACCGCGGCGTATTCGTCATCTTCGGTAATCGGATATCTCGGTTCGATAACGGGCCGATCACGCCGCGGCATCCCGTCCATTTGCGCAGGTCATAGCGGCGTTTTCCGAACCGGCGCCGGTGCGGAATAGCCAATCGAATGGTGAGCCGAATCACCTGTGTTTTGTGAGCTGGCGCACGTTTATTTGCCGCGCTGCCGCCGATTGACCAGCGCTTCAATGGGATCCGAAGCTGCCTACTGCAAACCAGCGCAGAGTACCGCAAGTCACGCGCGCCGCAAGGCGCCCCGCGCAACCCGGCAACCAAGAACGCGGGATGATATCGACTTTCACTGCGCGCCAGCATAATTCGATTGAAGCCATCGCCTTGCAACTGCGTCTTCCATGCCAGCGACGTATTGCCCTGCTCGACAACGGATTTCGCGGATACCGCACGGCAACAACGATTTTCGAGCGCCCGAGGCAAAGTGGAGGACTCACCATCGACACCCGGCTCGGCGCCGCCAACGAGTAACGCCGATCGACAGGGGCGCGCGGTTTCCTAAAAGCCAATTTTGCTGAAATGGCTTACGTCCCTGAGTCGAGGAACCGGGCATGGTGTGCCGCCCGATCGCCAGACGCGATTGAGGGAATCCCCAAATCGCCACCGCCACAACAGATCACGATGCCCAGCAAGGAATATTCCGGGATTGACGTCACCCCGGAATACCGAAATTGGCCGCGCAAATTCCAGGAATGGCGTAATAACAAATGCCGTGTTTACGGCGCGCGTTGTCAGTGAATTCGAAACGTAGAGTCCGCCGGCCCGAGTCGGCCAGGTGCTTCGCCGTCAGCTCCGGGACTGTGCCAGAGCGAGCAGGTCGCTTTCCGTGTTGACGTTGGCCAGGAAGCGCGATTCCGGCAGCACGATCTGCTGGGCGTCCGAGGCGTCGATCAGAGCACGCATGGAACGGGCGCCACCGGCGACCAGGCCGTCGATCCGCCCGGCCAGATCGGTGCGGTACACCGCGGCCAGGTAGTGGCTGCGACCGTCCCACGGCAACACGATCTCGGCGTTGGTCTCGGTGGCCAGCTGTACCAGCTCGTCGATCAATTCCGCAGACAGCAGCGGCATGTCGACGGCGCAGACGAAGGCATATCGGGCGCCCGCCTCCCCGGCCGCCCGCAACCCGCGCCCGGTCGCCGGCAGCGGCCCCTGTCCGCGCACCTCGTCGCGGACGACCTGCGCCTGCACCGCGGGCAACGGTTGGCCCGGTGCGGCGATCACGAAAACCGGCTCGCAGCGCTGCGCGAGGACCCCGGCGACGTATTCGAGGAGCGTGGTAGCACCGCCGGGGCCGGGGAGGGTGGCCTTGTCGCGGCCCATGCGCCGCGATTCACCGCCAGCCAGCACGATCCCCGCTAGCGACCCGGCCTTTTTCTCTGTGTCGGGCATCTGGTCGCCCACGTCAGTCGACGGTCCAGGTGTCACGCCCGCGCAGCAGCGATTGCAGCGCGGCGGAGTCGAACGCCTTCGCCGACTGGGCCGCCTGCACCTGTGCGCGTGCCGCGTCGTCGTAGGTGGGCCGGCTGATGTTGCGGAAGATGCCCAGCACGGTGTGATCGAGGTTCTGGTCCGACAGCCGGGACAGGGCGAAGGCGTAGGCCGAGTTGTCGCTGTGCGCGTCGTGCACCACGATCTCGTCGACCGCCACGTCGGCCGTCTTGGCCACCTCCAGGCCGAAGCCCGACTTCACCACGCAGTATTCTCCGTTGGCGCCGAACACAATTGGCTCGCCGTGGCGGACGTTGATGACCCGCTCCTCGGCGCCTTCCTTGCGCAGCGCGTCGAACGAGCCGTCGTTGAAGATCGGGCAGTCCTGCAGGATCTCGACCACGGCGGCGCCCCGGTGCCCGGCGGCGGCGCGCAGCACCTCGGTCAGTCCGTTGCGGTCGGAGTCCAGCGCGCGGCCGACGAAGGTCGCCTCGGCGCCCAGCGCCAGCGACACCGGGTTGAACGGGTGGTCCAGCGATCCCATCGGGGTCGACTTGGTGACCTTGCCGACCTCTGATGTCGGCGAGTACTGCCCCTTGGTCAGACCGTAGATCCGGTTGTTGAACAGCAGGATGGTGATGTTGACGTTGCGGCGCAGCGCGTGGATCAGGTGGTTACCCCCGATCGACAACGCGTCGCCGTCACCCGTGACCACCCACACCGAGAGGTCCTCGCGGGCCAGCGCCAAACCGGTGGCGATGGCCGGTGCGCGGCCGTGGATCGAGTGGAAACCGTAGGTCTCGAGGTAGTACGGGAACCGGCTCGAGCAGCCGATGCCGCTGATGAACACGATGTTCTCGCGGCGCAGCCCGAGGTCGGGCAGGAAGTTGCGGATGGTGTTGAGGATGACGTAGTCCCCGCAGCCCGGGCACCAACGGACCTCTTGGTCACTGGTGAAGTCCTTGGACTTCTGCGGCTGGTCCGTGGTGGGGACCCCGTCGTTTTTGGTCAACTTCGCGGACAGACCGAGGTCTTTGCCCGCCAGGTTGCCGATCACGTCAGTCACGAGCGCCGCTCCTCCTCATCGCTTCGCTCTGCATTGTCGCGGCGCATCTCACAAGCACCGCTCCGTCATCGCTTCGCTCTGTGTTGTTGCCGGCGGGAACCACTGCGCTCATGCGCCGGCTCCAACCGTTGCTGCCGCCATCTTGGCGACCATCGTCTTGTCGTTCTCCACTTCGGCCAGCGTCCCGCCCAGCGCGGCGCGGATGACGCGGCCGATCTCGTCGGCCAGGAAGGCGACACCTTGCACCTTGCTCACCGATTGCACGTCCACCAGGTACTTGCCCCGCAGCAGGAACGCCAGCTGACCCAGGTTCATTTCCGGGGCCACCACCTGCGGGTAGCGCCGCAGCACCTCACCCAAGTTGGCCGGGAAGGGGTTGAGGTAGCGCAGGTGGGCGTGCGCCACCTTGATGCCCTTGCGCCGCGCGCGCCGGCAGGCCTCACCGATCGGGCCGTACGAGCTACCCCAACCGATCAGCAGCAGCTCGGCGTCGCCGGTCGGGTCGTCGACCTCCAGATCGGGGACCGAGATCCCGTCGATCTTGGCCTGGCGCAACCGGACCATCAGGTCGTGGTTGACCGGCTCGTAAGAGATGTTGCCCGACCCGTTCGCCGCTTCCAGCCCGCCGATGCGGTGCTCGAGCCCCGGGGTGCCGGGCACGGCGAACTGCCGCGCCAGCGTCTCCGGGTCACGCGCGTAGGGCTGGAACGGCTCGTCCGCCTTGGCGAAGGTGTGCGTGATGGGCTGCAGCGTGCTGATGTCCGGAATGCGCCACGGCTCCGACCCATTGGCGATCGCGCCGTCGGACAAGACGATCACCGGGGTGTGGTAGGACACCGCGATGCGCGCCGCCTCGAGCGCGGTCTCGAAGCAGTCCGAGGGTGAGCGCGGCGCCACCACCGCGACCGGCGACTCGCCGTTGCGGCCGAACAACGCCTGCAGCAGGTCGGCCTGCTCGGTTTTGGTGGGCAGCCCGGTCGAGGGCCCGCCGCGCTGCACGTCGACGACGAGCAGCGGCAGCTCGGTCATCACGGCCAGCCCGAGCGCCTCGGACTTGAGCGAGATGCCCGGACCGGAAGTGGTGGTGACGCCCAGCGCGCCGCCATACGAGGCGCCGATGGCCGCGCAGATGCCACCGATCTCGTCCTCGGCCTGGAAGGTGATGACGTTGAAGTTCTTGTGCTTGGACAGCTCGTGCAGGATGTCGGAGGCCGGCGTGATCGGGTAGCTGCCGAGCAGGACAGGAATGTCCGCCAGCTGACCGGCCGCCACAATGCCGTACGCCAGCGCGGTGTTGCCCGAGATCTGGCGGTATTCGCCCGACGGCAGGGTCGCCCGGGACACCTCGTAGGTGGTGCCGAAGGCCTCGGTCGTTTCGCCGTAGTTCCAGCCCGCCTTCAGCGCCAGCACATTGGTCTCGGCGACCTCGGGCTTGCGGGCGAATTTCTCCCGGATGAACTTCTCGCTGGTTTCGATCGGCCGCCCATACATCCACGACAGCAGGCCCAGCGCGAACATGTTCTTGGCGCGCTGGCCGTCCTTCTTCGTGGCGCCGATCGTCTCGACCGCCCCGAGCGTCAGCGTGGTCATCGCGACGGAATGCACCACGTAATCCGACAACTCGTCGGTCTCGAGCGGGTTGGTGACGTAGCCGACCTTGGTCAGGTTGCGCTTGGTGAACTCGTCGGAGTTCGCGATCACCATGCCACCGCGGGGCAGGTCACCGATATTGGCTTTGAGCGCAGCGGGATTCATCGCGACGAGCACGTCGGGCCGGTCGCCGGCGGTCAGGATGTCGTAGTCGGCGATCTGAATCTGGAAGGAGGAGACACCGGGCAGGGTTCCTGCAGGCGCGCGGATCTCGGCGGGATAGTTGGGCTGGGTGGCCAGGTCGTTGCCGAAAAGCGCTGCCTCGGATGTGAAGCGGTCACCGGTGAGCTGCATGCCGTCGCCGGAGTCCCCGGCGAAGCGAATCACGACTTGTTCGAGACGCTGACGGGCAGATCCGTTGGGGGAAGCCCCATTCTGTGAGTCTGATCCGGCTCCGCTGCCGTTCGGATCCACGTCTTTGCCCTCCACTTTGTTCACCGGACAGACACTGGGCGCGCAAACTAGATTACGCCCGTGAAAGTGACTTTCCGGCCGTCTCGGTTTGATGTCACTGGAAGTATCAATTATGGCACTTATTTCCGGTCGCCATCGCCGTCCCTCAGCCGCCATCTCGGCCGCGTCGGCAGCCAAAAGACGACGTCAGCGACGTGCTACTGAGCAGTAGCACAGCAAACTGTGGCGTTGGTCACGTCAGCGTGCCTCGCGCGGGCAGCAAAACACGCTCGGCGGCCGGAATTGGCCCCGCCGGGATACCGGACGGACCTAGGCGCTCTTGTCCCGGCGCTCGGAACGGGAAGGCTTGCGCGGCACGATCGTCGGCAAGACGTTGTCCTGGACGGTCTCCTTGGTCACCACGACCTTGGCGACGTCGTCGCGGCTCGGGATGTCATACATCACCGGCAGCAGGACCTCTTCCATGATGGCCCGCAGGCCACGGGCGCCGGTGCCGCGGTGGATCGCCTGGTCGGCGATCGCTTCCAGCGCGTCGTCGGTGAACTCGAGCTCCACGTTGTCCATCTCGAAGAGCCGCGTGTACTGCTTGACCAGCGCGTTCTTCGGCTCGGACAGAATCTTGACCAGCGACTCCCGGTCCAGATTGGTGACCGAGGCGACCACCGGAAGCCGGCCGATGAACTCGGGAATCAGGCCGAACTTGATCAGGTCTTCGGGCATCACTTCGGCGAAGTGATCGGTGGTGTCGATCTCCGCCTTGGAGCGCACCTCGGCGCCGAAGCCGAGGCCGCGCTTGCCGACGCGCTCGTAGATGATCTTCTCCAGGCCCGCGAAGGCCCCGGCGACGATGAACAGCACGTTGGTGGTGTCGATCTGGATGAACTCTTGGTGCGGGTGCTTGCGCCCACCCTGCGGGGGAACCGAAGCCTGGGTGCCTTCCAGGATCTTCAGCAGCGCCTGCTGGACGCCTTCTCCGGAGACGTCGCGGGTGATCGACGGGTTTTCGCTCTTGCGGGCGATCTTGTCGACCTCGTCGATGTAGATGATGCCGGTCTCGGCGCGCTTGACGTCGTAGTCGGCGGCCTGGATCAGCTTGAGCAAGATGTTCTCGACGTCCTCACCGACGTAACCGGCTTCGGTCAGGGCGGTGGCGTCGGCGATCGCGAACGGGACGTTCAGCATCTTGGCGAGCGTCTGGGCCAGATAGGTCTTGCCACAACCGGTCGGCCCGAGCATCAAGATGTTGGACTTGGTCAGCTCGACCGGCTCGTGGCGCGAGTCCCGGCCCTTTTCGCCGGCCTGGATCCGCTTGTAGTGGTTGTAGACGGCGACGGCCAGCGTCCGCTTGGCGGTGTCCTGGCCGATGACGTATCCCTCGAGGAACTCCCGGATCTCGATCGGCTTGGGAAGCTCATCAAGTTTCACATCGTCGGCGTCGGCGAGCTCCTCTTCGATGATCTCGTTGCAGAGATCGATGCACTCATCGCAGATGTATACGCCGGGGCCAGCAATGAGCTTCTTGACCTGCTTCTGGCTCTTCCCGCAGAACGAGCACTTCAGCAGGTCACCGCCGTCTCCGATGCGCGCCATGGTGCTGAGGGCCTACTTCCTATTCGCCGTTGGTCTTGCCTGTCCCCGCATGTATTCACCGACGCTACCCGCTTGTTCGGGCCCGAGGCGACCATAAGGGCCGAATCGCGTCGGTGGTATTCATGCATCTCCGTATGGATGAAACATATAGCCAGACGGTGCCCGTCACTCGCGAAAGGCGCGCTTTGCGTGTCCTTGGCGTGTCGCGGTCGTAATGCGACCGAGGCTGGCTGCCCTCCGACCTTGCTTCGGTGTGGAGGTGCCAACCCAACGCCAACAATCACGCGAGGCCTGGGCGGACCCCCAAGAATTCACCCTACAGTGACGAGGTGGGTTTGGCGGGGGGCTTCGCATGGCCCGGCGGATTCGTACTGCTCGACGGCGGCTTGGCCACCGAGCTCGAAGCGCGCGGCCATGACCTGTCCGACCCCTTGTGGTCGGCCAGGCTGCTGGCGGACGCCCCGCAGGCCATCGCCGCGGTGCACGCCGCCTACTTTCGCGCCGGAGCCATGATCGCGACGACGGCCAGCTACCAGGCGTCGTTCGAGGGGTTCGCCGCCCGCGGGTTCGATCGCCGGGAGACCGAGGGGCTGCTGCGCCGCAGCGTAGAACTTGCCAAGGCGGCGCGGGACGAATCCGGCGGTGATGGGTTGCTCGTCGCCGCCTCGATCGGACCGTACGGCGCGGCGCTGGCCGACGGATCGGAATACCGCGGGCGCTACGGCCTGTCGGTCGCGGCCCTGGCGCGATGGCATCGGCCACGGCTGGAGACCCTGGCCGACGCCGGCGCGGACCTGCTGGCGTGCGAAACCGTGCCCGACGTCGACGAGGCGCAGGCCCTGGTCGAGGTGGTCCACTCGGTCGGGAAGCCGGCCTGGCTGAGCTACACCATCGACGGCGAACGGACCCGCGCCGGGCAGTCGCTGGCCGACGCGTTCGCGGTGGCGGCCGGCGTCGACGAGATCGTCGCTGTCGGGGTGAACTGCTGCGCGCCGGACGACGTGTTGCCCGCGATCGCGCGCGCCGCCGTCGTCGGGAAGCCCGTCATCGTCTACCCGAACAGCGGCGAACGCTGGGACACCTTGCGGCACAGCTGGATCGGGCCGTCGCGGTTCAGCACGGACCTGGCGGCCCAGTGGACCGCGGCCGGGGCCCGCATCGTCGGCGGATGCTGCCGGGTCGGGCCCGCCGAGATCGCCGGCCTTCGCCGAAATCGCTAGGCGCTCTGCGCCGAAAGTTTCCGGTACTCCAGCACGGTGTCGATGATCCCGTAGTCCTTGGCCTCTTCCGCGGTCAGGATCTTGTCCCGGTCGGTGTCCTTGCGGACCGTCGCGGCGTCCTTGCCGGTATGGCGGGCCAGCGTGGTCTCCATCAGCGTGCGCATCCGCTCGATCTCGGCGGCCTGGATCTCCAGATCGGAGAACTGCCCCTGGATCACCCCCTGCAGCGAGGGCTGGTGGATGAGCACCCGGGCGTTGGGCAGCGCCATCCGCTTGCCCGGCGTCCCGGCGGCCAGCAGCACCGCGGCCGCCGAGGCGGCCTGGCCAAGGCACACCGTCTGGATATCGGCGCGCACGTACTGCATGGTGTCGTAAATCGCCATCAGCGAGGTGAATCCGCCACCGGGCGAGTTGATGTACATGGTGATGTCGCGGTCGGGGTCCAGCGACTCGAGCACCAGCAGCTGCGCCATGATGTCGTTCGCCGACGCGTCGTCGACCTGGACGCCGAGGAAGATGATGCGCTCCTCGAACAGCTTGTTATACGGGTTCGACTCCTTGACACCGAAGCTGGAGTGCTCGATGAACGAGGGCAGGATGTAGCGCGCCTGGGGTTGGGTTTCGGGGTTCACTGGGCTTCTCCATTGGTGATGTGGGCGGCGCGGGTGATGATGTGGTCGACGAAGCCGTATTCCAGGGCTTCCTGCGCGGTGAACCAGCGGTCGCGATCGGAATCCGCCTCGATGCGCTCGATCGACTGGCCGGTGAATTCCGCGTTGAGCCGGAACATCTCCTTCTTGATGACCGTGAACTGCTCGGCCTGGATGGCGATGTCGGCCGCGCTACCGGTCACCCCGCCGAGCGGCTGGTGCATCAGGATGCGGGCGTGCGGCAACGCGTACCGCTTGCCCTTGGTGCCTGCCGCCAACAAGAACTCGCCCATCGAGGCGGCCATGCCCATCGCGTAGGTGGCGATGTCGCACGGCGCCAGCACCATGGTGTCGTAGATCGCCATCCCGGCGCTGATCGATCCGCCCGGCGAATTGATGTACAGCGAAATGTCCTTGCTGGAGTCCTCGGCGGCGAGCAGCAGAATCTGCGCGCACAGCCGATTGGCGATTTCGTCGCTCACCTCCGAACCCAGGAAGATGATGCGCTCGGACAGCAAGCGCTCATAGACCGAGTCCGTGAGGTTGAGACCCTGCGAGTTTGAACGCATGTCAGTCACGACTGGGTTACCTGCTTTCTCGAGATCCGTATTCACGACACTAACCAACCGAACCCACTGTTTCGCGGCCGCGCACCCCTGAAACGGGCACGTTCGCTCACAGCGTCATGGCGCGGTCACTCCCCGGCGTCGGCCTCGTCGGATTCCCCGGCCTCGCCCGAGTCCTCGTCGGCCGCCTCATTCGAATTGTCGGCCTCCGCCCGCTTGCCGAAGAATTCACTGGTGTCGATGGCGTTTCCGGCGGTATCGGTGACGGTCGCCGCCCGGATCACCTCGGCGATGGCCAGTGCCCGCCGCACATCGGCGAACATGGCCGGCAGCTGGTTGTTCTCCTGGAGGTAGCCCAACAGCTGCTGGGGCTCGATGCCGTATTGCCGTGACGTCGCCACCAGGCGCTCGGTCAGGTCCTCCTGGCCAACCTGGACCTCCAGGTCGTCGGCCAGGGCGTCCAGCAGCAGCTGCCGCTTGACGTCCGTCTCGGCCGCCGTGCGCGTCTCGGTCTCGAACTCCTCGCGGGACTTACCCTGCTGGGCCAGCACTTCCTCGAGCTTGGACTCGTCGTGGTCGAGGCTGTGCAGGGCGTTGTGCAACGCGCTGTCGACCTGCGCCTTGACGATGGCTTCCGGCAGCGGCACCTCGACCTGCTCGAGCAGCGTGTCGAGGGCGGCCTCGCGAATGTTCTCGGCCTGCTGGGCGCGCTTGGTGCGGCCGACCTGCTCGCGCAGGTTGGACTTCAGCTCCTCGATGGTGTCGAACTCGCTGGCCAGTTGCGCGAATTCGTCGTCGGGTTCGGGCAGCTCACGTTCCTTGATCGACTTGACCGTGACGGTCACCTGGGCGTCCTTGCCCGCGTGTTCGCCGGTCGCCAGCTGCGCGGTGAACTCCTTGGGCTCGTCCACGGACAGACCGACCAGCGCCTCGTCCAGGCCCGCGATGAGCCGGCCCGAGCCGACCTCGTGGGACAGGCCCTGCGCGGCGGCGCCCGGGATCTCTTCGCCGTCGATGGTGGCCGACAGGTCGATCGAGACGAAGTCGCCGTCGGCGACGGGGCGGTCCACCCCGGTCAGGGTGCCGAATCGCGCACGCAGAGACTGCAGTTCGGCGTCCACGTCCTCGTCGCTGACCTCGATCGGGTCCACCGAGACCTTGAGGGCGCCGGGGTCCGGCAGGGTCAGTTTGGGGCGGACGTCGACCTCGGCGGTGAAGGCCAGCTCCTCGCCGTACTCCTTCTTGGTGACCTCGATCTCGGGCTGGCCCAGCGGGTGCACCTCTGATTCGGCGACGGCCTGCCCGTACCGCGCGGGCAGCGCCTCGTTGACGACCTGATCGAGCATCGCCTCACGGCCGAAGCGCGCCTCCAGCAACTTCGCCGGCGCCTTGCCCGGCCGGAACCCGGGCAGTCGCACCTGCCGGGCCAGCTCCTTGTAGGCGCGCTGGAAGTCGGGTTCGAGTTCCGAGAAAGGGACCTCCACGTTGATGCGCACCCGGGTGGGGCTCAACTGCTCGACGGTGCTCTTCACGGGTGTGCTCCTCAGTGCTCGTTCTTTGCTCTTTGTTGGCGGTCGGTGGGTCGTGCGCATGGCACGGGGCCGGTCGTGCTGGTCGGGGTGACAGGATTTGAACCTGCGGCCTTCCGCTCCCAAAGCGGATGCGCTACCAAGCTGCGCTACACCCCGCGCTGACCTCGATGATCCTAAGGCCCCTCAATACCGGGTTGGCCACGGGCTTCGCAGCGACGTCGCAGACCTCACGGAGCGATCACAAAACCGAGTCGATTAGATTTGATCTTCGTCGCCAGCTACAGTCACGCTCGACTAAATACATGCGGGCGTAGCTCAATGGTAGAGCCCTAGTCTTCCAAACTAGCTACGCGGGTTCGATTCCCGTCGCCCGCTCGGGCTAACTATCTGCTCGATAGAAAGGCGCCATGAGCGACCTGAAGACCGACGTGTCGATTCACGGGTCATGCGCCTCGGACTTTGCCGGAGTTCGCGACGCGTTCGAGCGCAATTTCACGCTGGGCGATGAGGTCGGCGCCGCCGTCGCGGTGTGGGTCGACGGGTCTCTGGTGGTCAACCTGTGGGGCGGCTGGGCCGACGGGGCCCGCACCCGGCCCTGGCGGCAGAACACCCTCACCACCGTGTTGTCCGGCACCAAGGGCCTGTCGGCCACCTGCGTGCACCAACTCGCCGACCGTGGCGAGCTGGATCTGCAGGCCCCGGTCGCCCACTACTGGCCCGAGTTCGCCCAGGCGGGCAAACAAGACATCACGCTGGCGATGGTGATGAGCCACCGGTCCGGGGTGATCGGCCCGCGCACCCGGATGCGGTGGGAGCAGGTCGCCGACTGGGACTACGTCTGCGAACGGCTGGCCGCCGCCGAGCCGTGGTGGGAGCCGGGAACCGCGCAGGGCTACCACATGACGACGTTCGGGTTCATCATGGGCGAGGTGTTCCGCCGGGTGACGGGCCGGACTATCGGCCAATACCTGCGCACCGAGATCGCCGAGCCGTTCGGCGCGGACGTCCATATCGGGTTGCCGCTGAGCGAGCAGCACCGCTGCGCCGAGCGGGTCAACAAGCCGCACGCCCGCGACCTGCTGGCCGACGCGCAGGCCCCCGGCTATCCCACCAGCCTGGCCGAGCACCCCAAAGCGGGACTGTCCATCTCGATGGGGTTCGCCCCCGACGACGAACTCGGCTCGCACGACCTGAACCTGTGGCGCGAACTCGAGTTCCCCGGCACCAACGGGCAGGTCTCGGCGCTGGGGTTGGCGACCTTCTACAACGCGCTCGCCCAGGAGAAGTTGCTCAGCCGCGAGCACATGGACCTGGTGCGGGTCTGCCAGGGCGGGCTGGACACCGACCTGGTGCTGGGGCCGCGGGTCGCCGACCACGGATGGGGACTGGGCTACATGCTCAACCAGCGCTGCGTCAACGGACCCAACCCGCGGATCTTCGGCCACGGCGGGCTGGGCGGCTCGTTCGGATTCGTCGATCTGGAGCACCGCATCGGCTACGCGTATGTGGCCAATCACTTCGACCCCACCAAGGCGAACGCGGACCCGCGCAGCCTCGTCCTGTCCAACGAGGTGTACTCCGTGCTGGGAGTCATCTAGCGCTGAAACCCGAACGCGCCTGCCGGATATCGGCAGGGCGCGTTCGGTTGCGCGGCTTATCGGATCAGGGGTGCCAGCCGGGAGGCGGCGGGCCGCCGGGCCCCCAGTGGCCGGGGCCGCCAGGACCCCACCCGGGGCCCCCTGCCGGCCCGGGCGGGTTCCAGCCCCCGGGTCCACCGTGCCAGTCGTGGCAGTTGTTCCAGTCCCAGTTGTTGCCCCAGCCCGGGTCCCACCACTCACCCGGACACCATTGCGGGAAGGGTCCGGGGTGAGCCTGCGCCTCAGTTGCGACGCCCAAGCCCGCCAAACCCAGCCCGCCGATTGCGAGAGCCGTTGCGGCCAAACGTGGAAGAGTTTTCACACCGACGTTCTTACCCACATCGATGCTTTGACTAAACAACTGCCGCCAGTGTTTCGAGCTGAGAGTTCAGACGAGGTCTACTCCGTGCTGGCAGTGAGGAGCACTCCACAGCGTTAGTGGCCGCCGCCTCCACCGCCGCCGTGCCCGCCACCGCCCGGTCCACCGCCGCCCGGTCCACCGCCGCCGGGTGCGCCGTTGACCGGACCGCCCGGGCCGGGTCCAGGACCGAGGTCTCCGCCGGGCCCCCATCCGGAACCGGGTCCAGGGCCATTGCAGTACGGCCCGTTTCCCGGGTTCCAGGTCTCGCCCGGATTGCACGGGTAGTTCGGGAAGGACGTCACTTGTGCCTGAGCGCCGCCCGCTGCACCCAGTCCGGCCAGTCCCAGACCTGCCGAAAGCATGGTCGTGGCCGCAACGGCACGTATAGATTTCTTCATCTGCGAGTCCTACCCGGCTGGTGGCGCACGAAACGGGATCGTGCACCACCAAGCTGGGGCCCGGTTCGTCGATGCTTTTATGTCTGGCAGGTAGGGCACCAGAAAACGTTTCGCCCCTCCAGCACTGTCGTGCGGATCGGATCACCGGACACCCGGCAGGGCTCGCCGGCCCGTCGGTAGACGTAGGTGCGGGGCCGGTCGGGCCGGTACGACGGCGCGCCGTGATCGTGTTCGGGCCGGACCACGATGATCTTCCCGCGACGCAATCCGACCTTCATCAGCGCGACCAGATCGGTCCAGGCCGCGTCGAACTCGTCCTCGCCGACGTCGCGGCCGGGTCGGAACGGGTCGATCCGGTGCCGGAACAGCAACTCGCTGCGGTAGACGTTGCCCACGCCGGCCATCACCGTCTGGTCCATCAGCAGCGCGCCAATTGGCCTGCGGGACTTGACAATACGCTTCCACGCCCACGATGAATCTGCGTCGCTGCGCAACGGGTCGGGGCCCAGCCTGGCCAGGACGTCGCTGACCTGGCCCTCGTCGATGACCTCGCACACCGTCGGGCCGCGTAGGTCGGTGCCGTAGCCGGCGCCGATCATGCGCATCCGCACTTGCCCGATCGCCTCCGGAAACAGGCCGTCGGCGGGACGTTCCCATTCGGTGAAGGCGCCGTACAGCCCCAGGTGCACGTGCACGATCGGGCCGCCGGCGTAGTGGTGGAACAGGTGTTTGCCCCATGCGCTGGTGCGCTGCAACAGCCGGCCGTTAACCACCGCGGCCGAATCAGCGAAGCGGCCCTGTGGGCTGGACACCGCGACGGGGGCGCCGGCGTACCGGCGTTGGTGCAGCCGGGCCAGCCGGTGCAGGGTATGCCCTTCGGGCACGTGCAGACCTTTCCGGCGTCAGCCCGCCGCGCCGGGCACCGGCGGGGCTTGGTGGGTGCGTTCGTATTCGGCGAGTATGTCGATGCGCCGTTGGTGGCGTTCGGCTTTCGACCACGGCGTGGTCAAGAAGGCGTCGACGATGGCCAGGGCTTCGGCCACGGTGTGCATCCGACCGCCGATGCCGATCAGTTGGGCGTTGTTGTGCTCGCGGGCCAGCGTCGCCGTTTCGACGCTCCAGGCCAGGGCGCAGCGGGCGCCGGGCACCTTGTTGGCCGCGATCTGCTCGCCGTTGCCCGACCCGCCGAGCACGATGCCCAGGCTGTCCGGGTCGGCCACCGTGCGTGTCGCGGCGGCGATGCAGAAGGCGGGGTAATCGTCTTCGGCGTCGTAGCTGAAGGCGCCGCAATCGATCGGCTCGTGCCCGGATTTCTTGAGGTGGTCGATGATCTGCTGCTTGAGCTCGAATCCGGCGTGGTCAGAGCCGAGGTAGACGCGCATGCCCGCAATCCTTACACAGCCACCCGCCGGGCCGGCGGCGGCGATCGCAGTGGATCGCCGCCCACCGGTCTAGTCGAATTCGGGCTTCTCGGTGCGGCTGCGCTTGAGCTCGAAGAAGTGCGGATAGGACGCGAAGGTGACCGAGGCGTCCCACAGCTTGCCCGCTTCCTCGCCGCGCGGAATCTTGGAGAGCACCGGCCCGAAGAACGCCACATCGTTGACGTGGATGGTCGGGGTGCCGACGTCGTCGCCCACCGCGTCCATGCCGGCGTGGTGGCTCTTGCGCAGCGCCTCGTCGTACTCCTCGCTGTTCGCGGCCTCCGCCAACTCGGCTGGCAGGCCCACGTCGTCGAGCGCCAGCTTGATCACGTCATCCAGGTCTTTGTTGCCCTCGTTGTGTATCCGGGTCCCCATCGCGGTGTACAGCGGCGCGAGCACCTCGGCACCGTGGGCCTGCTCGGCGGCGATCGCCACCCGCACCGGACCGAACGCCTTCACCATCCGTTCGCGGTATTCCTCGGGCAGGCCTTCGCGGTTTTCGTTGAGCACCGCCAGGCTCATCACGTGGAAGTTCACCTCGATGTCGCGAACCTTCTCCACCTCCAGGATCCAGCGCGAGGTGATCCATGCCCACGGACATAGCGGATCGAACCAGAAATCGGCCTTGTTCTTCGCGGCGGTGTCAGGCATGGCGGATCCTCTCGTGAAGTTAAAAGTCTGATCTGCACAACCGTAGGCGTCTGCATCCTGTTCCCGCTTCGCCCGACCCGTAAGTTGGACACGTGGCTCTCCCCAATCTCACCCGCGAACAAGCCGTCGAGCGCGCCTCGCTGATCACCGTCGCCAGCTACCAGATCGACCTCGATGTCACCGACGGCGCCGGCGCTCCCGGCGAACGGACCTTCCGCTCGATCACCACGGTGGTGTTCGACGCGCTGCCCGGCGCCGACTCGGTCATCGACATCGCCGCCGACACCATCCGCGGCGCCACGCTCAACGGACGCGATCTGGACGTCTCCGGGTACGACGAGTCGACCGGCATCCCCCTGCCCGGGCTGGCCGACCGCAACGTGGTCGTGGTCGACGCGGACTGCCTCTACTCCAACACCGGTGAGGGTCTGCATCGGTTCGTCGACCCGGTCGACAACGAGACCTACCTGTACTCGCAGTTCGAAACCGCCGACGCCAAGCGCATGTTCGCCTGCTTCGACCAGCCCGACATGAAGGCGACGTTCGACGTGCGGGTGACCGCGCCCGCGCACTGGAAGGTGATCTCCAACGGCGCGACGGTGTCGGTGAACGACGGCCTGCACACCTTCGCCACCACGCCGCGGATGAGCACCTATCTGGTCGCCTTGATCGCCGGCCCCTACGCCGAGTGGAACGACTCCTACACCGACGAGCACGGCGAGATCCCGCTGGGCATCTTCTGCCGGTCCTCGCTGGCCAAACACATGGACGCCGACCGGCTGTTCACCCAGACCAAGCAGGGATTCGGTTTCTACCACAAGAACTTTGGCCTGCCCTACGCGTTCGGGAAATACGATCAGCTGTTCGTCCCCGAATTCAACGCCGGCGCTATGGAAAACGCCGGCGCGGTGACGTTCCTCGAGGACTACGTGTTCCGCAGCAAGGTCACCCGAGCTTCCTATGAGCGGCGCGCCGAGACCGTGCTCCACGAGATGGCGCACATGTGGTTCGGCGACCTGGTCACCATGGCCTGGTGGGACGACCTGTGGCTGAACGAGTCGTTCGCCACCTTCGCTTCGGTGCTATGCCAAAGCGAGGCAACCGAATTCACCGAGGCCTGGACGACTTTCGCGACGGTCGAGAAGTCGTGGGCCTACCGCCAGGATCAGCTGCCGTCCACGCATCCGATCGCCGCCGACATCCCCGACCTGGAAGCGGTCGAGGTGAACTTCGACGGCATCACCTACGCCAAGGGCGCCTCGGTGCTCAAGCAGTTGGTCGCCTATGTCGGGCTGGAGCACTTTTTGGCCGGGCTGCGCGATTACTTCCGCGCGCACGCCTTCGGCAACGCCACGTTCGACGATCTGGTCGCCGCGCTGGAGCAGGCGTCCGGGCGTGACCTGTCCGACTGGGGTCAGCAGTGGCTGAAGACGACCGGGCTGAACACGCTGCGCCCCGAGTTCGACGTCGACGCCGACGGCAAGTTCACCCGGTTCGCGGTGACCCAGAGCGGCGCCGCCCCGGGCGCCGGCGAGACCCGCGTGCACCGGCTGGCGGTCGGGATCTACGACGACGACGGGACCGGGAAGCTGGTGCGGGTCCACCGCGAGGAACTCGACGTCGAGGGTCCCGTCACGGAAGTCCCTGCGCTGGTTGGTGTTTCGCGGGGCCAGCTGGTGCTGGTCAACGACGACGACCTCACGTACTGCTCGTTACGGCTGGACGTCGACTCGCTGCGCACCGCGCTGGAGCGCATCGCCGACATCGCCGAGCCGCTGCCGCGCTCGCTGGTCTGGTCGGCCGCCTGGGAGATGACGCGCGAGGCCGAACTGCGGGCCCGCGACTTCGTGGCACTGGTGACGGGCGGCGTGCACGCCGAATCCGAGGTCGGCGTGGCGCAGCGGCTGCTGCTGCAGGCCCAGACGGCGCTGACGTCGTACGCCGAGCAGGGCTGGGCGTACGAGCACGGCTGGCCGCAGTTCGCCGACCGGCTGCTGGAGTTGGCGCGCGGCGCGCAGCCCGGCTCGGATCACCAGCTCGCGTTCGTCAACACGCTGTGCTCGTCGGTGCTGTCGGCCCGCCATATCGAAACGCTGGCGGACCTGCTGGACCGCGACCCCACCGAGCTGGGGCTGGCCGGCCTCGAAGTCGACACGGACCTGCGGTGGCGGATCGTGACGGCGCTGGCCACCGCCGGCAGTGTCGACGCCGACGGGCCCGCGACACCGTTCATCGATGCCGAGATCCAGCGCGACCCGACCGCCGCCGGCAAGCGGCACGGCGCCCAGGCCGCGACGGCGCGACCGCAGCTGCAGGTCAAGGAGGCGGCCTGGACGACGGTGGTCGAGGACGACACCCTGGCCAACATCACCGCCCGCTCCATCATCGGGGGCATCGCCCCGCCCGGGCAGGCCGAATTGCTCAAGCCGTTTACCGAGCGCTATTTCGAGGCGATCTCAGGGGTCTGGGCGCGCCGGTCCAGCGAGGTGGCCCAGACGGTGGTGATCGGCCTCTACCCGCACTGGGACATCAGTGAGGACGGCGTCGCCGCCGCGGACAAGTTTCTGTCCGACCCGGAGGTGCCGGCGGCGTTGCGACGCCTGGTGCTCGAGGGCCAGGCCGGGGTGAAGCGTTCGTTGCGCGCGCGCCGATTCGACGCCGACGGGGGCTGAGCCCCACGAAGCTCAGGCGCGCGAAATCCCGGCGCTCAGCACGCGGATCGCGCTGACCAGGCCGTCGACCAAGTCTCCCCGCTCGAACGCCGAGGACGCGGCGGCCACACCCAGCGGTGCCGCCGACTCGGCGCCGCGGCCGCGAACCTGCGTGCCGTACACCACCTCGATGACCTTCTGGTCGGGTGAGACGGCCAGCAGCACCGCGTTGTCCGGCGTCGGCACGTCGGCCAGGATCGCGCGGGCCCGCGCGGCGGTGTCGCTGCCCAGGTCGCCCAGGTAGATCGCGAAGCGCGTCTTGGACGCCCGGGAGCCGAACTTCAGCGCATCATCGATGGCGACCAGGTCTTTGGTCGAAAACGGGAAATGCACCGACAGCTCGCCGGGCTCGGTGACACCGGAGATCCGTCCGCTGGTGGTGATGACCGAGCCGTGCGGCAGCTCGGTGGGTTCCCTCGTCGCTACCTCACCACGTGCCACTGGCGCCACCTCCGACTGAGAATTCCGACGTGCCGTGCCCGCCGTGGGCGTGGCCGACGTCTTCGCCGGTGGCGGCCCACAGGATCGGCGGATGCGTCCACTTCTCGCCCAACTTGTAGGCCGCTGGGTGCGGTCCCTTGCGGGACCAGATCAGCACCGACAGCAAAACCACCAGCAACAGCGGGATTCCGACGATGAACAGATGGACATGCATAGGACTCACGACGCAAACCGTATCCCACGAAGCGAACTACCGGCGCGACCGGACACCAGATTGGTGATCAGGCCGCGCCCTCACCGAGATACCGGGCCCAGGCCGGATCCAGTTCCTTGACCGTCGACAGCAGCCGCCAGTGCTGCCCGGTCGGCGGCAGCGGCGGGCGGCGCAGCGCCCAGCCGAGTTCGCTGAGCAGCTTGTCGCCCTTGCGGTGGTTGCAGGTCGAGCAGCACGCGACGCAGTTCTCCCAGGAATGGTCGCCGCCGCGGCTGCGGGGCAGCACGTGGTCGACGGTGTCCGCCTTCGCCCCGCAGTAGGCGCAGCAGAACCGGTCGCGATGCATCAGCGCGGCGCGCGTCATCGGGACGCGCGCCCGGTACGGGACGCGGACGTAGGACCGCAGCTGGATCACCGACGGCACCACGATCGAGCTGGTCGCCGAGTGGATGACGGGGCCGGCCGGGTCGTGGTGGACGACGTCGGCCTTTCCGCAGATCACCATCACAATCGCGCGGCGCATCGGCAGCGCGGTCAGCGGCTCGTAGGTGGAATTCAGCAGCAGGACCCGCCGTCGACTCCAGATGGACGCGCCCTCGGGGCGTGCGGACGGATGGATCTCAACGCTATGCAGCGACGACGCGGTTGCGGGTCCGGTCAACCCTGCCGCGGCTACCTGACTGCGGTGGCTGCGGCGTTTTTTGCCCTGCGCCATAGATCCTCCGCGAACAGTCCACCATGATTCGCCGCCAATCGCACCCCTATTGCAGGTGAACGCCGTGTCGATCCGATGAACACCCGGCATGGGGTCGGGCCGCCTCCGGTGGCCATCGCGAGGATGCACCACAATGGACGGCGATGGATCAGGTAGCACAGTCCTTCTACGACGCGGTCGGCGGCGCCGAGACTTTCCACGCGATCGTCGCGCGCTTTTACGCCCAGGTTCCCGAAGACGAGATCCTGCGTGAGCTGTATCCGCTCGACGACCTCGAGGGCGCCGAAGAACGCCTGCGGATGTTCCTCGAGCAGTACTGGGGCGGCCCGCGCACCTACTCCGACCGGCGCGGACACCCCCGGCTGCGGATGCGTCACGTGCCGTTCCGGATCACTCCCCTGGCGCGTGACGCGTGGCTGCGGTGCATGCACACGGCCGTCGCGTCCATCGATTCGCAGACGCTCGACGATGAGCACCGCCGCGAGTTGCTCAACTACCTGGAAATGGCTGCCGACTCACTGGTCAACTCGCCCTTCTAGATACCTCGCAACCGAACGGAGCACTATGAGCCCCGCAGCATGGTGGTCGAACGCGGTCTTTTATCAGGTCTATCCACGATCGTTCGCCGACAGCAACGGCGACGGTGTCGGCGACATCGACGGAATCGTTGCCCATCTGGACCACGTGGAGCGGCTGGGTGCGGACGCGATCTGGCTCAGCCCGGTCACCGTCTCGCCGATGGCCGACCATGGCTACGACGTCGCCGACCCGCGGGACATCGACCCGCTGTTCGGCGGAATGTCGGCCATTGACCGGCTGATTGCGGCGGCGCACCAGCGGGGCATCAAGATCACCATGGACGTGGTGCCCAACCACACCAGCTCCGCGCACCCCTGGTTCCAGGCCGCGCTGGCCGCCGGTCCGGGCACCGACGCCCGGGAGCGATACCACTTCCGCGACGGCAGAGGGCCCGGCGGGGCGCTGCCGCCCAACAATTGGACGTCGGTCTTCGGCGGCTCGGCCTGGACGCGGGTGGTCGAGCCCGACGGCAATCCCGGGCAGTACTACCTGCACCTCTTCGACACCGAGCAGCCGGACCTGAACTGGGAGAACCCCGAGGTCTTCGATGACTTCGCGAAGTCGCTGCGGTTTTGGCTGGACCGTGGGGTGGATGGGTTCCGCATCGACGTGGCGCACGGGATGGCCAAGCCGCCCGGCCTGCCCGACGCCAGGGAAGACGCCAAGGTGCTGTCGCACAGCGACGACGACCCGCGTTTCAACCAACCCGCCGTGCACGACATCCACCGCAAGATCCGCAAGATCGTCGACGAGTATCCCGGGGCGGTGACCATCGGCGAGGTGTGGGTGATGGACAACCTGCTCTGGGCCGAGTACCTGCGGCCCGACGAACTGCACCTCGGCTTCAATTTCCGGCTGACCAAGATCGACTTCGACGCCGACGAAATCCGTGACGCCATCGAGAACTCGCTTGCGGCCACCGCGATCTATGACGCCGTCCCGACCTGGACGCTGTCCAACCACGACGTGGACCGCGAGGTCACCCGCTACGGTGGCGGCGACATCGGGCTGCGCAGGGCCCGGGCCATGGCGATGGCGATGCTCGCCCTGCCGGGCACGGTGTTCATCTACAACGGTGAAGAGCTCGGGCTGCCCGACGTGCTGGACCTGCCCGAGGAGGTGCTGCAGGACCCGACCTGGGAACGGTCCGGGCACACCGAGCGTGGCCGGGACAAGTGCCGGGTGCCGCTGCCGTGGTCGGGCGAGGAGCCCCCGTTCGGGTTCTCGTCCTCACCCGACACCTGGTTACCGATGCCGAAGGACTGGGCGGCGCTGACCGTCGAGAAGCAGAGCGGCGATCCCGACTCCACCCTGTCGTTCTTCCAGCGGGCACTCGAATTGCGCAGGCGCCGTGTGGAATTCGACGGCGACACGATCGAGTGGCTGGACGCGTCCGGCGATGCGGTGATCTTCCGGCGCCCCGGTGGGCTGATCTGCGCGCTCAACAGCGGCGAATCGCCGGTGCCGCTGCCCGCCGGCGAGCTGATCCTGGCGAGCGTGCCGCTGCTGGAGGGCCAACTGCCACCGGATTCGGCGGCCTGGCTGGCGTAGCCGGTTCGGGGTCGCGCCGCCCCGTCACGGCGAGCATTTCGCGGCGGACTGATCTATATGTGGTGCATGGCTTCCTACGAGTGGACAGTGATCGGTGCCGGACCCGCGGGCATCGCCGCGGTGGGAAGGCTGCTGGATCACGGAGTCGCGGGCGAACGGATCGCCTGGGTAGATCCGGCCTTCGCCGCCGGCGACATCGGCCAGAAATGGCGGTCGGTCTCGAGCAACACCCACGTCGGGCTCTTCCTCGAATACTTCAACGGCTCCAAGGCATTTCGCTTCGCCGAGGCGCCACCCACGCCGCTCAAGGAGATCGATCCGCAAGAGACCTGTGCGCTGGGCCTGGTCGCCGAACCCCTGGTGTGGATCACCGAGCAGCTGCGTGAGCAGGTCGACGCCATCACCACGACCGCCACCGCACTGTTCCTGGAGAACAGGCGGTGGCGGGTTCAGACGGAGCGACGCGACATTTTTTCCACGAACGTGATCCTGGCCGTCGGCGCAGATCCCAAAAAACTCAGCCACCCCGGTCTCGACGAGATCGGGGTCCAGGTCGCCCTGGACCCCGAGAAGCTGGCCTCAGAACCACTCGAGGGCGCGACGGTCGCCGTATTCGGCTCGTCGCACTCGTCGATGATCGTGCTGCCGAACCTGCTGCGTCATCCCGTCAAACGCATCATCAATTTCTACCAAAGCCCACTGAAATACGCTGTCTATCTGGATGATTGGATCCTGTTTGACGACACGGGGCTGAAGGGCCGGGCGGCCGTCTGGGCGCGGGAGAACATCGACGGGGTGCTGCCCGACCGCCTGGAGAGGTGCTGGGTGTCGAGCCCGGAATTCGCCGAGAAATTGGCGCAGTGCGACCGCGTCGTCTACACCGTCGGCTTCGAACGCAGGAAGTTGCCCGAGACCCCGCAGTGGGGGCAGCTGGACTACAACCGCACCAACGGAATCCTGGCCCCCGGACTGTTCGGGGTGGGCATCGCGTTCCCTCAGTACGCCGAAGACCCGTACGGGTACGGCCAGTTTCGCGTGGGCCTGAAGAAATTCATGGACCATCTGGACGCCGTGCTGCCGCTGTGGCTGCTCTACGGCCCCTGAGCTGCGCGACCGAACCCGGTCGGCGATCGCGTTAAACTCAGCCTGATCCGTTCGGGAAATCGCCCGCGGCCGGCCGCGTCAGCCCAGCAGCAGCGCGGGATCGCCGCGGCGCCGATACACCGAACCGAACCGGGCGTCCAGACGCAACCACGTCGGCAGTATCCGGACCCGGATCAACTCGTCGGCGTCGACCGCATCGGGTGACTGGGGCAGAAAACCCATTGCGGTCAACGCGAACACGCAGCGCATCGGCAGACCGACCTGCACGTCCGGCGCGCTGACCTGAATGACCTCCTGGTCGAGCAGCGACACCGGCGGCCCATGAGAACTGCTGTGCTCCTTGGCAAGTTGCGCGCCGCGTTGCGCGAGGTCGAGCATCACCCGGGCCGGGATGTCCTCGAGGTGGGTGAAGCCGGATTCGGGCGGCAACGCACCCCGCCAGGCGGAATCCATCGCGAAGCCGGGATTGACGTAACCCGATTCATCCATCGCGGACAGGCCGCGCGCCAGGGCGTCGGCGCCCACCGACAGATCGCCGGGCCGCACCTGTCCGACCACCACCCTGCTGGCCAGCACGTCGAAACCCGTTGCGACCCAGGCCGTCAGCAGCCCCGGGGATCGAGTCCGGAATCGGATGATCGCGGCGTCGGCGAGCCGCAGCGCGCGGTCGACGAATGCGGCCAGATCCGCGCGGTGGGCGTCCCTGGAGTCGGGGCCCAGCCATAGTCCTCGGTCGGCTACCTGATCCACCGTTGCAGATACTCCCGATGTTGTGGCGAGAGGCGCACCAGCCGCTCCTCCTCGATATGGACGGCGGCCAGTTGCGACTCGGCGATGACGGCCGGCTTCGACTCCGGATCCGCGGTGACCGAGCGCACCTCGTAGCCCAGCGTGAAGTCGACCGCCCGCAACCGCTTGGTCCACATGGTCACCTGCAGCGGTGAATCCACCAGCCGCAGCTGACCTTTGTAGGTCACCTTGACCTCGGCGATGAGCAACCCGATGGTCAAGATGTCGACCTCGAACGCCTCACGCAGGAACTGGACGCGCGCCTCCTCCAAGATCGTGACCATGGTGGCGTGGTTGACATGCTGATACATGTCGATGTCCGACCAACGCACTGGCACGGGCGCGACGAAGCCGACGCTCAACTTGATGATCCTCTTCCACTGGTACGGGTCATGCGACGGATTTGTCGCGCTGCGACGGACAGCGTAGCGAGATCCTTGTCCCCGCTTTCCTGGATCTCGATGAGTGTGCGGCGGGCCCGCTCGACCCTGGAGGCGCTCAGGTGTTCCCACTCGGCGATTTTCTCTTCACCGCTCTCATCGGGCTCCCCCACGGCGAGCACATCGAAGCACAGCGACCGCAGCGAAGCATAGATGTCGTCACGAATCGCCAAGCGCGCCAAGGAGTGCCAGCGGTCCCGGCGGGGCAGTTCGGATACCGCCGTCAAGAGCCCGTCGGTGCCGAGGCGGTCCATGAGCGCGAAGTAGGTGTCGGCGACCTCGGCGGCGTCGATGTCGCTGATGTCACCGATGTCGATGATGTCGAGCAGGCTGAAGCGGTACAGCCCGGCGGCCACCGAATACGCGAGGTCTTCGGGTGCGCCCTGGGAGGTGAATTCCGCGGCTTCCTTTTCCACGATGGCCTTGTCGTCGCCGCGCAGCCACTCGGACATCCGTGGCGTCAGCGCCCGGACCTTGGCGGCGAACCGGTTGATCTCGGCGCCGACCGCCAGCGGTTGCGGACGGTAGTTGAGTAGCCAGCGTCCGGCGCGGTCGATCAGCCGACGGGTGTCCAACGTGAGCCGATCCGACAGTGGGACTGGCAGATTCGCCGCGCGGATGCGCCGCCACGTCTCTCCGACCCCGAAGATGGCGTCGGTGGCGACGTAGGTGCGCACCGCGTCGACCGACCCGACACCGACGTCCTCGACGATCCGGAAGGCGTAGCTGATCCCGGCGGCGTCCACCAGGTCGTTGATCAGCATGGTGGTGACGATCTCGCGGCGCAGCTGATGCGTGCGGATCTCCGGAGTGAACCGTTCCCGCAACGGTTTCGGGAAGTACAGGGGCAGCCGGGAGGCGAAGACGTCCTGCTCGGTCAATTCGGTCTCGAGCATCTCCTCCTTGAGCCCCAGCTTCACGTGGGCCATCAGGGTGCACATCTCCGGTGAGGTGAGACCGATGCCGGCCTCGGCGCGCCGCGCGATCTCCTTCTCCGACGGCAGCGCTTCCAGGTCGCGGTGGATGCCGCGCTCGTCGACCAGGTACTGAATCAGCCTGGCGTGCACCGGCAACAGGCTCGCCGCGTTCGCGCGGCTGGTGCCGATCAGGTCGTTCTGGTCGTCGTTGTCGGTAAGCACCAGTTGCGCGACCTCGTCGGTCATCGACTCGAGCAGCGGTTTGCGCTCTTCCGGCTTGACCTTGCCGGCGGTCACCAGCGAGTCGATCAAGATCTTGATGTTGACCTCGTGGTCCGAGCAGTCCACACCGGCCGAGTTGTCCATCGCATCGGTGTTGATCCGGCCACCCGCCAAATCGAACTCGACGCGACCCAGCGCGGTCACCCCGAGGTTGCCGCCCTCGCCGATCACCTTGGCGCGCACCTGGCTTCCGTTGACCCGGACCGGGTCGTTGGCGCGGTCGCCGACGTCGGCGTCGGATTCGGACTCCGCCTTGATGTAGGTGCCGATGCCCCCGTTGAACAGCAGATCCACCGGCGCCTGCAAAATCGCCTTGATCAGGTTGGGCGGCGTCATCTCGGCGACGTCGCCCTCGATGCCCAGCGCGTCGCGAACCTGGGCGCTGACCGGAATCGCCTTGTGCTCACGGCTGTACACGCCGCCGCCCTCACTGATCAATGAGGTGTCGTAGTCCTCCCAGCTGGACCGCGGCAGGTCGAACATCCGCCGGCGTTCCTCCCACGAACGCGCGGCGTCGGGGTCGGGGTCCAGGAAGATGTGGCGGTGGTCGAAGGCGGCGAGCAGCCGGATGTGCTTGCTCAGCAGCATGCCGTTGCCGAAGACGTCGCCGCTCATGTCGCCGATTCCGACGACGGTGAAATCTTCGGTCTGCGTGTCGACGTCCATCTCCCGGAAGTGCCGTTTGACGGCCTCCCACGCGCCCTTGGCCGTGATGCCCATGGCCTTGTGGTCGTAGCCGACCGACCCGCCGGACGCGAACGCGTCACCCAGCCAGAATCCGTAGGACTTCGCGACGTCGTTGGCGATGTCGGAGAAGGTGGCGGTGCCCTTGTCCGCCGCCACCACCAGGTACGCGTCGTCGCCGTCGCGTCGGATGACTTCGGGTGGCGGGCTGACCTTCCCGGTCGCATGGTCGACGTTGTCGGTGACGTCGAGCAGGCCGGAGATGAACAGCTGATAGCAGGCGACGCCCTCGGCGCGGCTGGCGTCGCGGTCGGCGGCGGCGTCACCGGTGGGCAGCGGCGGCCGCTTGAGGACGAATCCGCCCTTGGCGCCCACCGGCACGATGACGGCGTTCTTCACCGCCTGCGCCTTGACCAAACCGAGGATCTCGGTGCGGAAGTCGTCCCGGCGGTCCGACCAGCGCAGGCCGCCCCGGGCCACCGGGCCGAACCGCAGATGCACGCCCTCGACCCGGGGCGAGTAGACGAAGATCTCGTATTTGGGGCGCGGCAGCGGCAGCTCGTCGACCAGCTGGGCGTCCAGCTTGATCGCCAACACGTTGCGGGCCCGCGCCGAACCCTCACTCGTCACAAAGTAATTGGTCCGCAGCGTGGCCTGCACCAGCGATGCGAAGGCACGCAGAATGCGGTCGGTGTCCAGGCTCACCAGCGCGTCGATGTCGGCGGCGACCGCGCCGGCGGCGGCCTGCGCATCGCGGCCCGCCGATGAATCGGGGTCGGGGTCGAACAGCGCCTCGAAGAGCGCCACGAGTGATCGCGCGGTCGAGGGATGCTCGTTGAGCACCGACTCGATATAGGACTGGCTGTAGGGAAAGTTCGCCTGCCGCAAGTACTTTGCGTAGGCCCGCAACAGCACGACCTGCTCCCATCGCAGGCCCGCGCGCATCACCAGCTCGTTGAACCGGTCGACCTCGAGCCGGCCGTTCCAGATGGCGGTGACCGCATCCGCGAACCGCTCGGCCATCGCGTCGCGCTCCTCCTGCGTCGACGCCAGCCGGATGGTCGGGTGCGGTGAGATCTTGAACTGATAGATCCACACCGGCAGCCCGTCGGACCGGTTGACGGTGAACGGGCGCTCCTCGAGCACCACCACACCCATGCTCTGCAGCATCGGCAGCAGCTGGCTCAACGAGGCGGTGCGCCCGCCCAGGAACCAGGTCAGCTGGGCCGTCCCGTCGTCGGCCTCGGTGAACACCAGCTTGACCGAGTTGTCTTGCAGCTCATTGATGATGGCGATGTGGCCGATCGCGTCGGCCGGGGCCACGGCCTGCTTGTAGACCTCGGGGAAGGCGGCCGCGTAGTACTCGGCGTCGGTGTGTCCCACGGAGCCTTCCGCGGCGGCGGCGACGAGCCGGTCGGTCCAGGTGCGCGCGGCCTCGCTCAGCAACGCCTGAATCCGGATCCGGTTGTCTTCGGACACGTCGACAGGCGCGGCGTCGGGGCGGTCGGTAGGCAGGCGGACCATGAAATGCATCAGGGCCCAAGGTGATTCGCTGACCCGGGCGGTGAATTCCAGCCGGGTGCCGCCGAATTCGTGAACCAGGATGTCTTCAATCTGCAGCCGGACCGCCGTGGTGTAACGGTCGCGGGGCAGATACACCAGGCAGGAAACGAAGTACTGCAGCCGGTCGGCGCGCAGGAACAGCAACGCGTTTCGCTGCGGTCCCAGGTCGACCACCGCTTTGGCCATCGCCAGGAGTCGCTGGGCGCTGAGCGTGAACAGCTCCGAGCGGGGCACGGTCTGGATGACGTCGAGCAGCAGCTGGCCCGGGTGGATCGGGTCGTTGTCGGCCATCGTCAGCGCCTCCCGGACCCGGCGCGAAATCGTCGGGATTTCCAGGACATCGGCGTTCATGGCGGCCACCGTGAACAGCCCGACGAAGCGGTGCTCGATCACGGCACCGTCGACGTATTCGCGCACCGCGATGGCGTACGGATAGGCGCCGTAGCGCAGATAGCTGCCCACCACCGATTGCGCGAGCACCAGCAATCTGTCGTCGTCGGTCAGCCGGGGGCGCGAGCCGGTGCGGGTGCGCAGCACGCCGAGGCCGGGGGTGCCGTCGCCGGAGACCTGGCCGTCGTGCACGTGGCAGCGCTGATAGCCGAGCAGGAGAAAGTTGCCGTTGCCCAGCCAGCGCAGCAGCGCCGCGACGTCGTCGCGGTCCGGCGCCGAGAAGTGGTCGTCGGCGTTGGCTTCGACCTGCGCGGCCAGATCGTTCAGCCTGGCGATCAAGGCCGACGCATCGCTGGCGACCTGTTGCACGTCGGCCAGCACCTTGGGCAGCAGCCGCTCGACCTCGGTGAGTCCCTTGCTGTCAACCGACGGCAGCAGCTGCACGTGGATCCAGGCCTCGCCGGCGTATTGCGATGCGCCTTCGGCTTTCGCCTCGACGCGCAGCAGGTCGCCCTCGGGGCTGCGCTGCACTTCGAACACCGGCGTCATGATGGCCGTGTACGGGACGCCGAGCCGGTGCAGCAGCACGGTGACCGAATCCATCAGCATGCCGCCGTGATCGGTGACGACCTGCAGGGCGGGCCCGAAGCCGGCGGGATCTTCGGCCGGGTACACCGCGACGCGGCTCTCGCCGTCGGGCCGGTGCTGGCCGAGCCGATAGTGCGCGCTCAGCATGGCCGGCGTCACGATCGCCGCCGGCACGGTCAGGTCGATGGGCCCGGTTTCCGCGCCGCCCGACTCGTCGCTGTGCGGGCCGCGATAGCTCTCGACGTAGGCCCTCGAAATCCACTCAGGGATGTCCTGCTGCCGGGTGAAGGTCGTCCACGGCTCGAGATCTTGTCTGGCTCCGGGATCGATCGTCATGCCGATAGCTCCCAACTGGCGACGGTTGTCAGTGCGCTCGGTCACCCCGTTTCGTGGCGGTGCGGGGCAGAGCTGACACTAGTCGCGCGTTAGCTTGCGGTGGGTCACTCTGTGCGGCCGTGCCGCTTCGGCACCGAGGCGTTCGATCTTGTTCTCCTCGTATGCACCGAAGTTGCCCTCGAACCAGAACCACTTGGCCTCGTTGTCGTCGTCACCCTCCCAGGCCAGGATGTGCGTGCAGGTGCGGTCCAGGAACCACCGGTCGTGCGAGATCACCACCGCGCAGCCGGGGAATTGCTCGAGGGCGTTCTCCAGCGAACTGAGCGTCTCGACGTCGAGGTCGTTGGTGGGCTCGTCGAGCAGGATGAGGTTTCCGCCCTGCTTGAGCGTCAGCGCGAGGTTGAGCCTGTTGCGCTCGCCGCCGGAGAGCACGCCGGCCGGCTTCTGCTGGTCCGGTCCCTTGAACCCGAACGCCGACACGTAGGCCCTTGACGGCACCTCGGTCTGGCCGACGACGATGTGGTCCAGCCCGTCGGAAACGACTTCCCACACGTTCTTTTTGGGATCGATTCCGGCGCGGGTCTGGTCGACATAGCTGAGCTTGACGGTCTCGCCGACCTTGACCGTGCCGCTGTCCGGCTGCTCGAGACCGACGATGGTTTTGAACAGCGTGGTCTTACCGACACCGTTGGGGCCGATGACGCCGACGATGCCGTTGCGCGGCAGCGTGAACGACAGGTCCTTGATCAGGGTGCGGCCGTCGTAGCCCTTGTCGAGGTGGTCGACCTCGACCACCACATTGCCCAGCCGCGGGCCGACCGGGATCTGGATCTCCTCGAAGTCGAGCTTGCGCGTCTTTTCGGCCTCGGCGGCCATCTCCTCGTAGCGCTGCAGCCGCGCCTTGCCCTTGGCCTGACGCGCCTTGGCCCCGGAGCGGACCCACGCCAGCTCCTCGGCCAACCGCTTCTGCAGCTTGGCGTCCTTGCGGCCCTGCACCGCGATCCGCTCGGCCTTCTTCTCCAGGTACGTCGAGTAGTTGCCCTCGTAGGGGTAGGCCCGGCCGCGGTCAAGTTCCAGGATCCATTCGGCGACGTTGTCCAGGAAGTACCGGTCGTGGGTGACCGCCAGGATCGCGCCCGCGTAGGAAGCGAGGTGCTGCTCGAGCCACTGCACGCTCTCGGCATCCAGGTGGTTGGTGGGCTCGTCGAGCAGCAGCAGGTCGGGCTTGGACAGCAGCAGCTTGCACAGCGCGACGCGGCGGCGTTCACCACCGGACAGGTTGGTCACCGGCTCGTCGGGCGGCGGGCAGCGCAGCGCGTCCATGGCCTGCTCCAGCTGCGAATCGAGGTCCCACGCGTCGGCGTGGTCCAGCTCCTCCTGCAGCCGGCCCATCTCCTCCATCAGCTCATCGGAGTAGTCGGTGGCCATCAACTCGGCGACCTCGTTGAAGCGGTCGAGCTTGACCTTGATCTCGCCCAGGCCTTCTTCGACGTTGCCGCGAACGGTCTTCTCCTCGTTCAGCGGCGGCTCCTGCAGCAGGATGCCGACGGTCGCGTCGTTGGCCAAGAAGGCATCACCGTTGTTCGGCTTGTCCAGGCCCGCCATGATCCGCAAGACGCTCGACTTGCCGGCGCCGTTGGGGCCGACGACACCGATCTTGGCGCCTGGATAGAAGCTCAACGTGACGTCGTCCAGGATCACCTTGTCGCCGTGCGCCTTGCGGACCTTTTTCATCGTGTAGATGAACTCAGCCATGCCGCGGTTATGCCTTTCTGATTTGCAGAGTGATCTCGCGGACCATCCTAGGCATCGCCCGCTAACGGCAGCCCCGCGCCCGAGCAGGCTCAGGCGGGAATGGACAGCGGGGCCTCGTCGGCGGTCGCGTCACCCGTGCCGGCCGGATCGTCGCCGACCAGCGGGTCCTCGCTACTAACGTCGACGCCGTCGACTGGAGTTCCCGGGGCCGCGCTGCCCTGCCCGGCCTGGGGACCGGTATAGCCGGGCTTCTCGATGCGCACGATGACGCGGGACAGGTCCGGCCCGACCGCGGTCGCCCGCATCTCCACTGACGAGCGGCGGTTGCCGTCGCGGTCCTCGTATTCGCTGGTGTACACGTGACCCACCACGATCACCGGCGCGCCCTTGCCCAGGGCGGCGCCCACGCCGGTGACCAGCTTGCCCCAGCAGTTGACCGTGACGAACAGCGAGTGTCCGTGTTCCCAGCCGCCGTCACCGGTGCGGCGGCGCGAGTTGCTGGCCACCCGGAACTTGATGACCTCCTGGTCGCCGACCTTGCGCCGGGCAGGGTCGTTGACGATGTGGCCGACGACGGTAAGCGGGGTTTCGAACATGGGTTGATCCCTTCTCGATTGCATTGGCTATGGCTGCCAGTAGGCGGGGCGCCACCGACGAGCGCCGTGGGGAACAACCCGGAAATCGGCCGTCGCTGTGGAAGAAACCGGGACTGTGGATCAGTCGGGATCGGCGGGGGCCTGGCCGGCCCGCTTGGGCGTCTCGCCCTGCGCCAGCTGTGCCAGCATCGCGTTGTAAGCGACCAGCTCGGCGTCATCGTCGCGGTCGGCGGCCCGGTCCAGCCGCTTGGCGGTGCGGCGATCGCTGCGCGCCCACTGGATCAGCAGCGCGAGCATCACGATCACCAGCGGGAACTCCCCCGCCGACCAGGCGATGCCCCCGCCCAGGTGCTGATCGCCCAGCAGATCGGTGTGCCAGCTCAGGCCGAGGGAGCGGTAATAGTCGGCGCCGAGCACCTTCTTGGTGCCCATCAACACCACCCCGAAGAACGCGTGCAGCGGCAGCGACGCGAACACCACGGCCACCTTGGCCAGCGGCGGTATCGGTCGCGGCGTCGGGTCCACCCCGATCACCACCCAATAGAACAGGTAGCCGCTGAGCAGAAAGTGCAGGTTCATCGCCAGATGCCCGGCGTGGCTGCTAGCGGTGGTGTCGAAGAGGTTCGACAGGTACAGCCCGTAGAACCCGGCGACGAACAGCACCGTGGCCACCACCGGGTTGGTGAGGAATCGGGAGACGCGGCTGTGCAGCGCGGCCAACAGCCACTCCCGCATGCCCGGCGGATCATCACGGCCGGCCGCGGGCAGCGCCCGCAGCGCCAGGGTGACCGGGGCGCCGAGCACCAGCAGGATCGGGATCAGCATCGACAGGCACATGTGGACCACCATGTGCATGCTGAACATCGCCGGCATGTAGCGCCCGACGCCCGAGGACGTCACGAACAACAACACCAGGCAGCCGAGCAGCCAGGACAAGGCCCGACCGGGCGGCCAGGTGTCGCCGCGCCGGCGCAGCCGGACCAGCGCCGCCACATACAGCGCGGCGAAGACGAGGGCGGCGGAGCCGAAGATCAGGTCGAAGCGCCAGTCGAACAGGATGCGCGCCACGGTGGGCGGCCCGTCGAAGTCGTAACCGATCTCCGCTTCGGGAATCGACGGCAGCCGGGCCGGCGGTGGCGGCGGCGGGGTGCGGCCCAGCCCGACGGCGACGCCGAAGGTGAGGCCGAAAATGGCGGCCTCGATCAGGGTCAGCCGCAGCAGCGCACCGCGTGCGCGTGCCGGAGTCGGATCCGCTTGCAGCGCAGCCACACTCACACGCCGCTGGCGCCAGCCGAGCCCGCCCAGCAGGCACAGCGCGACGAACTTGGCGGTGACCAGCCGGCCGTAGTCGGTGCTGAACAGGTCGGACGGCTGCACGCGCACCAGGGCGTTGACCACGCCGCTCACCGCCATCGCGACCCAACACCACAGCGCGATCATCGAGAAACGCCGCGCGGCCAGCCCGAGGTGGCCACCGCCGCGCAGGGCGTGGGCGAGCAGGGCGAGCAGGCCACCGGCCCACAGGCTGGCGGCGACCAGGTGGATCAGCAGGCCGTTGGTGGCCAGGTCGTGCGAACCGCCGGCCGACGAATGACCGGTCAGGCCCAGCGGGATCAGCGTCGTCACCGACGCGGCGGCCAGCACCGGCGTCCACGACCAGCGCAGCACCGACAGGCTCGCCAGTGTGATCACCGCGGCCATGAGCGCGGTCCAGCGCCAGGCCGAGGCGTTGGTGACGAGACCCGCCAACGACCACATCCGCATCGGGGGGATGTCGGCGACGGGATGGCCGGACACGTCGGAGACGGTCAGCGGGACCAGCATTGCGGCGCAGACCGCCCATACCCCCGACGCCACCGTCCCGAGCCGAAGGGCCCGATAGCCGTCGGCGTCGAGGACACCGTTGCGCTGCGGCGGCACCAGGAACGCGGCGAACAGGAATGACCCGACCGCGAGCACGGCGGCGATCTCACCCGCGGCGCGGACGAACGGCAGCCCCAGCGTGGTCACCTGGCCCGGGTCGGGCAGGCCGGTCACGGTCAGCGCGCTGGCCAGCGAGAGCGTCCCGATGCCGGCGGCCGTGCAGCCGGCGAGCACCGCGACACCGGCCAGCACCGGCCACACCAGCGCGCGGCGCTGGGTTGCGGCCTCGGCCGGGGCCTTGCCGGCGGGCGGGGCGACGGTCATATGTCCAGGGTATGGGCGGGCCCGCCGGCTACAGAGTCTGGCCGTCCAGAAGGTCCTGGCGCGCCTTGGCCTCGCGGGCCACGAACTGATCGCGCGCGATCTGGCCGACGTAGTTGAAGTCTTGCAGGATGTCACGCAGCTCTTGCAGGAAAGCGCCGCGCCTGTCGGCCAGGTCCGGGGCCGCCGCGATCAGGTCTTGATCCTCGACGACCTGGCGCGCGGTGGCGAACAGCAGCGTCGACACCGATTCGCTGCTGCGGATCCGGGTTTGCGCCACATACTGTCGGCCGACGCCCAACGCCAGGCCGGTCAGTTCCTTTTGTCCGATGTCCGCGGGCGCGTCACGCAGCACGTCGGCGACGATCTCGTAGGCCTCGAAGAACACCCGCAGCATCGCATCCGCCATCAGCGGACGCTTGGTGAACAACAGCGCGTGGATCTCGTCGCCTCCGGCGGATACGTGGGCTTCCCAATTGTTGTGCCACGCCATCTCTTCGGCGATGTTGTCCCGGAAGGTCGCCGAGTCGGCGAAGTAGAAGTCGAACTTCAGCAGATCCCGCAGCCGCATCGCCTGGGTCCAGAAGGCCTCCATGCGGTCGCCGTCGGCGTGGCGGGCGTGAGCCAGCGCGAGTTCGACGATCGAGGTCTCCAGGAAGGCGTGGATCACCGAGTTGCGATAGAAGGCCGCGGCGTGCTGCTCGTCTGGCGCGATGCGCCACACCGGTTCCCGGCCGCCGTCGACCCGGGTGATCGGGTGTCCGTTGGACAGCGCGTCGACCGCAGCTCGCACCCCGTCGTGCGAGCGCAGCCGCAACGCGCTGGTGGACATCGGGTTTTGTTTGCGTTCCAGGTAATCCAGCGAGTCCTGCAGGGTGTGGTGCAGCTGGCCGAGCGTCAGCGCCGCGCCGCGGGTGGTCAGCAGCAGCGCGCACACCAGACCCGTCGCCGTCACCGGCGTCGCCTGCAGGATCCGCCAGGCGACCTCGAACGACATCTTCTGCAGCGCAAGCCTTTTGGCGTCCGGGTCCTGCGCCAGCGGGCCGTGCGGGGCGCCCAGGTACTGGCGCATCGACACGGCTTCGGGGAATCGGACGTAGATCTTGCCGTAGTTGCGCTCGCCCTGCGCGCGGATGAAGTTGTACAGCCAGCCGACGCCCTCCGGCGTCTTCTCGCCACCGCGGGCGTAGGCGGCGTATTCGGCCGTCTCGTGCAGCTGGTCGAAGCTGATCGAAACCGGCTGCAGCAGAATGTCTTCGCTGCGGCCGTCCAGGTAGGCGTCCGCGACGTAGGCCAGCAGGCCGAGCTTGGGTGGCAGCATCTTCCCGGTGCGCGACCGGGTGCCCTCGATGGACCAGCTCAGGTTGAACCGCTTTTCGACGATGTAGCCGACGTATTCGCGCAGCACGTACTTGTAGAGCTGGTCGTTGCCGATGTTGCGGCGGATGAAGATGACACCGGAGCGCCGCAGCAGCGGGCCCATCGCGCCGAACGAGAGGTTGATGCCGGCGAACACGTGCACCGGCGGTAACCGGTTCTCCTGCATGGCGACCGGCACCACAGCGCCGTCGATGTAGGACCGGTGCGAGAACAACAGCACCGCCGGGTGCGCTTCCAGGCCGGCGCGCATCGCCGCCACCTGATAGCCGTCGTAGTCAATCTCGGGATCGAACCCGCGGCTGAGCATCCGGCCGAGAACCCCGACGAGGTCGACCGAGGCCCGGCTCCACCCGGTAGCGAGTTCGTCGAGCATCTTTCCCGCCTCGTCGACGGTGGCGCCGGGAATCTTGGCCAAGCCCGCGCGAAACCGGTTGGAGGCCAATATCTCCGGCTTCACCAGCCGCGGTGACTTGTACTGCGGTCCGAGGATCCGGTACTCGACGCGTTCCATCGCCAAGATGGCGCGGCGGATCACGAATTGGGCGAAGTCGTTCTTGTCTTCCCCGACGGTGGTGTCACGCCATTGCCGCCGCAGCTCGGAGACGGTGGCCGCTTCACCGGCCACCACCCGCGCGCGCTGGGGGGCGGCCCGCACGATCCGTTCTTGCTGGCGTTCGTTGGGGTGGTAGGGATCCCGGCCGGGGAGCAGCCCGGCCAGCTTGGCCGCCCGGCTTCGATCCGGCTCGGGCAGCCAGAACACCCGCACCGGGACGATCGAACGGTCTTCCCCGGACTCGAGCTGTTCGGCCAGGGCCGTCATCTCTTCCGGCGGCGCGTCGAGCGCCGGCAGTTTCACCAGGCCGAAGTTCGCCCCCGGATGGCCGGTGCGCTGTTGATCCATCCACGCCGTCACCAGTTGCATCTCGACCGGCGAGGCCATCGACGCCAATACCAGCGAGTCTCGTCCGGCAAGGACCGCGCTGCTATCTGCGGCCGGTTCGGTCACGGATGCCCTCGGGGCGGCGATTCGGGTGGTTCGGCGTTGACGGCCGCCGCCTGGGCGGCGTGTCGTTGCGCCTCACCGTCTGTGAGGGCGGCCTGGGATTCGTGAGGGTTTGCCTTGCGCGGCTTCGCTTTTGACGCCGCATTCTTTGCCGGGGTCTTCTTGGCCGCAGTCTTCTTGGTCGCCGCCTTCTTGGCCGGGGCCTGCTTCGCCGCCGCCTTCTTGGCCGGTGCCTTGGCTTTGCGGCTCTGCACCTTGTCCGCAGCCTTCTTCTCGGCGTACAGGCTGACCTCGGGCAGTTCGCCGACGGGCCAGTTGGCGAGCGTGTCCAGGTACAGCTGACGCACCTCGGCGATGCGCTCCGGCAGCGTGTCAAGCGTCCAGTCCTGCACCGAGATCGGTGGAAAGACCGCGACGTCGACGGTGCCCGGGTTGATGACGGTCGAGTTCCGTGCGGCGACGAGCTCGGCGTTGCGGATCACGATCGGGACGATCGGGATGCCCGCGGCCATCGCGATCCGGAACGGCCCCTTCTTGAACGGGCCGACCTCGGTGGTGTCGACCCGGGTGCCCTCGGGGGCGATCACAATCGAAAGCCCCCGGCGCGCACGGTCTTCGACCTCGTGCAGCATCTCCACCGCGGCGGCCTGATCGTCACGGTCGATGAACACGCCGTCCACCAGCCTGCCCAGCGTGCCCATGACGGGGTCTTTCTGCAACTCCTTCTTGCCCACCCCGACCCAGTTGTCACGCACCAGCGCGCCGGTGATCACCGGGTCAACCTGGTTGCGGTGGTTGAAGATGAAGACCGCCGGGCGTTGCGCGGTCAGGTTCTCCCTCCCGATGACGTTGAGCTGCACGCCGGCAATGGCCAGCGACAACTGGGAGAAGTTGGAGGTGAAGAAGTTGACGCCGCGGCGCCGGTTGCGGGTGAGCACACCGATGCCCACCGCGCCGGCGGCGACGGGGAACATCGAGCCGAAACCTGCGAGCGTGCGCAGCTGGCGCCGCAATCCCACCGGGCCGCGGCTGCTGAACCGCAGGATCGGCCAACCCCGGCGCTTGGCCACCGCGGCCATCTTGCCCTCGGGATTCGTCGGCCGCGGATTACCCACCAGATACATCAGGGCGACGTCCTCGTCGCCGTCGGCGTAGAAGTAGCTGTCCTTGAGATCGATGTCGTGCTCGGCCGCAAAGCGTTGCACCGCAGCGGCTTTGCCCGGACCCCACAGGATCGGCTTCTCGACGCCACCGGTGAGCAGGCCGTCCTCGGTGGTCTCGAACTTGTTGGTGAGCATGTTGGGAATGCCGAGAAAACGCGCGACCGGGTTGACCTGGATGGTCAGCGCCGACGAGCTGAGCACCACTGTGTGGCCGCGGGCCATGTGCGCGCGCACCAGCTCGCGCATCTCCGGGTAGATCCGCGACTCGATCCGTTGGATGAACATCCGCTCGCCGATCTCTTCCAAGTCGTCGAGCAGCCGCCCGGTCAGCGCCGCGGCGGCCTTGCCGATCAGGTCCTCGAATTCGATGCGACCGAGGCTGTGGCTCAGGCCGGCCTGCACCATCCCAAGCAGCTCCCCGACGCCCATGTCGCGGCGCAGCAGCCGCTCCTGGGTCAGGATGATCGCGGTGAAACCGGCGACCAGCGTGCCGTCCAGGTCGAAGAACGCACCGATCTTGGCGCCGGCGGGGCTGGCCATGATCTCGGCCACCGAGCCGGGCAACCGCATGTCCTGCGCCGGAGTTTCGGCCTTATCCCCCTGTTCGTTCGAGGCGCTCACGAGCCCGCCACCGATCGGGCGGACACGGCCGGCTCAACGAACGAGGCGGGCACGGCGCGCGGTGGGGGGTCACCGGCCAGCGCCAGGATCTCGTCGAAGCCGTCCAGCAGGCATTGGGCGAACAAGGCCTCGTTGCGCACCGCGGCCTTGTCGTAGCGCACGGTGATGGTGCACCACCCGCCCCGCGAAATCAGCACCACCATCATCGCCACTCCGGGCAACGGGCCGATACCGTACTGCCGCAAGACTTTAGCGCCGGCGAGGTAGGTGTCGCCCGGGAAGACGGGGACGTTGCTGGCCTGCACGTCGGAGCCGATCACCGAGCCGGTGATCCCTTCCAGCACCGCGGTGGGCAACACGCTGAGCACCGGGGCAAAAGAACCGATGATGTTCATCGCGGGCTCGTCACGGCGCTGCGTCATCTGGGCGCGAATCTTCTTCATCCGGGAGACGGGGTCGGCGGTCCCGATCGGCGCCGCGAGGTTGACGCCGGTGAACCGGTTGCCGCCGGCCGTGTCCGCTTCGGCCCGCAGGCTGACCGGCACCGCCATCGGCAGCGTGCTGATCGGCACGCCGAACGCCAGGTGGTAGCGGCGCAAGGCGCCGCAGAGCCCGGCCAGGTAGGCGTCGTTGATCGACCCGCCACCGGCCTTCGCGGCCTTGTGCAGGTCGGCGAGCGGGATATCGATCGCCTCGCTGCGGGTGGCCAGGCTGCGCCGCCGCAGCAGCGGCGACGGCTCGGCGGCTCGGTTGAGCACCCGCATGCCCGACATGGCGTACCCGACGATGCCCGACACGGTGGACGTCGGTTCCAGGACCGCCCGCCCGGCGGCCGAGACCGCGCCGGACAGCGCGTTCATGACGCCGCCGACGACGGCGAAGGGCAGGTGGTTAATGCCCTGGCGCATCAGATCATTGGACGTCAGGTCCTGCGGGACGGGCAGCGGCAGCGTCGGCTTGGCCGGCGGATTGCGCTCGAGGTCATAGATCTCGGCGAACATCTGGACCCCACCGACGCCGTCGGTGACGGCATGACTGACATGCAGCAGCGTCGCGGCCCGGCCGTCGGCCAGCCCCTCGACCAGGGTGGTCGTCCACAGCGGCCGCGAGATGTCCATCGGCGACTGCAGGATGAGCTCGGCGAGATCGAATACCTCACGCAGCGTGCCGGGTTCGGACACCCGCACGCGGCGCACGTGGAAATCCAGGTTGAAGTCGGGGTCGACCACCCAGCGCGGCGACGCGGTCGGCAGGGTCGGCACGACGACCTTTTGCCGCAGCCGCAACACGCGTCGCGACGCGCTTTCGAATCGAGCGCGGAATTGTTCCCAGTCCGGCGTGCAGTCCAGGAGCTCCAGCGCCATGATCCCGGACCGGGTGCGGGGATTCGCCTCTCCCCTGTGCAGTAGGTAGTCGACCGGCCCGAGCTCGTCGGACAACTTAATCGCCTCGACGGACTCAGTCATGGTCATCAGCTCGACGCGCCAACGTTGTCACCGTCGATCAAGCCTCCTGCCTTTGGACCCCACCAACCCCAATGGTCTACCCAACGCTAGTCGGGTTACCGCGCTGGTGAAAGGAGCTGCAGGTTCCTGGGCGAGGGCTCAGCTGGCCGAAGTGGCCGACAAGGGCAGCGAATCCAGCAGCGAGCTGACGCGCCGCCCATAGACGACCCCGAGGAAATCGGCGACGGCGTCAGCGGCCAGCCGCGATCGAACCGTCGGCGTGATGTCGAAAGCGTGGTGGGCGTTGCCGAGTTCGGCGTGGGCGACCGTGGCCGCCCCGGCCGCGCGCAGCGCCGCGCAGAACGCGCGAGCCTGGCCGCTGGGCACCAATTCGTCCTTCTCGCCGTGCAGCACGAAGAAGGGCGGTGCGTCGCCGTGCACGTAGGAAACCGGCGACGCCGCCGTGAAGCGCTCGGGCTCCTCGGCGTAGCGGGCCTTCATCACGAACTGTTCGAGGAACGGCAGCATCAGCGGGTGCATGTTCTCGAAGTCGGTGAAGTCGTAGACGCCGTAATAGGGCGCCACCGCTTGCACGGTCGTGTCGGCGTCTTCGAAGCCGGGTTGGAAGGTGGGGTCGTTCGGGGTGAGCGCCGCCAGGGAGGCCAGGTGCCCGCCCGCCGAGCCACCGGTGATCGCGATGAAGTCCGGGTCGCCGCCGTAGTCGGCGATGTTCTCCCGCACCCAGGCGATTGCCCTTTTCACGTCGATCAGGTGCGCGGGGAAGGTGGCGCGTGGGCTCTTGCTGTAATCGATCGAGACGCAGATCCAGCCGAGTTGAACCATTCGGCTCATCAGCGTGTAGGCCTGCGGGCGCCTGCCGTTCAGCGCCCACGCCCCGCCCGGCACCTGGATCAGGACCGGCGCCCGGCACCCCGGGGCCAGGTCATCGCGTCGCCAGATGTCGAGCAGGTGGTCGCGTGCGCTGGGGCCATAGGAGATGTCGGAGGTCTGCGCGGCGTACCGGCGGTGCGGCCCGGGGCGGCCCAACAGGCCTCCGCGCGGGGCGCACAGCGCCCCGACGGCGGCGGGGTGACACACCTGAGCCGGAAACTCGGGGCCGAAGGCCTCCGCCAGCGCCGCGGTGAGGGACTTGTCCGCCCGCTGGGCGGCCAGCGTCTTGCCGACCCGGCCGACGGACGGGTGCGAGACCCGCGACAGCGCGTGCCCGGTCACCACGTGCGGGGGAAACTCGGTGAAAAGCCAACCGGCCAAGCAGCCCAGCGCGAACGGCCCGCCCCGTAGCACCAGGCTGCCGAGGTGAAAGACGTCCCGGGCTTCGGCCGCCAGGCGTGCCGCCTGGGCGGCCGCCCACCCGCAGGGCGAAGACTTATTACTGGCCACGCTCATGCGACGTCACCTCTCGACGTTATGCACACGCCTCATCGCGGTTAACGGCCGATGGCCGGCCGGTTTTGTACGTGTGTCGAGGGTCATCACGATAACCGATAAACGTGGCGCGGGAAGGGCTTTCACGCGCGTGGCGGCGTGGAATCGGATCATCCGGGTGCGGTTGGATAGACTGACCTGCGCATTGCCTCCGTAGCTCAGGTGGATAGAGCAAGGGCCTTCTAATCCCTAGGTCGCACGTTCGAGTCGTGCCGGGGGCACCGGGCTCGTGTATGACGTCGGCTGATGCTTGACGGATCTATGTCGGGTGATGCCTGACAGTGTTTCGGCTGATGGTTGACAGTT
>NZ_MBEI01000074.1 GCF_001953985.1 Mycobacterium colombiense
GTGTGCGGCGCGCTCGCGGTGCCGTCCGGCCGCTTCGGCGGGGGGGGGGGGGGGGGGGGGGGCGGGGAGCCCGGCGGCGGGCCCGGGGGGCGCCGGCCCCCGGGGGGGGCGGGGGGGCGGGGGGGGGGGGGGGGGGTGGGGGCGGCCCCCGACCCGGTACAGCCGGTCGTCGGCCAGGGCGGGCGCCATGATCTGCAGGCCGACCGGCAGGTCGTCGTCCGGCGACAGACCGGCCGGCACCGACATACCGCAGTGCCCGGCCAGATTCAGCGGCAGCGTGCACAGGTCGAACAGATACATCGCCAGCGGATCGTCGACCTTCTCGCCCAGCCGGAACGCCGTGGTCGGGGTCGCGGGCGACACCACCACATCCACCGAGCGATAGGCCTCGTCCAGGTCGCGGGCGATCAGGGTGCGCACCTTCTGGGCCTGGTTGTAATACGCGTCGTAATAACCGGCCGACAGCGCGTAGGTACCGATCATGATGCGCCGCTTGACCTCCGGCCCGAAGCCGGCGGCGCGCGTCATCGCCATGACTTCCTCGGCGCTGTGGCTGCCATCGTCGCCCACCCGTAGCCCGTAGCGCATCGCGTCGAAGCGGGCCAGGTTGCTCGACACCTCCGACGGCAGGATCAGGTAGTAGGCGGCCAGCGCGTACTCGAAGTGCGGACAGTCGACCTCGCTCACCTCGGCGCCCAGGGCGGTCAGCTGCTCGACGGCGGCCTCGAACGCGTTCAGCACTCCGGGCTGGTAGCCCTCGCCGCGCAGCTGCTTGACCACCCCGACGCGCACGCCCTTGAGGTCACCGGCCGCGCCGGCCTTGGCGGCGGCGACGACGTCGGGCACCGCCGCCTTCACGGACGTGGAGTCCCGGGGGTCGTGCCCGGCGATCACGTGATGCAACAGTGCGGTGTCGAGCACCGTGCGCGCGCACGGTCCGCCCTGATCCAGCGACGACGCGCACGCCACCAGGCCGTAGCGCGACACCGTGCCGTAGGTGGGCTTGACGCCGACGGTCGA
>NZ_MBEI01000075.1 GCF_001953985.1 Mycobacterium colombiense
CGCCACCGCGCAACGCCCAGAACAGATCCGGGTTGTCGTTCGCCGACGCGGTGACCACGTCGCCGCTGGGCAGCACCACCGTCGCGGACTGCAACGCGTCGCAGGTGAGCCCGGCGCGCCGGGCGTCGGCACCGCCCCCGCCACCCAGCGCCATCCCCGCCATGCCGACGGTCGGGCACGTGCCGGTGGGAACGGCGCGGCCCGCGCCGGCCAAGGCCTGGTGTACCGCATACAGATTCGTCGCCGGGGTCACGGTGACGTTGTTACCGTCGAAGTTCGCGCCGCCGGGCAGACCGCGCAGGTCGAGCACCATGGTCCCGTTGGCGCCGGACGCCCCGACATAGGAATGCCCACCGCCGCGTGGGGCGATCTTGAGGTTGTTGGCCTTCGCGAACGCGACCGCCTTCTGCACGTCGGCCTGCGACGAAACCCGTACCACCGCAGCGGGATTGGAGTTGTTGTAGAACGAGTTGAAAACCTGCTTGCCGGTGGCAAATTGGGCGCCGTTGGCCGGCAAGAGCACGCTGCCGCCGATCGACGAGGCCAGGCCGCTCCACCCGGCGGCGGGGTCCGCTGTCGCCGAGCCGGTGCCGAACACCGCTCCCGTCGCGAACGTGACGGCGCCACGAAGAAACGCCTGGCGCGAGATCCCATGGCTGGTCGGACGGCTGCGATAAGTCGTCATGGGGCGGATTCTGGTTCATTTCGCGCCCAGAATTCCGGTGCCGCCGCCCGTGTTACATCACAGTGTGGCTTCGATCCGCCGCCCGGCCTTGCGCAACGGGGCCGCGTAATAACCGACGTCGCGGAGACCGCGACCTCACGAAACGCTTATTGTGCGAACCTTTATCCCACCGTGTCGTAAACGTGACAGTCATGGCTCAGAGTTCGTAGCGTGATTCGAGTGCCTCAGACGCACTCCATGGCGGACGGGGAGGCTGGCGTGAAGGCATTTGCACGAACTCATCAATGGATCTGGGTTTTGCGCCATCAGCCCTTCACCATTCGCCTGCTGGCAGCCGCCGCCGGCCTGCTGACCGTCGCCTCGGCCTTCGCGGCGCCCGCCGGAGCGAACGGGAACGGCGACGACTTCATCGACGCGCTCAACCACGCCGGCATCGATTTCGGCGAGCCCGGCAACGCGATGTCGGTCGGCGAGTCGGTGTGCCCGATGCTGGCGCAGCCGGGTGGCAATTTCGCCGCGGTCGCGTCCAGCGTCGCCGGGCGGGGCATGTCGCCCACGATGGCGCGCATGTTCACCACGATCGCGATCCAGACGTACTGCCCCGAGGAGATGGCCAACATCGCCAACGGCAACCTGTCCGGCGCCATGCCACAGGTTCCGGGCATGCCCGGGCAGATGCCGGGACAGATCCCGGGCATGACGGGTCAGATCCCGGGCATGACGGGACAGATCCCGGGTTACGCGGGCCAAGTTCCCGGCATGGCCGGGCAACTCCCGGCGATGGCGGGTCAGGTGCCGGGTATGACGGGAATGGCCGGGCAGATTCCGGCCCTGCCGGGGGCCTGACGCTTCTAGCGGGTGCCCAGCGGGTCGATGGTCCACGCGATGTAGAACATCGCCGCCCCAACCGTCGCGGTGGTCATGAAGTCGATTCCCTTGGCGCGCACCACCAGAAGGCCGGCCCGGTCCTCGGACAACACCAGCCGCAGCAGCGCCGCCACACCGACACCGATACCGATCAACAGCGAACCGCGACGCCAGAAGTTGGCCCCGACCAAAGCCAGCGCCACCGCAAAGATCAAGCCCACCAACAGGATTGGCCATTGGGCCCGCAGCAGGGTGCGCGCGGTCATTGCCGCTCGGCCAGCTCGACGACGTTGGTCAGCAGGAACGCGCGGGTCAGCGGTCCCACGCCGCCCGGGTTCGGCGAAATGTGGCCGGCCACCTCCCACACGTCCGGGTGCACGTCGCCGGTGAGCTTGCCGTCCACCCGGCTGACGCCGACGTCGATGACCGCGGCACCCGGGCGCACCATGTCGGCGGTCACCATGTGCGGCACCCCCACGCCGGCGACGATGATGTCGGCCTGCCTGGTCAGCGCCGGCAGGTCGCGAGTTCCGGTGTGGCACAACGTCACCGTGGCGTTCTCGGAACGACGGGTCAGCAGCAGGCCCAACGGGCGACCGACCGTGACGCCGCGACCGATGACGACCACGTGCGCCCCGGCGATCTCCACGTCGTAGCGGCGCAGTAGATGCACGATGCCGCGCGGGGTGCACGGCAGCGGGGCCGGGTCCATCAGCACCAGCCGGCCCAGGTTGGTCGGGTGCAGCCCGTCGGCGTCCTTGTTCGGGTCGACGCGCTCCAGCGCCGCGTTCTCGTCCAGGTGCTTGGGCAGCGGCAACTGCACGATGTAACCGGTGCAGTCGGGGTTGGCGTTGAGCTCGTCGATGGTCTCGTTGAGCGTGGCGGTGCTGATGTCGGCGGGCAGGTCGCGGCGGATCGAGGTGATGCCGACCTTTGCGCAGTCGGCGTGCTTACCGCGCACGTATGCCTGCGAGCCGGGGTCATCGCCCACCAGGATGGTGCCCAGGCCGGGGGTGCGGCCCGCGGCGGTCAATGCGGTCACCCGCTGTTTGAGGTCCACGAAGATCTCGTCGCGGGTGGCCTTGCCGTCCAGCGTGATTGCTCCCACGCTGACAGTCTGGCACGCTCCGGGTATGTCTACCCCTCCGGACGTGTTCAGCCCCGCGAAGCTCGGTCCGATAACGCTGCGTAACCGCACCATCAAGTCCGCCACCTTCGAGGCGCGCACGCCCGAGGCGCTGGTGACCGACGACCTCATCGAATACCACCGGCTGCCGGCCGCAGGCGGGGTCGGCATGACGACCGTCGCCTACTGCGCCGTCTCCCCCGGCGGCCGCACCGAGGGCAACGGGATCTGGATGCGACCCGAGGCCGTGCCCGGATTCCGGCGGCTCACCGACGCGATCCACGCCGAGGGCGCCGCGGTCAGCGCGCAGATCGGCCACGCCGGCCCGGTGGCCAACGCCAAGTCCAACAAGGCGAAGGCGCTGGCACCGGTCCGGTTCTTCAACCCGATCGGGATGCGGTTCGCGAAGAGGGCGACCCGCGACGACATCGACGAGGTGATCGCCGGGCACGCCAATGCCGCCCGGCTGGCCATCGAGGCCGGCTTCGACGCCGTCGAAATCCATTTGGGCCACAACTACTTGGCGAGTTCGTTTCTGTCCCCGCTGATCAACCGCCGCGACGACGAGTTCGGCGGATCGCTGCAGAACCGGGCCAAGGTGGCCCGCGGCATCGTGATGGCCGTCCGGCGCGCGGTGGAAAAAGAGGGCACGCCCATCGCGGTGACGGCCAAGCTGAACATGGCCGACGGGGTACGGGGCGGCATCAGCACGGAGGAATCGCTGACCACCGCCAAGTGGCTGGAGGAAGACGGCGGGCTGGACGCGATCGAACTCACCGCGGGCAGCTCGCTGGTCAACCCGATGTACCTGTTCCGCGGCAACGCGCCGCTCAAGGAGTTCGCCGGGGCGTTCAAGCCGCCGCTGAGCTGGGGCATGCGCATGACGGGCAAGAAGTTCCTGCGCGAGTACCCCTACCGCGAGGCCTATCTGTTGCGCGACGCCAAGCTGTTCCGCAACGAGTTGAAGATGCCGCTGATCCTGCTCGGCGGAATCACCAACCGGGAGACGATGGACCTGGCGATGGCCGAGGGATTCGAGTTCGTCGCGATGGCCCGGGCGCTGCTGGCCGAGCCGGATCTGATCAACCGGATCGCCGCTGATGGCGCCGAACACCAGGTGCATTCGGCGTGCACGCACTGCAATCAGTGCATGCCCACGATCTACACCCGAACACACTGCGTGGTGACCGGCGCGCCTGACACCGCAGCCGCTCGGAGCTAAACCACAGGGCTGCAAGCTACAGTTGTGGCGATGTCAGCACCAGCCCCGCCAGCGCTAACCGTCCATCACGAAGGATCGGAACGCACCTTCGCAGCGGGCCACGATGTAGTAGTCGGGCGCGATCTGCGAGCGGACATGCGTATCACCCACCCGTTGATTTCTCGTGCCCACCTGCTGCTGCGTTTCGATCAGGGCAAGTGGCTGGCCATCGACAACGGTTCCCTCAACGGAACTTTCGTCAACGGCCGGCGCGTGCCGGTGGTCGAGATTCACGACGGGCAGACACTCAACATCGGAAACCCCGACGGACCGCTGCTGACCTTCGACGTCGGGCGCCATCAGGGCATGGCCGGACGCCCGCCGCGAACGGAATCGATGAACATCCCGGTGGCGGCTCCGCCGCAGGCCGCGGCGTGGTCGGCGCAGCCGGCACCGCCGCCTCCTCCGCCGCCCGGGCGCACGCCCAACTGGGCCGCGCCGCCGCGGCGACCGCAGCCCGCGCCCGTGCAGCGCCTCGCCCCGCCCGCACAAACCATGTATGGCGGCGGCGGGGCCCAGTTGGGCG
>NZ_MBEI01000076.1 GCF_001953985.1 Mycobacterium colombiense
CGCCCGGGACGCCCCCCCCCCCCCCACCACCGCCGTGGCAGTTCGGGCACGGGGGCGGCGGGTCGAGCGGGGCGGAGTAGGCCGACCCTGCGTTCAGCGTCGCCGCGGAGATACTCAGGCCAGCGGCCAACGCGGCGGCGCTGACGACACGTTTCATAGACATAGCTGCGTCCCCTCTTGGGAGTTGTTGTCTCACCTGCACTACGGGCAGGTGAGATCCAACTCGAATGGCTTGGTTACCTGCTGCGGTTGCTGCGGGTTGCTCATGTCGGTACCGGTAGCGGTGCCCTTGATCGCCCAGTCCTTGCCCTTGACCGCGGCTCCGGCACTGCCGCTTTGATTGGGCGCGGCATCGGAGAAGCCGAGTGCGACGCCGTTGACGGTGCCCAACCCGACGGAGTGCACCAGCGGCGGATTGCCGTTGCTGACCACGGCGCCGAGGCCGTTGGCCGGGTCGCCGATGCCGATGGTGACGTTGTCACCCGCGGCGTTGCAGGTGACCTGCCCGCTGATGTTTTGGTTCTGCCCGTCGACCGTGAGCACCGGACCCGCCGCGGCGGGCGCAGCTGACGACGAACCCGACGACCCGGTACTGGATTTGTTGCTCGAACATCCGGCGCTGGCCGCGACCACCAGGGCCACCCCGGCTACGCCGACCACGATCCCACGCTTCACTACTGCTTCCCTTCGTGTCGCTGGTTCCGCTGCCTCTTTACGTTGGCCGCGTCCCTACCTGGGCCCCTCGGGCCGACGCCTTACGGCCGGTCCACCTGATACCCGGTACCCGAGAGTTGCAAACGCTACGTTACGGAAGCACACGCAAGCCCCACTTGCCCAGCAGCGGATTGATGAGCATGAAGTAGGTGGTGTAGTCATCGCCGTCCGGCGATGACATCAACAGGCCCACCGCGCTGACGGTGCCGTCCGGGTTCATCACGAAGCCGGGACTGCCACTGTCGCCGTCCAGGCTGAACACGCTGGCTTCGACGACGTCACCATTGATGCCTTTGATGGCGCCACACGTCTCACCGGTTACGGCGCCGATCTTGCAGAATGGCATGCCGACCTGAATCTGCTGGCGGCTCAACACATCCCGAACCTGATACCGGCCACCGACGTCACCCACCGGCATGCCGACACTTGGCTCCAGGCGGATGATCGCGGCGTCGCGCTTATCGCCGTCGTGCTCGCTGGCCGAGATCCTGCCCAGCGGGGCGTCGTTGCCGTAGGTCCACTCGGTGCCGTCGTGCGAGTCGCAGTGCCCGCTGGTCATCAGGTAGTAACTGCCGTCGGATCCCTGCGCCGCGAATCCGGCTGTGCACCTGCCGGATTCGTGATCGACGCCGATGCCCGGCGAGGGTGGGGGCGACGGCAGAGCCGGGGGCGGTGCTGCCAGAGCGGTTTTCGTCACCGCGGTCGCGGTCACCATCACCGCTGCCAAGAGCCCCAACCCCCGCAACCACGGTATGGTCACGCCGTCCCCCTCCGCTTGCGCCCGGCAGATAGTAGCAGCGCTGCCGACCTGAAATGAGGTGGCGGCCAGTCCGTTCCGTGCATGTGGTTCACCCGGCGTCGACGTGCCGGGCCAGGAAGTCCAGCACAGCGCCGGCGAAGATGTCGTTGCGGTCGCCGGCCACCATGTGCCCGGCGCCGCGGACATCGGTGAATTCGACCTGCGGGAAACGCGCGAGGAATTCGTCGGCGCGCTCCTGGCTGACCAGGTCGCTCATCTGGCCGCGAACCAGCAGGATGGGCACCCCGCCGCGCAGGATCGCCTCGACGGCGGCGTGCATCCGGTCGGGATCGGTGACCTCAAAAGGAGGGAAAGCCGCAGTGCCGCTGATGAATTGCGGATCCCAATGCCAGTACCACCGATCGCCGCGGCGACGCAGGTTGGTGGTCAGGCCTTCCAGATCGGTCGGTCGCGGCCGGTGCGGGTTGTATTCGGCGATCGCGTCGGCGACCTCGTCGAGTGAGCTGAAACCTGACTCCACCCGGTCGGCCATGAAGGCATGGATCCGGTTCGCGCCCGACTGGTCCATGTTCGGCACGATGTCCACCAAGACGACCGCACTGGCGATGCCCGGCGACAGTTCCCCGGCGAGCAGCATGGACGTGAAACCACCCAGGGAGGCACCGACCAACACCGGTTGCGGGGGCAGCGTGCGCAACACTTCTTGGACGTCGGCGGCGAAACTGACGACGCGGTAATCGCCGTCGTCCGACCAGTCCGATTCGCCGTGCCCGCGCAGGTCCACGGTGACGGCCTGCCAGCCACGCGCGGCAACGGCGGTCGCCGCCTTGCCCCAAGACCGGCGGGTCTGTCCGCCGCCGTGCAAGAAGACCACGGCGCGCGCCTGCGGGTCCCCGAGGCGGTCAGCGACGATCTGCACCCCGCCGGGGCCCTGGATCGTAAACGGTTCGGCTGCCGTGGGCATCTGGTGATACTAAGGCGCCCCCACCAGAACCTCGCGTTGGCTTAACGTCAACGGCATGCCGCGGCGTCAATTCAGCGGACCCCCGGCACGCGCACACCGACCGGAGCCAAGGAGAACGCATGCATCTTGACGAGTACATGTCGCTGGATGCGACCGCCCTGGCCGAGCTGGTCGAGCGCAGACAGGTCACCCCGGCCGAGCTGCTCGCCCTGGCGCGGCAACGAGCGGACGCGGTGAATCCCCGGCTGAACGCCATCGTCTGCCGCCTCGACGACGCCGCCGACCGCCAAGCAGGCGACCCGAATCTGAGTGGGCCGTTCGCCGGTGTGCCGTTCCTGCTCAAGGACCTCGGCCAGGAATACCGCGGCTTTGCGACGTCGTGCGGGTCGTGCTCGCTGGCCCACGACGTGGCCGACCGGCATGCGCTGGTCACCCAGCGGTTCCTGGACGCGGGGCTGGTGATCTTCGGGAAGACGAACACCCCGGAGTTCGGGGCCAAGGGTGTGACGGAACCCGACTACTGGGGCCCGGCCCGCAACCCGTGGAACACCGGGCACACGCCCGGCGGTTCCTCGGGCGGATCGGGGGCGGCCGTTGCGGCGGGCATCGTTCCCGCCGCCGGCGCCAACGACGGTGGCGGTTCGATCCACATCCCCGCCGCGTGCAACGGCCTGGTCGGCCTCAAGCCCAGCCGGGGACTGGCGCCTTACGGCCCGCAGACCGGTGAACTGATGCTGGGCATGGCGACCCAGGGCGTGGTCTCGCGCACCGTGCGCGACAGTGCGGCGCTGCTCGATGCGATCGTCGGACCCCACCCCGGCGCCGCCTATCGGGTTGCGCTGCCCGACAAGCCCTTTGGCGAACAGATCAAGCACCGTCCGGGCACCCTGAAAATCGGCTACTCGGCGCGCTCGGCGATCAACGCGCGGCCGGACCGCGAGGCCGTCGCCGCGGTCGAAAAGGCCGCCGCGCTTCTTCGCGAGTTGGGCCATCAGGTCGATGAGGTTGTACCGCCCTACGACGACGCCGCGCTGGGCCGTGACTTCCTGACCATCTGGTTCGCCCAGCTATACCAGCAAGTCGCCGACATCAAACAGCGAACCGGCGCGCGCGACAACGACTTTGAGGCCGATACCCTGGCCATCGCCGAACTCGGCCGGTCCGGCGGCGTGCTACCCGTCATGTCCGCGCTGGAAAACCGCAACGACTACATCCAGTCGCTGGCCTCGTTCCACGAGAACTACGACTTCTTTTTGACCCCGACGCTGGCCACCCCGCCCCTTGCCGTCGGTGCCACCACGACGTCGGCGGTGCTGCAGCGGGTGGCCCGGCTGGTCAGCAGGGTCCGAGCCGGAAAGCTGATGGGGCTCAGCGGAATCCTCGATGACCTCATCCAGGAGAGTTTGGGCTGGGTGCCCTACACGCAGCTGGCCAACCTCACCGGCCGTCCGGCGATCAACGTGCCGCTGCACTGGACGGATGCCGGGCTTCCGCTGGGTGTGCAATTCGTCGGGAAGCTGGGCGCGGACGGCGATCTGCTGCAGTTGGCCGCGCAGCTCGAAGAGGCGCGGCCGTGGGCCGACCGCCATCCGGCACCCGTAGCACCGAATTAAGCTGTCGCTGAACGGTTTTTACGTAGCAGGACCGGTGTCTTCGCCCTCGCTCGGGCCCCGCCACAGGCTGGCGAAGCGCCGGGCGATGGCGCCGAGGCGACCGCCCGCGTGCTGCGAAGCCTTGATGCGGCCAAGCGTTTCCCGTCCCTCGTTCGCGTAGTCCTTGACGGATTCGTCGCCTTCTTCGGCGCGCATGTCTGCTCTCCAATCGTGATCGTTATTCCGGCGCTTCGCGCTCGGGTGGTTCTGAGGGTGTCAAGCGCTCGGGCGGTTCTGCCGGCGTGAGCCGCTCCGGCGTTTCCGTCGGTGTGAGCCGCTCCGGCGTCTCGCCGGGAGTGCCCGGCTGCGTGGGCTCCGAATTCTCCGGCCGCTCCGCCGAAAACGGCCGGAAGCGGGTATCGATCATGCTCAGTCCTCTGCTCGGCTCATGGCCGCGTACCCGCCGTACCCGGGCAGTCAAACGCCCGCGACGGCACCAGAACCTCCGCGCCGACGATCCCTAGTGGCGGATGGCGTCCTGCCGCTTACACTCCATCCGTGGTTGATTCCGCGCAGCCGAGGTCGGCAGTGAACAGGGTCCCGCTGCTCGTCGGCGTTGCCATCGTCGTGCTGCTTGCCGTCCTCGCGGCACCCATCAAGCAACGATGCGGCGCACCGGGATTTTCGTGCGCGTCGGCGCTGGACAACGACGGCAACATCCACTTCTACTACGAGGTCGAACCCGTCGGCGTCTACCTCGCCGAAATCACCACCGGCACCAACATCACGTTCTTTTACAGCTCGGGTGAGGACCTGGTCAAAGCCCGGTAGCGGGAGTGGCGGTTTGCTGGCGCGGTCGGCGCGGCAATGGTCCACCGCGCGGTGTCCGCTGGATAACAAGTTCGGCTCGATCCGGGCGCCGATGTGGCCGCCCCGAGACCATTCGGAGACCCCGGCGGCCCCGGCCGGGCAGAAGATGCTGGTAGAGCGGCTGCGACGAGCACGAATCACGCCCGGTCGACCCGACGAACGCGCCTGCGCCGACCGTGCGACGGGTGCTCTCGATTGGGGGCTTCGTAGCAAGCTAACGCATACTTGTGACCATGCTTGAAGCGACATCGCCGCGAAGCACCGTTGCGGTGCCTGGTGGTGTGCTGGGCGTGGGCAGAGGTTTGTGATGGCACGCTCGGGCGGCGCGCATCGCCGTCATCGAGCCGTCCGTCAACCCTCCCGTATACGCAAGGGGCTGACGCGCACCCTGGGCGCGCTCGTCTCCGTGGCGGCCGTGGGGCTCACCGGGGCGGGCTACTACGTGGCGCACGGCGCGCTGGGCGGCATCACCGTCTCGAACGCCCTGCAGCCCGACGATCCGCGGTCCAGCGGCGACAACATGAACATCCTGCTGATCGGGCTGGACTCGCGTAAGGACCAGGACGGCAACGACCTGCCCAACTCGATCCTGAAGCATCTGCACGCCGGCGACTCCGACGACGGCGGCTACAACACCAACACGATGATCCTGGTGCACGTCAGCGCCGACAACAGAGTCGTGGCCTTCTCGATCCCCCGCGACGACTGGGTGCCCTTCACCGGCGTCCCGGGATACAACCACATCAAGATCAAAGAGGCATACGGGCTGACCAAACAGTACGTCGCCCAGAAGCTGGCCAACCAGGGCAACATCACCCAGAAGGAACTCGAGACCAAGGGCCGTGAGGCCGGCCGGGCGGCGACCCTGCGCGCGGTGCGAAACCTGACCGGCGTCCCCATCGACTACTTCGCCGAGGTCAATCTGGCCGGCTTCTTCGACCTGGCGCAGACCCTCGGCGGCGTCGACGTCTGCCTGAATCACCCCGTCTACGACGAGTATTCGGGCGCCGACTTCCCGGCCGGGCGACAGCGGTTGGACGCGTCCGAGGCGCTGTCGTTCGTCCGGCAGCGGCACGGCCTGGACAACGGCGACCTGGACCGTACCCACCGGCAACAGGCGTTCATCTCGTCGGTCATGCAGGAGCTGCAGGCCGCGGGCACCTTCACCAACATCGACAAGCTCAAGAACCTGATGGCGGTGGCGCGCAAAGACGTGGTGCTGTCGGCGGGCTGGAACGACGACATGATCCAGCGGCTCGGCGGGCTGGCCGGCGGCAACGTCGAGTTCCGGACGTTGCCGGTGGTGCGCTACGACAACATCGACGGCCAGGACGTCAACGTCGTCGATCCGGCGGCGATCAAGTCCGAGGTGGCGGCGGCGATCGGCGCCGACACCTCGACGACGACAGCGCCGGCCACCACCGCCGCGAAACCCGACCCGTCCACCGTCGTCGACGTGGTCAACTCCGGCAGCATGAGCGGCCTGGCCAGCGAGGTGTCACGCGCGCTGAAAAAGAAGGGCTACACCCCGGGCCAGGTCCGCGACCGCGAATCCGGCGACCCGACCAGCACCGCGGTGGAGTACGGGGCCGGTGCCCAGACCGATGCGCAGAACCTGGCCAACCTGCTCGGCGTGGACGCGCCCAAGCAACCCAGCGCCAGCATCGCGGCAGGACACATCCGGCTCACCGTGGACACGAATTTCTCGATGCCCACACCTGACGAGACCCAGATGGACGACTCGACGAGCACCAGCTCCAGCACGACGTCGACCAAGGCCAAGAGCTACTACTACAACGGCACGACCACGACGTATCCGACGCCCGATCAGGGAAAGCCGATCGACGGCGGCGGCGTACCCTGCGTGAACTAGCCACGCTCTAGGCGTGCGTGCCGCCGTCCATCCGGATCTCGGTGCCGGTGATCCAGGCCCCGTCATCTGAGACCAGCATGGCGATCACACCGGCGACCGCTTCGGGCCCGGCCATCCCCGCGCCGCTGGACTCCGTCGTGGTCGGCAGGATCGGCATCAGCCGGGGAAACAGCGACCAGTCGGCGTCCTTGGGGATGTATCCGCCGGTCGCATCGGTGATGCCGGACTTGATGCTGCCCGGGGCGACGCACGCCGCGCGCAGACCGTCCTTGGCGTATTCGAGCGCCAGCGAATGGGTGAATGCCTGAATGCCGCCCTTGCTGGCGGCATAGGCGGCCATGTACGGATGCGCGAACGAAGCCGACGTGGAGCTGAAGTTCACGATCGCGCTGCGGGGGTTCGCCAGCAGGGACGGAAGCGCTTCGCGCACCACCAGGAAGGTTCCGGTCAGGTTGACGGTGATGATCCGATTCCACTGCTCGAGGGAGGTCTCATGGGTGTGCCAGGCGCGCAGGATGCCCGCCGCGTTCACCAGTGAATCCAGCCCGCCCAGCTTCTCGACGGCCGAGCCCACACCGTCGATCACCGAGTCCTCGTTACCGACGTCCATCGGCATCGTCGTGAGCCGGTCGGCGGTGCCGGCCTCGTCGGCATGGCCTTGCGTGTTGCTCAGGCCTTCCGTCGAGACGTCGGCGGCCACCACCCCGGCGCCCTCGCTCAGTAGCCGCAACGCGGTGGCCTGACCGATCCCCGACGCGGCGCCGGTGACCAGGATCCGTTTACCCTCAAGCCTTTTCATCTGATACTCCCGGCTAGACCACTCCGCGTAGCGCGTCGGCGCCGAAGGCCGGTTCCAGCATCGCCGAGAAGTCCGGGCCGCGGCGCAACAGCACCCCGCCGTCGACGTTGATGATCTGCCCGGTCACGTAGCTGGAAGCATCGCTGAGCAGAAACATCGCCACATTGGCTATGTCTTCGACCTCGCCCGGTCGGGGCAGCGGCGTGATGGCACGGTAGTCCGCGCTCAGCTCGGGCGAATCGAGGATTGGGGCCACCAGCTCGGTGCGGATGAGGCCGGGGCGAATGCTGTTGACCCGCACCCACGACGCTCCGAGTTCGTCGGCGGCCAACTGCATCAAGTGGTCCAGCGCCGATTTGCCGACGCCGTAGGCACCGAACCAGCGGTGGGTGTTGCTGGCCGCGATCGACGAGATGCCGACGAACGATCCGCCGCCACCGCGCACCAGCTCGCGCGCGGAGTGCTTGAGCACGTACATGGTTCCGTTGACGTTGAGGTCGATGGTCCGTCGCCACAACTCCGAGTCGATCTGGGTGATCGGTCCGATGGTCTCCGACCCGCCGGCGCAGTGCACCACGCCGTGCAGCCGGCCATGCCAGGCCGTCACGGCGTCGACGGCGCGCGCCGCCTCCTCTTCGTTGGTGATGTCAGCGGGCTCGTAACGAATGGAGCCGTCGCCCGGCAGGGCTTCGATCTCCTTGACGGCCGCCGCGAGCCGATCGGCGTTACGGCCCACGATCATGACGGAGGCGCCGGCCGCGACCAGCCCGGCTGCCACGCCCTTGCCGATTCCGCTGCCGCCGCCGGTGATCAGATAGGTCCGGTCTTCGAACGAAAGCTGCACGCGAGGCCCTTTCAAACTGGAACAAGTTCTAGCTATAGAAGCATGTCCCCTCGGGGTGAATATCGCTACCCCCGGTCTCGTTAGGCCCCCTGCGGCGCGGCGCTACGGCGTGTCGCGGCGCGCCACCTTCGTCGGCTTCGCGTCACGCCAATCCTCGACGTGCGGGGGCTGGCCTACCGGCCACCGGTTCTCGTTGAACGCCGCCCAGTGGGCATGCCCGAGCAGGTGGACGTGGAACGCGTGCCGCAGCGCCTCGGTGTAACCCATCGCGTCGGAGGCGGCGTTCACCGAATCCTTGATGAGCAGCGACGCCATCGTGGGCCGCTCGGCGATGCGTCGCGCGAATTCGAGTGTCTTTTCCTCTAATTCGTCGACAGCGAAAACCTTCGACACCATGCCCAGCCGGTGTGCCTCGTCCGCGTCGATCGAATCCCCGGTCAACAGTAGCTCTTTGGCCTTGCGCGGCCCGAATTCCCAAGGGTGGGCGTAGTATTCGACACCCGGCATGCCCAGCCGGACCGCGACGACGTCGCTGAACTTCGCGTTGTCGGCCGCGACGATCAGGTCGCAGGCCCAGATCAGCATCAAGCCGGCCGAGATCGCGTTGCCCTGCACCTGGGCGATGGTGATCTTGCGCAGATCGCGCCAGCGGCAAGTGTTTTCGAAGAAATAGTGCCACTCCTGGTGGTACAGCTTCTCCATGATCGGCTCGAGCGTGGCCCCGCGCGAGCGGAAGCTCGGATGCTGCCCCGGCCCCGGCGCGCGCTCGGCCAGTGCCTGCTCGGAACCCAGGTCGTGGCCGGCGGAGAAGTTCCTGCCGCGCGCCGCCAGGATCACCACGCGAACAGTGTCGTCGGCCTCGGCCCGGCCGAACGCCTCGTCGAGCTGGACCAGCAGGCCGCGGCTCTGCGCGTTGTGGGCATCGGGCCGGTTCAGCCAGATCCGGGCGATGCGGCCCTCGTCGAGGGTTTCGTAGGCCACCAGTTCCGGGGCGTTGGCTTCGGCCGCCCCCGCGTCGGCTTGCTCGGAGACTGTCATTCCGCCCACCTCGTTCGTCGTTGAATTGGCCTTGTTTACAGATTACGGCCAGTGTGTAACCGGGTGCGCGCTGGGGTGATCGGCTGCCGGGACCCGCCGAGCATGCGTTCTCACCCCGCGGTCGCGGGCCGCCGGCCCAGCGGCAGCAGCCGATGGTCGCGGGTGAACACCAGCCGGACGATGCCCAGCCCGACGACCACGGTGGTGGCAGCGACCGAACCCAGGATCAAGAACATCACCACGGCCTGCACCAGCACGGCCTGCAGCGGCGGCACCCCGGCGAGGATCAGGCCGGTCATGGCGCCCGGCAGGAACACCAGGCCGGTGGCCTTGGTCGTCTCGATCTGCGGAGATATCGCCGAGCGCAAGGCGATTCGCAGGTACGGTGCCGCGGCCTTCCTCGATGGTTGCCCCAGCGCGAGGCGGGCCTCGACCTCGTCGCGCTTGTCGCGCAGCTCGTCGACCAACCGCCGGGCCACCAGCACCATGGCGGTCATCGAGTTGCCGATCATCATCCCGGCGACCGGCACCAGCGTGCGCCCCTGCAGCGGGAACACCCGCAGGCCGAAGATCACCCCCAGCGTCACCACGGCCGCACCGGCGAACGCGGCCGCGGCCAGCGGCGCAAAGCGCGGCACCTCCGGCGCCCTGCGCCGGGCCACATCCCCGGCATAGGCCACCATTCCCGCGACCCACGCCCACGACCACCACAGCGACCGGCCCGGCTCGAACAGCAGCGTCAGCGCACCGCCCACGATTAGCAGCTGCACCAGCGCGCGCGCCGAGGCCCACAGCAGCTGCCGTCCCAAACCCAGCCGCCGCCACAGCGAGATCCCGGCCGCGAACGCCACCAGGATCAGCGACGTCGCCAGGCCCACCCAGCCGACTTGACCGTTCATCACGTAACCGAGCCGTCGCCGGGCTCGGCGGCGACCGGGCCCAGGCCCTGGCTGCGGCCGGACTCCAGGCGCAGGACCCGGTCGGCCGCCCGTTCCAACTGCACCGAGCTATGGGTGACCCACAGGGCGGGGGTGCCGTCGGCGGCCAGTTCGCGCACCGCGCGCTCGATGACTTCGGCCGCCTCGGTGTCGACGGCGGAGGTGGGTTCGTCCAGCAGCAGCACCTGCGGTTGCGCCATCAGGGTGCGGGCCAGGCACACGCGTTGCGCCTCGCCACCCGACAGGGCGGCCACGTCGCGGTCCAACCACGATCCGGTCAGCGCCACCCGGTCCAGCGTTTCGCGCATTCGCGCGTCGGACGCGTCGGGATCGGCGGTCCGCAGGTTGTCGGCGATCGTGCCGGGGAACGGCGTCGGCCGCTGAAAGCACATGCCCACCCGGCGCCGCAGCCACAGCGGGTCGAGCCCGGCGATGTCCGAGCCGTAGAAAGAGACCCGGCCGCTCGTCGGCAGCTCCAGCCGGTTGCACAGGCGAAGCAGGGTCGATTTGCCCGAGCCCGACGGCCCGAACACCGCCGTCACACCGTGACCCGGAATGGCGGCGGTCAGCCCGTCCAGCGCCCGCACCCCCTGCCGTTCCACGACGACATCGACGAACTCGAACACCACGTCGTTATCGGCGTTCTGATCGACCACCTGCTTATCCTGCATCACCGCGGCGACGGTCGACCGCGTCTTCGCGAGCGGCGCGGCGAACCCCTGCAAACCAGCCATAAATGCGGCTAGAGCCCGTTAGCTGGTGAGACGGCCTGCGACCGGTCGCAGGCGTCGCCTACAGTTAAGTCATGCCTACAAAATCTGATCCTGGCGAAATCGACGACGTCGAGCCGGTGGCCGACGACACTGCGAGCCAGGCCAGGCGGGTCGTCGCGGCGTACGCCAACGACGCTGACGAGTGCCGGGTGTTTCTGTCCATGCTGGGTATCGGGCCGGCGAAACTCGACGCGTAAATGTCTCCCGGGGGAGGGCGAGGCTCGAAGGCGGCCGAAGTCGGCAATTCCGACTTCGTCGTGGTTGCCAACCGGTTGCCGGTCGATCAGGAGCGCCTCCCCGACGGCACCACAGCGTGGAAACGTAGCCCGGGCGGGCTGGTCACGGCCCTCGAGCCGCTGCTGCGTCGCCAGCGCGGGGCCTGGGTCGGCTGGCCCGGGGTCGTCGACGAGGACAGCGACCACGATGACGAGCCCATCGTTCAGGAAGACCTGGAGCTACGGCCGGTCAAGCTGAGCGCCGCCGACGTCGCCGAATACTACGAGGGTTTTTCGAACGCCACACTGTGGCCGCTGTATCACGACGTCATCGTCAAACCGATCTACCACCGCGAATGGTGGGATCGCTACGTCGCCGTCAACCGCCGCTTCGCCGAAGCCACCTCCCGCGCCGCCGCAAAAGGCGCGACGGTCTGGGTGCAGGACTACCAGCTGCAGCTGGTTCCCAAGATGCTGCGCGAACTGCGGCCCGACCTGACCATCGGCTTCTTCCTGCACATCCCTTTCCCGCCGGTCGAGCTGTTCATGCAGATGCCGTGGCGAACCGAGATCGTCGAGGGCCTGCTCGGCGCCGACTTGGTCGGCTTCCATCTGGCCGGCGGCGCACAGAACTTCCTGTTCCTTGCCCGACGGCTGATCGGCGCCAACACCTCGCGCGGGGCGGTGGGAGTGCGGTCGCGGTACGGCGAGGTCGAGATCGACTCGCGTGTGGTCCGGGTGGGCGCCTTTCCCATCTCCATCGACTCCAGCTCGCTGGACCAGGCGGCCCGGCACCGCGACATCAAGCGCCGTGCCCGCGAGATTCGGGCGGAGCTGGGCAATCCACGCAAGGTCCTGCTCGGCGTCGACCGGCTCGATTACACCAAGGGCATCGACGTTCGGCTGAAAGCCTTTTCAGAGCTGCTCGCGGAGGGCAGGGTCAAGCGCGACGACACGGTGCTGGTCCAGCTGGCCACGCCCAGCCGCGAACGGGTGGACAGTTATCAGCAGCTGCGCAACGACATTGAACGCCAGGTCGGCCACATCAACGGCGAGTACGGCGAAGTCGGGCATCCGGTGGTGCACTACCTGCACCGCCCGGTCCCCCGCGACGAACTCATCGCGTTCTTCGTCGCGGCCGACGTCATGCTGGTCACCCCGCTGCGCGACGGGATGAACCTGGTCGCCAAGGAGTATGTCGCCTGCCGCAGCGATCTGGGCGGCGCGCTGGTCCTGTCCGAATTCACCGGCGCCGCCGCCGAACTCCGTCAGGCGTATCTGGTCAACCCGCACGATCTCGAAGGCGTCAAGGACACGATCGAGGCCGCGCTGAACCAATCCACCGAAGACGGACGGCGCCGGATGCGGTCACTGCGCCGGCAGGTCCTCGCGCACGACGTCGACCGCTGGGCGAGGTCGTTCCTCGATGCGCTCGCCGAATCCCGGCCCGGTGACACCGATTAACTCGCGTGGGCGACACCCCATGGTGTTGACGCCCGAACGCTGTGATACTCAGGTGCAGCGTCGCACGCGAGGGAGGAGTATCAGATGAAGCTCCGTCACGGCATGGCCGCGGGAACCGGCATCTTCACGGCCGTCGCGGTGGGAATCGCGCTGCAGTCCGGTGAACCGGCCAAGGCACTCGGTCCACCGGCCGACGGCACCTACAGCTTCAACGAGGCTGGCGTGTCCGGGGTTACCTGGACCATCTCGGCGCTCTGCGATCAGCCCTCGGGCACCCGGAACATGAACGACTACAACGACCCGATCGTGTTCGCGATGAACTGCGCGCTGAACATCGTGAGTTCGACGCCCGAACAGATCAGCGCCGCGGACAAGCAGCAGAACTTCAGCGGCCGGGCCCGGATGTCCAGCATGCTGTGGACCTTCAAGGTCGACAAGGCCGACGGTGTGGCATGCCCGGGCGGTGGCAGCGCGCCCTCCAGCGAAACCTTCGCGTTCAGCGACGAGACGATGAGCGGCACCCACACCACGCTGCACGGCGCCGTGTGCGGGCTGCAGCCGGGGATGAAGAAGGAACCGTTCTCGCTGGCGATGATCGGTCCGCCACCCAGCCCGATCAACCGTTACCCGTTGTACTGCAACGGCATTGCGATGTGCTACTGAGCTCGACTCACCGGCGAGGTCAGATCGGGGTGATGTAGGCGATCAGCCACTGCTTGCCGACTTTCTTGAAGTCGACCCGCAACCGGCTGCCGTCATACAGCGGCTGGCGTGACTTGTCCGTAACGGTCCGGTTCATGAAGACCATCACCGACGCCGATTCCCGCTTGGCCGACATCACCCCCACGCCAACGACATTGGCCTGCACGACCACTTCGCGCTTCTTGGCCTCGGGGATGATTTGGTTGTTGGCGCTCTTCTGGAACTCGGCGCGATAGTCGGGGGTCAACAACGGATACGCCGCGGAAAGGCTTCGCTCGACGGTTTGGTAGTCGTATGCGAAGACCTCGGGGATTTCCTTGGCCGCCTTCCCGGGCAGCACCGCACGCGCCTCCTGCTCGCCGCGGGTCTGCACCCGGTCCCAGTACATCCCGCCGGCCACCGCGGACAACGCGACGAACGCCACGGCAACGAGGTAACCCGCGACGACCAGCAGCCAACGCCGCCATCGCATCAATTGCCCCCGTCTGGATATTTCAGGTCGTAGCCGGTCATCTTCCCGGCCTCGTCTTCGTGCACGATGACGCGCAACCGATAGGGCATGGACGGCTTGTTCACCCCGTCGATGTCGGCGACGGTGACGCGCACCGAGACCAGCACCGACGCGTTATCGCTAACGGCGTCAATGCCTTCCAGCGCGGCGCCGTTGATGACGGCCTCCGACGTCGCATTGGTGGAGCGAAACAGGCCCTTGAGGTTTTCGACGTTGTTGTTGGCGCCGAGCATGCCGCGCAGCGGGCCGCTGGTGCCGTTGACGAAGCGGTTCACGCTCTCGTCGATGTTGTCCTGCTTGTAGCTGAACATGTTGACCACCGTCTGCGTCGCGGTGTCGACGAAACGCTGATCGCGCGCCTGCGCCGCGGTCGCGTGATGCTGCTGAATGAGCAGCGCGGCCACACAACCGGCCAGCGCCCCGACCGCCAACAGTGCCGCGGCGAACGAAATCCACGCGACCAGGGCGCGGTGCGGCGGCCGTCGTGGCGGCGGCTTGATGGACTTGAAGGCCTTGACGGGTTTCGCCGCCGGCTTGGGCGCGGCCGGCGCCTCGGTCAGGACGGTGACGTCCCGGGCCGGGTCAGCCTTGGCCGGGCCCGCCGCACGCGAAGCGCGCCGACGAACCCGCGGCGTGGTCTTTGGTTCGTCTGCCACGGCAGGGTCCATTACATCGGCCTTGGATCAAGCATGAGGTCCACCCAGTTCTCGGCGCCGGAGGTACCGGTAGCGCCGGCCGCGAAGATACCAGTGCCACCGGCCGGATCGACAAACGCGCCGGTCTTCTGGTCGTAGGTCGCATATGCCGGCGGCCCGCTGGCCTGCGGCTGTCCGCCGGGCGGCGGACCCCACGGCTTCTCCGGCCCCGGGCCCGCCGGCGGCGGGTTGATGCCCTGCGGCGGTGCCGGCGGGGGCAGCCACTTCGGATACGGAAGCTGCGGCGGCACCGGGGGCACCCCGGGCGGCTGCCACGACGTGAACGGCGGCGGCGGCCCGTTGTCGTTGGGCGGCGGCGGGTCGAAGGCCGGCTGCTTGTTCGGCAACGGTCCCGGCCCCGGCACCACGCCCGGGGGCGGCGGCCCGACGATGGGGGTACCCGGATCCGGCTCGGCGCCCGGCGGAATATACGGAAACTTGTTGGGCGGCAATGTGTTCAACCCATTGGTGACCGGGGTGTCGTACGGCACCGGCGGGCCGCGCCACGGGTTACGGCCGACCGGCACGTACCCCTTCGGGTCGCGGCACAGCTGGACCGTCGGGGCGCGCTTGCCGGGGAACTCCTGGCACGGGTAGTTGCGCGCGCCGCGCACGGTGCTCGGATCGTTCTGCGCGGTCTTGCAGTACATGTCCTTCGGCAGCTCGCGCACCGTCTCGTCGGCCGGGGTCCGCATCAACGGCGGCGGCAGGAAGCCGACGGCGCATGGCGGCGGGTCGTTGAGGTCGAGCTTGAAGTCCAGCTTGGCGCCTTCGTCCTGCGGCCCGCCGCCCGCGGCGGTGGTGATGGCGGCGAACAGCGCCGGCAGGACGACCAGCAGCTGCTCGATCGACTTGTGGTAGATCACGCCGACCCGGCCGAGGTTGGCCAGGCTGGCGGCCAGGGCCGGGAACGAGGGGCGGATGCCGGAGAACGCGGTGCTGGCCTCGTCGGTGGCGCCCGGGGCCGTCGCCAGCGTGTCGCGAAGCTGCGGATCCGCCTGACGCACCTCGGAGGTGAACCGCGCCAGCCCGTCGGACAGCGACTTGATGTCGCCACCGGCGCGGATCTGGGCCTGCAGGAACGGGCCTGCCTGATCGATGAGTTGCGAGACTTGCGGATAGTTGGTGTTGGCCTCGTCGACCAGCAGCCGGGCGGACTCGTAGAGCCGGGCCATCTCCGGGCCGGAACCGTTTGCTGCGATGAAGGTCTCGTGCAGCAGCTCGCGCAGCCGGGTGTCGCCGAGGCTGTTGACCAAGGTTTCCGAGCGCTTCAACAGGTCGGCGACGTCCTGGCCGATCCGGGTGTTCTGCCGCTGGATGCGGGATCCGTTGGTCAACTTCGTCGATGCCGGCGAGCTGGGCGGCACCAGGTCGATGTACTGCTCGCCGACCGCCGACACACTCTTGACGGTGGCGGTGACGTTCGACGGGATGGCGGTGCCGCTGTTCAGCCGCATGTCGGCGATGACGCCGTTGGGGCTCAGGCCCACGGACTCGACGCGGCCGACGGCGACGCCGCGGTAGGTGACGTTCGCGTTCTTGTAGAGGCCGCCGCCGGCAACGAAATCGGCGCTCACGCCGTAGGTTCCGATACCGAACGTCGCGGGCAGCCGCAGATAGAAGATCCCCATTACGGTCAGGGTGATAACCGTGATCACGGCGAAGATCGCCAGCTGGATCTTGGTCAGTCTGTCGTGCATCTGCGCCCGCCCCCTACTGTCCTGAAGCCGTGCCGGGCGGGATCTTGAACGGATCGGCCGCCTGTCCGGACAGGTTGGCCATCTCGCCGGTCAGGAAGTCGGGCGGGTTGAGGATCTCGTTCATGTGGGCCATGTTCGGGTCGAAATACGCGGTGGTGAAGAATGTTTCACCAAGGCGGCGCAGGGTGAGGTCGAAGGTGGTGAATACGTTCAGGTAGTCACCACGCACGGCCTGCTTGATACCGAAGTTGGGGAACGGGAACGTCAGCAACAGCTGCAGCGAGGTGACGAAGTTCCTTCGGTTGTCGTTCAGCGCCTTGACGACCGAATACAGGTCCTTCATGTCGGCCGCGAAGTCCACCTTGGTTTTCGCCAGGATGTTCGAGGTAACATTCGCCAGTTTGTGCAGCGCGCTGAAGGCCTCGACGATGTGGCCGCGGTTCTTGTTGAGCACGCGAATCGCCTCGGGCAGCGTGTCCAGCGCCCGGCCCAGGTTGTCCTTGTCGTGCGCCAGGCTCGCCGAGAATCGGTTCAGTCCGTCGACGGCATCGATGATGTCGTTGACCTGACGGTTCAGCCCCGAGGTCAGCTCCGCGAGCCGGGGGATCAGGTCGACGAACTGGTCCTGACGCCCGGCGACCGCCCGGTAGGTCTCGTCGGTGATCTCTTCCAGGGCACCGACATTGCCCTTGTTCACCACCACGCCCAGCGCCGAGAGCACCTCTTCGGTGGTGGGATAGCGGCCGGTGTTGGCCTCCGCGATCTTCGACCCGTCCTTCAGCTTGCCGACGGCCGGCTTGTCCTTCGGCCGGGCCAGGTCGATGTGCATCGACCCGAGCAACGAGGTCTGGGCCACCGTTGCGGTCGAGTTGGCGGGCAGCACCACATTCTTGTCGAGCGCCAATTTCACTGCCGCATAGAACGATCCGTCGGCCCGCTGTTCGGCCGAGATGCCGGCGACGCTGCCGACCGTGACGTCGTCGACCATGACCGGAGAGTTCTGCGGCAGGGTTGCCACGTCGGGCAGCTCGACGGTGATCGAGTAGGCGCCGCTGCCGTGACCGGCGGTGCCGGGCATCGCCAGCGAGTTCAGCCCGCTGAACTGGCAGCCGGCCAGCAGCATGCTGCCGGTCGCTAATCCGCTGGCGCGCAACCACATTCGGTTCATCCGCCACCGCCCAAGTCGGCAGCCGGCCCGCTGGGCGCCTCGCCCGGGGCCGGACCCGGCAGGGGGCCGAACGCGCTTCCGGGAGCGGGGCCGGGCGCGGGAGCGGCACCCGCCGGTGCCGGTTGGCCCGGCCCGGGAGCGGCCTGCGGGGCTGTCGGGACCAGCAGGGCCTGCAGATCCGCCGGGTTCTGGGCGGCGGGCGGCGTCTGGGCACCCTTGGCCGGGACCCAGGTCAGCTGCGGCACCGGGGTCGCCGACTTGGCCTGCGTCTCCGGGGTGTCGTAGATGATCTGGCCCTTGTACGCCGTGATCGTGTTGAGCGGGTGGAACATCAGCGGCGGGTAGTTCACCGTGAGCCGGCGCAGCACCGGCCCCAATCGCTCACGGCACAGTTCGGCGCGCTTGAAGTAGTCGGGCGCCCTTGGGCCGCCGGCGGTTTCGAAGGATCCACCGCAGATGAACTGCACGGGGTTGGCGAATTCCGGTATCGACAACAGACCGTTGAGCGTGCCCTGCGCGGGGTCGTAGATGTTGTAGAAGTTGGCGATACCCGGGCCCGCGACGTGCAGCACCTGCTCGATGTTGTCGCTCTGGTCGCTGAGCGTCTTCGCGAAGTCGTTGAGGTTGTTGACCGTATCGACAATCGTCGAGTTGTTCTCGTGCAGGAAACCCCGGATGTCCGACAACGCCTTGTTGAGGGTGCCCAGCGTGGTGTCGAGGTGGCGCGAGCTGTCGGCGAGCACCTGCGACACCGAGGCGACGTTGCCGGCGAACTGGACGATCTGCTCGTTGCTGGACGAGAGCGCGTTGACCAGCACCTGCAGGTTTTTCACCGTGCCGAAGATGTCGCCGCGCGAATCCCCCAGCCGCCCAGCGGCTTGCGAGAGCTCACGCAACGCGTTGTGGAAGGACTGGCCCTTGCCGTCGAACGTGTCGGCGGCCTGGTTGATCGCCGCGCCCAGGGGGCCCTGCATCGATCCGGCCGTCGGACCGAGCTGCACGGCCAACTGGGTCAGCGACTCCTTGACTTCGTCCCATTCCACCGGGACGGCGGTGCGGCCTGGGCCGATGCTGGCACCGTCGGCCATCTCCGGACCGCTGGTGTACGCCGGTGTCAGCTGAATGAACCGGGCCGCCACCAGGTTTGGCGACATGATGATTGCCTTGGCGTCCTTCGGGATCTTTACGTCCTTGCTCACCGACATGGTGATCTTGACGTCGGAAGGCCGCGGGTCGATCGTGTCGATGGTGCCGACCGGGACGCCCAGGATGCGCACCTGGTCACCGGGGTACAGCCCGACCGCGGAGGCGAAGTAACCGACGATCTTTCGGTTCTTCGCTTGCGACGAAAGCACATACACGCCACCCACCAGCACCGCGACCAGCGCGATGATGGTGGCGTAGCGCAGCCCCCTGCTGCCGAGGATCCGCTGCGTCATGGCGACTTCGGCCTGATGACCCAGCGTTCCTGAATCAGGCCACGCAGGTAGTCGGCGAGGCTGGCAGGCATCTTGCCGGGCTGATAGAAGAAGTCGAACATGGTGGCAAGCAACGGCGCCGGGATCACGCCGTAGACGTTGACGTTGAATCCGGGACCCGACCCGACGACCTCACCCAGCTCGGTGGCGTAGGTGGGCAGCCGCTTGAGGGCCTCGGTGATGTAGTCGCGGCGCTCGTTGAGGTTGGACAGCACGTCGTTGAGCTTGTTCAGCGCCGGACCGAATTCCTTACGGTTATCGGCGACGAAGCCGGAGATCTGGGTGGAAAGGTCCTGGATCCCCGAGATCAGCTGACTCAGGGCGCCGCGCCGTTCGTCGAGGGCGGCGAATAACTCGTTGCCGTCATCGACCAGTTTGTTGACCTGGTCGGCGCGCTGCGACAACACGCCGGTGACCGACTTCGCGTGTGCCAGCAGGCTTTGCAGCGCCTCATCGCGGCGGTCCAGCGTGCGCGACAGCGACGTCACGCCGTCCAGCGCACCGCGCAACTGCGGGTTGGCGTCGTGCAGCGTGTCGGTCAGCACGTTCAGCGCCTTCTCGAACTGCGGCTTGTCCAGGTTGTTGGCGTTCTGACCCAGATCCTCGAGCGCGCCGGCGAGCGTGTACGGCGTCGTGGTGCGGCTGAGCGGGATGGTGGTCGCCTTGCCGCCGCCGGCCGGGGTCACCGAGATGGAGCGCTCACCGAGGATGGTGTCGGTGCGGATCGCGGCCAGCGACTGGTCGCCGACCGCGACGTGGCGGTCGACGCTGAAGCTGATCTTGGCGCTGTCGCCGGCCAGACCCACCGAGGTCACCTTGCCGACCTTGAAGCCCGAAACATAAACGGCGTTGCCGGGATTGATGCCGCCGGCGTCGGTGAAGTAGGCGTCGTAGATCTTGCCCTGGGGCCAGAACGGTAATCCGGAGTAACCGAACGCAATGAGCACGACACACACCACCAGCACCACGCCGAAGATGCCGGTGCGCAGTGGATCGCGCTCACGCCCTGCGTTACTTGACAAAAGCGCACCTTCCCTTGCTGGGATCCACCTGGCCACCGAGCGGCAGCAGGATGTCGCTGCCGGCCGGGCCGTTGATCTTGATCGTCACGGAGCAGAAGTAGATGTTGAAGAACGACCCGTAGGCGCCGAGGGCCGAGAGCCGCAGATAGTCCTCACCGAGCTGCTCGACGTCGTTGTTCACCTCGGCCTTGCGGTTGTCCAGTTCGGTGGCCAGCGGGCGGGTGTTCTCCAGGATGCCCTGCAGCGGGCGGCGCGAATTCTTCAGCAGCTCAGTCAAATCCGTCGTCGTCGACGCCAGCGGTGGGATGGCGCCGGCGATGTCGTCCTTGTGCTCGGCCAGCCCGGTGATCAGTTGTTGCAGCTGATCGACGCTGGTCGAGAACTGCGCGCTGCGTTGGTCCACGGTAGTCAGCACCGTGTTGAGGTTGTTGATCACGTCGCCGATGAGCTGGTCGCGCTGGCCCAGCGCCGAGGAGAACGCGCTGGTGTCGGCCAGCACGTTGGACAACGCCCCGCCCTGGCCCTGCAGCAATTGGATGACCGCGCTGCTGATCGTGTTGACCTTGTCGGCGTCAAGGCCTTTGAGCACCGGCCGCAGTCCGCCCAGCAGCGCGTCGAGATCCAGTGCGGGTTGGGTGTGTTGGCTGTTGATCGTCGCGCCGGCCGGCAGTTTCCGCAGCTCCCCCGGGCCAGACGTGATCTCCAGGAATCGGTCCCCGACCAGGTTTTCGTAGCGGATCACCGCGCGCGTGGACGAATAGAGGGTGTAGCGCTTGTCGACCCCGAACTTCACGTCGATGGTGTTGTCGGGGTTGAGCTTGATGCCCGACACCGCGCCGACCGGCACCCCGGCGATGCGCACCTTCTGGCCGGACTTCAGCCGCGACACGTCGGTAAACGTTGCGTGGTAAGTGCTTTCGGGGCCGAAGCGGAAGTCACCGAACACCACCACCAGCCCCGCGGACACCAGCAGCATGGCCACAGCGAAGATGCTGACCTTGATGATCATCTCGCGGTGCGACGGCATTCCGGAGCCGGCCATCAGAAGTCGTCCCGTTCCGCGAAGGCGCCGTGGAACAAGAACTGCAGCGTGGAGGGCGCGTCGAACTGCAGTTCGGTGAACGGCTCGTACGGAATGTTGGCGTTGTCGGTGACCAGGAACGGCGCCCGGTAGAACGATCCACCGGTCTGCTTGGTCGGGATGTCAGGTAGCCCACGGCAGTTCGGGCCGCCGGACGCGTTGACGATCGGCAATGATTCCGGATAGGTGTACGACGGCGCGCCCAGCACGAAGCTCGACGACGTGAACAGGCCCGCCTTGCGAACACCGAGCAACGGGGCGAACTCCTTGATGCCGCGCTCGATGCCGGCGAACAGGCAGCCGAGTTCCGGCGAATAATCGGCGGCCACCTTGAGCGGGGCCCGCAACCGGTTGATGGTGTCGATGAAGTCCTGTTCGGCCGGCGCCAAGGTGTCATACGCGTTGTTCGATAAGCCGATAGTGGCCAGCAGTGTGTCGTTGAGGTTCTTCTGCTGATCCACCACCGTCTTGTTGATCGTCGGCAGGTTGTCGATCACGGTGGTCAGGTCCGGGGCCGCGTCGGCGTAGTTGTTGGCCACCACCGCGGTCTTGCGAAAGTCCTCCTGCAGCGCGGGCAGCTTCGGGTTCGCTTGGCGCGTCAGCGTATTCAGGCCGGTCAGGATGCCGCCCAGGTCGTCGCCGTGGCCGCGCAGGCCTTCGGCGAACGCGCTCAGCGTGCCGTTGAGTTCGACGGGATCGATCTTGTGCAGCAGGTCCATCAACGACTGGAACAAGGTGTTGACTTCCAGCTGCACCGACGACGCCGCCACGTGCGCGTCCGGACGCAGCGACGTCGGCGAGGGAGCCTGCGGCGGAATGAATTCCACCGCCTTGGCACCGAAGATGGTGTTGCCCGCGATGTGCACCGTCGCGTTGGACGGGATGAAGTGCATGTCGTCGCTGTTGATGCCCAGCCTCAACCGCGCCTGGTCACCGGAATAGTCGATGGCTTCGACCTTGCCGATCTGGATGCCCCGGTATTTGACCTTGGCGCCCTGCTCCATCACCAGCCCGGCCCGGGGTGCCGACACCGTGACGGTGTCGATCGACGCGAAAGCCGCGGTGTAGGAAAGGTAAGTCAGCACAGCGAAAGCAACCAGCAGGCTGGCAAGCACTGCTGCTGCCAGCCTGACGGTGGTGCGTCGCGCGTCCGTTTCTGCCATGTCCCTTTTAAGCGGTCCTCTTATCCGGAGAGGTTGAAGTTACCGGACGCCCCATACACAGCGAGCGAGATGAACAACGTGATGACGACCACGACGATCAGGGAAGTCCGCACGGCCTGGCCGACCGCGATCCCGACGCCGACCGGACCGCCGTGGGCGTTGTAGCCGTAATAGGTATGTACGAGCATCACCGCGATCGACATCACGATCGCCTGCAGGAACGACCACAACAGGTCCGACGGAATAAGGAAGGTATTGAAGTAGTGGTCGTAGAGGCCCTTTGACTGCCCGTTGATGTACACCGTGGTGAAACGGGCGGCGAAAAACGCGGCCAACACCGACAGCGAGTACAGCGGGATGATCGCGATGAGGCCGGCGATCAGGCGGGTCGATACCAGGTAGGACACCGAGTGCACCGCCATGCATTCGACGGCGTCGATCTCCTCGGACACCCGCATGGCGCCCAACTGGGCGGTGGCGCCGGCGCCGATGGTAGCGGCCAGCGCGATGCCGGCGATCACCGGCGCGACGACCCGGACGTTCAGGAATGCCGACAGAAATCCCGTCAGCGCCTCGATGCCGATGTTGCCCAGCGACGAATACCCCTGCACGGCAATGACACCGCCGGAGGCCAGGGTCAGAAAGGCCGCGACACCGACCGTGCCGCCGATCATGACGAGCGCTCCCGCGCCCATCGTCATCTCGGCGATCAGCCGAATGGTCTCCTTGCGGTATCGGGTGAGCGCATTGGGGACATACCGCATGGTCTGCCCGTAGAACAACGCCTGCTCGCCGAAGTCGTCGACCGGCTCTTGCAGCCGGGTGAAGATGCGGCGGAACCGCAGTGTGGCGTCGTAACTCATGGCGTGCGCACCCGTCCCATCACTTCGCCGAGATCCGCACGCCAATGGCGGTCATCACCACGTTGATCACGAACAGACAGATGAAGGCGTAGACCACGGTTTCGTTGACCGCGTTGCCGACGCCCTTGGGCCCACCCTTGACCGTCAGGCCGCGGTAACAGCCCACCATGCCGGCCATCACGCCGAACAGCAGCGCCTTGACTTCGGCCAGCACCAGCTCGCGCAGGCCGGTCAGCACGGTCAAGCCGTTGATGAACGCGCCGGGGTTGACGCCCTGCAGGAATACGGAGAATACGTAGCCGCCGGAAAGACCGATGGCGCACACCAATCCGTTGAGCAGCAGGGCCACCACCGTGGAGGCCAGCACGCGGGGCACGACCAGCCGCTGGATCGGGTCGATGCCGAGCACCCGCATCGCGTCGATCTCTTCGCGGATGGTGCGGGCGCCGAGGTCGGCGCAGATCGCGGTGGCACCGGCGCCGGCCACGACGAGCACCGTCACCACCGGCCCCAGCTGGGTGATGGTCCCGAACGCCGTGCCGGCGCCGGACAGGTCGGCGGCGCCGATCTCGCGCAGCAGGATGTTGAGTGTGAAGGCCACCAGGACGGTGAACGGGATGGACACCAGCAGCGTGGGGACCAGCGACACCCGCGCGATCATCCACGTCTGATCGAGGAACTCACCGAATTGAAAGGGCCGGCGAAAAGCCGCCCGGCCGGTATCCAACATCATTTCGAAAAATCCGCCGACGGCGCGGGCCGGAACCGCAAGTTGTTCCCTCAACGCGGTTCCCCCCTCGGTTTGGTCTCGGCGAAGTCTATGGCTGGCCTTTGCGTCGTCTACGGTCGCACGTGGCTCGGTGTGAGCCGGATCATATTAACTCAGAACAAGTTCACCATGTCAATGAACAGTACGTCTTTATCCGAACCGTTAATTCGCCAGGTCAGAAGCACTTGTCACGTGTCAAACTGACACACGTTCTACCTGGTGATTCCCCCCAATCAACCAGCCTTTTACGGCTATTGCTCCATCAGTGCGCCAGCCGAGAAATTGTGCTCAGGATCACGGCCAGCAAAGTAATCCTGCAGCGTCGAACTCAACTGTGCGGGGTCCCAAGCGACGCCGTCGGCGCTGAATTTCCGCTCCACGGTCGGCGCGGCGACCAATGTCACCTGTGGACCGTAGACGATGAACACCTGACCGTTCACCTCGGCGGCCGCCGGGGACGACAGGAACTTCACCAGACTGACCACATGCTCGGGCGACAACGGGTCGACGCCGCCCGCTTCCACGTCGGGGGCGTCCCCGAACACGTCGGCGGTCATCGCGGTGCGCGCGCGGGGGCAGATGGCGTTGGCGCACACCCCGTAGCGGCCCAGCGCCCGTGCGGCCGTGAGGGTGAGCGAGATGATGCCCGCCTTGGCGGCGCCGTAGTTCGCCTGCCCGACCGGACCGACCAGGCCGGCCTCCGACGCGGTGTTGACGATGCGCCCGAAGATCTGGCCGCCGGCGTCCTTGGCCTTGGAGCGCCAGTAGGTCGCCGCGTTGCGGGTCAACAGGAAGTGCCCACGCAGGTGCACGGCGATGACGAGATCCCACTCCTCGTCGGACATGTTGAACAGCATCCGGTCGCGAGTGATGCCGGCGTTGTTGACCACGATGTCGAGGCCACCCAGCGAGTCGGCCTGAGCAACCAGTTCGTCCGCGGTCGCGCGTTCGCTGATATCGCCGGCCACCGCGACGGCCTTCGAGCCGGCGGAGTTGATTTCGTCGATGACGTCGGAGGCGTCCAACGCCGCGGCGATGTCGTTGACGACGACGGTCGCGCCCTGACGCGCCAGTCCGAGCGCCTCGGCGCGTCCCAAGCCCGCGGCCGCACCGGTCACCACCGCGACCTTTCCGGAGAGATCGGTCGCGTTCGTGCTGCTAGTCAATTTATGAATACCTCTAGTTTCGGGTTACGCGCTCTGGGCTCGGATTAGTCGCCGCGCAGAAGTGCCGCGCGCGGGCATTCGGCGATCGCCTGCTCGGCCAGTTGCTCCTGATCGGCGGGAATCGGGTCGAGCTTCACCACGGCATAGTCCTCGTCGTCCAGGTCGAAGATATCTGGCGCAATTCCCAAGCACACCGCGTTACCTTCGCACCGGTCACGGTCCACGATCACCCGCACAGCACCCTCCTAGAACCTGGCCTTCACCTGAAAACACGCCTCATCGGTATGTAGGTCCACCATAGGGCCCCGACACCTCTGGCGAAACGGTCGCTGGATTCCCAGACTAGAACGTGTTACAACCGGGGAGACGAACGGGTAGCCGTTGGTCGAGCTGCAGCCTGTGACGAGGCTTGTTACTCCGAACGTCGTGAACCTCAAGGACGGCCGAAATGCGTATCAGTTACACCCCGGAACAAGAGGAGCTGCGTCGCGAGCTGCGGTCGTACTTCACCGAGCTGATGACCCCCGAGCGCCGGGAGGCGCTGACCTCTTCAGGGGGCGGCGAGGTCGGCACCGGCACGGCGTACCGCGACACCGTCGCGCAGATGGGCAAGGACGGGTGGCTCACCCTGAACTGGCCCAAGGAATACGGCGGCCAGGACCGCTCCCCGATGGACTCGCTGATCTTCACCGACGAGGCCGCCATCGCCGGTGTGCCGGTGCCGTTCCTGACCATCAACAGCGTGGCGCCGACGATCATGGCATTCGGCACCGAGGAACAGAAGAAGTTCTTCCTGCCCAAGATCGCCGCCGGTGAACTGCACTTCTCCATCGGCTACTCCGAGCCCGGCGCCGGCACCGACCTGGCCAACCTGCGCACCACGGCGGTGCGCGACGGTGACGACTACGTCATCAACGGCCAGAAGATGTGGACCAGCTTGATCGCCTACGCGGACTGGGTGTGGCTGGCGGTGCGCACCAACCCCGAGGCCAAGAAGCACCGCGGCATCTCGATGCTGACCGTGCCGACGACCGCCGAGGGGTTCTCCTGGACGCCCGTGCACACCATGGCCGGCGTGGACACCAGCGCCACCTACTACTCCGATGTGCGCGTCCCGGTGACCAACCTGGTCGGCGAGGAGAACGGCGGCTGGAAACTGGTGACCAACCAGCTCAACCACGAGCGGGTCGCGCTGGTCTCGCCGCAACCGATCTTCCTGGCCCTGCGCGAGGTTCGCGAATGGGCGCAGAACACCAAGGACGCCGGCGGCGCGCGGCTGATCGACTCGGAATGGGTGCAGATCAACCTGGCCCGCGTGCACGCCAAGGCCGAAGTGCTCAAGCTGATCAACTGGGAACTCGCCTCGGCGACAGACGAAGCGCTGTCACCCGCCGACGCGTCGGCGGCCAAGGTGTACGGCACCGAGCTGGCCACCGAGGCCTACCGGCTACTGATGGAGGTGCTGGGTACCGCCGCGACGGTGCGCCAGAATTCGCCGGGGTCGTTGCTGCGCGGCCGGGTCGAACGGATGCACCGGGCCTGCCTGATCCTGACGTTCGGCGGCGGCACCAACGAAGTGCAGCGCGACATCATCGGCATGGTCGCCCTCGGCCTGCCCCGGAACCGCTGAGCCGCTACGTAATAGAAGGACGGACGTTCATGGATTTCACCACCACCGAAGCGGCGAACGACCTCGGCAACCTGGTCGACACCATCGTGGACTCGGTATGCACCCCCGAACACCAGCGGGAGCTCGACGGGCTCGATCAGCGGTTCGACCGCGACCTGTGGCGCAAGCTGATCGACGCCGGCATCCTGTCCAGCGCCTCGGCTTCATCGCTGGGCGGCGACGGCTTCGGCGCGCTCGAGCAGATCGCGATCCTGGTCGCGCTGGGGCACCAGCTGGCGGCGGTGCCCTACCTGGAGTCGGTGGTGCTGGGCGCCGGAGCGCTGGCCCGGTTCGCTTCCGAAGAGCTGCAACAAAGTTGGGGCGTGCCCGCGGTCAACGGTGAGAAGACGCTGGCCGTCGCCCTCGACGGCGAGATGGGCGAAGGCCCCGTGCAGGCCGCCGGCGCCGGCGGCGGGTACCGGCTGACCGGAACCCGCACCCAGGTCGGCTTCGGCCCGGTGGCCGATGCGTTCCTGGTGCCTGCCGAAACGGATTCCGGCACTGCGGTTTTCCTGGTCGCCGCCGACGACCCCGGCGTCACGGTGACCGCACTGGAAACCACAGGCCTGGGCAGCATCGGACACCTGGCGCTGGATGGGACCCAGGTGGACGAGGGCCGCAAGGTCGGCGGAGCCGAGGTCGTGACGTGGCTCGGCACGCTGGGCACCTTGGGCCGCAGCGCTTTCCAGCTCGGGGTGCTCGAGCGGGGTCTGCAGATGACGGCCGAATACGCGCGCGAGCGTGAGCAGTTCGATCGCCCGATCGGCAGCTTCCAGGCGGTGTCGCAGCGACTGGCCGACGGCTACATCGACGTCAAGGGGTTGCGGCTCACGCTCACCCAGGCGGCCTGGCGGGTCTCGGAGGACATTCCGGCCGAAATCGACGTCGCCAGTGCGGCCTTCTGGGCGGCGGACGCCGGTCATCGGGTGGCGCACACCATCGTCCACGTGCACGGCGGCGTCGGCGTCGACACCGATCACCCCGCGCACCGCTACTTCCTGGCCGCCAAGGAGACCGAGTTCGCCCTGGGCGGCGCGACGGGGCAGCTGCGCCGGATCGGCCGGGAGCTGGCCGAGACGCCCGCTTAGGCGCAATGGATCTCACCGACGACCTGACGGTCACCAAGCTGCTGGCGCCGCTGACCGAGATCGACGACCGGGGTATCTACTTCGAGGACTCGTTCACGAGTTGGCGCGATCACCTGCAGCACGGTGCCGCCATCGCCGCGGCGTTGCGGGCGCGGCTAGACCCCGGCCGGCCGCCGCATGTCGGCGTGCTGCTGGAGAACACCCCGTTCTTCTCGGCGATGCTGGCGGCGGCGGGAATGTCGGGGATCGTGCCGGTGGGCCTCAACCCGGTGCGCCGCGGCGAGGCCCTGCAACGCGACATCGCAAGGGCCGACTGCCAACTGGTGCTGGCCGACTCGAAGTCGGCCGAGACGCTGGGCGACATCGAGCACCTGAACGCCGACTCGCCCGAGTGGGCCGACGAGATCGCCGCGCATCGCGACGCGCCGATGTCTTTTCAGAACGCCTCGCCGGCGGATCTTTTCATGTTGATCTTCACGTCGGGCACCAGCGGCGAGCCCAAGGCGGTCAAGTGCAGCCACGGCAAGGTCGCGATCGCGGGCGTGACGATGTCACAGCGCTTCGCCCTCGGCCGCGACGACGTCTGCTATGTGTCGATGCCTTTGTTTCATTCCAACGCGGTGCTGGTCGGCTGGGCGGTCGCGGCGGCCTGCGAGGGCTCGATGGCGTTGCGGCGCAAGTTCTCCGCCTCGAACTTCATCGTCGACGTGCGTCGCTACGGCGCCACCTACGCGAATTACGTGGGCAAGCCGCTGTCGTACGTGCTCGCCACGCCCGAGCGCCCCGACGATGCGGACAACCCGCTGCGCGCGGTCTACGGCAACGAGGGCGTGCCCGATGACATCGAGCGCTTCGGGCGCAGATTCGGGTGCATCGTGCAGGACGGATTCGGCTCCACCGAAGGCGGCGTGGCCATCGCGCGCACGCCCGATACGCCGGCGGGTTCACTGGGCCCGCTTCCCGACGGCATCGACGTCATCGACCCCGACACCGGCGCGTCCTGCCCGCCGGGCGTGGTCGGCGAACTGGTCAACACCGCGGGGCCGGGCCGTTTCGAGGGTTACTACAACGACGAGGCGGCCGAGGCCGAGCGGATGGCCGGCGGGGTGTACCACAGCGGTGATCTCGCCTACCGCGACGACGCCGGCTACGCGTACTTCGCTGGGCGGCTGGGCGATTGGATGCGGGTCGACGGCGAAAACCTGGGCGCGGCCCCGATCGAACGGGTGTTGCTGCGCCACCCCGATATCGCCGAGGTCGCCGTATACCCGGTGCCGGACGCGATAGTCGGCGACCAGGTGATGGCTGCGGTGGTGATGGCGCCGGGCACCGAGTTCGACGACGGGAAGTTCCGCGCCTTCCTGGCCGAGCAGCCGGACCTGGGCCCCAAACAGTGGCCATCGTACGTGCGCATCAGCACCGAACTCCCGCGGACGGTGACGTTCAAAGTGCTGAAGCGACAGCTGGCCGCCCAGGGCGTCGACTGCGGCGACCCGGTGTGGAAGATCCACCGGTAACGCCCCGGAGCGGGCGTTGCCGCCCGATGCGTCGTCCTGGCAGTAAACTCAGCGGTTGATGAAAATCCGCGAAGTGATCGCCGGCTCGACCCTGCTTGGGTCGCTGGGCGCCGCCGCGCTCGGCCTGGGCACCGGTTTCGCCGCGGCGGAGCCGCCCCCGCCGCCTCCGCTGCCGCCCCCGCCGCCGCTGGTGTGGTCACCGCCGGAACCCGAACACTGGGAAGCTCCCCCGCCGGAGCAAGGTCTGCCGCTGCCGCCGCTCCCGCCACCGCCGGGCTGACGACCTTGCCCCGCAGAGGAATGCGGGGCCGCAATGAAAATGCCGCAAAGACAAGGAGACGCGATGGTGGATGCGCCGGTCGCCCACCTCGGCGTCATCCACGCCGATAGCGAAAGCAGCGCATGACCGCACGGCCTCTCGAACTCGCGCTGGAAGCCAGCTTCGACCAGCTCGCCACCACGGCGCCGGCGAACGTCGGCGTCGCGATCGCCCGGCCGGACAGGACCTTCTCGCTGGGCAGCTGGTGGTCGGGCGTGGCATGGTCGACGATCAAGGTCCCCCTGGCGGTAGCGGCGCTGCGCAACGATTGGCTGGGCTCGCGCGATCTGGTGGTGAAGGCCATCACCGAATCCGATAATCGCGCCTCCGAACAGTTGTGGTCGCAACTGGGCGAGCCGATGGACGCGGCGCGGCGGGTCCAGGGCGTGGTGGCCGAAGGCGGTGACACCGCGACGGTGGTCGAATCGCGGCGGCTTCGCCGTGGCTTCACCGCTTTCGGCCAAACCCAGTGGAGCCTGCAGCGCCAGGCGCGGTTCGCCGCGGAGCTGTCGACCATCCCCGACGCCGTGGAAGTGATCGACCTGATGCAACGGCTGGTCGCCGGCGACCAGTGGGGCCTGGCCGCCAAAGGCCATGCCGCCAAAGGCGGTTGGGGCCCGGGCGTGCATGGTGGTTACCTGGTCCGCCAGTTCGGCATCGTTCCCACCCCATCCGGCCAATGGGGTGTGGCGCTGGCGGCGGACGCGGACGACGGCGCGTTCGAAACGGGCGTCGACGTGGTCAATACGATGACGGACTGGCTGCTGAGCCGGCTGCCGACCCTAGCCCGTTATTGACGGCACCACCGCGTCGATCAGATGCGGCCCGGGTTCGGCGAAGGCGGCGCGCAGCGCGTCGGCCAGTTCCTCGGCGGTGGCGACGCGCCGCGCGGGCACTCCCATGCCCTCGCTGATCTTCACGAAATCCATTGTGGGGTCTGATAAATCGAGCAGCGCCAGCGATTCGGGTCCGGGCGCGGACCCGGCGCCGACGCGTTGCAGCTCAATTCGGAGGATGTCGTAGGCGCTGTTGTTGTACAGCACGGTGGTCACGTTGAGGTTCTCGCGGGCCTGGGTCCACAATCCCGAAATCGTGTACATCGCCGAGCCATCGGATTCCAGACACAGCACCGGACGGTGCGGGGCGGCCACCGCGGCGCCCACCGCGGCCGGGATGCCGTAGCCGATCGCCCCGCCGGTCAGGGTCAGCCAGTCGTGCGCCGGCGCGCCGGCGGTCGCCCCCGCAAGCAACACACCGGAGGTGTTCGACTCGTCGACCACGATCG
>NZ_MBEI01000077.1 GCF_001953985.1 Mycobacterium colombiense
GCCGCGGCCTGGTTGGCCTGGCCCGCCTGGTTGGTCACCTCGGGCGCCTTCTGGAACTGCGTCACCTTCGTCGCCGAGGACGACTGGCCCGCGTAGCCGTACATCGCGCCCGCGTCCTGGGCCCAGTACTCGCCGTACTGGGCCTCCAGCTGGGCGATCAGCGGGGTGTTCTGCCCCAGCACGTTCGTCGCCTGCAGCTGCTGCGATTGCGTGCGGTTCGCCGCGATCAGCGGGGGCGGCACCGAGGAGGCCAGCGCGGTCTCATACGCCGCGGCCGCCGCGCGTGCCTGGCTGGCCGCCTCCTCGGCCTGCGCGGCCGTCGTGGTCAGCCAGGTCACGTAGGGTTGGGCCGCTTGCGCCATCGTCGCGGATGCCGTGCCGGTCCACTCCTCGCTGCTCAGCGCGGTGATCACGTTGTCATAGCTGAGTGCGGCGGAGTTGAGTTCGGCCGCCAGCGCGCTCCACGCCGACGCCGCCGCCACAAACGAACCCGACCCCGGACCCGAGTAGATCCGCGCCGAATTGAACTCCGGGGGGAACGCCCCATAATCCACCACGAATATGCCCCTTAACCTGTGATGTTCGAATCGATGCGTCGAGTAGTGAAAGACGTTAATGCGCTGGGGGCCACCGCCATGCCGGGCAGTGGAGTAGCAGCTGCTCGGCGCGCCGTTGCGCCGGTTGCCAGGGCCGGCCGCTCGATGCCGACCGGCTCCCCCGCGAGGGGCCTTGATAGTGGCTGTGAGCTGCGGAAATGGTTCAAGCTCAGGGCCCGTGCGCCGCGAACGCCGCGCCGGGACGCCGGTGTAGCCGGACGCACGTGTGTCCAGGTCAGGGAAAAAATCCGGCCGCGGATAAAGGTGAGGTGATACATGCCTGATTCCGCCGCTTATCCGGCCGATGGCGGGCGGGTGAGCACGCTGTAGCGGAAGCCGTACTTGTTGACATAGCCGGCGGCTGCACCGCGACGCCCGATCGACCCGACCGGCATGCCGCGCAGCAGCCCATTGGCCGGGGAGTTGGTTCCACCGGTCGCCGCGACCTCGATCGGAGTGGCCTCCTCGGACAGTGCCGCCGGGGTCACCGACGAGGTCAGCGTCGCCCAATGCTGGGGCACCGAGAGCAGCCCCACCCGCGCGGCCTGCCCGGCCCCCGCGGAGACGGCACCCACATGTCCCACACCGCCGAGGTTGCCTAGACCCAGGCTCGCGAACTGCGGCGTCGGGAACCAGGCACCGCCGGCACCCGCAGTAGTACCACCGGGACCGAACGTCAATTGCTGGGCGATCGACGACCAGAAGCTCGTGATGCCGGTCGAGAAATAGGCAAGGCCCGTGGTCTGCTTGAGCAGGGTGCCGTACATGCCGGTGTTCAGCCCGGCGTAGTTGTTGGTCGGGGTGGGCAGCCCGGAAGTCAAGAATCCATTGATCAAGTTCTGCAGCCAGGTGAACGGACCCGGCTGCGTCGCCGTCGTTGTGGTCGACGCCTGGGTCACCGCTTGAGTTGTGCTGGCGGACAACGCTTGTGGGGTCGCCAGCTGGGAGGTGGTCTGTGCGGTGTTGCCGGCCGGCTCGGCGACGGCCTTGGCGACCGCGGCGGCTTGGGTGGAGTCCGCCTCCGGGGTGGTGGTGTTGGGCGGTGACGTGAACGGCGTCAGCTCCGAGGCCGCGGCCGACGAGCCGGCGTAGCCGTACATGGCGGCGGCGTCCTGGGCCCACATCTCCATGTACTGCGCCTCGGTGGCCGCGATCGCGGGCGTGTTCTGCCCCAAGAAGTTCGTCGCCACCAGGTTCGCCAACAAGACTCGATTGGCGGCGATCACCGGCGGCGGCACCGTCATCGCGAATGCCGCCTCAAACGCCGCCGCCGCCGCCCGAGCCTGGCCCGCGGTCTCCTCGGCCTGCGCGGCCAGGACGCTCAGCCAGCTCACGTACGGCGTGACCGCCGACAGCATCGACGCCGAAGCCGGGCCCACCCAGGGCGCATGGGTCAGCTCCGAGATCACCGATGTGTAACCGCTGGCGGCCGAGCCCAGCTCGGCGCCGAGCCCGTCCCAGGCTGCGGCCGCTGCCATGATCGGACCCGACCCCGGACCCGCGTACATGCGACCGGAGTTGATCTCCGGCGGTAATGCCCCGAAGTCCATGGTTACGAAGCACCGGGCTCGAACGACATGTATCCCCTCGCAGATGGTCTCTCGGCGATGACCTGAAGAATTTGCTTGCTGGGAAGGCTAGGTGGACACACCGCCCCGTCGCCGCGTCGCGATTCGGCGGCCGCCACGCCGGCGCCGCTTTCGAGAGCGGTGTTCGGTCGCGACGGCAGGATCGGGTCGCCGTCGGTCGCGCCTCGTCGCTACGGTCACTACCTGCGGGAACATCCGGGTGGCGCCCGCCGCGACCCGCTCACCGCCCCGACATCGCGGCCCGTTCCGGGCGGACGGCGCCGACGCGAAAACTCCAGCGCGGGGTAAAAATCCGGCCGCAGATAAAGGCCGCGCCGGGTTCGTTGCGGTGGCCTCGGACGGCGCCGTGATTCGGAGCGTGAGAGCGTCCGCGCTGTGCGTGCCGCCGGGCCGACCATCGGGCCGCGGCTGATACCGGCACACGAGAACGCGCCCTGCCGTAGCTGCTTCGGGCAGGGCGCGTTCGAGATCCGCTGGGGCTGAGGCTATCCCGCGAAGGGCGGTCGGGCCATGACGGTGGGCCGGAAGCCGTACTTGGGACCGGCGGCTCCGTGCCCGGCGGCACCCGTGCCGGCCAGTGGCATGCCGCCGAGCAGATTCCCGGGAGCGCCGGCCGCCTCCGGTGCCGCGCTGACGCTGCTGACCGGGACCGCATGCCCCAGGGCCGGCGCGGCCCCCGGCGTCCCGGACCAGGCGACCGGCACCGACAGCTTGCCGCCGACGGAGGCCGCGCCGCCCAGGGCCGCGACCGGGTGAGCGGCGGCCGCCCCGCCGCCGAGCATGCCGCCCAGCCC
>NZ_MBEI01000078.1 GCF_001953985.1 Mycobacterium colombiense
CCCCGGGGGCGGGGGGGGGGCCGCCCCCCCCACCCCCCTCCCCCCCTGGGTGCAGCCCTTGTTCCGGGCGGGGCCCCCCCCCGCCCGCGCCCGGGTGGGCGGCACGCCGCGCCCACCCAGCCCCAGGACCACCAGGTCCATGCCGTCGACGAGCACGGCGGCCACCTCCACCGGATCGGTGCCGGGATCCGGTATCACCGCGAGCCGGCTCAGGTCCGCCCCCATCTCCGCGGCGGCCAGCAGCCCGATGTCCGGCTGGCCGACGATTGCGGCGTTGCCACCGGCCGCCGTGACGGCGGCCACCATGCTCAGCAGCAGCGACCTGGCACCCGAGAGCACCGCGACCGTTCCCCGCGGCACCGGGGCGGGCAGCAGGTCGGCCAGCCAGGGCGGGAGGGCCAGCTGGGCCTCCGAGTCCGGCAACAGGTCCCCGGCGGGCGCAGCGGCGTGCGACCCGGCCTTCTTCCCGGAGATGCTCGCCATCCGACGGCGAAGCGATTCCAGCTGCTCAGCACGGGTTTCCTGGCGTGGGCTGGAGGCAAAAGCCGCGGTCATGACAGCCTCCTATCACCACGCTTTCCGGGACCTTCCGGGGAGTGTATTCGAATGTATGTTCGATACATTTCGAAGTAAACACCCGCCCTCTGACAACCGTCAAGCGACGTGAGGGACAGCGTTATGCGATCGGTACTGGTGTGGCTGATGGGTGCCATGTGGCCGCATTTTTCGCGGAAACCAGGCCGGACCGGCTACTCCCATTCGATGGTGCCGGGTGGTTTGCTGGTGATGTCCAGCACCACGCGGTTGACCTCGGCCACCTCGTTGGTGATGCGGGTCGAGATGCGCTCCAGCACCTCGTAGGGCACCCGGGTCCAGTCGGCGGTCATGGCGTCCTCACTGGAAACGGGCCGCAGCACGATCGGGTGCCCGTAGGTGCGGCCATCGCCCTGCACGCCGACCGAGCGGACGTCGCCCAGCAGCACCACCGGGCACTGCCAGATCAGGGTGTCCAGGCCCGCCGACGTCAGCTCCTCGCGCGCGATCGAGTCCGCCCGACGCAGCGTGTCCAGCCGGGGCGCGGTGACCTCGCCGACGATCCGGATTCCCAGCCCGGGGCCCGGAAAGGGCTGGCGCGCAACGATTTCCTCCGGCAGACCGAGCTCGCGCCCGACCGCGCGGACTTCGTCCTTGAACAGCAGCCGCAGCGGCTCGACGAGTTTGAACTTCAGGTCGTCGGGCAGGCCGCCGACGTTGTGGTGGCTCTTGATGTTCGCGGTGCCGCTGCCGCCGCCGGACTCCACCACGTCCGGATACAGCGTGCCCTGCACCAGGAAATCGACGTGAGAATCCCCGTCTCCCACAATGTCTCGCACCGCGCCCTCGAAGGCCCGGATGAATTGGCGGCCGATGATTTTGCGCTTGCCCTCGGGATTGCTCACGCCCGCCAGCGCGTCCAGGAAGGTGTCGGCCGCATCGATGGTGACCAGGTTGGCGCCGGTGGCGGCCACGAAGTCGCGTTGCACCTGTACGCGCTCCCCGGCGCGAAGCAGCCCGTGGTCGACGAAGACACAGGTCAACCGGTCCCCGATGGCCCGCTGCACCAGCGCGGCGGCCACCGCGGAATCCACACCGCCGGACAGTCCGCAGATCGCCCGGCCGTCACCGATCTGGGCGCGCACCTGCTCGACCAGCACGCCGGCGATGTTGGCCGCGGTCCAGTCCGCGCCCAGCCCGGCGAAGTCGTGCAGGAATCGGGTGAGCACCTGCTGCCCGTGCGGGGTGTGCATGACCTCCGGGTGATACTGCACACCGGCCAGGCGGCGCTGCCGGTTCTCGAAGCCCGCCACCGCAGCGCCCGAGCTGCTGGCCACCACCTCGAACCCGTCCGGTGCGGCCGTGACCGCGTCGCCGTGGCTCATCCATACCGGTTGCGAACTCGGCAGCCCCGAATGCAGTTCGCCGCCAAGAACTTTCAGTTCGGTGCGGCCGTACTCACTGGTGCCGGTGTGGGCGACGGTCCCGCCCAGCGCCTGCGCCATGGCCTGAAACCCGTAACAGATGCCGAACACCGGCACCCCGAGATCGAACAGGGCCGGATCGATCTGGGGCGCGCCGTCGGCGTACACACTGGACGGCCCGCCGGACAGCACCAGCGCCAGCGGGTCGAGGGCCTTGATCTCCTCGACCGTGGCGGTGTGCGGGATCACCTCGGAGAACACCCGCGCCTCGCGGACGCGACGGGCGATCAGCTGCGCATATTGCGCGCCGAAGTCCACGACGAGCACCGGTCGGGCCGGCGATCCGGAGCCATCGGTTTCAAGGGTTTCGGTGGGGTCGGCCACGCACGCAGTCTAGTGGCTGTCCGCGTCGTCTCCGCCCCGCAGGGCTACAGCGCAAACGCAGTACGCAGCGCCCCGACCGCCGCCGCATCGCCGTGAAACTCGATCCGCCGCACGGCGGCGTCGCGCTCACCTTCGTCGGCCCCGAGCCGGGCGGTGACGAGATCCGCCGCCGTGGCCGTGATCGTCACCGCGGGCTCGCCGCGCCCCGCGCCGAGCCGGCCTTGCGTGACGGCGAATTCGAAACGGCGACCGTCGATCTCGACACGGCATGTCGTCTCCACCCCGGCGGCCCTACCCGACTGGAAGCCCAGCAGGATTCCGGCCAGAAACCCGTTGAGCGGGGACACCGGCCCATCGTCGATCGGGTCCAAGTGGTCCACCCCGAACCACGCGACGCTTTGCAGGATCGGCAGCACGCGCTGCCAACCGAGATCGCTGAGGGTGTAGACGGTGCGACCGATCGGGGCCGGCAAGTCGCTGCGGTCAACGAGCCCGGCGTGTGTGAGCTCCTTGAGCCTTTCGGCGAGCAGATTGGTCGCGATACCGGGCAGTTCGGCCCGCAGGTCACCGTAGCGACGCACGCCGCCGACCAGCTCCCGCAGGATCAGCAGGGTCCACCGCTCGCCCAGGACATCGAGCCCGCGGGCGATCGGACAGTTCTGGTTGTAGTTCCTGCGCGACGCCATCATGCCAGTCTACCTGGCGCTAGACATTTTTTTCAACTCACTACTTGATTTGTTTGTCCTTGAGGTTTACCGTCTTGTCCATGCGCACCGAACCAGCGTTCCGGGATCACCCCATTGCCGCGCTCGCCGTCATCTGCCTCGGCGTCTTCGTGATCAGCGTCGATGCCACCATCGTCAACGTTGCGCTGCCCACGCTGTCGCGTGAACTCGGCGCCGACACCGCGCAATTGCAATGGATCGTCGATGCCTACACCCTGGTGATGTCCGGCCTGCTGCTCTCGGCGGGCAGCCTGTCCGACCGCTACGGCAGGCGAGGCTGGCTGAATTCCGGGCTCGCGCTGTTCGCCGTCACTTCTGCGGTTGCGGCACAGACGAATTCGGCGGATGCACTGATCGCGGCCCGCGCCGCCATGGGGGTGGGCGCGGCGGTGATATTCCCGACCACCCTGGGACTGATCACCAACATCTTCACCGACCCTGTGCCGCGCGCGAAGGCAATAGGGCTGTGGGCGGCCATGGTTGGCGTCGGGGTGGCCGTGGGGCCGATCAGCGGCGGATGGCTCCTCGAACACTTCTGGTGGGGCTCGATCTTCATGGTCAACATTCCGGTCGCGACGCTGGCGATCATCGGCTCCACGTTGTTCGTTCCGAGCTCGCGCGACCCCGCGGCACCCCGCGTCGACGTCCCCGGCTTGATCCTGTCCGCGACCGGGATCACCATGCTCGTCTACACGGTCATCGAGGCGCCTACCTGGGGATGGACCGACGGCCGGACCATGGCCGGATTCTGCCTCGCCGCAATCGTTCTCGCCGCGTTTGCGCGCTGGGAACGGCGCAGCACCCATCCGATGCTGGACGTCTCGGTCTTTGCGAACCGCCGGTTCTCCGGCGGCAGCCTGGCGGTGACGGCGGGGTTCCTGACCCTGTTCGGCTTCATCTTCGTCATCACCCAGTACTTCCAATTCATCAAGGACTACACCGCCTTTGAGAGCGGCGTACGATTGCTGCCGGTCGCCGCGTCGATCGCGCTGGCCAGCGTTGCCGGCCCCCGGCTGGTGGAGCGGATCGGCACCACCGCCGTCGTCGCCACAGGCCTGGCCGTGTTCGCGGCCGGTCTGGCGTGGGCGTCCACGGCCGACGCCGCCACGCCCTACATTCAGATCGCCACGCAGATGCTGCTGCTCGGCGGCGGCCTCGGAATGACTTTTTCGCCGGCCACCGAGGCGATCATGGGATCGCTGTCCGCCGACAAAGCGGGGGTCGGCTCGGCCGTCAACGACACCACGCGCGAACTCGGAGGCACGCTCGGAGTGGCCATCGCCGGCAGCATCTTCGCCTCGGTGTACTCGGGCCACCTCGGTGCAGCCGCGCTGACGGGATTGCCCGCCGATGCCATGCGTCATTCGATGGCTTTGGCGCACAATGTGATTCAGCATCTACCCGCGCAGCAAGCCGGGCATGTGCGCGCCGCCGTCGATCGCGCGTTCCTGGACGGACTGCAGGTCAGCTCGCTGGTGTGCGCCGGCATCGCGCTGGGCGCGGCGATCGTCGTCGGCTGGCTTCTCCCAGCTAGGGAACCGGCGCGTCTACAGGAGGAAAGGACACTCCGATGAGTAGTCGAATAATGGTCACCGGCGCCACGGGCAAGATCGGCGGCGCGGTCGCCGCCCAACTGCTGGAAAGAGGCGTCACGACCAGGGCCATGGTGCACCGTGAGGACGCGCGCAGCGCCCGGTTGCGGGAAATGGGCGCCGAGGTCGTGATCGCCGATATGTTTGACATCCAACAGGTTACGGGTGCGATGGCCGACGTCGACCGGTTGTACTTCAACCCGCCGTACCACCCGCACGCGCTCGACAGCGCGGTTGCCTTCGCCGTGGCCGCGCGGCGCGCCGGCGCGGAAGCGGTGGTGGCGCTTGGCCAATGGCTAGCCAGCCCGGAGCATCCGTCGCTGATGACGCGGCAGGCCTGGCTGACCGACAAGTTGTTCGAGCTGCTGCCCGACACGGCGCATGTGGCCGTCGATCCGGGCTACTTCGCCGACAACTACCTGCAGCTCGTCCCCCTGGCCGCCCAGCTGGGAGTGTTGCCGACGCCCACCGGGGCGGGCCGAAACGCACCGCCCTCCAACGAAGACATCGCGCGGGTTGCCGTCGGCGCACTGCTCGACCCGCACCGCCACGACGGGCGTGCCTACCGCCCGACCGGACCGACACTGCTCTCGGGAGCCGAAATCGCCGACGCGGTCGGCGAAGCGTTGGGCCGGCGCGTGCGTCACATCGACGTTCCGCCGTCGATGTTCATGCGCGCCATACGTGTCAACGCGAAGCGGCTCGGCGCCGATATGTTCTTCCAGTCCAGCCTGCGTTATTACCTGCCCGAGCACGCCCGGGGAACCTGGGCGGTGGGCGGCCCGACCACGCACGTCCGCGATGTCGCCGGCGTCGAGCCCGAGGACTTCCTCACCATCGCGCGCCGCTACGTCACCGGCCCGGAATCGCGGCGTACCGCACGCAATTTCATGCGCCAGCTCGGCAACTTCATGTTGACCGCACTGACACCGATGCACCGGCTGGACAAATTCGACCGGGCCCAACAGCATCCCCAGCCCGCGCGACCCCGCCTCTCCGGCCAGTCCCCGATATGGCGACGTGAGCACGGCGTCGCAAAACAACAGGATTTCGTCGGCCTGATCACCGCCGGAGAAAGGATTGGAACACGATGAGCACCACATCCAGCGACAGCACATACGTTCTCGGCCACGCCGACGTGGAGGTGCAGCGACTCCTCCTGCAGGGACGGCTTTACGACGACTACACCGAGCACGCGCTGCGGCTCGCCGGGCTGCGGCCGGGCATGCGGGTGCTCGATATCGGATCCGGGCCAGGTGACGTGTCGTTCATCGCCGCCCGGTTGGTCGGCCCGACCGGGACCGTACTCGGGGTCGGCGCCGCACCCGCGATGGTCGAGCTCGCCCGCGCCCGCGCCGCCGAAAAGGGCTTGTCCACGGTGCATTTCATGCAGTCCGCCGTTGACTCGATCGCCCTGGACGAACCGGTGGACGCGGTCGTCGGCCGGCTGATCCTGATGCACCTGCCCGACCCGGCCGCCACGCTGCGCCACCTCAGCTCCTTCGTGCGCCCGGGCGGGGTTGTGGCGTTCTCCGAGAACGACATCACCGCTGCGCACGGCGTTCCGGACACGCCGCTGTTCCGGCGGGTGACGGGCGGGATCGTGCGCGCCTTCGAGGCCATGGGGCTCAGCCCGCGATTCGGCACCACGCTGCACACCGTCTTCGCAGACGCCGGCCTGGGCGCGCCGCGGCTGACCCTCGGCACGCCGCTCGGCACGGCCGCCGACACCGACATCCTCGCCTACCTCGCGGAAGTCTGGCGGCTGGTGTCCCCCATCGCCGAACAAGGGGGCTTCGCCATCGACGAGCTTGCCGACATCGACGGATTCGTGCCGCGATTCCGCGAGCAGGCGCTGGCGGTCAACGCGCTTATCGCGATGCCCCCGATCATCACCGCGTGGGCGGAGGTGCGGAAGTGAGCGGCACCGTCGAAAAGCAGTACTCGACCGGGCTTTCGCGGCCCAGCATCGAGCGGGCCCTGCTCGACGCCGGGAAGGATCTCGACGACCTGGCGCCGGCGGACCTGGGGCCCCTGGAGGACTTCCACACCATGGGCCGCTTCGCCACCGCCCAGTTGCTGGAGCTGGCCGGAATCACCGGCGAAAGCCGGGTTCTCGACGCGGGCAGCGGGATCGGCGGCACCGCGCGCTACCTCGCCGACCGCTACGGGTGCGCGGTCACCGCCGTCGACCTCACCGCCGAGTACTGCGACACCCACCGCTGGCTCAATCGACTTGTCGGGCTGGATGATTCGATTACCGTCCGGCAGGGCGACGTCACCGCATTGCCGCTCCCCGACGGCTCGGTCGACGTGGTGGTCAGTCAGCACGTGCAGATGAACGTGGCCGATAAGGCGCGCCTGTACGGCGAGGCGCGCCGCGTGCTCACGCCGGGAGGTCGGCTTGCGCTGTGGGATTTGACCATCGGCGACGGTCACCCGCTCGACTTCCCGCTGCCCTGGGCCGACACACCCGCCCACAGCCACCTGGTGACCCCCGACGAGCTGCGCACCCTGGTCACCTCGGCGGGGTTCGCGGTGCAGCACTGGAACGACCTCACCGCGGCCGCGAGTTCGCTCATGGCGGCGTTGCTGGCGCAGCCGCCCCAACCGCTGGGCCTGCACGCGTTCGTCGCCGACTTCGGCCGCAAGGCCGAAAACCTCACCCGGGCGCTGGCCGACAACAGGCTGCGCGCGATCCAGGGCGTCGTAACCCGAGGCTAATACCATGGTACGCAAGGAATTTCCAGGCCAGCACTAACGATTAGATGGAGCCGCGGCCAGGGTGATGTTGAACTTTTCCGCCGGTTCGACGGCCGCGGCTGCGCTCCTTCACGGCGGGCACCGGACCATCGCTCGTCCTGCTCCACACCGTGCGCACCCAGCTTGGCTATTTCCAGCGGGTCGTGCCCGCGCTCTCGGACTAGTTCACCGTCTACGCCCTCGATCTGCCCGGGATGGGATGGCCCGACATCGTCGGAGGTGCGCGCTACAGCGAACCCGACCTGCGCGGGCCGTAGTCGAATTCATCAACGCGCTCGGCCTGCGCGACGCCATCTTGGTGGGCGGGTCGATGGGGGCCGCGATTGCGCTGCATCGCTTCCATCGAACTTGCCGGCAACCTGCGCAGGGTGATCGCCTTCAATCCCTGCGACTAGCCGAGCGGGCTGGAACGCGGCAACTGGTTCGCCCGACTGATCGGAACGGGTATCCGGCTGCCCGGCTCCGGGCCGATCTTCGCCCGGCTGGAGAACCGCCTCATCCTCAAGGGCGCGCTGGCCGGCGGCGTCGCCGACCGCGGCACGCTGCCGAAGGACTTTTTCGTCGAGCTGCGCCGCCCGGCGCCCCGAGGTCAAGTTATGCGTTTCGTATGAGGGTCAAGACCTCCCATTGATAACGACAATCATTTTCAATTACTGTCTCGGTGATTCTGTACGCTCGCCCAGCCCAGGAGTTGCCGTGATGGCGTTGCCTCCCGCAATCCCCCCGCTGATCGCCGACCGCAGCCGGGGTGTTCGACGATGACCGCACCGATTTGGATGGCCGCCCCGCCGGAAGTGCACTCAGCGATGCTGAGCAGCGGTCCGGGACCCGCGTCTCTGTTCGCCGCCGCGGCGGCGTGGAGCTCGATGGGTGCCGAATACGCCTCGGCGGCAGCAGAACTCAGCGCGCTTCTGGCCACGGCGCACGCAGGAGCCTGGCAGGGGCCGAGCGCCGAATCCTACGTAGCCGCGCACACGCCGTACCTGGCCTGGTTGACGCAGGCCAGCGCGCACAGCGCCGCGGCGGCCACCCAGCATGAGACGGCCGGTACCGCCTACACCGCCGCGTTGGCGGCGATGCCGACCATGCCCGAGCTGACCACCAACCATGTCGTACACGGCGCCCTGGTCGCGACGAATTTCTTTGGAATCAATACCATTCCGATCGCGGTCAACGAGGCCGACTATGCGCGGATGTGGGTTCAGGCCGCCAGCACGATGGCAACCTATCAAGCCGTCTCCATGGCGGCGGTGGTGGCCGTACCGCAGACGGACCCGGCGCCGCCAATCCTGAAATCCGAGGCCGCCGCGCAACACGACCACGAGGAAGACGACGACCACCACGACCATGAGCACGGGTTCGACAGTCCGCTCAACCAGTTCGTCGCCCAGATCCTGCGGCTGTTCGGAATTGACTGGGACCCGGTCGAGGGGACTCTCAACGGATTGCCCTACGAGGCCTATACCAACCCCGGAGACGTACTCTGGTGGGTGGTTCGAGCCCTCGAACTCTTTTCGGATTTTCAGCAGTTCGGGGCCCTGTTGCAGGAAAACCCGGCGGCGGCTTTCCAGTTCATCACCAACCTCGTGCTGTTCGACTGGCCGACTCACCTGGCCCAGCTCGCGAGCTGGCTCCCGACGCAGCCCCAATTGCTGTTGATGCCCATGCTCATCGCCGCGGCCCCCTTCGGCGCGTTGGCCGGTTTTGCGGGTTTGGCCGGGCCTGTGCCCCCACCCGCGCCCGTGGCGGCGCCGGTCGCAACACCCGCTGCGGCACCGCCAAGCCTGCCGGCGGCGCTAAGCACGACCCCGATCACCGCGCCCGCCGCCGCCCCTGCGTCGGCACCCACGCCCGCGCCGGCGCCCGCGACCGGCACGGTGGCCAGCCCGGCACCGCCCGCGCCGCCGACCCCGGGCGCGGTCCCGTTTGTGCCTCCCTATGCCCTCGCGCCTCCCGGCATCGGATTTGGTTCGGGAATGAGTGCGAGCGCTGCCGCCGGTGCGAAAAGGCAGGCGCCCGAGCCCGATTCGGCCGCGGTTGTCGCCGCCGTGGCCGCGCGGGAGGCGGCGCGGGCCCGGCGGCGCCGGTGGACGCGGCAGCGCAATCACGGCGACGAGTTCATGGACATGAACGTCGACGTCGATCCGGACTGGGACGAGCCGACGACGACGGCGTCAGGACGCGGCGCCGAAAACCTGGGCTTCGCCGGCACGGCGCGCAAGGAACCCGTCACCGCGGCGGGCCTGACCACCCTGGCCCGTGATGAATTCGGCGGCGGGCCCCGCATACCGATGATCCCGGGCACCTGGTCCCCGGAGGACGACACAGGGCCGCGCGGCAACGACGGTTGAGGCCGTTGGTGCAATCTGTTGCAGCACTGCGTTTTAACGAATCGTCGATGTTCACGGTAACCCGCCGCATTCCTCCTTGCCGGGGCGAGTGACACCGGCGCGAATGTCAGGCGTGACCGCGCATTTCTTGGCGGACCGTGCTGCCGCCCCGCCAGTTGCTGAGCGCCGCACGAACCGCGGGCTCAAAGCGCAATACCCGGCGATCGCTGGCGACATGCATGGCGGGCATGGTGAAGTGGGTATCGCTTAACCAGCCCCGACCTAGAGAGGACCGCCGGTGAGTTCAGCGCTGGGTCTGCCAGAGAAAGTGCGTGCCTGCCTGTTCGACCTCGACGGCGTGCTCACCGACACCGCCAGTGTGCACACCAAAGCCTGGAAGGCCATGTTCGACGCCTACCTGTCGGACCGGGCCAAACGCACCGGCGATACGTTCGTTCCCTTCGACGAGGCCGCCGACTACCGCAAATACGTCGACGGCAAGAAGCGCGAGGACGGCGTCCGCTCGTTCCTGGAGAGCCGCGACATCCACCTGCCCGACGGCGGCCCCGACGATCCCGACGACGCCGAGACGATCTACGGCCTGGGCAACCGCAAGAACGACATGTTCCAGAAGGTCCTGAAGGAGGACGGCGTCAAGGTGTTCGACGGATCGCGGCGCTACCTCGAGGCGGTGTCGGCCGCGGGGCTGGGCGTCGCCGTGGTGTCGTCGAGCGCCAACACCCGCGACGTCCTCGAGATCACCGGCCTGGACCGGTTCGTGCAGAAGCGGGTGGACGGCATCACCCTGCGTGAGGAACACATCGCCGGCAAGCCCGCCCCGGACTCCTACCTGCGCGGGGCCCAGCTGCTGGACGTCCCCGCCGAGGGCGCGGCCGTGTTCGAGGACGCCTTGTCGGGGGTGGCCGCCGGCCGGGCCGGTAACTTCGGATTCGTGGTAGGTGTCGACCGGGTGGGCCAAGCCGAGGACTTACGCCGCAACGGCGCCGACGTGGTGGTCACCGACCTCGCCGAGCTGCTGCAGTCATGATCACCGACGAATCGTTTCCCGTTGATCCCTGGCACGTGCGCGAGACCCAGCTCGACCTCAACCTGCTGGCCCAGTCCGAATCCTTGTTCACCCTGTCCAACGGGCACATCGGGTTGCGCGGCAACCTCGACGAGGGCGAGCCGTACGGCCTGCCGGGCACCTATCTGAACTCCTTCTACGAGATCCGTCCGCTGCCCTACGCCGAGGCCGGTTACGGCTACCCCGAAGCCGGCCAGACCCTCGTCGACGTCACCAACGGCAAGATCATCCGGCTGCTGGTCGAGGACGAGCCGTTCGACGTCCGCTACGGCGAATTGCTCTCCCACGAGCGGGATCTGGACCTGCGCGCCGGGACGCTGACCCGCACGGCGCACTGGCGCTCACCCGCGGGCAAGGAGGTCAGGGTGATATCCACCCGGCTGGTGTCGCTGGCGCAGCGCGGCGTCGCCGCCATCGAGTACTGCGTCGAGGCCCTCGGCGAGTTCGCCCGGGTGACGGTGCAGTCCGAGCTGGTCACCAACGAGGATCAGCCGGAGACCTCCGGTGACCCCCGGGTGGCGGCCATCCTGGAGAACCCGCTCGAAGAGGTCGACCACGAAAACACCGACACCGGAGCGGTTCTCATGCACCGCACGCGCAGCAGCGCGCTGATGATGGCCGCCGGCATGGATCATGAGGTCGATGTCGAGGGGCGCGTCGAGGTCGGCACGGATTCCCGCGCCGATCTGGCGCGCACCACCGTGATCTGCGGGCTGCGCGCGGGGCAGCGGCTGCGCATCGTCAAGTACTTGGCGTACGGCTGGTCGAGCATGCGCTCGCGCCCGGCGCTACGCGACCAGGTCGCCGCCGCGTTGCACAGCGCGCGCTACAGCGGATGGCAGGGGCTGCTCGACGCGCAACGCAAGTATCTGGACAACTTCTGGGATTGCGCCGACGTCGAGGTCGAAGGCGACCCCGAATCCCAGCAGGCCGTGCGGTTCGGGCTCTTCCACCTGCTGCAGGCCAGCGCTCGCGCCGAGCGCCGCGCGATTGCCGCCAAGGGGCTCACCGGAACCGGCTATGACGGCCACGCCTTCTGGGACACCGAGGGATACGTACTGCCGGTGCTCACCTATACCGCCCCCTACACCGTGGCCGACGCGCTGCGCTGGCGCGCCTCCACCCTGGACCTGGCCAAGGAGCGGGCGGCCGAGCTGGGCCTGGAAGGCGCCGCCTTCCCGTGGCGGACCATTCGCGGGCAGGAGTGTTCGGCCTACTGGCCGGCCGGTACCGCGGCCTGGCACATCAACGCCGACATCGCGATGGCCTTCGAGCGCTACCGCGTCGTCACCGGCGACAACGACCTCGAGGCGGATTGCGGCCTGCACGTGCTGGTCGAGACGGCCCGGCTCTGGCTCTCGCTCGGCCATCACGATCGGCACGGCGTCTGGCACCTCGACGGCGTCACCGGCCCCGACGAGTACACGGCGATCGTGCGCGACAACGTCTTCACCAACCTGATGGCCGCGCACAATTTGCACGTCGCCGCCGACGCCTGCAACCGCCACCCCGACGCGGCCAAGGCGCTGGGGGTCACCACCGAGGAGACGGCAGCCTGGCGCGATGCGGCCGACGCCGCCAACATCCCGTACGACGACGGGCTGGGGGTCCATCAACAGTGCGAGGGCTTCACCACCTTGACGGAGTGGGACTTCCGGGAGAATCACTCCTACCCGTTGCTGTTGCACGACCCGTACGTGCGCCTGTACCCCGCGCAGGTGATCAAGCAGGCCGACCTGGTGCTGGCCATGCATTGGCAGAGCCACGCGTTCACGCACGAGCAGAAGGCCCGCAATGTCGACTACTACGAGCCGCGCATGGTGCGCGACTCGTCGCTGTCGGCCTGCACGCAGGCGGTGATGTGCGCCGAGGTCGGGCATTTGGAGTTGGCCCACGACTACGCCTATGAGGCCGCCCTGATCGATCTGCGCGACCTGCACCACAACACCCGCGACGGCCTGCACATGGCCTCGCTGGCCGGTGCCTGGACTGCGCTGGTGTCCGGGTTCGGCGGCCTGCGCGACGACGAGGGCATCCTGTCGCTGGATCCCCAACTGCCCGATGGCATTTCGCGGCTACGGTTCCGGCTGCGGTGGCGGGACTTCCGGCTCACCGTCGACGTCAACCACGATGACGTCACCTATACGCTGCGCGACGGGCCGGGCGGCGAGCTGAAGATTCGCCACTCCGGCGAAGAGCTCGAGCTGAGCACCGAATCGACGACGACGGTCGCGGTGAGTCCCCGCAAGCCGCTGCTGCCGCCGCCGCACCAGCCGCCGGGTCGCGAACCGCTGCATCGGCGGGCCCTAATCGCGGATTCCGTGCGGACTCACTGAGGGTCGGCGGGCCCCAGAATCCGCTGCACCTCGGCGCCGGCCGCCTCGCGTATCTCGTCATCCGTCAGGCCTTCAATCCCGGTGGCAGAGCGCAGGATTGGCGCGAACAGCCGCCAACCGAACTGCAGGGCAAGGGCATTGGCGACCGCGAGCCGGGCCTTGACGTCGTCGTCGTACAGCGGACGCACCCCGTCGAGCAGCGTCGCGATGTTGGGAAAACGCTTCTGTAGCTGGCCGGCCGGATAGCCGTCGAGGACGGTGCGGGCCATCACCCGCATCTGCCGGTCCAGGGAACTCTGCAGCACGGCCGCCGGCGCGTCGGTGCCCAGCAGGGCGCTCAGGTTGGCGCCCAGATGGTCGAGCACCGCGCCGACCAGTTGCTCCTTGGTGCCGAAGTGGCGGAACACCAGCCCGTGGTTGACGTTGGATCGCGCGGCGATGTCGCGGATGGACGTCGCGGCCGGACCGCGCTCGGCGAACAGGTCGGTGGCGGCCTCCAGGATCGCCGCGGCCACTTCCGCGCGCCCGGTGGGCACTTTCCCGCGCCCTGTTGCGGAAGTTGTAGTCACCTGACTACACTATCAAATGTAGTCAGTTGACTACACCCGTTTTGAGCCAAGGAAGACGAAAATGACAGGTCAGGTAACCGTCACCAAGCTGGGCAGCCGGATCGGCGCCCGGGTGGACGGGGTTCGCCTCGGCGGCGACCTCGACGAGGACGCGGTCGAGAAGATCCGCGGGGCGCTGTTGGCCCACAAGGTGGTCTTCTTCCGTCACCAGCACCACCTCGACGACGAGCAGCAGCTCGCGTTCGCCGAGCTGCTGGGCACGCCGATCGGCCACCCGGCCGCGGGCGCCCTGGCCGCCAGGCAGGTCCCGGTAATCACCCCGATCGACTCCGAATACGGCAAGGCGAACCGCTGGCACACCGACGTCACGTTCGCCGCCAACTACCCGGCGGCGTCGATCCTGCGCGCGGTCAAGCTGCCGACCTACGGCGGCTCGACGCTCTGGGCGTCGACCGTGGCGGCATACCAACACCTGCCCGAGCCGCTCAAATGTCTGGTGGAAAATCTCTGGGCGCTACACACCAACCGCTACGACTACGTGACCACCGAAGCGGCCCTCTCGATGAGCGACACGCAGCGGTCGTTTCGGCAGGCGTTCGAAAAGCCGGACTTTCGCACCGAGCACCCCGTGGTGCGGGTGCACCCGGAGACCGGTGAGCGCACCCTGCTGGCCGGTGACTTCGTGCGCGGCTTCGTCGGCCTGGACAGTCACGAGTCCAGCGCCCTGCTGGAACTGCTGCAGCGACGAATCACCTTGCCGGAGAACACCATTTGCTGGAACTGGGCGCACGGTGACGTCGCGATGTGGGACAACCGCGCGACCCAGCACCGGGCGATCGACGACTACGACGACCAGCCCCGGCTGATGCACCGCATCACCCTGATGGGCGACGTCCCGGTCAATGTGCGCGGCGAGCGCAGCCGGGTGGTCAGCGGCGCACCGCTGCAGGCGATCGCGTGCTAGCTGGCGTCGGCGGTGGAGCTTATGTGATTGCTCGGCAACCAGCGCAGCGCGCCGGGCGCCTCGGCCGGCACCACGGGCGCCTTAGGCGGGATCGGCTCCAGCCGGCGATAGGGCTCGCCCTGCACCGGGCGCTGGTCGTTCTCGCCAACATTCGGCCACAATGACGCGGCCCGCTCGGCCTGGGCTGTAATTGACAACGAGGGGTTGACGCCCAGGTTCGCCGAGATCGCCGCGCCGTCCACCACGAACAGCGTCGGGTAGCCGTAGACCCGGTGATACGGGTCGATCACCCCATGCTCGGCGTCGTCGCCGATCACGGCGCCGCCGAGGAAGTGCGCCGTCAGCGGGATGTTGAACAGCTCTCCCCAGGTGCCACCGGCGACGCCGTCGATCTTGTCGGCGATGCGGCGGGTGACGTCGTTGCCAACCGGAATCCACGTCGGGTTGGGCTCGCCGTGTCCCTGCTTGCTCGTGTACCAGCGGATGCCCAGCTTCCCGCGCTTGGTGAAGGTGGTGATCGAGTTGTCCAGGTGCTGCATCACCAGCGCGATCATGGTGCGCTCGCTCCACTGACGGGGATTGAGCAGACGCAGCGTGCCGCGCGGATCCTCGCGCGCGGCCTCGATCAGCTGCTTCCAGCGGGGCACGTCGGTGCCTTCCGGGCCGTGGCCGTCGGTCATCAGCGTCTGCAGCAGCCCCATCGCGTTGGAGCCCTTGCCGTAGCGGACGGGTTCGATGTGAGTGTCCGATGTCGGGTGGATCGACGACGTGATCGCCACCCCGTGCGTCAGGTCGAGATTCGGGTCGACCTCGAGTTTCCCGGCGCCGACGATGGACTCGGAGTTGGTTCGGGTGAGCATGCCCAGGCGCTTGGACAGCCGCGGCAGTCGGCCCTGATCGCGCATGTTGAACAGCAGATGCTGGGTGCCCCAGGTTCCCGCGGCCAGGACCAAATGCTTCGCCGTGTACGTGCGCCGGTCGCGGCGCAGCCAGCTTCCGGTGCGCACGGTGCGAACCTCCCACAGGCCGTCGGCACGCTGCTCGAAGCGCTTCACCGTGGTCATCGGAATCACCTGTGCGCCAGCAGATTCCGCGAGAGCGAGGTAGTTCTTCAGCAGGGTGTTCTTGGCGCCGTAGCGGCAGCCCGTCATGCAGGCTCCACATTCCAGGCACCCGGTGCGCTCCGGCCCAGCGCCCCCGAAGTACGGGTCCGGCACGGTCTTGCCCGGGGCCTTGGTGCCGTCCGGGCCGAAGAACACGCCGACCGGCGTCGGCACGAACGTGTCGCCGCAGCCCATCTCGTCGGCGACCTCTTTGACAACCCGGTCGGCGTCGGTGAAGGTCGGGTTCTCCACCACGCCCAACATCCGCTTGGCCTGCTCGTAGTGCGGCATCAGCTCGTCACGCCAGTCGGTGATGTGCTTCCACTGCTGGTCGTTGAAGAACGGTTCGGGCGGCACATACAGGGTGTTGGCGTAGTTCAGCGAGCCGCCACCCACCCCGGCACCGGCCAGGATCAACACGTTCTTCAGCGGATGGATGCGCTGAATCCCGTAGCAGCCCAGCTTCGGCGCCCACAAAAACTTACGCAGATCCCAGGACGTCTCGGCGAAATCCTCGTCGGCGTACCGCCGCCCGGCCTCCAATACGCCGACGCGGTAGCCCTTTTCGGTCAGCCGCAGCGCGCTGACGCTTCCCCCGAAACCCGAACCGATGATCAGTACGTCGTAATCCGGCTTCATCGCACCAGTATGGCCTTACCGGCGGGTAACGAGCCAGCGGCCTCCGGGTTAGCTACCGACGGTCAGGCCGACCTTCTGGAACTCCTTGAGGTCGCAATAGCCGGCCTTGGCCATCGACCGCCGCAGCCCGCCGACCAGGTTGAGGCTGCCGAACGGGTCATCGGACGGGCCGTTGAGCACCTGGTGCAGGGGCGGGCGCTCCCCGACGGCGATTTGCAGCAGCGCGCCGCGCGGCAGCGACGGGTGCGCCGCGGCGGCCGGCCAGAACCATCCCTCGCCCAGCGCCTCGGCGGACTCGGCGAGCGGCGTGCCCAGCACCACCGCGTCGGCGCCGCAGGCGATCGCCTTCGCCAGCTCGCCCGAGGTGTGGATGTCGCCGTCGGCCAGCACGTGCACGTAGCGGCCGCCGGTCTCGTCGAGATACTCGCGCCGCGCGGCGGCCGCGTCGGCGATCGCGGTGGCCATCGGCACGCTGATGCCCAGCACCTCGTCGCTGGTGGTCACTCCCCGGGTCGCGCCGTAGCCGACGATGACACCGGCGGCGCCGGTGCGCATCAGGTGCAGCGCGGTGCGGTGGTCTTGGACGCCGCCGGCGACCACCGGCACATCGAGCTCGGAGATGAAGGTCTTGAGGTTCAGCGGTTCCCCGTCGTTGGCCACCCGCTCGGCCGAGACGATGGTGCCCTGGATGACCAGCAGGTCGATGCCGGCCTGCACCAGCACCGGCGTCAGCGCCTGGGCGTTCTGCGGGCTGACCCGCACCGCGGTGGTGACCCCGGCCTCCCGGATCCGGGCGACCGCGGAGCCCAGCAGGTCCGGGTTGAGCGGGGCCGCGTGGAACTCCTGCAGCAGCCGGATCGCCGCCGACGGCTCGGGCTCCTTGCTGGCGGCCTCGACCAGTTGCGCGATCTTGGACTCGACGTCGGCGTGCCGCCCGATCAGGCCCTCGCCGTTGAGCACGCCCAGGCCGCCGAGCTTGCCGAGCTCGATCGCGAACTCCGGCGACACCAGCGCATCGGTCGGGTGCGCCAGCACCGGGATCTCGAACCGGTAGGCGTCCAGCTGCCAGGCGGTCGACACGTCCTGCGACGAGCGGGTGCGCCGGGAGGCGACGATGCTGACTTCGCTCAGTTCATAGCTGCGACGGGCGACGCGGCCCATCCCGATTTCGACCATCTGGGCCTCAGCGTGCGTAGTAGTTGGGGGCTTCGACCGTCATGGCGACGTCGTGCGGGTGGCTTTCCCGCAGGCCCGCCGCCGTGATCCGGACGAACTGCGCCTGTTGCAGCGCCTCGATGCTCGGCGAGCCGGTGTAGCCCATCGCCGCGCGCAGGCCGCCGGTCAGCTGGTGGATCACCGAGGACAGCGGGCCGCGGAAGGGCACCCGCCCCTCGATGCCCTCCGGCACCAGCTTGTCCTCCGAGAGCGCGTCGTCGGCGAAGTAGCGGTCCTTGGAGTACGACTTTCCGCTGCCCGACCCCCGGCCGGCCATGGCTCCCAACGACCCCATCCCGCGGTAGCTCTTGAACTGCTTGCCGTTGACGAAGATCAGCTCGCCGGGGGCCTCGGCGGTGCCCGCCAGCAGCGAGCCCAGCATGGCCGTCGACGCGCCGGCGGCCAACGCCTTGGCGATGTCGCCGGAGTACTGCAGGCCGCCGTCGGCGATCACCGGCACGCCCGCCGGGCCGCAGGCCGCGACCGCCTCCAGAATCGCCGTGATCTGTGGCGCGCCGACGCCGGCCACCACCCGGGTGGTGCAGATCGAGCCTGGCCCGACGCCCACCTTCACCGCGTCGGCGCCGGCGGCGACCAGGGCCGCGGCCGCCGAACGGGTGGCGACGTTGCCGCCGATCACCTCGACCTTCTCGCCCACCTCGGCCTTGAGCTTGCCGACCATGTCGAGCACCAGCCGGTTGTGCGCGTGCGCGGTGTCCACGATCAGCACGTCCACCCCGGCGTCGACCAGCATCATCGCGCGCACCCAGGCGTCGCCGCCGACGCCGACGGCGGCGCCGACCAGCAGCCTGCCGTCGCTGTCCTTGGTGGCCAGCGGGTGCTGTTCGGTCTTGACGAAGTCCTTGACGGTGATCAGACCGGTCAGCCGCCCGTGGCCGTCGACGATGGGCAGCTTCTCGATCTTGTGGCGACGCAACAGGCCCAGCGCCGCGTCGGCGGACACTCCCTCCTGCGCGGTGATCAGCGGGGCCTTCGTCATCACCTCGGCGACCTTGCGGGTCTGGTCGACCTCGAACCGCATGTCGCGGTTGGTGATGATGCCGACCAGCGCGCCCGATTCATCGACCACCGGCAGGCCGGAGATCCGGAACCGCGCGCACATCGCATCGACCTGAGCCAAGGTGTTGTCCGGGCGGCAGGTGACGGGGTCGGTGACCATGCCGGCTTCCGAGCGCTTGACCATTTCGACCTGGCCCGCCTGTTCGGCGACCGGCAGGTTGCGGTGCAGGACGCCCATGCCGCCGGCCCGGGCCATCGCGATGGCCATCCGCGACTCGGTGACCGTGTCCATCGCCGAACTCACCAGCGGCACTTTGAGCCTGATCTTCTTGGTGAGCTGGCTGGAAGTGTCCGCGGTTGCGGGGACGACGTCGGAGGCCGCGGGCAGCAGCAGCACGTCGTCGAACGTCAGCCCGAGCATGGCGATCTTGTGCGGGTTGTCGCCTCCGGTGGGCACCGGGTCGTCGACCAGGCCACCCACCCGCACATACGCACTGCCGACGAGGTCAGAGCTTTCTTCCAGGTGGGACGTGCCACGGGTCATCAGTGGGGCCCTCCATACGATGCGGCGTGAGAAACCCATCCTATCGGCTACCCTCCCGCTGTCGTTCGCTTGCTCGGGCGCGCCGCGCGGACCAAACGGCGCGGCATGGCCGGCGGGCTCCCTGCTGGCGTTATCCCGGGCGGGCTGCGTAGGCTAGAGGACGTGCGCGACCACCTCCCTCCGGGTTTGCCGCCCGACCCATTCGCCGACGACCCCTGTGATCCGTCGGCGGCACTGGAAGCCGTCGAGCCGGGCCAGCCCCTGGATCAGCAGGAGCGGATGGCCGTCGAGGCCGACCTTGCCGATCTGGCCGTGTACGAAGCGCTGCTGGCGCACAAGGGTATTCGCGGACTCGTGGTGTGCTGCGACGAATGTCAGCAGGATCACTACCACGACTGGGACATGCTGCGCGCCAACCTGCTGCAGCTACTGATCGACGGCACCGTGCGCCCGCACGAGCCCGCCTATGACCCCGAGCCGGATGCCTACGTCACGTGGGATTACTGCCGGGGCTACGCCGACGCATCGCTCAACGAAGCGACGTCGGACGCCGACGGCATCCACCGCCGGCACTGATTCACTGATTCGGAGCTAACGGCGCCACCGGGGGTGGCGTATGGCCGTGATGGTGATGCTTGCCGACTGACGGACTCGGCGGCGGGTTGAGCGGCGCCGGCGTCGCGTCCTTCGACGGCGCGACCGAGGCGGCGGGCGGCGCCGCCGGAATCGCGATGGCCGGCCCGGGTGGGGCCGCCGGCGGCGAAGCGACCGGCAACGTGGCGTTCGGGTCGCGCGCATCGACCTTCGCGTTCAGCAGCTTCAGCTGATTCATCAACTCTTGTTTGCTGGCCGGGTCGTCGATCGACTGCACCAGGCTGCTCACCTCGGTCAGCTGATTCTTGGCCTGTTCCCACTGACCCCGGTCGATCGATTCCTGGACCTTCGCCAGGTCGGCCTTGGCGGCCAGCATCTCCTGGCTTCCGTGCACCTGGGGCTGGTCGAAGAACATCGCGTGCAGCCCGTACAGGGTGCCGCCGGGCCGGGCCTCGACCACCATGGCGCCGAATCCACTGAGCAGTATCAGCGCCGCGGCGACCGAGCCGACGACGGCCAGGCCACGATGGCTGCCGCGGCGGCGCTCGGCCAATCCGGTGCGCAACGCGTTGACGGCCTCTTCGGGAGTCACCAGCGCGCTGGCCGGCGGCCACCTCAGGTTGTCGCGCCAGTCCTCCAGCAGGCCGGTCAGCACATCGGCGTCGGGGTCCTCGACGTCCACCGGCCGGCGCTGGGCGAGCGCATCGAGCAGTAGGTCGGTGCGGGCGAATTCATCCAGGGATTCAGGCACAGTCACCTGCCGCGATCATTTCGGACTTCAGCCGCGACAACGCGCGGTGCTGGGCGACTCGGACCGCCCCGGTGGTACTGCCGACCGCGGCCGCGGTCTCCTCGGCGGACAGCCCGACGACGACGCGCAGGATCAGGATCTCGCGCTGCTTGGCGGGCAGGATCTCGAGCAATTCGCTCATCCGGCTCACCGAATCGGCTTCAATCGCAAGCTGTTCGGGTCCCGCGTCGTTCGACCAACGGTCGGGAATCGTTTCGGTGGGATAGGCGAGGTCGCGTCCGGCGGCCCGGTGGGCATCGGCGACCTTGTGGGCCGCGATGCCGTACAGGAAGGCCAGGAAGGGACGCCCGCGATCGCGATAACGCGGCAACGCCGTGATAGTCGCCAAGCACACCTCCTGTGCCACGTCGTCCGCTGACAGGCCACCCCGATCGACGGTGCCGACACGCGCTCGGCAATATCGCACGACGATCGGACGGATGGTCTCCAGCACCTCCCTCAATGCGTTGTGGTCTCCGGTGACGGCTTGGGCGACCACAGCGTCGAGACGTTCCCCTGCTGGAATTGTCATCGACGGTGATATCTCCAACGTTACGAAGCGGACACATCGCGGGCCAACTGGGCTAACTAACGAAATGACAATAACGGGCGGAGGGCCGTTTCAAGCGGAACGCCACGTTCCACCGGCGCGCCGCACCTGGCCTGCGCAGACATCGCGGATTTCGTGCAGCTGATGTGCTGGAAACGTGACACTTTCGATATCGATCAGCAAGCAGGCCAGCGCCCAACGAAGTGGTAGCAGCCCTAATTCGCCGGTCATCGCCAGCGCGGCATCGGCGACGGTGCGGGCGCGCTCGAGGTTGCCCGCGCAGCACAGCGCGGCGGCCAGCACCACTTCGCTTTTGACCCGATGCCGCGGCGACGCGGCGGTCATGGCCGCCGCCAGCTCGACGCCTTCGCCGGCGTGCCGGACGGCGCCGTCGCCATCACCGCGGGCCATCGCGAGTTCGGCGGCCACCCAGCGCCGGCGCACCGGCAGCCGGTCGGGCACAGCGGGTTTCGGCGACGCCAGCAGCGGGTCGGCGCGCGCCAGCAGCGCCGCCGCAGCCGCGAAGCGCCCGACACCCAACGCGTCGGCGGCCAGCCCGATGAGGGCGTCGGCGCCCGCCTCGGGATCGTCGCCGGCGAGCGCCAGGGCGCGCCCGTCCCAGCCCCGGGCGACGCTGTGCCAACCGAGTTGGCGCAGGAACGAACCATGCGTGCTCATGCCCAACGACGCCAGCCGCCCTGCAGGAGCGGTGCGCCGCAGCACCGCGAGGTCGCGGAAGGCCGCGCCGTAGCGACCCTGTCCCCCGGCCGCGACGGCGCGCAGCCACAGGTCGGCCGGCGTCGTCGCCGACGGCAGCGGCCAGCTGCCGGGCCGATCCCCGAAGGCGGCGTCGGCCAACTCTCGGCCAATCAAGGAAGTGTGACGAGTTTCAATCACAATGATGTAGTAAACAGTTTGTGGTCTTCATGTTACCGAACCGTTAATCACTATAGCCCATGGATAAATTCGCCTTATCGCCCTCCCGCGCGCTGAGCTGGGAAATCTCGTTTCGGCCAACTGCCTGGTAGCACGGCATCGGTTTCGCCATTTCATTCGAGGTGAACGTAAAGTTAATTCTGCTCCAACGGGCACATATTTTGTCGGGCTAAGTGGCTATTGACGGAAATTCATCGCCCGCCCTAACGTCTACGCATGACGGGTAGTCATCGGTGACCCCACTCCACTTAATTTAAGTTGCACCCAACCGCTTTCACGAACCTGACCTCGAGCGAGCGGTGCAGAGAGGGAACGAACCAATGCCACAGCCGGAACAGCTACCTGGACCCAACGCCGACATCTGGAATTGGCAACTGCAGGGCGTGTGCCGCGGCGTTGACTCATCGATGTTCTTCCACCCCGACGGTGAGCGTGGCCGTGCCCGCATGCAACGCGAGCAGCGCGCGAAGGAAATGTGCCGGCAGTGCCCGGTAATTCAGGAGTGCCGCTCGCACGCCCTCGAAGTCGGTGAGCCCTACGGGGTTTGGGGCGGTCTGTCGGAGTCCGAGCGCGACCTGCTGCTCAAGGGCGACATCGGTCGCGGTCGCACCATCCGCCGCTCGGCCTAGTCCCACCAACACGCCCGGCCACTCGTCGCGGTTGAACATTCCGCGGTGCCAATCCGTGTCCTAGTCATGGACGCGGCCGGTTTGGCCGCTGTCCCCAGTCGACGCGGCGTCGAGCCCGTTGCGTCTCGCCGGCTCTGGCATACCGGAGGGGCGTCGTGGCGAATCGATGGCAGCATTTCGAAGATCGGATCCGCACCAGCGGCTTAGCGGTGCGCACAACCCTGGGCCGACAGGCGTGGCTGGACAGGCCGAGTTATCGGCTCGAGCACGCGCTGACCTTCCTGTTCGCGGCCATCGGGGGAAACCGCGATCGAGTCAGCAACGCATTGCACGGCACCTGGCTCGGTCATCCGCTGCACCCCGCCCTGACGTCGGTGCCGACCGGCGCGGTGGCGACGACGCTCGCGATGGATGCGGCCAGCGTGCTTTCGGGGGGCACCGCCCGGCTGCGTGAGGGGTCCAGGTTCGCGTTGGGTGTCGCGCTCGCGGGAAGCGTCGGCGCCGCGGCGACGGGTGTGACCGACTGGCAGCACACCCATGAGCAATCGCGTCGGATCGGCCTCGTCCATGGCGCGCTCAACGCGATCGCAACCGGGCTGTATGCGGCGTCGTGGTGGGATCGGCGCCGCGGCCGACATCGGCGCGCGATGGCGAGCAGCGCGATCGGCTATGGCCTGACCCTGGGTAGCGGCTACCTCGGCGGGGCGTTGGTGTTCGGATCGGGCGTAGGTGTGGATCGCTCCGGCGCGCGACTGGGCGGCGACCGCTGGACGCCGGTGCTGCCGGCCACCGCGCTCGATGGCCAACCACAGCGGGTCGCGGTCGACGGTGTCGGCGTGGTTCTTTATCGCAACGACGGCCAGGTCGTCGCGGTCGGTGAGCATTGCCCGCACCTCGGCGCGCCGATGAGTGACGGGTGGATCGACCGCGGTCGCATCGTCTGCCCCTGGCATGGTTCCAGGTTCGCGTGCCAATCGGGCGAGGTGCTGCGCGGACCGGCGACCGCGGCGCTGCCGCATTACCCGGTGCGAATTCGCGACGGGCTCGTCGAAGTACACGGGATGACCAAATGAATGCCTACGAGGTCCTTTTCGAGCACCATGACGTCTTACGCGGTCTGTGCAAGAAGATCACCGACATGCCCCCGGATACCTACGAACGGCAGGACACGCTCGATGAACTGCTGATCGAACTCGACATCCACATGCGCATCGAGGACGACCTGTTCTATCCGGCGGTCGCGGCGGCCAGCACGCTGGTCGCCATCGCGCATGCCGAACACCGGCAGGTGTGGGATCAGCTGGCGGTGCTCCTCCGCACGCCACCGGCGGCGCCGGAATACGCCGACGAATGGCACTCGTTCGTGACCGTGCTGGACGCTCATGCCAGCGAGGAGGAACGCGACTTATGCCCTGCCCCAATAGATCTCAGTGACGAGATGCTCGACGCGCTGGGAAACCGGATGGCCGAGCGCATCGCCCGGTTACGTCAATCCCCGATCAACAAGTTCCGCGTCCGCAGTCGTAAGACCTTGCTGAGTCGCCTCAGGGCGTAATGCTGGCCATACCCGCTTTCGGTTCTGTCTGCCGCCGGTTCAAGGATTACTCTGGCTAGGTGTTCAGCGAACGCGGACACACAACCCGAGGGGGCACAGATGGCCGATAAGGTGTCAGATCGCGCTATTAACAACGTCTTTGAGGCGGTAAACACCACGGCGACGCATCTCGGACGCATCGTGGGCCTCATCGCCGGCGCGGCGGGCCGTGCCGCTCACGAAGTGGTGGAGTTGGTCTGGGACTACCGCGACCTGGCGAGCGAGGTGCGCAAGCCCGAGAAGTAGGTCGCCGTTTCGTCGCGGGTCAATGTGGGTAGGCACCGCAAATGAACAAGGCCGCATGCTTTGCGGTCGCGGCGCTCACCGCGACCGTCGCTCCGCTCGCCGCATGCTCGAACCAGCAAGGCACCCAGCCCAACACCTCCCCGCTGACCAGTACGACGCCCGGGGCAGAGCGGCTGACCACCCAGCTGAAGACAGCCGACGGCAGCCCGGTCGCCAACGCCACCTTCGAATTCGCCAACGGCTATGCGACGGTGACCGTGGAGGCCGGCCCGAATCAGGTGCTGAGCCCCGGCTTCCACGGGTTGCAGATCCACGCGGTGGGCAAGTGCGAGCCCAATTCGTCTGCACCGAACGGAGGCTCGACTGGAGACTTCGACTCCGCCGGAAGCGTCTACCAGGCGGCCAATCACACGAGTTATCCCGCCAGCGGCGACCTGACCGCCTTGCAGGTGCGCTCCGACGGCTCGGCGAAACTGGTCACCACCAGTAACGCGTTCACCTCCGCCGACCTGAGGAACAGCTCGGGCACCGCGCTGATCATCCACCAGACCGCGGACAATCTGGGCAGCACCGCCTCCACGGCTGATTCCGGCAAGCGGTTGGCTTGCGGTGTGATCGCGGCGTCCTCGTCGACGACCTCGTCGACCACCAGCGTCACGACCAGCACCACCACCACCGTGGTGCCGCCGGCGTCGACGAGCACGAGCACCAGCACCGTGACGGTCACCAGCACCCCGACCACGACGTCCGCACCCAGCACGACCGTGACCACCCCGCCCTACTATCCACCGGGGCGCTGACGCTCAAGCCACCATGAAAGGGAACACCCCCGATCCGCAAGGGACCGGGGGTGTTTCGCGTCGCCTCGTCGGTTCAGTCTTGGTCCGCAAGGATGGCGGTGACTTGAATCTCGACGCGCATCTTCGGACTAGCCAAGGCGGCGACGCCGATGCACGTCCACAAGGGTGCGTGGTCGCCCATGCGCCGGCGGAACTGTTCGACCATGGTGTCCAGGTGCTCGGGCCCGATCTGGCCATCCGCTCCGGGCAGGTGGTACGAGTGCACGTGCACCACGTCACGCCAGGAGGCTCCGGCTGTCGACAATGTCCGTTCGACGTTGTCGAAGGCCGCAATGACCTCGTCGCGCACTGACTCGGGATAGCGCCAGTGCTCGTCCCAGCCTCCTTGACCGGCCGTCTCCACCCGGTCTCCGTACCGAACAACTTGTGCATAGTGGAACTCCCGGAGCTGATGGTCGCCGTAGCCGGGAGTGACAGTAAAGATCGGCCTACCCATGCGTGCCATTTTCGTCGCGAACCGCGTCGCGGGTACTCGCTTGGCCGGCAATCCACCGCGCGTGCCGCCGGACGCCCCCTAGTGTGCTGACATGCAGACGCTGCTGTTCACACTCGGGCTGGTCTTGTTCCTGCTCGGGCTGTTCACCGGGTTACCCCTTCGCGTGTTGAAAAACCCGCGCATGGCGCTGTCGAGCCACCTCGAAGGGGTCCTCAACGGCATGTTCCTCGTGTTGCTGGGCTTGCTCTGGCCGCACCTTCACCTGCCCGACGCGTGGGCAATCGCGGCCGTCGCGTTGATCGTCTACGCCGCCTACGCGAACTGGTTCGCGACGTTGCTCGCGGCGGCATGGGGCGCCGGCCGCAAACTCGCGCCGATCGCGACCGGAGACCACGCGGCCTCGGCGGGAAAGGAGCGGATCGTCAGCTTCCTGCTGGTGTCCCTGGCGCCGTGCATCGTGGTGGGCGTCGGCATCGTCATCGCCGGGCTTTGACGACGCGCTAGTGCGCGTGTACGTCCGGCGTGCGGACATGTTCGGGACGGAAACCGCGCCCGACCAAAATCGGCGGAATCGCTTGCAGCGGACCAAATCCCACGATCTTGGGTACGTGGATCGGCGATAGGTCACCGCTCAAATTGGGCGCGATCGCGTTGTCTTGGATCAGCACCTGGAAAGCCTGAACGATACGGGTGGGCAGTTCGCGGCGCCGCTGCACCTTGGCGAGATCTTTGTCGGTCAGCCGGCCACCGCGAAGCGGGGCGCACAAGATGTTGGCCGCGGCCACCGCATCGGCGACGGCGAGGTTGATTCCGACGCCCCCGGCCGGCGACATGGCATGCGCGGCATCCCCGATGCACAGCAAGCCGGTACGCCACCATGTCTCGAGCCGGTCCACCCGCACATCGAGCTCGCTGGTGTCGTCCCACGAGTTCAGGTCGTCGACGTGCTCGCGCAGCCGCGGTTGCGCGGTGACGATCCGCTCCTTGAACTCCTCCAGGGATCCGTCCCTGGGGTTGGATCCCTTCGGCATCAGATAGGCGATCTGCCAGTAATCGCCCCGGTAGATCATGGCCATCATCAGGCCCTTGCGGAGCACCGCGAACAGTTCCTGGGGGTCGCCGGGGCGCCATTTCAGCCGGAACCACAGCACGTCCATCGGGGAGTGCGCCTGCGCGATCGGCAGCCCCGCCGCCGCGCGCACCGCGGACTTGCGTCCGTCCGCGGCGATGACGAGATCGGCGCGCACCTCCAGATTCGGCGTGCGCACCCCGGTCACCCGGTCGCCGTCGAAGATCAGGCCGGTGACCTCCGCGTTGCGGACCAGGGTGAATTCCGGGTAGGCAGAAGCCTTTTCGGCGATGAAGTCGAGGAAATCCCACTGCGGCATCATGGCGATATAGGGCTGCCTGAATCCGAGCCGCTTGAGCACTTTGAAGTTGCCGAAGGTGCGAATCGAGCCGTCGGTGTCGAAGGCGACGCGGTCGATCTTGGTGTGCGGTAGGCGCAGGAACTCGTCGATGTACCCCAGCTCGTCCATGATTCGCAGGGTGGTCGGGTGCACGGTGTCGCCGCGGAAGTCGCGCAGGAAGTCGTTGTGCTTCTCCAGGACGACAACCCTGATTCCGGCCCGCGCCAGCAGCAGGGCGTGAACCATGCCGGCGGGACCGCCGCCGGCGACGCACACCTGGGTTTCCATCACTTGCGTCATCGTTCTGACACTCCTCGTGGAGTACGGAATACGCGTGCAGACTACCTAATCGACACCTCCTACGACGTCTGCGCCGACGCGTTCGTGCGTGTCGTCGCGACGTAGCTTCAGGCGAATCGATTTGGGTGCACGGGGTCAAGCCCGAAGAGCTGTACCTCAGCCGACTTACCCTTCAGGGCGTGAAACCCCCTGTCCGTCAGTCCGATTGGCCGGGAAGGCAGCGCGTCGACGGTCTGCTGTGTGAGAAGGATCGCATCCCCGGTGGTCTTGGTGAGCTGTTCGACACGGGCCGCGACGTTGACCGTGTCGCCGATCAGGGTGAACTCCAGCTTGCTTCCGCCGCCGATGGTGCCGGCGATCACCTTGCCGGTGTTGATCCCGATGCCGATCCGAAGCTCACCACCGAATCGCTCCGCGACCAGACGATGAATCAGCGCCGCCGCGGTCACCGCGGCGTCGGCGTGATTGGCGAGGTCGTTCGGGGCACCGAATACCGCCAAGGCACCGTCGCCGAGAAATTTGTTCACATGCCCACCGGCGTCGACGACGGCAGGCACGACGCTTTGGAAAAGGGCGTTGAGCCGGGCGACGGTGTCCTCGGCGGTGTTGGCCTCGGCGAACGGCGTGAAGTCACGGATGTCGACGAACATCACCGTCACCTCGCGGCGCTCGCCGCTGAACACGTCGTCGCCCTGCCGCAGCAGCCGCGCAGCCAGGGCGGGGTCGACGTAGGTTCCGAACGCACTCTGAAGCCGTTGCCGCTCAGCCAATCCCGCCTGCATCCGGTTGAACGACGCGGCCAACGCGCCAAGGTCGTCGTCCTGAACGACGGGCAGGCGCTGGCTATAGCGGCCCACCGCAACACGTTCCGTTCCCTCGGCGAGGTCGCGAATCGGCCGCAGGGAAGGCGCGAATACTGCGCCGACGGTGATCGGTATGCCAAAGCAAAGGATCATCCCGGTCGCGATCCCGAGGGAGAGCAGCGCAAAGTGTCCAGCCCGCTCGAAAACAGCCATCAGCAGCGCAGCCGAGAGGGCGAATACGAACGCAACCCCGAGCATCGAGGCCTTTGCCCATGTCGCAAAGCTCGGACGAGAGCGAGGCAGCGAGTCGCCGATCCCAGTGCCGCCGGCGATAGCGGACCTGACCGGCCGCAGTGCCCCTTCCACGAAACTGTGCACACCGATCAGTTGCACGCCGGTGCCGAGGGCGGCGCCCATGATTCCGTAGTGGACAAGCCGCGAACCCGTCGCCCCGGCGATGAAACCGACGACGACCAACAACAGGGCAGCCCAGACAGCGGTGCCCACCACCGCTCGGGCGATCGTGCGACGAGCCCACCTATAGGTGGAGTCCAACGCCCGGGCCGGATCAATGTTCTGACCCGCCGCCCACCGATCTGCGAGCCCACTCAGGCCCACGCCGGGAAGCACGAGCACGTATACCAGCACCGGCCCGGCGACAACGTTCACCGCGACGGTCTCAACGTATCGATCAGATCCCTCGAGAGCGACAACACAGAACGACGGAAGTAGGAAGATCGGCAGCATCAGGGGCAAGAGAACCGCGCCGATCGCCCACGAGTAGTGCGGGCCGTGCCGATCCCACACCCATTGCCAGATACGGTCCATGCGGCGACCGTAATCATTGGGCCGCGGCTCGTGGGCGGAGTCAGCAAACAAACAATCGTCGCGGCCTGCGGGCGAGGGCGGTTGTCGCCTACGCAGAGCCGAGGCCGAAAAGCTTTGTGGGCGTCGACTTGCCCTTCAGGGCGTGAGCTCCCCGGTCGGTAAGTCCGGGCGGCCGAGAAACCAAGGCGTCGATGGTCTGCTGGGTGAGAAGGATCGCGTCGCCGGTGGTCTTGGTGAGCTGCTCCACGCGGGCGGCGACATTGACCGTGTCACCTATCAGGGTGAACTCCAGCTTGCTGCCGCCGCCGATGGTGCCGGCGATCACCTTGCCGGTGTTGATCCCGATGCCGATGCGAAGCTCACCGCCGAATCGCTCCGCCACGCGGCGATGAATCAGCACAGCGGTATTCACCGCCGCGTCGGCGTGATTCGCGAGATCGTTCGGGGCACCGAAGACAGCCAGCGCGCCGTCGCCGAGGAACTTGTTGACGTGCCCACCGGCGTCCACGACGGCAGGCACCACGATTTCGAATAGGGCGTTGAGCCGGGCGACGGTGACCTCGGCGGTGTTCGCCTCGGCGAACGGGGTGAAATCGCGGATGTCGACGAACATCACCGTCACCTGACGGCGCTCCCCGGTGAACACGTCGTCACCCTGCTGCAGTAGCCGCGTGGCCAGGACAGGGTCGACGTAGGTGCCGAACGCGCTCTGAAGCCGTTGCCGCTCAGCCAATCCCGCCTGCATCCGGTTGAACGACGCGGCCAACGCGCCAAGGTCATCGTCCTGAACCACCGGCAGGCGCCGGCTGTAGTCGCCCGCCGCCACGCGTTCGGTGCCTTCGGCCAGATCGCGGATGGGTTGCAGGAGTGGCGAGTACGCGGCCAAGAGCGACGGCCCAATGCCGAGCACCAGCACACCGCCGATCACCATGGCGAGGACGGGGCCGTGCCTAGTCACGTCCAACACGGCTCCCAGAATCGCGCCCGCGACGGCAAACGCCCACCCCACCGCAAGCATGGCCACGCTGGTCCACGTGGCGAACGCCGGGCGAGAGCGAGGCAGGGAATCGCCGATCCCCGTATCCGAAGCGATCGCAGCCCTGGCGGGCCGCAAGATTGATTCGACGTAGCTGTGCACAGTGATCAGCTGGCCGGCCGTTCCGGCGACGGCGCCCAGAATCGCGTACTGGATGAGCCGCGACCCGCTCGCCCCGGCAATCATCCCGATGCCAACGAACAGGACCGCGATCCAAACGAAGGTGACGACCACCCCCCTTGCAATCAGTTTCCGGCCATAGCTGTAGGTGGCGCGCAGTGCGCTCTCTCGATCGACATCGTCGCCGCCGGCCCACCGCTCAATGAGGCGGGGATCCCTTCCGCCGGGAACTACCACCACATACAGGTATGCGAGCACGGCGACCACGGTCACCGCGGCGGCCTCTGCGTAGCGATCGGACCTCTCGAAAGCGACGATGCCCAACGACCAGGCGAGATAAACCGGGAGTGCCAGGGGGAGCGTGAGCGCCCAACCTGCCCACGAGTACCTCGACGCGTACCGATCCCACGCCCACTGCCAGATGCGTTCCATGCCGATAACGAAACACCCCCGGCGATGAGCCGGGGGTGTTTTCTTCGCTCGCTGCGTAGCGCTTACTCGACTCGATGGGGGACGCCGATGAGCATCAGTTCTGTGACTCGCCGAGGCCCTTCGGACATCATCAGGAAGAGGGCTGTGCGCTTAGGAATCCGCACGTGCCTACGGCGTTTGTAGACGGCCTTGACAACCTTGTCGGCAACCTTTGCGCGCGGGACGTCCACCATGAGACGCGTTTGGTAGAAGCGCCGGAACGATTGCGCTGTCGGCTCGTAATCGTAGAAGCCGGTGCGCATCTCGGTGGGTATCGGGCCGAGCTCGACAAGGGTGGTACCGATCGGCAATCCCCGGAGCTCGGCCCGCAGCCCCGCGGTGAAGTGGGAGAGCGCCGCCTTGGACACGCAGTAGCTGACCAGGCCCGGGAACACACCGACGCCGGCAATCGAAGACATGTTGACGATGTGGCCGCCGCCGTTCCCGAGCATCCGAGGTATGGCCTGACGGCACAACTCGGCCGGGGCAAGGTAGTTGACCTGGGTGATTTGACGCAGGTGGTCGGCGTCGTCGATGAACGCAGCCGGAGGTCCGATGCCGGCATTGTTCACCAGAATGTCGATCGGACCAGCTTCAGCCTCGATGTGACTGAAAAGGCCGTCGACCTGCGCCGGGTCTGAGAGGTCGGCGGGATGGGCGGTGCCGCCAAGCTCTGCCGCGAGTGCCTGAATCGCGTCCTTGCTGCGTGCGACGAGCGCGACGGTGGCCCCCGCCTCCGCGAAGGCATGGGCAAACGCCTCGCCGATGCCTCGCGACGCGCCCGTAATCAGCACGCGTTTCCCCACCATGTCCATGCGCTGAGCTTAGGCACTTCAGGGCCGGGCGATGCGAAAATTTACGTACGCATGTGCCAGAAATACCGCGGACCGAGGCGTGCCAGCGCCAGGCCGCCGACTGTTACCGAAGCCCCACCGCCGGACGGCGCTACCTAGTGATGGTGGTGATGGCCGTGGTCGTGGCCGTGGTCGTCGGCCTCCTCGGCCGGCTTGTCGACGACCACCGTTTCGGTGGTGCTGGATATCAGCCATGGCATGTCGAGTCCGAAGACCTGCACCTCGGCTGACTTACCCTTCAAGGCATGCAATCCCCTGTCGGTGAGTCCGGGCGGTCGAGAAGCCAAGGCGTCGACGGATTGCTGGGTGAGAAGGATCGCGTCGCCGGTGGTCTTGGTGAGCTGCTCGAGGCGGGCAGCGACGTTGACCGCGTCACCGATCAGAGTGAACTCCAGCTTGCTTCCGCCGCCGATGGTGCCGGCGATCACCACGCCCGTGTTGATCCCGATGCCGATCCGAAGCGCGCGACCGAATCGCTCGGCAACGAGGCGGTGAATCAGCACAGCGGCTTTCACGGCAGCGTCGGCATGATCCGCGAGGTCATTCGGTGCGCCGAAGACGGCCAGGGCACCGTCACCGAGGAACTTGTTCACGTGCCCACCGGCGTCCACGACCGCAGGCACAACGATCTCGAACAGGGCGTTGAGGCGCGCCACGGTGTCCTCGGCGGTGTTGGCCTCGGCGAACGGTGTGAAATCACGGATGTCGACGAACATCACCGTCACCTCACGGCGCTCACCGGTGAACATGTCGTCTCCCTGTTCGAGCAGCCGCGCCGCCAGAGCGGGGTCGACGTAGGTGCCGAATGCAGCCTGAAGTCGTTGCCGCTCAGCCAAACCCGCCTGCATGCGGTTGAATGAGGCCGCCAACGCGCCCAAGTCGTCATCCTGCGCCACCGGCAGCCGTCGGCTGTAGTCACCGGCGGCAACCCGTTGGGTTGCTTCTGTCAGGTCACTGATGGGTCGCAGGGATGGCGAGAACACGCCGACGACGGTGATCGGCACCGCGAAGAAAAGAGTCATCGCACACCCGATCACGAGGAGGAGTAGCGGTGCCTCTCCGACCCGACCGAGCACAGCTGCCAGCATCGCGCCCGTCACGGCGAACGAAAACGCGACCGCGAGCATGGAGAGGTTCAACCACGCGGTGAAAGTCGGGCGAGAGCGGGGTAGGGCGTCACCGATCCCGGTGTCACCGGCGAGGGCGGCCCTGATGGGCCGCATGGCAGTTTCCAGGCAGCTGTGCACACCCGGCACCATGGCGGCGGCTCCGACAGTGGCGCCCACGATCCCGTACTGGACTAACCGCGACGGACCCGCTCGGGCGATCGCCCCGACGAGGACCAAAACCAGTGCGCCCATAACCGCGTTGCCTACCAGCATTCGGGCCACCATCCCCCGGGCCCACGTGTATGTGGCTTCTAGTGTCATGGCCCGATCGACCTCGTGGCCGGCTGCCCACTGCTCCGCAAGGCGGATCCCGACCATGCGGCTACGGGGCGCGAATGCCGTCATCAGCAACGCAATTACGGTCACGGCGGCCGCCTCGACGTAGTGATCGGATCCCTCGAGAACGACAACGAAAAACGACAAAAAGAGGTAGATCGGCAGGCCTAAGGCGAACATGACTCCGCAGAAAGCCCACGAGTACCGCGGCCCGTACCGATCCCACGCCCACTGCCAGATGCGGTCCATGGCGCGACAGTAGCCCCAATGTGCTTTCCGACCTGCAATTTTTGCCTTTAAAAAAGCACCCCGGCCCAACAGGACCGGGGTGCTTTTACGTGGCTACCTAGTGAGCGTGACCGTGGTGATGACCGTGGCCGTGGTCTTCCTCGTCGGCCGGCTTGTCGACGACCACCGTTTCCGTGGTGAGGACCATCCGCGCCACCGAGGCCGCGTTGAGCACCGCCGAGCGGGTGACCTTGACCGGATCGATGACGCCTTCGGCGATCAAGTCGCCGTAGGTCAGCTTGTCCGCGTTCAGCCCGTGCCCGTTGGGCAGCTCGGTCACCTTGTGCACCGCGACCGCGCCGTCGAGCCCGGCGTTGGTGGCGATCCAGTACAGCGGCGCCGCCAACGCCTCGGAGAAGACGTCGACGCCCAGCGCCTGATCGCCGGTCAGGGACCCGCGCAGCTTTTCCAGCGCCGTGCGGGTCTGCAGCAGCGCGGAGCCGCCGCCGGCGACGATGCCTTCCTCGACAGCCGCTTTCGCGGCCGCGACGGCATCCTCGACACTTTCCTTGCGTTCCTTGAGCGCCGTCTCGGTGGCCGCACCCACCTGGATCACGGCCACGCCGCCGGCCAGCTTGGCCAGCCGCTCCTGCAGCTTCTCCCGGTCCCACTCGGAGTCGCTCGCCTCGATCTCGGCGCGCAGCTGCTTGATGCGGTTGGCCACCGCGTCCTTGGGGCCGCCGCCGTCGACGATGACGGTGTCGTCCTTGCTGACCACCACGCGGCGGGCCGAGCCCAGCACGTCCGTGCCGACCTCACGCAGCAGCAGGCCCGCGTCGGGGTTGATCACCTGGCCGCCAGTCACCACCGCAAGGTCCTCGAGGAACGCCTTGCGGCGGTCGCCGAAGAACGGCGCCTTGACCGCGACGGCCTTGAGCGTCTTGCGGATGGAGTTGACGACCAGGGTGGCCAGCGCCTCGCCCTCGATGTCCTCGGCGATGATCAGGAGCGGCTTGCCCGATTCGGCGACCTTCTCCAGCATGGGCAGCAGGTCGGGCAGCGAGCTGATCTTGTCCTGGTGCAACAGGATCACCGGGTCGTCCAGCACGGCCTGCTGGGCGTCGAAGTCGGTGACGAAATACGCCGACAGGAAGCCCTTGTCGAAACCGACGCCCTCGGTGAATTCGAGCTCGGTGCTCAGCGTCGAGGATTCTTCGACGCTCACCACGCCGTCGGTGCCGACCTTGGTCATCGCCTCGCCGACCAGCTCACCCAGCAGCTGGTCGCGCGACGACACGGTCGCCACCTGCGCGATCGCGTCCTTGCCCGAGACCGGGGTGGCCGACGCCAGCAGCGCCTCGGACACCGCGTCGGCGGCCTTGCTGATCCCCGCCCCGAGCTCGATGGGGTTGGCGCCGGCCGCGACCAGTCGCAGGCCGCCCTTGACCAGCGCCTGCGCCAGCACGGTCGCCGTCGTGGTGCCATCGCCCGCGACGTCGTTGGTCTTGGTCGCCACCGACTTCACCAGCTGGGCGCCCAGGTTCTCGAACGGGTCCTCCAGGTCGATCTCACGCGCGACGGTCACGCCGTCGTTGGTGACCGCCGGGCCACCGAATGCCTTGGCCAGCACCACATGCCGGCCGCGCGGCCCGAGCGTCACTCGCACCGCGTCGGCGAGGGTGTTCACGCCCGCCTCGATGGCGCGCCGCGCGGTCTCGTCGTACTCAATGATCTTGCTCATCAGGCTCCTTCACCCAAACGCGTGCCGCCCCGGAAATCACCCGCGCAAAGCGCGGGGATCGCCGGGGCGGAACACGGTTATTACTTGGAGACGACAGCCAGCACGTCGCGTGCCGACAGGATCAGGTACTCCTCGCCGCCGTACTTGATCTCGGTGCCGCCGTACTTGCTGTAGATGACGGTGTCGCCTTCCGAGACGTCCAGCGGGATGCGCTTTGCGCCGTCTTCGTCCCACCGGCCGGGGCCGACTGCGACGACGGTGCCTTCCTGCGGCTTCTCCTTGGCGGTGTCAGGAATGACCAGACCAGACGCGGTCGTGGTCTCGGCCTCGTTGGCCTGCACGAGAATCTTGTCCTCGAGTGGCTTGATATTCACCTTCGCCACGATTGGAGCCCTCCACTGTTTGGGTCGGGTCCGGGAGTCCCCGGACCGGAGTTGACGGCCGGTACGGGTTGACCCCGAACCTTCCGAGTTATCAGGTGTTCGGCATCCGTCCGCGCCCGAGCGCCGTCGTCGCGGGTGCCGACACAGGGCTTGGCCGATTGCCACCTAGCACTCTATACATGCGAGTGCTAGCACTCAAGGGCGCCCTGCTGCTTCTTCCCGGCTGGTGTGTCCGCGCTCAGCGAACGTCAGCTCACCTGCGCTTTTATCACCGGCAGGCCCGGGTCACTGGGCGCGTCCAGCGGCGAGGGCGCCGCCCCGGCGGCCACCAGGTGTGCGGCGAAGGACGCGATCATCGCGCCGTTGTCGGTGCACAGCCGCGGCCGGGGGATCCGCAGCGTCAGCCCGGCCTCCGCGCAGCGCTGCTCCGCCAGCTCGCGCAACCGCGAATTCGCGGCCACTCCCCCGGCGATCAGCAGGGTCTGCACGCCGAGCCCGGTGGCGGCGCGCACCGCCTTTTTGGTCAGCACGTCGGCGACGGCCTCCTGGAACCCGGCGGCGATGTCGGCGTTGACGGCGTCCGGGTGGCTTTCCAGATAGCGCGCGACGGCCGTCTTCAGCCCAGAGAAGCTGAACGCGTACGGGTCGTCTCGCGGCCCGGTCATGCCGCGCGGGAAGGCGATTGCTTCGGGGTCTCCGGTGCGGGCCAGCTCGTCAAGCACCCTGCCGCCCGGGTAGCCCAGGCCCAGCAGCCGCGCCACCTTGTCGTAGGCCTCCCCGGCGGCGTCGTCGACGGTGCTGCCCAGCTCGACGATCGGCTCACCGAGCGAGCGCACGTGCAACAGGTGGGTATGGCCGCCGGAGACCAGCAGCGCCACACACTCGGGCAGCGGCCCGTGCTCGTAGACGTCGGCGGCCAGATGCCCACCCAGGTGGTTCACCGCGTAGAAGGGCACGTCCCAGGCGGCCGAATACGCTTTGGCCGCAGCGATTCCCACCAACAGGGCGCCGGCCAACCCGGGCCCGATGGTGGCCGCGACGACGTCGGGCCTGTCCAGGCCGGCGGTCGACAGCGCGCGGCGCATGGCGGGGCCCAACGCCTCCAGGTGGGCGCGCGAGGCGATCTCGGGAACCACGCCGCCGAACCGGACGTGTTCGTCGACGCTGGACGCCACCTCGTCGGCCAGCAGCGTCACGGTGCCGTCGGCGTCCAGTCGTGCGATGCCGACTCCCGTTTCGTCGCAAGAGGTTTCGATCGCCAGGATGGTTTTCACAGGGCCTCCCGCCGCATCGTGTACGCGTCGGCGCCGCTGACGCGGTAATAGCGGCGGCGCAGGCCGATCTGCTCGAACCCGACGCTGGTATACAGGCCGATGGCCGCCTCGTTGTCGGTGCGGACCTCCAGGTACACCGCACCGCCGTCGGCGAAGGTCAGCAGCTCATCGAGCAGCAGGCGGCCGATGCACCGGCCCTGGTATGCGGGATCCACGCCGATGGTGTGCACCTCGTACTCATAGGGCGGGGTGCGGCCCAGCCGCGAGATACCGGCGTAGCCGACCAGCGTCTCGCCGACCCGTGCGCCCACGTAATGGTTGTGCTTACTGGCCAATTCGCGGTGGAACGCTGCCGCGGGCCAGGGGTCGTCGCCGTCGAACAGCTGCGCCTCCAGCTCGGCGCAGCGCTGCGCGTCGGCCCGGGTCAGGCCTCCGACGGTGACGGCCTCGCTGTCGGCGGTCATTGGCGTGCCGCCAACGGTTTGGCGTCGGGCCGACGCAGATACAGGGCCACCAGCGGTTCGGGGTCGGTGGACCAATCACCCACCGCCGCAACCAATCCGGCCGGCGTCGGGCAGCTGGGCTCGCGCACCGGCAGGCCGAACAGGGCGGCGTGTTCGGGCGAGCCCGCGACGGACGCGGCGGTGCCCGGGTCGACATCGGCCGGGGCGCTGACCGCGGGGCCGTGGGTACGCACGCCGTCGCGGTAGCGGGCCCAGTAGACCTCGCGACGGCGGGCGTCGGTGACCACCAACGCGTCCCCGGTGGTTCGCACACCGATGGCGTCCAGGCTGCACACGCCGCGCACTGGGATGCCCAGCGCATGCCCGTAGGCGGCGGCGGTGGCCATCCCGGCCCGCAGACCGGTGAACGGGCCCGGGCCGCAGCCCACCACGACGGCGTCCAGGTCGGCCATCGCCAGCCCCGCATCGGCCAGGGCCGCAACGACATTCGGGGTGAGCCGTTCGGCGTGGGCCCGGGGGTCGACGGTGACCCGCTCGGCCAGCACGCACAGGTCGTCGCGGCGCACCAGGCCGGCCGTCACCGCCGGGGTGGACGTGTCGAGGGCAAGGACGATGCTCATGAATGGCCCTCGGTGTCGGCGTTGTCGGCCCACTGCCAGGTCGCGATCCGGACGTCGGATCCGGTGACGCGCTCCAGCCGGATGTCCAGATGACGCTCGGCGAGCCGCTCGACCAGGCCCTCGCCCCATTCCACCACGACCACAGCGTCGTCGAGATCGCTGTCCAAGTCCAGTGAGTCGAGTTCACCGAGCAGGTCGGCGCCCTGGTTGCCGGTGTGGTCGAGCAGCCGGTACATGTCGACGTGAATCATGGTCGGGGCGCCGGCGCGCCGCGGCGGATGCACCCGCGCCAACACGTAGGACGGGGAGGTGACCGGCCCGTCGACATCCATCGCCTCGGCGATTCCCTTGGCCAGCACGGTCTTTCCGGCTCCGAGCGGGCCGGAGAGCACCACCACGTCGCCCGCCCGCAGGTGTTGCCCCAGCCGCGACCCCAGCGCCATGGTGTCTTCGACCCGGTCGCAGGTCGCGGTGCCGCCATTGACCTCAACCACGACGCCGCAACCTTTCTCGGATCCGTCGTATCCGCAGCGCGGCCTTGGTCGGGGTGGCCCGCCTGACCAGTCGCACCAGTCCGCCGTTGATGGCCTCGGGCTTGTCCAGCAGCGCCAGGTGGCTGGCCCCGGCAACGATGACCAGCTCGGACTGCGGCAGGCTGGCGGCCATCTTTCGTGAATATTCGTCCGGGGTGAGCAGGTCGTGGTCGCCGCAGGCGATCAGGGTCGGGACGCGCAACAGCGTCCACAGCCCGGCGGTTTCGTCATGCTTTTCCAGCGCGTCGAGGAAGCCCACCATGGTGGGGATCGGGGTGCTGTTCATCATCCGCTGGGAGAACGCGTCCAGGCTGCGGCTGACCTGCAGGTCGCTGTAGGAGGCGGCCCGCAGCACCGGGCCGATCAACGAGCGGGACACGTTGCGGCCGCGGTGCATCAGCTTCGGCGCGGACCGGGCCGCGACCCGAACCGCTTCCAGCGCAGGGTTTTTCAGTATCTCGCCCAGCGGTGACCTCGAAACACCTTCGGCCGCAGAAGAAATTATCGCGGCGCCGACGATTCGCCGCCCGTACTGCTCGGGGAACTGGCGGGCATGCGACAACACCGTCATGCCGCCCATCGAGTGGCCCACCAGCACGATCATTCCGCGCGGGGCCACGACGTTCAGCACCGTCTGCAGGTCCCGGCCGAGCTGGGTCAGCGTGTAGGTCTCGGGGTCGGCCTCGCCGGACCTGCCGTGCCCGCGCTGGTCGTAGAACACCATCCGCACGTCGGGGCCCAACTGATCGGGCAGCCGCGTGCGCTGAAAATGAAAGGCGCCCATCTGCAAACAGAACCCGTGGACGAAGACCAGGGTCAGCGGCGCATCGGCCGGGCCCGCGTCGCGGACCGCCAGCGGTATCCCGTCCGGGGTGGTCACCACCAGGCCGGCGTCGTCCTCGAGCCGGTTGAAATCCTCATGGGCGTAAGGGTCTTCGACCATGGCGCGCTGGGTCATCGACCGGCGGGCCGAGGCCCCGATGATGGTGGCGACGGCGGTCACCCCCGCGCCTCCCGCAAGCCAGGCCCTGCCCTTGCGGCGCCTGCGGGATTCCTCAGGACTCAACGGTGTGCGCCTCGCGGTAGGTCCTGGTGATCCGCCCGCGGGGGCTGGTCACCACTTCGTAGTGGATGGTGCCGAGCAGGCCGGCCCAGTCCTGCGCGGTGGGCTCGCCATTGGTGCCCGGCCCGAACAGGATCGCCTCGTCGCCCTCGGCCACGTCGGTGCGGCCCGGGCCGAGGTCGACGACGAACTGGTCCATGCAGATCCGCCCGACGCCGGGCCGCCGCCTGCCGTTGATCAACACCTCCAGCCGGCCGCCCAGCGACCGGAAGACGCCGTCGGCGTAGCCGACCGGGATGAGCGCGAGGTTGGTGTCGTGCTGCGCGGTCCAGGTGTGGCCGTAGGACACGCTCTCCCCCGCGCGAATCGACTTCACCAGTGCCACAGTGCATTTCACCGTCATCGCCGGGACCAGGCCCATGTCGCCGCGCTCGGGGACCGGGCTCAGCCCGTAGACCGCGACGCCGGGGCGCACCATGTCGAAGGCCAGGTCGGGACGGGACATGGTGGCCGACGAGTTCGACAGGTGTGCCACGTCGAACCGCACACCCTGATCGCGCGCCTGGGCCAGCATGTCGCCGAATCGTTGGGCCTGAAGGTTATTCACGGGGTTGGCGGGCTGATCGGCGTACACCATGTGCGACATCAGGCCCCGCAGCGCGATGGCCTCCTCGGCGACGGCCTTGCGCAGCGCGGTCAGCATCGCCGGGTATTGCCCCGGCGGTACCCCGTTGCGGTTCAGCCCGGTGTCGACCTTGACGGTCACCGTCACGGTCCGGCCGGTGCGGCGGGCCGCGTCCAGCAGCTCGTCGAGCTGGCGCTGCGACGACACGGCGATCTGGAGGTCGGCCAGCAGCGCGGGCCCGAAGTCGAAGCCCGGCGGGTGCAGCCAGGCCAGCACCGGGGCGGTGATGCCGGCCGCGCGCAGCGCCAGACCCTCGGCGACGGTGGCGACGCCCAGCTCGGTGGCGCCCGCCGCCAGCGCGGCGCGCGCCGTCTGGGGAGCTCCGTGGCCGTAGCCGTCGGCCTTGACCACGGCCATCACCTGCGCGCCGCCGGCCTGCTCGCACAGCAGCCGCACGTTGTGCTCAATCGCGCCCAGGTCGACCAGGGCCTCGGCGAGGACGCCCGGTGTCAGGGATATCGGCGTAACGGCCAAGGAAGTCGCGCTCCACTCGTCTATCTGTCAGTTCGCAGCCGCCATTGTCCCAGAACCGGTCGGACACACCGCTCGCCGACGGCGGACGGACCGCACCCGGCCGGGGCCGCGTTGCCGCAATGGTCACAGCCGCCACATGCGCCCCGGCCGCGGGTGGACACACAATTGCCCGCCTCTCAGCGACAAATCGCGGCGTCAGCGCGGCGCGGGCGCGTTGTCGCTGTGAGGCGGGCATTCACGCACATGCCTCCGCCGCCGGGACCACTGTGGCCCGTGTGACAAACCGCGGTGTGACTGACGCCCGTGTGACGAAGCCCCCGAAACGGCTCAGTGCGCGAAGTGCTCGGCGCTGTAGTGCCCGCCCGGCTTGAGCTTGTCCAGCGACGCCAGCGCGGTACGGGCATCGTCGTGCAAGGCCCGCGCCAGGTCGGCGGACAGGCCCTCGCGCACCACGATGCGCAGCACCGAGACGTTGGTGGCATTGTCGGGCATGGTGTAGGCGGGCACCTGCCAACCGAAGGTCCGCAGCTCGTGGGAGACGTCGAACTCGGTGTACCCGCAATTCTTGGCGAGCCGGAAGCTGACCACCGGGATCGCCGAGCCGTCCGAGATCAGATCGCAGTGGTCTCCGACCCGCAGCTGCTCACCCAGCCAGCGCGCGGTCGACGACAGCGTCTGCATCACCTGCGTGTAGCCCTCGCGGCCCAGCCGCAGGAAGTTGTAATACTGGCCGACCACCTGGTTGCCGGGCCGGGAGAAGTTCAGCGTGAACGTCGGCATGTCGCCGCCGAGGTAATTCACGTGGAACACCAGGTCCTCGGGCAGGTACTCCTTGCTGCGCCACACCACGAACCCGACGCCCGGGTAGGTCAGCCCGTACTTGTGGCCGCTGACGTTGATCGAGACCACCCGGGGCAGCCGGAAGTCCCACTTCACCTCGGGGTGCAGGAAGGGCACCACGAATCCGCCGCTGGCGGCGTCGACGTGCACGGGGACGTCCACCCCGCCGCCGGCGGCCAGCTTGTCCAGCGCCCCGCAGATCTCCGCGATGGGTTCGAGCTCACCGGTGTAGGTGGTGCCCAGGATCGCCACCACACCGATGGTGTCCTCGTCGACGGCGTCGAGGACCTGCTCGGGGGTGATGACGTAGCGCCCCTCCTCCATCGGCAGGTAGCGCGGCTCGACGTCGAAGTAGCGGCAGAACTTCTCCCAGACGACCTGGACGTTGGAGCCCATCACCAGGTTCGGGGTGCGCGTCTTCCAGTCTTTGCCGACCTTCTCGCGCCACCGCCATTTCATCGCCAGGCCGCCCAGCATCACCGCCTCGCTGGACCCGATGGTGGACACCCCGCACGCGCTGGACGGGTCGTCGTCGCGCAGGCCGTCGGCGTGGAACAGGTCGGCCACCATGCACACGCAGCGCTGCTCGATGGCCGCCGTCGCCGGGTACTCGTCCTTGTCGATCATGTTCTTGTCGAACGTCTCGGCCATCAACCGCCCGGCCTGCGGGTCCATCCAGGTGGTGACGAAGGTGGCCAGGTTAAGCCGCGAACTCCCGTCGAGCATCAGCTCATCGTGGATGAAGCGGTAGGCGGCGTCGGGGTCCATCGACTCGTCTGGCATCCGCAGGGCAGGCACCGGCGCGGTGAACAGGCGGCCGGTGTAGGCGGGCGCGATGGAGTGCGCGGGCATGGAAGGGTGTTGGGGCACAACGGAATCCTCTCTATAAAGCGGCCAGGGCGGCCCGGATGTGTGGCACCATGCGCGATGACGAGGTGGGCGCCGCGCCGGGGCCGGGGTCGGCGGCCGACAGCGCGGCTGCGCGCGCGTGCACGAACGCCGCCGCGGCGGCCGCCTCGGCCGGCGGCAGGCCCGAGGCCAGCAGCGCGCCGATCATGCCGGACAACACGTCACCGGAGCCGGCGGTGGACGCCCACGACTGCCCCGCCGGATTGAGATAGACCGGGCCGCCCGGGTCGGCGATCACCGTGACGTTGCCCTTGAGTAGCACCGTGGCGCCGAACGCGTCCGCCAGCTTGCGGCACGCACCCACCCGGTCATCACCGGGCGGGTTACCCGCCAGCCGGGCGAATTCACCGGCGTGCGGGGTCAGCACCGTCGGCGCGGTGCGGTTGGCCACCAGCTCGGGATGGGCCGCCAGGATGGTCAGCCCGTCGGCGTCCACGATCACCGGCAGATCGGTTTCCAGCGCGAACCACAGCGCGGCGGCCCCGACGTCGTCGGTGCCCAATCCCGGCCCGACGACCCAGGACTGCACGCGCCCGGCCGACGCGGGGGTGGGCGAGGCGATCACCTCGGGCCAGACCGCGAGCACCTCGCGGTGCGCGCTGCCGGCGTAGCGGACCATGCCGGAGGTCGCCGCGACGGCGGCGCCGGTGCACAGCACGGCGGCACCCGGATACGTCGACGAGCCGGCCATCACACCGGTGACGCCCTGGGTGTACTTGTCGTCGTGGGGCCCGGGCACCGGCCACCGGGCAACCACGTCGGCGGCCTCGAACCCCAGCACGTCGGTGTCGGGCAGCCTCAGCCCGATGTCGATCAGCTTCACCCGCCCGCACTCGCCGAGCGCGTGCACGGGTTTGAGCCCGCCGAAGGTGACGGTCAGCGCGGCGTGCACCGCGGGGCCGCTGATCGCCCCGGTCGCCGCGTCGATTCCGCTGGGGATGTCGACGGCGACCACCGGGATTCCCGCGTCGTCGACCGCTGCGAACACCTCGGCCGCCGCGGGCCGCAGCGCCCCGGAGCCGGAGATGCCCACCACCCCGTCGATGACGAGATCGGTTGCCGGCGAGATACTTTCGACGACGCGCCCGCCGGCCTGCCGAAACGCCGCCAGCCCCTTGCGGTGGGTGCGCTCCGGGTTCAGCAGGATCGCGTCCGCCGCCGCGCCGCGACGGCGCAGGAAGGTGGCCGCCCACAGCGCGTCACCGCCGTTGTCCCCGGAGCCGACGACCGCACACACCCGTCGCCCGGTCACCCCTCCGGTGCGGGCGGCCAACTCACGGATGATCTCGGTGGCCAGCCCAAAGGCCGCGCGCCGCATCAGCGCACCGTCGGGCAGGCTGGCCAGCAGTGGCGCCTCGGCCTGGCGGATCGCGTCTACGGAGTAGTAGTGCCGCATCAGAGTCAGATTACGTGTAAGCGTCGCGGTGTACAGCCGCGCTCGGATCGCCGGCGGGCACGGCGGCCGGCGCCGTTACGGAGTAGCTTGGCGCCCACGGTCTTTCGGTACCGGCCGGTGCCGGCATCAGGTCGGGGGATCCGGCGGCACGTTGCGGCGCGCCATCACCTTGAGTCGGGCGGGACTCAACGGGCTACTGCGTTCGGAGCGCGTGCGCGTCATCGGGTAGAAGCACAAGCCGATCAGGATCGAGGTGAAGTGCCCGATCGCGGTGAAGTTCAGCTCGCTGCCCATCGTGATCAACGGGAAACCGAAGATGATGAACAACACTCCCAGATATCCCCAGCGCCAGGGCCGGACGATGTGGTAGCTCAACACGGCCATCACGCCGACGAGGAAATAGCTGACCCCGATGTCGCGGGCGTGCACCAGCCGTTGCGGAGCCTCGTGGTCTTCGATCGCGAAGTAGAGGATGCCTTCGCTGATGTAGGTGGCGAGGATGTGCGAGCTCAATCCCACAGTGAGCCAGCGCAGCTGGCCGAGCCAGTGTTCGGCCGGCGCGAGAAACAGGGTGAACAGCAGCAGGTAGGGCTCGAAGTTCTTGCCGTCGATCCACAGCAGGCTGGAGAACAGGACGCCGAGCGGGTCACTGCCCAGCTCGTGGATGTTGGTGGAGCGGTGCAGCAGTACCGAGTGCAGTTCCCGGCCGGTGAGGTGGGTCTGGATGAACGTCGTGATCATCAGCACCAACAGCCAGCCGTAGGTCAGCGGGGCGCTGATGACGAAATGCCAGACCACCAGCGTCATGCTGCGCACTCGTCCGCGAACCGATTGATACCCCACGACATCAACCTTCGCACGCGGGGCGGGGCGCCGGACAACTTCGGCGGCAAACACGCCGCCCGCGATCGGCTACTTCGCCGACGCGGGGGCGGGTTCCGGTGCGGGCGCGGGTTCCGCGGGCGCCGGGGCGGACACCGGCTTCAAATGCCGCCACCAGCAGCCGATATAGAGAATCATCGAGACCGCCAGCGCGACCAGCACCCAGATCACCACGGTGATGTCGACCCAGCTGCCGAATGGCGGCGAGCCCGGTAGCGCGTTGCGCAGTGGCACCACCGCGAACAGCATGGCCGCGTACCACGTCGTCATCGGCGGCTGAAACGGCCGCCGGTCGCGCGCCGTCTGAATCGCAACCACCAGAGCCAGACTGGCGATCGTGATGAGCACGCCGAGGATGACGATCGCGAACGCCGCGGTGCTGAGCGAGCGTTGCACCTTCAGCCGGTAGGGGCCGTCCGCCTGGGTTCTGGTGGCGGACAGCCGCCACCCCGACAGGTGGTCGACGAAGGTGACCGGAACGCGGTCGGGAGCCCGGTCGGTCTCAGGGCCGTAAAAGATCTCGACTTCGATCGGCCCCGAGCGGTATTGATCGAACGGCCAGCGCTCGATCTGGCCGGCGATGGTCAGCGGGACGGCCATCAGGCCGGGAAGCATGCCCTTGGTCCAGGTGTGCCGGGCCGGCATCGCGGCTGACCTGACGCGCAGGCTGAGATCGTCCTTGAGGTGGTGGGTGATCGGGTCCAGCAACGCCGATCCGGGATTGAACGCCAGATTGACGGCGAGCACGCTGTTGTTGGACTGGATGTCTTCGACGTTGATCGTCGCCGACGGCCTGTCGCCGTCGACACTCGGAGCGGTCGCATCCAGACGCCGGCCGGTACCGCTTTGGGCGTACATCGCGACCGCCACCACGTATGCCACGAGGATGAGGACGACAAGACCCACGACGCCGTATTTCGTGCCGGCCGATCGCATACTTCCTCCCGTACGGACTTAGCCCAACCCACCTGCCGCAAATGCTGTCCCAGGGCAATGTAATGGATCGGCCGCGTGTCCGCCGGAGTTCCGGGCGAAGCGGCGCAAGCTATTTCCCGCCTATTCGACGGTGACGGACTTGGCCAGGTTTCGCGGCTTGTCGACGTCGTAGCCGCGGGCCTGCGCCACCGACGCCGCGAACACCTGAAGCGGGATGGTCGACAGCAGCGGCTGCAGAAGCGTTGATACAGACGGAATTTCGATCAGGTGGTCGGCGTAGGGCCGCACGGTGTCATCGCCTTCCTCGGCGATGACGATGGTGATCGCGCCGCGGGCCTGGATCTCGCGGATGTTGGACAACAACTTCGCGTGCAGCACGGCCGACCCCTTGGGCGACGGCATGATGACGATGACCGGCAGATCGTCTTCGATCAGCGCGATGGGGCCGTGCTTGAGCTCACCGGCGGCGAATCCCTCGGCGTGCATGTACGCCAATTCCTTGAGCTTCAGCGCACCTTCGAGCGCCACCGGGTATCCGACGTGGCGCCCCAGGAACAGCACCGTCGGCGACTGGGCGAATTGATACGCCAGGGCGGCCACCGGCTTGATCGTCGCGATGACCCGCGAGACGAGGTCCGGCATCGCTTCCAGCTCGTGGTATTCGCGCCAGACCTCGTCGGGATACTTGGTGCCGCGGGCCTGCGCCAGCGCCAGCCCGACCAGATAGTTCGCGGTGATCTGCGCCAGGAACGTCTTGGTCGAGGCCACCCCGATCTCCGGGCCGGCGCGGGTGTACAGCACCGCGTCGCACTCGCGCGGAATCTGCGAGCCATTGGTGTTGCAGATCGCCAGAACCTTGGCCTTCTGCTCCTTGGCGTGCCGGACCGCTTCGAGGGTGTCCGCGGTCTCACCGGACTGCGAGATGGCGACCACCAGGGTGCTGCGGTCCAGAACCGGGTCGCGGTACCGGAATTCGCTGGCCAGCTCGACCTCGACCGGCAGCCGCGTCCAGTGCTCGATCGCGTACTTCGCCAGCAGGCCGGAGTGATACGCGGTGCCGCAGGCCACCACGAACACCTTGTCGATCTCGCGGAGTTCCTGATCGGACAGCCGCTGTTCGTCGAGGACGATCCGGCCGTCGACGAAGTGCCCCAGCAGGGTGTCGGCCACGGCGGCGGGCTGCTCGGCGATCTCCTTGAGCATGAAGTACTCGTAGCCGCCCTTCTCGGCGGCGGCCAGGTCCCAATCGATGTGGAACTCGCGGTATGCCCCGGGCCCCAGGTCCTCGTTGCCGTCGAAGTCGGTGATGCGGTAGCCGTTCGCGGTGATCACCACGGCCTGGTCCTGGCCGAGTTCGATGGCGTTGCGGGTGTGCGGGATGAACGCCGCGACGTCGGAGCCGACGAACATCTCGCCGTCGCCGATGCCGATCACCAGTGGGGTGGAGCGGCGGGCGGCGACGATGGTGCCGGGGTCGTCGGCGTTGGCGAACACCAACGTGAAGTGGCCGTCCAGGCGGCGCAGCACCGCGAGCACCGACGCGGCGAAATCGCCTGCGGTGGGGCCGTGCCGGTATGCCTGCGACACCAGGTGCACCGCCACCTCGGTGTCGGTGTCGCTGGCGAACTCCACGCCCTCGGCCTCCAGCTCGTGGCGCAGGTTGGCGTAGTTCTCGATGATGCCGTTGTGGACCACGGCGATCTTGCCGGCGGCGTCGCGGTGCGGGTGGGAGTTGCGGTCGGTGGGCCGTCCGTGGGTGGCCCACCGGGTGTGGCCCAGGCCGGTGGTTCCGGTCAGCGACGACGCCGGCATTTCGGCGATCGCCTCTTCCAGGTTGGCCAGCCGGCCAGCGCGACGGCTGACCGTCAGGGTGGCGTCGCCGTTGACCAAGGCGACGCCCGACGAGTCGTAACCCCGGTACTCCATCCGGCGCAGCGCGGCCATGACGACCTCACAGGCGGGCTGCTGCCCGACATAGCCGACGATTCCGCACATTCTGAACAGGGTAGTGCAGGTGGACCGCCGGCCCCGCACTCCGCGGTGGGGGTTAGGCCGCCCACCTGCGCGAAAGGTCCACTGTGACCTTCCCCCACCGCCAGCTCCCCATCCGGCTCGTCTCGGCCGGCCGGCCGCCGCCCGGCGGACGTCGCGGACCCATCCGTCATTCACTCACTCGTCATAAACGGCGGAAATGTTTTCACCTGATGTATTTGCGACGTTTTCGTGTCGCGACAACAACTACCGGACACGCCGCTTTAACATTCGAAATATCAGCAAAGACCGGAAAGGACCGGATCCAGCGAAAGGACGAGCTGCTTGAAGCCCGCCCGATCACGATTACACAGCGTGTCAGCTGCAAATCCGTGGTCAACGATTTGCAGTCCGGCTTTTATTTGGCATAGGCCAGTTATTCTGGCTACCTGGGACCACGCTTTTAGCCGAGCCATGAATTCAATCGTCAGTGGTTGTTAACCGGGAATTGTGCAACGGGTCGTATTGAGATGCGTAACTTTTCGGACCGCCCGCCGGGCGCCATGAGGAGGCAATCATGACCGCAGTTCGCTACGACGACGTGGTGCCCGCCCCCGTGGCGCCGGCACCCCCGATCCCCAAGGCCCGGCCGCAGGCGCCGAGCGGCTCCGGAAACCCCTTGATGGACATGACCACCCAGCTGCTGTCCATCCCGCTGCACCAGCTCTACGCGGCGCTGTGGCGGATGGGACTCATCGAGGTCAGGGCCTAGAAAGGTCCCGCGCCCACGCCGGGCAAGCCGGCCGGCGTTCCTTCTCCCCCGGCGCCCGATTGCGATGCGCTAACGTCAACGCGTGGCCCGCATCCGCAAGCTCGTCGCAGCTCTCAGCCGCCGTGGTCCGCATCGGGTTTTGCGTGGTGACCTGGCCTTTGCCGGCCTACCGGGCGTGGTGTACACCCCCGAGGAGGGGCTGAACCTGCCCGGCGTGGCGTTCGGCCACGACTGGCTCGCCGGCGCGGCCCGCTATTCGAACCTGCTCGAGCATCTGGCGTCGTGGGGCATCGTGGCCGGCGCTCCCGACACTCAGCGCGGCGTGGCCCCGTCGGTGCTGAACCTCGCCTTCGACCTCGGCACCGCCCTGGACATCGTGTCGGGCGTGCGCCTGGGCCCCGGCAAGATCAGCGTGCATCCGGCCAAGCTCGGCGTGGCCGGTCACGGCTTCGGCGGCTCGGCCGCGGTGTTCGCCGCGGCGGGGATGCCGGCCAAGCCCGCGGCGGTGGCGGCGATCTTCCCCAGTGTCACCAGCCCGCCGGCCCAGCAACCGGCCGCGACGCTGAAGGTTCCCGGGGTGATCTTCACCGCGCCGGGCGATCCGAAAAGCCTGAACTCCAACGCGTTGGCGCTCGCCGACGTGTGGGACGCGGCGACGCTGCGCATCGTCAGCAAGGCCGAATCCGGCGGGCTGGTCGAGGGCCGGCGGCTGACCAAGGTGCTGGGGCTGGCCGGGCCGCACCGGCGCACCCAGCGGTCGGTTCGGGCGCTGCTGACCGGCTACCTGCTCTACACCCTGGGCGGTGACAAGAAGTACCGCGACTTCGCCGACCCGGAGGTGCACCTGCCCGGCACGAACGCGATCGACCCCGAGGCCGAGGCGATTCCGCTGGAAGACAGGATCGTCGCCCTGCTGAAGTGAGGGGTATCTGGTTTTCATGTCGACCGTGAACGCGCTCTACGACCGCTGGATCATCGAACTGTGGAACGGCCAGCCCATCGCGGCCGAGATCGTCACCGACGATTTCGTGGGCCACTGGCCCGGCCGGGACGTCTGCGGGCCCCGGGAGCTGGCGCAAGTCATCGAGGAAACCCGAAACATGTTCTCGGACTTGAGCTTTGCCATCGAGATCGGCCCGATTCGCGACGGTGATCTGGTCGCCGGGCGCTGGGTGGGCACCGGGCTTGGCCCGGACGGCCCGGTCTCGTTCACCGGCAACGACATTCTTCGCCTGGCCGCCGACGGCCAACGGTTCGCCGAGTACTGGACGGGCACTTCCGCGGGCTGAGCCTCCCGGCCCGCGCGCCGGCGTGGTAAGTGTCATGGATGCGAATCGGGATCGCTCTGAATTATTCGGGTGGCTTTCACGAGGCCGTCGATCGCGTGGTCGAACTCGAGAAGTCCGGTATCGAGGTCGCGGTGGTGGCCGAGGCATATGCCTTCGACGCCATCAGCCAGCTGGGCTATCTGGCCGCCAAGACGAACACCGTCGAGTTGGCGTCCGGCGTGCTGCCGATCTACATCCGCACCCCGTCGCTGCTGGCGATGACCGCCGCGGGGCTGGATTACGTGTCCGACGGGCGATTCCGCCTGGGCATCGGCACTTCCGGGCCACAGGTGATCGAGGGGTTCCACGGCGTTCCGTTCGACGCCCCGATCGGCCGCACCCGCGAGATCGTCGAGATCTGCCGCAAGGTGTGGCGGCGCGAACGCGTGCAATACGACGGCAAGCACTACCAGTTGCCGTTGCCCGCGGATCGCGGAACGGGCCTAGGCAAGTCGCTGCAGCTCATCAATCACCCTGTGCGCGAACGCATTCCGGTCAGCATTGCCGCACTGGGCCCCAAGAACGTGGAGCTGACCGCCGAGATCGCCGAGGGCTGGCAGCCCGTCTTCTACTTGCCGGACAAGGCCGACTCGATCTGGGGTGAGGCGCTGGCGGCCGGTGCCGCCAAGCGTGATCCCGCGCTGGGTCCGCTGGATGTGATGGTGCACGCGTCGCTGGCCATCGGTGAGGACCTCGACGAGCGGCTGGCGTGGGTCAAGCCGCAGCTCGGCCTCTACATCGGCGGGATGGGCGCCAAAGGTCGCAATTTCTACCACAATCTGGCGACGCGCTACGGGTTCGGCGAGGTCGCCGACCGCATCCAGGAGCTGTACCTGTCCGGCCGCAAGCAGGAGGCCATCGACGCGGTGCCCGACGAGCTGGTGCGCGGCATGTCGCTGATCGGGCCGCGCGGCTACGTCGCCGAACGCATGGCCGCCTTCGCCGAGGCGGGTGTGACCACGCTGCTGGTGAACCCGTTGTCGACCGACCGCGCCGAATCCGTCCGGTTTGTCGAGGAAGCCCTGAAGCTGAAGCCCGCCTGAGCGGTCACTGCCCCGTCTGCGGAAGCTGGTCCGCGGCAATCTCGCACGGCGTTTTCTCCGGCTCGGCCGCGGGTGCCGGTTCGGCGACGGGCGCGGCGGGCGGTGTGGGCGGCGCATCCGGTGGCGGTGCGTCGGCCGGCGGCGGCGCGGTGTCGACCGGTTGGATCGCGTCGTCGGGTTCGGGTTGCGGTCCGCCCGCGGGTTGGGCCTGGCCGGCGTCGGCGGGATCGTCTGAATCGTCGGTGCTCTTATCGACGACCGTGTTCTCGGGATCGTCTGCGTGGAACGGCTTTTCGTCGAATGCGTCCTGGCCGTCGTTCAGTGCGTCCGCGCCGACGTCCTCGCCGTCCGGCCCGTCACCCGCCGATCCGATCAGCCCGCCCAGCGCGTCGCCGATCCGGCCGGCCAGCCCGAGAAGCCCACCGCCACCGCCGAGTCCGCTACCACCGCCGAGCCCGCCAAAGTCGCCACCGCCCAGACCGCCACGCCCGCCACCCAAATCCCCCGCGGGCATGCCCAGCGCATCGCCGAGCGCCGCGCCCCAGTCCGCGGGCGGAGCGGCATTGACCGGCGGAGCCACCGAATCCTGCGCGGCGCCAACCGGACCGGGCACGGCGGCCGTCAACGTCGGCGCGGGATCCGCCGCCGCGATGGGCGCGACGGCCACCGGCGGGTTCGGCGCGGTGGCCACCGGCGGGGCGAGCTGCACCGGCACAACGCCGGAACCAAGATCGCCGGGAAACTCGAAGCGCGCCGTCGGGACGGCGGTCATCTTGTCGACGACCATGGCGTAGGACGTCTCGACCCCGTCCGAGGCGGACCGCATCGCCGTCAACCAGTCATTGCGAATGTCATTGTCCACGTATGGCATTACCTGCCCGCGCACCACGTCGGCCGCACCATCCCGGTCACCCGCCGTGACCGCGGCGGCGGCCATCAGCCACGCCGGCCGCTGAGCGCGCACGCGGTCGTCGACGGCAACGGCGGTCGCCACCTCCGAATCGACCAGATACCACAGGTTGTCGCGCAGCGACTCGCATCGTTGGGCCGCCGCGCGCAGCTCGGTGGCAACGGCGTCCGCGGTATCGCAGTGCCGCTGCAACAGCTGCACCGCGGCGTCCCCGCCCGGACCCGTCCACGCCGCGGCCAGCTCGACCACCTGGGCGCGCTGCATCCGCAGCGCCTCGGCCCCCGGCGCCCCCGCCGCCCGCAACTCCGCGCAGTCGCTGTCCAGCGCGCGCAGGTCCAGGCCGTCCTCCCCCGCATAGCAGTCCCGAACCTGTGTGGGATGCGTTGTCAGATCCGGGTTTTGGTAGCCCAGCGCATGACACGCCTGCACATACGTCTGGGTGTGCTCGACGGCCGCCCGGCCCTCGGCGAGGCGCGCGGCCACATCCAATCGGCCGGCCATGGGCTAGGCAATCCGCGCAGCGGCATACAGTTCGGCGTCGGCGTAGCGCTCGGCGCTGGACCGCAGCGCGGCGGCGATCTCGGCCGACGCGCGCGACCACTGCGACACCTGCGCCACCAGCCGCTCCAACTCGGCGCGCAAGGCGTCGCCGCGTGCGGCGTGCGCCCGCCCCGCGACGGCCCCGCCGAAACTCAGCCTGGACAGGTGGTCGCTGACCGCGCGGTCGACGAATTCGGCCGCCATGGCGAATTGGTTAGCGACCCGATGCGCCGCCGGCACGTCGATCTGCGTACGGGCGATGGCTTCCGGGCGTGTTCCCCCAACGGATTTCATGCCTTATCCGACGCCCGCGGGCGCGGCGGGGTTCCGGGGAGATCTACAGGGCGTCGCTGACCGCTTCGGCGACGCGGGTGGCGACGCGCTGAGCGATCTCCTTTTCGGGCGCTTCCACCATGACACGGATCATCGGCTCGGTTCCCGAGGGGCGCAACAGGATTCGGCCGGTGTCGCCCAGTTCGGCCTCGGCCTGCCCCAGGGCGGTCTGCACCGCCGGCGCGGCGGCGGCGATGTCCTTGTCGGCGACGGTGACGTTGATCAGCACCTGCGGCAGCGTGTGCATCGCCGAGGCCAGCTCGGCCAGCGACGAGCCGGTCTGCACCATGCGGGTCATCAGCCGCAGGCCGGTGACGATGCCGTCGCCGGTGGAGCCCAGCGCGGGCATCACGATGTGCCCGGACTGCTCGCCGCCCAGGCTGTAGTCGCCGGCCCGCAGCTCCTCCACCACGTAGCGGTCGCCAACCCCGGTGGTGCGCACCGTTATTCCGGCCGAGCGCATGGCCAGGTGCAGGCCCAGGTTGCTCATCACGGTGGTGACCAGCGTCTTGGATGCCAGCTCGTCGGCCTCGTGCATCGCCAGGGCGAGCACCACCATGATGTGGTCGCCGTCGACCAGGTTGCCGTTGGCGTCGATGGCCAGGCAGCGGTCGGCGTCCCCGTCGTGGGCCAGGCCGAGATCGGCGCGGTGCGCGACGACGGCCGCGCGCAGCGAATCCAGGTGCGTCGAACCGCAGTTGTCGTTGATGTTGAGCCCGTTGGGATCGGCGTTGATCGCGATCACCCGGGCACCGGCCGCGCGGTAGGCGCGCGGGGCCACCGCGGAGGCCGCGCCGTGCGCGCAGTCCACCACCACGGTCAGCCCGTCGAGGCGCAGCGTGCTGGCCTTGCTCAGGTGGCGCAGGTAGCGGTCGTCGGCGTCCTCGGCGTCGATGACCCGGCCGATCCCGGCACCGACCGGGCGCAACCCAGGATCGACAGGGACATCAGCGAGCAGCGCCTCGATCTGGTCCTCGGTGCCGTCGTCGAGCTTGTGGCCGCCGGGGCCGAAGATCTTGATGCCGTTGTCGGGCATCGGGTTGTGCGACGCCGAGATCATCACGCCGAAGTCGGCGTCGTAGGCACCCGTCAGGTAGGCCACCGCGGGAGTAGGCAGCACCCCGACGCGCAGCGCGTCGACGCCCTGACTGGTCAGCCCCGCGATCACCGCGGCCTCCAGCATTTCGCCACTGGCCCGCGGATCGCGGCCGATCACGGCTACCCGTCGGCCCGGTGCCGGAGCGCTCGCCAGATGCCGCGCCGCCGCGGAGCCCAGCGCCAGCGCCAGCTCGGCGGTCAATTCGCGGTTGGCGACCCCACGGACACCGTCGGTGCCGAATAGTCGACCCATGCGACCAAACCTCTCACAGTTGTCGGGCTAGCACCTAACGTGCCCGTTCCTTTGTGAACGAAACCAGCCGGCTCCGGACGCAGACACGCCGCAACCGGCCACAACTTGTGCATGACGATGCCAAGTTGTGGCCGGTTAGCGACGGCTGATCAGCGCTTGCTGTACTGAGGCGCCTTACGGGCCTTCTTCAACCCGTACTTCTTGCGCTCGGTGGCACGCGGGTCACGGGTGAGGAAGCCGGCCTTCTTCAGCGGGGGCCGGTCCTCGGGCTGGGCCAGGATCAGCGCCCGGGCGATGCCCAGACGCAGCGCGCCGGCCTGCCCCGACGGACCGCCGCCGTGCAGCAGCGCGTAGATGTCGAAGGCGTCCACCCGGTCGACGGTGACCAGCGGGGCTTTGATGAGCTGCTGGTGCACCTTGTTCGGGAAGTAGCCCTCCAGGGTGCGGCCGTTCAGGTTGAACTTGCCGGTGCCGGGCACCAGGCGCACCCGGACGACGGCTTCCTTGCGGCGGCCGACGGTCTGGATGGGCCGGTCGAACACGAAGGACTCGGCGGGCGCGGGTGCTTCGGCGGGCTCGACCGGGGCTTCGGTCACCTCGGCGACGACCTCGACGGTCTCTGCGGCTTCTGGGGTGTCCGGGTTCTCCGGGTTCTCGGGGTTTTCCAAGGCCTCGGTCGTTTCGGTCACTGGGCCACCTGCTTGATCTCGTACGGAACGGGCTGTTGTGCGGCGTGGGGATGCGTCGGGCCGGAGTAGACGTGCAGCTTGCGCGCGATCTGCCGGGCCAGCTTGTTCTTGGGCAGCATGCCGACGATCGCGTCCTCCACGACGCGGTCGGGGTGCTTGTCCATCAGCTCGCGGATGGTTCGGCTGCTCAGACCGCCGGGATACCCCGAGTGGCGGTAAGCCAGCTTCTTGTCCAGCTTCTGGCCGCTGAAGGCGACCTTGTCGGCGTTGATGACGATGACGAAGTCACCGCCGTCGACATTGGGGGTGAACGTCGGCTTGTGCTTGCCGCGCAGCAGGGTGGCTGCCGCGACGGCAAGGCGGCCAAGCACCACGTCCGTGGCGTCGATGACGTGCCACGACCTCGTGGTGTCACCCGCCTTTGGCGTGTACGTAGGCACAGCGCTTACCTTCTTCTTCTCGAGGGTGGATCCCGGTGTGACCCGGGGGCCGGTCAGGCGTTCGCGGTGAGGGCTTGGTCTCGGCGACCGACATTGACCCGAGGCCCCGGCATTCCGCACGCCAACGGAGCAGCTTACCGACCGCCATCCCCGCAGGTCAAAATGACTGTGTGGTCCCGACGGCTCTCCTCCGTCAGGACCACACAGTCTCACGGCGCGGCTAGGACCGCGCGGTGGTCTGTTCGGCCGCTACCGCGCCCAGATGCCGGCAGCCCGGCGGTCGGCATTGGCCACCTCTTCGGCACCGTCACGCACGGCATTTCCCAGCTCGGCCAGTATCTCGTTGAGCGCGGTCGCCGACTGGTGCCATTTCAGCTGCTCAGCCTGGTAGGCGGCGGCCGCCTCACTGGTCCACAGCTGCCGCAGCGGTGCGATGTGCGAGCTCAGCTCGTCCAGCGCGGCGTTGAAGCGGGCCGACGTGGCGTGGATCTCCTGGCGCACCGAGTGTTCGATCTCGCCGAAGTTATAGGAAAGCACCGGGTCCACGGGGATCCTCTCTCGTCACAGGTTTCCGCCGACGGCGGCGATGTGGTGTGCATTGGTTTTGCCCCGCCTCCTGCAGGGTGGCCGCGTTGTGCCGGATGGTGTCGGCGATGGTGTTGAGGGAGTGATAGAGCCGCAGCGACTCGGCGTTCCAGCGGTCCATCACATCTTTGAAGCGCACGGCCGCGAGCCCACCCCATGCCGAGGGCGGCACGCCATTCATGCGGCCGACGAATGCCTGCAGCAGCGCCCTGATTTCCTCGTTGCGGGCGTCGGTGGTACCCGCCACCGACCGCATCAGGTCAAGGTCGGTGCTCAGTGTGTTCGTTACAGCCATACCAACTACGACCCCGGGGCGGGTCCTTCGGTTCCACCGAATTTCATTCGATCGCGCGAGCGGACCGCACCGCCTGCTCGCAGGCATCGCGGATGGCGCCTTCGTCGCCCGCCCGGCTCTGGCAACCGATGCTGATCCGGACCGGGCCGTCCAGCAGCACCGTCCACCTCACGCGATGTCCCGGGCGCACCTCGCGATAAGTCACCGCCGGTCGGCCGGCGCTGGTCCCGGACGGGTTGAAGTCGACGAACACCCCGGGAGCCTCGGCATCGATCGCGCGCTTCAACCGCTCGGCGGTGCCGCTCAGGGTCTCGCCGGCGACCGGCGATTGGGTGATGTGCAGGGCCAGCTCGGGATCCGTCGGCGAGGTGACCTGCACCCGCGCCGAGCCCGGTCCGCCGACCACCCGCTGCGACGACCACGTCGCCGGCACCGACAGCGCCACCCGGCCTTCCACCAGAAACGTTGTGGGCGCGGTTTCCACCGGCTTGCGCGCCACCTCACCGGATCGGTCCATCGTCACCGCGGTCGGCGCCGCCGCGGCCACCGCGATGGCGGCCGCCCCGACCCCGCTGAGCATCCGGCCGCGCGTGCGACCGGCACGGGCATGCGCGGTGCCGGCCGCCCGCGACGGCTGGGTGGCTGCCGGGTATGCCGACCGCGCGACGCGTGCCAGCCGAATGTCATTGATCTCAAAGACTTCTGGGATGTCCTGCCCGACTCCACGCACGGCGTCGGCAATCAGCCCCGCCAGCGCCGGCGCACCCACCACACCGCGCGGCGTATCGATCAGCACGGCTTCGGGCGCCATCGCCGCGACGACGCCCGCTACGTCGCGGGCGACGCAATGCGGCTCCGCCGTGCGCGGTATCCCTGTGACCTCCCCCGCGCCGATCGCCACCAGCCGCTCGGCGATTTCGACCACTACCGTCGCGTCCGGTGCGGCGCGGGACGCACGCATCAGCAGCGACGATCGCGTGTGCGTTTGACCGGCCACGGCGGCCGCGGCCGCACTCACCACGCCTACACGCGCCGCCGACCACCACGACGGGTGCACGACGATCGTTCCGTCGCGGTGGCCGCGGCTTGCCGAACGCAACGCGCCTTCCCACAGTGCATCGACGGTCACCGGCCGTTCCCCTACCAGCGCCACCCGGTCGTCGACCGCGTCCAGCGCCGCCCGAACGATGTCGGCGATCTCGTCGTCGGCGACGGCGCTTGTGGCGCAACATAACCGCCGGATCGTGCCGGGCCCGGCTTCAACGATGGCGGGATGTTCACTCACGGTGGGCTCCAGGCAACCTGGACAAGTTCGTCGTCACCGGTCCGAGTGATCAGGATGCCGCGTCCCGGCGGCAATCGCAGTGGCGCACCCGTACCGAACGATGCGCCCTCTGCCGGGCATCCGCTCATCATCAGCGACGTGCAACCGAGGTCGCGCAGACTCGCCAGCAGTGGCTCGAACATCGCGCGCTCGAGCCCACCGCTGCGGCGTGCGATCACCAGATGCAACCCCAGATCCGCCGCGTACGGCAGGAATTCGACGATCGGCGCCAGCACATTGCCCGCCGGGCCGGCGACAAGGTCGTAGTCATCGACGATGACATGGTGGTCCGGTCCGGACCACCAGGAGCCACTGCGTAACTGGGCCTGGCTTGCGTCGGGCGGCGGCATCCGCGCCTGCAGAGACTCGAGCAGGTCGGGCAGCAACACGGCCAGGGCCGCGGGCGACATGGCGTAACCGCCGAGATGTTCCGACTCGACGACACCGAGCAGCGCGCGCCGGAAGTCGACGATCCACAGCCGGGCTTGGGTGGGCGTCTTGGTGCGGACGATCTCCCGGCATAGGGTCCGCAGGGTCGCGGTCTTTCCGCACTCGTTGTCGCCGAGCACGAGAAGATGGGAATGACGTTCGAAATCGAATGCGATTGGCCGCAGTCCGCGCTCGCCCAGGCCGAGCAGTATCCGCGTGTCCAACTCGGCGCCCGACCGGCGTAGCACGGTCTCGCGGTCGACGTGTATGGGCAGCAGCGGTATCGGCGGCGCGGCCGATTCACCGGCGGGCACCTCGGCGACGGGCAAGGCGATCACCATGTGCAGGCCCTCGTGGGAAAGACCCCGGCCCGGATTGTCACGAGGCACATGCCGCGCGGTCTTTCGATCGATTTCGGAGTCCGCGGGATCGCCCAGCCGCAACTCGATGCGTGTGCCGATCTGGTCTCTCAGCGAGGGCCGCACCTCGGCCCACCGCGACGCCGACAATGCTACGTGCACGCCGTACGAAAGCCCTTGCACCGCAAGCATGCTGATCGACTCTTCCAGAGTGCCGAATTCTTGACGCACGCTTGCCCAGCCGTCAATGACGAGGAACACGTCACCGAACGGATCATCGGCTGCGTCGATGTCCCTGCGCCGCTTGCGGTATTGGACGATCGACGAGATGCCATGCTCTCGGAACAAAGCTTCACGGCGACGAACGACCGACTCGCATTCGGCGACTATCCGGCCGACGAGACGAGGATCCGCTCGGCCGGCGACGGCACCCACATGCGGCAGCGTGCGCATCGTCGACAGCGCCCCACCGCCGAAATCCAGGCAGTAGAACTGCACCTGGCCAGGATCATGCGTGGCCGCCAGGGCGGTGATGAGCGTGCGCAACGCCGTCGACTTTCCCGATTGGGGTGCACCGATGACCGCCAGATTGCCTGCGGCTCCGGACATGTCGACGATCAGCGGCGCCCGGCACTGATCGAGGGGCCGGTCGACGGTGCCGATGGGGACAACCAGGCCCCCCGGCGCGCATGCGACGTCGACCAGCACGGTGCGCAGCGCCGGCGCCGGCCCGAGCGGGGGCAGCCACACCCGATGCGCGGCTGGCCCCTGGCCCGATAGCCGGTCCAGCACAGCGCTCGAGATGGTCCGTTCGGCGGCCCCGCTGTCCTCGACGGCGCGGCTGACCGCCCCCGCGATCCGGGTGTCGAACACGCGGACCGAACCCTCCCCCGCAGTGGCCGCGCGGGCCGGCGAATTCGTCGACAGCGGCGCCGACACCAGCGCCGCTTGGAAGCGAATCGGTTCGCCGCCGCCGATGCGCAAGAAGCCGGCGCCGGGGGTGCTCGGCAATCGATATGCCTCGAGGCTACCGAGTACGGTTTGGGATTCAGTGGCGGACAGCGTTTTCAGGCACATCCGGTACGACAGGTGGGCTTCCAGTCCGCGCAGCCGTCCCTCATCGAGGCGCTGACTGGCCAGCAGCAGGTGCATGCCCAGCGACCGGCCGAGACGGCCGATCGCGACGAACATGTCGGCGAAATCCGGATGCTGGCTGAGCAGTTCGGAGAACTCATCGACGATGATGAACAGGGTGGGCAGCGGGGGCGACGACGCCCCACCCTCGCGCGCCCGTTCGTAGGCCGCGACGCTGACGCAGCCCGCCGTCCGCAGCAGCTGCTGACGACGGTTAATCTCACCGGCCAGGGCATCGCGCATCCGGGCCACCAGCGGCGCATCGTCGGCCAGGTTGGTGATCACCGCGGCTACGTGTGGGGCCCGCGCATAATCAAGAAAGGTTGCGCCGCCTTTGAAGTCGACGAGCAGCAGGTTGAGCGTTTCCGGCGAGTTATGGGCCATCATGCCCAGTGCGATGGTGCGAAGCAGCTCCGACTTGCCCGACCCGGTGGCGCCGACGCACAGCCCATGTGGACCCATCCCGTCCTCGGCCGGCTCTTTGATGTCGAGCTCGAGTGGAACACCATCTAGGGTGGTTCCGATCGGCACGCGGAGTCGGTCGCGGTGTCGTTGGCGACGCCACAAAGCGGCCGGGTCGAAGTGGTCCAGAACGGAAAGCCCGCTCAGCTCCGGCCAATTGGGGTCGGAGCTTCCCGAGCGGTCCGTGTTGGCGTGGTATACGGCCAGCCGGCGCGCGCATGTCAGCGCGTCGATGGAGGTCATCTGGTCTGGACGCCAGCTCGGTACCGTCAGTGCGGGCGTTCGAAATTTCAGCGACGCGCCCCCGCCGGTGCCGGCCCCGATAGTGGTTGCGCCGACTAACGGATCGGCCCCCTCGGAAAGCTCGGTGACCACGACCAGTTGGGGACCTTGCACAGCGGCGAGTGCTCGCTGCGCCTGCGCGGTGCTCGAGTAGATCATCCGCACCGGACCCGCCTCGTCGACATCGACCGGATGTTGGTTGTGCGGAAGCCATTTGAGCCAATCCCAATGGCCACGATTCTCGTCGTCGACGGCGGCCGCGATCAGCATTCGGTCGGGCGCATGCAGCACGGCGAGTTGGCAGATAATGGCGCGCAATAATCCGCGTACCTCGCCCGGATCGCCGTCGATCGTCGCGGGCGTTCCCGCACGCACGTCGATCGTGACCGGGGCCTGGATCGTCGAATGCACCTGCAGGAAGCGCCGCAGTGCCGTGACGGTGACCGGATCGCGGAGCCCCTCCGACGGAAGCTGCGGGGCCACCAGGCGGCGGGCGAGTGGCTGGCTTCCCATGCCGATGCGGGCGAGGCCGAAGTCGGCGTCGGCTGGCCGCCGCTCCCACATTCGTGGGCCGCCGACCAGAGTCCACAGCGTGTCCGGATCGGGGTGCCGGTCGATCGACGACCGGCGCTGTGCCACAGCCATTTCGGACACGGACCGACTGAGGGTGCCGAGATAGTCGAGATATTGATCGCGGTCGGCATCGAGCCCGTCGCCTCGCCGACGAGCACGACCGGCCAGCCCCGTCACCACGGTCGAAACCAGCATCATCGCCGGCAGCGCCAGGAACGCGGGATTGCGGGCCACGCCAGTCCCCGCAGAGAACACGGCCGCCATGGTGCCCATGCACACCAGCGAGAGCGCAACCGGGAGCAACCGTGACAGCGCTCCCAGCGATACCGGCGACGGCAGCTCGGGCGGAGCGTCGACAATGATGTCCCCGCCCGGCGCCGCAGGCATCAAAGCATGCGTCATCTCATACCTCCCGGTCCGACGACGTTAAGTAGCACCGAAATCGGCGACAAGTCACCTGTGCACAATTGGATACCGGGCTGCGTAGACCCGGCTATCTTCTTGGTAATTCGACCGAAGGGTTCGCTGTTGCCTGCATCCGATACCGGGCTGCGGCGCGTCACAGTGCATTGGGGCACCGCGGCCGTCGACGTCACCCTGCCCGCGGGAATCCCTGTCGCTGCGCTGATTCCGGCGGTTGTCGACATCCTCGGGGTTGACCACCCTGACCACGAGGCCTTGCGCTACCGCCTATCGGCACCCGGCGCATCCGGGCTGGATCCGTCAATGACGCTGGCGCAGCAGGATATCGGAGATGGCGCCATCCTGGTGCTGAGCCGGCGCAGCGCCCCATTGCCCGCGCCACGCTACTTCGATGTGGCGGAGGCCGTGTCGGCCACCCTCCACACGGCGACTACGCCCGGCAGCGGCGCTTCACGTGCAGGCGCTGCCCGACTCATCGGCGCGGCGGCGGCAATGCTGTTCGCCGCCGTCGGAGGACTGCTGATCGTGCGCAACGCGTTCGGCAGTAACGCTGACCGAGATGTCACCGCGCTGGTGTCGGCGGGCGCCCTGGCCCTCGGGCTGGCGGCCATCGCGCACCGCGGCTATCGAGATTCGACCGCCGGCCTGGCTATGGGCCTGATCGCCACGGCGTTCGCGGCGGTTGCGGGGTTTGTAGCGGTGCCCGGCGCGCCGGGCGCCCCCAATGTGTTGCTCGCCGCAGCGGTGGCCGGCGTCGCCGCGGTTGTCGCAATGCGCGTATCGGGTTGCGGTGTGATCACATTGACCGCGGTGGCGGGCTGCGCCGTGGTCATCGCTCTGGCGGGGCTGGTCGGTGTGGTCACCGCCGCTCCGCTGCGCGTCGTCGCTTCGGCGGCCGCGCTGGTATCCGTTGGCCTGCTTCCCGTGGCGGCCCGCGCATCGATCGCGCTGGGCGGACTGTCGCCCCGGCTGGAGACGTCGGACGCGGCGGAGATCGAACTGCGCGACGCGGGCACACGTTCCCAGGCGGTCCGCGCCGAGCGGTGGCTGACCAGTCTGCTCGCCGGATTGTCGGTGTCGGCCACGGTGGGGGCGATCGTCACCGTGCTTGCCGGCGCACCGCGCCTGTCGTGCACCGCGTTCGGCACGCTCGCCGGCGCGCTTCTGCTGCTGCGTTCGCGGTGCGCCGACGTCAGAAGAATGCTGGTGCTCGCGGTCGGCGGAATCGCGGTCGCCGCAACGACCTTCGGTGTTTTCGCCTCGCGCGAAACGGTGTCTGGACCCTGGATCGCCGCGGTGACGACACTGGCGGTCACCGTGGCGATGTACCTCGGCTTCATCGGCCCCGCGCGACCCGCCTCGACCGTCCTGCGCCGGGGCGCGGGACTGCTGGAGTGGCTGGCGCTGGCCGCCATGGTTCCGTTGACCTGCTGGATATGTGGACTCTATGGTGCGGTCCGGGGGTTGAACCTCGCATGATGAGCGCACGCGCCGGCCGCGTGTTGGCGGTGTCGGTGCTGACGCTGACTTCGGCGTTCGGAGCGCCGACGGCGCAGGCGTTTTCGCCGCCGGACGTCGACGACAAGTGGTTGCCGCAACCCGCCTTGCCGGCGTCCCCGTGGCCAACCGTGCAACGTGAGATCTGCACGCCGATGACGGTCGACGCGGGGCCGGGCCGCAACCAGCGAACGGGCCTGGGCGACCTGTCGGCGGTCTGGCAACTCAGCCGCGGCGCCGGACAACGGGTCGCGGTCGTCGACACCGGGATCTCACGACACCGTCGGCTGCCCGATGTGGTGCCCGGCGGCGACTACGTGTCCACCGGTGACGGGACGCAGGATTGCGACGCGCACGGCACGCTGGTGGCCGGAATCATCGCGGCCACAGTCGATTCCAAGACCGACGGTTTCAGCGGGGTCGCGCCGGAGGCCACGCTGATCAGCATTCGTCAGTCCAGCGCCAAGTTCGCCCCTGCCGGCGACCGGTCCCGCCTCGGCGTCGGTGACGTCGACACGCTGGCGAAGGCCGTTCGGACGGCCGCCGATCTGGGAGCCTCGGTGATCAACATTTCGTCGGTTGCGTGCGCCCCGGTGGCTTCGGCGCTCGACGACCGCGCGCTGGGTGCGGCGCTGGCCTACGCCGTCGACGTCAAAAATGCCGTCATCGTGGCCGCGGCCGGCAATACCGCTGGCACCGGTCAGTGCCCACCGCAGCGGGCCGACGCGACGTGGCAGACCATCACGGTCGCCGTCAGCCCCGCGTGGTACGACGACTATGTCCTGACGGTCGGCTCGGTGAATGCCCATGGCGCGCCATCGCCATTCACCCTTGCCGGCCCCTGGGTGGATGTCGCCGCGCCCGGTGAGGCGGTGTCGTCGCTCGCGACGGAACCGGTATCCGGCACAAGCTATGCCGCCCCGGTGGTCAGCGGACTGGCCGCGCTGATCCGGGCCCGCTTCCCGGCCCTGACCGCCCGACAGGTGATGCAGCGCATCGAGACGACGGCACATCATCCACCCGCCGGATGGGATCCCCTCGTCGGCAACGGCACCATCGACCCGCTCGCCGCGGTCAGCACCGGCACAAGTCCGGCCGCCGACAACCGCGTCCCACCACCGGCACCGGTGCCGATCGCCACGTCGCCGCCGATCCCGCCGCGCGATTCGCGCGCCCGCGACACCGCGCTCCGGGGTGCCGCTATGTGCCTGGCCGCGTTGACCGTCACTCTGGCGACCGCGGCAATAAGATGTCGCTCACGGCGAGCGCGCGACCACATCCCGGGCGATTGAGGCGTTCTGCCGGCTCAACTCCGGCCCGGCCGGCAACAGCGTGAGAAGCGGCCACGGTGCCAGGCCCGCATCGCCAAGGCCGAGATCGCGCGCGGCGTCGTCGTCATGAATGGCGAACCGGACCCCGGTGTCGGCGATCAGGTAGCGGGTGCCGGCCTCGTCGCCCGCCCGCACGTACGCGCTTGCGCCGGGCGGCACGTACACGGCGTCCAACCCGGGACCGTCGCCGTCGGCCTGCGCCAATGCCACCGGTGCCCGACCGGACGGGATGGGGAGCCCGACGTCCAGGAACGCGACGGCGGTTTTCGCCTCCTCCCAGCCGGCGCACAACGTGCCGGCGGACTGGGAGAGCGCTGGCGCCCGGTCGGGAAAGAGGGCAACCGGCAGCTCGGCGACGACGGGAGCGGCCCGGATGGCATCGGCCGCGACGGTGACGGGGTTGGCCGTTCCCTGCGGGTTGCTGAGGCGCAGCAGGTCGGCGGCCACCTGACCGATGCGCTGCACCCCGGCGGCCAAGACCGCGTAGTACTCGTCGCCGTCGGTCCGTGTGATGCGAAGCACACTGCCGACGGCGAATCCGGGCAGTCCCGGCGTCCTGGCGCCCCGACCGCGGATCCGTGGCGGCGCGATCGGCGCCGCTTCCGGCACGGCATTCAGCAATGCCTGCGAGACGAGCAGCGGCGTGCGGCCCTCGATGCGCAGCGCGCGGACCACGGCGGCATCGTCGAGGTCCACGATCGCCCGGTGGCCGTCGTAGAGCAGGTAGGCCGGCGAACGGGAAGCCGTTGCCACCAGGATCGCGTGCCCGGCGGCGAGGCGGTGCACCGCCGGCGCCTCGGAGCGGCGGCCGAGGATGACCGTCGTGATGCTAGCGCCGGTGCTAGCGCATATCGACCAACTCATATCCCCCGGAGACAGCGGCCTGCCGAGAAATTGCGGGGCGCCCGGAATGCCCAGCAGCGGCCCGCGTTTGGTGGTGCCCAGGTCGGCTTCGGTGACCGGCTGCGGGTCGGCGGCCGTCGCCGCAATGAGCCGGGCAGAGGCCAGGTTGAGCACCGGATGCCAGACATCGCCCACTCGAACGAAGAGGGCACCCGATTCCCGGCTCACCACGATCTGCGCACGATCCAGCGGCACATGCGGTCGCAGCAATCCGAGAACCGCGCAGCCCGCCACGACGATGGCCGTGACGACGCACCCGAGCGCCAGCCCGGATCCCCGGATTTCTTCGCCCAGAAGCGCACGTTCGGTCCGCCGCAGCAAATACCGATACGCGCTGAGGGACAGCCAGGTGGCCGGCTGGCGCGGCACTGAATCTCCCCACCCCGTGAATTCGTCAACGCCCACGGTAAGCCGCCATTTCGGGGCGCAAGAGCGGTTATCCACAGGTCGTGGGAGTTTCGGCAGATAACAATTTGGGTAAAATTGCCCGGTGCAAACTCACCGTGTACGTACCCGTCGGGCGGGCACCGCGCGGTCAGCAGGCCGTTTGATTGGTCTGGGTGCTTCTGCCCTGGTTATCGCTGCTGGCCTGTTCGCCACCCCCTCCGCAGCGCCCAAAGCCTCCGCCGATGACTGCCCGGACGTCGAGGTGATCTTCGCCCGCGGCACCAACGAACCGCCCGGCCTGGGCCGGGTCGGCGACGCGCTCGTGGACTCGCTGCGCCAGCAGACCAACGGCCTGAACATCCTGCCCTACGGGGTGAACTACGCCGCCAGCAAGCTGCAGCTGCACGGGGGCGACGGCGCCAACGACACGATCGACCGCGTCAAGAAGAGCGTGGAGAAGTGCCCCAACACCAAGATCGTGCTGGGCGGCTACTCGCAGGGCGCCTCGGTGATGGACATCGTGGCCGGCGTCCCGATCGGCGGCATCAGCTGGGGCAGCGCGCTGCCCGCGCAATACGCCAGCAACATCGTGGCCGTCACCACCTTCGGCGACGTGGCCGACCGCGCCGGCGGCACCCTGCCCAGCCAGAGCGCGCTGCTGGGTTCCAAGGCCGTCGACTATTGCAACCCTAACGACCCGATCTGCCACGCCGGCCCAGGTAACGAGTGGAGCGGGCACACCGAGGGCTACGTTCCCGTCTACACCACCCAGGCCGCGGCGTTCGTCGCGCAAAAACTGGCGGCCGCCGGTGTCGGCCAGCAGTCACCCGCGTTCGGTCCGCCGCTGGGCCCCGGCTACGGCCCGCAGTCGCCGGGTTACGGCCCGCAGTCACCGGGCTACGGCCAGCAGTCGCCGGTCTACGGGCAGAACCCGCCCGGGTCGGGCCCCTCGATCCACGGCGGCACCGGCACCGCTCCGGCGCCCGCGCCGTCGCTGCCGACCCCGACTACCGGCTCACCGCAAGCACCTCTCGTCTAAATCGTTACCGTCGGGTTACCAACGCCCCCTTAACATCTCTGTGTGAGGCTTATCCCGTTAGGGCTGGGCATCGGAATTGGCGCAACGGGCGCGTTATTGGTTGCCCCCCAATTGGTTCCGCATGCGTCGGCGTCGTGCCCCGGCGTTGAAGTGGTCTTCGCCCGGGGCACCGACGAGCCACCCGGTGTCGGCAAGGTGGGCGGTGCGTTCGTCAGCTCGTTGCGCGAGCAGACCCGCAAAAGCGTTGGCGCATACGCGGTGAACTACCCCGCCAGCAAGGACTTCCTGGCTGCCACCAACGGCGCCAACGACGCCAGCACCCACATCCAGCAGATGGCCGCCAACTGCCCCAACACCAAACTGGTGCTGGGCGGATACTCGCAGGGCGCCGCCGTCGTCGACATCGTCACCGCCGCACCGGTGTCCGGCCTCGGCTACCGCCAGCCGTTGCCACCCGCGGCCGCCGATCACGTCGCCGCCGTCGCCCTGTTCGGCAACCCGTCCGGCCGGGCGGGTCAACTGATGAGCGCACTGTCCCCGAATTTCGAGGGCAAGACCATCGACCTGTGCAACCCGGGTGACCCGATCTGCTCGAGCGGCATGCAGTGGAGCTCGCACCTGAGCTACGTCCCCGGATTGACCAACAAGGCAGCGAATTTCGTGGCGGCCAGGGTCTAGCGCGAGCGGATATCCCGGGTGATCAGGTTGCGTGCGGCCAGCTGGTCGTCGGGCGGGTAGTCGACACCGATCAGCGATAACCCGTGGGCCGGCGCGGCGGCGAAGTCACTGGAACGCTCTGTGGCGCTGAGCAATTCGCGGCAATACGAGACGGGGCGGCGGTGTTCGCCGACCGCCAGCAGCGCGCCGACCAGCGAGCGCACCATCGACCAGCAGAACGCGTCCGCGCTGACCTGCGCGGTGATCAGGTCGCCGTCGCGGGTCCACTCCAGCCGCTGCAGGTCGCGAATGGTGGTCGCGTTCTCGCGGTGACGGCAGAACGCGGCAAAGTCGTGCAATCCCAGCAGGTCTCGCGACGCGGCGGCCATCGCCTCGACGTCCAGCGGACGCGGCCAGGCGGTGACGTAGCGGGCCTGCAGCGGCTGCACGCCCCACGGCGCCGTCGAGATCCGGTACAGATAGTGACGCCGCAACGCCGAGAAGCGGGCGTCGAAACCCGCAGGGGCGCGGCTGATGTCGACGACCCGGACATCGGTGGGCAAAAACCGGCCCAGCCGGCGCAGCAGCGGCAGAAACTCGGGTTCACCGACATGCGGCGCACGCGGGTAGGCGTTCGGCAGCGCCTCCAGCGGCACGTCGACGTGTGCCACCTGCCCGGTGGCGTGGACTCCGGCGTCGGTGCGGCCCGCCGCGCGCAGCCGCACCGGCGTGCGAAAGACCGTCGTCAGCGCCTCGTCGAGAATTCCTGCCACGGTCCGCTGGCCGGCCTGAGCGGCCCAGCCCGCGAAACCTGTTCCGTCGTAGGCGATATCAAGCCGCAGACGGACGTCCTCGCTAACTCTCGTCAGCCTCGTCGTTTGCCTCGGCGGCTTCGGCCTCAGCCCGGGCGGCCACGGCCTTGTCGGCCTTGTCCTCGGCTTCGGCCTGCGCCTTGGTCGGCTCGGCCTCGGTCGTGGTCTCCTCACCCTCGGCGGTGGCCTCCTCGGCCGTCGGGCCGACGGCTTCCTCAGGCTCGACTGCCGCCTGAGGTGCCGCCGCTGCCGCGACAGGGGCGTCAGCCTTCTTGGAAGCCTTCACCCGACGAGCCCGATCCGCTTCGGAGGTGACCGTCTTCTCCCGCACCAGCTCGATCACGACCATGGGCGCGTTGTCGCCCTTGCGCGGCTCGACCTTGATGATGCGGGTGTAGCCGCCGTTGCGGTCGGCGTAGAACGGGCCGATCTCCGCGAACAGGGCGTGCACCACGTCCTTGTCGCGGATCTTCTTCAGCACCTCTCGACGGTTGTGCAGCGCACCCTTTTTCGCGTGGGTGATCAGCTTCTCCGCGTAGGGCCGCAGCGCCCGCGCCTTGGGCTCGGTTGTCTTGATCCGGCCGTGCTCGAACAGGGAGGTGGCCAGGTTGGCGAGAAGCGCCTTCTGGTGCGAAGACGACCCGCCGAGGCGAGGTCCCTTGGTGGGCTTGGGCATTGCGACTATCTCCTATTTGGGGCCGGCCCCCGTATCAGGTAGGGCCGGGACGGAATTCTTTTACAGCTGTTCGGTTTCCGCGTAGTCCTGGTCGTCGTAGGACGCCTCGTTGGACCAGGTGCCGGTGGCGACGTCGTAGCCCGCGACCTGCGAGGGGTCGAAGCTCGGCGGGCTGTCCTTGAGCGACAGGCCCAGCTGGTGCAGCTTGACCTTCACCTCGTCGATGGACTTCTGACCGAAGTTGCGGATGTCGAGCAGGTCGGACTCGGTGCGGCTGACCAGCTCGCCGACGGTGTGCACGCCCTCGCGCTTGAGGCAGTTGTAGGACCGCACCGTCAGATCCAGGTCGTCGATCGGCAGCGCGAACGACGCGATGTGGTCGGCCTCGGCCGGCGACGGCCCGATCTCGATGCCCTCGGCCTCGACGTTGAGTTCGCGTGCCAGACCGAACAATTCGACCAGGGTCTTACCCGCCGACGCCAGCGCGTCGCGGGGGTTGATCGAGCTCTTGGTCTCGACGTCCAGGATCAGCTTGTCGAAGTCGGTGCGCTGCTCGACACGGGTGGCGTCCACCTTGTAGGTGACCTTGAGCACCGGCGAGTAGATGGAATCGACTGGGATACGGCCGATTTCGGCACCCGAAGCGCGGTTCTGCACGGCCGGCACGTAGCCACGGCCGCGCTCGACGACCAGCTCGACCTCGAGCTTGCCCTTGTCGTTCAGCGTCGCGATGTGCAGGTCGGGGTTGTGCACGGTGACACCGGCGGGCGGCACGATGTCCCCCGCGGTGACCTCACCCGGGCCCTGCTTGCGCAGGTACATGGTGACCGGCTCGTCCTCCTCGGAGGACACCACCAGGCTCTTGAGGTTCAAGATGATCGCGGTGACGTCTTCCTTGACACCCGGCACGGTGGTGAACTCGTGCAGCACGCCGTCGATGCGGATGCTGGTGACGGCCGCACCCGGAATCGAGGACAGCAGCGTCCGGCGCAACGAATTGCCCAGGGTGTAACCGAATCCCGGCTCCAGCGGTTCGATGACGAACTGGGAGCGGCTGTCGGTAAGGACTTCCTCCGACAATGTGGGTCGCTGAGAGATCAGCATGGTGTTCTTCTTCTCCTTCTCGGCACCCGCTATTTGATGCCGTCAAGACCTGCGCCAGGTTGCGCGCAGGGGTCTTTACTTCGAGTAGAACTCGACGATGAGCTGCTCGGTGAGCGGCACGTCGATCTGCGCCCGCTCGGGCAGCTGGTGCACGAGGATGCGCTGACGCTCCCCCACCACCTGCAGCCAGCTCGGGATCGGGCGGTCGCCCGCCGTCTCCCGCGCGATCTGGAACGGCACGGTGTTCAGCGAGCCGTCCCGCACGTCGATGATGTCGTACTGCGACACCCGGTAGCTGGGCACGTTGACGTGCACGCCGTTGACGCTGAAGTGTCCGTGGCTGACCAGCTGACGCGCCATCCGGCGGGTACGGGCCAGGCCGGCGCGGTACACGACGTTGTCCAGCCGGCTTTCCAGGATGCGCAGCAGCTCTTCACCCGTCTTACCGGGCTGGCGCACGGCCTCTTCGTAGTAGCGACGGAACTGCTTTTCCATCACGCCGTAGGTGAAGCGGGCCTTCTGCTTCTCCTGCAGCTGCAGCAGGTATTCGCTCTCCTTGATCCGCGCGCGGCCGTGCTGGCCGGGCGGGTAGGGGCGCTTCTCGAACGCTTGGTCGCCGCCGACGAGGTCGGTGCGCAGCCGGCGCGACTTGCGGGTAACGGGTCCGGTGTAACGAGCCATTGGGTTCTTTTCCTCCTAGACCCTGCGTCGCTTCGGGGGGCGAACGCCGTTGTGCGGCTGGGGGGTGACGTCGGAGATCGCGCCGACCTCCAGACCGGCGGCCTGCAGCGACCGGATCGCCGTCTCCCGGCCCGAGCCCGGGCCCTTCACGAACACGTCAACCTTCTTCACGCCGTGCTCCTGCGCCTTGCGGGCCGCGTTCTCGGCGGCCAGCTGCGCGGCGAACGGCGTCGACTTCCGCGAGCCCTTGAACCCGACGTGACCCGACGACGCCCAGGCGATGACATTGCCCTGCGGGTCGGTGATGGTCACGATCGTGTTGTTGAACGTGCTCTTGATGTGGGCGGCACCGTGCGGGACGTTCTTCTTTTCCCGGCGACGGGTCTTCTGCCCCTTCTTGGGAGCAGAGGCTGCCTTCTTGGCTGGTGGCATGGGTGATTACCTGGCCTTCTTCTTGCCGGCGATGGTGCGCTTGGGGCCCTTGCGGGTGCGCGCGTTGGTCTTGGTCCGCTGGCCGCGCACCGGCAGGCCGCGGCGGTGCCGCAGGCCCTGGTAGCAGCCGATCTCGATCTTGCGCCGGATGTCGGCCTGAACCTCGCGGCGCAGGTCACCCTCCACCTTCAGGTTCGCTTCGATGTAGTCACGCAAGTGGGTCAGCTGGTCATCGGTCAGGTCCCGGGTGCGCAGGTTCCGATCGATGCCGGTAGCTGCCAGGATCTCGTTCGACCGGGTGCGGCCGACGCCGAAGATGTAGGTCAGCGCGATCTCCATCCGCTTGTCACGCGGAAGATCGACGCCTACTAATCGAGCCATAGGTGGCGTTTCCTCTTTTTTCTAGGCGGAGGTCTGATCCCAGCCCGTTCCCGACTGATCGGGGCCCGGCCTCCGTCCGGGCGTGGATGAGCTGGCCCATCTCTAAAGATGCGAGCCGCTCAGTGGTGCTGGGAGGTCTGCATTCAGTTGTGTCGGGGCTGGGCCTGATTAGCCCTGGCGCTGCTTGTGGCGCGGATCGGAGCAGATCACCATGACCCGCCCATGCCGACGGATCACCCTGCACTTGTCACAGATTGGCTTGACGCTCGGGTTCACCTTCACGGCTGTTCGATCCTGTTCTGTATTCGTTCGTAGGTTGTTGGAGATCAGGCGCTTTACTTGTACCGGTACACGATGCGGCCGCGGGACAGGTCGTAGGGAGACAACTCCACCACCACCCGGTCCTCGGGCAAGATGCGGATGTAGTGCTGCCGCATCTTGCCGCTGATGTGGGCAAGCACCTTGTGACCGTTCTCCAGCTCAATGCGGAACATCGCATTGGGCAAGGGCTCGACCACCCGGCCTTCCACCTCGATGGCGCCGTCCTTCTTGGCCATAACTAGTTAAAAGTCCTCGTCGTATAGTTTCGTTCTCGTCTGCGCCTAGCCGACGCGACATAACACCGACTTGGAACGTGAGCCGGTGACAGGAAATTCCTAGGGACTTGGCACACAAAAAGTCGGCGCGGATGCCGCACCGTTGTTCCACGATACCTGGTTATCGCCCTCCACCAAAATCGCTGTCGGCGGAACGCGGCCCGCTTGCTCGACCTCCCACACGGCCGCTGACGAGCGCATACTTAACGCCGATGACCAACCCCTCAAGCCCGCGCAAGCCCGTCATGTTGACCGTCGACGACGATCCCTCGGTGTCGCGGGCGGTCGCCCGGTGCCTGCGCCGCCACTACGGCGAGGAGCACCGGATCGTGCGCGCGGAGTCCGGGCCCGACGCCCTCGGCACGCTCAAGGAGCTCAAGCTGCGCGGCGAGACCGTCGCGCTGCTGATCGCCGACTACCGGATGCCGCAGATGAGCGGCATCGAGTTCCTCGAACAGGCGATGGACCTGTATCCGGCGGCCCGCCGCGTGCTGTTGACCGCCTACGCCGACACCCACGCCGCCATCGACGCGATCAACGTCGTCGACCTGGACCACTACCTGCTCAAGCCGTGGGATCCCCCGGAGGAGAAGTTCTACCCCGTCATCGACGGGCTGCTGGATGCCTGGCGTGCCGCACCCGAGCACCCCATCCCGCACACCAAGGTGATCGGGCACCGCTGGTCGGCGCGGTCCTGGCAGGTCCGCGACTTCCTGGCCCGCAACGGCCTCTACTACACCTGGTTCATGGCCGACGAGCCCGCCGGCGAGCGGCTGCTCACCGCGGCCGGCGAGGACGGCAGGCGGCTGCCGGTGGTGGTCACCCAGCGCGGCGACACCCTGGTCGAGCCCACCGACGCCCAGCTGGCCGAGACCCTGGGCCTGACCACCACGCCGTCGCAGGAGTTCTACGACCTGATCGTGGTCGGCGGCGGCCCCGCCGGTCTGGCTGCGGCGGTATACGGCGCCTCCGAGGGGCTGCGCACGGTGCTCATCGAGCACACCGCCACCGGCGGCCAGGCCGGGCAGAGCTCGCGGATCGAGAACTACCTGGGCTTTCCCGACGGCGTCTCGGGCGGGCAGCTGGCCGACCGCGCCCGCCGGCAGGCGGAGAAGTTCGGCGCCGAGCTGATCACCGCCCGCAAGGCCACCGCCCTCGAGGTGAACGGATCCAAGCGCACCGTGCGGTTCGCCGACGGCGGCTCAATCGACGCGCACGCCGTCATCCTGGCCACCGGGGTCTCCTACCGACAGCTGCAGGCCGAGGGTTGCACCGAGCTGACCGGCTGCGGCGTCTACTACGGCGCGGCCATCTCGGTCGCCCCGGACTGCGAAGACGAAGAGGTCTACGTGATCGGCGGGGCCAACTCGGCCGGCCAGGCCGCCATGTACCTGTCGCGGACGGCCAAGTCGGTCAACATCGTGGTGCGCGCCCCGTCACTGGAGGCGTCGATGTCCTACTACCTCATCCAGCAGATCGAGGCGAACCCCAAGATCAACGTGCTGACCTGCACCGAGGTGCAGCGCGCCACCGGCGACGGCCATCTCGAACAGCTGAGGCTGGTCAACAACCGCACCGGCGAAACCGAGGACGTCACCTGCGGGCGGATGTTCATCTTCATCGGCGCCGCCCCGCGCACCGACTGGCTGGACGGGGTGCTGGCCCGCGACGACCATGGCTTCATCCTGACCGGCCCGGACCTGCGCAACGTGTGCGGTTGGACGCTGGACCGCCCGCCGCATCACCTCGAGACCAGCGTGCCGGGAGTGTTCGCCACCGGCGACGTCCGCTCGGCGTCGGCCAAACGGGTCGCCGCCGCGGTCGGTGAGGGTTCGATGGCGGTCATGCTGGTGCACCGATACCTGGCCGAAGCATGAGCGCCGAATCAGTGGCCGCCAAGATGCCCTGCGAGCCCGATGAGCTGCGCAGCCTGTTCCTGTTCGAGGCGCTCTCCGACGAGCAGCTCGCGGTGCTGTGCAGCAACGGGCACATCCAGCACTACGAACCGGGTCCGATCTGCGTCGAGGGCGAACCGGCGACCTGCTTCTACGTCCTGATCGACGGCGAGCTGACCATGACCAAGCTCTCCGGCGGCCAGGACATCGAGACCAACCGCACCTCGCAGCGCGGCGTGTACTGCGGGGCCTGGCGGGCGTTCACCGGCGGCAAGCAGAAGAGCTACGACGCCTCGGTGCACGTGACGAAGCCGTCTCGCTTCTTCGTGATGGACGCGCCGGTGTTCGCGCAGTTCATGAGGGACCAGTTCCCCATGGCGGTGCACCTGCTCGACGGCATCGCCGTTGGCACCGACCGCACCCGTCGGATCATCGACAACCGGGAGAAGCTGCTTGCGCTGGGCCGGCTCTCGGCCGGGCTGACGCACCAGCTGAACAATCCCGCCGCGGCGATCTCGCGGTCCGCGGCGGATCTGCGCGAACGCGTGGCCAACATGCGCCACAAGCTGGCGATGCTCGCCGACGGCACCATCACCCCCGAGGCGTTGAGCGCGTTGGTGCAGCTGCAGGAGCGGGTCGCCGAACAGGTCGCCAAGTCGGCCTCGCAGCATTTGAGCGCGCTGGAGACCTCCGACCGCGAGGACGCCGTCGGCGACTGGCTGGAAGACCACGGCATCGACGGCGGGTGGGACATCGCGCCGACGTTCGTCGAGGGCGGCATCGATACCGATTGGCTGGAGCGGATTTCCGCGGTCAGCGACGAGCTCGCGTCGACATCGCTGGAGCAGGCGATCCGATGGATCAACTACACCATCGAGAGCGAGCTGCTGATGAACCAGATTCTCGAAGCGAGCAAACGGATTTCGGCGCTGGTCGCCGATGCCAAGCAGTATTCGCAGCTGGATCGGGCCCCGTTCCAGGTGACGAACGTGCACGATCTGCTGCGCAGCACGCTGGTGATGTTCGCCGATCGATTGACCAAGGACGCGGGCAGGGACGCCGGCCCGCACCCCGCCGTCACGGTGGTCAAGGAGTTCGACCAAACGTTGCCCGAAATCCCGTGCTATCCAGGCGATCTCAACCAGGTGTGGACCAACATCATCGACAACGCGCTCGCCGCGATGCGCGACACCGGTGGCACGCTGACCATCCGCACCTGCCGGGAAGGCGAGAACCTGGCCCGCATCGAAATCTGCGACACCGGGCCGGGGATACCCGAGGACGTGCGCGAGCACATCTTCGAGCCGTTCTTCACCACCAAGCCCTTCGGTGAGGGCACCGGGCTGGGCCTGGACCTGGCGTTCAACATCGTGGTGAAGAAGCACCGCGGTGACCTGCGGGTGGAATCGAGGCCCGGGGACACCCGGTTCATCGTGCTGCTGCCGCTGGAGCCGCCCGCCGCCGGCGTCGCCGGTGCCGTTCTCGACGATGCCGATGAGGAAGTAGCCGACGCGGAATAGCTTCCACCGGGCACAGGTTGGGAACACCATGACCGATGCAGCGAGCAAACCCAATCTCGGCCGGTTCGGATCGTTCGGACGCGGCGTCACACCCGAACAGGCCAGGGACATCGAAGCGCTGGGCTACGGCGCCGTATGGGTCGGCGGTTCACCGCCCGCCGAGCTGGCCTGGGTCGAGCCCCTCCTGGAGGCGACGACGACGCTGCAGGTGGGCACCGGCATCGTCAACATCTGGACCGCGGCCGCCGAGCCGGTGGCCGAATCCTTCCACCGCATCGACAAGGCCTACCCGGGCCGGTTCCTGCTGGGCATCGGCGTCGGCCATCCCGAGGCGCACACCGAATACCGCAAGCCCTACGACGCCCTGGTCGACTACCTCAAGCAGCTCGACGACTACGGCGTACCCGCCAACCGCCGGGTGGTGGCTGCGCTGGGCCCGCGCGTGCTCAAGCTGTCCGCGGAACGCTCGGCCGGGGCGCACCCCTACCTGACCACCCCGGAACACACCGCGAAGGCCCGCGAACTCATCGGGCCGTCGGCGTTCCTGGCACCCGAGCACAAGGCGATCCTGACCACCGACGCCGAGAAGGCCCGGGCCGTCGGGCGCAAGGCGCTCGACGTCTATTTCAACCTCGCCAACTACCGAAACAACTGGAAGCGGCTGGGTTTCACCGAGGACGAGGTCACCCGGCCGGGCAGCGACCGCCTGGTGGACGCGGTGGTGGCGTATGGCACCGTGGACCAGATCGCGGCGCGCCTCAAAGAACACCTCGACGCCGGCGCCGATCACGTTCCCGTGCAGGTCCTGACGAAGGATGAAAACCTGGTCTCGGCGCTGGCCGAACTGGCGGGGCCACTGGGGTTGAAGCAGTCCTGACATGTCGTAGGGGGAGCCAGATGACCGAGGGAGTTTCACTCAAGCCCGACCTGAGCCGGTTCGGCGTCTGGTTAGCCACCCGATCGATCTCCCCCGAGGTGGCCTCGGGCATCGAATCGCTGGGCTACGGCGCGGCCTGGATCGGTGGATCACCGGACGCCGATCTGTCCTGGGCCGACCCGGCCCTGGCGGGGACGGCGTCGCTGCAGCTGGCCACCGGGATCGTCAACATCTGGACGGCGCCCGCACCGGAAGTCGCCGAGTCCTTCCACCGGATCGAATCAGGCCATCCGGGAAGGTTTTTGCTGGGTGTCGGGGTGGGTCACCCGGAGCACACGCAAGAATACGTGAAGCCCTACGACACCCTGGACTCCTATCTCGACGAACTCGACGCGGCCCTGGTGCCGACCAGCCGGCGGGTGGTCGCGGCGCTCGGGCCGCGGGTGCTGGGCCTCGCCGCGCGGCGCAGCGCCGGTGCGCACCCGTATCTGACCACGCCGGAACACACCGCCAAGGCGCGCGATTTGCTCGGCGGCGCAGTGTATTTGGCGCCCGAGCACAAGGTGGTGCTCACCACCGACGCGGAGGAGGCCCGCGCGATCGGGCGCCAGACCGTCGAGTTCTACCTGGGCCTGAGCAACTACGTGAACAACTAGCTGCGGCTGGGGTTCACCGAAGCCGACGTGCACAAGCCCGGCAGCGACAAGCTGATCGACGCGGTGGTCGCCTACGGCACCCCGGAGGACATCGCGCGTCGGTTGAATGAACATCTGGAGGCCGGAGCCGATCACGTGGCGATCCAGGTGCTGGGCGGCCACGACGAAGAAACGCTGCTACCTGCGCTAAGTGAATTGGCCGGACCTCTGGGGCTAACTCGCGCAAACTGAACGATCGGCTCCGTTAGGGTTTGGGCATGCGGTTACTGGTCACCGGCGGCGCTGGATTCATCGGCGCCAACTTTGTGCACAGCACGGTCCGCGAACACCCCGAGGATTCCGTGACGGTGCTCGACGCCCTGACCTATGCGGGTCGGCGCGAGTCACTGGCCGACCTCGAGGACTCGATAGAGCTGGTCGTCGGTGACATCACCGACGCCGAACTGGTGTCGCGGCTGGTCGCCGAATCCGACGCGGTGGTGCATTTCGCGGCGGAGAGCCACGTCGACAACGCACTGGACAGCCCCGAGCCGTTCCTGCACACCAACGTCGTCGGCACCTTCACCATCCTCGAGGCGGTGCGACGTTACGGCGTGCGGCTGCACCACATCTCGACCGACGAGGTCTACGGCGACCTGGAGCTCGACGACCCGCAGCGGTTCACCGAGGCGACGCCCTATAACCCGTCCAGTCCGTATTCGGCGACCAAAGCCGCCGCCGACATGTTGGTGCGGGCCTGGGTGCGCTCGTATGGGGTGCGCGCGACGATCTCGAACTGTTCCAACAATTACGGGCCGTATCAGCACGTCGAGAAGTTCATCCCGCGCCAGATCACCAATGTGCTCACCGGCCGGCGGCCCAAGCTGTACGGCGCCGGCGCCAACGTCCGCGACTGGATTCACGTCGACGACCACAACAGCGCGGTGCGGCGCATCCTGGACAAGGGCGAGATCGGGCGCACCTACCTGATCAGCTCCGAGGGCGAGCGCGACAACCTGACCGTGCTGCGCACGCTGCTGCAGATGATGGGCCGCGAGCCCGACGATTTCGACCACGTCACCGACCGCGTCGGCCATGATTTGCGTTACGCCATCGACCCGTCGACGCTGTATGACGAATTATGTTGGGCGCCAAAGCATACCGACTTCGAGGAGGGGCTGCGTGCCACCATTGACTGGTATCGCGCAAACGAATCGTGGTGGCGTCCGTTGAAAGACGCCTCGGAAGCCCGCTACGAAGAACGTGGGCAGTAGCGTGGAAGTTCGCGAGCTGAAAGTTCCCGGCGCCTGGGAGATCACCCCTACCGTGCACGGCGATTCGCGCGGCCATTTTTTCGAATGGCTCACCGACAAGGGGTTTCGCTCCTTCGCCGGTCATCGCCTGGACGTCCGGCAGGCCAATTGCTCGGTGTCATCGGCCGGCGTGCTGCGCGGACTGCATTTCGCCCAGGTGCCACCGAGCCAGGCCAAGTACGTGACCTGCGTTCGCGGTTCGGTGTTCGACGTCGTCGTCGACATTCGGGTGGGTTCGCCGACGTTCGGGCAATGGGATTCGGTTCTGCTCGACGACACCGATCACCGGACGATCTACCTGTCCGAAGGCCTGGGGCATGGCTTCCTGGCGCTGCAAGACAATTCGACGGTGATGTATCTGTGCTCGGCGGAATACAACCCGCAGCGCGAACACACGATCTGCGCAACAGATCCGGCGCTGGGCATCGACTGGCCGCTGGTGGACGGCGCGCCGCCCAACCTGTCCGACCGCGACGCGGCGGCGCCCAGCCTCGAGGAAGTGCGCGCCTCCGGACTGCTGCCCACCTGGGACGAGACAACGGCATTCATCGACGGTATGCGCGACTGACGTCGCAATATCGGGCGTAGCCAGACACACTCTTAGCCATCGCAATCGGCTGGACGGCCGGTACCCGGGCCCGCGGCACACACCGATTGCCCAGCGCACGCGTCGACTCACCGCCGCGATGTGCTTTATCCCGCAACAACGTTGGACTCACCGCGTGCAAAAACGCGCCGGCCGCCTCACCACCTCGTTAGGCATACCTAAATCAGCGCTGCGTTTGCGGTCACCTGATCCGTCGGATAACGTGAACGGGCCCTTTTCTCCCTTCGAGGGCGCTAAGATTGCGCCGATGATGATGCCGATGATGCCCGATGCGGGTGGCGGGGGACGCCGATGAAGCTAGGGCAGGTTTTCGATCCGCGAAGAAACGCACTGAACGCATGGCGGTTAGCGCTCGCGGCGGAAGTCATCTTCTGGCACACCTACCCGGTTCACGGCCATCTGCCCTCGCTGCGGGCCGTCCTGCAGCTTCTCCTCTCCGTCGGGGTGGACGGGTTCTTCGCGATCTCGGGGTTCCTCATCACCGCGAGCTGGCTGAGCAACCCGAAGCTGCGCGCCTACCTCGCCGCCCGGGCCCTGCGCATCCTGCCCGGCTTCTACGTCTGCATGATCGTGACGGCCTTCGTGTTCGCCCCGCTCAGTGTGGCGCTCCAGGGCGGGTCGCCGACCAAGCTGCTGTTCTCGTTCGCGCCGTTCGAGTACGTCCTGAAAAACATCGCGGTCCTATGGCTCAAGCCCGACGTGGGCGGCACTCCGTTCGACATCCCCAATGCCGGCATCTGGAACGCTTCGCTGTGGTCGCTGTTCTGGGAAGTGATGTGCTATCTGGTCGTCGCCGTCATCGGCGTGGCCGGCCTGGCCAACCGCAGGTGGGTCTCCCCGGTGATATTGGTGGTGGCCGCCATCGGGGCATCCATGATGCCCCCCGTCACCTTCCCCGAGGTGTTCAACAAGCCCACCGGCAACGTGGGCATCGTCATCGTCTTCCTGGCATGCCGGGCCGCGATCATGTTCGCCGCCGGAGCCCTGCTGTATCAGTGGCGCGACGTGATTCCCGCCCGCTGGTCGCTGGTCGCGGTGAGCGTGGTCATCGTGCTGGTGGCCGGCCAGCTGCCGGACTACCGGGTGGTCGCCGCCGTGCCGCTGGCCTACGCCGTCATCGTCTCCGGGTCGCTGTTGCACAACAAGCGATTGAGGTTGCGCACCGACCTGTCCTACGGCATGTACATCTACGCGTATCCGACCCAGCAACTGCTGGCGGTGCTCGGGCTGCTCAGCATGAATCCGATCGTGTTCTGCCTGTCCGTGGCGCTGGCGACGCTGCCGCTGGCCGCGGCGAGTTGGTTCCTGGTCGAAAAGCCGGCGAGGTCGCTCAAGGCACGAGTGAAACGGAGATCGGTCGACTCCCGCGAGCAAGCGGCCATGGCGATGCCGCCGGAGTTCACGGTGCCGCTTAGCCATGATCGCGGCGATGTGAAGGCTCAAGACGCGGCGCTACCGGCAAAGGATCGCAGGGCGGCGACCTGATCACGGCCACCGCCCGCGTCAGCGCCCGTCGACTTTCGGCCCGTACGATGGCGCCGATGACGAGTGGTGTGCAGTGGGCGGAGGCTGGATGAAGCTAGGGCAGGTATTCGATCCGCGAAGAAACGCGCTCAACGCACTTCGGTTGGCGCTCGCGGCCGAGGTGATGCTCTTCCACTCGTGGCCCATCACCGGCCACATGCCTCCGAAGGCGACCCTGCAGCTGTTCTTCTCGGTGGGTGTCGACGGATTCTTCGCGATCTCGGGCTTCCTCATCACCCGGAGCTGGCTCACCGACCCACGACTGCGCGACTATCTCACCGCCCGCGCGCTGCGCATCCTGCCCGGCTTCTACATCTGCCTGCTCGTGACCGCGTTCGTCTTCGCCCCGCTCAGCATGTTGATCCAAGGCGGTTCGGCCACCAAGCTGCTCGCGTCCACCGCCCCGCTCGTGTACGTCGTGAAAAATAGTGCGATCGCTTATCTGCAGCCCACTATCGACGGAACGCTGCACGGCGTGCCGGGTGGACCCGCCTGGAACGGTTCGATGTGGTCGCTGATCTGGGAACTGCTGTGCTACCTCTTCGTTGCCGCTATCGGCGTGGCGGGACTGGCCAACCGCCGCTGGATATCCCCCGCGGTTCTGATAGTGGCGACACTGGCGGCGTTGGTCGTGCCGCCCCTGACATTCCCCGGGGTATGGACCATTCCGCAGCTTGCCGTGCGCTCGGCCATCATGTTCGCGGCCGGAGCCATCATGTACCAGTGGCGCGACGTCATCCCCGCCCGATGGTCGCTCGTCGCCGTCTGCATCGTCATCGTGGCGGCCGCCGGGGTGCTGCCCGATTACCGCGTGGTCGGTGCGCTTCCGCTGGCCTACGCCGTGGTCGTGTCGGGCTCCCTGCTCAAGAGCGAACGGTTGAGGCTGCGCACCGATCTGTCCTACGGCGTCTACATCTACGCATTCCCGGCCCAGCAATTGCTCGCCGTCAGTGGGCTCGCGACGCGCCTGCACCCGGTGCTGTTCTTCCTCATCTCAGTGGCGACCACCCTGCCGCTTGCCGCGGTGAGCTGGTTCCTCATCGAGAAACCCTCGATGTCCCTCAAGCGCCGGCTTCGGATCAAGTGGTCGGCTCCCGTCGCGTCCAGCTCCGACGAGCCCGGGCCTGTCAGCGCCGCTGACGCCCGGACTGACCAGCCGGCTCCCGAGGCCCCGGGCGCCGCCTAGCTTGCGACGGTAGCCACGCTTCCGGTGGCCGCGTTGAGCTGGCACCTGATCGAGCAGCCCGTGATGTCGCTCAAGTCGCGGCTGTTGAGGAAGTGGTCTGACCGCCTCGAAGCCGAAGGCGTCCCCCAAGCCCCCACAGCACCACCGTGGCCACCTCGGCCGCCACGCTGACGGCCGCGTACGGTGCGGGCTCCCAGCCCCGCTCGGAGAAGCCGGACAGGCCGACGGTGCGCGACAAGACGAACGCGACCAGGGAGCCGGCCGCCACCGCGGCACCGGCCCAGCGCAGCCAGGCGGGACCGCCGAGAAGGATCAGCAGCGCGATCGCGAACGAAAGGCTGGCCTGGGCCATGAATGCGGGACCGATATCCGGAATGTGTTGGTAGCCATGCACATAGAGGTAGGCGTGGCTGGCGGCGCTGATGATCAACGACACGGCCAGGCCGAGCCGGATCAGGATACTCGTCAAAGTCATTGCAGTGCAGTCTCCTTCAAGGCCAGGGCGGCCTCTCCCTTGGTGTAGCTGACCTCGCGGATGCCCAGCGCATCGCGCAGCTTGCCGGCCGGCAGCGTCACCGGCTTGGGCGCGGGACCGTCGCCCGGTCGTGGCAGCGGGTACGCGGTGGTGGTGCCGCTGTAGAACGTGACGTTGTCTTCTGTCTTGGAGAACAGTTGGTGGACATGGCCGTTGAGGCACGTGACCGAGGAGAATCGCCGCAGGTAGCTGAGCGCCTGGGTGGCGTCGTCGGTGCCCCAGCCCCATTGCGGGTACATCGCGAACAGCGGGATGTGACTGAACACGATGACGGGGGTGTCGCTGGAAAGACGCGCGACGTCCTTCTTGACGAACTCCAGCTGATCGGCACCCAGATGCCCGAGCTTGCGCAGATTCAGCGTGTTGACCAACGCGATCAGGTGCACGCCGGCGATGTCAAGGCTGTACCACCCGTCGCCAACGGAGCCGGCGCCGAACGTATTTCGGTACTTCTGACCCGCGTCATCGATCGAGTCGTGCTCCCCTGGCACGGTGAACACGTGCGGCGTCTTGAGGCCGGTCATCATCTGCTTCACCTGGTCGAACTGCTCGGGGCTGGACAGATGGGTGAGGTCTCCGGTGTGGATGACGAAATCCGGTGTGTACCCGAGGTTGTTGACCTGATCGATCGCGTGGCGAAACGTTCCGGCGACGTCCGGGTTGGGCGCCCCGGTGAAACCGATATGGCTGTCGCTGATCTGCGCGAACCGCAGGGCGGGCCGGCCCGCGGCGTGCTGCGCCTTCGCCTGGCCCGCGACATGCGAGATGACCTCGCCGCCGGTCACGGCGAATCCGACCGCCGCTCCGAACCATGCCGTGTGCCGGATGAGCTGGCGGCGGGTCATGCCGTTCGCCTCGGCACTCATCCCGTCACCACCACGGTGCCGCGCATCATCGGGTGGATCGAGCAGACGTAGTCGAAAGTCCCTGCGGTGGAAAAGGTGTGGGTGAAGGTGGCTCCGGTTCCCATGCCGGGTGAATGAAACGAACCGTCGCTGGCGGCCACCGTATGGGGTTCTTCGTCGCGATTGGTCCACGTGACGGTGGTCCCGGCGGGCACGGTCAAGGTCACCGGCGCGAACGCGAAGCCGTCGATGGTGACCTGGTCGCCGCGCACCGGAGCCGCCGGCGCGGTGATCGACATTCCGGTGGTGGGCGCGGGGGTGGTCGCCGCCGGCCGTGACTGGGAGCAGCCGACCAACAGCAGCACACAGGCGGCCGCCATGGCCGCCGAATGCCTTCGAAGCATGGGGATATCCATGCCCAGAGATAGGGCGGTGGGTTACACCCCTCAGGCCGGCCGCTCGGTGTGCGGCGGGGCGAATACCTCGATGACCCCGTTGACCTCGCGAACCATCAATGCGGGCAACGGCTTCGGCACGATCGGCAGCTGGTGGGTGAGCACCTGCCCGCTGGGCGAGAACGACGTGGTGTGGCAGGGGCAGCGCAGCGTGTCGTCGGGGGCGTCGAACCACAGCTTGCAGCCCTGATGGGTACACACCCCAGAGATCGCCTGGATTTTGCCGTCGACGCGGCGGACGAATCCGGTGACCGAGCCGAGGTCGAAGGCGCGCATCGCGCCATCGGGCACATCCGAGCCGGCCGCGACGCGCTGCCAGCTGCCCTCGTTGGGCGTGAGTTGCCCGGCGGCGACCTCGGGGGCCCGACCGTCGCCGGTTCGCCCCGCGATCAGTGTGCGATCGACGGACACCGCGGCGACCGCGGCGGTCGCGGCGGCCGACGTGCCGACGATGACCTGACGGCGCGTGCTGCCGCGCGCCTGCGGCGTTTCCGTTGGCGCGCCGGACATCTGCTCGGCGATACGGCGGTGCAGGTCCGTGACGAATTGCTGGCGCGGCGCGTCACCGCCCTCGCGGGCAGCGCGCAGCTCGATGGCCGTGCGCAGTTGCGCCGCCTCGAAGTCGTCGGGCGCGAACGGCCTGGGCCGGCGCCCCCGCAACAGGTCGTCGACATAACGTCGCAGCCCTCGCGCATTCATGGCTGCCCCCCATCGTTGACCTGCGCCGCCAGCCGCAGGGCACGGTGCTGGAGCACTTTGGCATTGGCCACGCTGATCCCGAGTTCCGCGGCTGACTCCTTGATCGAATTGCCCTGCAGGAAGCGCGATTCCAGGATCTGGCGGTAGCGGTCCGGCAGGCTGTCCAGAACCCGGGCAACTCGCTGCGGCGCGGTGCTGATCGCATCCTGGCTGTCGGCGGGTTGTTCGATGTCCTCGATCGAGGTTATCTCCCGGCCCAGCGTCTCGCGCCAGTGCGCGGCCAGCACCGTCCTGGCCGTCGCCCGCAGGTACGCGCGCACCTCGGCGACGCTCGCGGTCAGCCGCAGCGGCCGCAGCGCGGCGAGGAACACCTCGGCGGTGAGGTCCTCGGCGTCGGTCTGGTTGCCGACGCGCGCGAACAGCGTGCGGTACACCCAGGTCACGTTGTCGGAGTAGACGGCTTCCCAGTTCGGGTAGCCGGCATCGCCATTGTCGGGCACCGCGCGCAGCGGTCGCGGGCCGACGGGTTCGTTTCTTGCCGCCACATGCCTCCTTCACCCGATGAATATCGACTCGGGTTACACGGCCGCCGCGAGTGCGGCTTCGGCCGCCATCAGCTCATCGAGCTTGGTGGCGGTGGCGGAGAAGACGGACTTGGCGATGCCCAGGATCCGCTCCCGCACCCGGGGCTTCGGCATGATGCGGTCGTAGTACGCGCAGATCTCGCCAGCGGTCGCCAGTTCGAAAAGGCCGCGGTTCCAACCCACTTGGTCAATGGCGTCGCTGCCCAGCCGTGACGAGTTGACGCCGTAGAACGCCGAGGGCTGATGCAGCCGCACAAACGGATAGGCCAGGGTCCAGTGCCCACCGGGCGCGTGGTGGCGATCCATCACTACCACGCGGGCCTCCGTCTCGGCGACCAGCGTGTCGATGAACGCCATGCCCATGACGCCCGCACCGACTACCAGGTAGTCGGCCTCGATGGTGTGCATACAGCTGTCAGGCTAGCCCGGTACCCACCTTGCCAAGGGTCGAACAAGGTTACTAGGATATGCAAGTATCCGCTTACGCCCGTCAACCACACTCGAGGGCCCCATGACCACACAGATTCCGCACTTCATCGATGGGCAGCGCACCGCCGGCCAGTCCGGCCGCAGCGCTGACGTCTTCGACCCCAGCACCGGGGGTGTTCAGGCGACGGTGCCCATGGCCGGCCAGGCCGACATCGATGCCGCGGTGGCATCGGCCGTCGAAGCGCAAAAGGGTTGGGCCGCAACAAATCCCCAGCGGCGCGCGCGTGTGATGATGCGCTTCATCGAGCTGGTCAACAAGCACAACGACGAGCTGGCCGAGCTGCTGTCGCGCGAGCACGGCAAGACACTGGCCGACGCCAAGGGTGACATCCAGCGCGGCATCGAGGTCATCGAGTTCTGCATCGGGATCCCCCACCTGCTCAAGGGTGAATACAGCGAGGGCGCCGGCCCGGGCATCGACGTCTACTCGCTGCGCCAGCCCCTGGGCGTGGTCGCCGGCATCACCCCGTTCAACTTCCCTGCGATGATCCCGCTGTGGAAGGCCGGCCCGGCGCTGGCCTGCGGCAACGCGTTCGTGCTCAAGCCCAGCGAGCGGGACCCGTCGGTGCCGGTGCGGCTGGCCGAGCTCTTCGGAGAGGCAGGCCTGCCGCCCGGCGTGTTCCAGGTCGTGCACGGCGACAAGGAGGCCGTCGACGCCATCCTGAACCACCCCGACATCCAGGCGGTCGGGTTCGTCGGCAGCTCCGACATCGCCCAGTACATCTACGCCGGCGCCGCGGCCACGGGCAAGCGCGCGCAGTGCTTCGGCGGCGCCAAGAACCACATGATCGTGATGCCCGATGCCGACCTGGATCAGGCCGTCGACGCCCTGATCGGCGCCGGGTACGGCAGCGCCGGCGAGCGCTGCATGGCGATCAGCGTCGCGGTCCCCGTCGGTGACCAGACGGCCGACCGGCTGCGTGCCCGGCTCATCGAGCGGATCAACAACCTGCGGGTGGGCCACAGCCTCGACCCCAAGGCCGACTACGGTCCGCTGGTGACCGAGGCCGCCGTGGCGCGGGTGCGCGACTACATCACCCAGGGTGTGGACGCGGGAGCCGAGTTGGTCATCGACGGCCGCGAACGGGCCAGCGACGACCTGGCTTTCGGCGACGCCAACCTCGAAGGCGGCTTCTTCATCGGCCCCACCCTGTTCGACCACGTCACCCCTGACATGTCGATCTACACCGACGAGATCTTCGGGCCGGTGTTGTGCATCGTGCGCGCGCACGATTACGAGGAGGCGCTGCGGCTGCCGTCCGAGCACGAATACGGCAACGGCGTGGCGGTTTTCACCCGTGACGGCGACGCGGCCCGCGACTTCGTCTCCCGCGTGCAGGTCGGCATGGTCGGTGTCAACGTGCCGATCCCGGTGCCGGTGGCCTACCACACCTTCGGCGGCTGGAAGCGTTCCGGGTTCGGCGACCTCAACCAGCACGGTCCCTCGTCGATCATCTTCTACACGAAGACCAAGACCGTGACCCAGCGGTGGCCGTCCGGCATCAAAGAAGGTGCCGAATTCGTCATTCCCACAATGGATTAGGTTCGCTGCGTTATGGCTTCATTTACCCTCAACGACGACGAACGGGTGATCACCGAGACGGCCGCCGCGTTCGCCGCCAAGCGCCTCGCCCCGTTCGCCCTGGAATGGGATGCGGCCAAGCATTTCCCGGTCGACGTGCTGCGCGAATCGGCGGAGCTCGGCATGGCGGCGATCTACTGCCGCGAGGACGTCGGCGGCAGCGGACTGCGCCGGCTCGACGGTGTCCGCATCTTCGAGCAGCTGGCCATCGCCGACCCCACCACCGCCGCATTCCTGTCCATTCACAACATGTGCGCGTGGATGATCGACACCTTCGGCACCGCCGAGCAGCGCAAGGACTGGGTCCCGCGGCTGGCGTCGATGGACGTCATCGCCAGCTACTGCCTCACCGAGCCGGGCGCCGGGTCCGACGCCAGCGCGCTGAGCACCCGCGCCGTCAAGCAGGGTGGCGACTATGTGCTGGACGGCGTCAAGCAGTTCATCTCCGGCGCGGGCGCCTCGGACGTCTACGTGGTGATGGCCAGGACCGGCAGCGAGGGGCCGCGGGGTATCTCGGCCTTCGTGGTCGAAAAGGGCACTCCGGGGCTGAGTTTCGGCTCGCTCGAGGAAAAGATGGGCTGGCACGCTCAACCCACCGCGCAGGTGATCCTGGAAGGCGTCCGGGTGCCGGCCGACGCGATGCTGGGCGGCGCCGAGGGCGAGGGCGCCGGATTCGGCATCGCGATGAAGGGCCTCAACGGCGGTCGGCTCAACATCGCCGCGTGCTCACTCGGCGGCGCCCAGGCCGCCGCGGACAAGGCCGGTGCCTATGTTCGCGATCGGCAGGCGTTCGGGTCGTCCCTGCTCGACGAGCCGACCATCCGCTTCACCCTGGCCGACATGGCCACCGGCCTCGAAACCTCGCGAATGATGTTATGGCGGGCGGCCAATGCGCTGGACACTGACGATCCCGACAAGGTCGAGTTGTGTGCGATGGCCAAGCGCTACGTCACCGACACCTGCTTCGAGGTCGCCGACAAAGCCCTGCAGCTGCACGGTGGCTACGGCTACCTGCGCGAGTATGGTCTGGAAAAGATCGTCCGCGACCTGCGGGTGCACCGAATCCTGGAAGGCACCAACGAAATCATGCGGGTGGTCATCGGCCGGGCCGAAGCCGCACGGGTCCGCGCAACCGCATAGACAACCGCATAGAAAGGTCTCCGATGACCGAGCACCTGACGGTGGCCTTCCTGGGCCTGGGCCACATGGGCGGGCCCATGGCGACCAATCTTGTTGCGGCCAAACATGCGGTGCGCGGATTCGATCCCGTCCCCGCGGCGCTGTCCGCGGCGGCCGAGGCCGGCGTCACGGGATTCGACAGCGCCACGGACGCCGTGGCCGGGTCGGACGTGGTGATCACCATGCTGCCCAACGGGGAGCTGGTCAAGCGCTGCTATGCGGAGATCCTGCCCGCCGCGCGGCCCGGCGCGCTGTTCATCGACAGCTCCACGATCTCGGTCAACGACGCCCGCGAGGTACATGCGCTGGCCGAATCGAGCGGCGTCGCGCAGCTGGACGCCCCCGTCTCGGGCGGGGTGAAGGGCGCCGTCGCCGGGACGCTGGCGTTCATGGTGGGCGGCGACGCCGATGCCCTGCAGCGTGCGCGGCCGGTGCTGGAACCCATGGCGGGCAAGGTCATTCACTGCGGCGCGGCCGGAGCCGGACAGGCCGCCAAGGTGTGCAACAACATGGTGCTGGCGGTGCAGCAGATCGCGATCGGCGAGGCCTTCATCCTGGCCGAGAAGCTCGGGTTGTCCGCCCAATCGCTGTTCGACGTCATCACCGGGGCGACCGGCAACTGCTGGGCGGTGCACACCAACTGCCCTGTGCCGGGCCCGGTCCCGACGTCCCCGGCCAACAACGACTTCAAGCCCGGATTTGCCACCGCGCTGATGAACAAGGACCTCGGCCTGGCGATGGATGCGGTGTCGTCCAGCGGTGCTGTGGCGCCGCTGGGCACACACGCGGCCGAGATCTACGCGGAATTCGCCGCCGAGCACGCCGATAAGGACTTCAGCGCCGTCATCGAGATGCTGCGCGGCTGATGCCACGTCACGAAGGAGCATTCGATGATTGAGGTGCTGCCCGATATGCCCGCGGGCGTGGCCGGCATCCGCGTGTCCGGCCGCCTGCGCGGCGAGGATCTAAGGGAATTCAAACCCACGATGGAAGACCTGCTGAAGGGCCGCGAGATCCGGATCGTGGAAGTCATCGCGTCCGATTACGAAGGCTTCGGACCCGGCGGGCTGGTCGAGGACCTCAAGCTGGGGCTCGGCGCCGTTTTCACGCATCACTCGGCGTTCAAACGCATCGCGGTCGTGTCCGACAAGGAATGGGTCGCCCATACCCTGCACGCGCTGGCGTGGATGGCCCCGGGGGAACTCGCCGTGTTCTCACTCGACGAGCTCGAGCGCGCCAAGGAATGGGCCGCCGGCTGAGCTGCTGCGAAACTTACTGAGCCAGAACGTGTTTCACGGCCCGCTCAGAAGTCGCCGGCGTTGCGCCGCAACGTCTCGATCGTCGACGCCAGGTCCTGCGATTCGGCGTCGGTCATGCCGATGTCGGCGAAGACCTGCTTGTTGAGGGTGACGGTGGCGTCCTCGACGGTGGAGCGTCCCAGCTCGGTGATCTGCACCAGCGTGGTGCGCCCGTCGGTGGGGTGCGGCACCCGCTGCACCAGCCCGTCGGCCTCCAGCCGGCGGATTGCGTGGGTCACGCTGGTGACGTGGACCTGCAACCGGTCGGAGGCCTTGGTGATCGGCAGCGCCCCGGTCCGGCTGAAGGCCAGCAGCCGCAGCAATTCGTACCGCGAGAAGCTCAGGTCGTAGGGGCGCAGCGCCGTCTCGACGCGGGCCAGCAGAATCTGGTGCGCGCGCATCACCGAGGTCACCGCGACCATGCCCGGTGCCACGTCGCCCCACCCGGCGCGCTCCCAATTGGCGCGCGCCGCCGCGATCGGATCACGCTTGTCCGGTTGTGATTGCGCCACGCCCCTTCTTACCGCACTTGGCGCCCGAGCGTGGCCTTTCCCAACGCCGACAGCACCGCCGTCGTCGATGCGCGCCCGCCCACGGTGATCCGTGCGCCACCGTCCGCGTAGTACCGCACGCGCGGACCGCTGTCGCCGAAAACCTCACGCCAGGGCCGAGACTGCCGCCCGCTGGACGGCAGATACGTGAAATTCGCATGCGCATCGGTGGTGTAGATCCCCATCGCGCTCAGGTGCATCCGGAGATAGCGGCGTTCGGCGGTGATCAGCCGGATCCGCCGCAGCAGTTCGTCTTCGGCGCCATAAGACGCCGCGACGGCAAGCAGACTGGTGATCGCGATGCCGAACGGCAGCTGCTGGGACCACAGCATCGCGGCCAGCTCGCGCGAGGCCACCGCGTACCCGATCCGCAGCCCGGCCAGACCATAGGCTTTGGAGAAGGTCCGCACCACCACCACATTGGGGAATCGCGCGACCAATGCCGCCACGTCGAAACGGTGCTCGGCGGCGGCGAACTCGATGTAGGCCTCGTCGAGCAGCACGACGGTGTCGCGCGGCACCCGGCGGAGGAACCGGCGGACGGCGGCCGTGGGCTCAAGCGTGCCGGTCGGGTTGTGCGGCCGGCACACCACCACCACGCGGGCCTGCGCGGCCGCCTCGGCCAGCGCGTCGAGATCGTTGTGGCCGCTGTCGTCCAGCGGAACGAGCGACGGATTCAGCCGCGCCATCTGCGCGACGATCGGATAACCGTCGAATGTCGGCGAGGACATCGCCAGCGTGTCCCCCGGCGTGGTCAACGCCTGCAGGGCCTGCAACACCACCCCCGTCGCCCCGGCGCCCAGCACCACCCGGTCGGCGGGCACACCGATATGGGCGGCGATCACCTGGCGCAACCGCTCCGGCAGGAACTCCGGATACCGGTTCGCCGCGCAGACCGACCGAATCAACGCCGAACGCACCGCCGGCAGCGGCGGAAAGGGATTCTCGTTGAGCGACAAGGCGAACGGATCCACCGCATTGGGCAGGGCGTCGCACATCTCGCCGGACATCAGCGGTGGAGCGGGTTGCATCAGCCTCGCCCGCCCCAGCGCACCGCGGCGGCCCCCGCGAAGTCACCGGCGTGCGCGAACGCCGCCATCATGACCACCTGCCCGGCCTCGAGCTGGCCGTCGGATATCGCGCGGTCCAGGTTGATCGGGATCCCGGCGCCGAACAGGTTGCCGCACTCCTCGAAGGTGTCGCGATGGCGGTGCGCGGGCAACTCGAGCGCGTCACGCCAATTGCGCAGAAAGGCCCGGTTCGGCTGGTTGGTGACCAGCAGGTCGATGTCCTTGGCGGCCATACCGATTCGATCGCACACCGCCAGCGCGACCTCGGGGACCTGCCGGTTGCCGCGGGCCAGCACCTTGGTGATCTTGCTTTCGGTGAAGCCGATGCTGCCCTCGCCGGCGCCGGCCTGCCACCACTTGCGCGGCGGGTCGTAGGAAAGCGTCATCTCGCCCGCGTACTCGCCGAAGGTGCGGCACTCGACATCCAGGATGGGCGACTGCTCGCCCACCGTGACCAAGCCCACCGCGGCGCCGTCGCCCGGCACCGCCGACTGCGCCTTGCGGCGAATCGTCGGCTGATCGAAGAATTGGCCGGCCGCGTTCTGCGCGATGGCGATGAGCGCGGTGCGTCCCTCACCCGCCGCCAATAACTTGCGGGCCACGTTGAGCGCCAACACAAATGCCGCGCAGCCGCCGTTATTGAGGTCGAGCACCCAGGACGGCCGCATGCCCAGCCGATGCGCGATGCCACCGCCTTGGCCGTAGAACGCCATGTCGGGTACCTGAGTGTGGGTGATCAGCACGTCGGCGCCCTCGACCACGTCATGTCCGTGCCGCTCGATCAGGCCCTGGGCCGCGCGTTCGATCATGTCGATGGAACTCTCGTCCGCGGCGACGTGATGGCGAAACTTCGGGGCGCGAAACATCACGTTGTCACGCAGGTCATCGGATTCGGCGAATTGCGCGTAGTAGTCGGCCGGGATCGGCTCGCCCGGCAGATACGTGGCGACGTCGATCAGGCTGACGCTCGGCTTACCCATGGTGCGCTCACCTCATCCATACCGGCGTCACGGGCAGCCCGTTGCGGTGGCGGTATTCGGCGATCGCCTTGAGGTTGCGCATCTCCAGCAGGTGACCGGCGCCGAACATGTCCCAGAAGTCGCCGACCCATACCGGTCGCTGGGCGGGCGCGGTCTCCGGGTACGGGTTGTGGTCGTAGAACGGGTGGTGGCAATTGGTCCACAGCACAACCGATCCCGGCGTGTCGAGGACGCTCTGGGCGTCGATGACGCGCATCAGGTAGATCATCCACAGGTGCTTGCCCTGATCCCAGGCGCAGTGGTAATCCACGGTCCGCGCCTGTGCGTTGGCGACGGTACGGGTGTAGATCTCGGTTTCCTTGCCGAGCCGGTCGTGGGCCAGCCACAACCCGGGTTCGTCCGTGGCGGTGAAGCCGCGCAGGCTGTATGTCCACTCCTCCAGGCTGCGGGTGTCGGCCATGTACTCGAACAACTCGTCGGGTGGACAGTCGATGTAATCGTTGACGGTGCAGTACTGTCCGAAGACCTGATCGTGCGGGTACACCGAGCGCATCATGTCCATGATGATCGGCGTGGCCTTCTCCCTGGGGCTGGTTTCGATGCGGATGACCCCGTCGATGAGGACGGGGATGTCCTCAAGCGCTGGCAGCGACATTGTTCTGAATCTCCTTGTTGAATGAAACCTGGTTCACCGCGCCGTCTTTCGATGCCGCAGCGGTGAGAAATGGGGCGAATGGCGGGATCTCGTCAGCGGCGCACTCGACGCTGATCACCGCCGGCCCGTCGATACCGAGTGCGGTGTGCATCGCCGCGGCGAGCCCATCGGCGTCACTGACGTCCACCGACGTCAGGCTCGGGAACATCGCCGCCAGACCCGCGCCGAGCCAGCTCGGGCGAAAACGGTTGTAGCTGTAGATGTCGTCGTAGAACAGTTGCTCGCGGGTCACACACATGGCATGTGCGTTGTTGTTGAACAGTACGAACGTCATCGGTAGCCGGTATTGCAGGGCGGTGTGCACCTCCATGCCGTGCATGAAGAACGCGCCGTCGCCGGCGATCACCACGGTGCGGCCGCCGGGCCGGCCACTGTTGGCGCGCCCGAACGACATTCCGATCCCGGCGCCGAAGCTGTAGCCCATGCCGCCCATGCCGAGTGCGACGACGAACCTGCCGCCGCGGCGCGCCGGGAGGTAGTGGATCGCCGCAGCGCCGGTGTTGCCGGCGTCGACCACGATGTCGGCGCCGTCGGGCAGGACACCGTCCAGCACCGCCATCGCGTCGCGGTACCGCAGACCCGGCCCGGCACAGGGCGGCGGCCTTAATTCGGTCCGCCGCAGCGTGTCCGGCACCCGCACCTTGGCGGGCCGTCCCGGGCCGGACAGCGCCTGGGTCAGCATGCGCAGCGAGCCGCGCAGGTCGTCGGTGTGCACGTGTGGGCAGGGAACATACGGCGGCGCCGACCCGAGCGAGACCGTCGGCACCGCCGCCAGAGCGTCGTCCAGCCCGGTGCGCGCGGTGACCGACAGGCGCGTGCCGACGACCAGGCACACGGCGCTGCCGGCCACCGCTTCAACCACACCCGGGTGACCCATGACGCCGGTCACCCCGAGCGCGGACGACGATCCGAGACCGCGTGTACCGGCGACGTCTTTGGCGTCGGGCACGGTGGCCACCCGCGCCCGCAACACCGCGCGCAGGGCTTCGAGCTCGACGCGGGCGTCGTCGCGGGCGACCTGCTCGCCGACGATGATGGTCACCGGGCCACTGGCCTCGCGCAGCATTTCGGCGATCGCGGCCGGGTTGCCGATGGGACGCAGGCCATCGACCGGCCTCCCGTTCTGGGCACATTCCAAAATCGCCTGCTGAATGTCCTTGGGCAGCAACAACACCGCCGGACCGCCGGTAAGCGCCGCGGCGATGGCCCGGGGCAGAACCGAAACGATGTCGGCCGGCCTGCGCAGCCGCCGGCAGAACACCGATACCGCCGAGAACAGCGCCTCGGCGTTCAGCGATCCGTTCGCGCCGCTGGTGTCCTGGAAGCTGCCCTGGCCGTCCATCGTGATGGCGGGCTGGCCGACCAGCGCCAGCACCGGGACCCGGCTGGTAAACGACTCGCCGAGGCCGGCGACGAGATTCAGCGCTCCCCCACCCGAGGTCGCGGCGACCACACCCAGGCCGGCCCCGCTCCGGCTGTACCCGTCGGCCATGGTGGCCGCGGAAAACTCGTGCTTGGCCAGCACCGCGTTGATGTCGGGGTGAAAGTACGCGGCGTCGTACACGTCCTCGATGTTGGCGCCATCCACACCGAAGACGTGGTCGACTCCGATTGCCGCTAGGTGTTCGACGATATGGTCGACCACCCGGTACTTGCCGGGCATGCCTGAAGAAACGAGGTAGCGGCCCGGTCGGTTCATTGTCGTTCGTGAACCGTTTACCGGTCGCCCTCGTGGTGTCTAGATGACCATCGAACTGCGCGACGTGGTGCGCGAGTACACGGTCGGCGGTCAATCGGTGCGGGCGCTCGACGAGGTCAGCCTGCGGCTCGACGACGGGCAGTTCGTGTCGGTCGTCGGGCCCTCCGGGGCGGGTAAGAGCACGCTGCTGCACCTGCTCGGCGCCTTGGATTCCCCCGATTCCGGGTCGATCGCGTTCGACGGCGAAGAGATCGGCCGGCTGCGCGACGAAGAACAGTCGCGGTTCCGTCATCGCCGGGTGGGTTTCATTTTTCAGTTCTTCAACCTGTTGCCGACGCTGTCGGCGTGGGAGAACGTGGCGATCCCGAAACTGCTCGACGGTGTCCGGCTGGGCAGGGCCAAACCGGACGCCATCCGGCTGCTGGATCGGGTCGGGCTCGGCAACCGGACCCAGCACCGGCCGGCGGAACTGTCCGGCGGCCAGATGCAGCGGGTCGCGGTGGCGCGCGCCCTGATGATGAACCCGCCGCTGATTCTGGCCGACGAGCCCACCGGAAACCTCGATTCCACCACCGGCGCATCCATTTTGGCGTTGCTTGCTGAGGTCGCGCACGAGGACGGTCCGGGCCGGCTGGTGGTGATGGTGACCCACAACTCCGATGCGGCCGCTGCCACCGACCGGGTGATCACGCTGCAGGACGGCCGGATCGGTTCGGACGTCATGGCGGTCGCCGGGTGAAACCCGGGCCCGTGATCACGGCCACGGCGAGCAGGCTGCGGGTGTTCGGCCTGCGTGAGCTCGCCACGCATCGACGCCGCACGTTCGCGTCGATCGCGGTAATGGCCGTCTCCGCAACGTATCTGGTTGCGGTATTCGGAATCTTTGGGTCGATCACCGGGGCGGTCAGCCGGCTGGCCGACGGGATCGCCGGCGTCGCCGCGCTCGAGGTGTCCGGCATCACCGACGCCGGATTCCCCGATTCGATACTGGCCGAGGTGGCCGCGGTCCCGGGCGTCGCCACCGCGGCGCCGATGATTCGGGCATCGGCATCCACCCCCTCGGGGCCGGTGCTGCTGCTGGGCGCGGACGCGAGTACCGTCGCTCTGGGCGGTGCCCTCAAGGACGCGCTACAAAAGGGGGGCGTTCAGCCCGTGCAGACGCCGCCCTCGACGCCGGCCGGAGTTCAGGTCGGACCGCGCGTCGGCTATGCGAAAGGCCAGACCTTCCAACTCGGTTCGGCATCGGTCACGGTCACTGACGTGCTGGCGGGTAAGCAATACTCCGACCTCAACGGCGGGCACTACGTGCTTGCGCCACTTGCCTTGGCGCAGAATGCCATCGGCCGCGCCGGCCAACTCGACTCGATCCTGATCGCCACCAAGCCCGGCGCCGACCTCGGCGCGGTGCGCGCGGCGGTCAGCCACGCCGTGCATGGCCGGGCGATCGTCGCGGCCCCCAGCTTTCGGGCGGCCCGGGCCGGTGACGGTGTCAGACTGATGAACTACATGGCGCTGCTGGGCGCCGCGGTCGCGTTGGTGGTCGGCGCGTTTTTGATCTACACCACGATGACGATGGCCATCACCCAGCGGCGGCCGGTGATCTCGATGCTGCGCGCGATAGGTGGCCGGCGCGTCACCATCGTCGGCGACATGGTCGGCGAGGCCGCGATCCTCGGGCTGATCGGCGGCGCCATCGGGTCCGGCGTGGGAATTGTGGCGGGCCACATCGCGATTGGCCGGCTGCCGCCGGCGGTGACGCAGGGGCTCGAAGCCCGCGTCCAGTATTGGCTGCCCGGTTACGCGATACCGCTGGCGCTGGCGGTGACGGCGCTCACCAGCGTGGCGGCGTCCGCGATGGCGGCACGGCAGGTGTACAAGGTCTCACCGATCGAGGCGCTGGCACCGGTGGGGGCGTCGGCGGCCGACGTGGTGCCCCGCTGGCTGCGCGTCGCCTGTGGCGTCGGGGCGGTCGCGGTGCTGGCGGCGTCGACGTCGATCGTGACCGGCCAGCGCGGCAGCTACGCGGTCGTCGCGATGGCCGCCCTGTTGGGCGCCGAGATCGCCCTGGGCTTCGCGCTCACCGTTCCCATCGTCAAAGCCACCGCGGCGACGGCGCGTGTGTTCGGCTCGGTCGGGGCGCTCGCGGCGGCCACGATCCGGCGCGCGCCGCGCCGGGTGTGGGCGACGGTGATGACCGTCCTCATCGGGGTGCTCACCACCGTCGTGATCACCGGCACGAACGCCGACATGATCCGATCGGCGCGGGACATCTTGTCGCCGGTCGCCGATGCCGACGTCTGGGTGAGCGCGGACCCTCCCGACAGTTACCCCACTGACGCTCTGCCACAAGGACTTTCCGAGAAGGTCGGTGCACTCCCGGGCGTGGCGCGAGTGACCGAGGGCGCGTTCGGGTTCGCCGTCGTCGCCGGTACCCGCGTCCTGCTCGACGGGTTTTCCACCGGCAGCCACGACGCGCTCTTCCGGGCGCTCGACGAGCGAGTGCGCACCGAGGTGCTCGCCGGCCGTGGCGTGGTGCTCACCCAGAATCTGGGCGCGATTCTGCACGTCCGGGCCGGCGAGCAACTGCGGCTGCAGACGCCGCACGGCCCGCGCGAGACGACCGTGCTGGCCCTGGTGCCGTTCTTCTCGACCGTCATCGGCACGGTCGGGATCGACCTAGACCACCTGCGGGCGTGGTTCGATCGCCCGGCGGCAACGACGCTGCAGATCGCCGCTGCGCCCGGGGTGAATCGGCAGCGGCTGCTTGCCGCCGTCCGCGAGGCGGTGCCGGCGCCCAACCATGTCTACGACGGACGCGCGGCGCTGGCGGGGCTGGAAGCTCCGCTGCATCAAAGCATGTTCGTCGCTAACGCGGTGTGGATCATCGTCGTGGCGGTGGCCGGGGTCGCGCTGCTCAACACGCTGACGCTGTCGGTGATCGAACGCCGGCGCGAAATCGGTGTGCTGCGCGCAATGGGGGCCAGCCGGCGCTTCGCATTGCGGATGGTCCTGGCCGAGGCCGCCGGAATCGGCGTTGTCGGTGGCGTTTTGGGGCTCGTCCTGGGCCTGATGGACGAGTGGCTGTTCAGCCGCATCAGCGGGGACGTGATGAATTTCGAGGTCGGCTTTCGACTGAGTCCCCTGGCGCTCGCCTTCACGCTCGGCGCGCTGGCGATCAGCCTGCTCGGCTCCGTGCCTCCGGCACGGCGGGCGGCGCACCTCAACATCATCGAGGCGGTCAGCGTCGAGTAAGTACGGCGAATCCCTGCAGATGGGGTTTGCACGGGAAGGGCACCGGCGTTCGCGGAATGCTGTGCAGCGCGGTGGTATCGAATCCCGCCGCGACAATCGCGTCGAGCGTCCGCCGGTTCGGCTCACAACCAGCGGCCAGCCACGACCACGGCTTGGCGATGAGGTCCTGGAACCGGCCCGTCGCTCCTTCCCCGCGCACGTGCTCGAGGACGACGAGCCTGCCCCCCGGCGTCAGCACCCGCCGGATCTCGCCGAGGGTGGCGGCCACGTCGTCGACCGAGCACAACACCAGACCGATATGCACGGAGTCGAAACGGTTGTCCGGGAAGGGAATCGACTCACCCGTCCCCTCGACGATGTCGACCGCGATGCCGCGGCGGAAAGCGAGCCGGGCGGCCATCCGCCGGAATGACGCGTCGGGTTCCACGGCGGCGACCGACGTCACCGCGGCGGGCAGAAACTTCAGGTCGGTCCCGGGCCCGAGGCCGACCATCAACAGCCGGCCGGTCGCGTTGCTCAGCGCGGCCCGCCGGTACCGGTGGTAGAACAACCGGTCGAAAATCGGCTGGCCGTATCGATAGACGTACGGAAACAGGACATTTCGGAAGTTCATCGGCCACCCAAATCCATGCGGAACGGCGGATATTCGTCGCGCATCAACGACACGTAGGCCGCCACCCGGTATCGCCAGCGCACCATGCCCATCAGCAGATCGAAGATGCCCTGCGGGATCGTTCCGGTGCACAACAACGTCACCGCGGAGATGATGCACAGCACCTGCAGCGGCGCCTCCATCGACCAGCACAGCAGAACCTGGGGGATCGCCAGCAGCCACTTCACCAGCACCGCCCAGTTTTTCAGCCGCTCCGGGTACTCGACCGCGAGATCACCGGGGTAGTCGGGCCGAGGCGCGAGGGTGAACGGCGGGTATTTGTCGGTGCTGTTCATCGGGAACCGGTAGTTCATCACCCGCCAGGACCAGCGCAGCACCCCGACGTTGAAGTCGAACAGCGGCCGCGGATACCGCCCGGTGCACAGGATGGCCACGCCGGCGGCGACGGTCGAGAGTGGATACACCAGATAGAGCAGTATCAGAATCGGGTAGTGCGGCAGCGCCAGCACGCACCACTTCACCAGCCAGAGCCAACGCGAGGGCGCGTCGAAATCGCCTCGCACAGTTACGGATTCGGCCGGGTCGGTCACGGGCTCGATGGGATCTTCGCCACTACCCCCAAATTTCGGCTGATTTGAGCTGACATCCGGCGGTGACTCGTGACGCGCAGAAACGTCGTCAGCGCCGAGGCCTGCACCCGGTCCGAGATCAGTGCGGCCGGCCTCAGCACGGATTCACCATGCGACACCGGCAGCGACGCCACCCACGACACGGCCATGACTTTGCGTCGCCGGGTCTTCTCGTACCACCGCAGCGCGCGCGAAACATCGCTGTCGCGGCCGTTTTTCCCGCGACGCAGGTCCGCCAGTGCCTTGCACAGCACCATCGTGTCGAGCAGGGCCTGGTTGGTCCCCTGCGCCAGGGTGGGCGGCATCGTGTGCGCGGCATCGCCGAGCAACGTGACCGGTCCACGGCCCGCGCGCGGAATCGGATGCCGAAAATGTGGGAACGGCGAGCGGGCCAGATCGTCGTCGGTCAACGTCGCGAGCACCCGATCGACCGCGTCGGACCATCCGGAGAAGTGCGACCGGATCAGCTCGATCGGACGCTGCGGCCTGACGAAGTCATACGACCACGGTAGGTCGAACCACCACTGCACGTCGGTGCCGCCGGCCGGCCACAGGCCGAGGTTGCCGTGCGCACCGATGATCATGAGCGCGGCATCGGAGTCCGCGATCTCCGGGACGGCGGCCAGCCCCTGCCAGCTGCACCAGCCGGTGGGCCGAGCGCCTTGCGCGCCAACACATTCGCGCACCACCGAGTGCAGCCCGTCGGCGCCGATCAGCACGTCGCCCTCGGCGACGGTGCCGTCGCCGAAGTTGACGCGGACGCCGTTGCCGGTGCCGGCCAACGCGATCACCCGGGAGTTGCACCGGATGCGCTCGGCCGGAAACCCGTCGAGCAGCCGGTCCACCAGAACGCGACGCGGAACCATCCGGATAGATGCACCCAATCGCCGCGCCATCGTGGTCACGTCAAGCGTGGCCAGCCTGTGGCCCGAGGACGTCACGGCCCGGACGCTGGCCAGCCGCCGGCCGGCGCCGTCCATGTCGACACCCAGCTGGCTCAGGACCGTCTCGCCGTTGGACCAGATGGTCACCGCACCGCCGGCGGCCCGCAGATCGGGGCGCCGCTCGAACACGGTGACGTCGTGTCCGTCGCGCAGCAACCCGCGGGCAACGGAGATGCCGGCGACGCCGGCGCCCACAACGAGCACCCGAAGCGGACGGGCGTAGCCGGACACGCGGGCTCCGATCCCTACAGCGAGCGTTGCAGCAGCACCTGGCCGCTATCGGCGGCCACCACCTGCACGGCGGCGATCTGATCGACCGGGGTCGAGATCGCGCCCGCGGGCGTCGCGGTATGGCCTGGCACGGCCACCCAGGTCGCCAGCCGGGTCTGGCTGCCGTCGCGCCCCACCACGACCATCGCGAGCGTGTCGTGGTGCGCGGTCAGCGGGGCCAGGCACACGCAGCGCAGATTGATCGATGTCCCCCAGTGCTGGCTGCTGACAGCGACCGACGACGTCAGCAGGCTGGTGCCCACCTGAGCCATCGGCTCCGACGATGCCGTCACCTGCTGGGACGGAGTCGACGACCACCCCTCGAGACCGACGAACACCCCGATGGCCAGCACCTGGGCCGCGGCCGCCGACGCCACCCAGGTCACTACCCGGGTGCGGCGCCGGCGCCAGCGAACCGTCGCCAGCAGGGACGGCAGCAACTTTGGAGACATCTCCGGGGACGGACCGGACTGGTCCATCGCGGCCACTTCGTCACCGTCGAGCTGGGACAGCAGGGCGGGCACCCCACTGAGGTCGGCGACGGCCGCCCGGCAGTCCGGGCAGTGCACCATGTGCGTCTCGAATTCGCGGCGTTGCGCGGCCGGCAGGGAGCCCAGCACGTATGCGGCATCCCACATCGCGTAGCGGTCTTCGGGAGGGCCGAGATCCTGCACCGGCGTCCTCATTTCATCCATTCTTCTCACCCCTCAAGCATTCGGAAACCCTCATCGGGTGACTCCGAGTTCCTGCAGAGTGAGTCGCAACGCCCGCACGGCATAGTGTAGTCGCGACTTCACCGTTCCCTCGGCGATGCCGAGGTCTGCAGCAGTCTGTGTGGTGGTCCAACCGCGGTAGTAGGACCGTTCGATCACCGCTCGGTGCTCGGCGGACAACTGGGCCATCGCGTCCGCTATCAGCAACCGGTCCAGCGCCGCATTGACCTCATCCGGCGTGGACTGTTCGGGTGCCCCCGATACGTCTGTGGAGCCGACGACGTTGCGAAACCGCGCGCTGCGCCGGTCGTCGATGATCATGTTGCGGGCCACGGTGAACAACCACGCCCGCGCCGAGCGCTCGGTGTCGCCGACGACCTCGGGGTGCTGCCAAGCCCGCAGCAGCGTCTCCTGAACCACATCCTCGGACTGGCTCGCGTCCCCCGTCAGCCGCAACGCGTAACGCCACAGGACCGCGGCGTGTTCGTCGTACAGCGCCTTCATCAGAGCGGCCTCGGCAGCCCCGGACGCCCTCCCATTTCCAGCAACCCGAGCCACTCGATCACCTCCGAATACTGAAACGAGGCGAGTGGGCGTTTAGTTCAAGGCTAGCCCTGCTAGGAGGGCAAAGTCAGGACGCGCGGACCGGCGTCGGTGACAGCGACGGTGTGCTCCCAGTGCGCCGCGCGCGACCCGTCGGTGGTGGCGACCGTCCACTGGTCGTCGAGCACCACGGTCTTGCCGGTTCCCAGCGTCAGCATGGGCTCGATGGCCAGCACCGACCCGGCGGCCAGCAGCGGGCCGCGCCCAGGCGAGCCCTCGTTGGGCAGGAACGGGTCCATGTGCATCTGGCGGCCGATGCCGTGGCCGCCGTAGCCCTCGACGATGCCGAAGGCCCGCGAATGGCGGGCCGCGGCGTCGCGCGTGCCCATCTCGATGGCGTGCGACACGTCGGTCAGCCGGTTACCGGGCACCATCGCCGCGATCCCGGCTTCCAGCGATTCCCTGGTCGCCTGCGACAGCGCCTCGTCGGCCACGTCCAGCGTCCCGACCCCGAAGGTGATCGCGGCGTCGCCGTGCCAGCCGTCCAGCACCGCGCCGCAGTCGATCGACACCAGGTCACCGGGCGCCAGGATCTCGGCGGCTGACGGGATCCCGTGCACCACCCGCTCGTTGACCGACGCGCAGATCGACGCGGGATAACCGTGGTAGCCCAGGAATGACGGCACCGCGCCGGCGTCCCGGATCACCGATTCGGCGATTTCGTCCAGGCTCAGCGTCGACACCCCGGAAACCGCGGCCGCGCGGACCGCCTGTAACGCGGCCGCGACCACCGCGCCCGCCGCGGCCATGGCGTCGAGTTCGTCGGCACTGCGCTGCGGCACCACCTTGCGACTCCGCAGCCGCGCCAGCGGGTTCATCCCTACTTGCCCAGCGCCTGCAGCGCGCGGGCGAACACTTCGTCCAAGGTGCCGATGGCGTCGACCGTCTTGAGTTGGTGGCTGTAGTAGTCCAGCAGCGGTGCCGTCTCGCCGCGGTAGATCTTCATCCGGTTCAGGATGACGTCCTCGGTGTCATCGGCGCGGCCGCGACCCTTCAGCCGTTGCAGCAGCTCGTCCTCCGAGACCCGGAATTCCAGCACCGCGTCGATGTCGGTGCCCCGGCGTCCCAGCATCTCGTGCAGCGCCTTGGCCTGCTCGATCGAGCGCGGGTAGCCGTCCAGGATGAAGCCGTTGGCGGCGTCGGGGTCGTTCAGCCGGTCGTCGACGAGCTGGTTGGTCAGCTCCGAGGGCACCAGGTCGCCGGCGTCCAGGTAGCGCTTGGCCTCCAGGCCGAGTTTGGTCCCGTTCTCGATGTTGCTACGGAACAGCTCACCGGTGGAGATTTGCGGGATCCCCAGCTTTTCCGAGAGCTTCTGAGCCTGCGTTCCCTTGCCCGCCCCCGGCGGTCCCAGCAAAACGACTCTCACTTGAGGAACCCTTCATAGTTACGCTGCATGAGCTGACTCTCGATCTGCTTGACCGTATCCAAGCCCACGCCGATCATGATCAACACCGCGGTACCGCCGAACGGCAGATTCTGAACCGCTCCGCTGTTGCCGATCTGCAAGAACAAGTTGGGCAGCACCGAAATTGCACCGAGGTAGATCGAACCCGGCAGGGTGATCCGGCTCAGCACGAAACGTAAATAGTCGGCGGTCGGCTTGCCCGGCCGGATGCCGGGAATGAAGCCGCCGAACTTCTTCATTTCGTCGGCACGCTCGTCGGGATTGAACGTGATCGACACGTAGAAGTACGTGAAGAAGATGATCAGGCCGAAGTAGATGCCGATGTAGACGGGGTCGCTCGGGTCGGACAGGTACGTGCCGACGAACTTGTCCCACCAGCTGTTGCCCACGCCGCCGGCGCCGCTGCGGATCAACTGGGTGATCAGGTGCGGGATGTAGATCAGCGAGGACGCGAAGATCACCGGGATAACGCCGGCCTGGTTGACCTTGAGCGGCAGGTACGTCGACGTTCCGCCGTACATGCGCCGGCCGACCATGCGCTTGGCGTACTGGACCGGGATCCGGCGCTGGCCCTGCTCGACGAAGACCACGCCGACGATGATGACCAGCGCCGCGATCAGGACGGCGGCGAAGATCATCCCGCCGCGGCTGTCCAGGATCGTCTTGCCCTCGGCGGGGATGCGCGCCGCGATGCCGACGAAGATCAGCAAGGACATGCCGTTGCCGATGCCGCGCTCGGTGATCAGCTCCCCCATCCACATCACCAGCGCCGCGCCGCTGGTCATCACCAGCACGATGACGACCAACGTGAAGATGCTCTGGTCGGCGATGATGTCCAGCGAGCAGCCCTGCAGCAGCCCGCCGTTGGCCGCCAGGGCCACGATGCTGGTGGCCTGCAGGACGGCCAGCGCGATGGCCAGATAACGCGTGTACTGCGTCATCTTGGCCTGGCCCGATTGGCCTTCCTTGCGTAGCTCCTCGAACCGCGGGATGACCACCGTGAGCAGCTGCACGATGATGCTGGCGGTGATGTAGGGCATCACCCCCACCGCGAACACGGTGAGCTTGAGCAGCGCGCCACCCGAAAACAGGTTGATCAGCGAGTAGATCTGTCCGGCCGCGCCGCCGCTGGCCTCTTTGATGCACTGCTGGACGTTCGGATAGTTGACGCCAGGGGACGGTAGCGCGGCGCCGACCCGGTACAAGACGACGATGCCAAGCGTGAAGAGGATCTTCCGTCTCAGGTCGACTGTCCGCAGCGATGAGATGAAAGCGGAAAGCAACTCTTCCTCCTGCGCAGCCGGGGGTTTCCTGCATCACGCGCCCAACACCCGCAGGCCAGGACGTACGGCCGCCTTAATTACAGCGCGTCAAACCGTGTACGAGACTAACAGCTGGTACGACCAGGTCTGGTCAGGGCCTTTCCCGCGACCCCTCGCGGCGCCGTTCACCGGGTGTTTGCGCCGCCGCCGCAACGCGCCCCAATAAACACAGGAAGCCGTAAGCCGTGAGGCGTAGAGTTCCCCTGACTCGTTGCATTTGCTAAATAACTTGGGAGCAGCATGACACGCACTGACCAAGACAGCTGGGACTTGGCCTCGAGCGTCGGCGCCACGGCCACGATGGTCGCCGCGGCCCGCGCACTCGCGAGCAAGGCCCCCACCCCCATCATCAACGACCCGTTCGCCGCGCCCCTGGTGCGCGCCGTCGGCCTGGATTTCTTCCGGCGACTGGTCGACGGTGAGGTCGGCGACTCCGAGGGCTACGAGGGCAGCGGCAAGGATCTGGCGCTGGAGACCGACTCCATGGCCGTGCGCACCCGCTTCTTCGACGACTTCTTCCTCAACGCCGCCCGCGACGGCGTTCGGCAGGCGGTGATCCTGGCGGCCGGCCTGGACGCCCGCGCCTACCGGCTGAGCTGGCCGTCCGGAAGCGTGGTCTACGAGGTCGATCAGCCCGCCGTCATCGAGTTCAAGAGCGCCACCATGTCCAGCCTGGCTGCCGCCCCGGCCGCCGAGCGGCGCACGGTCAGCATCGACCTGCGCGAGGACTGGCCGGCCGCGTTGCGCGCCAGCGGCTTTGACGTGACCCAGCCGACGTCGTGGAGCGCCGAGGGCCTGCTGATGTACCTGCCGCCCGACGCCCAGGACCGGCTCTTCGACAACATCACCGAGCTCAGCGCCCCCGGCAGCAAGCTGGCCACCGAGTATCACCCCGACACCGCCGGCACGACCATGTCGCAACGCGCCCAGGAGTTCAACGACCGCTGGGCCAAGGTCGGCTGCGACATCGACCTTTCGGGCCTGTTCTTCGACGGCGAGCGCAGCAACGTCGTCGACTACCTCACCGGTAAGGGCTGGGACGTGGCCTCGCGGCCGCGCCGCGAACTGTTCGGCGACTACGGGCTGCAATTCCGCGACGACGAGGCCATGGCGCAGTTCCGCAACATCGTCGCCGTCACCGCCACCCTGCTCTAGTTAGCTCTAGTTAGGAGACCGCCATGCCGGAGACCGACAGCAAGCGTTCAGACGGCGACAGTTGGGATCTGGCCTCCAGCGTGGGCGCCACCGCCACCGCGGTGGCTGCCCGGCGGGCGCTGGCCTCCAAGGGCCCCGATCCGTTGATCGACGATCCCTTCGCCGAGCCGTTGGTGCGCGCCGTCGGCGTCGAGGCCTTCATCAGGATGATGAACGGCGACATCGAGACACCCGAGGACGATCCGGCGTTCACCCCGCGCCGCCTCGGTGAGGGCATGGCGGTCCGCACCCGATTCTTCGATTCGTTCTTCCTCGACGCCGCCGACTCCGGTATCCGGCAGGCCGTCATCCTGGCCTCGGGGCTGGACACCCGCGCCTACCGGCTGGCCTGGCCGCCCGGGACGGTGGTCTACGAGATCGACCAGCCCCGGGTGATCGAGTTCAAGACCCGCACCCTGGCGGACCTGGGCGCGAAACCGAGCGCCGACCGGCGGGCGGTGGGGGTCGACCTGCGCGACGACTGGCCGGCGGCGTTGGCCGACAATGGATTCGACGCGGGCGCACCCGCGGCGTGGAGCGCCGAAGGGCTGCTGGGTTATCTGCCGCCGGAGGCCCAGGACCGCCTGTTCGACCACATCACCGCGCTGTCCGCCGATGGCAGCAGGATCGGCACCGGCTACGTGCCCGATATCCGCGGCCGCATCGAAAAACGCGGCCGCGAGATCAGCGAACGCTGGCGGCGCATGGGGCTGGACCTCAACTGGGCCGACCTGGTCTACCCCGGCGAACGCAACGACGTGGTGGCCTACCTGTCCGAGCGAGGCTGGCGCTCGTCGGTGTACAGCACCCCGGAACTCTACGCGGCCAACGGTTTTGATTTCCCCGAGCAATCGTCGATGGCCGCCTTCGGCGACATCCGATACGTCACCGCCGTTCTGCGCTAGCGGTCCGGATTGGCGGCCGGTGCGCGCACGACCATCGGCACCGCGGGGAAACACCACGCCATCTCCGAGCGCGACTTGCGCAGCGCGGCGGTCCCGTAACCCCGCTTGCGGTGATCGGGGTGGATCCAGATCCGGACGTCAACCTCGCCACGGACCAGCTCGCCGAACACCATGCCGACCTTCTCGCCGCCGTCGATCGCCACGAACCACGCGGCCTCTTCGTCGTCGACCCGGCCCAGCGCGGCGCTGATCTCGTCGTCGACGCTGCCGGCCGGCCCACCGGAGCCGTCGCCGGCGAAGCCGATGTCCTCGGTGCGCACGGCGAAGATGTCACGGTCGGCCGCGGCGGAGAAGGGCCGCAGCTCCAGCGTCTCCCCCAGGCTCGCGGGACGCTCGCCGAGCGTGAAGCTCAGCTGCTTGTTCAGGTCTTCGAGTTCGGCGAGGATCTTGCGGCGCGAGTCGATGGTGAGCTGATCGAACGACATGCCCATCACCGCTTCGGCGGCGACCTGCGAGGTGTCGAGCAGGCGAACGATCGCCTTCACCGCGGCCGCCTTGTTCTCCGATTCCACCACGGCGTCGGCTATTTCGTGCCGTCGTTCGAGGGCTTTCAACAGAGCGTCGGCGATTTCGCGGCGGGCGGCTTTGCGGTCCTGGTCGGTCATTCCACCAGCCTAGAACGCCGGTGGGGCCACTGCGCTACATCTGCGGTTTCCCAGCTCCTGGAAGCGCTGGTAGCGATCCTCGACCGCGCTCGCCCAGGCCGGGTCGGGCTCGACGATGCGCTCGGTGCGCGCCCATCGGGCGGCGTCGGCGATCGTCGTCTCCAGACCGACCGCCATCCGCGCCAGGAAGGCCGCCCCCAGCGCGGCCCCTTCCGCCACCCCGGACACCTCGACCGGCCGCCCGGTGGCGTCGGCGATGGCCTGCAGCCACGGCCCCACGCGGGTGCCGCCGCCGGTGGCCACGATGCGCGACACCGGCGCCCCGCCGAGTTCGATGAGCCGGCGGACCACGAACCCGGACGCCTCGTAGGCGGCGCGGCGCAGCGCGGCGGCGTCGTGGGTCAGATCCAACGCCTCGAGCACGCCCCGGCGGTCCCGATCGTGGAACGGCGTGCGTTCGCCGCGCAGATAGGGAGCCCACACCGGGACGCGCCCGGGTTCGACGGTGGTCGGGTCTGCCGCTGCCACAACGCGATCCACCCAGCCCAGGAACAGCCCGCCGGCGTTGCTGGCCCCGCCGATCTGGCTCTTGCCGGGCGCGGTGTGCGGAATGGTCCACAGGCCGGGCATCTGGCGGGCCTCGGCGATGGTGGTCCACACGATCAGCGTGGTACCGCACATCACCAGCACATCGCCCTCGCGGTCGGCGCCCGCGACGATCTGTTCGCACAGCGCGTCGATGGCGCCGGTGGCCAGGGCGGCGTCGGTGCCGCGCAACTGCCCGACGACGGCTCCCATGCTCTCCACCCGCGGCATCTGCCCGACGGCCGCGCCGCGCTCGGCGCAGGCCTCGGGATTCCAGCCGGTCCCGTCGAACAAGGGGAACGCGGTGGCGGCGGTGGCGATGTCGATCGCCGCCTGCCCCGACAGCGCGTGGTTGGCCACCGCCGGCGCGGGCCAGTAACCGGCGGCGTCGGGCGCCTGCTCGGCCGTCCAGCGCAAGAATTCGGCGGCCTCGCCGAGCGCGGGCAGCGGCTGCGCGTCCCCGCCGGGCGTGCGGCCCCGGCCGTCGCCGTAGAGCAGTCCCGGCGTGATGGGCGCGCCGGTGTCGTCGACGGCGGTCATCGACGGCACCATCGCCGAGACGGACGCCGCGGCGATGCCGGGTTGGTGGATCAGTTCGTTCAGGGCCGCCGACGGCCCACGCCGCCACGCCGCCTCGGCGTCGTGCTCCAGCCGGTCGGGCGCCGGTACCCGCAGCTCATGGGGGATGCGCACGCGGGCCGTCACGTTGCCGTCGGCGTCGGCGGATATCGCCTTGACCGCGGTGCTGCCGACGTCGATGCCGATTGTGACGTCTTTGCGTGACACGGGCGTCACCGTACGCCAGCATTGGCACTCGTGACGTCCAAACCACGTGCGTTGGTGACCGCCCCGATGCGGGGTCCGGGCTTCGCCAAGCTGCGAGAGCTGGCCGACGTGGTGTACGACCCCTGGATCGAGCAGACCCCGCTGCGCATCTACAGCCCCAAGCAGCTGGCCGAGCGGATCGCCGGTGAAGCCGCCGAAATCGTGGTGGTGGAAAGCGATTCGGTGCGCGGCCCGGTGTTCGAGCAGGGCGTGCGGGTGATCGCGTCCACCCGCGGCGACCCCAACAACGTCGACATCGCCGGGGCCACCGCGGCCGGCATCCCGGTGCTGAACACCCCGGCCCGCAACGCCGACGCCGTCGCCGAGATGACGGTGGCGCTGCTGCTGGCCGCCACCCGTCACGTGCTGACCGCGGATGCGGATGTGCGCAGCGGCAACATCTTTCGCGACGGCAGCATCCCTTATCAGCGGTTCCGCGCCGCCGAGATCGCGGGGCTCACCGCCGGGCTGGTGGGCCTCGGCGCCGTCGGCCGCGCGACGCGGTGGCGGTTGTCCGGGCTGGGGCTGCGGGTCATCGCGCACGACCCCTACAACCCCGACGCGCGGCACAGCCTCGACGAGCTGCTGAGCGAGGCCGACGTGGTCTCGCTGCACGCCCCGGTCACCGACGACACGGCCGGCATGATCGGCGCAGGGGAGTTCGCGGCCATGCGCGACGGCGTGGTCTTCCTCAACACCGCCCGCGCCCAGCTGCACGACACCGACGCCCTGGTCGACGCCCTGCTCACGGGCAAGGTGGGCGCCGCGGGCCTGGACCACTTCGCCGGCGAATGGCTGCCCGCCGATCACCCGCTGGTGGGAATGCGAAACGTCGTGCTGACGCCGCACATCGGGGGCGCAACCTTCGACACCGAGGCGCGGCAGGCGCAGATGGTGGCCGATGACCTGGAGGCGCTGCTGGCCGGCAACGCGCCCGCTCACATCGTCAACCCGGAGGTGCTGGGGCCATGAAGTTCGTCGACGACCCGGAGATCGCGGTGCTGGACGCCGCCAAGGACATGCTGCGCCGCGGCCTGGTGGAGGGGACGGCCGGCAACATCTCGGCGCGGCGCGCCGACGGCAACGTCGTCATCACCCCGTCGTCGGTGGACTACCGCGACATGCAGCTCGACGATCTGGTGCTCCTCGTCGCCGACGGCTCGGTGCTGCAGGCGGGCGAGGGCCGCTCCCCGTCGTCGGAGATGCAGCTGCATCTGGCCTGCTACCGGGCCTTCGACGACGTCGGCAGCGTCATCCACAGCCATCCGGTGTGGGCGACCATGTTCGCCATCGCACACGAATCGATCCCGGCATGCATCGACGAGTTCGCGGTGTACTGCGGCGGCGACGTCCGCTGCACTGAATACGCGGCGTCCGGCACGCCGGAGGTCGGCACCAACGCGGTCGCCGCGCTCGAGGGCCGCGGCGCCGCGCTGATCGCCAACCACGGCCTGGTGGCGGTGGGACCGCGGCCGGACAAGGTCCTGCACATCACCGCGCTGGTGGAGCGGACCGCCCAAATCGTCTGGGGCGCACGCGCTCTCGGCGGCCCGGTGGCGATCCCCGAGGACGTCAACCGCAACTTCGCCTCGGTCTATGGCTACCTGCGGGCCAACACCTAGCGCTGGTTGCCGAGCCCGACGCTACTTCAGAATGACCGGGAGTGACTCGTACACCGTCATGTTGTTGCACAAGTCGGGAAGCGTCATCCTCGGCTCGCCGACTTCGATGGCGCCGGTATTCAGCAGGACCTCGTCGAGGGCGGCCCGGACTTCCGCCCGCGCAAGCATTGCGCCCAGGCAGTGGTGGGCGCCGCCACCCCCGAAGGATTGGTGGGGGTTGGGGTCGCGGCGAATGTCGAACCGGTATGGATCCTCGAAGACGTCTTCGTCGCGGTTGGCCGAGCGCAACATCGTCACCACGCGGGCACCCGCGGGGACCGGGACGTCGCCGAGCATCACATCGTTGATCGCCCCGCGCACCCAGAACATGATCGGCGTGGAATACCGGATCACCTCCTCGACCGCGGTGCGCCTCGCCTCCGGGTCGGATCGGTAGACCGCGATCTGATCGGGATTGGCCGCGAAGGCCCGCATCCCGTCGCACAACGCATTTCGAGTCGTGTCGGCGCCGGCCAACCCGAGGATGAAGAAGAAGATCTCGAGTTCGTTGGACGGCAGCGAGAAGCTCTCCCCCGATTCGCCCGTGATCTCCGCGGTGCACAACGCGCTCCAGATGTCGTCCGCGGGATGCTCACGCTTGTAAGCGGTCAGCGTGCTGGCGTACTCGAACAATTCCATGAAGGGCAACAGGTCATCGCCGTCGGGGAGGGCCATCTGCGCGCCGGCGGTCTTCAACACCCGGTCGATCAGACCGAACACGTGCGGGCGGTCGGCGTCGGGAATCCCGACGATGTCACCGATCACCGAGATCGGCAATCCCGCCGCCAGGTCGACGAACTCGCCCCCACCGGACTCGAGCAGGGCGGCGGCCATCGCCTCGGCCCGATCTCGGATGCCGTCCTCCAGCTTGGCCACCGCGCGTCGTGTGAACGCGCGGGCGATGACTTTGCGGCGAATCGTGTGATCCGGTGGGTCCATGCTGACGATGGCCGGGTACGCGTCGAACATGGGTACGTCTTGAATCAGCGGTCCACGGGTCGCCGTGAACGACTCGTGATCGCGGTGGACTCGCGCGACATCGGCATGCTTGGTGCACACCCAAAATTCGCGGCCCACAGTGGATCTGACGTCATCCGTGAGCTGCTGGTGAAACACCGGCGTGTGGGCGCGCAACTCGGCGAACAGGTCCTCGGGAAAACGAGTAGCCCAGATCGCCGGCTCGGCGAGATCGATCGTCGTCTCCGTCATGACGCGCCTGGACCGTGCTCGAGTTCGTTGCGCAAGCCGGTCAGGATCAGCCGCAAGCCGTAGGCGAACGCTTCGTCGCTTGGGCCGCCGGCGCGGTGCGTGTGCTCGAGCTGCACGGAGCCCAGCAGGTGGATGTACAGCGCGGCGTGCGCCGCGTCGAAATGCTCGGCGCTCAAGCCGGATTCGCGCAGAATCGCGCGGGAGGCGCGGTCCAGCTCGGTCGCCGCGGCGGTGTGCGGATGCTCCTGCAGCAGGGCCGCGATGCCGGGCACGCCGACCAGCACCTTCCGGGCGCCCGTGTAGAGCGCCAGCAAGCGCGTTTCCCAATCGCCCTCCTGCGGAACCTCGATCTGCGCAAGCACCGATTCGATCAGCAGGTCGAGCAGTTCCCGCTTGTCGCGGACGTGGTAGTAGACCGACGAGGCCGCCGTGCCCGCCTCCGCTGCCAGCTCGCGCATCGTGACCCGGCCGACGCCCACGCGTTTGGCCAGTCGCAACAAGTGCTTCGTCAGGTGCGCTCGGTCCAGCGCCCCATAGCGCAGGACCGGCGTGTTGGCCACGGCCTCCACACGCCCCCTTTCGAACGATGTACGAATTCGAACAGTATTCAGATTAGAACAACGTTCGCCTACGCTTGTCAAATGGCGCCATACCGCGTAGTTCAGTGGTCAACCGGCAACATCGGCAGTCGAGCGCTCGGCGTCCTGCTGGACCGCGACGACTTCGACGTGGTGGGCGTGCACGCCTTCGGTTCGGACAAGGTGGGCCGCGACGCGGGTGTGTTGGCAGACCGCCCCCCGATCGGTGTGGCAGCAACCGCAGACGCCGATGCGTTGATCGAGCTTCGGCCGGACTGTGTGAACTACATGCCGCGGGCCATCGACTACGAACTGGTGATCAGGATGCTGCGCTGTGGCATCAACGTCGTCACGACTGGAGATTTCCTGACCGGCACCCATCACCCGGTCGAACTGCCGGCGCTCGACGAGGCGGCCCAACAGGGCGGCGCGACCTTCCTGGGCACCGGATTCGAGCCGGGCTTCATCAACGTCGTCGCCGGGTTCCTCACCGGCGCCTGCCGACGGGTCGACAGCATCAAGCTCGTCGAAACATTGGACTGCACAACCTATCCCGTTCAGGACGTGTGGAAGGTGCTCGGGTTCGGCAAACCACCCCGCGAGCGGGTGACGCACCTCGACCCCGAGGCGCAACGGTACGGAATCGGCTACTTCGAGACGCTGGACATGATCGCCGCCATGCTGGGCACCGAGCTCGACTCCAAGGAGGCGTTCGTCGAGCCCGCGGTGCTGACAAGGGATCTCAATCTGGGCTGGGTGCACTATGCCGCCGGCACCGCCGGGGGGCAACGCCGCACCTATCGCGGATATCGCGGCGGCCGCCCGGTGGTCGAGCTGGCCATCTGCTGGACCATGAGCGACGATGCGCTCGACCCGAAATGGACCGACCCCAAGGGATTCAGTGTGGTGATCGAAGGCGAACCACGTGTCGACGCGACCATCCGGTTCGGCAAACCCGGGGAGGACGTGATGACCGTGTTGATGAATAGCACCGCCGTCGCGGCGGTCAACGCCATCCCGTACCTTTGTGACGCACCGCCGGGTGTCATCACCCCGATCGACCTGCCGATCACCGGATCCCGAGGGGCACTCACCTAGCGCTGGTCGATGCCCACCTTCACCGCGCCGCTGTCGCCCTGGTTGGCGATCGCCAGAAAGGCCTCGCGCCACTGCCCCAATTCGAAGGTGTGGGTGAGCATGGGGCGCAGGTCCATTCGACCCGCGGCGGCCAGGTCGAGGTAGTGGGCGATGGCGTGCTTGCGCTGCCCGTCCACCTCCTCGACGCCGAAGGCGTTCGAGCCGACGAACGAGAGCTCTTTGAAGTAGAGCGGGCTGTCCTCCCACCGGCCCGGGGCGTGAACGCCGGCCTTCACCAACGTCCCTCGCGACCGCAGCACCCGGACGCCGACCTCGAAGGTCTCGGGCTTGCCGACGGTGTCGTAGACGACGTCGACCGCGCCGGGATGAGCCATCGGCAGACCCTGCAGCGGCTGGCGCAGCCGGCCACCGCCCCAGGCGACCAGGTCTTCGATGATGGCCGTACGCGGTTCGTGCGCAGGGATTTTCGTGGCGCCGAACCGTCGGGCCAGCTCGGCCTGCGCGGCGAAGCGCGCCACCACCGCGACGGCCACGTCGGGATACAGCGCCCGCAGGATCGCGACCGCACACAATCCCAGCGAGCCGGCCCCGTACACCAGTGCGGCGCCCGAGCGCGGCGGTGGGTGGCGGGTGATCGAGTGCAGCGACACCGAGAACGGATCGGCGAACACGGCCATCTCGTCCGGGATCGAGTCCGGCACGGCGAACAGCATGCTGTCGTGGGCCGGCATCAGTTCGGCGTAGCCGCCCGTCACGTCGGCCGAGACCCCGGTGTGGATGCCCGGCTTGATGTCGCCGTCGGTGAAGCTCCAGCACAGGCTGTAGTCGCCGGATGCGCATGCGGGACAGGGCGGTTGGATGCCGCGCGGCCCACAGGACAGCCACGGGTTGAGCACCACTCGCTCCCCCACGCTCAGCCCCCGGGCCTTGGGTCCCAGCGCCACCACGTCGGCGACCACCTCGTGGCCCATGACTTGCGGGAACGAACAGAACGCGGCCATGGCGTTGTCGGTGTCGCCCTCGCCGAAGTCCATCAGGATCTGCTTGGAATCCGATCCGCAGATGCCGGTCAGCCGTGGCCGGGTGATTACCCAGTCCTCGTGCGGCAGTTCGGGATCCGGCAGGTCGCGCAGGGCAGTCGGGGTGCGTGCCAGGTTCTGGGTCAACGGGTTGGCGTCGTCGGGGACCTCGACGGGCTCCGGTGGCACGCCGTAGACGAGCGCCTTCATGGCGACGCCATCCCCGCGGCGCCGGCGATGAACGCGTCCAGGTCGGCGTTTTTGGCGTCGATGACGGCTTTCATGTCGGGCAGGTAGTGCTCGAAGCGCTCACCGTCCAGGGCCGCGATGATGCCGTGGGCCACCACGTCCGCGGCCACCTTGGGTCCCCGGTAGAGGGGTTCCTCGCTGCCGGGGTGGTCCCAGATCTCGGTATCGACCGGGCCCGGCTCGATCAGCTTCACCGAGATCGGCGTGTCGTGCAGGTCCACGGCCATCGCCTCGCTCCATCCGCACAGCGCGAATTTGCTCGCGCAATAGGCGCTTTCGTGGATGATTCCGAGCCGGCCGCCAACGCTGGACACGTTGACGATCATGCCCGATCCGCGGGCCAGCATCGCCGGCAACAGCGCCAGCGTCAGGCGCATCGGGGCGAAGAAGTTGACCCGCATGACCTCTTCGGCCTCGTCCGGATCCAGCGCGATGACGTTGCGCCGCTTGGGCATCGCGGCGTTGTTGACCAGCACGTCGACGCCGCCGAGCGCGTCCCAGGCCCGCAGCGCCAGGTCGGCCAGCGCCGCCGTGTCGCCCAGGTCGGCCACCCACATGGCCGAGTCCGGCGAGGTGCGCCTGCAGTCGGCCAGCACCTCACCGAGCCGATCCCGGCGGCGCGCGACCAGCCCCACCACCGCAGCCCGGGCGGCCAGCCGTCGCGCCAGGGCCGCACCCAAACCCGACGAGGCACCCGTGATGAGCACCCGTTTACCCGACACCGCGTACGCCATCAGTAAAGGTTGCCGCGAATCGCGGGAAGCGTACAGTGGGAGAAGCTTGTTATATCGGCTAAATATTAGATTAACTATCTCCGATAGGAGCACACGAATGACTTCGACCAGGTACGAAGGCGACACCTGGGACCTGGCGTCCAGCGTCGGCGTGACCGCGACCATGGTCGCGGCGGCCCGCGCAATGGCCACCCGCGCCGACAAACCGCTGATCAACGACCCGTTCGCCGAGCCGCTGGTCAAGCTGGTCGGCGTGGACCTGCTCTCCCGGCTGGCCAGCGGCGAGCTGGATCCCGCCGAGCTGAACGACGTTCACGACGGGGCCGCGGGGTCGGCCGGGGCGATGTCGCGGATGGCCGACAACATGGCGGTCCGCACCAAGTTCTTCGACGAGTTCTTCCTGGCCGCGACGAACGCGGGCATCAAGCAGGCGGTGATCCTGGCTTCCGGGCTGGACGCCCGCCCGTACCGGTTGGCATGGCCGGCCGGCACCGTGGTCTACGAGGTGGACCAGCCGCAGGTCATCGAATTCAAGACCCGCGCGCTGGCCGACCTGGGCGCCGCCCCCACCGCCGAGCGACGCGTGGTGGCCATCGACCTGCGTGACGACTGGCCCACCGCGCTGCGCAACGCCGGGTTCGACCCGGCCCAGCCGACCGCCTGGAGCGCCGAGGGCCTGCTCGGCTACCTGCCGCCCGAGGCGCAGGATCGCCTGCTGGACACCATCACCGAACTCAGCGCGCCGGGCAGCCGGCTGGCCACCGAAAGCGCGCCCAACCCCGAGCCCGGCGCCGAGGACAAGATGAAGGAGCGCATGCAGACGATCTCCGAGCGCTGGCGCGCGCACGGTTTCGAGCTGGACATGGCGGGCCTGGTCTACTTCGGCGACCGCAACGAGGCGGCCCCCTACCTGGCCGACCGTGGCTGGCGGCTGAACAGCGCCAGCATCGGAGAACTGTTCGCGGCCAACGGACTTGACCCCCTCACCGACGACGACATGCGCATGGGCGAGATGCTGTACACCAGCGGCACGCTCGGCGAGAAATAGGAGCCAGGAGATGACCACCGACGCGGGAAGAACCGACGGCGACAGCTGGGACCTGGCGTCCAGCGTGGGAGCGACCGCCACCATGGTCGCCGCATCCCGCGCCGTGGCTTCCCAGGGACCGAACCCACTGCTTGACGATCAACTCGCCGATCCGCTGGTCCGCGCCGTCGGGTTGGACCCCTTCATCCGGATCCTGGACGGCGAGGTCGATTTCGCCGACGACCCGCTGATGAACCGCAAGACCAGGGCCGAGCAGATGACGGTGCGGACGAGGTTCTTCGACGACTTCTTCATCAATGCCGCCAAAGACGGTGTGCGCCAAGCTGTGATACTGGCTTCCGGGCTGGACACCAGGGCCTACCGGTTGCCGTGGCCCGCGGGCACCGTGGTCTATGAGATCGACCAGCCACGGGTCATCGCGTTCAAGACCAACACGCTGGCTGACCTCGGCGCGGCCCCCACCGCCGAGCGCCGGACCGTAGCCATCGACCTGCGCGACGACTGGCCCGCGGCGTTGCGGCAGAGCGGCTTTGACGTGACCCAGCCGACCGCGTGGAGTGCGGAGGGATTGTTGCCCTACCTGCCGCCGCAGGCCCAGGACCGCCTGTTCGACCACATCGCCTCGCTCAGCGCGCCCGGCAGCCGGCTGGCCACCGAACACGTGCCAGATCCCGATGCCTTCACCGACGAGCGCTTGCGGCAAATCACCGAGCGGTGGCGGCGTGCCGGGTTCGACCTCGACGCGGGTGATTTGTTCTACCGGGGTGAGCGCAGCGTAGTCGTCGACTACCTGACCGAACACGGCTGGAATGTGACGGCGCACCCGGTCAGGGAGCTGTACGCGCACAACGGCTTCGAGTTTCCCGAAGAAGTGGTGCCGGCCTTCGGCGACCTGAGCTACGTCGCCGCCACCCTCAAGTGACGCTCGGTTAGGGTTCTGGCTATGTCACGCACTCACGACGATGAGTGGGATCTGGCGTCCAGCGTCGGCGCGACCGCGACCATGGTCGCGGCCGGGCGTGCGATGGCGACCAAGGATCCCCGCGGTTTGATCAACGATCCGTTCGCCGAACCGCTGGTGCGCGCGGTCGGGGTGGACTTCTTCACCAAGATGATGGACGGCGACCTCGACGTGGACGCGATCGAGAACGCCTCGCCGGTGCGCATCCAGTCGATGGTCGACGGAATGGCCGTGCGCACCAAGTACTTTGACGACTACTTCATCGACGCCACCGGCGCCGGGGTGCGTCAGGTGGTGATCCTGGCCTCCGGGCTGGACTCGCGCGCCTTCCGGTTGCCCTGGCCGGCCGGCACGGTGGTCTACGAGATCGACCAGCCGCGGGTGATCGAGTTCAAGAGCAGCACCCTGGCCGACGTCGGCGCCGAGCCGACCGCGCCGCGGCGCACCGTCCCCATCGATCTGCGCGCGGACTGGCCAGCCGCGCTGAAGGCGGCGGGATTCGACACGACGGCGCCGACGGCCTGGCTGGCCGAGGGCCTGCTGATCTACCTGCCGCCCGAGGCCCAGGACCGGCTGTTCGACAACATCACCGCGCTCAGCGCGCCGGGCAGCACCATCGCCACCGAATTCGTGCCCGGCATCGTGGATTTCGACGCGGAGCGGGTGCGCGAGATGTCCGGGTCGTTCCGGGAGCACGGCGTGGACATCGACATGGCGTCGCTGGTCTACGCCGGCGAACGCAACCACGTCGTCGACTACCTGTCCAGCATCGGATGGCGACCCGAGGGCATCACCCGGACGGAACTGTTCGAGCGCAACGGCATCGAGGTGCCCGCCCCGGAAAACGACGACCCGCTTGGCGAGATCATCTTCATCAGCGCCAAGCTGGCGGGCTAGTGGCGATCGCAAGCGCGGCGTAGCCGGGCGCAGCGGGGTCGCCACCATCGGGCTAGAGCCGCCACGGCCCCGGCCACAACGCGCTGGCCCCGGTATAGGACCGTTCGACGTTGTCCAGGATGCCGCCGATGGTGCGGCCCAGCAGCGCGCCCAGCGCGTCGGGCACCGATGCGGCCGCCGGTTGCGAGGAGGCCCGTGGCCGCAGCATGTCCAGCAGCGAGCCACCCGGGTAGGTCACGACGCGCACGTCGGCGTCCTCGTCAAGTCCGGCAAGGATTTTCGCGCGGCGCAGCGCGGTGCGGAAGCCGCCCAGTTCGTCGACCAGGCCCCGCTCGCGCGCGTCCGCGCCGGTCCACACCCGGCCCCGGGCGACGCGATCGACGGCTTCGGTGGTCAGGTTGCGGCCGTCGGCGACCCGCTCCAGGAAGTCGGCGTACACCAGGTCGGCCTCGGCCTCCCGGTGGGCGCGCTGCTCCGGGGTGAAGGGTGTCTCGATCGACCAGGCATCGGCATTGGCGTTGGTGCGCACGCTATCCAGCCCGACGCCGAGGCGCTCCAGCAGATCGCGAATCACCAGCTTGCCGGTGATCACGCCGATCGAACCGGTGATCGTCGCGGGGCTGGCCACGATCGCGTCGGCGGCCACCGCGATGTAGTACCCGCCGGACGCGGCGACCGCACCCATCGACGCCACCACCGGCTTGCCGCGTTTGCGAGCCCTTTTCACTTCGCGCCAAAGGGTTTCCGACGCGGTCACCGAGCCCCCGGGGCTGTTCACCCGCAGCACGATCGCGGACACCTCTTTGTCGGCGGCGGCCTCTCGCAACGCCGGGGCGATGGTGTCGCTCCCGACGGTGGAGGCGCCGAACGGCAAAAACTGCGGCCCCCCGCGCCCGTCGATGATCGTGCCGTCGATGTTGATGACGGCCACCTTCGGCTTGGGGCTGCGTCCGGGAACCGAGGGCACCGGCGGGGTCAGCCGGGACCGGGCCGCGCCGGCGTAGCGCGACAGGTACAGCCGCGGTGGCGTGTTCTCCTCGGAAACATCTTGCACGCCAACCAGTTCCGCGATGTGGTCATAGGCTTCGTCCCGGAACCCGATCCGGTCGATCAGTCCCGATGACACGGCCTCCTCGCGCAACAGCGGGGCCCGGTCGGCCAGTGCGTCGAGCACATCGGCGTCGAGCTTGCGCGAATGCGCCACGGCTTCCCATACCTGCTCCTGCAGGCTCTCCAGCATCCGGGTGACGGCCTCGCGGTGCGCCTCGGTGAAGCCGTGCTCGGTGAAACGGTTTGCGGCCGACTTGTATTCGCCGCGCGCGACGAACTGCGCTTCGATGCCGGCCTTGTCGAACGCGTCGCGCAGGAAGGTGGCATTGCTCGCGAAGCCGATCAGCCCGACGCTTCCGGCGGGCTGCATCCAGACCTCACCGAACGCCGAAGCCAGGTAGTACGAGAGCGTGCCCGGGTAGGTCTCGGCCCAGGCCAGCGACGGCTTGACAGCGGTGAACGCGACGATCGCCTCGCGCAGCTCCTGCACCGCGGCCGAGGGCGACGCGCTGAGTTGAACCCGGCCGATCAGCCCGGCCACCCGCGGGTCCTCGGCCGCCCGGTAGATGGCGGCGACCATGTCGCGCAGCGCGACCGGCCGGCTGCCCCCGGTGATGATCGCCAGCGGATCGAAACCCGACGTCTCCGGCGGCATCGAGCGCAGGTCCAATTCGAGCACGCAGCCGTTGGGCACGCCGTGATGGCGGGCGGTGTCGACCCGGCCGGCGAGGGCCCGGACCTCGCCGATGCCGGGGATCGGGGGCAGGAAAGCGAACATGTCTGCAGACTACCGATGCACGGCCGTACGGTGGTCGGGTGAGGTTCTCCATCGCGATCCCGCAGTTCGACTACGACGGCTTCGACGGAGCCGGGCTGCGCGCGTTTCTGGCCCGGGCCGAGGAGCTCGGGTTCGAGGGCGGGTGGCTGCTCGAGCAGATCATCGGGCCCGCACCGCTGCTGGCTCCGCTGGAGCTGCTGGCGTACTGCGCGGCCTGCACCGAGCGGCTGCGCCTGGGCGTCGCGGTCCTGGTGACGTCGTTGCACGACCCGCTGCAGTTGGCCTCGGCCGCCACGGCGGTCGACCGGCTCAGCCACGGCCGGCTGGACATCGGCGTCGCGCCGGGCGGCGGTAGGCGGCAATTCGCGGCCTTCGGCGTGGACAAGGACACCTTCATCTCGTATTTCACCGAGGGGCTGCAGCTGATGAAGGCGGCGTGGTCCGACGAGCCGCGGGTGACGTTTCACGGTCGGTTCCGCGACGTCGACGACCTGCCGATCCAGCCCAAGCCGGTGCAGCGGCCGCACCCGCCGATCTGGTTCGGCGGCCTCGCGCCCAAGGCGCTGGCCCGCGCGGTGCGCCACGGTGACTCGTTCCTGGGCGCCGGTTCGTCGACTACCGAGGCGTTCGCCGGGGCCGTCACCGTGGTGCGCCGCGAGCTCGATGAGCAACAGAAGGACCCCGCGAGTTTCACCATCGGCAAGCGGGTTTACCTGATGGTCGACGACGACGCGGCCAGGGCCCGGGAACGTGTGCTCGCCGGGCTGGACCGCATCTACGGAAAGATGCCCGGCGTGCACGACGTACCGGTGTCCGGCAAGCCCGACGACGTGGCGCGCGGGTTACGTGAGGTCATCGACGCCGGGGCGCAGATGGTGCTGTTGAACCCCGTCGGCACCGACCCGGGAGAGAACCACGAGCAGATGGAACGCCTTGCCGCAGAAGTGATTCCGCAGCTGAGCTAGCTAGGACAGCTCGGTCGCCGAACCGCCTGCGGCGGTGATCTTCTCGCGTGCGCTACCGCTGAACTTGTGCGCGGTCACCTCGACCTTGACCGTCAGCTTGCCGTCGCCGAGCACCTTGACCAGCGAGTTGCGGCGAACCGCACCCTTGGCCACCAGCTCGTCCACCCCGATCGAACCGCCCTGCGGGAAAAGCCGATTGAGGTCGCCGACGTTGACGATCTCGTACTCGGTGCGGAACCGGTTGCGGAAGCCCTTGAGCTTGGGCAGCCGCATGTGGATCGGCATCTGGCCACCCTCGAAGGTCGCCGGCACGTTCTTGCGTGCCTTGGTGCCCTTGGTACCGCGGCCGGCGGTCTTACCCTTGGAGCCCTCACCGCGACCGACCCGGGTGCGGGCGGTCTTGGACCCGCGCGCCGGCTTGAGATCGTGCAGCTTGATCGTCATTTCTTGCTACCTCCGGTGCCCGTGGCCGTCGCCTCGGCCGGCTCCACCTCGACGAGGTGGCTGACCACCGCGATCAGGCCGCGGGTCTGCGCGTTGTCCTCGCGGATCACCGAGTGCCGGATCTTCCGCAGGCCCAGGGTGCGCAGGGACTCGCGCTGCTTCCAGCGGGCCCCGATGGTGCTGCGCACCTGGGTGATCTTCAGTTGACTACTCATGGTTGTGCCGTTGCCTCTCGTGCCGCCGCACTGGCCATCGCGTCACTTTCGCGGCGCGCCTTGAGCATTCCGGCCGGCGCAACGTCCTCGATGGGCAGGCCGCGGCGAGCGGCCACCTCCTCGGGGCGCTGCAGCAGCTTGAGCGCGGCGACGGTCGCGTGCACGACGTTGATCGCGTTGTCACTACCCAGCGACTTGGCCAGGATGTCGTGCACGCCGGCGCATTCCAGCACCGCACGGGCGGCGCCACCGGCGATCACACCGGTACCGGGGCTGGCCGGGCGCAGCAGCACCACACCGGCGGCCGCCTCACCCTGCACCGGGTGGGTGATGGTCCCGCGGATCAGCGGCACCCGGAAGAAGCCCTTGCGGGCTTCCTCGACGCCCTTGGCGATGGCAGCGGGAACTTCCTTGGCCTTGCCGTAGCCGACACCGACCATGCCGTTGCCGTCGCCGACGATCACCAACGCGGTGAAGCTGAATCGCCGACCACCCTTGACCACCTTGGAGACACGGTTGATCGCGACAACCCGCTCCAGGTAGTTGCTCTTGTCGCCGTCGCGGTCACGGCCTCCACGACCGCCGTCGCCACGACGACCGCGGCTGTCGCGGTCACCGCGCGAGTCGCGGCTGTCGCCGGCGCCTTGTCCGCCGGCCGGCTGCTCCGCCATTATGCGGTCCTTCCAGTCGTGTTCAAGCTCTTGTTCATCAGAATTGCAATCCGTTCTCGCGTGCGGCATCGGCCAGCGCCGCGATCCGTCCGCCGTAGGTGTATCCGCCACGGTCGAAGACCACGCTGTCGATGCCGGCGGCCTTGGCGCGCTCGGCGATCAGCTGGCCCACCCGCACGCTGCGGGCTTTCTTGTCGCCCTGCAGGCTGCGCACGTCGTCCTCGATGGACGAGGCGGCGGCCACCGTGGTCCCGTTCTCGTCGTTGACCAGCTGCACGTGAATGTGTCGCGCGGACCGGTTGATCACCAGCCGCGGACGCTGCGGCGTGCCGGCGATCTTCTTGCGCAGACGTGCGTGCCTGCGCAGCCGAGAGACGCGCCGAGTCGCGGAAACGCTCTGCCCCACCGGCTTTCGCGTGGCGGTGCCAGCTTTTGTTTGCGCCATGATTACTTACCTGTCTTTCCGACCTTGCGGCGGATCTGCTCACCCTCGTAGCGCACGCCCTTGCCCTTGTACGGGTCGGGGCGGCGCAGACGGCGGATGTTCGCCGAGATCTGGCCGACCTTCTGCTTGTCGATCCCGGTGACGGAGAACTTCGTCGGCGACTGGACGGCGAACGTGATGCCGTCCGGAGCCTCGATCACCACGGGGTGGCTGTAGCCCAGTGCGAACTCGAGGTTGGAGCCCTTGAGCTGCACCCGGTAGCCGACGCCGAAGATCTCCATCTTGACCGTGTACCCCTGCGTCACGCCGGTGACCAGGTTGGACACCAGGGTGCGCGACAGTCCGTGCAGCGAGCGGTTGCGCCGCTCGTCGTTGGGACGTGCGACCACGATCGCGCCGTCCTCGGTGCGCGACACGGTGATCGGCTCGGCCACCGTCAGGTCCAGGACGCCCTTGGGCCCCTTCACCGACACCTTCTGGCCATCGATCGTCACGTCGACTCCGGACGGGACCGGAACCGGCTGCTTACCAATGCGAGACATAGTCTTTCGTTACCTTCCCGCCCTTACCAGACGTACGCGAGGACTTCGCCGCCCACGCCCTGTCGGGCCGCCTGGCGGTCGGTCAGCAGGCCCGAGGAGGTGGAGATGATCGCCACACCCAGGCCACCGAGCACGCGCGGCAGATTGGTCGATTTCGCGTACACCCGCAGACCGGGCTTGGACACGCGGCGCAGGCCGGCGATGCTTCGCTCCCGGCTAGGCCCGTACTTGAGCTGAACGATCAGCGACTTGCCGACCCGAGCATCCTCGGTCCGGTAGTCGGTGATGTATCCCTCGCTCTTGAGGATCTGGGCGATGTTTGCCTTGAGCTTCGAGTGCGGCAACGTCACCTCGTCGTGATACGCCGAATTGGCGTTGCGCAGACGTGTCAAGAAGTCTGCGATCGGGTCCGTCATCGTCATGACAGCGTTGGTACCTTCCTCGCGGTGGTTCCCGGTCCGGGCCTGTCGCGCACCTTTTCTGGGTTGGTCTTGGGGGTTACGGCTGTTACCAGCTGCTCTTCTGCACGCCGGGCAGTTCGCCCGCGTGCGCCATCTCGCGCAGGCAGATCCGGCACAGGCCGAATTTGCGGAAGACCGCGCGTGGGCGGCCGCACTTGTTGCAACGCGTGTAGCCGCGCACCGCGAACTTCGGCTTGCGTGCGGCCTTGTTGACCAGTGCCTTCTTTGCCATCTACTCAGTTCTCCTTGAAGGGAAAGCCGAGGGCCCGCAACAGCGCTCGTCCTTCGTCGTCATTCGTCGCCGAGGTGACGACGTTGATGTCCATGCCGCGGACCCGGTCGATCTTGTCCACGTCGATCTCGTGGAACACCGACTGCTCGGCCAGCCCGAAGGTGTAGTTGCCGACACCGTCGAACTGCTTGGGCGAAAGCCCGCGGAAGTCGCGGATACGGGGCAGCGCGATCGAGGTGAGCCGGTCCAGGAACTCCCACATCCGGTCGCCGCGCAGGGTGACCCGCGCGCCGATCGGCATGCCCTCACGCAGCTTGAACTGCGCGATGGACTTGCGCGCGCGGCGGATCTCGGGGCGCTGCCCGGTGATCAGGCCCAGGTCGTTGACCGCGCCGTTGATCAGCTTCGCGTCCCGCGCCGCATCGCCGACACCCATGTTGACGACGACCTTGGTCACCGTCGGGATCTGCATGACGTTGACGTAGCCGAACTGCTGCTGCAGCGAATCGCGAATCTCGCTGCGGTAGCGCTCTTTCAGGCGCGGCTGAACCTTTTCTGCAGTACTCATCAGATGTCCTTGCCATTGCGCTTGGAGATACGAACCCGCTTGCCGGTCTCCTCGTCGACCCGGTAACCGACGCGGGTGGGCTTGCCGTCCGAGTCGACCACCATCACGTTGGAGATGTGGATCGGCGCTTCCTGGGTGACGATGCCGCCCGACTGCGCGCCGCGCTGGTTGGTCGAAACCGCGGTGTGCTTCTTGATCGCGTTGACGCCCTCGACCAGCACGCGGTCACGCTCCGGGTAAACCTTGAGCACCTTGCCTTTGGCGCCCTTGTCCTTACCGGCGATCACCAGGACGGTGTCGTCCTTCTTGACCTTCATTTACAAAACCTCCGGGGCCAGCGAGATGATCTTCATGAACCGCTTCTCACGCAGTTCGCGGCCCACCGGCCCGAAGATGCGCGTCCCGCGCGGGTCGTTGTCGGGCTTGATGATCACCGCGGCGTTCTCGTCGAACTTGATGTAGCTGCCGTCGGGACGGCGGCGCTCCTTGACCGTGCGCACCACCACGGCCTTGACGACGTCCCCACGCTTGACGTTGCCGCCGGGGATGGCGTCCTTGACGGTGGCGACGATGACATCACCGATGCCGGCGTAGCGTCGCGACGAACCGCCGAGCACACGGATGCACAAGATCTCCTTGGCGCCGGTGTTGTCGGCGACCTTCAGTCGCGATTCCTGCTGAATCACTCGATCTCCTGACCTGGGTTGCGTGTGCACGGCAGGAGAACCCACCGGGGTGGGCATTCGGCGGGCATGACCCACCAAAAAACCTGACGTGCGCGGTCTTTGTCACCGAAGGGCACGCGGGGCCGATTCGCACCGGCCGAGGTCTGCCCAAGGCAACCCCTAGAGTCTAGGGGACGACCAGCTCAGAGCCAAATTCTGCGCCAAGACCATCGAGATGGGCCCCGTCATCGTCGGACGAAGGCGTCGAATCACCCTAAAACACGTCAACGGAACCCGCGTGAACAGCGGAAACATCTGCTGAGCGGCTCGCTGCGAACTAGACTTCCGCAATGTTCTCGGAGACGCGCTACGCGATGAACGGGAACTTGCACGTCGCCTATCGCGCGTCGCGTGAGGGTGAGCGAGACATCGTGTTCGTTGCGAACTGGTTCACCAACTGTGAGATCTTCCCCGAGCTGCCCTTGGTTCAAGGCTGGCTCGAGGCCATGACGTCGCTGGGCCGAATGATCTTGTTCGATCAGCCTGGCACCGGGGTATCGGACCCAATCGACGCCGGCGCGATGCCGACCTTGGAGCAGTGGGCCGACAGCATCACCGCGGTGCTCGATGACCTCGGTAGTCGCGAAGCCGTCCTGATTGCGGCCGTAGCCGCGGTAGCCCCTGCTGCGTTGTTCGCGGCGACACATCCGTCCCGGACGACCGCTCTAGTCGTACAGGAAGGCTTCGCGGATCCGCTCGGCCGATCAGGTGATGGCTGGACGCCGGCGCTAGGAGAAGCCGCTATGGCTATGTGGAGAACTGGCGAGTATCACCACGTCATGAATCCAGATATGCCTTGGAACGAGGAAATTCGGGCAAGCCTTGCCCGTTTCAACCGCCTGACGGTGAGTCCGCAGAGCTTCGAGGTCATGCTGCCACTAGCCAACCAAATGGACGTGCGGTCGCTACTACCGACAATTCGTGTACCGACCGTCGTACTTCACCATGCCGACAACCCACTGATTCCCGCCGCAAGGGGTAAGTATGTCGCGGACCACATTCCTGGCGCTAGATACGTCGAGCTACCGGGGCGCAACAGTTACCACTTCGTCGAACCTGATTGGCGGTCGTCGTTCCGCGAGATGGCTGAGTTCCTCACCGGCGAGCAGGCCGAGGTGGCCGACGACCGGGTTCTGGCCACGGTGTTGTTCACCGACATCGCGGACTCGACGCGCCGGGCCGCGGCGATTGGCGACCGCAACTGGCGCGCGCTGCTCGATGCGCACGACGCCGTCGTGCGCGCACAGCTCGCTCGCTTTCGGGGCCGCGAGGTGAACACATCGGGTGACGGCTTCCTCGCGATGTTCGACGGGCCGCAGCGAGCGATCCGCTGCGCCATGGCAATTCGCGACGCGGTGCAGGCACTCGGCATCCAGGTGCGCGCCGGCCTGCACACCGGCGAGTGCGAGGTCCGCGGCGGTGACATCGGCGGGATCGGCGTGCACATCGGCGCGCGCGTGACCGCGCTGGCCGGACCGAACGACGTGCTGGTCTCCAGCACGCTGCGCGACCTCGTGATCGGCTCAGGACTCGAGTTCGAGGAGCGCGGCGCTCACCAGCTCAAGGGCGTGCCCGGCGACTGGCGCCTGTTCGCCGTCGCCTCTTCGTAAGCCGTTGCGCCGCAGTCACAATGGCGGCGGTTCGTCGTCACCGGGGGGTGCGGGCCCGTTTTGCGCGACGCGCGCAGCCAACCGGGGACGCCGATTCTGCTTGCGCTCGACCGCAATTCGTGCGGCCCGGTTTTGGGCGCGGGTGTGCGTGCGTCGGGGCATCATCGCGGTGCGGTCGGCGCAGTAATCCAAGGGTCGCGCCGCGCTCACCCGGACGTCGCCAGTGGGAGCGCACAGCTGGGGAAACAGCAGTGCGCTGCCCGGGGTGGTGACGTACGTCCGCTGGTCGGGCAGCGTCCAGATGAT
>NZ_MBEI01000079.1 GCF_001953985.1 Mycobacterium colombiense
CCTCCGGTGCGGGCGCGGGGGCCGGGGGGGCCGCTGCCGGCGCCGGTGGCGCCGGGACAGGCGCCGCGGCCGGCACGTTGGCCGGTTGGGCGGGACCCGGCGCGGCGGGTGCCGCGGCGGGCGCGGGACCGGCCGCGTGCGCCGGGTCGATGCCGGCCGGCAGATGCGCCTCGGGCGCCGGAGCGGCCGCGGGTGCGGGCACGGCGGGTGCGGGTGCGGCTGCGGGTACCGGAGCGGCTGCGGGTGCCGGCGCGGCCGCGGGTGCGGGTGCGGCTGCGGGTGCCGCCTCGGGGGCCGGTCCGCCGGGTGCCGCCGCTGGGGCCGGGCCGGCCGCGTGGGCCGGGTTGATGCCGGCCGGCAGGTGAGCCTGCAAACCGGGTTCCACCCCCGCCGCGGGCACGTGTTGCGCCGGCGCGCCGGGCTCGGCGACGAACTGATTGACTGCGGCCGCAACGTTTTTCGACTCGTTGGGCGTGCTCGGGTTGTGCGCGAAGGCTTGCGCTGCGGCCATCAGCAGCTGTGTCGCTTGCTGCGGGTCGGTCGCCGCTTGCTGGATGAGCGGGCTCAGCTGCGACAAAGCAGGCAGACCCGGCAGTCCTTGGGCCGCATTCGGTTGCGGTGTCGGCTGCGGTGCCGCCGGGTCGGCTGCCGCGCTCGGGCAGAGCCCGAACGCGACAGCCGATGCCGTGACGACAGCGGCCAAACCTTTGGACAGATTCCAAGTGGTTGCCACGGTGTGTGTCCTCCGGTTCCAGTAGCGATTTAGCCGTTTACGAAACTGATCAGGGCAGGGCGGCCAGCAGTGGCGATACCGGGCTGGCGGCCGGCGCGGGTGCCGCCGGTGCCGCGGGTGCCGCCGGTGCGGCCGGAGCCTGACCCGAAGCGAGCGCCGGCAGGTCCTGCGGGAGCGTCATTTTCGGAGGCACACTGACCGGCAGGCCGGCCGGCATCGCCGGCATGTTGACCTGCGCCTGCGGGAGCTGCGGAGCCGGCGGAGTGGCCGGTGCAGCCGGAGACGACAGCCCCGGGATCGCGGGCAGGCCCGGGATCGAAGGAGCGGACGGAGCGGCGGGACCCGCAGCCGCCGGCTGCGCACCCGTCAGGCCCTGGATCATCCCCGGAATACCGCCGGTCGCCGTCGACGGCGCTGCGGGGGTCGCCGACTGCGCCAGTCCCGGAAGGAAGGGGTTGGCCGCCGCAGAAGGCACCTGGGCGGCGGGGCCGGTCGGTGCGGTCAGTCCGGGGATCGACGGAAGTCCCGCCGCCGGAGCCGCCGCAGTCGCCGGAGAGGTGGCCGCCGGAACACCCGGGAAGCTGATGCCCGGAGTGGCCGGAGCCGCCGGCGGCGTGGCGCCGAGTGCGGTCGCGAGGTTCTGCAGGATTTGCGGTGCGTTGGCCGCCGAACTGATCAGCTGCTGCGGAATGTTCGGCATGGCCGGGGCCGGCACGGGGTCGGCGTGGGCGATTCCGCCCGTCAATAGTGCTGCGGACGAACCGACCACGACGGCGGCTGCACGCATGTAAGTCCAGATGGTTGGCATGACTCTCCCTGATTGATCGATTACAGGTTCGGCGCTGAAGTTACTTTGATGCAGATGGGACTCAAGTGACACGTGTGGCATTTATGAACTCGTTACGGATACGAGTGACAAGGGTGACCCAACGGGTGAAAAGAGCCCTGCACGAAGCTGAATGGGGACCGACGGCGGGGCGGCGCGTACCCCGCTCGCTAAAGTCGGGCGGATAGACACCACCTCGGCCGCTCCGGCGGCACCCAAGCCCCAGCGGTTGGCGACTCTCCTTCAGGCGGCCGCGCCGATGCTGCTCATCGCGAGCATCGCCGCGCGGCTGGCGTGGACGTATCTGGCTCCCAATGGCGCGAACTTCGTCGACCTGCACGTGTACCTCGGCGGGTCGGCGGCGATCGACCACCCCGGCACCTTGTACAGCTACGTCTACGCCGACCAGACGCCGGACTTCCCGCTGCCGTTCACCTACCCGCCGTTCGCGGCGGTCGTGTTCTACCCACTGCACCTGTTGCCGTTCGGCGTCGTGGCCTTCCTCTGGCAGATCGCCACCATGGCCGCGCTGTACGGCGCGGTGCGGCTCAGCCAGCGCCTGATGGGCGTGGCCGACGACGCCGCGGGCCGGCGTGTCGCGATGTTGTGGACGGCGGTCGCCATCTGGACCGAGCCGCTGCGCAGCACATTCGACTACGGACAGGTCAACGTGTTGCTGATGACCGCGGTGCTGTGGGCGGTCTACACCACCCGGTGGTGGCTGTCGGGGCTGCTCGTGGGCGCGGCGGCCGGCATCAAGTTGACCCCCGCGATCTCCGGTGTCTATCTGCTCGGCGCCCGCCGGTGGGGCGCCGCGGTGTTCTCGGCGGTCGTTTTCGTTGCCACCATTGGGATTTCGGCCTTGGTCGTCGGGGATCAGACGCGCTTCTACTTCACCGACCTGCTGGGCGATGCCCACCGGGTGGGCCCCATCGCCACCTCGTTCAATCAGTCCTGGCGCGGCGGCATTTCACGGATCCTGGGCCACGACGTGGGATTCGGCCCGCTGCTGGTGGCCGCCGTCGCCGTCACCGCGGTGCTGGCCGTCCTGGCCTGGCGCGCGCTGGACCCCGCCGATCGGCTGGGCAGGCTCCTGGTGGTGGAGCTGTTCGGGCTGCTGCTTTCACCGATTTCGTGGACCCACCACTGGGTGTGGCTGGTGCCGCTGATGATCTGGGCGATCCACGGCCCGGTGCGCGAGCTGCGCGGAGCGCGCATCGTGGGCTGGGGCTGGCTGGCACTCACCGTGATCGGCGTGCCGTGGTTGCTGAGCTTCGCCCAACCGACCATCTGGCAGATAAGCCGACCGTGGTACCTGGCGTGGGCCGGCCTGATCTACATCGTGGCGGCGGTGGCGACGTTGATCTGGATCGCCGCTAGCGGCAGTCGGGAGACCGAGGAGAAGCGCCCGGCCGCCGTCTAGTTGTCGACGATGCCGTCGATGTCGCGGGCCATATCGATGTCGTTTTTGGTGATGCCGCCCTCAGAGTGTGTGACGAGGGCGAAAGTCACTGTCCGCCAACGAATATCGATGTCCGGGTGGTGGTCCTTGCTCTCCGCGTGCTCGCCCACCCGGCGTACGGCATCGATGCCGGCGAGAAAACTCGGAAATTTGATCGAGCGGCGCAGGGCGCCGTCGGCGCGCTCCCATCCGTTGAGATCGGGCAGTGCGGCGTCTACTTGCTCATCCGTTAACACAGCCATGCCTCCGACGCTATACCGTCACCGGCCATGCCGCGGTAGAGAAATATGCGACCCTTCCCGATGGGCGGTCAGCTACGAGGCAACAGCGGGACCCGGTGCCTGACTTTTCTGGTCCAGCTGCACCACGACGCTTTCCTCCGGCGGGTTGTTTCGTTCTTGGTATGCCGTCTCGAGGATCGCCGGAACCCTTTGAAGGTCGCGGGCTACGCCCATCAGTTCTTCCAGGATCATGATTCGTCGCTGATTCGCCTCACCCAGCGCCCGCCGAGCCTGCTCATCGCAATAACGAGCTCTCTGTTTCGCCTCGGCGAGGAGTTGGTCGCGCTCATGCTGGGCTTCCTGCCACGCCGCTTCGATCGACGACCGGGCTTCAGCGCGCATCCTGGCGAGTTCGGCGTCGAACTCTTTCCTGGTCGCCGCACACTCCGCCTCCAGCGCTTTGCGTTGCTCGGCGATGTCCGCCAGCAACTCCCGGTGCTCTCGTTGGGCGGCCTCGGCCTCGGCCTCGGCCTCGGCGATCAGCGCTTCTACCTCGGCGCGTGACTCGCCCTGCATCTGGGAAATCTCATCGAGCGCACGCCGCAGCAACTTCGCCATCCGATGCTGCATCGCGTACGGCGACGGCGAGGTGTCCGAGAGGAGGGCGACCTCATCCTTGAGGCAGGCGACTTCGATCCGGAGCGCGACCGCTTCATTGCCGGATTCGTTTCGCTCGGCCCTGAGGTTGCGGACTTCGTCGATCAGGAACTTCTGCTTGGCGAGCAACACCTCGATGTAGGCGTCGACCGCAGCCGTGTCATAGCCCCTGAACGTGCGGGAGAACGTCGTTGCGGGTTCGGTGGTCATTGCCAACCCCCATTCCTGGAAGTGCCTATAGAGATAGTGACCGGCTAGAGCCGAGTATCTCACGATGGCGCTCAAATCGGAACAGAACCGTTGTGTCACAAGGGAATTCGATCCACATCGCGGGGTTTCGATGCCCTCCCGGTGAAATTTGGTCTTCACCGGCTGAGGGCGTCGTGGCCTGGCCGGGGGCCCCGACGGTATACCGTCACTGGCCATGCCGACCCAGATCGTCGTCGCGGGCGCCGTGATCTGCGACGCCAAGGTCTTGGTGGCCCAACGCGTGCGTCCGCCGGAGCTTGCCGGCCTGTGGGAGCTGCCCGGTGGCAAGGTCGCACCCGGTGAAACCGAGCGCGACGCGCTAGCTCGCGAGCTGGCCGAGGAGCTGGGCCTGGCGGTCGGTGACGTCGCGGTGGGCGAGCGGCTGGGTGCCGACGTCGCGGTGGACGGCCGGTTCACGCTGCGGGCCTACCGCGTGCGCCTGATCCGCGGCGAGCCCGACGCCCGCGATCACGGCGCGTTGCGCTGGATCACGGCTGCTGAGCTGCACGATCTCGACTGGGTTCCGGCCGATCGTGGCTGGTTAGGGGACCTGAACCGGGCCCTTTGACGGGTGCCTCATAACAAGTCCACAGACTTCCGGCAGCTTATGTACAGCCGCGTTGCAGGTCTTCCTAGTGAACTGAATAGAACAATATGACTTGTAATAACGACGCCACACGAAGCTGCCCTGGATGTGCGTGCCGATATCGAGCCGAATGCTTGTGCAGACCTTCCCGTCATGGCCTCGGCGCCGTGCCGGGACACTGAAGGGCGCGCAAATACGGATGCTCATCACGACTTTTTCCGTAATTTGCCCACGCGCGGCGAACCTGATTTCGCCCTCGGCGCAGACCTATGCTGGTGCTGTATCGCCCCCCAGCCCGCGGGCCTGAGATGCCGAGCGTTGAGCCGATCCGAGCTGGTGCGGGCGGGTGGATCACCGGGCTGATTGCCGAACACAATGCACACGGGGCCGAACGATCGGCCCGGCGACGAGGCGCGACGCTACCGAATTGGAGGAGCACTTCTTGACTGTCACACCTCACATTGGCGGAGTGCTCGAGGAGCTCTTGGAGCGCAGCGGGCGGTTTTTCACGCCCGGCGAGATCTCGGCCGACCTGCGCACGGTGACGCGGGAGGGCGGCCGCGAAGCCGACGTGTTCTACCGGGACCGCTGGAGCCACGACAAGGTGGTTCGCTCCACGCACGGGGTGAACTGCACCGGGTCCTGCTCGTGGAAGATCTACGTCAAAGACGGGATCATCACCTGGGAGACCCAGCAGACCGATTACCCGTCGGTGGGTCCGGACCGGCCCGAGTACGAACCGCGCGGCTGTCCGCGTGGTGCGTCGTTTTCCTGGTACAGCTACTCGCCGACCCGCGTGCGCTACCCGTACGCCCGGGGCGTGCTGGTCGAGATGTACCGGGAGGCCAAGGCGCGGCTCGGCGACCCGGTGCTGGCGTGGGCCGACATCCAGGCGGATCCCGAACGTCGCCGCCGCTATCAGCAGGCGCGCGGAAAGGGCGGGCTGGTCCGGGTCACCTGGGCCGAGGCCACCGAGCTGATCGCCGCCGCCCACGTGCACACCATCAAGACCTACGGACCGGATCGCGTCGCCGGGTTCTCTCCGATCCCCGCGATGTCGATGGTGTCCTACACCGCGGGCTCGCGGTTCTTCGAGCTGATCGGCGCCCCGATGACGTCGTTCTACGACTGGTACGCCGACCTGCCGGTCGCCTCGCCGCAGGTCTTCGGCGATCAGACCGATGTGCCCGAATCCGGGGACTGGTGGGACGCAGCGTATTTGATGATGTGGGGCTCCAACGTCCCGATCACCCGCACGCCCGACGCGCACTGGATGGCCGAGGCGCGCTACCGCGGCACCAAGGTGGTGACCGTCAGTCCGGACTACGCCGACAACACCAAGTTCGCCGACGAGTGGATGCCGTGTGCGGCCGGCACCGACGGGGCGCTTGCCATGGCAATGGGTCACGTCATCCTCTCGGAATGCTATGTCCGCAAGCAGGTTCCGTTCTTCGCCGACTATTCCCGCCGCTACACCGACCTGCCGTTCCTGATCAAGCTGGAAGAACGCGGCGACATGCTGGTGCCGGGAAAGAACCTCACGGCCGCGGATCTGGGGGAGGCCGTCGAGAATGCGGCGCTCAAGCCCGCCGTGCTGGACGAGACGACCGATTCCGTTGTGGTGCCGCACGGTTCGCTGGGATTCCGGTACGGCGAATCGGGCGTCGGCAAATGGAATCTCGATCTGGGCGAGCTGACGCCGGCGCTCAGCGTGCGCGACGCCCGCCGCCGCAACGGGGACGAGGACAGCGCGCTGGTCCACCTGCCCAGCTTCGACACGGTGGACGGCGAGGGCACCACCGTGGCGCGCGGTGTCCCGGTGCGCCGCATCGGTAAGCACCTGGTGTGTACCGTCTTCGACCTGATGCTCGCCCAATACGGTGTGGCGCGGCCCGGCCTGCCCGGCGAATGGCCCACCGGCTACGACGACGCCACCCAGCAGAACACCCCGGCGTGGCAGGAAGCGATCACCGGCGTGTCGGCCGCCCAGGCCATCCGGGTGGCAAGGGAATTCGCGCACAGCGCCGAGGAATCCGGCGGCCGCTCCATGATCATCATGGGTGGCGGCATCTGCCACTGGTTCCACAGCGACGCCATCTACCGTGCGGTGCTCGCGCTGCTGATGCTGACCGGATCGATGGGCCGCAACGGCGGCGGCTGGGCCCATTACGTCGGCCAGGAAAAGGTGCGCCCGCTCACCGGATTCCAGACGATGGCGATGGCAACCGACTGGGTGCGTCCACCACGACAGGTGCCCGGCGCCTCGTACTGGTACGCACACACCGACCAATGGCGCTACGACGGGTACGGCGCGGACAAGCTGGCCAGCCCGGTGGGCCGGGGCAGGTTCGCGGGCAAGCACACCATGGACCTGCTGGCGTCCTCGGTGGCCATGGGGTGGAGCCCGTACTACCCCCAGTTCGACCGGTCCAGTCTGGACGTCGCCGACGAGGCACGCGCCGCCGACCGCGACGTCGCCGACTACGTCGCCGAACAGCTCGGCCAGCGCAAGCTGAAGCTCGCCGTGACCGATCCCGACAACCCCGTGAATTGGCCACGGGTGCTTACCGTTTGGCGCGCCAACCTGATCGGTTCGTCGGGCAAGGGCGGCGAGTACTTCCTGCGCCATCTGCTGGGGACCGATTCCAACGCTTCGGCGCTGCCTCCGGAGGAGGGGGTCCGGCCCGCTGACGTCACGTGCGAGGGGGACATCCCCGAGGGCAAGCTCGACCTGATGATGTCGATCGACTTCCGGATGACCTCGACGACGCTGGTGTCCGACATCGTGCTGCCGGCGGCGACCTGGTACGAGAAGGCCGACATCTCCAGCACCGACATGCACCCCTACGTGCATGCGTTCAGCGCCGCGACCGATCCGCCGTGGGAAACCCGTTCGGACTTCGACGCTTTCGGCGCCGTCGCCCGAGCCTTCAGCACCATGGCCAAGGACCACCTGGGTACCCGCACCGACGTGGTGCTCACCGCGCTGCAGCACGACACCCCGGACGCGATGGCCTATCCCGATGGCACCGAACAGGATTGGTTGCACTCCGGTGCGACGCCGGTGCCGGGGCGGACGATGGGCAAGCTCACCGTGGTGGAGCGCGACTACACCGCCATCTACGACAAGTGGCTGACCCTGGGCCCGCTGGTCGACAAATTCGGCCTGACCACCAAGGGCATCACGGTGCACCCCTTCCGCGAGGTCGAGGAGCTCGCCGCCAAGTTCGGTGTGCTCAAATCCGGTGTGGCGGCGGGTCGTCCGGCCATCACCACCGCGTCGCGGATGGCCGACGTGCTGCTGCTGCTGTCCGGCACCACCAACGGCCGGCTGGCGGTCGAGGGCTTCCACGAACTGGAGAAGCGCACCGGTCAGCGGCTGGTGCATCTGGCAGAAGGCAGCGAGGACAAGCGCATCAGCTACGCCGACACCCAGGCGCGGCCCGTTCCCGTGGTCACCAGCCCGGAGTGGTCGGGCAGCGAAACGGGCGGCCGCCGCTACGCGCCGTTCACCATCAACATCGAGAACCTCAAGCCGTTCCACACCCTCACCGGGCGAATGCATTTCTATCTCGCGCATGACTGGGTCGAGGAGCTCGGCGAGCACCTGCCGGTGTTCCGGCCGCCGCTGGACATGGCGCGCCTGTTCGGCCAGCCCACGCTCGGCGCATGCGAGGACGGCATCGGGCTCACCGTCCGGTACCTGACGCCGCACTCGAAGTGGTCGTTCCACTCCACCTACCAGGACAACCTGTACATGCTGTCGTTGTCCCGCGGCGGCCCGACGATGTGGATGAGCCCGGGCGATGCGGCGAAAATCCAAGTGCGCGATAATGATTGGGTTGAGGCGGTAAACGTCAACGGCATCTACGTGTGCCGGGCGATCGTCTCGCACCGGATGCCCGACGGCGTGGTCTACGTCTACCACGTTCAGGAGCGCACCGTGGACACGCCGCGCTCCGAAACCAACAACAAGCGCGGCGGTAACCACAACGCGCTGACCCGGGTGCGCATCAAGCCGAGCCACCTGGCCGGCGGCTACGGTCAGCACGCGTTCGCGTTCAATTACCTGGGCCCGACCGGTAACCAGCGCGATGAGGTGACCGTCGTGCGTCGTCGCAGCCAGGAGGTGCAGTACTGATGGGCACCGACACGGCGCGAAAGGGGGGACCGCGATGAAGGTCATGGCGCAGTTGGCGATGGTGATGAACCTCGACAAATGCATCGGTTGTCACACGTGTTCGGTGACCTGCAAGCAGGCCTGGACCAACCGATCCGGTACCGAATACGTCTGGTTCAACAACGTCGAAACCCGTCCCGGACAAGGCTATCCGCGCACCTACGAGGACCAGGAGCGGTGGCGCGGCGGCTGGATCCGCGACAAGAAGGGCCGGCTGCGGCTGCGCGACGGCGGTCGCCTGCAGAAACTGCTGCGGATATTCGCCAATCCGAAGCTGCCCCTAATCGGCGACTACTACGAGCCCTGGACCTACGACTACGAAAACCTGACCACGGCGCCCGCGGGTGACACCTTCCCGACGGCCGCACCCAAGAGCCTGATAACCGGTGAGCCCATGAAGATTTCGTGGGGGCCGAACTGGGATGACAACCTGGCCGGGTCGCCGGAGGTCCTGACCGAGGACCCGATCCTGAAGAAGGTCAGCGAAGAGGTCAAACTCTCGCTCGAAGAAACCTTCATGTTCTACCTGCCCCGCATCTGCGAGCATTGCCTCAACCCGTCCTGCGTCGCGTCGTGCCCGTCGGGCGCGATGTACAAGCGCAGCGAGGACGGCATCGTGCTGGTCGACCAGGACCGCTGCCGCGGCTGGCGGATGTGTGTGTCCGGATGTCCTTACAAGAAGGTCTATTTCAACCACAAGACGGGCAAGGCCGAGAAGTGCACGCTGTGCTATCCGCGGATGGAGGTCGGCCTGCCGACCATCTGCTCGGAGACCTGCGTGGGGCGGCTGCGCTATCTGGGCGTGGTGCTCTACGACGTCGACCGGGTGCTTCAGGCGGCGTCGGTGGAGAAGGAGACCGATCTGTATCCGGCGCAGTGCGAGATCCTGCTGGACCCCAACGATCCGGAGGTCATCGCCGGCGCGCGGGCGGAGGGCATCCCGGACGAGTGGATCGAGTCCGCACAACGTTCCCCGGTGTATGCGCTTATCCACACCTACAAGGTGGCGCTGCCGTTGCACCCGGAATACCGCACCATGCCGATGGTTTGGTACATCCCGCCGCTGTCGCCGGTGGTCGACGCGGTCAGCCGCGACGGGCACGACGGGGAGGACATCGGCAACCTGTTCGGCGCGCTGGACGCGCTGCGCATCCCGATGCAGTATTTAGCCGAACTGTTCACCGCCGGCGACACCGCGGTGGTCGAGGGCGTGCTGCGGCGGCTTGCGGCGATGCGCTCCTACATGCGTGACATCAACCTCGGCCGCGAGACCCAGCCGCACATCCCGCATTCGGTCGGCCTGACCGAAGAAGAGATCTACGAGATGTACCGGCTGCTCGCCATCGCGAAATACGAGGAGCGCTACGTCATTCCGACCGCGTTCGCGCCGCAGGCCCGCGACCTCGAGGAGATGGGCTGCTCGCTGACGGGTGACGGCGGGCCCGGCATGTACGAGTCGGATCCGGTGGTGTCGGTGGAGACCTTCCACACCCTCCAGCAGCGCGGCGACGATCCCGGCAACATGCGGCCGTCCGGCCGGGTGAACCTGCTCAACTGGAAGGGCGGCCAGGTGCCCGCCGGAATGTTCCCCGAAGAGCCGCAGCGATGAAACTGCTTGCGGCGCTTCGCGAGCGCTCTACCAACCGGACGATGCAGGATCGCCTGGTGTGGCAGGCGGCGTCGCTGCTGCTGGCCTACCCCGACGACGGGTTGGCCGGGCGGCTGGACGTTGTCGACGAATTGCTCGCCCACATCAGCGGTCCGCCGGCGGCGCTGCTCGGGCAGACGGTCGCGGCGCTGCGCGCCCGCGAGCCGATGGCCGCCGCGATGGACTACGTCGCCACCTTCGACATGCGCCGGCGCTGCACGATGTACCTGACCTACTGGACCGCGGGGGACACCCGCAATCGCGGCCGGGAGATGCTGGCGTTCGCCACCGCGTACCGGGAGGCGGGTGTGACGCCGCCAAGCGGCGAGGCGCCCGACCATCTGACGGTGGTGCTCGAATTCGCCGCCACCGTCGATCCCGAGGTGGGTCGGCGACTGCTGGATCAGCACCGCGTGCCGATCGACGTGCTGCGCGGCGCCCTGGCCGACGCCAAGTCGCCATACGAACCGACGGTCACGGCGGTCTGCGAGACCCTGCCCGTCGCAACCGATCAGGAAGTTCGCCGCGCCGAGCGGCTGGCGAAAGCCGGACCACCGGCGGAAGCCGTTGGGCTGCAACCATTTACCCTGACCGTGCCACCGAAGTAAAGGAACGCCAAGTGTTTAGCAACGTCCTGTTCTGGGACATAGCGCCCTACGTCACGCTGTCGGTGCTAATCGTGGGCACCTGGTGGCGCTACCGCTACGACAAATTCGGCTGGACCTCACGCTCGTCGCAGATCTACGAGTCGCGACTGCTGAACATCGCCAGCCCCATCTTCCATTTCGGCATCCTGGCGGTGTTCGCCGGACACGTGATGGGACTGTTCGTCCCGCCGAAGGTCACCCAGATGATGAAGATGAGCGACCACTTCTATCACCTCCAGGCGGTCATCGCCGGGTCGGTGGCCGGCATCGCGACCCTGATCGGGATCGGGTTGCTGATCTACCGCAGGTTCACCCGCCCGGCGGTGACCATGGCCACCAGCCGCAGCGACAAGGTGATGTACGTGGTGCTGCTGCTGGCGATCGTGGTGGGCCTGTACTGCGACCTGATCGGCACCGGCCCGCACGGCGGCGAGTTCCACTATCGCTACACGGTCGGCTTGTGGTTCCGCCGGATCTGGATATTCCAGCCGCACGGTGAGGTGATGACCAACGCGCCGCTGGACTACCAGCTGCACGCCCTGATCGGCATGGTGCTGTTCACGCTCTGGCCCTTCACCCGGCTGGTGCACGTGTTCAGCGCCCCGGTCGTCTATCTGTTCAGGCCCTATATCGTCTACCGCAGCCGCGAGGCGGCCGGCAAGGACCAACTGGTCGGTACGGCACCGCGCCGTCGGGGCTGGTAGCGGGGCGGCAAGGGGCGACCGGTTACCAGCCGGTTCGCTATCCGGGGCCCCCGCTGCCACAATCACCGACGTGCTATTTCGCAACGTCGCCATCGTCGCCCACGTCGACCACGGAAAGACCACCCTGGTTGACGCGATGCTGCGGCAGTCGGGCGCGCTGCACCACCGGGGTGACGACGCGGTCGAGCGCCTGATGGACTCCGGGGACCTGGAGAAGGAAAAGGGCATCACGATTCTGGCCAAGAACACGGCCGTGCATCGCAAGAATGCGGACGGAACGACGACCGTCATCAATGTCATCGACACCCCCGGCCACGCCGACTTCGGTGGTGAGGTGGAGCGCGGACTGTCCATGGTCGACGGGGTGCTCCTGTTGGTCGACGCCTCCGAGGGCCCGCTGCCGCAGACCCGTTTCGTGCTGCGCAAGGCCCTGGCCGCCCACCTTCCGGTGATCCTGGTCGTCAACAAGACCGACCGGCCGGACGCCCGGATCTCCGAGGTCGTCTCGGAGAGCCACGACCTGCTGCTCGACGTCGCATCGGACCTCGACGAGGAAGCGCAGAAGGCCGCCGAGCACGCCCTCGACCTGCCGACGCTGTACGCCTCGGGGCGGGCGGGCATCGCCAGCACGACGGAACCGGCCAATGGCGAGAACCCCGAGGGCGACAACCTCGACCCGCTGTTCGACGTTCTGCTCGAGCACATTCCGCCGCCGCAGGGCGATCCCGAGGCGCCGCTGCAGGCGCTGGTGACCAACCTCGACGCGTCGGCCTTCCTCGGCCGGCTCGCGCTGATCCGCATCTACAAGGGCCGGATCCGTAAGGGCCAGCAGGTGGCCTGGATGCGCGAGGTGGACGGGCATCCCGTCATCACGAACGCGAAGATCACCGAACTGCTGGTGACCGAGGGCGTGGAACGCACGCCCACCGACGAAGCCATCGCCGGGGACATCGTCGCCGTCGCGGGCATTCCGGAGATCATGATCGGCGACACGCTGGCCGATCCGGACCACGCGCACGCGCTGCCGCGCATCACCGTCGACGAGCCCGCGATCTCTGTGACCATCGGCACCAACACCTCGCCGCTGGCCGGCAAGGTGAAGGGGCACAAGCTGACCGCTCGCATGGTGAAGTCGCGGCTCGACGCCGAACTCGTCGGCAACGTCTCCATCAAGGTCGTCGACATCGACCGGCCCGACGCCTGGGAGGTGCAGGGCCGCGGCGAGCTCGCGCTTGCGGTGCTCGTCGAGCAGATGCGGCGCGAGGGTTTCGAGCTCACGGTCGGCAAGCCGCAGGTGGTCACGCAAACGATCGACGGCAAGCTGCACGAGCCCTACGAGGCGATGACCATCGACTGCCCCGACGAGTTCGTCGGCGCGATCACCCAGCTGATGGCCGCCCGCAAGGGCCGCATGGAAGAGATGACCAACCACGCGGCGGGCTGGGTCCGGATGGACTTCATCGTGCCCAGCCGCGGCCTGATCGGCTTCCGCACCGACTTCCTCACCCTGACCCGCGGCACCGGCATCGCCAACGCCGTGTTCGACGGCTACCGGCCGTGGGCGGGGGAGATCCGCGCCCGCCACACCGGCTCGCTGGTGTCCGACCGCGCCGGCACCATCACGCCGTTCGCCATGATCCAGCTCGCCGACCGGGGCCAGTTCTTCGTCGAGCCCGGCCAGGACACCTACGAGGGCATGGTCGTCGGAATCAACCCGCGCGCAGAGGATCTCGACATCAACGTCACCCGCGAGAAGAAACTGACCAACATGCGCTCGTCGACCGCCGATGTCATCGAAACGTTGGCCAGGCCGCTCGAGCTCGATCTCGAGCAGGCCATGGAGTTCTGCGCACAAGACGAATGCGTCGAGGTGACCCCGGAGATCGTGCGGGTGCGCAAGGTCGAGCTGGACGCCACCTCCCGGGCCCGCAGCCGGTCGCGCGCCAAGGCCCGGGGTTAACACCGCGTGGTCGGACGGGCTGCTGGGCAGCTGCTCGATACCCTGATCAGCGTGCCGAGACGCGTCCGCCGCTTGTTCATGGTGCTCGGCGGCCTCGTCTCGTTGGTCGGACTCGTCCTGTCGGCCTGCACGGTCAACCCGCCGCCGGCGCCGCAGAGCACCGATACGCCGCACAATTCGGTTCCGCCGCCGCCCCGGGTCAGCGAGATCATCATGGGCATCGACTCGATCGGAGCGGGCTTCAATCCGCACCTGCTGTCCGACCTGTCCCCGGTGAACGCCGCGATCAGCGCGCTGGTGTTGCCCAGCGCCTTCCGGCCCGTCCCCGACCCCAACACGCCGACCGGCTCACGCTGGGAGATGGACCCCACCCTGCTGGTGTCGGCCGAGGTGACCAACCAGAACCCGTTCACGGTGACCTACAAGATCCGGCCCGAGGCGCAGTGGACCGACAACGCGCCGATCGCCGCCGACGACTTCTGGTACCTGTGGCACCAGATGGTCAGCCAGCCAGGGGTCGTCGACCCGGCCGGGTACGACCTCATAACCGGCGTGCAGTCCCTGGAGGGGGGCAAGCAGGCGGTGGTCACTTTCGCCGAACCGTATCCGTCGTGGAAAGAGTTGTTCAGCAACATCCTTCCGGCGCACATCGTCAAGGACGTGCCCGGGGGCTTTGCCGCCGGCCTGGCCCGGGCGCTTCCGGTCACCGGCGGGCAATTCCGCGTGGAGAGCATCGATCCGCAGCGCGACGAGATCCTGGTGGCGCGCAACGACCGCTACTGGGGACCGCCGGCGAAACCCGCGCTCATTCTCTTCCGGCGCGCCGGTGCGCCGGCCGCGCTGGCCGATTCCGTGCGCAACGGCGACACCCAGGTGGCGCAGGTGCATGGCGGCTCGGCGGCCTTCGCGCAGCTGTCCGCCATCCCCGACGTCCGGACCGCCCGGATCGTGACGCCGCGGGTCATGCAGCTCACGCTGCGGGCCACCGAGGCCAAACTGGCTGACACGCAAGTGCGTAAGGCGATCCTGGGGCTGCTCGACGTCGACCTGCTCGCCGCGGTGGGCGCGGGCAGCGACAACACCGTCACCCTGGCCCAGGCCCAGATCCGCGCGCCGAGCGACCCCGGATACGAGCCGACCGCGCCCCCGGCGATGACGACGCCCGCGGCGCTGGCGTTGCTGGAGGGCGCCGGATACAAGGTCGAACCCAACTCCTCGGCATCACCTGAGCCGACCCCGCCGAACACCGGGCCGCCCGAGGTCATCCGCGGCCGGATCAGCAAGGACGGCCAACAGCTTTCACTGGTCATCGGGGTGGCGGCGAATGACCCGACCGCGGTCGCGGTGGCCAACACCGCCGCCGACCGGTTGCGCAACGTCGGCATCGCCGCGACCGTGCTGGCGCTGGACCCGGTCACCCTGTATCACGACGCGCTGAACGACAACCGAGTCGACGCGATCGTCGGCTGGCATCAGGCGGGCGGAAACCTGGCGACGCGGCTCGCCGCCCGATATGGCTGTCGCGCACTGGAATCGACCCAGGTTCCGATTTCCAACGGGCCGGCGCCCGTGCCCACCCCCTCCGCCGGTCCGAAGCCGTCCACCGGCCCGGCCGCCCCGTCGACGACCCCGACGACGACGCCGCCACCCAGCCGCCCCGCCGATCCCAACGCCCTGGTGCAGGCGCCGTCGAACCTGACGGGGATCTGCGATCGCAGCATCCAGTCGAACATCGACGCGGCCCTGAACGGCACCAAGAACATCAACGACGTGATCACCGCGGTGGAACCGCGGTTGTGGAACATGTCCACCGTGCTGCCGATCCTGCAGGACACCACGATCGTCGCCGCCGGCCCGAGCGTGCAGAACGTCAGCCTGTCCGGTGCGGTTCCGGTCGGCATCGTCGGCGACGCCGGCCAGTGGATCAAGACCGGGCCGTAACCCGCGTCGTCAGTCGGCGGCCCGCGCCGCCCGCGGCGGGATCACGGTGTCGACCATCAGCGCCAGCTCGCGCCGGTTCGGCGGCGACCCGTTCAGCAGGAAGTGCTGGTTGATCAGGGCCGACCCGATGCGGGCGGTGAGCGGCGTGACGACCTGCGGGTCCAGATCGCCGTCCTCGATGGCGGCCTGCAGGATCGATTCCACGATCTGCAGCCGCGGCCGTACCACGGCGTCGGCGAAGATGGCCCGCATCTCGGGTTCGTGCAACAGCTGATGGATGACGTCCAGACCGGGGAAGCTGGTCTTTCCGGCCAGCAGGTCACGCTGGGCGGTGAACATCGCCAGCAGGTTCTCTCTGGCCGAACGGCCGGAACGCAGCTCGGGCAGCGGCGGCAGCGCGAAAACCAAAGCGGCGTGCACCAGCTCGCACTTGGTATCCCAGCGCCGGTAGAGCGCGGCTTTGCCGGTGTGGGCCCGCGCCGCGATTCCCTCCATGGTCAGGCCGCCGTAACCGACTTCGGTCAGCTCGGCCAGGGTCGCCTCGTAGAGGGCGCGTTCGAGGACCTCACCTCGCCGACGGCTTCGGCTGCCGGTGTGGTCTGCGTCCGTTAGCTGAGGCACTCCTTGATAGTAGCCGTGCGCGTTCCTATCTGTCGCTTACCGGTGGGTAGCCGCCGGGCTGCCGAAATGGGCGCCGCTGACGGTAGGGTGCCGTCCATGCCTGAGTCGCCGCGGCTGCTGTTCGTCCACGCGCATCCCGACGACGAAAGCCTCGGCACCGGCGCCACCATCGCCCACTACGCCGCCAGCGGCGCGGACGTCCGCGTCGTCACCTGCACGCTGGGCGAAGAGGGCGAGGTGATCGGCGATCGCTGGGCCGAACTCGCCGTCGATCGCGCCGACCAGCTGGGCGGCTATCGGATCGGCGAATTGACCGCCGCGCTGCGGGCGCTGGGCATCGGCGAACCCCACTATCTCGGGGGCGCCGGCCGGTGGCGCGATTCGGGCATGCGCGGCACTCCGCGGCGGCACCGGCAACGATTCATCGACGCCGACGAGCGCGAGACCGTCGGCGCGCTGGTGGCCGTCATTCGCGAGCAGCGCCCGCACGTCGTCGTGACCTACGACCCGGGCGGAGGCTACGGGCATCCCGATCACGTGCACGCGCACCGGGTGACGGTGGCCGCCGTGGCGGCGGCCGGGCCGGGGGCCGGCGCCGACTTCCCCGGCGAGCCCTGGGCAGTGCCGAAGTTGTACTGGTCGGTCTTCGCGACACGCACATTCGAGGCGGCCATGGACGCCCTGACGCCCGAGGATCTGCGGCCCGAGTGGGCGATCCCGCCCAAGGAAGAGTTCACCTTCGGCTACGCCGACACCGACATCGACGCCGTCGTCGAGACCGCCCCGGCGGCCCGGGAGGCCAAGCGGGCGGCGCTCGCCGCGCATGCCACCCAGGTGGTGGTCGGACCGACCGGTCGGGCCTGCGCGCTGTCCAACAACGTGGCGATACCGATACTCGGCGACGAGCACTACGTCCTGGCCGCCGGCGCCGCGGGGGAGCGCGACGGGCGCGGCTGGGAGACGGACCTGCTCGCAGGGCTTGGTTTTCCCGCGGCCCCCACGCGGTAGGCTGCCAATCAGGCAGCCACGGAAGGAATTCGCATGGACCCCGACCTGGACCCTAATCAGCAGCACTGGCAGGACCGGCTGGACAGCCTGCAATGGGTTATCGGTTCCATCATGTCCAACATCGACAGCGTCCCGACCTGACCGAAACCAAGCCACGCGTCGCGCCCGTCGACGACAGCGGCGCCACCGACCCCGCGATCCGTTTCGTCGTGTTGGCCCTCTTGGCGGTCGACGGGGTGTTCTCCGCACTTGCCGGAGCTCTGCTGCTGCCTCTCTATATCGGGACGGTTCCGTTTCCGATCAGTGGACTGATTTCTGGACTGGTCAACGCGGCGCTGGTGTGGGCCGCCGGTCGCTGGACCCGCTCGCCGCGGCTCGCGGCGTTGCCGTTGTGGACCTGGCTGCTGACGGTGGCGGTGATCAGCATGGGCGGCCCGGCCGACGATGTCATCCTGGGCGGCCGCGGCCTGATGGCCTACGGGGCGTTATTGCTGCTGGTCCTGGGGGTCGTACCGCCCGTGTGGGTGCTGTGGCGGCGCGGCCGGGGCGTCTGACATTCGGCAGGGATGTCGCCCGCCTGCCCGCGCGGGTGTGCCGCTACTGTTGACTGTTGCCCAGACGGGACCCGCCAACGGGTGCCACGATTTATGTTGGGACGCACGGATGAAATTCGATCGTCGGGAAGTTACACCAAAGTGCTGTTGACTCCGGGCGAGGAGCCTACCGCTTTGCCTAACCCTGTGGTTCCGGCCAAGGCCCCCACTGAGGTCAGTGCCTCTGCGCTGCGACGGGTATTGCGACGGGCTCGAGATGGTGTGGCGCTGAACATCGACGAGGCCGCGATCGCGATGACCGCGCGCGGCGCGGATCTCGCGGATCTGTGCGCCAGCGCGGCGCGGGTGCGTGACGCGGGTCTGGAGTCGGCCGGACGCCGCGGCCCGGGCGGCGGGCTGCCGATCACCTACTCACGCAAGGTTTTCATCCCGGTCACCCATCTGTGCCGGGACAGCTGCCATTACTGCACCTTCGTCACCGTCCCCGGCAAGCTGCGCGCCCAGGGCGCCGGCATGTACCTGGAGCCCGACGAGATTCTCGACATCGCCCGCCGCGGTGCCGAACTGGGTTGCAAGGAAGCACTATTCACCCTCGGTGATCGGCCCGAGGATCGCTGGCCGGAGGCGCGCGAGTGGCTGGAGGCCCGTGGCTATGACTCCACGCTGTCCTACGTGCGCGCGATGGCGATCCGGGTGCTCGAGGAAACCGGCCTGCTGCCGCACCTGAACCCCGGCGTCATGAGCTGGTCGGAGATGGCGCGGCTCAAGCCGGTGGCGCCGTCGATGGGCATGATGCTCGAGACGACGTCGCGGCGGCTGTTCGAAACGAAAGGGCTTGCGCACTATGGCAGCCCGGACAAGGACCCGGCCGTCCGGCTGCGGGCGCTGACCGACGCGGGCCGGTTGTCGATTCCGTTCACCACCGGCCTGCTGGTCGGCATCGGCGAGACCCTCGCCGAACGTGCCGACACCTTGCACGCGATTCGCAAGTCGCACAAGGAGTTCGGTCACGTGCAAGAAGTGATCGTGCAGAACTTCCGGGCCAAGGAACACACCGCGATGGCCGCCGTCCCCGACGCCGGCATCGAGGACTACCTGGCGACGGTGGCGGTGGCGCGGTTGGTGCTCGGCCCCGGGATGCGCATTCAGGCGCCCCCGAACCTGGTATCCCGCGACGAATGCCTCGCACTGATCGGCGCCGGAGTCGACGACTGGGGCGGTGTTTCACCGCTGACGCCCGACCACGTCAACCCGGAGCGGCCGTGGCCGGCCCTGGACGAGCTGGCCGCCGTCACCGCCGAGGCCGGCTACGAGCTGGTTCAGCGGCTGACCGCGCAGCCCAAATACGTGCAGGCGGGCTCGGCCTGGGTCGACCCGCGCGTGCAGGGACACGTGACGGCGCTGGCCGATCCGGCGACCGGTCTGGCTCGCGACGTCAACCCGGTGGGGATGCCCTGGCAGGAGCCCGACGACGTCGGCTCCTCGGGCCGGGTCGACCTCAACGCGGCGATCGACAGCGAGGGCCGCAACACCGAAACCCGCAGCGATATCGACAGCGCCTTCGGCGACTGGGAATCGATCCGTGCCCACGTCAACGAACTGGCCGCGCAGGGCGCCAAAGCGCCAGAACGCCTGGACACCGACGTGCTTGCCGCGCTGCGCTCCGCCGAACGCGACCCCGCCGGCTGCTCCGACAGCGAATACCTGTCGCTGGCGACCGCCGACGGTCCGGCGCTGGAAGCCGTTGCCGCCCTTGCGGATACGCTGCGCCGCGAGACCGTCGGCGATGACGTGACCTTCGTGGTGAACCGCAACATCAACTTCACCAACATCTGCTACACCGGGTGCCGGTTCTGCGCGTTCGCGCAGCGCAAGGGGGACGCCGACGCGTACTCGCTGTCCACCGAGGAGGTCGCCGACCGCGCGTGGGAGGCGCACGTCGAAGGCGCCACCGAGGTGTGCATGCAGGGCGGCATCGACCCCGAGCTACCGGTCACCGGCTACGCCGACCTGGTCCGGGCGGTCAAAGCGCGGGTGCCGTCGATGCACGTGCACGCGTTTTCGCCGATGGAGATCGCCAACGGTGTTACCAAGAGCGGGTTGAGCATTCGTGAGTGGCTGATCAGCCTGCGCGAGGCGGGCCTGGACACCATCCCGGGCACCGCCGCCGAGATCTTGGACGACGAAGTGCGCTGGGTGCTGACCAAGGGCAAGTTGCCGACGTCGTTGTGGATCGAAATCGTCAGCACCGCACACGAGGTGGGGCTGCGGTCGTCGTCGACCATGATGTACGGCCATGTCGACAGCCCGCGGCACTGGGTCGGCCATCTCAACGTGCTGCGCGACATCCAGGACCGCACCGGCGGTTTCACCGAATTCGTGCCGTTGCCGTTCGTGCACCAGAGCTCGCCGCTGTATCTGGCCGGCGCGTCGCGTCCCGGGCCCACCCATCGCGACAACCGGGCGGTGCACGCGCTGGCTCGAATCATGTTGCACGGCCGCATCTCCCAGATTCAGACCAGCTGGGTCAAGCTCGGTGTCGAGCGCACGCAGGTGATGCTGAACGGCGGCGCCAACGACCTGGGCGGCACGTTGATGGAGGAGACCATCTCGCGGATGGCCGGTTCGGAATTCGGCTCGGCCAAGACGGTGGCCGAGCTGATCGCGATTGCCGAGGGCATCGGCCGCCCGGGGCGGCAACGCACCACCGACTACACGACCCTGGCCGCCTAGTTCGCTTTCTTGTCACAGGCGGCGGGTATACCCGAAGCCGTGAAGCGACGAATCGACGACGACAGATTTCCCGAGTGGGCGCCGTTCGTGGATGCGGTGCGCAGGCACGCACCCGACGCCGGCACCTGGTGTGAAGCATGGACGGTGCGCGACATCGTCGTCCATCAGGCCGGAAACGCCGAAGAACTCGCCCGGGTACTCGGCGGCCATCTGGCGGGTGAGCCCGTCGCCACCCGCGGCTTCGAGGAACGCGAGGGCCCGTTGCGCGCCCTGAACGACGCGGACCTGTGGGACGCGCTGCTGGACCGGATGGTCACCCTCAACGATGTCGCGGCGGCCGCCGAAGGGGTGCCCGCCGACACCGATGTCGCCTGGACGGGACGCACCATGAAGGTGCCCTGGTTCGCCGAGCACATGCGCGAGGAGCTCGTCCTGCACGGCTGGGACATCACCGGGGACGAGCCGGCCGCCCAGGCCCGGCTCGCCGAGCCGTGGATGACCACGCACAGCGTCCTCGCGGTCGGCAGGCCGCTGCTGGTGAAGGGGGCCAAGCAGCTGCAGCCGGGTGAGCGGATCGAGGCCCGCCTGCGAGCCGACGGCACCGACGACGTCGTCCTGGCCGCCGATCCGGATCAGATCACCATCGCTTTGGCCGAGCCGGACGGCCCGGCCACCCTGGAAACCGACGCGGCCGCGCGCGTGCTGTTGCTGTGGGGCCGTAGGCCCGCCGATCCATCACGCATTCGCAGCCGCGTCGGGCCGGACACCCTGGGCCGGGTACGCCGCCTGCTCGGCGGTTACTGAACCGCTTCGTGCGAAGCGATCGGCTCAGTAGTTGTTACAGGTAACCGCGACCTGGTTGATGTCGTCGTAGTACTTCTGCGCCGACGGCATGGCCTGGATCTGCTGGGCCATCTGCTGGCGCTTCGGCGGCGGCGCCGCCAGGAAGTTGCGGATGTAGGACTGCGCGACAGGCGACGAGTTCAGCTGCTGGGCGGCAGCCGGGTCAGTCGCGTTCAGCGCCGCGATGACCTGCCCGTAGTTGCAGGTGGTGTTGATGATCGCGTCCGACGGGTCGGCCGATGCGACCCCGGCCGCGGCCGTCAACGCCACCGCCGCGCTGCCAACCGCAACGCCCAATTTGCTCAACGACAGCCTCATGTGTGGACACCTTCCCCGAGTTAATGCACCGCTATTACGGCGAGAACGTCTGCCCAGCGGTTGCCGTCTTTCGGATGAGATTACCAGGCCCCGTGAGCGTGCTCGCAACGCAAGAGCTATCGACCGCCACTGCCGAAGCGTTACTTTTCGCAGGTCAGCGGCTCGTCAGCGTTGTTCGCCCTCGGCGAAACGGGACCCGGTCGCGGCCTCCGAGACTGTCGGTCTTAAATCTGTGTATCGACAGGCGCGCCAAATGGTTGACCTGTATCTGCAACGTCTAGTATCAGTAACCGAGAGCTTCATCGGAAGCGGTCGGACGCGCCGGTGCGAGCTGAACAGCAGCCACATTTCAGCCCACGAGATGACCTAGTACATGGAGGAGACGTCTGTGACGTACACGATCGCCGAACCCTGTGTCGACATCAAGGACAAAGCCTGTATCGAGGAGTGCCCGGTCGACTGCATCTATGAAGGCGCTCGGATGCTCTACATCCACCCCGACGAATGCGTCGACTGCGGGGCGTGCGAGCCGGTCTGCCCCGTCGAAGCGATCTACTACGAAGACGACGTGCCGGACCAGTGGAGCCAGTACACGCAGATCAACGCCGACTTCTTCGCCGAGCTGGGATCACCCGGCGGCGCGGCCAAGGTCGGCATGACCGAGAACGACCCGCAAGTGGTCAAGGATCTGCCACCGCAGGGCGAAGGCGACTGAGCGGCCCGGTGCCACACCAGCTCAAAAAGCGCCGGCCGGCCGTGTCGGCGTCCCTGCCGGAGTTCCCCTGGGACACCCTGGCCGACGCGAAAGCGCAGGCCGGCGCCCATCGGGACGGGATCGTCGACCTCTCGGTCGGCACCCCGGTCGACCCGGTCGCCCCGGTTATCCAGGAGGCGCTGGCCGCCGCCGGTTCGGCGTCGGGCTATCCCGCCACCGTGGGCACCGCCCGGCTGCGCCAATCGGCGGTCTCGGCGCTGGACCGCCGGTTCGGCATAACCGGGCTGACCGAGGCGGCCGTGCTCCCGGTCATCGGCACCAAGGAGCTCATCGCCTGGCTGCCCACGCTGCTGGGCCTGGGCCCCACCGACCTGATCGTGGTGCCCGAGCTGGCGTATCCGACCTATGACGTCGGGGCCCGGCTGGCCGGGGCGCGGGTGCTGCGCGCGGATTCGCTGACCCAGCTGGGCCCGCAATCGCCGTCGCTGTATTACCTGAACTCGCCGAGCAATCCGACCGGACGCGTCCTCGGCGTCGATCACCTGCGCAAAGTGGTCGGCTGGGCCCGCGACAGGGGCTGCCTGGTGGCCTCCGACGAGTGCTATCTGGGACTGGGCTGGGACGAGCAGCCGCTGTCGATCCTGCATCCCTCGGTGTGCGACGGCGACCATGCCGGCCTGCTCGCGATCCACTCCCTGTCCAAGAGCTCGTCGCTGGCCGGGTACCGGGCCGGTTTCGTCGCCGGAGACCCCGAGCTGGTCGCCGAGCTGCTCGCCGTGCGCAAGCACGCCGGGATGATGGTGCCCACGCCGGTGCAGGCGGCCATGGTGGCGGCCCTGGACGACGACGCCCACGAGCTGGCGCAGCGGGAGCGCTACGAACGGCGCCGCGCGGCGCTGCTGCCCGCCCTGCGCTCGGCCGGCTTCACCATCGACTACTCCGAAGCCGGCCTTTATCTGTGGGCCACCCGCGGCGAGCCGAGCCACGACAGCGTCGCGTGGCTGGCGCAGCGCGGCATTTTGGTGGCGCCGGGCGATTTCTACGGGCCGCGCGGTGCGCAGCACGTGCGGGTTGCTCTGACCGCCAGCGACGAGCGGATCGCCGCCGCCGTGCAGCGGCTCGCCTAACCCGCCCAGCCGGCGCGCGCCGCGGGCGCCCGGGACGGGCGGGCGTGCACAATGCATCGGAGGCGTTCCACGTTCTCTGGCTAAGGACGGTGCTCGTGACCAGTTCGACCGGCAAGCTGCGCATCCCGCTCTCGCTAGGGGACATCGCCAAGCGGGTGTTCCTCGGAAAGCCGCTGATCACCGAGGACATCGCGTCCGAGAAACTATCGAATTCCGTTGCGCTGGGCGCACTTTCGCCTGACGCCGTCTCCTCCGTCGCGTACGGTCCCGAGCAGATCCTGATCGAACTGCTGCCCCACGCCGGTCTGGCCGCGTTCCTCCTGCTGCTGCCCATCACCGGTGTCATCCTGCTGATCCTGGTGCTGGTGGCCGCGTCGTATCGGCAGGTGGTCATGGCCTACACCCGCGCGGGCGGTTCGTACATCGTCGCGCGCGACAATTTCGGGCCCAGAGTTGCGCAGATCGCCGCCGCGGCGCTGTTGATCGACTATGTGGTCACCGTCGCCGTGCAGTCGGCGGCCGGGACCGTCGCGGTGGTCTCGGCGATTCCCGCGCTGGGCCCGTACAGCCTCGAGATCACCGTCGCCGTGGTGCTCATCATCTGCTACGCCAACCTGCGGGGCCTGAAGGAAGCGGGATTGCCGTTCGCGGTGGCGACCTATTCCTTCATCGTCATGGTCGGGCTGACCATCGTGATCGGCGTCGTCCGCGCGGCCATCGGGAACCTGCCCACCTACGATCCCAGCCACATGGCCGGCACGGTGCCGGTGCACCAGGGCAACGGCCTGGTGCTGGGCGCCACGATCTTGGTGCTGCTGCGTGCGTTCGCCAACGGCGGTTCGTCGCTGACCGGGGTCGAGGCCATCTCCAACACGGTCGACTACTTCCGAAAGCCCCAGGGCCGCAACGCGCGTCGAGTGCTGACCGCGATGGCGACCGTCCTCGGCCTGCTGCTGGCCGGCGTCGCCTACCTGGCCCACGTCACCCACGCGACGCCGTATCTGACGGAGTACCCCTCGGTGCTCTCGCAGATCGGCCGCGCCGTGTTCGGCAGCGGTACCGTCGGTGACGTCTTCTACGTCCTGGTCCAGGCGGCGACGGCCTCCATCTTGTTCACCGGCGCGAACACCAGCTTCAACGGCTTTCCGGCCCTGGCCAGTTTCGTCGCCGAGGACCGCTTCCTGCCCCGGCAGCTCACCAAACGTGGCCACCGCCTGGTGTTTTCGAACGGCATCATCACGCTGACGGCGCTCTCGGTCGCACTGCTGGTGACCACCGGCGGGTCGGTGAACGCGCTGGTGCCCTTCTACGCGATCGGCGTGTTCACCGGCTTCTCGATGGCCGGCTACGGGATGACCAAACACCATCTGACGCACCGGGAACCGGGCTGGCGACGCCGGCTGGCGATCAACCTGTCCGCGGCGGTCTTGTCGACGATCGTGGTGGGCATCTTCGCGGTGGCGAAGTTCACCGAGGGCGCCTGGCTGGTGGTCGTCGTGTTCCCCCTGTTGGTGTTCATGCTGACCCGGCTCAACCGCGAATACCGCGCCGAGGCGGCCATTCTCGAGATGTTCCGCACCGACCGCCCGGAGCTGGTGAAGTACGCGCGGCACCGGGTGTTCGTGTTCGTCGACTCCGTCGACCTGGCGGTGATCGAGGCCTTGCGCTACGGCCGGGGACTGCGGGCCGACGAGCTGATCGCGGTGCACTTCATGGTCGACCCGGCCCACGCCGCGCTGCTGCGAAAGCGTTGGGACCATTTCGAACTCGACACTCCGCTGCGGATTGTGGATTGCCCCGACCGCCGGATCAGCCGGGCCGCGCAGCTGCTGGTGGCCAAGGCGCTCGACGAGAACGCGCGGACCAATGTGACGGTGCTACTGCCGCGCCGGACCTTCGCCCGGCTGTTGGGCCGGGTGTTGCACGACCGCACCGCGGACAGGATCTCGCGAGCGGTCAGCCTCATCCCCGACGCCGCGGCCACGATCGTGCCCTACGATGTCGAATCCCGGATCAGGGAGGCCTACCCCGACACCTTGGAGCAGCGCCTCGGGCAGGGCATCGACAAGATCGAGGCGTGGGTGTCCCAGGACGAGGACCGGAAGGTCGACGCCTACGAACACCCCGAGCGGCCCCGGTCGGTGATCATGGTGGCGGGCCTGATCTCCGGGCAGCGCGCCAGCGTCGAAGGGCGGGTCAGCGAGGTCGAAGACGTCACGACCCGCGGCCGGACCCATCGGCAGATCGTCATCGGAGACAACACCGGCGAAATGACCGTCACCTTCCGCCCGGGCAACGGGGGCGCCGACATCCAGCCCGGTCAGGTGCTGCGGATCACCGGCAAGGCCCGCCAGACCGGTACCCGGGCCATATCCATGCTCGACCCGGCATATCAAGTCATCGAGGACCCCGCGAAGGACGCCGAGTCCGAGGACTCCGACCAAGCCGCCGATACGTAACCGGCCGGCTGAATAGCCGCCAATTGCCTTCCGAGTGAGGCGCTTTCGATGCCCCGGTTCCCACCAAGGATGGCGCGGGTTGGGTAGGCGCCAGGGCGTGCCGGGGAGCCGCATCAACGGATTGCACAGTCACGGCGCGTGTTTCGCGACCACTCAGTCTTGCCGGCGCGTTTTCGGAACGCCGACCCGAAATTGTTTACTCCGGCTAAGCTGACCTGGTCCGAAGGTAAACTGACATCTGCATAATAGGCTGAAACACGTGAGCACAGACGGTGCGTGCCGATGCTCACGGCCACCCGCGCGCATGCGCATGGCTATCGAATGCCCAACCGGTTGGGCGAGGATAGGGGACTTGCACTTTGCGTGCCGCGAACGTCACACCCGTTGCCGTTATCGGGATGGCCTGCCGGCTCCCCGGCGGGATCGATTCCCCCCAACGCCTCTGGGAGGCGCTGCTGCGCGGTGACGACCTCGTCGGCGAAATTCCCGCCGACCGGTGGGATGCGGACCTGTTCTACGACCCCGAGCCCGGCGTACCCGGCCGATCGGTAACCCGGTGGGGGGCGTTCCTCGACGATGTCGGCGGCTTCGACTGCGACTTCTTCGGGATGACCGAGCGCGAGGCCACCGCGATCGACCCGCAACACCGCCTGCTGCTGGAGACGTCCTGGGACGCCATCGAGCACGCCGGCCTGGATCCCGCGTCCCTGATCCATTCGCAGACCGGGGTATTCGTCGGCCTGACGCACGGCGACTACGAATTGCTGTCCGCCGACTGCGGCGCGGCCGAAGGGCCGTACGGATTCACCGGCACCAGCAACAGCTTCGCGTCCGGGCGCGTGGCCTACGCCCTCGGCCTGCGCGGCCCGGCCGTCACGGTGGACACGGCGTGTTCGTCGGGGCTGATGGCCGTCCACCAGGCGTGCGGCAGCCTCGGCAGCGGCGAATCCGACCTCACCCTGGCCGGTGGCGTCGTGGTGACCCTGGAACCGCGCAAGTCCGTTTCGGGCTCGCTGCAGGGCATGCTGTCCCCGAGCGGCCGCTGCCACGCCTTCGATGTCCGCGCCGACGGCTTCGTGTCCGGCGAGGGCTGCGTGATGCTGCTGCTCAAGCGGCTCGACGACGCGCAGCGCGACGTCGAGCGCATCCTGGCGGTACTGCGCGGCACCGCGGCCAATCAGGACGGCCGCACCGTGAACATCGCGGCGCCCTCGGAAACGGCTCAGGTCGCCGTGTACCGGAAGGCCCTGGAAATCGCGGACGTCGACGCGGCCACGGTCGGCCTGGTCGAGGCGCACGGCACCGGCACCCCCGTCGGCGATCCGATCGAATTCGCCAGCCTGGCCGCCGTATACGGCACCGGCGGCCCCTGCGCCCTGGGATCGGTGAAGACCAACTTCGGCCACCTGCAGTCGGCGTCCGGGCCGCTGGGACTGATGAAGGCGATCCTCGCGCTGCGGCACGCCGTGGTGCCGCAGAACCTGCACTTCACCCGGCTCCCCGACGAGATGGCCCGGCTCAAGACGGATCTTTTTGTGCCGCAGAGCAATACGCCGTGGCCCAGCAACGGCCCCCACCCGCGACGCGCCGCGGTGTCGTCGTACGGGATGTCGGGCACCAACGTGCACGCCATCCTGGAACAGGCCCCCGAACAGGCGCCGGCGCAGGCTCCTGATGAGCCGGCCGGGTCCCCGCTGCTGTTTCCCCTGTCGGCCACCTCCGCCGAGCAGCTGCGTGTCACGGCCGCCCGGCTGGCCGACTGGCTGGACGAGCACGGCGCCGTTGACGGCGAAAGTGGCGCCGGCCTATGGGATCTGGGCTACACGCTGTCGCGCCGGCGCGCGCACCGGCCGGTGCGGACCGTGGTCTCGGCGAACAGCTTCGGCGAGTTGCGCGCCGAGCTGCGCGCGGTCGCCGACAGCGACATCCCGTACCAGCCCGCGGTGGGGCAAGGCGACCGCGGACCGGTGTGGGTGTTCTCCGGCCAGGGTTCGCAATGGCCGGGAATGGGCGCCGAACTGCTGGCCAAGGAGCCGGTGTTCGCCGCGACCATCGCGGCCATCGAGCCGTTGATCGCCGCGGAATCCGGCTTTTCCGTGACCGAGGCCCTGTCCGGGCCGCAGACGGTGACCGGCATCGACAAGGTGCAGCCGACGATCTTCGCGATGCAGGTCGCGCTCGCCGAGACGATGAAGTCCTACGGGGTGCGTCCCGGGGCCGTCATCGGGCATTCGCTCGGCGAATCCGCGGCGGCCGTCGTCGCCGGCGGGTTGTCGGTGGCCGACGGTGTGCGCGTCATCTGCCGACGCTCGAGGCTGATGGCGCGGATCGCGGGCAGCGGTGCGATGGCATCGGTGGAACTGCCGGGACAGCAAGTGTTGTCCGAACTTTCGATTCGCGGCGTCTCCGACGTGGTGCTCTCGGTGGTCGCGTCGCCGACATCGACCGTCGTCGGCGGTGACACCCAGACCATCCGCGATCTGGTCGCGGCCTGGCAGGAGCAGGACGTGATGGCGCGCGAGGTGGCCGTGGACGTCGCCTCGCATTCACCGCAGGTGGAACCGATCCTCGACGAGCTGGTCGACGCCCTCGCCGAGCTGCGACCGACGGCGCCCGAGGTTCCGTACTATTCCGCGACACTGTGGAATCCGCGCGAACGGCCGTCGTTCACCGGCGAATACTGGGCCGAAAACCTGCGCTACACCGTGCGATTCGCGGCCGCGGTGCAGGCGGCACTCAAGGATGGGTTCCGCGTCTTCGGTGAGCTGGCGCCGCATCCGCTGCTGACGCACGCCGTCGAGCAGAACGCCGGCAGCCTGGACATGCCCATCGCCGCCCTGGCGGCCATGCGACGACGCGAGCCGGGGGTACCACCCGCATGCGGGGGAGAGCTGCCGTTCGGCCTGCGCCGCTTCGTCGCCGACGTGCACAGCGCCGGCGCGCAGGTCGACTTCGCCGTCCAGTACCCGACCGGGCGATTGGTGGACGCCCCGCTGCCGACGTGGACCCACCGCCGGTTGATGCTCAGCCGCGAGGCAAAGGAGCAGGCGCACGGCGCCTCGGTCCAGGCCGTGCACCCCTTGCTCGGTGCGCACGTGCACCTGCAGGAGGAACCCGAGCGCCACGTCTGGCAGGGCGAGATCGGCACCGACGCCCACCCGTGGCTTGCGGATCACCAAATCCACGGTGTCGCGGCGTTTCCCGGTGCCGCCTATTGCGAGATGGCGCTCGCGGCCGCGCGTGCGGCCCTCGGTGACGGCGCCGAGGTCCGCGACGTCGCGTTCTTGCGGACGCTGTTGCTGGGTGACGAGACGCTGGCGTCGGCGGCCGCGACGGTCGCCGCACCCGGTGTTCTCGACTTCACCGTGGACACCCACGGGGAGGGCGAACGCATCCGCCGGGCGAGCGCGGTCCTGCATGTCGACGCGGGAGCCGACGCGGATTCGGCCGAGTCGCAGCTGCCGCCCGCGCACGACCTGGACACGCTGATCGCCAACCACCCGACGCGCATGGGCGGTGCGGAATTGCGAAAGGCGTTCGACGCCGTGGGAATTCACTACGGCCCGGCGTTTTCTGGCCTGGCCGCCGTGCTGGTTCCCGACGGGGAGATCACTACGGTGCTTGCCGAAGTGGCACTGCCCGGCGCCATTCGCTCGCAGCAGTCGGCCTACGCCGCGCACCCGGCTCTGCTCGACGCGTGCTTCCAGTCGGTCGTCGTCTCACCGCAGGTGCAGCAGGCCGGCGCCGGCGGCCTGCTATTGCCGGTCGGTGTGCGCAGGCTGCGTAACTATCACTCGACGCGCAACGCGCACTACTGTCTCACCCGGGTCACGTCCGCCCGGCCCGGCGAATGCGAAGCAGACCTCGACGTGCTGGACCAATCCGGAACGGTGCTGTTGACCGTCGAGGGACTGCGGCTGTCCGGCGGCACGTCCGAACGCGAACACGCCCACCGGCTGCTCAACGAGCGGCTGTTGACGATCGATTGGGAGCCCCGGGAGCTGCCCGAGGCCGCGCACGGCGAGAGCGGCTCGTGGGTGCTGCTCAACGCGTCCGACGATCGCGACCCGCTGCCGGCGCGGCTTGCCGAGGTACTGAATTCCGATGGCGCGCACTGCACCACGGTGCCGGTTCCCCTCGGGACCGTGGACACCGCATGGCTGCGGACGCTACTGTCCGGCGGCGGCGCGACCGCCTCCAACGGTAACGGCCCGCTGAAGGGGCTGACCGGCGTCGTCGTGGTGACCGCGGGATCCGCTGGCGCCGTGGGCGATCCGCACGCGCAGCGGCGCGGCCGGGATCACGTGTCGCATCTCGCGGCCATCGCCCGCGAGCTCTCGGAGCTGCCGGGGGAGTCGCCGCGGTTGTACGTGGTGACCCGCAACGCCGCGAGCGTGGCCGCCGGTGATGTGGTGAACCTGACGCAGGCCGGGCTGCGCGGACTGATGCGGGTGATCGACTCCGAGCATCCGCATCTGAGCGCCACCCAGATCGATGTGGACGACTCGACCGATACCGAACAGGTTGCGCTGCAACTGAAAAGCGGCTCGGAGGAAGACGAGACGGCCTGGCGCGGCGGCCAGTGGTACGCCGCGCGCCTGCGGCCCGGTCCGCTTCGCCCGTCCGAGCGGCGCACCACCGTCGTCAATCACGAGCGCGACGGCATGCGCCTGCAGATCCGCACTCCCGGTGACCTCGAATCGCTGGAGTTCGCCGCGTTCGACCGGGTGGCGCCCGGGCCGGGGGAGATCGAGGTGGCGGTGGCCTCGTCGACCATCAACTTCGCGGATGTGCTTGTCGCCTTTGGGCGTTACCCCACATTCGAGGGCTACCAGCAGCAGTTGGGCGGCGACTTCGCCGGCGTGGTGACCGCCGTCGGCCCGGACGTCTCCGAGCACAAGGTCGGCGACCCCGTCGGCGGAATATCCCGCAACGGATGCTGGGGCACATTCGTCATCGCCGACGCCCGGCACGCGGTCACGCTGCCGCCCGAGGTGCCGCTGGAAGACGCGGCCGCGGTGCCGACCGCGTCCGCGACCGCGTGGTACGGACTGCACGATCTGGCGCGCATCGCACCGACCGACAAGGTGCTCATCCATTCCGGGACCGGTGGCGTCGGGCAGGCGGCCATCGCGATCGCCCGGGCCGTGGGCTGTGAGATCTTCGCGACCGCGGGCAGCCCGCAGCGCCGGCAACTGCTGCACGACATGGGTATTGAGCACGTCTATGACTCGCGCAGCACGGAATTCGCCGACCAGATCCGCCGTGACACCGACGGGTACGGCGTCGACGTGGTGCTCAACTCGCTGCCCGGCGCCGCGCAACGGGCGGGGATCGAATTGCTGGCCTTAGGCGGACGCTTCGTCGAGTTGGGCAAGCGGGACATCTACGGCGACAGCCATCTGGGCCTGTTCCCGTTCCGGCGCAACCTCTCGCTGTTCGCCGTCGACCTCGCGCTGCTGACTTTCAGCCACCCGCACACGGTTCGGCGCCTGTTGAGCACCGTGTATCAGCGCACCGCCGCCGGTGAACTTCCCTTGCCGCGCACCACGCACTATCCGATTCACGACGCGGCCGCCGCGGTGCGTCTGGTCGCCGGCGCGGGACACACCGGCAAGGTGGTGCTGCAGGTGCCGCGGGCGGGAAGCAGTGTGGCCGCCGTGCCGCCGGACAAGGTGCGGCCGTTCCGCGCCGACGGCGCCTACATCATCACCGGCGGACTCGGCGGCCTGGGTTTGTTCCTGGCCGGCAGGATGGCTTCTCGTCACGCCGCGGCGGGCTGCGGACGGATCGTGCTCAACTCCCGCTCGCAACCCAACGAGCAGGCGCGCGACGTCATCGAGCGGCTTCGGGCCGCGGGGGCAGACATCGCGGTGGAGTGCGGTGACATCGCCGAGCCGCAGACGGCCGAGCGGTTGGTGGCGTGCGCCACGGCCACCGGGCTGCCGGTGCGGGGCGTGCTGCACGCCGCCGCGGTCGTGGCGGACGCCACGCTGGCGAATGTCACCGACGAGCTCATCGACCGGTGCTGGGCGCCAAAGGTTTACGGCGCGTGGAACCTGCATCAAGCACTGCGGGAAACCGGGCAGCCGCTGGACTGGTTCTGCGCCTTCTCGTCGGCCGCCGCGCTGGTGGGGTCGCCTGGGCAGGGCGCCTACGCCGCGGCCAACAGCTGGCTGGACGCGTTCGCGTATTGGCGCCGCGCCCAAGGTCTTCCGGCCACCTCGATCGCCTGGGGCGCGTGGTCCGAGGTAGGCCGCGCCACCGCCCTGGCCGAGGACGCCGGCATCGCGATCACGCCGGCCGAGGGTTTCCGCGCCTTCGAAACGCTGCTGCGCTACGACCGCCCGTATTCGGGCTACGCGCCGATCGTGGGGACGCCATGGTTGACGTCCTTCGCACAACGCAGCCGCTTCGCCGAAGCGTTCGGCTCGCTGGGCCAAGGCAAACCGGACACCGGCAAGTTCCTCGCCGAGCTGCAGGCGCTGCCGCGCGAGGAATGGCCGTCGGCCATCCGCCGGCTGGTCTCCGGTCAGATCAGCCTATTGCTCCGGCGCACAATCGATCCGGATCGGCCGCTGTCCGACTACGGCCTGGATTCGCTGGGGAACCTGGAGCTGCGGACCCGCATCGAAACCGAAACGGGTGTGCGCGTCAGCCCCACCAAGATCACCACCGTTCGCGGTTTGGCCGACCACCTGTGCGAGGAGCTGGCCGACCTGGAAGCCGCGCCGACAGCATCCTGACCCGCAAAGGCGCCGGACCGTAAATAAAATTGCGTCGGCGTTTACCGTCGCGCCGCGTCACATCCCCCGCCACGCGATTGCCGTCCGGGTTCCGGAACGGCCTGGATGCGGCAGGGTCAGCGGGTAGCCCAGCAACGGAAAAACCCCCGTAAGTTGGCCATCTTTACTTGTGGGCTGGTTCTAATCCGGATTCGTTGCTAAACAATATGGTGAAGGTGTGTGGCCAGGATCGATGCGGCAAAGTTGCCGCGCGGAAGCTGGGCATCGGTGTCGGCGGGTGAACAATCCGGCGCACGCGTCCATGCGCGGCTGAAACGTTGTGAACAGGAGCTGGCAATGTCGAACAACATCACCTGGCACGAACACCAGATAAGCCGCACCGAACGGGAAAGACTCAACGGTCACAAGGGGTGCGTCATCTGGTTCACCGGCCTGAGCGGCAGCGGCAAGAGCACGGTGGCCAACGTCGTCGAGCAGAAGCTCTACGAGCGGGGCATCCGCAGCTACCTGCTGGACGGGGACAACGTCCGCTATGGACTCAATGCCGGCCCCGACCTTCTCGAGGAGCGCCACGGGCCCGAGTTCGCGAAACGGTTCGGCCTGGGATTCTCCGCCCAGGATCGCGAGGAGAACATCCGCCGTATCGGCGCGGTCGCGAAGCTGTTCTGCGAGTCCGGCACCATCGCGCTGACGGCGTTCATCAGCCCCTACGTGCGTGATCGTGACGCCATCCGGGCCACCCTGAACGACGGCGATTTCCAGGAGATCTTCATCGACACCCCGATTGAGATCTGCGAGCAGCGCGACCCGAAGGGCCTCTACAAGAAAGCCCGCGCCGGCGAGATCAAAGGGTTCACCGGAATCGACGATCCCTATGAGGCCCCGGCACAGCCCGAGCTGCGGCTCGAAGGCGGCAACAAGGACGCGGACACGTTGGCCGAGGAAGTGATCGCCCATCTCGAGCGGGCGGGCGTCATCTCGGCCACGGTCCGGCCAGACGCTTAGCGGAGGGGTCCGGCAGTGACGGCGTCGGGAGCCGTCCACGGGCAAGCGCTGATTACCGAAACGAGGTCACTTTCATGAGCTACCAAGGCCATAACGGAAAGCCGATCGTGGAACGGGTCTCCACGGAGAATGCGGCGGGCCAGATCGAAGGGTTGCCGCGCATCCCGATCCCGAAAGCCACCGCGCACGAGGTGATCAGCCTGTCCTACGGGTTCTTCACCCCGCTGACCGGGTTCATGAGCCGGCGTGAAGTCGATGGCACGCTGGACAACTTCCAGCTGCCGGACGGCACGCTGTGGAGCATCCCGATCGTGTTCGACCTTTCCGCGGAAGACATCGAAAGGTACGGGGTGAAGGAGGGCGAACGCGTCGTCCTCGAATATCTCGATGCCCCGATGGCGATCTTCGAGGTCTCCGAGATCTACGAATACGACCTGCAGCGGATGGCCGAAAAGACCTACGGCACCACCGATCCCCGGCACCCGGGCGTCAAGAAGACGCTGGCGTACGCGAATCGGTTCGTCGGCGGCGACATCACGCTCATCAACGAGCCGGTGTTCAACGAACCCTTCAAGAGCTTCTGGCTCACGCCGCGGCAGCACAAGGATGCGCTGGCGAAAAAGAACTGGACGCGCGCCGTCGCCCATCAAACCCGCAACGTCCCGCACACCGGCCACGAAGCCCTGATGAAGCAGGCATGGCTGGCCGCGAACGAGGACCAGCCTGTCGACAACCTGAACACCGGCGTGCTGGTCAATGCCATCATCGGCCAGAAGCGCGTCGGCGACTACATCGACGAGGCAATCCTGTTGGCGCAAAACGAGTTGCGGACCAGTGGGTATTTCCGCGAGGACGTCCACCTGGTGTCGTTCACGCTGTGGGACATGCGCTACGCCGGGCCGCGCGAGGCCATCTTCCACGCGATCCTGCGGACGAACCTCGGCTGTACGCATCACATGTTCGGGCGAGACCACGCCGGCGTCGGCGATTTCTACCACCCCTACGATTCCCAGAACATCCTCAAGGAACACCGCGGCGAGCTGGGCATCAAACCGGTGTTCCTGCGCGAGAACTGGTACTGCCCGGTGTGCCAGGAGGTCACCAACTCGGCCCTGTGCGGTCACGACGACCAGTCACAAAGCTTCAGCGGCAGCCTGATTCGCAGCATCCTGACCGACGAGGTCAAGCCGACCCAAAAGGTGATGCGGCACGAGGTCTTCGAGGTCGTGATGGACAGCGCCGCCAAGTACGGCCAGGGTTCGCCGTTCGTCACCGAGGATTATCTGAAAGACAGATTGCCGGTCTTTACGCTGAACCAGTTGGAGAACTCATGAGCAACGGCGAGAAGAAGATCAAGGTCAACGTCTGGATCAACGAGGAACGGCTGGAAGCGCTGGCGAATGCCGGAATGGCGGACCTGGCGATCGAGGCGTTCGCCGGCATGAAGCTGCTCGAGATCTACACCACCGACGAGCAGAAAGACATTCTGCTGCAGCGCTTTCCCGGGGCTAAGTATGACTCGGCCACCACTCGCTCGATCGAGTTGTTGCCGAAGCAGGCCAAGGACAGGCTGCTCGAACTGTCCATCAAGATGCACTCCACCGGCCCCGACGTGGTGGGTCACTTCCTGGAGGAAGCCCAGGCGGCGAACAGCCAATAGGGCTAAGCGTCCAGCCGGGTGAACTGCCGGCGGCGGTACTGCTCGACGCATGCGGCCCGCCGGATCTTGCCGCTGGTGGTGGTGGGAATCGATCCCGGTGCCACCAGCACCAGATCGGCGACGTTGAGCCCGTGCGCGTTCGATATCGCCGCGGTGACGTCGTTCTTGACGGTGTCGAGGTTGCGCTTCGCGTCCGCGTCGGAATCGCCGCGCCTCTTCAATTCGATGATGGTGACCAGCTTTTCGGTCTCGTCCACGGGAACCGAGATGGCCGCGACCCGGCCGCCGGTGACCCGCTGCACCGTCGACTCGATGTCCTCGGGATAGTGGTTGCGCCCGTAGACGATCAGCAGATCCTTCATCCGGCCCACGATGAACATCTCGTCCTCGCAGATGAAACCGAGGTCGCCGGTGCGCAGCCACGGTCCCACGGGCGTGCCGGGCGACGGGTCGGCCAGGACGCCGCCGAAGGTGCGCCGCGTCTCCTCCGGCTTCTGCCAGTAGCCGTCGGTGACGTTCTCGCCGCTGACCCAGATTTCGCCGACCGTCCCGGCCGGGCACAGGGTCCTGGTGTCCGGATCGACGATCCGCACCGCCGGCGCCGTCGGCGTGCCGTAACTCAGCAGCGGTGAGCCGGTCTCTGCCGAGCACCGCTGCGCCCTGCCCTGCGACAGTTGCTCGGGTTCGAAGTGGACGACGTGCGGGGCGCCGCCGCCGGCGCGGCTGGCCACGAAGACGGTGGCCTCGGCCAACCCGTAGGAGGGCTGCATCATGTGTTCGCGAAAGTTATACGGCGCGAACCGTTTACAGAACCGGTCGAGCGTGGCGGGATGGATCCGTTCGGCGCCGCTGACGATGCTGATTACGTTGCCCAGGTCGACTCCGGCCAGGTCGTCCTCGGTGGTCTTGCGGACGGCGAGCTCGAAGGCGAAGTTCGGCGCCGCGGAGAACACCGGATCGGTCTGGGACATCGCGTGGATCCAGCGCGCCGGGCGCTGCAGGAACGCGACCGGGCTCGTCACATCGCCCAGGTAGCCGCCCAGGATCGGGGCGATGACGCCCTGCATCAACCCCATGTCGTGGTAGAAGGGCAGCCACGACACGCAGACGGTGTCGCGCGGGGCCAGCCCGTGGAAGCCGGGAAAGTACGCGGCCATCAGTTGCTGGAAATTCACGTGCAGGTTGCGGTGCGAAACCATGACGCCGGCCGGAAGGCGCGTGGAGCCCGACGTGTACTGCAGGTAGGCGATGCTCGGGGCGCCGCTGATCCGGATGCTCGACGAGTCCGGCTGGTCCAGGTCCAGCGCGTCGACGGCGATGACGGCCGCGGGCGACTCCGGCCGTTGCAGGTAGTCGTTGACGGTCGCGGCGGCCGCGGACGTGGTGAGGACGACGGTGGGTGTGGTGTCCGCCAGGACGGCGGCGACGCGCTCGTCGTGCGAGCCCGGCTGCGGAACCGAGAGCGGGACCGCGATCAGCCCGGCCTGGATCGCGCCCAGGAACGCCACAATGTAGGGAAGGCCCTGGGGGGCAAGGATGACCGCGCGGTCCCCGGTGCTGCCATGCCGCTTGACCTCGTGCGCAACGTTCAGGGTTCGCTGGTACAGCTGCGCCCACGTTAGCGTCTCGGTGACGCCGGCCCAGTCCTGCTCGTAATCGGTATACCGGAACGCCACGTCGTCGGGTTGCAGACCGGCGCGTTCCCGCAGCAGGGAGACGACCGACGAACTTTGCATGCGGGTTAGGGTACCGCTTCTGGGTTTTCGCGCATGCCGGCCGCCGTGTCCGGGAACGCGAGCGGGTCAACGACTTTCCAGCACCCGCAATCCCAGCGAAAACAGCAGCCGCACCTCGGGATCGGCAAGCGACGCCGACAACGATTTCTCGATCCGTCGCACCCGGTAGCGAACCGTATTCGGATGCACCCGCAACGCTTGTGCGGCCGCGGCGATATCGCCGAAGGCGTCCAGATAGACCCGCAGCGTCTCGGCAAGCACCGGCTCGTCGTCGCGCAGCGCCACGATCCGCGGGTCGATCAATCGCTCGTCGCTGCCGACCAGGGTCACGATCTCGTCGAGCAGCACGGTGGTGCGCGCTTCGGCCAGCGACGTCACCTGTCCGAACGAAATCGGGTGCCGCTCAGCGCTGTCCAGCACGCGGTCCACCTCGATGCGCGCCGCGGCAATCCCGGACAGGCCGGCGACGGGTGCGGCGATGGCCGCCCGTAGCTGCACCCCGAGTTCTGCGCGCATCGCGCCGATGGTGCCGCGCACCCACGAGGTGACCGACCGGTTGCGCGTCTGGGGGAGGAGCACATACGTGCGCGCGCCGTTCGAGGCGACCTGGGCGTCGGCGCGAAAAGCGCTGGCGCTCAGCGCGATAACATCGGCGAGCCGACCGTGACCGGGTGAGCCGTCGGCCGCGTCCCAACCGATCAGCGCCGCGTCGCCGTCGGCGGCCAGGCCCAGTTCACCGGCAACCGCGGCGACGTCGACGTGCGCAAGGGTCTCGGCATCGGCGAGGCCGAGGAGTTGCTGCACCCGCCGGGCATGCGTGGACGGCCGGGCCGCCAGCCGCGACATGATGCGGGCGGCCAGCACGGCGGCACCCCGCAACATCTCCTCGGCGTCGTCGGCCAGCGGTTGCGAGCCTTGTTGCACCCAGATGGTTCCGGCGAACACCGGCGGCCGCCGCGCGTCCGGTGCCGGCCGGTGGATGCCGACGGCCAGTCGCGGGCGCAGCCCCAGCTCGGGCCGCTCGGCGACGCGGACGACGTCGCCGCTCGACCGCAACGCGTCGAAGATGCCCCATTGGCCGATCCACTCGAGATGTTCGGGCGGGCCGGCCCTGCCCAGGATGGACAGGCGGCGCAGCTCGTCGGCTTCGTCGTTGGAGGCGGAATAGGCCAGCACGTGCGATTGGGCGTTTTCGATGCTGACCATGCCGTGGATGCGGTCGGCGAGCGACTGCGCCAACCCGAACAGGTCGGTGCCCGAGTCGTCCGTCGCATCCGCGCGGTCCCCGTGATGCTCGAGGACGTGGTTGACCAGCTGGTAGAGCCGCTCCCAGCGGGCCCGCGGGTCGGCGGCCACCACGGCGGAGCCGGCCGCAACGGCCTTGGCCACCAACGCATTCGACGGCTCTTTGACGAAGATGGCCACCGGTACGCGCTCGCGCGCCTGCTTGTCCACCCACCGCAGCGCCTCGTGGTCGGCGACCCCGAGAAGGAAGAAGACATCGGCCGAGCCCGCCGCGGCCGCCAGCCCGAGCCGCACGTCGTCGGAGTCGATCAGTGCCGCGGACCCCACCGGCAGGTCCAGGCCGCGGGGCGCGTCGACCAGGCTCACCAGGGTTGCGTCCAGCGCGAGTAGCAGCTGTCCCAGCCCGACGCCGGCCATGTTGTCGGATTTTACTACGGATACTGGCCCGTATTGTCCGATCGGCTAATTAACTGCGGGTCCGCCGCGAGGATCCTTGCAGGATGGACGCCATAACCCAGGTCCCGATGCCGGCCAACGAGCCGGTCCACGACTATGCGCCACACTCGCCGGAACGCGCCCGGCTCCGGACCGAACTGGCCGCGCTGACCGATGGCCCGATCGACCTGCCGCATGTCATCGGCGGCACCCATCGGATGGGCGACGGCGAGCGCATCGACGTCGTCCAGCCGCACCGGCACGCCGCGAAGCTGGGCACATTGACCAACGCCGGGCACGCGGACGCGACGGCGGCGATCGAGGCCGCGATGGCCGCGAAACGCGCATGGGCCGCACTGCCCTTCGACGAGCGGGCGGCGGTGTTCCTGCGCGCCGCCGACCTGCTGGCCGGACCGTGGCGGGAGAAGATCGCCGCCGCGACGATGCTCGGCCAGTCCAAGTCGGTCTATCAGGCCGAGATCGACTCGCCGTGCGAGCAGATCGACTTCTGGCGATTCAACGTGGCGTTCGCGCGTCAGATCCTGGCGCAGCAGCCGATCAGCGGGCCGGGGGAGTGGAACCGCAGCGAGTACCGCCCGCTGGACGGCTTCGTCTACGCGATCACGCCGTTCAACTTCACCTCGATCGCAGGCAACCTGCCGACGGCGCCCGCGTTGATGGGCAACACGGTGGTATGGAAGCCGTCGATCACCCAGACGCTGTCGGCGTATCTGACCATGCAGCTGCTCGAGGCCGCGGGGCTGCCGCCCGGGGTGATCAACCTGGTCACCGGCGACGGCTTCGGCGTCTCCGATGTGGCACTGGCCGATCCGAGGCTGGCGGGCATCCACTTCACCGGGTCGACGGCCACCTTCCAACAGCTGTGGCAGCAGGTGGGCGCCAATATCGGCCGCTACCACAGCTATCCGCGACTGGTCGGCGAGACCGGCGGCAAGGACTTCGTCGTCGCCCACGCCTCGGCACGCCCGGAGGTGTTGTGCACGGCGCTGATTCGCGGCGCGTTCGACTACCAGGGCCAGAAATGCTCTGCCGCGTCGCGGGCCTTCGTCGCACAGTCGGTGTGGCGCCGCATGGGTGACGACTTCCTGGGGAAGGCCGCCGCGCTGCGCTACGGCGACGTGACCGACCTGACCAATTACGGGGGAGCGCTGATCGACCGGCGCGCCTTCATCAAGAACGTCGATGCCATCGAGCGGGCCAAGGGCGCACCGCACGTCACCATCGCCGTCGGTGGCGAATACGACGACAGCGAAGGCTATTTCGTGCGGCCCACGGTGTTGCTGTCCGATGACCCGACCGACGAGTCGTTCGCGACGGAATACTTCGGCCCGCTGCTGTCGGTGCACGTGTACCCAGACGACGATTACGAGCGAATCCTCGACGTCGTCGACACGGGGTCGCGGTACGCGCTGACGGGCGCGGTCATCGCCGACGACCGCGACGCCGTGCTGACCGCACAGGAACGGTTGCGGTTCGCCGCCGGGAACTTCTACGTCAACGACAAGCCGACCGGCGCGGTCGTCGGGCGTCAGCCGTTCGGGGGATCGCGCGGCTCGGGCACCAATGACAAGGCCGGATCGATGCTGAACATGTTGCGCTGGACGTCGGCTCGCACCATCAAGGAGACCTTCATCCCGGCAACCGACCACAGCTATCCGCACATGGGCGCCGAGTGATGGCCGGACTGTTCGCCACCACCCTGCGCCCGGCGATCCTGGCCGCGAGCCGCCGCGAAGGCCTGCGCCGCACCGCCGAACGGCTGAAGGTGACCCGTAAGGTGGTGCACCGGTTCGTACCCGGGGAGACCATCGATTCCGTGGCGAATAGCGTGGCGGTCCTTCGTGATTCGGGCCGACTCATCAGCATCGACTATCTGGGCGAGGACGTCGCCAACGCCGACGACGCTGACGCGGTGGTGCGGACCTACCTGAATCTGATCGACACGTTCGGCGAGCCCGGCGGGGCGGGCGACGGCGTCCGGCCGCTGGAAGTCTCGGTCAAGCTGTCGGCGCTGGGGCAGTCGCTGGAGCGGGACGGACACAAGATCGCGCGGGAGAACGCATGGTCGGTCTGCGACGCCGCCCAGCGTGCCGGCGTGTGGGTGACGGTGGACGCCGAGAATCACACCACCACCGATTCGACGCTGCGCATCGTGCGCGACCTGCGCGCCGAATTCCCTTGGCTGGGCCTGGTTTTGCAGGCGTATCTGCGGCGCACCCTGGAGGACTGCGAGGAATTCGCCGGCTCCGGCGCCCGGGTCCGGCTGTGCAAGGGCGCCTACGACGAACCGGTCTCGCTGGCCTATCGCGAGCCGACCGAGGTCACCGACTCTTATCTGGCATGTCTTCGGGTGCTGATGGCCGGGTCCGGCTACCCGATGGTCGCATCCCACGACCCGCAGATCATCGCCGCGGTGCCCGAGATGGTGCGCGAATCGGGCCGCCGCGGCGGTGAATTCGAATACCAGATGCTCTATGGCATCCGCGACGACGAGCAGCGGCGTCTCGCCGCGGCCGGCAACCGGGTGCGGGTGTACGTCCCGTTCGGCACCCAGTGGTACGGCTACTTCATGCGGCGGCTGGCCGAACGCCCGGCGAACCTGACATTTTTCCTGCGGGCGCTGGCGGAACGCGGCCACTGAGTGTGCGGCAGTGGCTTTGAGTGTGCGCTCAGGGCGGCGACACGCCGATAATCCCGCCCTGGAGGCACACTCAACGCCGCGGTCGCACACTCAACGCCGCCGCGGGCGATCGCTGGCGAAGCCGCGCACCACGTGGGCGCGAACGAATTCCGCCGCCACGTCCGGATCGTCCATGTCCAGCGTCGAGGACGGCGTGCTGAACAGCGAGAACAGGATGCGTGCGAACCATTCACCGGCGGCCTCGATGTCGAGGTCCTTGCGCACCTCGCCCGTGAGCCGGGCGGCGGACAGGTAGGGGGCGAAGAACTCGACGCATTCGCGCAGCAGCACGCCGGCGTCCTTGGTCAGCAGCAGGCTGATGGCATCCTCGTCAAAGTACTTCTCCGAGGCGATGACCCGGCGCGCCTGCGTGACGAATACCGCTGCAGCACAGAGCTTGTCCTCGAGGGTACTGCTCGGATCCATCGCCTTGGTCATTTCGCGGTAGAACTGCTGCGACGCGTGTTCGGCACAGGCCTCGACGATGGACGCCTTGTCGGAGAAGTATTCGTAGATGGTGCTGCGGGAAACCCCGGCCCGTCTGGCGATGTCGACGATGGTCGCCTTCTGCAGCCCCTGCTTGCCGAAACACGCGAACGCCGACTCCACGATCAGCTCGCGGGTGTCGGTCATTTGGCTGTCTGCAGAAGTCTGAGTCACGGAACTCCTCAGTCCGCCGGTGCGAGGATCAGGCCACTGGTCGGCACGCCGGTTCCCGACGTCACCAGCACGTGCTCGACGTTGTCGACCTGGTTGTAGGAGGTGCCCCGCACCTGGCGTACCCCCTCGGTGATGCCGTTCATGCCGTGGATGTAGGCCTCGCCTAGCAGGCCGCCGTTGGTGTTGATCGGGAAGTCCCCACCCAGCGACAGCCGTTCGACGGTGGCGAAGTCCTTGGCCTCCCCGCGCCCGCAGAAGCCAAGCTCCTCGAGCTGGGCGAACACGAACGGCGTGAAATGGTCGTAGATGAAGGCGGTTTGGATGTCCTGTGGCTTGAGCCCCGAGTCACGCCACAGCTGCCGGCCCACCACGCCCATCTCCGGCAGCCCGGTGATCTCGTCGCGGTAGTAGCTCGTCATCATCTCCCCGTTGTGGGCCGCTCCCTGCGCGGCCGCGGTGATGATGGCCGGCGGCTGGCGCAGGTCGCGGGCGCGCTCGGCGCTGGTGACGACGAGCGCGACGCCGCCGTCGCTTTCTTGGCAGCAATCCAGCAGGCGCAGCACCGGTTCGACGATCCAGCGCGAATTCTGGTGGTCTTCCAACGTGATCGGGCGTTCATAGAACCAGGCATCGGGGTTGGTCGCCGCGTGCTTGCGATCTACCACCGCGACCCGGCCGAAGTCCTCGTTGGTGACGCCGTACGTCGACATGTAGCGCTGGGCGTGCATCGCGACCCAGGCCGCGGGCGTGAGCAGCCCGAACGGCGCGTAATGCGCCATGAACAAGGGCGTTTCGGCCATGCTGCGGCCGCTGCCGCCGAACCTGAAGCCGGACCGTTCGTTGAAAGCTCGCCAGCACACCACCACGTCGGCGACACCGGTGGCGACGGCCATTGCCGCGTGCACGACGGTGCCGGCGGCCGCGCCGCCGCCGTGGTGCACGCGAGAGAAGAAGCTCAGGTCGCCGATGCCCACGTTGCGCGCGATGTCGATCTCATCGCTGGAATCCATGGTGAACGTGACCATGCCGTCGACGTCAGCGGGTGCCAGGCCGGCGTCGTCGAGTGCGGCGCTGACCGCCTCGCACGCCAATTGCAGCTCGCTGCGCCCGGATTCCTTCGAGAACTCCGTCTGGCCGATCCCGACGATGGCCGCGGCGCCCGGCAGCGTCCGGTTCATGCCTGGGACCCGTCGAGCAGGCTGAGCACCGCGGTGCCGGACACGTGGTCGCCCAGGCTGTTGGCGCCGGCGAAGGTCACCTCGACGAAGTTCTCGCCGTCCGATCCTCCGGTCTTGCCGGTGACGCTGCCGGTGAACCGCAGCGGGTCGTCCGGGAAGCACGGCACGCCAAGGCGAATCGACAGGTTCTTCACCATCGCCTCGGGTCCGGCCCAGTCGGTGAGGAAGCGCACGCAGTAGCCGTTGGTGGTCAGGATGTTCATGAACAGGTTGGGCGAGCCCTGCTGTTTGGCGTAGTCGCGGTCGTGGTGCACCGGCATAAAGTCGCGGCTGGCGATCGCGCCGGCGACGATCATCGTTGTGGTGATCGGGATTTCGAGCGGCGTGACCTCGTCGCCCTCCGTGATGTCCTGCCATCGCAGGGTGCGGTTGGCGGTCGTCGTCATTCGTGTCCTTCCGAATAGGTTGCGTCAAGGCAAGTAAGCTGGGTCCAAGCGGGTCCGCGCGAAAAAGCTGAAATCCATTACAGCGCCAGGCCGCTGGGCCGGAATTGGTGCAACACCAGGCCATCGTCGAACGACTGGTAGTAGACCTCCACGGGCAGTCCTGGCGTCACATCGGACGGATCGATTGCGGTCAGGTTGGACACCAAACGGACACCCTCTTCAAGTTCGACCAGAACGACGACGTAGGGGTATTCGAAGAACGGGAACTTGGGCTCGTGCGGCATCACATAGCTGTAAACGGTGCCGCGGCCTGACGACTCGATCGTCTCCCAGTGCAGCGAACGGCAGTGCGGGCACATCGGGCGGGGCGGGTGCCGCAACTGCCCGCAGCCTCCGCAGCGCTGGATCAGAAGTTTGTTCTTTCGCAACCCATTCCAAAAGAACTCGGTGTCGGCGGTGATCGCCGGCGCGAGACGGGTCGCCATCAGCTCGCCGGCCTGAATCGCAGCACCCGGAATCGCTGCCGTCCTAACACTGCACCGTTCTGGTCGGTGTAGGTGGTCAGCCAGGTCAGAAAGAAGCCGGTGCCCAGCGCGGTCTTCTTCTCGTCGGAGACCGACTCGTAGACCGTAGTCGCGCTGATCACGTCGCCCAGCCGCGGGTAGCGCTCGATCTCGAACTCCGAATTGGTTGCCACCGTGCTGGTGTAGCCCGCCTCGTCAAGAAATGCCGTTGGGTTGCTTTGGATCTCGACGGGCGCCCCGCCGCGTTCGCCGATGCCCTCGAGCTTAGGTGACGGCATGGTCCAGGATTGCAGCATCACCGGTGGCGACACGATGCCGCCGAACCGTGACGAGGCGGCGAACTCCGGGTCGATATAGACCGGGTTCATGTCGGCCATCGCGTACGCCCAGTGCCGGATCATCGGCTGGTTCACCGGGTCCGGTGCGAGCGAAGGTTTTCCGGTGCCGCCGGTCGGTTGCCCGACCAGGGCCCGCACCTTGGCGCTGACGGTTTCTGAGTCGGTCACGTAACAAAGCCCCTCTCGCAGGACACCTAATCCGACAGATTGATGCGATCTGTCATGCGAGTCGTGTGTACTCTGCGCCGTCACGCGCTGTCAATACGACGGCAAAGCATGGCAAGAGCGAGGAATTCGCGCGACTGATGATTGACGGCGGCAGCTGCGGCGAGTACACCAAGTGATCAGATGACCGGAGGATGCAGATGGCCGATTCACCCGCACTTGTCCAGACCTATCAGCTCTACATCGGGGGTAACTGGGTCGAGCCGCAAGACGGCCGGTACGACGACATCTCCCCGTCCACCGAAGCCGTGATCGCCACCGCGCCCGATGCGAGCGTCGCGCAGGTCGGTGACGCGATCGGTGCCGCACGGCGCGCCTTCGACAGCGGGCCGTGGGGCACGATGAGCGCCGAGCAGCGCGCTACGTGCCTGAACCAGCTGGGCGAGGCGCTGACCAAGCACGCCGACGACTTCTTCGCGCTCTCCCAGGCGGAGTGGGGCTGCATTGCCAACGAGCGCATGATGCAGATCGACGGTGCCGGGTTCATGTCGATGCATGCCGCCGGGCTCGCCACCCAGCTGACCGATCAAGAGGTCACCGGACTAAGCGCCGGAACCACGTTGTTGCGGCATGCGCCGCTGGGTGTGGTCTCGGTTCTGACGCCATGGAACTTTCCGCACTGCCTCAACGTCATGAAGCTGAATCACGCTCTGGCGGCGGGGAATACCGTCGTGCTCAAGCCGTCCCCGCTGACCCCGCTGGCTGGGCTGGCGCTCGCGCGGATCATCGACGAGCACACCGACATCCCGCCCGGTGTGGTCAATGTCGTCACCCCGTCCAGCGTGGACGCGGCCAAGCTGCTCACAACCGATCCGCGGATCGACATGGTGAGCTTCACCGGCAGTTCGGTCGTGGGCCGGCAGGTGATGTCTGCCGCCGGTGACACGATGAAGCGGATCCTTCTCGAGTTGGGTGGCAAGTCGGCGAGCATCGTCCTCGACGACACCGAGATCACCGACGAGATGCTGCAGCAGATGCTCTTCGCGAGCTGTTCGCTGCACGCCGGGCAGGCCTGCATCCTGCACAGCCGGCTGCTGCTGCCCGATTCGCTGCATGACGACGTCGTCGACCGGCTCGCCGCACTGGCCCGTGACGTCAAGGTCGGCGATCCGTTCGATCCCGAGGTGCAGATGGGCCCGCTGATCAGTGCGGCGCAACGGGATCGGGTCGAGGCCCACATCGCCGCCGCGCTCCAGGAGGGAGCCAAGCTGGTGACCGGCGGCCGTCGTCCGGCCGGCCTGGACGTCGGCTTCTACGTCGAACCGACGATCCTCTCCGGCGTCGAACCGAATTCGACTATCGCGCAAGAGGAAGTGTTCGGTCCGGTGTTGGCGGTGCTGCGCTACCGCGACGTGGACGACGCGATCGCGATCGCGAACAACTCGCAGTACGGGCTCTCCGGCGCGGTCTGGAGTGGCGATGTAGATCGCGCGGTGGGTGTGGCGCGCCGCATCCGGACCGGCCAGATCGCCGTCAACGGCGTCAGCCCCGGCGGCGCGCCGTTCGGTGGCTTCAAACTCAGCGGGCTGGGCCGCGAGGGCGGTGGCATCGGCGGACTCCATCAATACATGGAGCCGATGGCCATCGGGGTTCCCGCGTAAGGCGACCGCCCCCGGGCGTACTCGGAATCGCTTTGAGGCGCGTCACCGAGTTTGGTCTCTGCGTCACCCTTTGGCGAAGCGCGCCTGACGTGCCAAGCTGCTCGACATGGTCATCGAGATCGCCCGCCCCAAACTCGAAGGAAACGTCGCCGTCGGCGAGGACCGCCAGATCGGCTTCGCTGAGTTCGGCGATCCGCAGGGCCGGGCCGTCTTTTGGCTGCACGGCACCCCAGGCGCCCGCCGCCAGATTCCCACCGAAGCCCGTCTCTACGCCGAGAACCACAAGATCCGGCTGATCGGGCTGGACCGCCCCGGGATCGGCTCCTCGACGCCCCACCGCTACGAGAACATCCGGGCCTTCGCCGACGACCTGCGGACCATCGCGGACACGCTCGGCATCGACAAGATGGCCGTCATCGGCCTGTCCGGCGGCGGTCCCTACGCACTCGCGTCGGCCGCGGTGCTCTCCGATCGGGTCGTTGCCTGCGGCGTGCTCGGCGGCGTCGCGCCTTTCCTCGGCGACGAAGGCATCACCAGCGGCCTGATGAACCTGGGCAAACGGGTGGCACCCCTGCTGCGGTTGGGCGGTGACCCGCTGCGGATCGGCGCGAGCCTGGTGGTCCGGGCCATCCGTCCGGTCGCGAATCCCGCGCTGTATCTATATGCCGCGATATCGCCCGAGGGCGACCGGCGCCTGCTGACCCGGCCGGAGTTCGGCGCCATGTTCCTCGACGACCTGCTCAACGGCAGCCGCAAACAGCTGGCGGCCCCGTTCAACGACATCATCCTGTTCACCCAGGACTGGGGATTCCGGCTCGACGAGGTCAAGGTTCCGGTGCGCTGGTGGCACGGCGACAGCGACCACATCGTGCCGTTCGCCCATGGCCAGCACGTCGTGTCCCTGCTGCCCGACTGCGAGCTGATCGTGCTCCCGGGCGAAAGCCACCTCGGCGGCCTCGGCCGCGGCGAGGAGATCCTGTCCACCCTGATGAAGATCTGGGACGAGAAAGGCTGACCTTCCGCGGCGCCGGGTAGCCTGCTGACGTGCTGCTGGCGTCCCTGAATCCTTCGGTCCTCACCGCCACCGATGTCGCCGACGCGGTACGCATCGACGGCACCGTGCTCAGCCGCAGCGACCTGGCCGGCGCCGCGACGTCGGTGGCCGAACGGGTGGGCGGCGCGGGCCGCTTCGCCATCCTGGCCGCCCCGACCGCCGCGACGGTGCTGGCCGTCACCGGGTGCCTGATCGCCGGGGTGCCCTTCGTCCCGGTGCCCGCCGACGTCGGCGCGGCCGAACGCCGGCACATGCTCACCGACTCCGGAGTAAAAGCCTGGCTCGGACCGGCGCCGGACGAGCCGGAGGGGCTGCCGCACATCCCGGTGCGGTTGCACGCCCGCTCCTGGCACCGCTACGCCGAGCCGTCGCCCGACGCCACCGCGATGATCATCTATACCTCGGGGACCACCGGGCTGCCCAAAGGCGTGGTGCTGAGCCGACGGGCGATCGCCGTCGACCTCGACGCCCTCGCGGAAGCCTGGCAGTGGACGGCCGACGACGTCTTGGTACACGGCTTGCCGCTCTTTCACGTGCACGGCCTGGTGCTGGGCCTGCTCGGCTCGCTGCGGATCGGGAACCGCTTCGTCCACACCGGCAAGCCGACGCCGGCGGGCTACGCGCAGGCCGGGACCGAGCACGGGGGCACGCTGTTTTTCGGGGTGCCCACGGTGTGGTCGCGGGTGGTGGACGACGAGGCGGCCGCCCGGGCGCTGCGCCCGGCGCGGCTCCTGGTCTCCGGCAGCGCGCCGCTGCCGGTTCCGGTGTTCGACCGGCTGGCCGGGATCACCGGACACCAGCCCATCGAACGCTACGGTGCGTCGGAATCGCTGATCACGCTGTCCACCCGGGCCGACGGCGAGCGGCGCCCGGGGTGGGTGGGCCTGCCGCTCACCGGCGTGCAGACCCGGGTGCTCGCCGACGACGGCGGGCTGGTGCCGCATGACGGCGAGACCGTCGGGAAGCTGCACGTGCGCGGGCCGATGATGTTCGACGGCTACCTGAACCGGCCGGACGCCACCGCCGAGGCGTTCGACGCCGACGGCTGGTACCGCACCGGCGACGTCGCGGTGATCGACGCCGACGGGATGCACCGCATCGTCGGGCGCGAGTCGGTCGACCTGATCAAGTCCGGCGGTTACCGCATCGGTGCGGGCGAGATCGAAACGGTGCTGCTCGGGCACCCGGGCGTCCAGGAGGCGGCGGTGGTCGGGATGCCCGATGCGGACCTGGGTCAGCGCATCGTCGCGTTCGTCGTCGGATCGGCCGACGGCGACGCCCTGATCGACTATGTCGCCCAGGAGCTTTCGGTGCACAAGCGGCCGCGCGAGGTGCGCATCGTGGACGCGCTGCCGCGCAACGCCATGGGCAAGGTGCTCAAAAAGCAGCTGCTGACCGACGGCTGAGCGGCCGCCCAACCGGGTGGCACCCGGTCAGCCGGTCGCCGAGACACGCAGCAATTTGCCAGCTCCAGCGCCGAGCGTGGCCGCGAAGCTTCACCTACCGTCGTAACCGTGCATCGACGTAACCGGGCGGCGAAAGGCCGCCATGGGTGACCCCGCTCGGCCCGTGGGCACCTCCGTGCCCACCCCCATGCGGCGGATCGCGATGGCCTGCCTGGTGGGCTCGGCCATCGAGTTCTACGACTTCCTGATCTACGGGACCGCGGCGGCGCTGGTGTTTCCCGCGGTCTTCTTTCCGCACCTGGGCCCGACGGTGGCCACCATCGCCTCGATGGCGACGTTCGCGACGGCGTTCCTGTCCCGCCCGATGGGGGCGGCCGTCTTCGGCTACTTCGGCGATCGGCTGGGCCGCAAAAAAACGCTCGTCGCCACCCTGCTGATCATGGGCGGATCGACGGTCAGCGTGGGCCTGGTCCCCGACACGGCGTCGATCGGGATCGCGGCGCCGCTGATCCTCATCGTCCTGCGGCTGCTGCAAGGCTTCGCCGTCGGCGGCGAATGGGCAGGGTCCGTCCTGCTCAGCGCCGAATACGCGCCGCCCGGCAAACGCGGCTGGTACGGCATGTTCACCTCGCTGGGCGGCGGCACTGCGGGCATCCTCGCCAGCCTGACCTTCCTCGCCGTCAGCCTCACCGTGGGCGAGAGCAGCCCCGCGTTCCTGGACTGGGGATGGCGGGTGCCCTTCCTGATCAGCAGCGGGCTGATCGCCATCGCCCTCTATGTGCGGCTCAACATCGACGAGACCCCGCTGTTCGTGGAGGAGAAGGCCCGCAACGAGGTGCCCAAAGCGCCGCTGGCAGAGCTGGTGCGCTTGCAGCGGCGGGAGATCGTGCTGGTGGCGGGCTGCTTCCTGGGCGGCATGGGCTTCGTCTACCTGGGCAACACTTTCCTGGTCATGTACGCCTACTCCCACCTGGGCTACTCGCGCAGCTTCATCTGGGGCGTCGGCGCCCTGGGCGGGCTGACCAGCATCGCGTTCGTCTCGTTCGGGGCGTGGCTGTCCGACCGCGTCGGGCGTCGCCGGGTGATGCTGTGCGGGCTGGCGGCGTGCCTGCCGTGGGCGTTCGTGGTCATCCCGCTGATGGACACCGGCAATCCGGTCATGTACGTGGTCGCCGTCCTCGGCATGTTCGCCTGCGCGGCGGTGGCCAACGGCCCCACGGGAGCCTTCGTTCCCGAGCTGTTCGCCACGCGCTACCGCTACAGCGGCGCGGCGGTGGCGATGAACCTGGCCGGCATCCTCGGCGCCGCGGTGCCGCCGCTGCTGGCGGGCACCCTGCTGGCGACCTACGGCAGCTGGGCGATCGGGCTGATGATGGCGACCCTCGTGGTGGCCAGTTTCGTGTCCGTCTCGCTGCTGCCCGAGACCAGGGGGACCGCGCTGCGGACCGTCGCGGTCGACGAGCGGGTCCCCGCCGACCTATAGGCGCGCCCTCAGTTGGCGTGCAGGTCCTCGTTGAGGGCGATGCCCTGCCCGCCGCGGGCCACCACTTCCACCGCCCCGCTCACCGAATTGCGGCGGAACAACAGGTTGTTGCCGCCGGACAGCTCCAGGGCCTTCAGCGTCTTGCCTTCGGGCGTAATGACTTTGGTGCCCGCCGTGACATACAGGCCCGCCTCGACGACGCAGTCGTCCCCCAGCGAGATGCCCAGGCCCGCGTTGGCGCCGAGCAGGCAGCGCTTGCCGATCGAAATCACCTCGGTGCCACCGCCGGACAGCGTGCCCATGATCGAGGCGCCACCGCCGATGTCGGAGCCGTCGCCCACCACCACGCCGGCGGAGATGCGTCCCTCCACCATCGACGCCCCCAGCGTGCCGGCGTTGTAGTTGACGAAGCCCTCGTGCATCACCGTCGTGCCCGGGGCCAGGTGGGCGCCCAGCCGCACCCGGTCGGCGTCGGCGATGCGCACCCCGGTCGGCAGAACGTAATCGACCATGCGGGGGAACTTGTCCACGCCATAGACCGTCACCGGTCCGTGGCGCCGCAGCCGCGCCCGGACGGCCTCGAAACCCTCGACGGCGCACGGCCCCCGATTAGTCCAGACGACATTGGTCAATACCCCGAATAAGCCGCCGGCGTTCAGCCCATGCGGCGCCACCAGCCGGTGCGAGAGCAGATGCAATCGCAGGTAGGCGTCGTAGGCGTCGGCGGCCACGTCGTCCAGTGAGCCGATGACCGTGCGCACGGCGACGGTCTCGGTGCCGCGGTCGTCGTCGCGGCCGATCAGCGCGGTCAGCTCCGGGGGGACGTCGGACAGCGCCAGCCGCGATGTCGCGCCGGTGCCCGATTCGGTCAGTTCCGGTGCGGGAAACCACGTGTCGAGGATCGATCCGTCGGCGGCCAGCGTTGCCAGCCCGATACCTGCAGCTCCAGTCACGGCGGTCAGGTTACTTCCTGGGCCCGGCCCGGATCCGCGCGCCCTGCGGCGCAATCGGCCAAGCGCGCCGCGCGAAAGCCAAAGGCCAACGCGGGCAACGCAATTCGGCAGGCCAGGGCCGGTGGTATGGGTCCGTGGACGTCCGGCTTGGCCAGTCGTAGCAGGTCAAGGCGTGAATTTCACCGTTTCGGGTACGCAGCTTCCGGGGTCCGGGGGTCGTTTTTCTGACCTCGTCGCAGGTCCCTTCGTCGCCGGTCCGTTGTGGCCGCCTGATTGCCCGAGGAGAAGAACATGTCCTTTGTCACCACCCGGCCCGAGGCGCTGCTGTTCGCGGCGAGCACCCTCGAAGGCCTCGGCTCTTCGATGGCCGCCCAGGACGCCGCGGCCGCGGCGCCCACCACGAGCATCGCTCCCGCGGCCGCCGACGAGGTGTCCGCGTTGCAGGCCGCGCAATTCTCGGCCTACGGCGCGTGGTACCAGCAGGTCAGCGCCCAGGCGAAGGCGATTCACCAGACACTGGTGAACAACCTGAACAGCAACGCCGGTTCGTATGGAACGACGGAAGCCGCGAACAAGGTCACCACCAGCGCCGCGGCGTTGCCCGCCGCCGCGCCGGCCGCCGCAGCCGCCGACCCGCCGCCCGGGGACGCCGCCCTCGGCACCACCATCGAGTGGGGGCAGAACGTCGGCGCCGCCGCGTCGGACTTCATCACCTTGGGCGAGGGGCAATTCGCTCCCGTCCCCGGCGCGGCCGGGATCCCGAATTTGTCGGGTGATGTCGGTGCGGCAACCCCGGCGAGCGCGCCCGTCCCCGCCACTCCCGCGGGCGTGGGTGCGGCGCCGGTACTGGCGAGCGTCGGTCGGGGTCCCTCGATCGGTGCGCTGTCGGTGCCGCCCAGTTGGGCGACAAGCGGTGTGCCCGCGATGAATCCCACCGCCGCGACGCTGACGGGGGCGGGCTTCACCAGCGCCGCACCCCACAACGCGTCGATGACCACCATCCCGGGTGGCCTGCCGTCGATGGCCACCACCGGGCGCGGGGGCTACGGCCTGGGCGCACCCCGCTACGGCGTCAAGCCCGTCGTGATGCCCACACCTGCCGTCTAGCACCCACTTAAAAGCTGAGAAGAGGAGTCCCGCAATGACTTTCGATTTCGGAGCACTGCCCCCAGAGGTCAACTCCCTACGCATGTACACCGGCGCTGGAGCCGCGCCGATGATGGCCGCCGCGACGGCGTTCAGCGCCCTGGCTGACGAACTGAGCACCAACGCCACGGCCACCCAGTCGGCCATTTCGAATCTGACCGGCGAGGAGTGGATGGGTCCGTCCTCGGCCGCGATGGCCACCGCCGCCGCGCCGTACGTGATGTGGATGCACACCACCGCGGCCCAGTTGCAACAGGCGGCCTCTCAGGCCATCGCATCGGCGGCCGCCTACGAGGCTGCCTTTGCGATGACGGTGCCGCCGCCACTGGTCGCGGCCAACAGGGCCCAGCTCGCGTCCCTGGTCGCGACGAACGTCCTGGGCCAGAACACCGCGGCCATCGCGGCCACCGAGGCGCAGTACGCCGAGATGTGGGCCCAGGACGCCGCGGCGATGTATGGCTACGCCGCGTCGTCCGCCGCCGCGGCCCGGCTGAGCCCGTTGACATCACCGGCGCCCACCAACAGCCCGGGCGGGCTGGGCGTGCAGACGGCGGCCACGGCCGCGCAGACGAGTGGGCTCCGCGGGGTCGTCTCCAACGTGCCCAACGCCGTGCAGTCGTTCGCCGCGCCGGCCGCCGCGCCCGCCGCATTGCCGGGGGCGAGCGCGGTGGGGACCGCGCTGGACAGCGTGCTCGGCGACCCCGTCGTATCCAACGTCGGCAACGCGGGTTTCGACGTCGTGTCCTGGAATGTGTTCAACACCATCGTGTCCAACATCCTGTACAACCACACCCTGGACGTCGCGGCCGCCGGCAGCGTGGCCGGCAGTGTGGGAGGCGCGGCCGGCGGTGGCGCTTTGGTGGCCGCGGCGGCACCGGTCAGCACCGCGGGCGGGGGCGCCGCCCCGGTGCTGGCGAGCGTGGGCTCGGCGGCCCCGGTCGGCGGATTGTCGACGCCCGCAGCGTGGTCGGCCGCCACCCCCCGGGTCCCCGCCGCGACCGTCGCGGGCACGGGGTGGACCGCACCCGTCGAAGACCCGCACACCACCTGGGCGTCCGGCATGCCGGCGGTCGCCTCCGCGGGGCGGGGCGGCGGCTATGGCATGGGCCCGCGCTACGGCGTCAAACCCAAGGTGATGCCCACGCGGTTGCTCGTCTAGCCCGCCGCGCTTCCGCGGTTCGCCGACATTGGTGACTCGCTACATCGATCGCGGCGACCCGCTGCTCCCGGCTCCGCCGCGCTTGCGATCGCCACTATCGTTGGACCGTGCTCGACTTACGCGGAGACCCGATCGCGCTGACCGCTGCGCTGGTCGACATCCCGAGCGAATCGAGGGACGAAGCGCGGCTGGCCGACGAGGTCGAGGCCGCGCTGCGCGCCCAGACCGCCGGGTTCGAGATCGTTCGCAACGGCAACGCCGTGCTGGCACGCACCAACCACGGGCGGCCGTCGCGGGTCCTGCTGGCCGGACACCTGGACACCGTGCCGGTGGCCGGAAACCTGCCCAGCCGCCGCGAGGGCGACGACCTGTACGGCTGCGGCACGGCGGACATGAAATCGGGGGACGCGGTCTTTCTGCATCTCGCCGCCACCGTCGCCGACCCCGTGCACGATCTGACGCTGGTGATGTACGACTGCGAGGAAATCGACGCCGCGGCAAACGGATTGGGCCGCATCGAACGCGAGCTGCCGGACTGGCTGGCCGCCGACGTGGCAATTCTGGGCGAGCCCACGGGAGGCTACATCGAGGCCGGCTGCCAGGGCACCCTGCGCGTGGTGGTCAGCGCCAGCGGTATCCGTGCGCATTCGGCGCGATCCTGGTTGGGCGACAACGCGATTCACAAGCTCGGCGCCGTGCTGGAGCGGCTGGCCGCGTACCAGGCGCGCAGCGTCGACATCGACGGCTGCGTCTACCGTGAGGGTCTGTCGGCCGTGCGGATCGACGGCGGCGTGGCGGGCAACGTCATTCCCGACGCGGCCGCGGTGACGGTCAACTTCCGTTTCGCCCCCGACCGGTCGCTGCCCGAGGCGCTGCAGCACGTGCACGACGTGCTCGCCGGGCTCGACGTGCACATCGAACAGACCGACGCGGCGGCCGGCGCGCTGCCCGGGCTGTCCCAGCCCGCCGCCAAGGCCCTGGTCGAGGCGGCCGGCGGCAACGTCCGGGCCAAGTACGGCTGGACCGACGTGGCACGGTTCGCCGCGCTGGGCATACCGGCGGTCAACTTCGGGCCGGGTGATCCCAATCTGGCGCACAAGCGCGACGAGCGGGTCACGGTCGCCAACATCACCGCCGCCGTGGACGTGCTGCGCGGTTACCTGAGCGGCTAAGCGGGCCCGGCCCCGCACCGCTGCGCCTGCGCGGCGGCGTCGGCGGCGGCCGCGTGCATGCCGATCGAGGTCAGCTCGTCCGACACCGCCCGCAGGCCCGCGTCACCGCCGGCGGCCAGCGCGCGGGCATGGGTCAGCGCGATTCTGCCTGCGACGCAGTCGATCTCGGCGCACAGCCGGGCCAAAGGATCGGCGGCCCGGGTGTCGCCCAGCCGTACGGCCTCGTGCCAGACGCGCACCGCCACGCCCCGCTGGCCGCCGCGTTCGGCCATCCGGGCGGCGTCGCGCGCGGCGGCCACCGCGCCGTGTGGGTCGCGCACCAAGGCCAGCCGCCACGCCCGCGCCACCCCGAGCTCGGGCGCGAACAGCGCCGACTTGGTTCCGTGCCGGGATTCGGCCCTGCTCAACGCCTTTGCCGCGGCGGCGGTGTCGCCCTGCTGGGCCAGCGCGGTGGCCAGCAGCGTCAGCGACAGCGGCCCCCACGAGTATCCGGTGCGCTCCAGGGTGGCGGCCGCCGGAGCCAATAATGCTGCCGCAGAGGCGAATTCGCCGCCGGCGATCAGCACATGCGCCAGCAGCACCTCGCCGATGGCGCGGCCCGGCTGTTGCAGTTCGGCGAAGTCGGTGAACTGCTGCGCGAGCCGGCGGGCTTGGTCGGGGTGGCCGGCCATCAGCAGCGCGGTGGTCTGACCCAGCCCGATGGTGAAGCGCAGCAGCCCGGGGTGTTCGGCGGCCAGGGCGCGCTGCGCGAGCGGCTCGACGTCATCGAAGCGGCCTTCGCGCGCCGCGCACAATGCGCCGGCGCTGGCCGCCCAGGCCACCGCCTGGTCGTCGGCCGCCGGCGATGCCAGGACGTCGCCGGCGACCTTGACCGCGTGCCCGACGTTGCCCGCGTTCATCGCGAAGGTCGCGCTGAGCGCGTCCAGGGTGGTTCGCGGGCCGGTATCGGTGACCCGATTGCGCACGGTGCGCAGGAACGCGGTGGCGCGCTCGGGTTCGCTGAGCATCCAGAACTGGTTCGCCGCCCGCAGCAGCGCCCAGTCCATCAACGCCGCTTCGGTCAACGCGGTGGAGTCGACGTCGGCCAGCACCGAATCGGCCTCCCGGCCGCGGCCCTGCCACGCCAGGGCGTGCGCCAGGGCGAGCCGCGCCGCCAACCCACCGGAGCGCTGCAGCGCCGACCGGGCCAGCCGTTCGCCCAGCGGCAGGTCGCCCAGCCGCAGCGCCTGCTGGGCGGCGGCGACGACGTCGGCGACCCGCGGGGGAGTGTCGCTGTCCAGCGCCAGCGACACCAGCCGCAACCGGTCACTGAGGTGCTCGGACGGCCGCCGCGACAGCAGCCGGACCAGGTCGGTGCGCCGTTGCCGGGCGTCTTCGGGGTCGAGCGCGGCCCGCGTCCGCTCCGCGAACAGCGGGTGGGCGGTATAGACGACCGGGTCGTCCGACGACCCGCCGCGCGTCCGGGTCTCCGCGGCGCCCCACGTCACCGCCTCGGCCACCGCGCCGTCGCCGGCCAGCGCGGTCAGGTCGGCGACCGAGAGCGGCTCCGCGACGGCGAGATACTCGAGCACCGATCGCGCCGCCGGGGGGAGCTCGGCGAGGAACGTGGTGATCTCCGCCGGCGCGGCCGCCCCGCCGGGCGGCTCGACGTCGATCCGGGTGAGCAGGCCGTCGCGCCACAGCGCCGCGATCGCCTCGGGGGCGGAGTCGGCTTGCGCGGTGACGATGAGCCGTCCCGCGCCGTCGCGCGCCAGCTGATAGACCAGCGTGGCCGACAGCACGTCCAGGTGCTGGGCATCGTCGACGATCAGCAGGAGGTCGTCTCCGCCCAGCGATGCCCGGGCGGCCCGCAACAGCGCGGCCGGCTTGCCGAGTTCGGCGATCTCCACCAGATGGCTGAACGCCCCGAACGGGACGGCGCGTTCGGTCGGGGTGCCGGTGACCCAGCGGACGAGCGTGTTCGGGTGCCGGCCGGCGAACCGCTCCGCGGCCACCCGGGCCAGGGTGGATTTGCCGACGCCGTCGGGTCCCAGCACCACCGCCCCGCGGGCCCCCTCGGCCAACGACGCATCCAGCCGCTCTGAGGCCGTCGCATGTTGGGGGACGTTCCATCGAATCGGCACTGCCGAATTTTATGGTGCGAGGGCTAGGCGGCAGGGCGAAAGCCCCAGATATGACGGGCCGTATGGGCTTGGTCTACCTTTGGCAAATATGCCCGGCCAACGCGATTCGTCCAGCGAGTGGTCGGTGTGTGTGTACTGCGCATCCGGACCGGAGCATCCCGAATTGCTCGGAGTCGCTGCGGAACTCGGCGAGGCGATCGCCGAGCGCGGTTGGACGCTGGTGTGGGGTGGGGGCCGGGTGTCGGCGATGGGCGCGGTGGCGAGCGCGGCGCGCGCCCGCGGTGGCCGGACCGTCGGCATCATTCCCAAGGTCCTGATGCGCCGCGAGGTCGCCGACGCGGACGCCGACGAGCTGATCGTCAGCGACACCATGCACGAGCGCAAGCAGCTCATGGAGGACCGCGCCGACGCGTTCATCGCGCTGCCGGGTGGCATCGGGACCCTCGACGAGTTGCTTGACGCATGGACGACCGCCTTCCTCGGTCTGCACGAGAAACCCATCGTGTTGCTGGATCCCTTCGGTCACTACGAAGGGCTGTGGACCTGGTTGTGCGGACTGCTGGACAGCGGTTACATCTCCCAGGCGGCGATGGACCGGTTGGTGCTGGTCGACAAGGTGAGTGCGGCGCTGGAAGCGTGCGCACCCGGCTGAGGCCGCCGACGGGTTTGCCACCCCTACTAGGCTGTCCGCCGAGCTTGACTTTGGAAACGAATCGAGGGGATCACGTGTCCGATCGTGACGGGGGAGCGCGCACGGCGGTCAAACTGACCGACATCGCATTTCGGGCGCCGGCCGTGCTGGCCGACCTGCCCGTGATCGCGCGCGGCGCGATGACCGGGCTGCTGGCTCAGCCGGGCTCCAAGAAATCGATCGGCACGGTGTTCCAGGAGCGGGCCGCCCGCTACGGCGACCGCATCTTCCTGCGCATGGGCGATCAGCAACTGACCTACCGCGACGCCAACGCGGCCGCCAACCGGTACGCCGCCGTGCTGGCCGCGCGCGGCGTCGGCCAGGGCGACGTCGTCGCCATCATGCTGCGCAACTCGCCCAACACCGTGCTGGCCATGCTGGCCGCGGTCAAGTGCGGCGCGGTCGCCGGCATGCTCAACTACCACCAGCGCGGCGAGGTGCTCGCGCACAGCCTCGGACTGCTCGACGCCAAGGTGCTCATCGCCGAGGCCGATCTGGTCAGCGCCGTGGCCGAGTGCGGCGGCTCGGGCAGCACCGAGACGCTGACCGTCGAGGACCTGGAGCGGTTCGCGGTGAGCGCGCCGGCCACCAACCCCGCCTCGGCGTCGGCCGTGCACGCCAGGGACACCGCGTTCTACATCTTCACCTCGGGCACAACGGGATTCCCGAAGGCCAGCGTCATGACGCACCTGCGCTGGCTCAAGGCGCTCGCGGCGTTCGGCGGGATCGGGTTGCGGCTCAAGAGCTCCGACACGCTCTACTGCTGCCTGCCGCTGTACCACAACAACGCGCTGACGGTGGCGCTGTCGTCGGTGATCAACTCGGGGGCGACGCTGGCGCTGGGCAAGTCGTTCTCGGCGTCGAAGTTCTGGGACGAGGCGATCGCCAACGATGCCACCGCGTTCATCTACATCGGCGAGGTGTGCCGGTACCTGCTCAACCAGCCGGCCAAGCCGACCGACCGCGCACACAAGGTGCGGCTGATCGCCGGAAACGGGTTGCGCCCGGAGATCTGGGACGAGTTCACCACGCGATTCGGCATCGCCCGGGTCTGCGAGTTCTACGCCTCCAGCGAAGGCAACGCCGCATTCATCAACGTCTTCAACGTGCCCCGCTCCACCGGCGTCTTCCCGATGCCGCTGGCCTACGTCGAGTACGACCCGGACACCGGCGCCCCGCTGCGCGACGACAACGGGCGGGTCCGTCGGGTTCCGGCCGGCGAGCCCGGGTTGTTGCTCAGCCCGGTCAACCGGCTGCAGCCCTTCGACGGCTACACCGACCAGGAGTCGAGCGAAATGAAGTTGGTGCGCAACGCCTTTCGCGAGGGCGACTGCTGGTTCAACACCGGCGACGTGATGAGCCCGCAAGGCATGGGCCACGCCGCGTTCGTCGACCGGCTCGGCGACACCTTCCGGTGGAAGGGCGAGAACGTCGCCACCACGCAGGTCGAGGCGGCGCTGGCGTCCGACGACTCCGTCGAGGACTGCACGGTCTTCGGGGTCGAGGTGCCCCGCACCGGCGGCCGCGCCGGCATGGCCGCGGTCAAACTGCGCGACGGCGCCGAATTCGACGGGCAGTCGCTGGCCCGCTCCGTGTACGACCAGCTGCCCGTCTATGCGCTGCCGCTGTTCGTGCGGGTGGTGGAGTCCATCGAGCAGACCACGACGTTCAAGAGCCGCAAGGTGGAGCTGCGCGATCAGGCCTACGGCTCGGACGTGGAGGACCCGCTGTACGTGCTGGCCGGGCGCGACGAGGGCTACGTGCCGTACTACGACGAGTACCCCGGCGAGGTGGCCGAGGGCAAACGACCCTAACCGCCGAATGTGCGGCTGGCCGCACATTCGGCGTCCACTGTGCGGCTGGCCGCACATTCGAGCGTCGGGTTCACCGTCGGCGGTCCCCGGGCCGCGCCCGCGGCGGCGACCGGGCACCATGTACGTGTGCAGTCAACTTGGTGCGGCCGCCCGGTCGCGGGCGATCGTGCGCTGATCATGGCCATCATCAACCGCACCCCGGACTCGTTCTATGACAGGGGCGCGACCTTCAGCGACGAGGCCGCCAGGGCGGCCGTGCACCAAGCCGTCGCCGACGGCGCCGATGTCATCGACGTCGGCGGCGTCAAGGCCGGCCCCGGTCAAGAGGTCGATGCCGACACCGAGATCGCCCGGCTGGTGCCGTTCATCGAATGGCTGCGCGACGCCTATCCGGACCAGCTGATCAGCGCCGATACCTGGCGCTCGGAGGTCGCCAAGGTGGCCTGCGCGGCCGGCGCGGACCTGATCAACGACACCTGGGGCGGCATCGACCCGGCGCTACCGGAGGTGGCCGCGGAGTTCGGGGCGGGTTTGGTGTGTTCGCACACCGGCAACGCGCTGCCGCGCACGCGCCCCTTCCGGGTGAACTACGGCACCACCACCCGGGGCGTGGTCGACGACGTCATCGCCCAGGTCACCGCGGCCGCCGAGCGTGCGGTGGCCTGCGGGGTGGCCCGCGACCGGGTGCTGATCGACCCCACCCACGACTTCGGCAAGAACACCTTCCACGGGCTGCTGTTGTTGCGGCACGTGGGCGATCTTGTTAACACCGGATGGCCCGTGCTCATGGCTTTGAGCAACAAGGACTTCGTCGGGGAGACTCTGGGTGTGGAACTGACCGAGCGGCTCGAGGGAACGCTGGCCGCCACCGCGCTGGCGGCCGCCGCGGGTGCGCGCATGTTCCGCGTGCACCAGGTCGCGGCCACCCGCCGGGTGCTGGAAATGGTGGCCTCGATCCAGGGCACCCGCCCGCCTGCGCGCACGGTGAGGGGGCTGGCATGACCGCGTCGGACCTGTTCGCCGGTGATCTCGCCAAGCACAGGGCGCTCGCCGCCCGGCCCGGAGACGTGTGGCTGGCCAACGACACGCGCAACCGTCCGGGCTGGACGATCGCCGAACTCGAAGCGGCGAAGGCCGGGCGGACCATCTCGGTGGTGCTGCCGGCCCTCAACGAGGAAGAAACCATCGAGTCGGTGATCGAAAGCATCTCGCCGCTGGTCGATGGGCTGGTCGACGAGCTGATCGTGCTGGATTCGGGCTCCACCGACGACACCGAGATCCGCGCCGTCGCCGCGGGAGCCCGCGTCGTCAGCCGCGAGCAGGCCCTGCCCGAGGTGCCGATACGTCCCGGAAAGGGCGAGGCGTTGTGGCGCTCGCTGGCGGCCACCAGCGGCGACATCGTGGTGTTCGTCGACTCCGACCTGATCGACCCGCACCCCATGTTCGTGCCGTGGCTGGTCGGCCCGATGCTCACCGGCGACGGCATTCACCTGGTCAAAAGCTTCTACCGACGACCCCTGCGGGGCAGCGAGCTCAGCGACGTCGGCGACGTGGGCGGCGACGTCAGCGCCACCGGCGGCGGGCGCGTCACGGAGCTGGTGGCCCGGCCGTTGCTTGCGGCGCTGCGTCCGGAGCTGGGCTGCGTGGTGCAGCCGCTGGGCGGCGAGTACGCGGCCAGCCGCGAGCTGCTGACCTCGCTGCCGTTCGCGCCGGGCTACGGCGTCGAGATCGGCCTGCTGGTGGACACCTTCGACCGGCTGGGGCTCGACGCGATCGCCCAGGTCAACCTCGGGGTGCGCGCGCACCGCAACCGGCCGCTGGCCGAGCTGGGCGTGATGAGCCGCCAGATCATCGCGACCCTGCTGTCGCGCTGCGGCATCTCGGACTCCGGCATCGGGCTGACCCAATTCGTCGCCGACGGCCCCGAGGGCTCCGACTTTCAGGGCTACACCCAGCGCACCTCGCCGGTGTCGCTGGCGGACCGGCCGCCGATGCAGGTGCTCAGGCCCCGGTAGGTCCCGCGGTCACGCTGAACGTCGCCGTGTCGGTGGCATAGGGCAATATCGATCACGTGGCGTTGGTGTTGCTGTACCTGGTGGTCCTGGTGCTGGTGGCGATCGTCCTGTTCGGCGCGGCCAGCCTGTTGTTCGGTCGCGGCGAGCAGCTGCCGCCCCTGCCCCGGGGGACGACGGCCACGGTGCTGCCGGCGTTCGGGGTGACCGGCTCCGACGTCGACGCCGTCAAGTTCACCCAGGTCCTGCGCGGTTACAAGACCAGCGAGGTGGACTGGGTGCTGGATCGGCTCGCGCGCGAGCTCGAGGCGCTGCGCGGCCAACTGGCCGCCGTGCACGCCGCGCCGGCCGCCGGGCAGGAGGCCGAGGGCGAACCCGGGGAACCAGACGACGGCGAGGATCGTCAGGACTCATTGTGAGTGAAGACGAGCTGGTTCGCTGCAGCTGGGCGACCGTGCGACCGGGGCCCGATTTCGAGCTCTATCGCGACTACCACGACCGCGAATGGGGCCAGCCGGTGCGCGACGGGGTCGCGTTGTTCGAGCGGATGAGTCTGGAGGCCTTTCAAAGTGGCCTGTCATGGCTGATCATCCTTCGGAAACGGGAGAATTTCCGGCGTGCGTTCGCCCGGTTCGACATCGCCGAGGTCGCCGAATACACCGAGGCCGACGTGCAGCGGCTGATGGCGGATCAGGGAATCGTGCGCAACCGCGCCAAGATTGAGTCGACGATCGCCAACGCCCGGGCCGCCGCTGAACTGGGAACTCCGGCGGACCTGGCGGACCTGCTGTGGTCGTTTGCGCCGTCGCCGCGGTCCCGGCCGGCCGACCCGTCCCAAATCCCCTCGGCCACTGACGAATCGAAGGCCATGGCCCGCGAACTCAAACGGCGCGGCTTCCGTTTCGTCGGCCCGACCACCGCCTATGCGCTGATGCAGGCGACCGGCATGGTCGACGACCATATTGACGGTTGCTGGGTGCCCGCCACCGCCCGCTGAACACACACTTGTGGGTCTTTGTACAAGTGATGACCTGGATAGGGAACAATGGAGGGGTGATAAGGCAGTTCGATGCCGGGCATGGCTTGAAGTTCGCTGGCGGGGCATGCTCGGTGCCGACCAGGTCCGCACGGGCGGGCCAGCTCGAATCTGGAGGGAGCACTCGATGGCGGCGATGAAGCCCCGGACCGGAGACGGTCCTCTGGAAGCAACGAAGGAGGGGCGCGGCATCGTGATGCGGGTACCACTTGAGGGAGGCGGTCGACTTGTCGTCGAGCTGACGCCCGACGAAGCGGCTGCCCTCGGTGACGAACTCAAGGGCGTCACGAGCTCCAGCTAGGGCTTGCCGCCGAACGGATGTCGGCGGCGTTACGCACACACCTTCCGATAGATCTCCAGGGTCTGCTCGGCGACGTGGGCCCAGGAGAACTCTTCGACGCAGCGCTGGCGTCCCGCCTTGCCGTAGCGCTGCGCCTTGTCTGGGTCGGCGATCAACGCGTTGACCGCTTCGGCCAATCCGGTCTGATAGCCCTGCGCGTCGTCGGCGTCGTAATGCACCAGCGTCCCGGTGATCCCGTCGGCAACCACCTCCGGGATGCCGCCGACATCGGACGCCACCACCGCCGCCGAGCAGGCCATCGCCTCCAAATTCACGATGCCCAACGGCTCGTACACCGACGGGCATACGAAAACCGATGCCGCCGAAAGGATTTCGCGTAACTCCCCGATGGGCAGCATTTCCCGGATCCAGAAGACCCCGGTGCGGCTGCGCGACAGCGCGGCCACGGCGTCGCGGATCTCCTCGGCGATCTCCGGGGTGTCGGGCGCGCCGGCGCACAACACCACCTGCGCCTCCGGGCTGAACCGGTGGCCGGCGGCCACCAGGTGCGCCAGCCCCTTCTGCCGCGTGATCCGGCCCACGAACACCACGATGGGCCGGGACGGATCGACGCCGAGTTCGGTCAGCATCGATCCGCTTTGCACCGGCCCCGCCGGGTACCAGACGTCGGTGTCGACGCCGTTGCGGATGACGTGCACGGCGCTGGGATCCAGTGTGGGATAGACACGCAGGACGTCCTCCCGCATCGCGGAGCTGACCGCGATGACGGCGTCCGCCGCCAGCACGGCGGTCTGCTCGATCCAGCTCGAGATCCGGTAGCCCCCACCGAGTTGCTCGGCCTTCCACGGGCGCCGCGGTTCGAGCGAGTGCGCGGTCAAGACGTGCGGGACGCCGTAGAGCAGTGCGGCCAGATGCCCGGCCATGCCGGTGTACCAGGTGTGTGAATGCACCACGTCGGCCTCCGACGCCGCGTTCGCCATCATCAGGTCGGCCGACAGGGTCGACATCGCCGCGTTGGCGCCCTGGAGCCGCGGGTCGGGCTCATGCACGTGGGCGCCCGGGCGCGGTGCGCCCATGCAATGCACGTCGACCGCGCACAACCGGCGCAGCTGGGCGACGAGCTCGGTGACGTGTACCCCCGCCCCGCCGTAGACCTCCGGCGGGTACTCCCGCGTCATCATCGCCACCCGCATACCCCGAACCGTAGTTCGGCGACGGGGCTCGCCGCGAGTCGGGTTCGCCACAGCGCGGCGCCATCTTCGCGGCGTGCGCGGCCAAATACCTTGACGGACAGCCCCACAGAACGTCGCCAATCACCCCTTCCCCCTGGCAGCCCTTCGCAACGGCCGATAGGTTTGACAGCATGAGGGAAGCGCCACACGTGCTGGGCATCGTCCTGGCCGGCGGTGAGGGCAAGCGGCTGTATCCGCTGACCGCGGACCGCGCCAAGCCCGCGGTTCCTTTCGGGGGCGCCTACCGACTGATCGACTTCGTCCTGTCCAACCTCGTCAATGCGCGGTATCTGCGCATCTGCGTTCTCACCCAGTACAAGTCGCATTCACTGGACCGTCATATTTCGCAGAACTGGCGGTTGTCCGGCCTGGCCGGTGAGTACATCACCCCGGTGCCCGCCCAGCAGCGGCTCGGCCCGCGCTGGTATACCGGCTCGGCCGACGCGATTTACCAGTCGCTCAACCTGATCTATGACGAAGACCCCGACTACATCGTGGTTTTCGGTGCCGACCACGTGTACCGGATGGACCCCGAGCAGATGGTCCGGTTCCACATCGACAGCGGCGCGGGCGCGACGGTGGCCGGCATCCGGGTGCCCCGCAGCGAAGCCACCGCGTTCGGCTGCATCGACTCCGACGAGTCGGGCCGCATCCGCCAGTTCGTGGAGAAGCCACTGGATCCGCCGGGCACCCCGGACGACCCCGAGCAGACGTTCGTGTCGATGGGCAACTACATCTTCACCACCAAGGTGCTCATCGACGCGATCCGTGCGGACGCCGACGACGACCATTCCGATCACGACATGGGCGGCGACATCATCCCGCGACTGGTCGACGACGGGATGGCCGCCGTGTACGACTTCAGCGACAACGAGGTGCCCGGCGCCACCGATCGTGACCGCGCCTACTGGCGCGACGTCGGAACGCTGGACGCTTTCTACGACGCCCACATGGACCTGGTGTCGGTGCATCCGGTGTTCAACCTGTACAACAAGCGCTGGCCGATCCGCGGCGAGTCGGAGAACCTGGCGCCGGCCAAGTTCGTCAACGGCGGTTCCGCGCAGGAGTCGGTGGTAGGCGCGGGCAGCATCATCTCGGCGGCCTCGGTGCGCAACTCGGTGCTCTCGTCCAACGTGGTGGTCGACGACGGCGCGATTGTGGAGGGCAGCGTGATCATGCCCGGCGCCCGCGTCGGCCGCGGCGCCGTGGTGCGCCACGCGATCCTGGACAAGAACGTCGTCGTCGGGCCGGGCGAGATGGTGGGCGTGGATCTGGAAAAGGACCGCGAGCGCTTCGCGATCAGCGCCGGCGGTGTCGTCGCCGTGGGCAAGGGCGTCTGGATCTAGCCCGGGATCTCCGGAATCAGCAGGTGGGCCTCGCGCTGCGGTCCCCAGTGCAGCGTGACGCGGCCGCGCGGCGAGCCCTGGTACCACGCCGGAAACTGGCCGGTGAGTGGGTTTCTCGGGGACAGCCAGCGCGCGGCGACCACCAGCCGCAGCTGGTCGCCGGCGCGGAACAGCGTCGCCGACGGGCCCAGCTCCACCTCGACCGCGGCCACCTCGCCGGCCGACAGCGGCCGCGGATCGACGCCCGTGATGACGGGTTCGGCCGGCCGGGACAGTTCGGGGTCCAGGGTGCGCAGCGCAATTCGCTGCCATCCGCTGGTCACCCGGTCGCGGCCGTAACCGTAGGACCCCTCGAAGCCGACGAACCGCCCGTCGCGCCACTTCTCCACACCGACGAACAGGTTCGCGTCGTCGCAGCCGCTCAGCTCGACCCACAGCCGGGCCACCATCGGGCCGGTCAGCTCGACGTCCTCGGTGACGGTCCAGGCGAAAGATGCCGCACCGGAACGTGTTCCGAACGCGATGCGGCCGGGCGTCGCGGGCTGTTCGGCCGTCAGCGCGCCGGCATCGCCCAAATACAGTGGGCGCCAACGCGTGCGGGCCAGCGGCCATTCGGCCTCTTCGCGCACCGCGGTGACGGTGTCGCGGTCCTCGCGCACTTCCAGGCGCACACTGCGCGAGGCCGTAGCGCCGCCCAGCACGTCGCGGAAGAACTTCAGCTGCTCGGCGCGCGCCGCGTCGGAGTAGAAGGTCGTCCACTTGCCGCCGCGGTGCGTGTAGAGCCGGGCGTGGTCGGAGCCGCCGTGCACGAATGCCCGCATCGAACCGCGGCTGTGCAGGTTGTTGTCCGAGAAGCTGCCGCAGACCAGCATGGGGACCTTGATCGCCGACAGGTCGGGCGCCAGCGAGCGCCAGAACTCGTCGCGCTGCGGGTGGTCTTCCTGCATCCGCGCAAGGTCGTAGCTCTGCCGGGTGTCTCGACTGAGGTTGCGCGACCACAACCGGCTGAAGCCGATCTCGTGAACGCCGCCGGGAAACATCAGGTCGCGGTAGGCGTCGGTGAACCCTTCCCACGGGCAGATCGCCCGCAACGCCGGCGGCGCCAGGGCGGCCACGGCGTACTGGCTGATCGCCAGGTAGGACACCCCGAGCATGACCACGTTCCCGTCGCTCCACGGTTGTTCGGCGATCCACTGCACCAGGTCGTAGGTGTCCTCGGCTTCCTGGCGGGACAACAGGTTCCCGGTGCCGTCCGAATGGCCGCAGCCACGCGAGTCGGCGTTCACCACGACGAAGCCCTGCGCGGTCCACCATGCTGGGTCCGGTGCCTCCCAGCCGGTCAGGGTGGAAAAGGCCACCGGTTGCGGCTGGCGTATCACGCGGTACTGCACCGAAAACGTCGTCTTGTTGCCGCGCCGGGTCGGCAAGTTGTCCTTGCCGTACGGGTGGATGCTCAGGATGACCGGCCGGGGTGCTTCGGCCCCTTCGTGAAAGACGTTGGCCCGCAATACCGTTCCGTCCCGCGTGGTGACGGCCACGTCACGCTCGACCTGCAGATCCGCGGGCGGGTCGGTGACCGTGACGGGCGGCTTGGCGACCCCGCGAATCCTGGTCAACGCATACCGCAGCGCGCCGGGGCGCCGCCACGGGCGGTCCAGCGCCGGTGGCCGATGGTGCGCCACGTCAATACCCTAAGCGGCCGGTCCGGTGGCTACCAGACGTACGGCACCAGCCGGTAGCGCACGCGGTCGGCATATTCGCGGTATCCGGGCAATTCCCGGAGAAGCAGCTTTTCCTCATCGCGGATGCGCAGCGTCAGTCCGATGGTGCCCGGGATGATGAAGAGCAATCCCCAGTACGAGCCGAGCGCCAGGGGGATGCCGATCATCATGATCACATTGCCGACGTACATCGGATGGCGCACGAATTTGTAGAGGCCGTCGGACACGACAGTCTGGCCGCTTTCCACCGTGACCGTGGCGCCGGCGTAGCTGTTCTGGACGATCACCAGCATGGCGATGCCGAGGCCCGTCGCCACCAGCACGTCACCGAGCACCGACAGCCACGGCGGCACCGACGACCAGCCGAACCGATGATCGAGCGCGCTGAACACCATCGTCGCGAACAGGCCGAGAAACGACCCGGCGATGATGAACTTCTGAGCCTTCCGGGGCTCGGCCCTCGGGCCGGCGCGCATGCGGCGCTGCAAAGCCGCGGGATTGGCCCGGGCCAGGTAGACCGTGGGGACGATGGTCGCCACCGTGAACACGGCGATGAAGACCCACGCCTGCCAGTAATGCAGGGTGCCGGCCGGCAGGAGGAGGATCAAAATCCAGGAGAGAATGCCCCAGAGGGATGTCGCCGTTATTCTGATCCCGGTTTTCATTGCCCTCCTAGCAGCGGAGATCGCGGCGCCGAAAAACTATGGCACCCAGAGCCACCAACCCTACGTCTATGGCCAGTAGCCATAACAGTGGTACGACGGTGAAATCTGAGCCGATTCGCGGAATGTGCGCAAACGGTTCCAGGTCGAGTATCCACTGCGAGAAACCGGCCAACGACCCGATCAGGTACAGCGCCACGAAGCCGATCAGCGCACCCCACGCCACCGGCGTCAGGCGCGGCGCAAAGCCGAACACGCAGACCGTCACGGCCGACAACAGCCATACGGCGGGCAGTTGGACGGCCGCGCTGGCAACGACCATGGGCAGCTTGGCGCCGACATCGCCGGCCGCGACCCCGTAGACGACGCCTGCGGTCAGGCCGCTGGCCAGCATCGCCGCCGCGGACCCGGCAAGCGCGGTCACCAAATGACTTGTCAGCCAGCGGGTTCGCGACACCGCGCCGGCCAGCACCGTTTCGGCGCGCTGGCTCGATTCTTCCTGGTGCAGCCGCAACGTGAGCGAGACGGCGAACGCGGCGGCCACCATGCCCATCATGGAAAACGCGACGGCGATGAACGCCTCCTCGAGGGCGCTGGTGCCGCCCATCCGCGCGACGATGTCGCGCGCCACGCCGCTGTCGCCCAGCTCGTCGCCGATGCCGTGCACCACGCTGCCGATCAGCAGGCCATACAGGCACAACCCAGCCGTCCACAGCAGCAGCGCGGCGCGGTCCAGCCGCCACGTCAGCCCGAACGCGTTGCCCAGCGCCGGCGCGGCGTCGGCGGGGCCGGGCCGCTCCGCGATCAGCCCGGCGCCGACGTCGCGCCCGGCGAGCAACCGATACGCCAGCACGGTCAACACGGCCGTCGTCACCAGGTGCAGCACCAGCACCCACCAGCGGTCGCCCGCGTACGGTTTGACCTGCAGCGACCATCCCAGCGGCGAGAGCCACGACAGCGTGCCGTCACCGGCGTCGCCGACGGCACGCAGGGTGAACGCGGCGCCCAGTACTGCGAACGCGGCACCGCGGGCGAACCGGGCGCTCGGCGACAGCTGCGCGGTCACCGCGGCGACGGCGGTGAACACCAGGCCGGAGCAGGCCAGCGCCGCCCCGAAGGCCAGCGACCCGCCGGCCGGGACGTCGGTGCTCAGTAGGCCGGCCGCACCGATCACACCGGTGGCGATCGATGCTCCGAACGACAGCAGCAGCGCCGCGCTCAGGCTGGCGTAGCGGCCGATCGCGGTCGAGTCCACCAACTCGGTGCGCCCGTTCTCCTCGTCGGCGCGGGTATGCCGGATCACCGTGAGGATGACGGCCACCGCGATTAACACGTGGAACATGCCGGCTTTCCAAATGCCCACGGCGCCAAGGCTGTCGTTGTACACCTGGCCGTAGAGGGCGCGCTGGGCCGGGCTGGCCATGATGGAGGCCGCGAATCCGGCGCGGGCGGGCGCGGTGGGGTAGACCTTTTCGATGCTGCCGACGTACACCGTGGCCAACGGTAGCGACAGCAGCAGCACCCACAACGGCATCGAGACGCGGTCGCGGCGCAGGTAGAGCCGCAGCATCGCGAGCGTTCCGGAGAAGCTCGAACTCCCAAGCGGCGCAGGCGATGCCGACGCGAAAGGTCGGTCCAGCGTGGTCGTGCTCATGACAGCGAGACCTTCGCTTCGTCGCGTCCGTGCCGACCGTCGCCGCCCGACGTGTCGTAGTGGCGCAGGAAAAGCTCTTCGAGGGTCGGCGGCTGGCTGACCAGGCTGCGCACCCCGGCGTCGCCGAGGACTCGGATGAGCTCGCCCAGGCTCTCGCTGTCCACCTGGGCGCGCAGTGTGTTGCCTTCGACGGTGATGTCCTCGACGCCCTTGATGCGCCTGAGATCACCTGGATCGCCGGTCATTTCGGCCTTGATCGAGGTGCGGCTCAGGTGCCGCATGGAGTTAAGCGAGCCGCTTTCGATGGTCTTGCCGGCGCGGATGATCGTGACTCGCTCGCACAACGCTTCCGTCTCGGCCAGGATGTGGCTCGACAACAGCACCGTCGCGCCCCGGTCGCGGGCCTGCGCCACGCACTGCTGAAACACGTTCTCCATCAACGGGTCCAGGCCGCTGCTCGGCTCGTCGAGGAGCAGCAGCCTGGCGTGCGACGAGAACGCCGAGATCAGCGAGACCTTCTGGCGGTTGCCCTTGGAGTACGTGCGAGCCTTCTTGTGCGGGTCCAGGTCGAAGCGCTCGATCAGCTCGGCGCGGCGCTTCGTGTCGATGCCGCCCCGCATGCGGGCCAGCAGGTCGATGGTCTCACCGCCGGTCAGCGACGGCCACAGGGTGACATCGCCTGGCACGTAGGCGATTTGGCGATGGAGGTCGACGGCCTGGGCCCAGGGGTCGCCACCGAGCAGTCGCACGCTGCCGCCGTCGGCCTTGACCAGGCCCAGCAGGATGCGGATGGTCGTCGACTTCCCGGCGCCGTTGGGCCCGAGGAACCCGTGGACTTCGCCTTCCCGCACCGTGAGGTCCAGGCCGTCCAGCGCCCGCACCACACCGAAATTCTTGGTGAGGCCGCGGATCTCGATGGGCGCGACACCGGTGGCGTTTTCAGTTGGCATCAGATTCTCCTTGATCTTCAGCGGCCAGGAATGCGTCGTACATGGTCCGGTCGGTCAGCAGCCCCTCGGTGTAGACCTCGAGCGCGGGCAACACCATGTCACGCGAGTAGTCGCGCAGCACCGCCCGCAGATCCGTTGGTGTTTCATGCATCTGGATGTAAAGCAGGAAGCCGCCGCCACCGGTGATGGCCAGATACCTGGCCCTGGCCTTGGGGTCGCGGCTGGGCTTGATCGTCCCGGCGCGCACGCCCTCTTCCATGTATTCCTCGGCGTTGTCGATCATCTTGCGCCACAACATGTTTGCCAGGTCGCCGCCGGCCTGCATGCTGCGCACCAGATACGCCATCAGTGGCGCGTATTCCTCGATCTCGGCCATCTGGGCGAACCACGTGGCCGGGTCGTTGGACTGCAGTGCCTCCGACTTGGTGCCGCGAATCGTTTCGGCGATGTAGTCCTCGCACGCCTTGCGCAGACCGTCCTTGGAGCCGAAGTGGTGAATAACCAGTGCGGCGCTGACGCCGGCTGCTTCGGCGATGGTGCGCAACCCCACGCCGAACCCGTGCTCGCCGAATTGTTCGATGGCCGCGTCTCGGATCCGCGCGGCTGCGGTCAAGTCGGCTGAACGCATGTTCAGTACGCTAAACGCACGTTCAGTGCGCGGTCAAGGACGACACGCGTCAAGAATCCATAAAGATGTGGACGACCCGGAAACGGTCAGCGCCGAAGCGGCGGGATGCAGAAAACTCAAGGCGAATCAGTCGCGAACGGCGGCTAGGATGCCGTCGCCGAGCGGCACCAGTGCGGGGGTGAGGCGCTCGTCCTCGGCGATCAGGCGCGCCGCCTCCCGCACCGCGACGACCTCGGCGTCGCGGGCAGCCGGATCACCGGCCCGGCCGCCCAGCGCGGCGCGATGCACCACGATCACGCCACCGGGGCGCAGCAGCCGCACGCCCTCGACCACGTAGTCCGGCTGATCGACCGGGTCGGCGTCGATGAACACCAGGTCGTAGGACTCGTCGGCGAGCCGGGTGAGCACCTCCTGGGCGCGGCCACCGATCAGCCGGGTGCGCGACGGGCCGATGCCGGCTTCGGTGAACGCCTGCTTGGCCAGCCGCAGGTATTCGGGCTCGATGTCGATCGTCGTCAAGACGCCGTCGTCGCTCATGCCGGACAACAGCCACAGCCCGCTGACGCCCGCGCCGGTGCCCACTTCGGCGATGGCCTTGCCGCCGCTCAGCTTGGTCAGCAGGCTCAGCAATGCGCCGACCGCCGGTGTCACCGCGCCGGCGCCGATGTCCTCGGCCCGCTCCCGCGCGGCCGCCAACAGCGCGTCTTCCGATATCGAGCTTTCGGCGTGCGCGAAGAGCGATTCGGCCCGGCTGGGCGCTGCCTGGCCGGGGGCTTCTGCGTCGATGCCGTCCATGCGGGCAGCGTATTCCACTTCGGCGCGCAGTCCGACAGGCGCGCCTGAATCAGATCGGGGTGACACGCCCAACGGTCCAACTGCGTTTAAGGTCACTGCGCGCTGGATATCTCCTGCACAGCGCAGGTAACGATACGGTTTCTCAGGGTCAGCTCAGATTGTTCATATACCGCACATACTCCGGTACGCGACGGTAGGCCCTATGGATCGCGGAGGGCGTTGGACCGGGAATACCGAATGGGAACTACCTGTTGGCACCAGTGACGAAGTGCCATTGTTCGGCACGCCGGATTCGGAGGATTTGATCATCACCACGCTTCTCAGCCCGTCCAGCATGTCTCATGCGCAGGAGCTCCCCGCCGACGAGTGGGTGGAGCCGTCCGACGCGCTGCAAGGGACCGCGGTGTTCGACGCGACTGGCGACAAGGCGGCCATGCCGTCCTGGGACGAGTTGGTGCGCCAGCACGCCGACCGGGTGTACCGGCTGGCCTACCGGCTTTCCGGCAATCAGCACGACGCCGAGGACCTCACCCAGGAGACCTTCATCCGGGTCTTCCGGTCGGTGCAGAACTACCAGCCGGGAACGTTCGAAGGGTGGTTGCACCGCATCACCACGAACCTGTTCCTCGACATGGTGCGCCGGCGCTCGCGCATCCGGATGGAGGCGCTGCCCGAGGATTACGAGCGGGTGCCCGCCGACGAGCCGAACCCCGAGCAGATCTACCACGATTCGCGGCTGGGCCCCGACCTGCAGGCCGCGCTCGACTCGCTGCCGCCGGAATTTCGTGCCGCTGTCGTGCTGTGTGACATCGAGGGTCTGTCCTACGAGGAGATCGGTGCCACGCTGGGCGTCAAACTGGGGACCGTCCGCAGCCGCATCCACCGCGGCCGCCAGGCGCTGCGGGACTATCTGGCCGCGCACCCCGATCACGACGCCGTGCGCGCCAAGTCGGCGTAATCGCCGAGCGCCCGCCTAACGTTCGGGCAGCTATTCAGCCGCATTGCGGTCTTGGCCTCGGCATCGCGCGCCCTCTCGCGTTACATTCGAATAAGGCGGCGTTAAGAAATGCATGGCGAGGAGTTGGTGATGCCCGATCGTGGACATGTGTTCCGCCGCGCGTTCTCCTGGCTCCCCGCTCAGTTCGCCTCCCAGAGCGACGCCCCCATTGGGGCACCACGCCAGTTCGGGTCCACCGAGCACCTGTCCGTCGAAGCAATCGCGGCGTTCGTCGACGGCGAGCTCCGGATGAACGCGCACCTGCGGGCCGCGCATCATCTGTCGTTGTGCGCCCAGTGTGCGCGCGAGGTCGAGGACCAGAGCCGGGCGCGCGCTGCGCTGCGTGATTCGCGCCCCATCCGCATCCCCAGCACGCTGCTCGGCATGCTCGCCGACATTCCCTACGAGTCGCCCGACGACTCCTCCGCGCAGGCAATCGACCGCTTCGCCGACCGTGACGGACGTGAGCGGCGCAAGCGCCGGTAGCGTCCAGTCCACCCCACACGCGCGTTCATGCCGACCGACGGCGCGCCATGGATACTAGGGTGGACACGGACAACGCCGGTGCCGCGAATTTCGCCCGGTAAAGGCCTGTCTCGAGCGCTCAAGTAGAGGATCCAAAAGGGATAACGTGACCTCCGACCAAGGCTACGACCAAGCAAAAGACAGCGGCAACCGCTTAGCGCCGCGCCCCGTCTCGCGTCCGCCGGTCGACCCCGCATCGACCCGGGAGTTCGGTCGTCCCGCCGGGCTGCGCGGGTCGTTCGTGGCCGAACGGGTCCGTCCGCAGAAGTACCGGGACCAGGCCGAATTCCGGCCGAGCAACCGGCCGGCCGACCCCGTGCTGCAGGAGGCTTTCCACCGGCCCGACGGCAGCCCCGACTCGCTGCAGCGCCATCCGGTGGACGCCAACGCGCTGGCCGGCGAGAAAAACGGTGTGGGGCCCGACGGGCAAGACGATCCCTGGCGAGACCCTGGGGCCGCGGCGGCATTGGGCACGCCGGCGGTGGCGCCGTCGCGATCCGGGACCGCGCTGGGCTACGGCGGCAAACTGGGCGTGCGCGACGTGTTGTTCGGCGGCAAGGTCTCCTACCTCGCATTGCTGATCCTGCTGTTGATCGCGTTGGTCATCGGCGTGCTCGGCGGTGTGATCGGTCGCAAGACGGCCGAGGTCGCCGAGGCGTTCACCACCTCGAAGGTGACGCTGTCGACCAATGGCAACGGCGAAGCGCCGGCCGGCCGCTTCGCCAAGGTGGCGGCCGCGACGGCGGGCGCGGTGGTGACCATCGAGTCCAAGAGCGACCAGGAAGGCATGCAGGGCTCCGGCGTCGTCGTCGACGGCCGCGGCTACATCGTCACCAACAACCACGTCATCTCCGAGGCGGCGAACAACCCCAGCCAGTTCAAGACGACGGTGGTGTTCAACGACGGCAAAGAGGTGCCGGCGAATCTGGTGGGCCGCGATCCCAAGACCGACCTGGCCGTGCTCAAGGTCGACAACGTCGACAACCTGTCGGTCGCGCGCCTCGGCGACTCCGACAAGGTGCGGGTGGGCGACGAGGTCCTGGCCGCGGGTGCACCGCTGGGGCTGCGCAGCACCGTGACGCACGGCATCATCAGCGCGCTGCACCGGCCGGTGCCGCTGTCGGGGGAGGGCTCGGACACCGACACGGTGATCGACGCGCTGCAGACCGACGCCTCGATCAACCACGGAAACTCCGGTGGTCCGCTGATCGACATGGATTCCCAGGTGATCGGCATCGACACGGCCGGTAAATCGTTGTCCGACAGCGCAAGTGGGCTGGGCTTCGCGATCCCGATCAACGAGGCCAAGCAGGTCGCCCAGACGCTGATCAAGGACGGCAAGATCGTGCACCCGACGCTGGGCGTCAGCACCCGGTCGGTGAGCAACGCGATCGCGTCCGGCGCCCAGGTGGCCAACGTCAAAGCGGGCAGCCCCGCGCAAAAGGGCGGAGTCCTGGAGAACGACGTCGTCGTCAAGGTCGGCAACCGCAAGGTCGCCGATGCCGACGAGTTCGTCGTCGCGGTGCGGCAGTTGACCATCGGCCAGGATTCGCCGATCGAGGTCGTCCGCGACGGCCGCCACGTCACGCTGACCGTCAAGCCAGACCCTGACCAAAGCTGATGTTCGGCAGCCTGAGCTGGGAGCACATGCTCGTCCTCGTCGTGGTCGGGCTGGTGGTCCTTGGGCCCGAGCGGCTGCCAGGTGCCATCCGGTGGACGTCCAACGCCTTGCGTCAGACGCGTGACTACCTAAGCGGTGTGACCAGCCAACTGCGCGAGGACCTTGGTCCCGAGTTCGACGATCTGCGCGTCCCGCTCAGCGAACTGCACAAGCTGCGGGGCATGACACCGCGCGCGGCGCTGACCAAGCATCTGCTGGACGGCGACGACTCCTTCCTGACCGGAGCCTTCGACAAACCCGCGAATGGCGCCGCGCCGCAGACCCCGCACCCGGCCCCGCACCCGGCGAACGGCCAGGCGCTGACGGCCGAACAACAGGCCGGCGGTCACACACCGTTCGACACCGACGCGACCTGACGGCCATCAGCGGCCGCGGGTGGGTCAGCGCCGGGTCGGATCGAGCCCCAGCGATACGCCGGCGAGCCCGCGCTTGCGCGACGACAAGCTGTCGGCCACCCCGCGCAGCGCCTTGCCCACCGGCGAATCGGGTGCGCTCAGCACCAGCGGCGTGCCGGAATCACCCGCCGCCACCAGCTCCGGATCAAGCGGGATCTGCCCCAGCAGCGGCACGTCGGCGCCGACCGCCCGGGAGAGCCGCTCGGCCACCTGCTGGCCACCGCCCTCACCGAACACCTGCAGCGTGGAGCCGTCGGGCAGGGTGAGCCCGGACATGTTCTCCACGACGCCGACGACGCGCTGACGGGTCTGCAGCGCGATGCTGCCCGCCCGCTCGGCGACCTCGGCCGCGGCCAGCTGCGGCGTCGTCACCACCAGGATCTCCGCGTTCGGAATCAGCTGCGCCACCGAGATGGCGATGTCGCCGGTCCCCGGGGGCAGGTCGAGCAGCAGGATGTCCAGATCGCCCCAGTAGACGTCGGCCAGGAACTGCTGCAGCGCGCGGTGCAGCATCGGCCCGCGCCACACCACCGGGGTGTTGCCCTCGGTGAACTGGGCGATGGAGATGACCCGGACCTCGTGCGCGATGGGCGGCAGGATCATCGACTCGACCTGGGTGGGCCGCTCGGTGGTGCCCATCATCCGGGGGATGGAATGGCCGTGGATATCGGCGTCCAGCACACCGACCGACAGGCCGCGGGCCGCCATCGCCGCCGCCAGGTTGACGGTGACGGTGGACTTGCCGACCCCGCCCTTGCCGGACGCGACGGCGTAGACCCGGGTCAGCGAATTCGGTTGTGCGAACGGGATAACGGGCTCGCGCGCGTCGCCGCGCAACTGCTTGCGTAGCTCGGTGCGCTGCTCGTCGTTCATCACGTCCAGGGTGACCTTGACCGCGCCGGTGCCCGGGACGTCGGCGACCGCCTGGCTGACGCGGTCGCTGATCTCGGTTTTCTTCGGGCAGCTGGCGGTGGTCAGGTAGATCGCGACATGCACCGCGCCGTCGGGCTCGGTGTCGACGCTCTTGACCATCCCGAGTTCGGTGATCGGACGCCGCAGTTCGGGGTCGATCACCTTGCCCAGGGCGGTGCGGATAGCCGCGCTCAGGTCGGCTGCTGAATCGGAAGAGTCATGGCGGGACATCACCGCCGAGTGTAGGCGTGCGCGACGATGCCGTTTTGCGGCGTCCCGCCGGGCTGTTTGGTGGGCCGGTCAGTTCGCCGGACCGGGTCCCGCCGGCTTCGGCTTCAGCGCGCCGGGAGCCGCGCCCGACGGGCCGGCGGGCTTGGGCGCCGGCGCGGCCTGCGAGGGTCCGGCGGCCGCGGGAGCCGGCGCCGCGGCCGGGGGAATCGGCGGGGGTCCGGCGTCCGGGGGCGGCGCGCCGAACGGCGGCGGCGCCGGGGGCGCGAACGGTGCCGGAGGCGCGAACGGCGGCGGAGGGCCGGCGGGAGGCGTGCCCTGCGAGCCGATGCAGATCACCGTGCAACCGGGAAGCTGGGCCGGCGCCTGCTGGGGCGTGGGCGTCATCCACGGGAACATCGGCGGGGGGCTGACGAGTGCCGGGCTGCTCAGGTCGATCAGCGGAATGCGCGCCAGCGGGTCGTCCAGCGGCAGGCCGTTGATGTTCATCGGCAGGTTGGGGCCGAGCCCCTCGGGGTGCTCGAGGTGCGCGTCGCCCAGCGGCGGCGGCGGTCCGGTCATCGGCGGCAGGTCGACCGGCACGACGCCGGTGGCGTAGGCCGCCGCCCAGCCCAGCACGTTCTGCGCGTAGGGCATCGAGTTGTTGTAGCGCAGGATCGCGGTCAAGACCTGCGTCTGATCACGCAGGTTGAGCCCGCCGCTGCACAGGTAGCGGGCGGCCGCCAGGGTGGCGTCGAAGATGTTCTGCGGATCCGCCACGCCGTCGCCCTTGCCGTCGGAGGCGTAGCGTGCCCAGGTCCCCGGCAGGAACTGCATCGGTCCCATCGCGCGGGCGTAGGTGACGCGGTTGCCGGCGCTGCTCTGGATGATCGTTTCGTTGCCGGGCAGCGTGCCGTCCAGCGACGGTCCGTAAATGGGGCTGATCGCGGTGCCACGGGCGTCGACCGCACCGCCGCCCGCGTGGCCCGATTCGATGCGTCCGATGCCGGCCAGCAGGTTCCAGCTGACGCCACAGCCCGGGGCGGCGGCGGCCATCTTCTGTTCCGCGCTGCGGTATGCGGCCAGCGCGATGCTCGGAATGCCCAGTGCGCCAGGCGCGTTGACGATCATCGCCGGCGGCGGCGCGGACAGTGCGGGCTCGGCGACGTGGAAGACGGTCGGGCCGCGGTCGACCGCGACGACGGCGGGCCCGGTGAGGTCGGGGATGGTCGGCGAGACCGCGGCCACCGGGGTGACGGCGGCATGCCGCGACGGCATTCGCACCGGAAGCGGAGGGGCCGCGGCGCTGACCGCCCCCGCGAAGACCAGTGGAGTAATCATTGCTACGCCGAAAATCGGCTTGCGCGTGTTCCGAAGTGCTCGCTGCCGCTCAGTCGCGGCGGCGGGGCTCTCACCCCGGCTTCCCCCAATGCGCACTCGACCGTCCTAGGTGTGAGCTGGGCTTACTTTCGTTAGCTCGGTGAACCAGATCACCATACATAACTCTTGTGACACGAGTGGCGCAATGGTCCAAACGGTTCTCACCTGGATTTCTTAGCCGTGCGCTCCAGGCCGTCGCCGCCCTGAATCGCGTCGCCGTCCGCGGTTTCGGACAGCAGATTGGTCAGCAGTTCGCGCACGTCATCGAGCTCGTGACGCAAGTATTCGCGGGTCACGCCCTCGCCCACGGCCAGCCGCAGCGCGGCCAGTTCGCGGGCCAGGTACTCGGTATCGGCTTTGGTTTCGGCGGCGCGACGACGGTCTTGCTCCAGTGCGACCCGGTCGCGGTTCTCCTGGCGGTTCTGCGCCAACAGGATCAACGGGGCGGCGTACGCGGCTTGGGTCGAGAAGGCCAGGTTCAGCAGGATGAACGGATAGGGGTCGAAGCGCTCCGCGACCGCGATGAGATTGAATGCGATCCACATAATCACCACGACCGTCTGGATCAGCAGGTAGCGACCGGTGCCGAAGAAGCGCGCGATCGACTCGGTGATCTGCCCGACGGCCTCTGGGTCCAGCCGCGGCGAATACCTGCGCGACGTCCGCGGGGTGTACAGGCCCCGCGGGGCCGAGGATTTACTCACTCGGGTCCTCCCAGTCCATTGGTCCGGCCGGCGGCGTCGAACTCCTGCATGTCCACCCGCCAGTCGTGCGGCAGCAAGTGATCGAGCAGGTCGTCCACCGTTACCGCGCCGAGCAGATGATTCTGATCGTCGACCACCGGTCCGCACACCAGGTTGTACGCGGCCAGGTAGCGGGTGACCGCACCGAGCGGAGTCTCCGGCGTCAAGGTCAACAGGTCGCTGTCGACGATCCCACCGACCAGGGCCGCCGGCGGCTCACGCAGCAGTCGTTGCAGGGGAACGCAGCCCAGGTAGTGGCCGGTGGGGGTGGCCGTCGGCGGGCGCGCGACGAACACCATGGACGACAGCGCGGTGGTGAGTTCGGGGTCGCGAACCCGGGCCAGCGCCTCGGCAACGGACGTGTCGGGGGTCAGCACCACCGGGTCCGATGTCATCAAGCCGCCGGCGGTGTCGGGGGAATGCGCGAGGAGCCGGCGCACCGGCTCGGACTCATCGGGATCCATCCGGGTCAGCAGCATCTCGGCGTCGGTCGGGTTCAGCACCCCGAGCAGATCTGCGGCGTCGTCGGGATCCATCTCCTCGAGCACGTCGGCGGAGCGTTCGGTGCCCAGCTGCGACAGCACGTCGGCCTGATCCAGTTCGGGCAGCTCCTGCAAGACGTCGGCCAGTCGGTCGTCGTCGAGCGCCTTGAGCACCTCGTAGCGCCGCTTGACCGGCAGCCCGCGGATGGCATCCGCCACGTCGACCGCCCTGCGGCCCTCGAACTGGTCCAGCAGTTGGGTCACTCCCTGGCCCGGCAACGCCAGCGCCGACGGGGTCAGGCCCTGCACGTTCTGCCAGTCGACGACGTGGACGGGGCCGCGTCGTCCCAGCCGCCTCGGCACGCGGACGGCGACCCTGGTGACCATCCAGTCCCGAGTCCTGGTCTGTTCGATCCCCAGGTCCGTGATGACCACGTCGAGGCCCGCCAGCTCCGGCAGATCGGGGTCCTTCACCTTGACTTGCGTGTCGAGCACCTGGCCCATCGCCAGCACCTCGCCGGGCCGCTGCACGAAATGGCGCAGGGACACGCTGCCGGTGCTCAGCGTCACGGCGTTGGGTTCGATGGAGGCGACCCGCAGGATCGGGATGAAGATGCTGCGCCGCGTCGCCAGGTCGACGACCAGCCCGAGGACGCGCGGTTGCTGGCGCACGATGCTGATGCTGATCACGACATCGCGCACCCGCCCCACGGATTCGCCGAGCGGACCCAGCACCAACATCCGCGACAGCCGCGCGATGTACACCCTGTTGACCGATCCCATGGAGGTAAAGCCTAGGCAGCCGTCGGCCCGATGGCCGACAACCCGGGCCCGGCGTCGCTGGGTCTGACGCGTGGCGACCCGCTGCGCCCGGCTGCGCCGCGCGTGCGATCGCCCCGGGCCTGACGCGCTAAAGCGCGTGCAGCCTGAAGATCACGATCACCAAAATCACCACCAGTGTGGCGATTCCGATGACGATGCCGGCCACCGCCAGGCCGAAGCCGTCCTGGCGAGTCCGCTTGATCTGATCCAGGGCGATCGCGCCCAGCACTATGCCCACGATCGAGCCGATGCCGCACAGCAGGCCGGTGAAGGCCGCGATGAGCGAGGCGATCGCCAGACCGTTCGTCCCGGCCCGGTGGGGTCCCGGGGGGCCGTAGCCACCCTGGTAATCCGGCGTCGGGTAGTAACCGCCCGGATAGCCGGGGGGCCCGTAGGTGGGCGGCTCCCAGGGCGCGGTCGCGTCCGGCTGGTCGGCGGCATCGCCGCCGGCGGCGGGCCGGTCGGCCTTCTCGTGGTGGCCGCCCTCGCCGAAGCCGTCTCCGGGAGCTGTCATGGTGTTCAACCTAGCCCATGCGCAGGTGGCGGGTGGCGCCGCGAATCGCCGCCAGGCGCACGAAGCTGCCGCGGCGGGTGGGGGCCCATCCGGAACGAAATCCCGGCTCGTCGTGGCACCGCGACCGGATCCGCGTCGCCGGGCGAACCGTGTTCACGCAGGTGACGCGACGTCGATGGATAGGGTGAGGAGGCCCTGAGATGAAACGACGGCCGAGGCGGAGGACAATGAGCGGCGATGACTAATCCTTTCCAGCCTGGGCAGGTTCCCGGCGCCACGCCTCCGGGTGGGGCGGGTCGCCGCGGGCCGGGGCTGCCGACGCCGCCGCGGGGCTGGCCGGTCGGGTCCTATCCCACCTACGCCGAGGCGCAGCGCGCGGTCGACTATCTATCCGATCAGCAGTTCCCGGTGCAGCAGGTGACCATCGTCGGTGTCGACCTGATGCAGGTGGAGCGGGTCACCGGCAGGCTGACGTGGCCCAAGGTGCTGGGCGGCGGCGTGCTGAGCGGGGCTTGGCTGGGGTTGTTCATCGGGCTGGTGCTGGGCTTCTTTAGCCCGAACCCGTGGGGGGCGCTGGTCACGGGTTTGGTCGCCGGCGTCTTCTTCGGGCTGATCACCTCCGCTGTTCCCTATTCAATGGCCCGTGGCACAAGGGATTTCAGCTCGACCATGCAATTGGTAGCCGGGCGCTACGACGTGCTTTGTGATCCGCAAAACGCAGAAAAGGCGCGGGACCTGTTGGCGCGCTTGGCGATCTGAGGCACGCGAGAGGCGTGAATTAGTGGTGAGTCGTCGCGGGCGCGTGCGCCGGATGGGCGCAATCGCGCTGGCGACGGCAATCGTCGCCGCCGCGGCATCGGCGTGCGCGTCCGGAAGCCACGGGCTGGTCATCAGCTTTTACACGACGGCCGCCGACGGTGCGACATTCACCGCGGTGGCCCAGGACTGCACGAAGCAATTCAACGGCCGCTTCGCCATTCAGCAGATCAGTCTGCCCCGGGCGCCCGGCGAGCAGCGTCTGCAGCTGGCGCGCCGGCTGACCGGCCGCGACCGCACCCTGGACGTGATGTCGCTGGACGTGGTGTGGACGGCCGAGTTCGGCGAGGCGGGCTGGGCGTTGCCGTTGTCCGACGACCCGGAGGGGCGGGCCGAGGCCGACGCCACGGTGGACACGTTGCCGGGCCCGCTGTCGACGGCGCGCTGGCAAGGCAAGCTCTACGGCGCACCCGTCACCACGAACACCGAATTGCTTTGGTACCGGCCGGATTTGGTGACCCAGCCGCCGCGAACCTGGGATGCAATGGTGTCCGAGGCCACCCGATTGCACGACGCGGGGCAGCCCAGCTGGATCGGCGTGCAGGCCAACGAGGGTGAAGGCCTGGTGGTCTGGTTCAACACGCTGCTGGTGAGCGGGGGTGGACAGGTGCTCTCCGACGACGGCCGCCGCGTCACGCTCACCGACACGCCGGCGCACCGGGCGGCCACTGTCACCGCGCTGCGCGTCCTCAAATCCGTGGCCCTCGCGCCGGGAGCCGATCCGTCGATCAGCCGAACGGACGAGAGCACCGCGCGGTTGGCGGTCGAACAAGGTCGGGCGGCGCTCGCCGTCAACTGGCCGTACGCGCTGGCGTCCATGCTGGAGAACGCGGTGAAGGGCGGGGTGCCCTTCCTGCCGCTCAACCGGAATCCGGAGCTGGCCGGCAGCATCAACGGTGCGGGGACGTTCGTGCCCAACGACGAGCAGTTCCGTATCGCTTATCAGGCCAGCCAGAAGGTTTTCGGCTTCGCGCCGTATCCCGGTGTGGCACCGGGTCGTCCGGCCAAGGTGACTATCGGCGGGGCCAACCTGGCGGTGGCCAGCACCACCCGGCACCGTGCCGAAGCCTTCGAAGCCATTCGCTGCCTGCGTAACATGGCGCACCAGAAGTACGTCGCGATCGAAGGCGGCCTGCCCCCGGTGCGCACCACGCTGTATTCCGATCCGCAGTTCCAGAGCAAGTATCCGATGTACACGATCATCCGCCGGCAGCTCACCGATGCCGCGGTGCGCCCGGCCACGCCGGTCTATCAGGGCGTGGCCATCCGGCTCGCGGCGACGCTGAGCCCGATCGGCCAGATCGACCCCGAGCGGACCGCCGACGAGCTCAGTACCCAGGTGCAGAAGGCGATCGACGGGAAAGGGCTGCTGCCGTGACGCGCTCCGGCGACCAAACCCGCACCGCGCCAGCGTCTTCCGTGATGGCACGGTTGCGCGGCCGGCCCTCCGAGCGACGGCTGGCGTTTCTTCTCGTCGCGCCGGCCGCGATCCTGATGGTGGCGGTGACGGCGTATCCGATCGGCTACGCCGTGTGGTTGAGCCTGCAGCGCAACAACCTTGCCGTGCCCAATGACACCGCGTTCGTCGGCCTGAACAACTACGTGACCATCCTGACCGACCGCTATTGGTGGACCGCGCTGGCGGTGACGCTGGGCATCACGGTGGTCTCGGTGACCCTGGAATTCGTGCTGGGCCTGGCGCTGGCGCTGGTGATGCACCGCACCCTGGTCGGCAAGGGTCTGGTGCGCACCGCGGTGCTGATCCCGTACGGCATCGTCACCGTCGTCGCTGCGTACAGCTGGTATTACGCGTGGACGCCGGGCACCGGGTATCTGGCCAACCTGCTGTCGCACGGCAGTGCACCGCTGACCGAACAGGTCCCGTCGCTGGCGATTGTCGTCCTCGCCGAGGTGTGGAAGACCACGCCGTTCATGTCGCTGCTGTTGCTGGCCGGTTTGGCGCTGGTGCCCGAGGATCTGCTCAAAGCCGCCCAGGTCGACGGCGCGGGACCGTGGCGGCGGCTGACCGGAGTGACCCTGCCGATCATCAAGCCCGCGGTGGTGGTCGCCTTGCTGTTCCGGACGCTGGACGCGTTTCGCATCTTCGACAACATCTACGTGATCACCAACGGCGCCAACAACACCGGTTCGGTGTCGATGCTGGGCTACGACAACCTGTTCAAGGGCTTCAACGTCGGGCTCGGCTCGGCGATCAGCGTGCTGATCTTCGTCTGTGTCGGTCTGATCGCGCTGCTGTTCATCAAGGCGTTCGGCGCGGCGGCGCCCGGGGGTGACGTCGATGGCCGCTAACGGGGCGGGGCTGTCGACGGGCGCGCGGCGCACCGCGATCTGGGCCGTCATCGACACCCTGGTGGTGGTGTATGCCCTTCTTCCGGTGCTGTGGATCTTCAGTCTGTCGCTGAAGCCGAGCTCAACGATCAAGGACGGCAAGCTGATTCCGTCGTCGATATCCTTCGACAACTATCGCGGCATCTTTCACGGTGACTTCTTCAGTTCGGCGCTGATCAACTCCGTCGGGGTCGGGTTGATCACCACCGTGATCGCGGTGGTGCTCGGGGCGATGGCGGCGTACGCCATTGCCCGCCTGGACTTTCCGGGCAAGCGGCTGCTGGTCGGAACCACCCTGCTGATCACCATGTTTCCCGCGATCTCGCTGGTGACGCCGCTGTTCAACATCGAACGATTCATCGGCTTGTTCGACACCTGGCCCGGCCTGATCCTGCCCTACATCACCTTCGCGCTGCCGCTGGCGATCTACACGCTGTCGGCGTTCTTCCGGGAGATCCCTTGGGATCTGGAGAAGGCGGCGAAAATGGACGGCGCGACGCCGGCCCAGGCTTTCCGCAAGGTGATCGTGCCGCTGGCGGCCCCCGGGGTGGTGACCGCGGCGATCCTGGTGTTCATCTTCGCCTGGAACGATCTGCTGCTGGCGCTGACGCTGACCGCCACCAAAGCGGCCATCACCGCGCCGGTGGCGATCGTGAACTTCAGCGGCAGTTCCCAGTTCGAGGAGCCGACCGGCTCGATCGCGGCCGGCGCCGTCGTGATCACCGTCCCCATCATCGTTTTTGTTTTAATCTTCCAACGACGAATCGTCGCCGGGTTGACCTCCGGCGCGGTGAAGGGATAACTCGATGGCCGAGATCGTGCTGGACCATGTCAGCAAGAGTTACCCCGACGGCGCGACGGCGGTGCACGACCTGACCCTCACCATCGCCGACGGCGAATTCCTGATCCTGGTGGGCCCTTCGGGCTGCGGCAAGACCACGACGCTGAACATGATCGCCGGGCTCGAGGACATCTCGTCCGGCGAACTGCGCATCGGCGGCGAACGGGTGAACGACAAGGCGCCCAAAGACCGTGACATCGCAATGGTGTTCCAGTCGTATGCGCTGTACCCGCACATGACGGTGCGGCAGAACATCGCCTTTCCGCTGACGCTGGCCAAGATGAAGAAGCCCGAGATCGCCCAGAAGGTCGAGGAAACGGCGAAAACCCTTGACCTGACCGAACTTCTGGACCGCAAACCATCGCAGCTGTCGGGCGGGCAGCGGCAGCGGGTGGCGATGGGTCGCGCCATCGTGCGCCATCCCAAGGCGTTTCTGATGGACGAGCCGCTGTCGAACCTGGACGCGAAGCTGCGGGTGCAGATGCGCGGTGAGATCGCCCGGCTGCAGAAGCGACTGGGCACCACGACGGTCTACGTCACCCACGATCAGACCGAGGCCATGACGCTGGGCGACCGCGTGGTGGTGATGCATTCCGGTGTCGCGCAACAGATCGGCACCCCCGACGAGCTCTACGATCAGCCGGCCAACCTGTTCGTCGCCGGCTTCATCGGCTCGCCGGCCATGAACTTCTTCCCGGCCACGCCGACGCCCGGTGGGCTCAAGCTGCCGTTCGGTGAGGTGATGTTGACGCCGGAGGTCCAAGAGGTGATCGGGCAGCATCCGGTGCCCGCGAACGTCATCGTCGGTGTGCGGCCCGAGCATCTGTCCGACGCCTCGCTGATCGACGGCTACCAGCGCATCAGGGCGCTGACGTTCGAGGTGAAGGTCGACCTGGTCGAATCGCTGGGCGCGGACAAGTACGTCTACTTCTCCACCGCGGCGTGGGCCGCCCACTCAACCCAGTTGGACGAGCTGGCCGCGGAGTCTGACGCCCACGAAAACCAGTTCGTGGCAAGGGTTCCCGCCGAATCAAAGGCGGCCATCGGGCAGTCGATCGAGCTGGCGTTCGACACCAGCAAGCTGGTGGTCTTCGATGCCGACTCGGGAGCGAACCTCACCATCGCGCCGTCGGGGACACCGTGACACAGGATCAGGTGCGGGCGCATCTGCGGGCTCACTTCACCGACCCCGAGCCCGATGCGGCGAGCGTGACCTTTCTGGGCACCGAGACCATCGAGGTGCTGCGTTTCCGCGAGCCGGACGGCACGGTGTACTACGTCACGCTGGGCTGCTCGCGCCACCCGATGACCGAACCGACGCTGGATCTGGCCGACCCGGTGCGCGGTCCGCGCGCCGAGGTCGTGCTGCGGCTGCGCGATCCCGGCACGGTCTCCGGCATCGCGCGCAGCCTGGCGATCCTGGCGGCCGCGCCTGCCGTCGACGGTGTGGTGCTGTGCGCCGACGCGCTGGTGGACCTCGGCTCGCCGCTGTGGGCGTCCCCGTCGTCGCGGGTGCCGTTCACCGCTGTCCTGTTGGGCCGCAGCGGGATTGACGATCTGGCGCTGGACCCGCCCCGCGACCCGGTGCAGTTCCTGTCGGCCACGCCCATCACCGCGACCGAAGCCGCGTGGGTGCGGCTCAAGGGCGCCGAGGCGATGCGTCAGGCGTGGGACAACGACGGCGTCGACGTGCTGGATCCGAATCGCCCTGCCGCACAGCCCCGTTGACGCCCGCTAAAGCCAGTTGTTGCGCCGGAACTGAAAGTAGAGGCCCACGCACGAGACGACCATCAGGGCCATGATTCCCGGGTATCCCCACGTCCAGTCCAGCTCGGGCATGAAATGGAAGTTCATCCCGTAGATGGCGGCGACCATGGTGGGCACCGCCAAGATACCGGCCCAGGCCGCCATCTTGCGCATGTCGTTGTTCTGCTGCATCCCGACGCGGGCCAGTGCCGCCTGGATCAGCGAGTTGAGCATGTCGTCGTAGCTGGCGATCTGGTCGGCGGCCTCGGAGTGGTGGTCGGCCACGTCGCGCAGATAGCGCCGCACCTCTTTGGAGATCACGTCCTTGTTGTCCATCTGGATGCGATGGAACGCGGCCGACAGCGGGTTGACGCAGCGGCGCAGTTCGACCACCTCTCGCTTGAGCAGGTAGATCGGCTCGACGTCGATCTTGCTGCCGGGGGCGAACGCCAGCCCCTCGATGCTGTCGATGTCGGACAGCATCAAACCGCTCACCTCGAGGTAGTGGTCCACCACATGGTCGGCAATCGCGTGCATCACCGCGAAGGGGCCCAACTGCATCTGCTCGGGGTCGCCGTCCATCCGCTTGCGCACGTCGGACAGCCCGCCGTGTTCGCCGTGGCGGACCGTGACCACGAAATCCTTGCCGACGAAGACCATGATCTCGCCGGTCTCGACGATCTCGCGGGCCAGCACCACCGATTCGTGGGGCACGTAGTTTACGGTCTTGAGGACCAGGAACAAGGTGTCGTCGTAGCGCTCGACCTTGGGCCGCTGGTGGGCGCACACCGCGTCTTCCACGGCCAGCGGGTGCAGCCCGAACACGTCGGCCACTTCCTGCATCTCGGACTGGCTCGGTTCGCGTAAGCCGACCCAGACGAAGCCGTCGTGCCCCAGCGTCTCGATCTCGCGCACTTTATCCAGTGCGGCCGCGTAGCCGAGTTTGCCGGGCAACCGGTGGCCGTCGGCGTAGACGGCGCAGTCGACCAGCGTCTCCTTGGGCGGCTCGGGGGCCGGGCTGGGCTTGGGGTGCGGTTCGTGCGCGAGCGGCCGAAGCGCTTCGGGCAATGCGTCGAATCCTTGGAACACATCCACCTCCTATCAAGCGCAAATCCGCTCCGGGCGGTGGTCCATGGTACGCGTCCCGGCTGTTCGAAGCGCGACGATCAGGTGTCGGGAAAGCCCTGGTAGCGGACCGGGGATCGGCGGCGGAGAAGAGTGCGCTAGTTTCGAGCCGAACCCGGAATCTGCACGAACATCTCCACAAGGAGTAAATCGACGTGAGCGCAAGTCCTCTCAAGGTCGCCGTCACCGGCGCCGCCGGCCAGATCGGCTACAGCCTGTTGTTCCGCCTGGCGAGTGGCTCGCTGCTGGGCCCCGACCGCCCGATCGAGCTGCGTCTCCTGGAGATCGAACCCGCGCTCAAGGCGCTCGAGGGCGTCGTGATGGAGCTGGACGACTGCGCGTTCCCGTTGCTGTCCGGCGTCGAGATCGGCGCGGACGCGAACAAGATCTTCGACGGCGTGAACCTGGCGCTGCTGGTCGGCGCGCGGCCGCGCGGGCCGGGCATGGAGCGCAGCGACCTGCTGGAGGCCAACGGCGCGATCTTCACCGCGCAGGGCAAGGCGCTCAACTCCGTCGCCGCCGACGACGTCCGCATCGGCGTGACCGGCAACCCGGCCAACACCAACGCGCTGATCGCGCTGAGCAACGCCCCCGACATCCCCAAGGAGCGGTTCTCCGCGCTGACCCGCCTGGACCACAACCGGGCGATCTCGCAGCTGGCCCAGAAGACCGGCGCCAAGGTCACCGACATCAAGAAGATGACGATCTGGGGCAACCACTCGGCCACCCAGTACCCCGACATCTTCCACGCCGAGGTGGGTGGCAAGAACGCCGCCGAGGTGGTCAACGACCAGAACTGGATCGAGAACGACTTCATCCCGACCGTCGCCAAGCGCGGTGCGGCGATCATCGACGCGCGCGGCGCCTCCTCGGCCGCCTCGGCCGCGTCGGCCACCGTGGATGCTGCCCGTTCCTGGCTGCTGGGCAGCCCGGACGGTGACTGGGTGTCGATGGCGGTCTACTCCGACGGCTCCTACGGGGTGCCCGAGGGCATCGTGTCGTCGTTCCCGGTGACCACCAAGGACGGCAACTGGTCGATCGTGCAGGGGCTGGAGATCGACGAGTTCTCCCGCGGCCGGATCGACAAGACCACCGCCGAGCTGGTCGACGAGCGCGCCGCCGTCACGGAGCTCAAGCTGATCTAGCGGCGATCGCGAGCCCCGCGGGCGCCCCTGGATCGGCAGTGAGACCACCTCACCAATTAGGGCTACTAACGGGTAGTCAGTACCCTGAAGCGCGTGTCCGAATTGCTTGAATCGATACAGACGAATGCCGAGCAGGGCGTGATCACCGACGCCGAGATCTTCGAGGCACACGTAGGCGGCAAGCTTTCCGTAGGCCTGACCTCCCCGCTGGACACCCAGCGCGCTCTGTCCATCGCCTACACCCCCGGCGTGGCACAGGTCAGCCGGGCGATCGCCGCCGACCACGCCCAGGCGGCCCGCTACACGTGGGCGAACCGGCTGGTGGCCGTGGTCAGCGACGGCAGTGCGGTACTGGGCCTGGGCGACATCGGGCCCGCGGCGTCGCTTCCGGTCATGGAAGGCAAGTGCGCGCTGTTTCAGGCCTACGGCGGGCTGAACGCCATCCCGATCGTGCTGGACACCAAGGATCCCGACGAGATCGTGGAAACCCTGGTGCGGCTGCGCCCGACGTTCGGCGCCGTCAACCTCGAGGACATCTCGGCGCCGCGCTGCTTCGAGATCGAGCGTCGCCTCATCGAGGCGTTGGACTGCCCGGTGATGCACGACGACCAGCACGGCACGGCGATCGTGGTGCTGGCCGCACTCATGGGTGCCAGCAAGGTCCTCGGCCGCGACATGGCCTCGCTGAAGGTGGTGGTGTCCGGGGCCGGTGCGGCCGGCATCGCGTGCACCAATCTCCTTATGGTGATGGGTGTTTCGGATATCACCGTGCTCGACTCGCGCGGGATTCTGCACACCGGTCGCGACGACATGAATGACGTCAAGGTGGCTCTGGCGCAGCGCACCAACCCCACCGACCTGACCGGCAGCCTGGCGGAGGCCGTTCGGGGCGCCGACGTGTTCCTGGGGCTCTCGGGTGGCGTGGTCCCCGAAGAGATGATCGCCACCATGGCACCCAACGGCATCGTGTTCGCGCTGTCCAACCCCGATCCGGAGATCCACCCGCAGATCGCGGCCAAATACGCCGCGGTGGTGGCCACCGGCCGTAGCGATTTCCCGAATCAGATCAACAACGTGCTCGCCTTCCCCGGGGTGTTCCGCGGTGCGCTGGAAGCCGGTGCGCGCCGGATCACCGAAAAGATGATGGTCGCGGCGGCCGAGGCGATCTTCTCCGTCGTCAGCGACGACCTCGCTCTCGACCGGATCGTCCCCAGCCCCCTGGACACCCGGGTCGGGGAAGCGGTCGCCACGGCGGTCGCGCTGGCCACCGAAGCGTCGGACACTTCCGTCGCCGGGGGGTGAGAATCGGCAGGCTGGCGGTGTCGCTGCTCGCCGCCGCACTGACCGTCGCCGGTTGCGCGACCGATACCGGCGACCGTCGTGCCCGTGCCGAGGTGGTGGTCGGATCCCGGCCTGACGCCGATTCGGCCCTGCTGGCCGGCGTGTACGTCGCCGCCCTGCGGTCCTACGGGTTCGGCGCGCGCGCCGCGACCGCGGCCGACCCGAAGCCGCAATTGGATTCCGGCGCATTCACCGTCGTGCCCGCGTTCACCGGCCGAACGTTGCAAGCCCTGCAGCCCGGCGCGACGGCGATGTCGGACAAAGACGTTTACCGCGCGATGATCGCCGCGCTGCCCGAGGGCGTCGTCGCGGGCGACTACACGACGGCCGCCGAGGACAAGCCCGTGTTGCTGGTGAGCCGGCCCACCGCCAAGGCGTGGGGCGGCAGCGATGTCAGTGCCGACTTGAGCACGCTGCCCAAGCACTGCGACGGCCTCGTCGTCGGGTCCGTCGCCGGGCACCAGGAGCCGTCGACGGTCGGGTCTTGCCGGCTTCCCGCGCCACGCGAATTCCCGGACGGTGCAACGATGTTCGCCGCGATTCGGGCCGGGCAACTGACCGCGGGGTGGACCACCACCACGGATCCCGGCACCCCCGGGGACCTGGTCGCGCTGGCCGACGGCAAGCCCGCATTGATCCGCGCCGAGAACGTGGCGCCGCTGTATCGCCGCAACGCGCTCAGCGATCGGCAGTTGCTGGCAATCAACGAAGTGGCCGGCGTGCTGGACACCGCGGCCCTGGTCGATATGCGGCGCCAGGTTGCCAGCGGCGCCGACCCGCAGGCGGTGGCGGGCGGTTGGCTGGCCGAGCATCCCCTCGGCCGCTAGACCGGGTCCGGGCTGACGGGTCAGGACTGACGTGCCCCGGCCCTCTTTCGCGCGTATCCACGCGCTCATCGACCGGGTCAGCGCTTCGGCAGCAACCGGGTGACGAAGTCCTTGACGCGGCTCATCACGGGCCCGCCCAGCAGTCGGTCGTAGTTCGGCCCGGCGACCCGCACCAACAGGTCCATCGCCTTGACGTCGGGACCGACCAGGACCCGGGGCTGGTTCTTGCGCACGCCGTCGAGGATCAACTGCGCGGCTCGCTGCGGGGTGGTCTTGGCCTGCTGCTCCTCGAACAGGCTGGCCAGCTCGGCATGGTCGAGTCCCTCGACGCCGGTCGCGTTGCGGGCGAAGGCGGTTTTGATGCCGCCCGGGTGGACCGTCGTCACCCGCACCGGGTGACCGGCGCGGGCCATCTCCTGATGCAGCGCCTCGGTGAATCCCCGGACGGCGAACTTGGCCGCGACGTATGCCGCCTGGCCGGGCGCGGAGAACAGGCCGAGCGCGCTCGAGATGTTGATGACGTGGCCGTCGCCGGAGGCGATCAGGTGCGGCAGGAACGCCTTGGTGCCGTTGACGACACCCCAGTAGTCGACGTCGATCACCCGCTCGATGTCCTTGAACCGGCTGTCCTCGATGGATCCGATGAACGTGATGCCGGCGTTGTTGTAGATCTGATTGACCTTGCCGAAGTGCACATTCACCGCGTCGGCGTAGGCCAGGAAGGCCTCGCGCTCGGTGACGTCGAGCCGATCGGACTTGAACGCCGCGCCGATCGCCGTCAGCTGTTCGGCGGTCTGCGCCAGCCCGGCGGTGTCGACATCGCTGATGGCCACCTTGGCACCCGCCCGGCCCAGCTCGACCGCCAGCGCCTGGCCGATGCCCGAACCCGCGCCGGTGACGACGGCGACCTTGCCGGCGAACGTATCCATGCAAAACTCCCTCGTGCGGGTGACCGCTTGACGCTAATCGTTACCAGCGATGCCGGCTACAGCAGTGCGAAATCGTGAATCGGCGACGCTGAGATTCACTGCTTGGGCAGCAGCCGGCCCATCACAGGCCCGAAGAGCTGTTGGTAATACGGGCCCGCCACCCGCACCATCACGTCCAGAAGTTTGGCATCCGTGCCGACCAGGACCCGGGCCTTCTTCTTGCGCACCGCGTCCAGGATGATCTGGGCGGCGCGTTGCGGGCTGGTCCTGGCGAGCCGCTTGTCGAACAGCTTGGCGAGTTGTTCGGGGTCGAGCCCCTCGGCGGCGGTGGCGTTGCGCGCGATGGCGGTCTTGATGCCACCGGGGTGCACCGTCGTCACCGCCACGGGGTGGCCGGCCGCCCCCATCTCCTGCCGCAGCGCCTCGGTGAACCCGCGCACGGCGAACTTGGCCGCGTTGTAGGCCGCCTGCCCGGGCACCGAGAACAGCCCGAACACGCTGGACACGTTGACGACGTGCCCGTCGCCGGAGGCGATCAGGTGCGGCAGGAACGCCTTGGTGCCGTTGACGACGCCCCAGAAGTCGACGTCCATCACCCGTTCGATGTCCTTGAACTGGCTGATTTCGACGTCGCCGGTGAAGGCGATGCCGGCGTTGTTGTAGATCTGGTTGACCTTGCCGAAGTGCTCCTTGACGCCGTCGGCGTAGGCCAGGAACGCCTCGCGCTCGGTCACGTCGAGCCGATCGGACTTGAACGACGCGCCGATCGCCTTCAGTTGTTCCTCGGTGTGGGCCAGGCCCTCGAGGTCGACGTCGCTGATGGCCACCTTTGCGCCCGAGCGGGCCAACTCCACGGCCAGCGCCTGCCCGATACCCGAACCCGCGCCCGTCACCACCGCGACCTTGCCGGCGAACCCTTGCATGAGCACCCTTCCTTATCGGCACGTTTTGCGTCGAGGCTAGCCGGTACCAGCGGTCCCTGATACCCGTGGGTCGCAGAACCCTGCCCGGCTCAGTCCCCGTCGCCGGTCAGGCGAAGGCCGTGTCGATGATCTCCTGCTGCTCGACGGCGTGCACCTTCGACGAGCCCGACGACGGGGCCGACATCGCCCGGCGCGAGATCCGCTTGATCCCGGTCAGCTTGTCGGGCAGCAGCTCGGGCAGCTCAAGCCCGAACCGCGGCCACGCACCCTGGTTGGCCGGCTCCTCCTGCACCCAGAAGTACTGGTTGACGTTCGGGTAGCGGTCCAGCGTCTCGCCCAGCCGGCGCTTCGGCAGCGGGGCGAGCTGCTCGATCCGCACGATCGCCACGTCCTCGCGGTTGTCCTTGGCCTTGCGGGCCACCAGCTCGTAGTAGAGCTTGCCGCTGGTCAGCAGGACCCGGGTGACCTTGCTGCGATCACCGATGCCGTCCTCGTAGGTCGGCTCTTCGAGCACCGAGCGGAACTTGATCTCGGTGAAGTCCCGGACGTCGCTGACCGCCGCCTTGTTGCGCAGCATCGATTTCGGCGTGAATACGATCAGCGGCCGCTGCACGCCGTCGAGGGCGTGACGCCGCAACAGGTGGAAGTAGTTGGACGGCGTCGAGGGCATCGCGATCGTCATCGAACCCTCGGCCCACAGCTGCAGGAAGCGCTCGATGCGGGCCGAGGTGTGGTCGGGGCCCTGGCCTTCGTGGCCGTGCGGCAGCAGCAGCACGACGTTGGACAGCTGGCCCCACTTGGCCTCACCGGAACTGATGAACTCGTCGATGATCGACTGCGCGCCGTTGACGAAGTCCCCGAACTGCGCCTCCCACAGCACCAGGGCGTCCGGGTTGCCCACCGTGTAGCCGTACTCGAAGCCGACGGCGGCGAACTCCGACAGCGGCGAGTCGTACACCAGGAACTTGCCGCCGGTGCGGGTGCCGTCGGCGTTCACCGTCAACAGCTGCAGCGGCGTGAACTCTTCGCCGGTGTTGCGGTCGATGATCACCGAGTGCCGCTGGGAGAAGGTGCCGCGCTTGGTGTCCTGGCCCGACAGCCGCACCAGCTTGCCCTCGGCCACCAGCGAGCCCAGCGCCAGCAGCTCGCCGAAGGCCCAGTCGACCTTGCCCTCGTAGGCCATCTCGCGACGCTTCTCCAGCACCGGCTGCACCCGCGGGTGCGCGGTGAAGCCGTCCGGAGTCGCCAGGAACGCGTCGCCGATGCGGGCCAGCAGCGCCTTGTCCACCGCGGTGGCCAGGCCCGCCGGCAGCATCTGGTCGGCCTCGACCGATTCGCTCGGCAGCGCGCCGTGTTTCTCCAGCTCGCGGACCTCGTTGAACACCCGCTCCAGCTGGCCCTGGTAGTCGCGCAGCGCGTCCTCGGCTTCCTTCATCGAGATGTCGCCGCGGCCGATCAGGGCTTCGGTGTAGCTCTTGCGGACCCCGCGCTTGATGTCGACGACGTCGTACATCGCGGGGTTGGTCATCGACGGGTCGTCGCCCTCGTTGTGCCCGCGCTTGCGGTAGCACAGCATGTCGATGACGACGTCCTTCTTGAACTCCTGCCGGAAGTCGACGGCCAGCTTGGCCACCCACGCGCACGCCTCCGGGTCGTCGCCGTTGACGTGGAAGATCGGTGCCCCGATCATCTTCGCGACGTCGGTGCAGTACTCGCTGGAGCGCGAATACTCCGGCGCGGTGGTGAAACCGATCTGGTTGTTGGCGATGATGTGAATGGTGCCGCCGACCCGGTACCCGGGCAGGTGGGTCATGTTCAGGGTTTCGGCGACCACGCCCTGACCGGCGAACGCGGCGTCGCCGTGCAGCATCATCGGCACCACCGAGAAGGCCTTCTCATCCCCGTGGTCTTCGGCGCCGTGGTCCAGCAGGTCCTGCTTGGCCCGCACCAGACCTTCGAGCACCGGGTCGACGGCCTCCAGGTGCGACGGGTTGGCGGTCAGCGACACCTGAATGTCGTTGTCGCCGAACATCTGTAGATATACGCCGGTGGCGCCCAGGTGATACTTGACGTCACCGGAACCGTGCGCCTGCGCCGGGTTGAGGTTGCCCTCGAACTCGCTGAAGATCTGCGAGTACGGCTTGCCGACGATGTTGGCCAGCACGTTGAGCCGGCCGCGGTGCGGCATCCCGATGACCACCTCGTCGAGCCCGTGCTCGGCGCACTGATCGATCGCCGCGTCCATCATCGGGATGATGCTTTCCGCGCCTTCCAGTGAAAATCGTTTCTGGCCAACGTATTTGGTCTGCAGGAAGGTTTCGAAGGCCTCGGCCGCATTCAACTTGCTCAGGATGAACTTCTGCTCGGCCACCGTCGGTTTGACGTGCTTGGTCTCGACGCGCTGCTGCAGCCATTCCTGTTGCGACGGTTCGAGAATGTGGGTGTACTCCACACCGATGTGGCGGCAGTAGGCGTCGCGCAGCAGGCCCAGCACGTCGCGCAGTTTCTTGTACTCGCTCCCGGCGAATCCGTTGACTTTGAACACCCGGTCGAGGTCCCACAGCGTCAGGCCGTGGTTGAGAATCTCGAGGTCGGGGTGGCTGCGGAACCGGCTGCCGTCCAGCCGCAGCGGGTCGATGTCGGCCATCAGGTGACCGCGGTTGCGGTAGGCCGCAATCAACTCCATCACCCGGGCGTTCTTGTCGACGATCGAGTCCGGGTTGTCGGTGCTCCAGCGCACCGGCAGGTACGGGTTGCCCAGCTCGCGGAAGATCTCGTCCCAGAAGTCGTCCGACAGCAGCATCTCGTGGATGGTGCGCAGGAAGTCGCCGGACTCCGCGCCCTGGATGATGCGGTGGTCGTAGGTGGAGGTCAGCGTGATCAGCTTGCCGATGCCCAGCTCGGCGATGCGTTCCTCGCTGGCGCCCTGGAACTCCGCGGGGTATTCCATGGCGCCGACACCGATGATGGCGCCCTGGCCGTTCATCAGCCGCGGCACCGAGTGCACGGTGCCGATCGTGCCCGGGTTGGTCAGCGAAATGGTCACGCCCGCAAAGTCTTCGGCGGTCAGCTTGCCGTCGCGGGCGCGTCGCACAATGTCTTCGTAGGCGGTGACGAACTGCGCGAAGCGCATGGTTTCGCAGCCCTTGATCCCGGCGACCACCAGGGAACGCTTGCCGTCCTTGCCCTGCAGGTCGATCGCCAGGCCGAGGTTGGTGTGCGCCGGCGTGACCGCGGTCGGCTTGCCGTCGACCTCGGCGTAGTGCCGATTCATGTTCGGGAACTTCTTGATCGCCTGCACCAGCGCGTAGCCGAGCAGGTGGGTGAACGAGATCTTGCCGCCGCGGGTGCGCTTGAGCTGGTTGTTGATGACGATCCGGTTGTCGATCATCAGCTTGGCCGGGACGGCGCGGACGCTGGTCGCCGTCGGTACGTCCAGCGACGCCGACATGTTCTTGACGACGGCCGCCGCGGCGCCGCGCAGCGTCTGTAGCTCGTCGCCTTCCGCCGGCGGGGGAGTGGGGGCTTTGGCCGGCCGCGGCGCGACCCCGTTGCCGGCGGCCGGCGGACCGTCAGCGCTGGTCGGGGCGGCCGGCGCGGGCTCGCCGGCGGGCTCGGGGTTGTAGTCGACCAGGAACTCGTGCCAGCTCGGATCGACTGACGAGGGGTCGTCGCGGAACTTGCGGTACATCTCCTCGACCAGCCATTCGTTCTGCCCGAATGGTGAACTTATGTTGCTCACGACCGCAGTTCGCCTCAATCCTTCTGTTCCGCAAGCGCATTCCCGTGGCGCCTGCACCCTTGTCGGCCCCGGGGGACCGAACACCTCACACCCAGGGCGGTACCCATTGTTCCGCCCTATAAAGGCTAACCTTTCGCCGCCGATCCGCCAGGTTGACCGGGGGGCATGAGGACGGCCGCGGGTTGGGCTAGCCGGCTTCGTGGATCGGGCGCACCAGATGCAGCGCACGGGGCCAGCGCACCGGCGGGGCGCCGAACGCCCTGTTGGCGTTGCGGATCATCTTCTTGCCGGCGAGATAGTTGCCGACGGCGCCCACCACGACCCCGATTCCGACCGGCAGCAGTTTGCCGAACAGCAGCGCGCCGCGCCGCACGGTGTACTTGCGGACCGCCGACTTGAGCAGCCGCGAGTTCAGCTTCGACATCGACGACAGCGGCAGGGCGGCCAGGCTCTCGGAGATCCAGCCGCCGTTGGTGCGGCGCGGGCCGATCAACTGGGCGACGGCGTGCTCGCTGTTGTCACCGGCGAGGACCGCCAGCACCAGCGCGCGGCGCCGTTCCCGGTGATCGGCCGGAATGTCGTAGACCACCGCCGTCGCCAGCACGAAGAACGCGGTGGCCTCCAAGAATGTCACCGTTTCCGCGGCCGCCGCGGACAGGGCGCTGATCGTGCCGATGCCGGGAACGGTCGCGGCGGCCCCCACGGCAACGCCGCCGGCCGTCACGATGGCCAGGTATCGCTTCTGCAGCTTGGCCATGATCTCGGCCGGGCCGCCATTGGGGTGCGCGTTGCGCAGGCGGGTCACATAGGCCTCGGCGGCCGGGCCCTGTATCCACGAGCTCCGCTCGATGACCTGCGCCAACGCTCGCGCGGACATCTTGGGTCGACCGCTCTTGGCGGGCGGCTGCTGTCCAGCGTTGGACATGGTGAAGAACCCGTTCGGCGACCTTTTCCGTCGAGCCCGCATATTTCTCTCCTGCAGATGGCGTTCCCCCAGGCTAACGCGCCGGCGACGAATACTGCCGCGTTATGCGCCCTGACCGGGTCCTTGGCTGCCGGCCTATTGCCTCACCGGGAATAATCAGGCTGGATGTCAGCGACGGTCCGTGCCGTTCGTCGGTCTTCAGGCTGCTTTCCGCGCCGCGCGCGTGGTGTATCAGCCGCGTGGGTTGGGCCGGTCGACCAGCCGGGCCGATACGGCTGAACAGCGTCGTCGGGAGCGAAACGAGGTGGGGTGGATGACCACGCCTACGCCCCGCACGCCCGGGGGAACGGGGCGCGCGGGATCGGGGCCGGCCCGGGCCGCCAACCGCTGGGACTTTTTCACCCGGAGCTCGCCGCAGTCGCAGAATCCCTGGAACCCGCTCTGGGCGATGATGATCGGCTTCTTCATGATCATGGTCGACTCGACCATCGTCGCGATCGCCAACCCGACCATCATGGCTAGCCTGCGCATCGGCTACGACACCGTGGTCTGGGTGACCAGCGCCTACCTGCTGGGGTATGCGGTCGTGTTGCTGGTGGCCGGGCGCCTGGGCGACCGGTTCGGTCCCAAGAACCTGTACCTGTTCGGCCTGGTCGTGTTCACCGCCTCCTCGGTGTGGTGCGGGCTGGCCGGCAGCGCCGCGATGCTGATCGCCGCGCGCGTCGTGCAGGGCGTCGGCGCGGGGCTGCTCACCCCGCAGACCCTGTCGACGATCACCCGGATCTTCCCGTCGGAGCGGCGCGGCGTCGCGGTGAGCCTGTGGGGTGCCACCGCCGGTGTGGCCAGCCTGGTGGGCCCGCTGGCCGGCGGCGTCCTGGTCGACGGGCTGGGCTGGCAGTGGATCTTCTTCGTCAACGTCCCCATCGGCGTCATCGGGCTGGCGTTGGCGTACTGGCTGATTCCGGTGCTGCCCACCCAGTCGCACCGCTTCGACCTGATCGGGGTCGCGCTGTCCGGCATCGGCATCTTTTTGATCGTGTTCGGGCTGCAGCAGGGGGAGGCCGCGCACTGGCAACCCTGGATCTGGGCGTTGATCGTCGCCGGCGTCGGGTTCATGACGGCCTTCGCGTTCTGGCAGGCGCTGAACGCCCACGAGCCGCTGATTCCGTTGATCATCTTCGGCGATCGCGACTTCAGCCTGTGCAACATCGGGGTCGCCATCATCTCGTTCACCGCGACGGCCATGATGCTGCCGCTGACGTTCTACGCGCAGGCCGTGTGCGGGCTGTCGCCGACGCGCTCGGCCCTGCTGATCGCGCCGATGGCCATCGCCAACGGTGTCTTCGCGCCGTTGGTCGGCAAGATCGTCGACAAATACCACCCGCAACCGGTGCTCGGCTTCGGCTTCTCCGTGCTGGCGATCGCGCTGACCTGGCTCACCTTCGAGATGTCGCCGACGACACCGATCTGGCGGCTGGCGTTGCCGTTCTTCGTGATGGGTGTCGGGATGGCGTTCGTGTGGTCGCCGCTGACCGCGACCGCGACGCGTAACCTGCCCCCGCACCTGGCGGGCGCGGGCTCCGCGGTCTACAACTCCGTGCGCCAACTCGGCGCGGTCCTCGGCAGCGCCGCCATGGCGGCGTTCATGACGTGGCGCATCAGCGCCGAGATGCCGCGGCAGCCGTCCGGGGACGCCGCCGGCGAGGACGCGCTCGCCCTGCAATTGCCCGGGTTCCTGCGCGAGCCGTTCGCTGCCGCGATGTCGCAGTCGGTGCTGTTGCCGGCGTTCATCACGTTGTTCGGGATCATCGCCGCACTGTTTCTGGTGGGCACCGTGCCCTGGGCGGGCACGGGCGATGGCCGGGGCGGCGACGATCCGGACCCCGACGATGACCTCGTCGACGACGACTATGACGACGATGAGTACGTGGAATTCGTCCTGGTGCGCGAGCCCGAGTTCCAGCGGGGCAGCGATCCCGAGCCGCCCCGGCAGCCAGTCGAACGCCCGCGCCCCGCATCCACCGGAGTGCCGCGGCGCGGCCCGGCCGCGCAGGCTCAACCAATCGGCTATGCCCACAACGGGTCTCACGTGGACGGCGGCAAACGCCTTCGCCAGGTGGCGGTTCGGCGTCCGCCCAGATCCATGCCGCCCGGTGATCGGCCCACCCGGCCACCGCGCCGCCACCACAACGGATCGGCGGGCCTGCACTTCACCGACGGTGAATCGCCGCGGGGTTTCCATCACCGCTCCGATCCGGATGACGACCCCACCGGTTCGGGCCGGCACTCGTCAACCGGTTAGCGGCCAATTTGCGTCAGTGCGCAACTGTGGCACAAAAGCCGTGTGCAGCAGCGCTTTACCAATCGATATCGCAACCGATGTTCTCGGCTGCCGTCAACCATTGTCGTAGTGTTGGTACGGTCAGGGGTGAAGTGCGGGTCGCGCGCAACCTGGCGCTACGAACCCCTCGCCTACAACAGCATTAGGCTCCGGCGGGTCGCGCGAGGAATAGCGTGACCACGGGCTATCGTGGCGCCGTGCGTGATCGGTGCGGGTGCAGTGCGACACCGTCTCCCTCGCGCCGTGATGTCCTCAAATATGCTGCGGCGGCGCCGATTATGCTCAGTTTGGGCACCGCCGCATCAGGTCTGGTCCAGCCCCTGAGGGCGGCAGCTGACAACACGTCCTTGGTTTCGGCGGTCGAAGCGCCCGGGCAGGACCTCAATATCATCAGTCGGGCCGGGTGGGGCGCCGATGAGTCGATTCGCCGCCGAGCACCGATGTACGACAACGGAATCAAGGCAGCCGTCGTGCACCACACCGCCGGTGTAAACGAATACGCGCAGCAGGATTCGGCGGCAACTGTGCGATCGATCTACGACTATCACACCCGCACTCTGGGCTGGCCGGACATCGCCTACAACGCGCTGGTCGACAAGTACGGTCAGATATTCGAGGGCCGATTCGGCGGGATGACCAGACCGGTTCTGGGCACCCACACTGGCGGGTTCAACCGCAACACATGGGCGGTGTGCATGATCGGCGACTTCGACGCGGTGGTCCCCACGCCGGTTCAGCTGCGCACCGTGGGGCGCCTGCTGGGGTGGCGTCTGGCACTGGATGGCGTCGACCCGCAGGGAAGCGTCGCGTTGACATCGGAAGGGGGCCCCTACACCCGTTTCCCTCAGGGCACCACCGTGGGCTTGCCGTGCATTTTCGCTCACCGCGACGTCGGCGATACCGATTGCCCCGGCAACCTTGGATTCCCGTTGATGAACCAGATTCGCGACATTGCTGCGCGGTTCAACAAGCGCCCCAGCGCCGATGATCTGGCGCAGTCGATGCAAGGTAGTGCCATCTATGACCGGTGGCAGGCGATGGGCGGCATGAAAAGCGCCCTGGGGGCGCCACAGTCGTCGGAATCGACCGGGGCGGGAGCCACGCGCTACGTCATCTTCGAAAAGGGGGCGATGTACTGGTCGCCGACCACCGGGGCGCAGCCCGTCACCTCCACCATCTACGCCGCGTGGGGCACCCTGGGCTACGAACATAGCTCGCTGGGGCTGCCGACCAGCGCCGAAATCCAGGAGCCGGAGTGGGTCGTCCAGAATTTTCAACATGGCACCCTGAACATTGAGCGTCGGAGCCGGACGGTCGTGGCCGTGATCAACGGTGTCGCTGCCGTCGTACCGCCGCCGTCAGCCGACGGCCCGCCCGTGCAGGTTGAGCGGTTTTCACCGATGCGCAACCGAGTTTGACGCGGAGGCTCCGCGGGCCACATTCATCGCTGTTGGAACACTTTTCGCGTCGCGGTCAGGCCGGTGATCGCAGATCGGGCTGCGTGAGCGCCAGGAAGGCGCCCAGGTCGATCAGGCCCGCCGGTGTCGCGGGCAGATACTCCGTCAGCGACGGCGAGCGCACGATCACGGCCGCGTACTGGGCCCGGCTCACCGCGACGTTGAGCCGATTCCTGTTGAGCAGGAAGGAGATTCCGCGCGGCACCACGTCCATGGACGACACCGTCATCGAGACGAACACCACCGGCGCCTGTCCGCCCTGGAACTTGTCGACCGTCCCGACCCGCACCCCGTCGAGCTTCGCCGCGCCCAACCGGCGGCGCAGCAGCGCCACCTGGGCGTTGTAGGGCGCCAGCACCAGCACGTCGGCGGCGGTCAGCGCCCGGGTGCCGTGTTCGTCGGTCCACGACACGCCGAGCAGCCGGTTGATCTCGGCGGCGATCGCGTCGGCCTCCTCGGGGCTCTCGGTCGAATTGCCCTGGTGCTCAACCGAAAGCAGCCGAACGCCTGGCTGATACCCGTCGAGGTGGCGGGCGGCGGTGCAGTCGTGGGAATGCAGTCTGTCCTCGTAGGACAGCGCCGATACCGCGCCGCAGACCGCCGGATGCATGCGGTACGACAGGTCCAGGAAGTAGCCGCGCTCGTCCGGTAGGGTGCGCTGACCGTCGACCAGCCATTCCAGCGCGGACGTGTCCACCGGCTCCGGATGGGTGCCCTGGCTGACTTGCGGCAACTGCTGGGGGTCCCCGAGCAGCAGCAGGTTGGCGGCGGCCGGGGCCACGGCAATCGTGTTGGCCAAACAGAATTGGCCGGCTTCGTCGATCACCAGCAGATCCAGGCTTCCCGGCGGTATCCGGTTGGCATTGGCGAAATCCCATGCCGTTCCGCCGATCACACATCCCGGCGTGTCGGAGAGGAATGCGGCGTAGGCGCCACCGTCGATCTCTTGCCAGCGCGGGGCCCGGTGGTCGTTGCGCTTCTTCGCGATTCGTTGCGGATCCAGGCCGGCGTCGATCACGCAATCCAGCACGTTCTCCACGGTGGCGTGCGACTGAGCGACCACGCCGACGCGCCAGGCGTGTTTGGTGACCAGGTCGTGGATCACCCGGGCGGCGGTGTGCGTCTTGCCGGTGCCGGGCGGGCCGTGCACCGCCAGGTACGACGAGTCCAGATCCAGTAGCGCCGCGGTGATGTCGGCGACGGTGTCGTCGCTACGGGGTGGGGGGGCGGCACTGCGCGTGCGGGGCGCGCGGCGCAACAGCACGTCGACCATGGCGCTGTCGGGGAGTTGCGGCAATCCGGCGGCCACCGCCGCGGCGGTCGCCTCGATCGAGTCCCGCAGGGCCGTCGTCGGGATGGGCGGGCCGGGCGTCAGCGCGAACGGCACCTGGTGAAAGGTGTTGCCGTCGCTGCCAACTCGTTCGAGAACGATCACTTCGCTGGGCACGGCCGGATCGTCGGCCTCGACGACCGAGGCCCGCCCGGCCGCCCGCCGGTCCGGGCTGTCGGTCATGCCGGGCGGCGCCGGCGGGTGGTAGAGCGCAAAGACGTCGCTCTTCAAGTCGCCGCGGGCCAGCTCGCCGCGCAGCTGCACCCGCCGCTGCGGTTTGCGCGCGCGGGGAGGCGTGTGCCAGTCGACGCTCACCGACGCGTGCTCGGCGACGAACACATCGGTGTTGTCCGACCACTCCTCGATGGGGAAGTTCAGCCGGTCGAAATGCGCCCACCAGAACGGTTTGTCCTCGCGCCGGTGGTAGCCGCGCGCCGCGGCCAGCAGCGCCACCGCCGTCTGCTGCGCGGTGCGGTCGTCGACGCCGGAGGTTCCGGTGAACGCCGCCAATGTCACCGCCAGCTGGTCGCGGTCGTCGACGGTGTTGCCGTCGGGCACCGGCTGGGCGCCGATCGGTACCACACCGGATTCGTAGGCGCGCAACGTCAGCCAGTTCCGCAGTTCCTGAGTCGACCGGCAGTCGTAGTGGTTGTAGTCCTCGATCTCCTTGAGCACCGATGCGGCCTCGTCGCCGCGGCCGTCCGCCTGAAGTTCGCAGTACCGCGCATAGGAGGTGATCGAACCGGTGGCCGTGGTCACGTCGCCCGCGCGTAGTTGAGCCCCCATGTAGAGCGGCTCAAGCGCCTTGAGGCTGAACGACTCCGCGCCCACGCGAATGCTCCTGCGCACCAACGGATAAAGGTCGACCAGCGTACCGCTGCGGAGCAGTTCGTCAACCTCGTCCTCGCCCACCCCGTAGCGCCCCGCGAGCCGCAACAACGCGGTCTTCTCGTAGGGCGCGTAATGGTAGATGTGCATGTTGGGGCGGCGCTTGCGGCGCTTGGCCACCAGCGATAGAAAGTCGATCAGCGCCTTGCGTTCGTCGGCCCGGTTGTGCGCCCACAGCGGGCGGAACTTGCCCGTCGGGCCGGCCTCCAGAACACCGAACAGGTACTCCAGGCCCCACTCGCGCCCATCGGTGGTCCACAGCGGGTCGCCTTCGAAGTCGAAGAACAGGTCGCCCGGGTCGGGCTCGGGCAGCAGGGCCAGCGGCTGCGCGTCGATGACCTCGACCTGAGGAACACCGGTTTCGCGTTGCCGGACTTGCAGTTTCGCCTGGATGGTCAGTTTGTTCAGCACGCCGGGCGCCAGGTCGGCCACGGGTCCGCGATGATCGGCCAGCTCGGCGACGGTGCTGATCCCGGCGTCAAAGAGCTTGTCCCGCTGGCTTACTCGCATACCGGCGACCAATAGAACGTCGTCGGCCGCCTGCAGCTGTTCGAGGCACAGCGGGCAGTGAAAGCACGCTGCCACGCCCTCGTCGTCCCAGCGGACCGCGGCGCCGCCCGCGTAGTGCTCATCAAGGAGGCGCTGCAGCCGGGCCCGCTGGGAGCGGTACACCGGGATCAGGTCGCACACGCGGTGCCGCACCGCGGTCCCATCGCCCAACCGCAGCTCGGCCTCCGGTGCGACCGGGATGCCGGACGCGGCCAACGCGTCGGCGTACGCGGCCAGCTGCAGCAGCGCGGTCACCTTGGCCGAGCGGGCCAGTTTGGTGTCGACGACGCGGTACCGCTCGCCGTCGCGCACCAGGAAATCGGCGAAGCCGACGAAGCGGCCGTCGAACATCGCGGCCTGATACACCACGGGCGCGCGGTCGGCGACGGCGCGGCGGGTGGCGGCGGCGGCGGCCGCCAGGCCGGCCGGGGTGTAGGCCGGGCGGCCGATGATCGCGACGTCCTGCCCGAACCGGTCGCGCAGCGAGGCGAGTTCGCGTCGTTCGTGTTCACTACCCAGCTCGGCCGTGCGCGCGAGCAGTTCGTCCTCGACGGTGACGGCGGGCCCGCGCCCCAGCTTGGCGTCGAAGTCCCGCAAGAGCGCGAATTCGCAGCGGGCGGCGGCGGCAAGATCCGATGCGCTGTAAACGATGCTGTCGCCGGAGACCAACACTGGGCCACTGTAGGTCAGCGCTCCGACAGGAGGGCCGTGCCGGGCGGGCGTACCCGGAGATTAGTGGGCCGGGGTGTTGCCGATGAGTTCGACCGTGTTGCCGTTCCAGTGGAATTTGACGTCGGTGTTCAGGCCGTTGATCCCGCCGGGATAGGTCAGCGCCACCGTGTCGCCGGTGGTTTGCGCCGGGTCAACGCCGTTGAATCCGTAGGTGTCGGGCACGCCCTGCGGGATGAACTGGCCGAGGTGGAACAGCACCGCACGGGTGGTCGGGGCGACCGCATTCGTGTTGGCCTTGATGATGATCGCCGAGAGCTGCGCGCACTGGTTGTAGTTGCCGGCCAGCGGTTCGGGGTTCCAGGGCTGCTGGCTGCGCGGGTCGCGGGGCAGCTCGGACACCACCTTGGCAATGGTGGGCGACGCGAGGTTGACCGCGCAGGGATCGGTGGGCGGGGCGTTGCCCGGCGGGGCGGCGGCCGTCGGCGTGGCCGGCGCCGTGATCGACGCGGTCTCCGACGTCCTGGCCTGCGGCGTCTTTGCGACGGTGGAATCGCCCGAACCGCAGCCGCTCAACGTGAAGGCGATGAGAGCGACAGCGGCCGAGCCGGTCAGTGGCTCGGTACGACACGGCAACGACCACACACCGGGCACCGTACCGTCACCGGCTCCCGGGCCGTCGCAGACATGGCCGGGTGTGCTGATGATCACCGCCAGCGCTCAGCGTCCGCTGAGCTCGCGATCACACTGGGCCTTCTGGTGGTGACCCGCAGCGCTCAGCGTCCGCTGAGCTCGCGATCACCACTAGACTCCTTGGACGATGACCCTCTCGGACAGCTCGACTGAAGCTGCCTCTACGACGTTTGCCGACCTGCAGATCAATCCCTCGGTCCTGCGGGCGATCGCCGACGTCGGCTACGAGTCGCCCACCGGCATTCAGGCCGCGACGATCCCGGCGCTGATGGCCGGCTCCGACGTCGTCGGCCTGGCCCAGACCGGCACCGGCAAGACCGCCGCCTTCGCCATCCCGATCCTGTCCAAGATCGACGTCACCAGCACCGCCACCCAGGCGCTGGTGCTCGCCCCGACCCGGGAACTGGCCCTGCAGGTGGCCGAGGCGTTCAGCCGGTACGGGGCCCACCTGCCCAAGATCAACGTGCTGCCGATCTACGGCGGCTCGTCCTACGGCGTCCAGCTGGCCGGGCTGCGCCGCGGCGCCCACGTGGTGGTCGGCACGCCGGGCCGGGTCATCGACCACCTGGAGCGCGGGACGCTCGACCTGTCCCACGTCGACTACCTGGTTCTCGACGAGGCCGACGAGATGCTCACCATGGGCTTCGCCGAAGAAGTCGATCGCATCCTGTCCGAAACCCCGGAATACAAACAGGTGGCGCTGTTCTCCGCGACCATGCCGCCCGCGATCCGCAAAATCACCACCAAGTATCTGCACGACCCGCTCGAGGTCAGCACCAAAGCGAAAACCGCCACCGCCGAGAACATTTCGCAGCGTTACATCCAGGTCGCCGGGCCGCGCAAGATGGACGCGCTGACCCGGGTGCTGGAAGTCGAGCCGTTCGAGGCGATGATCGTCTTCGTCAGGACCAAGCAGGCCACCGAGGAAGTCGCCGAAAGGCTAAGGGCCCGAGGCTTCTCCGCGGCCGCCATCAACGGGGACATCCCGCAGGGCCAGCGCGAACGCACCGTCGCCGCTTTGAAGGACGGCAGCATCGACATCCTGGTCGCCACCGACGTGGCCGCGCGCGGGCTGGACGTGGAGCGGATATCGCACGTCCTGAACTACGACATCCCGCATGACACCGAGTCGTACGTGCACCGGATCGGGCGCACCGGCCGGGCAGGGCGTTCGGGAACCGCGCTGCTGTTCGTCTCCCCGCGGGAGCGTCACCTGCTCAAGGCCATCGAAAAGGCCACCCGCCAAACGCTCACCGAAACCGAATTACCCACCGTCGAGGACGTCAACGCCCAGCGGGTGGCCAAGTTCGCCGACTCCATCACCACCGCGCTCGGTTCCCCCGGAATCGACCTGTTTCGCAAGTTGGTCCAGGACTACGAACGCGACAACGACACCCCGATGGCCGACATCGCCGCCGCGCTGGCCCTGCAGTCCCGCGACGGCGAGGAATTCCTGATGGCGCCCGAACCGCCGCCGGACCGGCGCGAGCGGCGCACCGAACGCCGTGAACGCCCCGAAAGACCAAGGGATGCAAAGCCTTTCGCCACCTATCGCATCGCGGTGGGCAAGCGGCACAAGATCGGCCCGGGCGCGATCGTCGGCGCCATCGCCAACGAGGGAGGGCTGCATCGCAGCGATTTCGGGCACATCGCGATCGGACCGGATTTCTCCCTGGTCGAGTTGCCGGCCAAGTTGCCCAAGTTGACTTTCAAAAGGCTTGAGCACACCCGCATTTCGGGGGTGTTGATCAACCTCCAGCCGGAGCGGTCGTCCGGCAACAAGCCCCGCGGCCGAGACGGTGGGAAGCCGCGCAGGAAACACGGCGGATGACGCTGTCGGAAGAGCAAGACGCCCAGGGCGGGCTCGAGCAGACCTCTCGCGTCGACCGGGTCGCCTCGCTGACCGGGATCCGTGCGGTCGCCGCGCTCCTCGTCATGGGCACCCACGCGGCCTACACCACGGGCAAATACACGCACGGGTATTGGGGCCTGGTCGGTTCCCGGATGGAGATCGGGGTGCCGATCTTCTTCGTGCTCTCCGGTTACCTGTTGTTCCGCCCCTGGGTGAAGTCCGCGTCGAGAAACAGCGCGGCGGCGCCGTCGCTGAGTCGCTATGCGTGGCACCGGGTTCGGCGCATCATGCCCGCCTACGTGATCACCGTGCTGTTCGCCTACGTGCTGTACCACTACCGCGACGCCGGACCGAACCCCGGGCACAGCTGGCTGGGGCTGGCGCGCAACCTGACGCTGACGCAGATCTACTGCAACGGCTACCTGGGCAAGTATCTGCACCAGGGGCTGACCCAGATGTGGAGCCTGGCGGTGGAGGCCGCGTTCTACGTCATCCTGCCGCTGCTGGCCTACCTGCTGCTGGTGGTGATCTGCCGGCGGCAGTGGCAGCCGAAACTGGTGCTGGGCGCCCTGGCGGGGATGGCGTTGATCAGCCCGGCCTGGCTGGTGCTGGTGCACACCGACCATTGGTTTCCGGACGGCGCGCGGCTGTGGCTGCCCACCTATCTGGCCTGGTTCCTCGCCGGAATGATGCTCACCGTGCTGCAGGAGATGGGCGTGCGCGGTTACGGATTCGTGGCCATACCGCTGGCCGTCATCTGCTATTTCATCGTGTCCACGCCCATTGCCGGTGCGCCCACGACCTCCCCGGCGACGCTGAGCGAGGCGTTGTTCAAGACGTGCTTCTATGCCGTCATCGCCGCGCTCGCTGTGGCACCGCTGGCGCTCGGCGACCACGGCTGGTATTCGCGAATCCTGGCCAGCCGCCCGATGGTGTGGCTGGGGGAGATCTCCTACGAGATCTTTTTGATCCACCTGATCACCATGGAATTCGCGATGGACTACATCGTCGGCGCCCGCGTCTATACCGGCTCGATGCTGTACCTGTATGTCGCGACGCTGGTGGTGACGATCCCGCTGGCGTGGCTGCTGCACCGGGTCACCCGCGTCCGGGACTGAGCCGGCCGCCGGTCGGGGCACAGCCGGGCGCCGCAGCGCACCATTCGTAACACCGACCCCGCGAGTCACTCCGCAGGTGGAGAGGCGATTTGCCCGCCTCACAGCGACAACTTCGTTTATGGGCGTGACCTGCGGAAACAGGTTGTCGCTCGGAGGCGGGCACTTCCAACAGTGGTTGCGGGCCGCCGGGCGTGACGCGCGGGCTTAACCGCGGGCGGAGACCGGCGTCACGATCGGAACGACGAACTCCTCGAGCATCGCCCGCTCCTCGTCCTCGTCGCGCCCCGGGTGCGTCAGCAGCGAGACGATCACCCGCACCGTCCAGCGGCCGCGGCGCTCGATGACCGCGGGATCGTCGGGCCCCAGCGACTGCAGGAACGCCACCGCCAGGGCTGCGATCACGTCGGATTGGCCGGCCAATTCGCCACCCACCGGCGGGCGGGTGGTGGCGAACCAGGACGCCAGCGCCGGGCTCTCGCGCACCATCCTCAGCGTGACGAGGATGCTCGCGACCAGCCGTTCGCGCGGGTCCTCGATGTCGCCGGTGCGCGCGATGATCTCGCGGCCCAGCCGGTGGGTTTCGCGGTGGATGTAGGCGGTTCGCAGCGCCTCGCGGTTCTCGAAATACCGGTACAGAGTCGCGCGGGAACAGCCTGCCGCCCGGGCGATTTCGTTCATGCCGATCGAGTCCGAGTCGCGCTCGGTGTACAGCCGCTCGGCGGCGTCGAGGATGCGGTCGGCGGCCGCCTCGGTCCGGTGCGTGCCCAGCCAGTCGTTGCCGGGCATCAGGATTTCACCCGGATGGGCACCGACAGGGGACGCCGGACATAACTGCCACCGGCCCAGACGATTCCGGAGTCGTCAACCTCGAAGTCTGGGCAGCGCGCCAGCAGTTCGGTCAGCGCAACCCGGGACTGCATCCGGGCCGCGGCCGCGCCCAGGCAGTGATGCGCGCCGTGGCTGAACGTCAGGATATTGCGTGGGCAGCGGGTCACGTCGAGTTCGCCTGCGTCCGAGCCGTATTGGCGTTCATCGCGGTTGGCCGAGCCGTAGAGCAGCAGCACCCTGCGCCCGGCCGGGATGGTGGTCTCGCCGACGGTGACGTCACGGGTCACGGTGCGGGCCAATCCCTGCACCGGCGAGGTCAGCCGCAGCAGCTCCTCGACCGCGTCGGGAATGCGAGCCGGTTCGTCCACCAACAGCTGACGTTGGTCGGGGCGCTGGTGCAGCAAAGGCATCGAGCCGCCGAGCATGCCGGTGACGGTGTCGTTGCCGCCGGTGACCATGGTGAACGTGAACGCCAGGATGGACAGCGTGCCGGCGATGTCGCCGTCGGCCCCGACTCCGGCGGCCACCAGGTGCGAGATGGTGTCGTCCTCGGGTTCGGTCCGGCGCCGTTCGATCAGCCCGGTGAAGTAGGCCATCATCGACCCGACCGCATCGCCGACGGTTTCCAGCGCGCCACCGACCCCGCCCTCGGCGGTGTTGGCCGCGACGATCGCCTGGGTCCAGCCGTCGAATTGGACCCAGTCCTCCTCCGGCACACCGAGATAATGCGCGACCACCATCGACGGCAGCGGTTTGAACAGCTCCGCGACGATGTCGCCGCCGCCGGCCGAGCGCAACCCCTCGATGCGCTCAACGACGAACTCCCGGACCTTGGGTTCCACCGCCTCGACCTGCCGCGGCGTGAAGCCGCGCGACACCAATTTGCGGAATTCCGTGTGTACCGGTGGATCCTGCATGACAAACGGCGGATTATCCTGCAGCCCAATCAATTCCAGGTCGTCATAGTTGACTGTCAGTCCCTGCGCGGAGGAGAAGGTCTCGTGATCGCGCGCCGCGGCCCACACGTCGGCGTGCCGGGAGAGCACGTAGTAGTCATCTTCGGGGTGCTTCGCAGGAACGACGTGGTGCACCGGGTCGTGGTCGCGCAAGGCGCGGTACATCGGCCACGGGTTCGGCCACGTGTCGGCGGTGGCCAGCTGAAACTTGACCGGTGCGTCGTGAGACATAACGGCAGCCATGTCTCATTCGTACGACACCAAGACCAGGATGTCAACCGCGCACGATACCGAGCGCCCCGCCAGCCGGGCACTTACTCAAAGCAAGACCTAAATACCCGACCCCGGGTTCAAAATGCCCTGCGGATCCAGGGCCTGCTTGATGCGCCGGTTGAGATCCATCACGTCGGGTCCCAGATAGCCGGCCAGCCAGGGCCGCTTCAGCCGGCCGACGCCGTGCTCGCCGGTGATGGTGCCGCCCAGCCCGACCGCCAGGTCCATGATCTCGCCGAACGCCAGGTGGGCGCGTTCGGTCATGTCGGCATCGGCGGGGTCGTAGACGATCAGCGGGTGGGTGTTGCCGTCGCCGGCGTGCGCGATCACCGAGATCATCAGGTCGCGTTCGGCGGCGATGCGCGCGATCCCGGTGACCAGCTCGCCCAGCGCCGGAAGCGGCACCCCGACGTCCTCGAGCAGAAGCGAGCCCTTGGCCTCGACGGCCGGGATGCAGAACCGCCGGGCGACGACGAATGCCTCGCCCTCGTCGGGGTCGTCGGTCGAAAACACTTCGGTCGCAGCGTGTTCCGCGAACACCTCGGCCATGATTTCGGCGTCCTCGCTGCCGGCGCGGCCGCGCTCGTCGGACCCGGCCACCAGCATGGCGGCCGCCCCGCGGTCGAGATCCATGCGCAGGGTGTCCTCGACGGCGTTGATCGCCACCGAATCCATGAACTCCAGCATCGAGGGGCGAAGCTTCCCGGTGACCCCGAGCACCGCCTCGACCGCGTGCTCGACGGTCGCGAAGCTGGCCACCACGATGCTGGACGCGTTCTGCTTGGGCACCAGCCGCAGCGTCACCTCGGTGACGACGCCCAGCGTGCCCTCGCTGCCGACGAAGAGCTTGGTCAGGCTGAGCCCCGCGACGTCTTTGAGGCGCGGGCCGCCCAGCCGGACCGCGGTGCCGTCGGCCAGCACCACCTGCATGCCCAGCACGTAATCGGTGGTGACGCCGTATTTCACGCAGCACAGCCCGCCGGCGTTGGTGGCGATGTTGCCGCCGATGCTGCAGATTTCGAACGACGACGGGTCCGGCGGATACCACAGGCCGTGCTCGGCGGCCGCCTTCTTCACCTCGGCGTTGAACAGCCCGGGCTGGCACACCGCGGTGCGGGTCACCGGGTCGATAGTGATGTCGCGCATCTTCTCGGTGGACAGCACGATGCCGTTGTCCAGTGCCGTCGCCCCGCCGGACAGGCCGCTGCCGGCGCCGCGGGTCACGACCGGGACCCGGTGCGCGGCGGCCCAGCGCAGCACGGTCTGCACCTCTTCGGTGTGCCGCGGCCGGACCACGGCCAGCGGCTTGCCGGCCGACGGGTCGAACGCGCGGTCCTGGCGATAGCCCTCGGTCACGGTCGGGTCGGTGACGACCATCCCGTCGGGCAGGTCGGCGATCAGGCTGGCCAGGGCGTCAGAGCTCACGGCCCGATACTAGGCCCGCCTCACGGGCCCGGGCCTTGCGCGAACTCCGGCGCGCGGTCCAGTTCGTGCAGCGACGGCAGCCGGCAGGCGACCAGGCCGATCAGCAGGATCGGTACCGCCAGCGCCAGGAACGTGACCTTCAGCCCGGCCGCGTCGGTCAGCGGACCGGCCACCAGCAGGCCCAGCGGGCCCGCCGCGTAGGTCAACCCGGTCATCACCCCGACCACTCGGCCGCGCAGCCGGTGCGGGGCCCGGGTCTGCATCATGTAGTTGTAAATCGGCTGGATCGGTCCGTAGACCACGCCGGTGACCGCGCACAGCACCAGGATCACCGGCAACGGCGGCAGGAACGCGACCCCGACGGTCGCCGCCCCGAAGGTGAGGGTCGCCGTGAGCACGGCCGTGCGCCGTCGCAGATGGTTCGACAGCGCGGCATAGCCGAGCGCTCCCGCTACGCCGCCGAACCCGATCGCCATCAGCGCCCATCCCAGTTGCGCGGGTTGGCGTTGGTCGGAGAAGTACTTCGGAAACAGGACGCTTTCCATCGGCAGGTAGAGCGCGGTGACGGCCAGGTCGATCAAGCCCAGCGTCCGAAGCACCCTCATGTTCCAGACGAAGCGCAACCCTTCGGCGATGCCGGACACCCATCCGCCGGGCCGGGTCTCGCGCGCAGGCTTTCCGCTGCCCTCGAGCCGCAGCGACCCGATCGTCAGGATGGACAGCCCGAACAGCCCGGCCGTGATCCACATAGTGTTGATGCCGCCGACGGTGGCGATCATCAGGCCCCCGATGCCCGGCCCCACGATGTACCCCAGGTTGAGAATCGCTTCGTAGATGCTGTTGGTGCGTGCCAGCGACCAGCCCGCGCGGCCGGCGGGGCCGGGCAGCATCGACTCGCGCGCCGTGGTCCCGGCCGGGTCGAAGCCGGCCGCGAAGAAGGCGAGGACGGCCAGCAGCGCCAGGTTGAGGGCGTCCGCGCCGAGACCCCACGCGATCAGCGGCACCAGGGTCACCGCCGCCCCGGAGAGCGAATCGGAGACCAGCGATATTCGGCGGCGTCCGAAGAAGTCGACCGCGGTGCCCGCGACGAGCGTGGACAGCACCAACGGCAGCGTCATCGCCAAGGCCACGGCCGAGGCGTCGCGCGCGCTGTTGTGGTGCTGCAACGCCAACCAGGGGAACGCCACTATCGAGATGCCGCTACCCGCCGTCGCCATCAACGTGGCGAACAGGATCAGGAATGCTGGGCCGCCGCTTTTCATTGGAATATCGCCGCTGAATTTATGCCAATGCGGTATTTGCGGCGACCGAATTTTTCGACTCATGCAGGATGTTCATGTGCTCGCCCACCCACGCACCGGCCAGATGTTCGGCTCTCCGGTCGGGGCGGGCGCCGGATGGCCGGGCGATCCGGCCACGCCGCTGACACCGGTGGCAACCGATGCCGCCGCCGTCGTCGAGCTCGCCGAACACGCCGGTTCGATTCCCGAAATCGACGCGCTGGTCAGCGTCTGCCGGGCCTGCCCGCGATTGGTCAGCTGGCGCGAGGACGTCGCGGTCGTCAAGCGCCGAGCCTTTGCCGACCAACCGTATTGGGGGCGACCCGTGCCCAGTTGGGGGTCGGCGCGGCCCCGGCTGTTGATCGTCGGTTTGGCGCCCGCCGCGCACGGGGCCAACCGGACCGGGCGGATGTTCACCGGCGACCGCTCGGGCGACCAGTTGTACGCGGCGCTGTACCGGGCCGGACTGGTGAACCAGCCGACCAGTGTCGACGCCGCGGATGGGTTGCGGACCAAGAAGGTTCGCATCGTCGCGCCGGTGCGCTGTGCGCCTCCGGCCAACGCCCCGACGACCGAGGAGCGCGACGCCTGCTGGCCCTGGCTGCAGGCCGAATGGCGGTTGGTGTCCGAGGATGTCCGCGTGGTGGTGGCCCTGGGTGGGTTCGGTTGGCAGATCGCGCTGCGGCTGCCGGGCACCTTCGCGGGGCGAAAGCCGCGGTTCGGCCACGGCGTCGTTGCCGATTTGGCGCCCGGCGTGCGATTGCTCGGCTGCTACCACCCCAGCCAGCAAAACATGTTCACCGGTAGGTTGACACCAGCAATGCTCGACGACGTCTTTCGCGACGCAAAAGAACTGGCAGGGATCAAGTGACCGAGGTTCTGGTATCGGGCGCCAGCGTGGCGGGCGCGGCGACCGCGTTTTGGCTTGGGCGGCATGGCTTTTCGGTGACCGTAGTGGAGCGCCACCGAGGGCCGAGGCCGGGCGGACAGGCGATCGACGTGCGCGGACCGGCGTTGACGGTGCTCGAGCGGATGGGCCTGCTGGGCGCCGCCCAGAAGCGCAAGACGCAAATTCAGGGGTCCTCGGTCGTCGATCGTGACGGCAACGAATTGTCCCGGGACACCGAGTCGACACCCACCGGTGGGCCCATCGACAGTCCCAACATCGAGCTGTTGCGCGACGACTTGGTCGAATTGCTTTATGGCGCAAGCCAATGGACGGCCGAGTATCTCTTCGATGACACCATCGTCGCCGTGCAGGACGATGGCGCGGCGGTCCACGTCACCTTCGAGCGCGCCGCGCCGCGCAGTTTCGATCTCGTGATCGGTGCCGACGGATTGCACTCCAATGTGCGGCGATTGGTCTTCGGGCCGGAAGAGGATTTCATCGAGAGGCTGGGCACCCACGCGGCGATCTTCACGGTGCCCAATTTCTTGGACCTGGACTACTGGCAGACGTGGCACTACGGGGACGCCACCATGGCGGGGGTCTACAGCGCGCGCAACAACACCGAGGCCCGGGCCATGGTCGGCTTCATGGATACCGAGCTGCGGATCGACTACCGCGACACCGAGGTCCAATTGGCCGAGCTGGAGCGGCGGATGGCCGGCGACGGCTGGGTTCGCCCGCAACTGCTGGAGTACATGCGGACCGCACCGGACTTCTACTTCGACGAGATGTCGCAGATCAAGATGGATCGCTGGTCGCGGGGGAGGGTGGCGCTGGTCGGTGACGCCGGATACTGCTGTTCGCCCCTGTCGGGTCAGGGGACCAGTGTCGCGCTGCTGGGCGCCTACATCCTGGCCGGTGAGCTCAAGGCGGCCGCCCGGGACGAGACAATCGACTACGAAGCCGGCTTCGCCAACTATCACCGCGAGTTCAGCGACTACGTCAAGCGCAACCAGTGGCTGGTCGTGGACAACATTCCGGGCGGTGCGCCGATACCGCAAGAGGTATTCGACCGCATCGTCGTCTCCATCACGCTCAAGGACTACTGAGCCCGCGCGGCGGGAACGTTTGCGGGGCCGCGCGCGTTGACGCGATCGTGCGTCTTTCCGTCCTTGACCTCATCCCGGTGCGCACCGACCAGACGACTGGTGGGGCCCTGGCGGCCACCGTGCAGCTCGCGCAGGCCGCCGACCGGCTGGGTTTCACCCGCTACTGGGTCGCCGAGCACCACAACATGCCGTCGGTGGGTGCCACCAGCCCACCGGTGGTGCTCGCTTACCTGGCCGCGCAGACCTCGCAGCTGCGGCTCGGGTCGGGCGGCGTGATGCTGCCCAATCACGCCCCGCTGGCGGTGGCCGAGCAGTTCGCGCTGCTGGAAGCCGCCGCCCCGGGCCGGATCGACCTCGGCATCGGCCGGGCGCCCGGATCGGATCCGGTGACGTCGTATGCCCTGCGCGGCGGTCGGGACGATCGTGACATCGAGAACTTCCCCGAATACCTCGACGACGTGGCGGCGCTGATGAGCGCTCGCGGCGTGCGGGTTCCGCTGCGCTCGGGTGATTACACCCTCAGGGCCACCCCGGCCGCGGCGGGTGAACCGCGTCTGTGGCTGCTGGGCTCGTCGATGTACTCGGCGCATCTGGCCGCCGCCAAGGGGCTGCCGTATGTGTTCGCACATCACTTCTCCGGCAACGGAACCGAAGAGGCGCTCGAGGTGTACCGCTCGCGATTCAAGCCTAGTGAGTTGACGGCCGAGCCGCTGACGTTTCTGACGGTGAACGCGGCGGTGGCCGAAACGCGGGAAGAGGCAACGGCTTTGATGTTGCCCAACCTGCAGATGATGGCCCGGCTCCGGACCGGCCAGCCGCTGGGGCCCGTGCCGCTGGTCGAGGAGGCCGCGGTCGCCGAATTGACCGGACAGCAACAGCGGATCGTCGAGAGTGGCCTGCAACGCGCCGTTTTGGGGGCACCGGCTGAAGCCGCCGACCAGATCCGGGCGCTGGCCGACCGGTTCGGCGTCGACGAGGTCATGGTGAACCCGGTGGCCTCGGCGCGCCGCGGCACCGATCCTGACACCGCACCGGCGCGCGTCGCGACGCTGGAGCTACTGGCCAAGGAGCTGTTCTAGCCCTCGTTCGAACGCGCCCGCTCGTTGGACCGGCTGGGCTGAGGATTCGGCGCGTGGCTGGCGATCCAGTCCCGCAGGTCATCCGGCGGCAGCGGCGGGCTGTGCACGAAGCCCTGGGTGATGTTGCAGCCATACCGCCGCAGGGCGTGCAGGGTGGCCTCGTTTTCGACTCCCTCGGCGACCAGATCGGCACCCAGGTTGGACGCCAGCGCCACCGTCGACCGCACGATGGCGACCGAGCGCGCGTCGTGGGCCAGCCGCGACACGAAGATTCGGTCGAGTTTCAGCTCGTCGACCGAAACCTCTTGCAGGCGAGCCAATGACGACCAACCGGTGCCGTAATCGTCGAGCGAGATGCGGATTCCCAGGCCCTGCAGCGCGGCGACGGTGTTGCGGGATCGCACGGAATCCACCAGCGCGCTCTCGGTGATCTCGAGGATGAGCGCCTCGGCGGGCAGATCGTAATTGGCGAGTAGTCGCTCGACGGTGCCGACGAGTTCGATGTCCAGCAGGTTGGTCGTCGACAGGTTCACCGCGACTGTCAGCGGCATGCCTTCTTCGCGCCACGAGCGGACCTGCGCCAGAGCCATGGACAGTGTGCGGTTGGAGATTTTGCGCATCAGCCCGGCGCGTTCGGCGACGGACAGAAACTCCTCCGGCAACAGTGTTCCGCGGGTGGGGTGCTGCCAGCGCAGCACCGCCTCGACACTGTGGACGCTGTTGTCGCGGCCGTCGATCTTGGGCTGGTAGTGCAGCTTCAGCTCCTCGGTATCGAACAATGCCGTGCGCAATTCCTCAATCAAGCTCGGGTCGTTGTCGCGATGGACCTCGAACGAGGAGTCGTAGACCGCGATCTTGCTGCGGGCGGATTTGGCGTGCGCCATGGTGGTTTCGGCGCGACTCAACAAGTCTTGCGGGGAGTCGCAGTGATCTGGGCAGAGCGCGATGGCGATGCGGGCGTCCACCTGCACGGTGATCGGATCCAAGGCGATTGGCTCACTTAAGGCTTCGAGCAGCCGGCCCGCCGAGGCGCTGGCCGCGGTGAGGTTGGCCCCATCCGACAGCAGCACGGCGAATTGTTCTTCGCCCACCCGTGCGAGCAGATCATCACGACGGACGCAGCCGGCCAGTCGATTTGCGATATGGCATAGCAGCTCATCACCGAACTGCCTGCCGATCGAGTCGGTGATCTCGTGAAAATCGCTCAGGCTCAACAACAACAGCGCGCGGCGCGCGTGTGCTCTGGTCGGAATCGACCGCGTTCCCGATGGCGGCGAAACGGGCAACCCGGTCAGGGCCGTCGCCAGTGAGCGCCGGTTCGGCAGTGCCGTCAACTCGTCGATCATCCCGAGTCTGTCGTTCGTCTCCAGCAGGCTCGCGTTGCGGAAGGTCAGCGCGAACCGACCGGTCGCCACGACAAGGCTCAACGCCGCCAGCGTCGCGGCGAGTCCCGAATGATGTGCCAGGACGATCACGCCCAGCGCCACGATGGCGGACACCACCGGAGTGATGTAGGGCCCGTATCGGCCTCGGGGTGGTTGCGTGAACGACGGCGATCTGGCCCAGCTCGCCATCGCGATGAGCAACGACGACGCGGCCCAGCACGCATCCAGCAGCGAGCCGGCCCGGTACAAGCCGGCGGACGTCTGGAAGAGATAGGCGGCATCCGCGACCGCGAACAGGACCAATCCGGCCACCAGCAGCGCCCAGCGAATTTCGTTGCGCCAGCCGAGGATTGGCAACATGCCGGCGGCCAGGGCCAGGAGCACCAGATCGCTCCACGGATAGGCCAGCCCAACCCATACGGTCGCCGCGCTGTGTACCGCGGCGGCCCGGATCGGGCCGGCCGTCAACGCCGCGGCCACCGCCGCCAACGTCAAAGCGCAGATGAACGAGTCGAGCTGAATCGGGACCGGGAGCCGCTTGAGCCGTGCCCGCATGAGCAGCAACAGCCCGGCGTAGACGAAGGGGTAGTACGCCAGGTATTCGGGGTCGGCCACCGACGGGGATCGGCCGCTCGGCACCCACAGGGCATAGACGATGTCACCCACCGCCGAGGACGCCATGCCCGCGGCGATCAGCGCCCAGCCGATCCGGTCGGCCGGGACACGGTAGGCGCGAAGGGCGATCAGTGCCGCCGCGACCACGGTCAACGCCGTATACAGCGCGGCGGCCGAGACGATGCCGTGCCCGGCATTCGGACGCACGGCGCTGGACACGGTGAAGGCGACCAATCCGACTGCCAGCAGCGCGATTGCGGCCCGAACGTCCCGCGGCGGCCAGCGGACGGCGTCGGGAGCGTCCTCGGGCGGGCTCGGTGCCGCGGTCGCGACCTCGGCGGCCGGGCGGGAATCGCGCGGCGTATCGCCGTTGCCATCACTGATAACACGGGAGGCCACGGGCGATCTGTGCGAATCCGGCGCCGCCGGAAACGCATATGGCAGCGGCAAGTCGGGCATGAAGCTGCGGATGCATTGTCCGCCTTCGCGTTTGGCGGCGTACATAGCCAAGTCGGCGTGTCTCAGCAGCTGATCGACGGTGCAGTTCGCCGAGCCGGTGGCCACTGTGAATCCGATGCTCGGCCGCACCGTGATCGGAATGCCGTCGATCAAAATGGCTCCGGTGAATGCGTCGAGGATGCGGTGCGCGGCCGCCTGCGATTCTTCGACGGAGGTTTCGATGACCGCCGCGAATTCGTCGCCGCCCAGCCGGGCGATGGTGCCCGCGTCACCCAGGGCGGCGGTGAGCCGGCCGGCCACCCGGACCAGGAGTTCGTCACCGGCCGGATGGCCCAGGGCGTCGTTGACCGCTTTGAAGTTGTCGAGGTCCAGGCACAGCACCGCGATGGGTGTGCCGTCGGGGTGCCGGCGCGCGACGGCCAGCTCCAACCGGTGCAGGAAGAGCGCCCGGTTGGCCAGACCGGTCAGGTGGTCGCGGAAGGCCTCCTGCGCGACTTCGGACAGCAGATTCTGGTTCTCCACCAGGGCCACGAATTGTCGGGCCAGTACGGCGGCCACGAGTATTCCCAGCGCGCCCAGCAAGGGTTTGTGCAGCGTGTTTCCGGCCGCATGCGCCCAGCCCACCGCGGCCGCCATGATCAGCGGCAGGTACGGCAGCCACAGGCGGGTGCGCAGCTCCATCTCGTCCGGCGATGCTTGCGAGGCCGGCGCGGGATGCTCGTGCCAGCTGGCCGCCGCAGCCAGCGCCACCATCGCCAGCCCGGCGACCCGGGCCAGGTCGCCCACGTAGCCGGTGTGATAGCTGCCGATGCCGGTGTCGAAAACCAGCACCAGGTCGGCAAGGTTGATCGTCCCGATCCCGCCGGCCAGCAGAGCCCGGCTCGGCTGGTCGCCCGGACGCGCCCGCGACAGCATCAGGATCGCCGTCGTCAGCAGGACGATGTCGCTGAAGACCTCCGCGAGCGTCGCCAGCCGGGTGCCGGTGTGCTCCCGCAGCTGAGTTTCGACCACGAACACCCAGGAGATGACGAACAGCGAAGTCGCCACGATGAGGCCGTCGAGCAGCAGACGCCGGAAGTTGTCGAGGCGAGAGAGCCGAGACAGCAATACCAACGAGGTCATGGCGCCGAGCGGATACAACAGCAGCACGATCTCGGTCGCGGCCGGGTTGGCGGCGTGGTCGAATTCGGGGCGCACGTCGTAGACCGCCCAGATGATCTCGCCGGCCGCCCAGCCGACCAGGCCCGTGACCAGCGCCAGCCAGCCGTATCGCTGTCGTCCGGCCTTGGGGCGGGCCGCGAAGCCGGCGCACACTGCCGTGATGGCGAGGCACACCGCGATGACGACCTCGTTGATCGGCCGCGTGCCGTAGGGGCCACGTGATCCCCAGAACTTCGACAACACGATCAACAACTCGGCGACGCCGTACGCGCCGGCGAGCAGCCAGCCCATGCGCGCGGGCACCCCAAACCGCCGCCACGGATTCACCGCCCAGCGTTTCATCGCCGCACCAGCCGCTCCCCTGCTGTGTGGTGAAGGAATGAACAACCTCACCACGAGTTACAGGGCATTAAACCGCCGCTGACGCTCGCGACGTGGGGCTTTTGCCAGGTTGGTGCGGGCGTGGGCCGTGATCGGTCGCCCGGCTCAATCCGGCTGACTTGCATCGATGCGGGCCAGCGCGGTGCGCAGAATCTGGCCGGTGGCGTCCCGGTCGGGGTCGCGGCGCAGCAACAGCCCCTTGGCCACCGACAGCTTGTCGCCGTTGCGGCGGGGCAAAACGTGCAGGTGGATATGTGAGACGGTCTGGAAAGCGGCGCGGCCGTCGTTGACCGCGATGTTCGTCGCGTCGGCCAATTCGGTGCTGCGCGCGGCCCGGGCGATGCGTTGCCCCAGGGTGACCATTCCGGCCAGCGTCTCCGGCGGAGTGTCGGTGAGATCGACGCTGTGCCGCTTGGGCAGCACCAACGTGTGGCCGCGGGTGAACGGGCGGATGTCGAGGATGGCCAGGTAGTCGTCGTCTTCGTAGATCCGGATGGCCGGAGCCTCGCCGGCGACGATCGCACAGAACACACAGGACATGTCGCCCACGGTACTGGCTGCCGCGTCGCGGCAATGCCGAGACCATTCGGGGCCTGCCACGATTATCGAGATACGCTGCCGCGGTGAACGATCTCGCCTTCGCCGGCGCGGCGGCACACGCGCGCATGCTGGCCAACGGTGAATTGACCGCGCCGGAGCTGCTCGAGCTCTACCTGGAGCGGATCGCGCGGCTGGACAGCCAGCTGCGTTGCTACCGCGTGGTGCTCGCCGACCAAGCCCGTTACGAGGCCGCCGTGGCGCAGGAGCGCCTGGACGCGGGCGAACGGCTACCGCTGCTCGGCGTGCCGATCGCGATCAAGGACGATGTCGACGTCGCGGGGGAGGTGACGACTTTCGGCAGCGGCGGACACCGGCCCGCCGTCACCTCCGACGCGGAGGTGGTGCGCCGGTTGCGGGCCGCGGGCGCCGTGATCATCGGCAAAACCAATGTGCCCGAGCTGATGATGCTGCCCTACACCGAGTCGATGACCTTCGGGGCAACCCGTAACCCGTGGAATCCCAACCGCACCCCGGGCGGCAGCAGCGGGGGGAGTGCCGCCGCGGTCGCCGCCGGGCTGGCTTCGCTGGCACTGGGATCCGACGGGGGCGGCTCGATCCGCATCCCGGCGACGTGGTGTGGCCTGTTCGGGCTGAAGCCACAACGCGACCGCGTGTCGCTCGAACCGCACGACGACGCCTGGTACGGGCTGAGTGTCAACGGCCCGATCACGCGGACGGTGATGGACGCCGCGGTGTTCCTGGATGCGACGTCGACGGTGCCCGGCCCCGAAGGGGAGTTCGCGATCGCGGCGCGGCGAAGTCCCGGCCGGTTGCGAATCGCGTTGAGCACCAAAGTCCCAACGCCACTCCCGGTCAGGGTCGGCAGGGCGGAGTTGACCGCGGTCGACCAGGCGGGCGCGTTGCTTCGCGACCTCGGCCACGACGTCATCATGGCCGACCCGGAATATCCGGCCTCGGCGATGTTCGCCAATTACCTGCCCCGCTATTTGCGCGGGATCTGCGACGACGCGGACGCCCTGGCCCATCCGGAACGCCTGGAAAAGCGCACCCGCAACATCGCCCGTTTGGGGTCTTTCTTCTCGGACCGGCGGATGGAGGCTATCCGAGCCAACGAGGGCGCGGTGATCTCGCGGATCCAGGCGGTCTTCGACAACGTCGACGTCGTCGTCACCCCCGGCACCGCGACGGGCCCGTCGCGCATCGGCGCGTATCAACGCCGCGGCGCCGTGTCCACGCTGCTGAGGGTCGGTCAATACGTTCCCTACCAACAGATCTGGAACCTGACCGGACAGCCCGCGGCGGTGGTTCCGTGGGACTTCGACGGGGATCGCTTGCCGATGTCGGTCCAACTCGTCGCCAGGCCCTACGACGAAGCGACCCTGCTGTCGCTCTCGGCGCAGATCGAAGCCGCCCGGCCGTGGGCGCTGCGGCGACCGCCGGTCTCCTAAGCGGGGCTCAGCAGCACAGTCCACGCCGCGAGCTTGGCGCCCGGCCGCACCGCGTGGGCCGGACTGGTCGACGGCAACCGCTGATACCGGATCCGCTCGGGCGCCGTCGCCAGCCGCCGGAACAGGTCGGCGGCCTTGGCGCCGTTGAAGTACACCGCCGTGATGGTGGGGTAGTGCTCGAATAACTGGCCGAAATCGTTGACCGACAAGCTCTTTGGCTCAATGGCCGAGTCGGAGCTGCCGACCCGGCGGCACGCGTGCACCACGTCCCAGAGCGCGACGCCATGGGACCGCAGTGCCGCGAGCCTTGCGTCGTAGGGCGCAGCCGCGTCGAAGCCGAACAGCTCACCGGTGATCGACCAGAACGCATTGCGTGGATTGGCGTAGTACTGGCCCGCCGCCAGCGACTGTGCACTGGGAAACGAGCCGAGGATCAGCGTCCTGGCGCGCTCATCGACGACGGGCGGGAATCCCCGTAGCAGCGGTGTGCTCATCACCTCACATCATGGCTCGCGCGCGTTGTACGTTGGCGACGTGCAGGACGGGGCCGACCGCGACATCGACGATCTGCTCGAGGGGCTCGAGGGCAGCGCGCGCACGGAGCGCGCCGAGCTGGTGAAGTGGCTGTTCGAGCAGGGCGTCACCGCCGAGGAGATCCGCACCACCAATCCACCCTTGCTGCTGGCCACCCGCCACCTCCTCGGCGACGACGGCAGCTACGTGTCCACCCGCGAGATCAGCGAGGCCCATGGCATCGACCTGGGGCTGCTGCAGCAAGTGCAGCGCGCGATCGGCCTGGTCCGCGTGGACGACCCCGACGCGGCCGTGCACATGCGCGCCGACGGTGAGGCCGCCGCCTTCACGCAACGATTCGTGGAGCTGGGACTGGATCCCGAACAGCTGGTCCTGGTGGTGCGGGTGCTCGCCGAGGGGCTGTCGCGGGCCGCCGAAGTCATGCGGTACACGGCCCTTTCGGCGATCATGCGCCCCGGCGCCACCGAACTCGAAATCGCCCAGGCCTCAAAGGCTTTGGTGACCGAGATCGCGCCGATGCTCGGCCCGATGATCGAGCACATGTTGTTCATGCAGCTGCGTCACATGATGGAGACCGAGGCGATCAATGCCGCGGAGCGGGCCGCCGGCAAGCCACTGCCGGGCGCGCGCCAGATCACCGTTGCCTTCGCGGACCTGGTCGGCTTCACGAAGATCGGCGAGGCGGTATCGCCCGAGGAGCTCGGGCACCTGGCCAACCGGCTGGCCATTCTCGCCCGGGACATGACGGTGCCCCCGGTGCGATTCATCAAGACCATCGGTGACGCGGTGATGTTCGTCTGCCCTGATCCGCTGCCGTTGCTCGACGTCATCGTCAAGCTCGTCGAAGCCGTCGACACCGACAACGACTTTCCGCGGTTGCGAGCGGGGTTGGCGTCCGGCATGGCGGTGAGCCGAGCCGGTGATTGGTTCGGCAGCCCGGTCAACGTCGCAAGCCGCGTCACCAACGTGGCGCGCCCGGGCACGGTCCTGGTCGCGGATTCGGTCTGGGACGTCATCGGCGACCGCGGTGGGTTCTCCGGATCGTTCGCAGGCGCACGTCGCCTCAAGGGCATCAAAAGCGAGGTGAAGCTCTTTCGCGTCCGGCGCGGCGACGGCGACTGACCCGCACAAGGGCAGGCCCGGCGCGACTCCAGGGGGCGTCTGACTCCGTCTTATGCGTGTCCTACGCGGCCGGATTCCTACCCCGTTTTCCGGCACTTCGAATTGGTCGCTTCCGGGCCTGCTTCGCTAACCAAAATACGCCGACGAACTGCCCGGATCAACGGGTTTTCCGGGTTGGCCGGAGTCCTCGATCGCCCGTGAGCCGGCGGCCTGGAAGTGGCTGGAGGTTGGCCCGCGTCGGTCCATCGTTTCGCTGCCGGTGAAAGGCCATTCCATAACACTTGCAACGGTGTAATCATGTAATCATGAAGGCTCATCACACACACGGGCGGCGTTACGGCCGCCCGGGGGGCTGGCAGCAGGCCCAGCAACCCGACGCCAGCGACGCCGCGGAATGGTTCGCGGGTCGTCTTCCGGAGGACTGGTTCGACGGCGACCCGACGGTGGTCGTCGACCGCGAAGAGATCACCGTCATCGGCAAGCTCCCGGACGCGGCGAGTCCGGAAGGCGAAGCCAGCGAGGCCCGCGCCGCCGGGCGAGCTTCGCGATTCCGCGAAGACACCCGGTCGGAGCGGATGCACATCGCCGACGAAGCGCAGGATCGCTACGGGCGCAAGGTGTCCTGGGGCGTCGAGGTCGGCTCCACGGCGGGCACCGAGCGAATTCTGTTCACCCACATCGCCGTACCGGTCATGACGCGGCTGAAGCAACCCGAACGTCAGGTGCTGGACACGTTGGTCGATGCCGGGGTCGCTCGATCCCGCGCCGACGCGCTGGCGTGGTCGGTGAAGCTGGTCGGCGAACACGCCGAGGAGTGGCTGGCCAAGTTGCGGGGCGCGATGTCGGCGGTCGACGACCTACGCGCGCAGGGACCCGATCTTCAGTCGTGACAACGCCTTAACGGTATGGGCCGTAACGGTCCGGCCGGTCAGCCTTCCGGCTTCTCGCTGTCGATTTTGCCGACGATCTTGTCGGCGATCTGGCCACCCTGATCGCTGATGTGGTACCCGCATGCGTTGATGTCGACGACGACGTTGTTGGCCACGCTGAGTGCGCGCTCGCACTCCCAGCCGTCGGCGCCTTCCTGGGTGTCCATCAGCGTGACCCTCGGCGGGCTGCCCTGAAGCTGGGCGAACGTCCACCGATAGGTCTTGCTCTTGTTTGTGACGGTCACCGTCTTGCCGGCGCAGCCCTTCCACTTCTCCGCGGAGTTCTGCACGAAGCTCTTGGCCCGGTCGGCGGACGGGAAGAGCACGACGGCCTGGTTGACCCAGTGGTCGTAGTTGTCGCCCGCCTCCGAGGACACCAGTCCGCTGACCGCCGAGTAGCCGCTGCCGGCATAGACCGGATCCTGGGTGGTGTAGAGCGCGCCTTGGCAGTCCGGCGCGGACACCGTCACCGAGGAGCTGTCCGTCGACGTGATCGGTTTGCCCGGCTGCATCGACGACGAGCCCATCACACCGTTGATGTCGGCCGGGCTGAGCAACAGGCCGCTGAGGCGGTCGGGTCCCAGCGGGGCGGCCTGCGGTGGTTCCGGCTTGGTCCGGGCGACCAGCCAGATGCCCACGCCGCTCGCGATGACCACGAGCACTACGGCGATGGCCGCGATGATGGGCCAGACATTGCGGTGCGGACTGGGTGGGGGCTGACCCCAGGGTGTTGAGCTGACGAAGTGTGGCGGGCCGCCCCAATTGGCGTTGCCGCCTTGGTAATACGGCGGCGCGGGCGGGCCGGGCGCCGGGATCGGGCCGCTGGTGGGGGTCCACGCCTGAGCGCCCTGCAATGGTAATGGCGACGGCGGCGGGGTGTTGAACGTGGGCTGGTACGCCGGCGGAGGCGCTGGAGCGGCGTGGGCCTGAGCGCCGGAGTTACCGACGGTGGGCAGTGCGGCTTCCTGGCTGCGACGCAAGATGGTGGCGGCGCGGTCCTGGTCGGGATTGCTGAGCGCTTCCTTGGCGGCCAGGGCCAGGTCACCCGCGCTGGCATAGCGGTCATTGGGCTTTTTGGCCATGCCCCGGGCGATCACCGCATCGAAGGCCTTGGGGACGCCCGGGCGCTGCTCGCTGGGCGCCGGGATGGGATCCATCATGTGGGCGGAGACCAGCACACCGGCGCTGTCGGCGCGGTAGGGCGGGGATCCGGTCAAGCACTCGAACAGCACGCAGGCCAGTGCGTAGATATCGGCGCGATAGGTGACCTCCGCGTCGGAAAACCGTTCTGGCGCCATGTATTTCCAGGTGCCGACCGCGGTGCCGAGCTGGGTGAGCTTCTCGTCGGTGGTCGCGCTGGCGATGCCGAAGTCCACCAGGTAGGCGAAGTCGTCACGGGTGACCAGAATGTTCTGCGGTTTGATGTCGCGGTGCATCACCCCGGCGGCGTGGGCGGCGTCGAGCGCGGAGGCGATCTGGGTGATGATGGCGACCGCGCGGGGTGGGGTCAGCGGGCCGAAGCGTTTGAGCACGCTGTCCAGGTCGGTGCCCTCGACCAAGCGCATCTCCAGAAACATCTGGCCGTCGATTTCGCCGTAGTCGTGCACCGGCACCACGTGCGGTTCCTGCAAACGACCGGCGGTGCGGGCTTCGCGTTTCAACCGCTCGCGAAACACCGGGTCTCTGCTGAAGCTTTCGGAGAGGAGTTTGACCGCGACCGTCCACTCCTTGACGGTGTGTTCGGCCTCGTAGACCTCACCCATCCCACCGCGGCCCAGCAGCCGCTTCAGGTGGTAGGGGCCGAACATAGACCCCGCCCGTGAGGACTGCTCGTCACTCATTCCTCATCCTTCCAACCCAACCCCTAGCCTGCCGCTCTCATTCAAGACATTGCGGACAGGCACACGATCGCAACCCGTGACTGAGCACTCATGACGGTAAGCGCGCAGGCGTCCCACCGCACGAGAACGGCAACAATTTCGGTGCGTTCCAGCACGCGGTCGGCTTTGCCGAGGTCCTAGCCCTCGCCGTCGTTGTCAGCGGCGATCTGGAAGGTGAATTCGTGGTCGCAGATCCGGACGCGGTCGCCGTCCTGCAAGGTGGCGGCCGAACGGATTCGTTGGTCCTGCACGTGCACGCCGTTCGAGGACCGTAGGTCGTCGATGATGTAGCCGGTTCCGGTGTCGACGATGACGGCATGGTGGCGGCTGACTTTGGGGGAGTCGAGCACGATGTCGTTGTCGCTAAGCCGCCCAATCGTTGTCGATCCTTGCAGCGGATAGCTGCGCCCGGTCACCTCGTGCAGATAGGCGACCACCTTGTCGTCGGTCGTGTACTGCTCGAGCACGGTGATCGCGACCGCCGCGGTGGTCATGGCGTTCTTCTTGGCATCCAGCGGTTCCTGGCGCAGGATCCGGTCATTGAGGGCGCGCAGGTTCTGGCCCGGATCGATCCCGAGGTCGTCGGCGAGTGACTTCTGCACGCGGCGATAGGCCGCCAGCGCGTCGGATTGGCGGTCGGTCAGGTAGTAGGCGGTCATCAACTGGGCCCACAGCTGCTCGCGGTAAGGATGTTCGGCCGTCAGCGCTTCCAGCTCGGTGATCACGGTAAATGCACGTCCGCAGGCGATTTCGGCCTCGGCCTGCGCCGTGTGGGTCAGGATCTTCTCCTCGACGAGTGACGTGGCGAAGGCGTCGACGAACCGGAAGTCTTCCAGGTCCTCGAGCACCGGGCCGCGCCATTCGGCCAGGGCCGCAGACAGGTGCTGGCTGGCCTGTTCGAAGCGTCCCGCGGCCGCCGCGTGTACGCCGGCGGATTTTTCGGCGATGAAGCGGCCGAGATCGCAAGTGTCATCGGGGATGTTGAGCCGATACCCCGGCGGCGCCGCGACCAGTACGGTGCGCGGGTCCACGCCGGCGCCGGTCAGCAGCTTGCGCAGGTTGGACACGTAGGAGTGAATGCTGGCCCGCGCCCCCGACGGCGGCGACTCGTCCCACAGTGCGGTGATAAGCCGGTCGACGCCGACCGGGCTGTTGCGGTTCATCAGCAGCAGGGCCAGCACCGCCCGCTGTTTGGGCGTGCCGAGCGGCACCAGGACACCGTCAACGCTCATCTCCAACGGCCCGAGCAGACCGAATTCGAGACGTTTGTCCGCCATCGCGCCTACCAGCCTTTCCGCGTCCGCGCCGTCGGATGCCATGAGGTCACAGTTGTGATTGTGACGCCAACCGGTCGGATTCGTTGACAATCCTGACAAACCGTCGAGCTCGGGCGGCATGTCGTCGAATTGATCGGCCCGCCAGAACACGGTGCCCTGCTATCGGATGACTGAAATGTGTTCGTACCCAGCGCGATAGTAGACGGCCCGCACGAATTGGATTGCATTGGCGAGACATACCCGCGGCGCGCAAGCCCGGGGGCGTTGCGCGCCGCGTGAGGCGAATCGCCTTCGGTTCAGGTCGTGACGACCATCAACTCGTTGCTGGTGTCCCACGACTCGACGAAGAGCTGAATGGGAATCTGCTCGTTACGGCCTTCCGGAATGCCGCTGTCGTTGAGGTGAACCATGCCGGCGACGGTGTCCACCCCGGTCACCACTACGGCGTGATTGGACTCCGGGCGGCCGTTCTTGTCCTTCTGTTCGACGGGCTGGTGCCAGATGAGTTCGGCGTTGAGGCTGACGATCACCTTGTGCCCGGCGGCCAGTGCTCGCTCGAGCCCGACCATTCCCGACGGGGTGCCGGTCTGCGCGGCGTCGTCCTTGTCGCCGGCGACGGCGCCGATCTTGTACTGGGCCAGCAATTCGGGGATGTCCGCGGTGTTCGCTCCAGGACCCGCCTCCGGGTTGCTGCTGGCGGCGGGCTTGGTGTAGATCGGGCCGGGGTGGGCGACGCTGGGCGTCGACTGGGCCTTTTCGATGATGTCGTGCTCCGACGGCTGCACGCCGGTGATCTCGCCGATGACGTCGGCGCTCGACATGAGCACGCAGTCGTCGTATTGCTGCTGGCGCCAGAACTGGGCGGCGGCGGTCGGGTCGCCGTAGGTGAGCTGGGAAGCCGCGGCGCCGGCCGGGGCCGCCAGGCCGAGGGCGATTGCGGCGGCGGCCACCACGAAGGTGAGGGTCTTGGCGATGTTGGCGGTCTTCACGGTGGGCCTCTTCTCGTGTCTCGCGGGTGTCTTGAGAAGAGCTTCGGATGTCCGCCTTTTTGACTTCTCTACGAATCCTTGGAGCGGTCTGGCGTGGGGTGGGCTCCAGCTACCGATGGGGGATCCCGGTAACCGGAATCCCCCATCGTGGGTCGTGGGTCGGCTAGGCGGGCTGCCCGGAGAACTGCGGGCAGTAGGCGTTGGTCGCCGCGATCACCACGTTGGCCGCCTGCGGGGGAGTCAGGTTGGTGTGGCGGAAGATCTGGACGGTGACTGCGGTAGGGGTCTGGCCGGCGGCCAGGTCAGTGCACACCTGGTGGCCCGCTCGCACGGCATCTTGAGTCGACGGGAAAGAGACGCCGAGGCTTTGCATCTGGCCCAGGAACGCCTGATCGGCGGTCTGCACGGAGCTCGCCGCGGCGGTGCCGGCCATGGCAGCGGACGCAAGCCCGATGGCGGCGGTGCCGACGGCGGCGGTGGCCATTGTGATGATGCGGCGGGAGAACATTGCTGCCACCCCTTTCAGGTGCGTTACTGAGTAGGACGATCCCAGCGTCTGGTTTGTTCCTTGGTGTCTTCTCAATAACTTCTTGGTAGCGATCGCGGCCGCTTATCAATGCGCCCCAGGCGCGCGGCATTACGCCTGTGTCATCTCGTAATACGTGCCGCGCCGGGCGAGTAGTTCACTGTGATTGCCCTGCTCGACTATGCGGCCGGCCTCGACCACCAAGATCCGGTCGGCATCGCGGATCGTCGAAAGCCGGTGCGCGATGATAAAACTCGTGCGGTCGCGGCGCAGTTCGCACATCGCGTGCTGGATGAGGGCCTCGGTGCGGGTATCGACCGAACTGGTCGCCTCGTCGAGGATCAACAACTGCGGGCGGGCAAGGAATGCGCGTGCGATGGTGATCAGCTGCTTTTCGCCGGCGCTGATGTTGCCTCCGTCACCGCTGATTCGGGTCTGGTAGCCGGCCGGCAACGTCCGCACGAAACGATCGACGTAGGCGGCCTCGGCGGCCTCGAGCACCTTGTCCGCACCGGCGTCGGGACGTCCATAGGCGATGTTCTCCGCGATCGTCCCGTCGAAGAGCCAGGTGTCCTGCAGCACCATGCCGATTCGCGACCGCAGCGACCGGCGGTCCATCGTGGTGATGTCGACCCCGTCGAGCAGGATCTGGCCCGCGTCGACGTCATAGAACCGCATCAGCAGGTTCACCAGCGTGGTCTTGCCCGCTCCGGTCGGCCCGACGATCGCCACCGTGCTGCCCGGTTCGGCCACCATGGACAAGTCCTCGATCACCGGGGTGCCCGGGCGGTAGGCGAAGCTCACGTGGGCGAATTCGACACGCCCAGCCGGCTGCGGGTTCGCGCCGGGCCGGGTGGCGGGCGCGGGATCCGGCGATTCCTCGGGCTCGTCGAGCAGCGTGAAGACACGTTCGGCGCTGGCCGCCCCCGACTGCAGGGTGTTGTACATCCCGGCCAGTTGGCTCAACGGCGAATTGAACTGCCGCACATACTGAATGAACGCCTGGATGTTGCCCAGGGTGATGTGGCCGGTGGCCACCTGCAGGCCGCCGACGACGGCGACGGCGACGTACCCGAGGTTGCCGATGAACGTGGTCGCCGGGGCCACCAGCCCGGAGAAGAATTGCGCGCCGAAGCTGGCGCGGTAGACGTCGTCGTTAAGGGTGCGGAATTGTTCGCGCGCCGCGGCCTGGTGGCCGAACGTCGTGACCACCGTGAAACCGCTGTAGGTCTCCTCGATGTGGGCGTTGAGGCGTCCGATGCTGGTCCACTGGGCGACGAACAGCCGCTGGGAACGACGCGCTATCGCCCGGGTCGCCAACAGGGACAACGGCACCGTCAGCACGGTGATCACCACCAGCAGCGGCGAGATGGACACCATCATCGCCAGCACCGCGACCACGGTCAGAACCGATGTCAGCAGCTGGCTGATCGTCATCGACAGCGACGATTGGATGTTGTCGATGTCGTTGGTGACGCGGCTCAGCAGTTCACCACGCTGGCGGCCGTCGAAGTAGGACAACGGCAACCGGTGGATCTTGTCCTCGACATCGGAACGCAGCGCCACCATGGTGCGCTGCACGGTGACGTTGAGCAGCCGGGCCTGCCCCCAAATCAGCAGCGCGGAAACGAGATACAGCGCCAGTGCCAGCGTCAGCGTCCGTGCGACCGCCTCGAAGTCCACACCGTGGCCCGGCACCACATTCATCCCGGACAGCAAGTCGGCGAAGGTGTTGGCCCCTCTGCCACGTGCGGCGGCGACGGCCTGTGCCTTGGTGATTCCGGTGGGGAGCTGGCGCCCGATGACACCGTTGAACAGTAAATCGGTGGCATGCCCCAGGATCCGCGGGACGACCACCCCGATGGCCGCGCCGGCGATTCCCAAGGTGATCACCGCGGCGCACAGCCGTCGTTGCGGCGCAAGCCGTTTCACCAAACGGGCGGCTGTGCCCCGGAAGTCGCGGGAACGGTTGGCGGGGGCGGGCGGCCGGGGCGCCTTGGTGCTCGCGCGGGTCACGGCGTGCCCCCGACTCGACCCGAGCGCACGGCATCGACCGACTGCGAGTCGGCGAATTCGGCGTAGGTGGTGCAATCGGCCAGCAGCGATTCGTGCGTGCCCGCGCCCACCAGATTCCCGTTGTCGATCACGATCACCTGGTCGGCCTGCGCCGCGATCGAGATGCGTTGTGTGACAAGGATAACGGTGGCCTCACTGGAGATTTCCTGCAGCGAGGCGCGGACCCGCGCGTCGGTACGGGCATCGAGCGCGCCGAACGAGTCGTCGAACAAATAGATGGCCGGGCGGCGGATGACCGCCCGGGCGATGGCGAGTCGCTGCCGCTGCCCGCCGGAGAAGTTGATACCGCCCTGGGCCACCCGCATGCGCAGCCCGTCGTCGTGGGCCCGCACGAAATCGTCGGCGGCCGCCACCCGCAACGCTTCCCACATCTGTTCGTCGGTCACCTCTTGGTGGGGGGCCGCGCCGTAGCGCAGGTTGTCCGCGACCGTCCCGGAGAACAGGTAGCCGCGCTGGGGGACCAGCCCGATCGCCGACCACAACCGCTCCGTCTGATAATCGCGAACGTCGATGCCGTCCACAGAGACCGCCCCGCCGGTCACGTCGTAGAGCCGGCAGATCAGCGAGACCAGCGTCGACTTGCCCGAACCGGTGCTGCCGACGATGGCGGTGGTGGTTCCGGGCAGCGCGGTCAGCGAAATGTTCTGTAGCACTGGGCGATCGGCGCCCGGGAAGGTGAACGTCGCTTCCTCCAGGCGCACCGTCCCGGTGATCGCGCCGCGCGGGGAGCGCGGATTCACCGGATCGGTGACGGCGGGGCGGGTGGCGAGCACCTCGGTGATCCGTTCGGCGCAGACGGAGGCCCGCGGCAAGACCACCAGTGTCATCGTCGCCATCAACACCGCCATCAGGATCTGGGTGAAGTAGGCCAGGAAGGCGGTCAGCGAACCCACCTGCATCTGGCCGCGGTCGATACGCAACCCGCCGAACCAGATCAGCGCCACGCTGGACACGTTGATGGTCAGCGTGGTGACCGGCAGCATCAACGCTTGCCAGTTGCCCGCGGTCAGTGCGGTATTCGACAGCGCGGTGTTGGCGCGGGCGAAGCGGTCACGCTCGAAATCTTCCCGAGCGAACGCCCGGACAACCCGCACCCCGGACAGCTGGTCGCGCATCACCCGGTTGATGCCGTCGATCAGGCCCTGCATCCGGCGGAACAGGGGCAGCATGTGCGACATCACCCAGTAGTTGGCCACCGCCATGATCGGCACGCTGACCAACAGCAGCCACGTCAGCGCGGCCTCCTGGCGGATGGCCATGAAAATCCCGCCGAGGCACATGATCGGGGCCGTCACCAGCACGGTGCCCGTTATCTGCACCAGGTACTGGATCTGCCGCACGTCGTTGGTGCTGCGCGTCAACAGCGTGGGCGCTCCGAATCGGGCGGTCTCGCGCTCGGAAAAGGTGGTGACGTGTTCGAACATCGCCGCGCGCAGGTCGCGACCGAAGCCCATCCCGGTGCGCGAGCCGAAATAGACCGCCCCGATCGAGCACAACACCTGCAATGCGGTGACCCCGAGCATCACCATGCCGAGCCGGACGATCGTGGTGGTGTCGCCCTTGGCGACTCCCTCGTCGATGATGGCGGCGTTGACCGTCGGCAGATACAGCGAAGCGAGGTTGCTGACCAGCTGCAGCGCCATCAACACCGCCACCAGCCGTCGGTACGGCCGGATGTACTGGCGCAGCAGTGCCAGGAGCATTGGGTAACTGTCGCATACCGTCGGCCCGGCCGTCCCCGCCAACCGCCGGACGGTCAAGGTCCGAGCCGTACGTGTTGGCGGCCCCGAAATACCTGCTCAGGCGCGTCGGTGGTTGACCCGCTGGGCTGCCGCTACAGTGCATCGTGTGGACCAGCAGCGGGCGGAACGGAAGCAGGGTAGCGGTGCGGCGTGACACCAGGGCGCTGGCTCTTGTGGCGTCAGCATTGACGATCCTGATCCCCGCGGCCGCGGGCTGCTCCGATTCCGGCGGCAACAAACCGGGAGGGACGGCGTCGTCGACGCCGCAGAGCGGCCAGGGCAGCCACGGTGCGATGTTCCCGCAATGCGGCGGCATCAGCGACCAGACGGTCGCCGAGCTCACCAAGGTCACCGGGCTGATCAACACCGCACGCAACTCCGTCGGATGCCAGTGGCTCGCCGGCGGCGGCATCCTCGGGCCGCACTTCTCCTTCTCCTGGTATCGCGGGAGTCCGATCGGGCGTGAACGCAAGACCGAGGAGCTCTCGCGTGCCAGCGTCGACGACATCAACATCAACGGCCACGGGGGTTTCATCGCCATAGGCAACGAGCCCAACCTGGGTGACTCGCTGTGCGAGGTGGGCATTCAGTTCCAGGACGACTTTATTGAATGGTCAGTCAGTTTCAGCCAGAAGCCGTTCCCGCCGCCGTGCGACATAGCGAAAGAACTGGCTCGCCAATCGATTGCGAATTCGAAGTGATGGCCTCGATGCGTGCCGGGTCGCGCAGCAGAAGGACTGCCCGCATCGCCGCGACCGTCGTGATCGCCGCGCTGCTGGTGTTGACGGGCTGTTCCCGCTCGATCGGGGGCAACGCGGTCAAGGCGGGTGGCAATGTGCCCCGCAACAACAACGCCCAGCAGCAGTATCCGAACCTGCTCAAGGAATGTGAGGTCTTGACCAGCGACATCCTGGCCAAGACCGTGGGCGCCGATCCGCTCGACATTCAGAGCACCTTCGTCGGCGCGATCTGCCGCTGGCAGGCGGCCAACCCGGCCGGCCTGATCGACATCACCCGGTTCTGGTTCGAGCAGGGCAGCCTGTCCAACGAGCGCAAGGTCGCCGAATTCCTGAAATACAAGATCGAGACGCGCTCGATCGCCGGCATCGACTCCATCGTGATGCGGCCCGACGACGCGAACGGTGCGTGCGGCGTGGCCAGCGACGCCGCCGGGGTGGTCGGATGGTGGGTCAACCCGCAGGCCCCGGGCATCGACGCGTGCGGGCAGGCCATCAAGTTGATGGAGCTGACGCTGGCCACCAACTCCTAGCGGCGATCGCAAGCGCGGCGAAGCCGGGCGCGGCGGGTCGCCGCCATCGACTCCCAGCGGCGATCGCAAGCGCGGCGAAGCCGGGCGCGGCGGGTCGCCGCCATCGACTCCTAGCGCGGCACCTCGAAGTCGATCAGCGTCGCCACCCCGAGCTCCAGCTGCTTCCACGCGCACGGCACGGTGAGCACCGCGATCGCTGACGTCGGAAATTTGACCGAAATCCGTTCGGCGGCAGAGGTATTCGTATCCCCGGCACCGCCGAGCCCCAGCGCAAGGGTCGACATTGTCGGCTCATGCCCGATGACGAGCAGCGCGTTGACGCCGTCGTCCACCGTGTTGATCTCGTCGATCATCGTGCCCGGGGTGGTGGCGTAGAGGCGCTCGCTGTATCGCACCGGCGCTTCGACGCGGGTGTTCAGCAGCGTCTCGCGGGTGCGCGTCGCCGTGGAGCACAGCACACCATCGATGGTGGGCGCGTTGGCACGCAACCAGTCGCCTGCAAGCCCGGCCTGCTTGATTCCGCGCGGCGCCAACGGCCGATCATGGTCGGCGACACCGGGCGGGTAGTCGGACTTCGCGTGCCGCATCAACAGCAAGGTGCGCTGGTCAGTCACGAGAAATCAGGTTAATCAGTGGGCGCCGAGTCGTCATCATCAGCGTCGCCGCCGGGCAGGGCAGGACTATCCGGTCAGGAAGACCAGCCGGAACTTACCGATCTGCACCTGATCGTTATTGGCCAGCACTGTTGAGTCCACCGGCCGACGGTTGACGTAGGTGCCGTTGAGGCTGCCGACGTCGGCGACGGTCCAGTCGCCGTCCTCGTTGAGGCGAAACTCGGCGTGGCGACGGCTTACGGTGACGTCGTCGAGCAGAATGTCGCTGTCGGGATGGCGCCCCGCCGAGGTGACTGGCTGATCGAGTAAGAATCGAGAACCGGCGTTCGGGCCACGCTTAACAACCAGCAGCGCCGATCCGCTCGGCAACCCTTCGATGGATTCCGCCGCGGCCGTAGCCGTCGAACCGTCCTGCTGCTCGTCAAGGAAGTCGGCGCCATAATCCGCGGTGGTCTCCCCCGCCGCTTCGGTGAGGTGTCGGTCGTCGTCGCCGCGGTTCATGTATTTCCATCCCCCGCCGCTCTGGCCGGTTTTGCATGGTGCCAGCCCATTGGACGGCTCCTTTAACCTGAACCTCGGGCACGATCAGATACCCGCTAGCCAAAATGAAGTACCCGGCTTGCGGCGGACTTATGCCCGGGGCCAGCTAACTAAGTTGGGCTGCCCCCGTTGGGACGGCCGAGGTGGTGGCCAGAACCGGCAGGACGGATTCACCGGTCAGGCCGTGCCGAGAGCCCAGATCCCGCGCCTCCTTGACGCGCCGGGCGGCCTCGCCGCGGCTGATCGGCGTCGACTCGGTGATCGCGTGGGTCAACGTGGCGCCGAGTTCCTCGGACGGGGCTTGGCGGGCAAGGGAATTGACCAGCGGATGCTCCAGCGCCGGAGAGCGCTGGCGCCACTTCTCGCAGCGCTGCAGGATCGCCAGTTGTTGCCGCGCGTTCAATGCGTCGAACGACAATCCGCAGGCACGGTCGAACACCGCGTCGACGTCCAGCTGACCAGTCAGACTCGCACGCCAAACTAGCCGCACCCACCGACAAAACTCCGCCCGCTGACCCCGGTGTCAGTTGGCAGAAGGAAGTGGCCGAGCTCGGCTGTAGCCGGTAGGCGCAGTGAGTTGGAGATGGTCGGCCGACAGCCAGCACAGTCTCGGCGGCGATGGCCAGAATCAACCTAATGGGGACGAATCTCAAATCCTCTGCGATTTTGTGCGGGGCGTTGTAGAACTTGGGATAGCAGTCCCCCTCGAGGCACGCGCTGCCCATTGCCGAAGCCAGAAGGCGTTACAGTGAAAGAGTCGTTGCGCACGGGAATTAGATTACTTGTGGCGCTGGGCGTTGCATGGTGGGTAATCCTCAATTCGCCGGTGGCCTGGGCCGGTCCGGGCGGCAATCTTCCAGGACCTGGCGTGTGCGACTATCCCGGTGTTGGCGGAAGTACTTTCGAGGCGGGGGCCACGACGTACTACTGCGATTTTCCTGTCGAAGAGAACAGCACACACTGGCACTGCGAATATGGTGGATGGAACCTGGGTGGTCCAGGTGGCAATTCCCCCATCGGTGGAAGTTTCATGGGTTTCGGGTTGACTATTCCTGCAGGCGATTTCGGGGGTGCGTCCGGTAGCTGTTCATGGCGCTGGCCGGATAACACCATCGGCCCTGCGCCGAATCCACCGGGCGCGTGGAAGAACTACTTGGTGCCCAAGCCGCCACCGCCCGAACATCGAGCACCCCCGCCTCCATCAGCTGAGCCAGAGTCCGGACCACCACCGGTAATGAATCCGAATCCCGGCGATGAGCCACAGACACCGGCCTACACCAACCCCGCGTTTCCGAACCCCGGCAGGCCTCAGAACCCGCCAAGTTAGCTTGTGCCGCATGCACAGCGGCCGCAAGCTCGTTGGGTTTCGTGAGATCGCATCGGAAGTGTGGTTTTCCAACGTGGTTCGAGTCGGACCGGTGGATGCTGAGCTTGGCTGACTGCAGCGGCGTGTGCAGGCCTTCAGGGTAGATTCACGCCCGCGCAACCCATTTGAAGCATGGTCGCGAGCAGTTCCTGACTGGGGCCCTGATCCGGTTTCCCCCGGGATTCGACGCGCTGATCCGGGTCAGCCGATGTGCGAGATTTCTCAGACCAAGACCTGCCGATCGAGGTCCCGCGTCTTGTCGGTGCGCAGACCTAAACTCTCGATGCCCAGGTAAAAACGCACTTCGAAAGGGGGTCGCCGGCATGCGATTCCTGCACACCGCCGACTGGCAGCTGGGCATGACCCGGCACTTCCTCGCCGGTGACGCCCAGCCGCGCTATTCGGCGGCCCGCCGCGACGTGGTCTCCGGTCTGGGCGCGCTGGCGGCAGACGTCGGCGCCGAGTTCGTCGTCGTGTCGGGCGATGTCTTCGAACACAATCAGCTTCCGCCCAAGGTGATCGGGCAGTCCCTGGAAGCCATGCGCGCCATCGGAATTCCGGTGTACCTGCTGCCGGGCAATCACGACCCCCTGGACGCCTCCTCGGTGTACACCAGCGCACTGTTCACCGCCGAGCGTCCCGACAACGTGGTGGTGCTCGATCAGGCCGGCGCGCATCAGGTGCGTCCCGGGCTCGAGATCGTCGCCGCGCCGTGGCGGTCGAAGGTGCCGACCACCGACCTGGTCGCCGACGTCCTCGACGGCCTGCCCGCGGCGGAGGGCACCCGGATCCTCGTCGCGCACGGCGGCGTGGACGTGCTGGACCCCGACCGGGACAAGCTCTCGCTGATCCGGCTCGCCACGGTTGACGACGCGCTGACCCGCGGCGCGGTGCACTATGTCGCGCTGGGGGATAAGCACTCCCTCACCCAGGTCGGCGGCAGTGGCCGGGTGTGGTACTCCGGCTCCCCGGAAGTCACCAACTTCGACGACGTCGAATCCGACCCCGGCCATGTCCTGATCGTCGACATCGACGAGGCCGACCCGCAGCGCGCGGTCTCCGTGACGTCGCGGCACCTCGGCAGCTGGCGGTTCGTCACGATGCACCGGCAGGTCGACACCAGTCGCGACATCGCCGACCTGGACATGAACCTGGACCTGATGAGCGAGAAGGACCGAACCGTGGTGCGCCTGGCTCTGACCGGTTCGCTGACGGTCACCGACCGCGCCGCGCTGGACGCCTGCCTTGATAAATACGCGCGGTTGTTCGCCTGGCTGGGCCTGTGGGAACGACACACCGATTTGGCGGTGATCCCGGCCGACGGCGAATTCAGCGACCTGGGCATCGGAGGCTTCGCCGCCGCGGCGGTCGAAGAATTGGTGGCGACGGCGCGCGAGGAGGACTGCGCGACCGCGGTCGACGCGCAGGCGGCGCTGGCGCTGCTGCTGCGCCTCACCGACCGAGGCGCGGCGTGAAGCTGCACCGGCTGATCCTGACGAACTACCGCGGCATCTCGCACCGCGAAATCGACTTTCCCGACCACGGTGTCGTCGTGGTGTGCGGCGCCAACGAGATCGGCAAGTCGTCGATGATCGAGGCCCTGGATCTGCTCCTGGAAGCGCGGGACCGCTCGACGAAGAAGGAAGTCAAGCAGGTCAAGCCCACCCACAGCGACGTGGGCTCCGAGGTATCCGCCGAGATCAGTTGCGGGCCTTATCGTTTCGTCTATCGCAAGCGGTTTCACAAGAAGTGCGAGACGGAGCTGACGGTGGTCCGGCCGTACCGCGAACAGCTGACCGGCGACGAGGCGCATGAACGGGTCCGGGCGATGCTGGCCGAGACGGTGGACAGCGACCTGTGGCACGCCCAGCGGGTCCTGCAGTCCGCGTCGACCGCCGCGGTGGATCTGTCCGGGTGCGACGCGCTGTCGCGCGCGCTTGATGTGGCCGCCGGTGACAGCGGGGGGCTGTGTGGCACCGAGCCCTTGCTCATCGAACGCATCGACGCCGAATACGGCCGTTACTTCACCCCGACCGGGCGTCCGACGGGCGAGTGGGCCGCCGAGATCGCCCGGCTGGCCGACGCCGAGGCCGCCGTCGCCGAGTGCGCGGCGGCGGTCGCCGAGGTCGACGAGCGGGTGGCTCGCCACGCCGTGTTGACCCAGCAGGTGGCCGACTTCTCCCAGCGCCGCATCGCCGCCGGGCCGCGGGTCACCGCCGCGCAGGAGGCCGCCGACAAGGTCGCGGCGCTGACCGCGCAGCGGCGTGAGGCCCAGCTGGTCGCGGAGGCCGCGGCCGCCACCGCGGCCGCGGCGAGCGGCGCCCACGCCGCGCGCCGGCAACTGCTCACCGAAATCGAGGCCCGCGCCGGCGCCGTCGCCGAAACGCAAACGCAGGGCCAAGAAGCCGCGGCCGCCCAAGCGGCGGCGCATGCGGAGGCCGAGGCGGCCGGCGCCGCGCTGCAACAGGCCACCGAGGCCCTTGCCGAGTTGCAACGCCGGACCGAATCCGCGCGGGGCACCGTCGACCAACTCGCCAACCGCGAAGAGGCCGACCGGTTGACCGCCCGGCTGGCCAAGATCGATGCCATCGAGCGGGATCGCGAACGGATCGGCGTCGAGCTCGGCACCATCGCCGTCACCGAGGCGGTGCTGCGACGCATCGAGGACGCGGCGGCCGCCGTCGATCGCACCGGTGACCAGTTGGCGCTGACGTCGGCAGCCATCGAATTCACCGCCGCCGCAGACATTCAGCTGACCGTGGACGGCCGGCAGGTCTCCCTGCCGGCCGGACAGAGCTGGTCGACCACCGCCGCCGGACCCACCGCGGTGGAGGTTGCCGGTGTCCTGACCGCGCGGGTCACCCCGGGCGCGACCACGCTGGACATTCACGCCAAACACGCTGCGGCACAAGAGGAGATGGCGGCGGCGCTGGCTGCCGGTGGGGTGAGCGACCTCGCCGCGGCACGGTCCGCCGACCAGCGTCGCCGCGAGTTGCACAGCACCCGCGATCAGCACACCGCAACTCTGGCCGGCCTGTGCGGTGACGAACAGGCCGGCGAGCTGCGGTCGCGGCTGGCGCAATTGCGCGCCGAACACCCCGCCGGGGCCGAACTCGTCGTCACCGACATCGGCGCCGCCCGCGCCGAACTCACCGCGGTCCTTGATGCTCGCGCGGCCGCTTCGAGCGAATGCGAGGCACGCCGACAGGCCGCCACCGCCGCCGCCACCAAGCTCGGCGAGTTGTCCACGCGGGCAACGGTTCTGCAGAACACCCTGCAGGCTCAACGCGCCGAGCTGGACGCCGCCGCCGGTCGACTGGCCGCCGAACGCGCGTCGGCCGGCGATGACGAACTCGCGGCCGCCGCGGCCACGGCGCTGGGCGCGGCGCAGGCCGCACAGCAGCGGGCCGCCGAACTCGCCTACGCCGTGGCCGCGGCCGCACCCGATGCGGTCGAGACCGAATTGGCCGATGCCAAAAGGGAAGCCGACTCGCTGCGCGAGCGCTACGAGGAAGCCGCCCGCGCGTTGCGTGAGATCACGATCGAACTCTCGGTGTTCGGCAGTGAGGGACGCCAGGGCAAGCTCGACGCCGCGGAAACCGAACGCGAGCACGCCGCCAGCGAACACAGCCAGGTGGGGGGCCGCGCCCGCGCCGCGCAACTGTTGCGGTCGGTCATGACGCGCCACCGCGACACCACCCGGCGACGCTACGTCGAGCCCTATCGTGCGGAACTGCAGCGGCTCGGCCGCCCGGTCTTCGGCCCGAGTTTCGAGGTCGACATCGACAGCGATCTGTGCATCCGTAGCCGCACGCTGAACGGCATCACGGTGCCGTACGAATCCCTATCCGGCGGCGCCAAGGAGCAACTCGGCATCCTGGCGCGGCTGGCCGGCGCGGCCCTGGTCGCCAAGGAAGACGCCGTCCCGGTGGTGGTCGACGACGCGCTCGGTTTCACCGACCCCGACCGGTTGACCAAGATGGGCGAGTTGTTCGACACCGTGGGGACGCACGGGCAGGTGATCGTCCTCACCTGTAGCCCCGACCGCTACGACGGTGTCAAGGGCGCCCACCGCATCGATCTCAGCGCTTAGCCCTGGCGGCTGACCACGGCCGATATCGCTGGTCAAAGCGATTCATCGCCGCCCCGGCGCCTTGCCTGCAGAATGGGATCATGGGGGGCCCACCCGAATGACGATGAACGCGAAGCGCAGCCGGATGCAGCAGAAGCTCGCGGAGCTGCCCGGCGTGCGCCCCGTACGCCGGCCGATCTCACCGCACAGCGCCGAAGAGTTCGATCTGTACTACGTGCGCGCGGGCCGCAAGTCCGCCCACCCGCTGGTCATCATCCCCGGCGGTCCGGGAGTGGCGTCGGTGCAGATGTACAAGGGGCTGCGGCGGCGCGCTGCGGCGGCCGGTCTCGACGTCATCATGATCGAGCACCGGGGCGTGGGGATGTCGCGGCACGACGATTCGGGTGCCGATCTGCCCCCGCAGTCACTGACCGTGAACCAGGTCGTCGACGATGTGGCGGCGGTGCTCGACGACGTCCAAGCGGAGTCGGCCGTCATCTACGGCGCCTCGTACGGCACCTACATCGCGGCCGGCGTCGGGGTGCGCCACCCGAACCGGGTGCGGGGCATGGTGCTCGATTCACCGCTGCTGTCGCGGCACGACATCGTCATCGTGCGCCGGGCGATCCGCCGGCTGCTGCTGAAGGGCGACAGCCCCGAAACCGCTTCACTGGCGCCAAAAATGCGCAAACTCGTCGATGCCGGCGTCATGAACGCGACGGCAACACAGGTCGTCGCGACGATCTACGGCTACGGCGGAACCGACGTGCTCGAGCGGCAACTCGACCTGCTACTCGATGGCCGAAAACTACTGTGGTGGGCGCTATCCCGGTTCACCACCCTGAGCAACCTACCGTTTCGGTACGAAGAAGATCTAGTGAGCCGCATCGCGTTCCGCGAACTGGACTACGCCGCCGAACCCGACGGCCTACCGCTCGATCCCGCGGTCGCCGAAAGCAGAACACGCACGCAGCGAGTGACGTTCGAGGACGAGCCCTATGACCTGACGGCCGAAATGCCGAAATTCGACTGGCCCACCGCGGTGGTTTCCGGAGGCCGCGACCTGATCACCCCGCCGGCCGTCGCGCAACGCATCGCCTCGCTGCTGCCCAATGCGGTGCTGTTGAGCTTGCCGAGCATGGCGCACAGCGCGCTGGATTTCCGTGAGCCGGTCGCGCTCGCCAGTGCCGACGCGGTTCGTCGCGGCGACCTGAACGGGCTTGCCGCACAGGCGCCGGCGCTGGACGCGCTCCCGCCGCGCCCGGAGGTGCGGCTGCTGTGGAAGGCGCTCGGGGCGGCGGCCGTCGCCGAGGGCGCCCTGCCGATCCCGAATCGGCTACGGCGGCGGCTCAACTCCGCGTGAACCCGATGGCGGTGTAGTCGAGGTCGGCCAGACCGGCCGCCCCGAAGTTGGCCAGCGTGCTGCGCACCGCGACATCGCCAGGGGACTGGGTCAGCGGAAGGCTGAATCCCTCCGCCCAGATCATCTTGTCGAGATCGTTGGCCAACGCCCGCGCCTTGGCGGGATCGAGTTCTTCCAGCGTGCTTTCGATCGCGGCGTCGATCTGCTCGCTGCCGATCTTGCCGAAGTTGCTTTCCCCGTCGGACTTGTAGATCTGGGTCAGCGCCGACAGGGGGAAAGCGTCTCCGAGCCAACCGAATTGGGCCATGTCGAAAGCGCCGACGTTGATGTAGTTGGTGAAGAAGCCGCTGCCCGACCGGGAGACGAGCTCGAGCTTGACGCCGATCTGGGCGAGGCTGTGCTGGGCGATCTGGGCGAACTGCCGGCTGCCCTGGGCGTCGTAGAACAAGTCGCGGATGACCAGCTGCCGACCGTCCTTCTCCCGGAACTGCCCGGCCCGCTTCCAGCCCAGCGCGTCAAGCTCTCGGCCGGCCGCGGCCGGGTCGTAGGGCAAGACCGAGCTGTTGTCCTGATAGCCCTGCTGGCCGGCGACATAGATGTGATTGCCCAGTGCCACAGGGTCACTGGTGAGGCCGTACTGGACGACCTTGGCGATGGTCTGCCGATCGATCCCCTTGGCCACCGCCACGCGCAGCGCCTTGTCGGCCAGGATCGAACCGGGGGCGCCGTTGAACGTGAAGTGCGACCAGGCCGGGGCGGGCGCGCGCCGGATCGAGATCCCTTTGGTGCGCTGGGCGATGGTCAGCTGGTCGATCGTGCCGACCCCGGTGGCGTCGATGGTGTTGTTCTGTAAGGCCGGGAGCCGCGCGGCGTCGTCGAGCACCAGGTAGGTGATGCTGTCCAGGCGGGGCCGCGCGCCCCACCATTTCGGGTTGCGGCTCAACACGATCCGTTGGGTGGTCCGGTCCAGCGACGACACCACGAACGGGCCGGCCGACGGACCGGGGCCCTCCAGCTGGCCCTTGTTGAACGCCTCCGGGGTGGCCGTCATGCTCTTGGGCAGCAGCATTCCGTTGCCGGCAAACATGCCGCGCCATTCGGCGTAGGGCTTGGCGAACGTCATCACGGCCTGCCGGTCGTCGACGCCGCGGGTCACCGACGCCACGCGGTCGGCGCCGCTGGGCCCGGCGATCTCGAAGGCCTTGTCGGCGCCGCTCAGGGCGTGGATCTGGCTGGCGATGTCCTCCCAGGTGATCGGCGTGCCGTCGGACCACACCGCCTTGGGGTTGATCGTGTACGTAACCACCTGCGGCGCAGTGCCGGTCAGTTCGATGCTGGTGAAGTAGTCGGTGTCGACCGTCGTCGAGCCGTCGGGCCCGATGACGAACGCCCGGGGCAGGGTGGCCTTCATCATCGCGGAGACGTCGGCCGAGTTGCCGTCGATATGCAAGATGTTGAAGTTCGGCGGAAAGTCGGTCAGCGCAAGCCGGAGGTCGCCGCCGTCTTGCAGGGTCGCCGGATCGTGTGGGTTGACGTCGCTCGTCGAGCCGATCTGCGCGTTGTGGCCAGTCTCCGGAATGAGATTGACGGCCGGCGAACAGCCTGACAGCGCGAGCGTCAACGCAAGAAACGCCGCCGCGAACCGGGTGCCTACACCCGCCTTGATCCCCGGCCTAGACACGTCGACCCGGATCCGGTTGCGGCACCGCGTTGAGCAGCCGCCGCGTGTATTCGTGCTGCGGGTCGGCGAAGACCTGACGGCTGTCGCCCTGCTCCACGATCGCGCCGGCATACATCACCACCACGTGGTGCGCGAGGTGCTTGACCACCGAAAGATCATGGGAGACAAACAGATAGGACAGACCGAACCGCTCCTGCAGGTCAAGCAGCAGGTTGATGATCCCAGCCTGGATGGACACGTCGAGCGCGGACACCGGTTCGTCGAGTGCGAGGATCTTCGGTTGCAGAGCGAGCGCGCGCGCTATGCCGATGCGCTGCTTCTGCCCGCCGGAGAACTCCGCGGGGTAGCGGACCGCGTCGGCGCGGCGCAGCCCCACGATCTCAAGCAGCTCGGCGACACGCGAGTTGGTGCGGCCCTTGTCGAAGCCGTTGGCCCGCAGGGGTTCCGCGAGCAGCTCGAACACCGGGAGCCGCGGGTCGAGCGACGCGACCGGGTCCTGGAAGACGACCTGGATGTCGCGGCGCAGCGCTCGCCTGCTCGCGGCGCTCAACGCGGTGACGTCGGTGCCCAGCACCTCGATCGAACCCGATTCCGGCCCGGTGAGTTCCAAGATCTCGTGCAGGGTGGTCGACTTGCCCGAACCGGATTCGCCGACGATGCCCAGGGTGCGGCCCTGCCGTAGTTCGAAACTGACGCCGTCGACCGCGCGGACCTCACCGGCGCTGCGGCGCAACACGCCCTTGGTCAGCCGGTAGGTCTTGGTCAGGTCGCGCACCCGGACGACCACCGAGGTGTCGGCGGATTCCGCCTGGCGGGCGTCGGTGCTCACCCCGTAGATGTCCGCGGCGCTTCGGCCGTCGACCTGCTCCGTGCGGATGCAGGCTGCCCGGTGATCGGCGCCGACGGAAAGCAATTCCGGCTCCGCGAGCCGACATTCGTCGATGGCCAGCGGGCAGCGCGGCGCGAAGGGGCACCCGGGGTCCAGGCCCGCCAGCGACGGCGGCGCGCCGGGGATCGGCACCAACCGGGTACCCTGTGCGGCGTCCAGCCGCGGCACCGAGCCCAGCAGCCCGACGGTGTAGGGCATGCGGCGATCGCGGTAAAGGTCATGCACGGAAGCGGATTCGACGACCCTCCCGGCGTACATCACCAGGGCCCGGTCGGCGAACTCGGCCACCACCCCGAGGTCGTGGGTGATGATGAGCACCCCGGCGCCGGTGATGTCGCGCGCCGTCTTGAGCACCTCGAGGATCTGCGCCTGCACCGTGACATCCAGTGCGGTGGTGGGCTCGTCGCAGATCAACAGGTCGGGGTCGTTGGCGATGGCGATGGCGATGACCACCCGTTGCCGTTCGCCGCCGGACAGCTCATGCGGAAAGGCGCCGGCGCGTCGCTCCGGCTGCGCGATGCCCACCAGCTCGAGCAGTTCCACGGCACGGCGGCGAGCGGCCTTCCTGCCCACCCGCGGCTGATGGATCTCGATCGCCTCGGCGATCTGGTCGCCGACGGTGTAGACGGGCGTCAGCGCGGACATGGGGTCCTGGAACACCATGCCGACCGTCTTGCCGCGGAAGCGCGACATCGCGTCGTCGCCGAGGCCCAGCAATTCGGTGCCGTGCAACCGCACCGAGCCGTGCACCTGTGCGTACTCGGGCAACAGGCCGATGGCCGCCATCGCCGAAACGGACTTCCCCGAACCGGATTCGCCGACCATGGCGACGACTTCCCCCGGTTCGATGCGGTAGCTGATACCGCGCACCGCGGTCACCGGAGCGCCGCCCGTCGGGAACGTGACCGCCAAGTCGGTGACCTCGAGCAGCGGGCTCATCGGCCCCCACCGCCGAGCACCGCGCTGCCGGGGTCGAGCGCATCGCGCAGGCCGTCACCGGTGAGGTTGGCGCACACCAGGATCAGTACCAGCACTCCCGCGGGAAACAGAAACACCCAGGGAAATGTGGTCGCGGATTGGGTGCCGTTGGCGATCAGCGTGCCCAGCGACACGTCGGGTGGCTGAATGCCGAAGCCCAGGAAGCTCAGCCCGGTTTCGGCCAGGATTGCCGACGCGACGTTGAGCGCGGCGTCGATGATCAAGATGGACGCCACGTTGGGCACCACGTGACCGACGATGATGCGGCGGCTTGAGACCCCCATATACCTTGCGGCCCGGATGAATTCGCGTTCCCGCAGACTCATGGTCATGCCGCGCACCATGCGCGAGCTGACCATCCAGCCGAACCCGGCCAGCAGCAGGACAAGCATCAAGACATTGGCCGAGTTCTTGATTCGCGGCGTCACGATGGCGATGAGGATGAAGCTGGGCACCACCAACAACAGGTCGACGACCCACATCAGCGCGCGGTCGCGCCAGCCACCGAAATAGCCCGCAATCGACCCGACGGTGGCGGCGATGCCGGTGGAGATGACCGCGACGCAGACGCCGATCAGCATCGACTTCTGCATCCCGCGCAGGATCTGCGCCAGCAGGTCTTGACCCAGCGCGTTGGTGCCCAGCCAGTGGCGCGCGTTCGGCGGCTGCAGCAGCGCGGCGAAATCGAGGTCCTCGTAGGAATATGGCAGCACGGCGGGCAGCGCGTAGCAGCCGACGAACAACAGCACCAACAACGTCAGCGACGCCACCGCGAACCTGTTGCGGGCGAACCGCCGAAGTACCAGGGTGCGCCGCGAGGTGAAGTCCGCGACCTCGTGGCCCGAAAAACCATGGGCGCCATCGATGTTCGCCTGGGCCGTCATGACACCCGTACCCGAGGATCGAGGGCCGCGTAGAACACGTCCGAGAGCAGGCCGGCCAGCAGCACCACCGCGCCGGAGAACAGGGTGATCGCCGCGATGATGTTGGTGTCCTGAGTCGCGATGCCCTGCACCAGCCATTCGCCCATGCCGTGCCAGCCGAAGATCTTCTCCACGAACACCGCCCCGGTCACCAGACCGGCCACCCCGTAGGCGAACAGGGTGGCCAGCGGGATCAGCGCGGTGCGCAGCCCGTGCTTGACCAACGCCCGCCGGCGGGTGAGTCCTTTGGCGCGCGCGGTGCGAATGAAGTCCTGGCCCAGGACGTCAAGCATCGCGTTGCGCTGATAACGGCTGTATCCCGCCGCGGCGGCCAGCGCGAGGGTCAGCGACGGCAAGACCAGATGCCGTAACCGGTCGAGCAGGTGCGCGCCGGTCCCGCCGGTCACGCCCGGTGAGGTCTCCCCGGTGTAGTCGAAGATGTGAATGCCCACCGCCCAGTTCACCCGCAGCGCACCGAGGATCAACAGGCTGGCGATCACGAATGTCGGGGTGCTGAGCACCAGCAGCGCCACCATGGTGACCACACGATCGCTGAGTCGATACTGCCGAATGGCGCCCCACGCCCCGGCCGCGACGCCCAGCACGGTGCCCACCAGCGAACCAATGATCAGCAGCCGCAGGGTCACTCCGACCCTGCGCCACAGCGTCGTCCCGACGGGCTGCCCGGTGATGGTCTTGCCGAAGTCACCGCGCACGGCGTGCGACGCCCAGTGCGCGTAGCGGATCGGTATCGCCTCATCCAGGCCGAGCGTGTGGGCCTTGGCGTCGATCACGGACTGTGGCGGGCGCGGGCTGCGCTGCAGCAGGCTGTCCAGTGGCTTGAAGGCCACCGACGTCAGGCAAAACGTCAGAAACGATGCCAGCGCCAGCAGCACAACGTAGTTGAGCAACCGGCGTGCCAGAAACCGAGTCATGCCGGTCCGCACACCCCACATCGCATTGGGACAGGCTATCGAGCCGCCGGCACAGCGTCGCGCGTTGCGGTCGCCCGGCGCGTTCGATCTCCTTCCGATCCGGTTGATTCTCACGCGTGAATCGCGTGAGATCGATTGTTAGGATCCACCGCGGTACCGAGCCGCGCAGCAAACGCAGCACGGCTCAGGCCGCGACACTCCCAAGGAGGCTTGCGTGACGGTTACCGATGATTACCTGGCCAACAACGCCAAATATGCGAGCACCTTCGAGGGGCCGCTGCCGATGCCGCCGGGCAAACATGTCGCGGTCGTGGCGTGCATGGACGCGCGGCTCGACGTCTACCGCATCCTCGGGCTCAACGAGGGGGAGGCCCACGTCATCCGCAACGCCGGCGGAGTCATCACCGACGATGTCATCCGGTCGCTGGCCATCAGCCAGCGATTGCTGGGGACGCGCGAGATCATCCTGATTCATCACACCGACTGCGGCATGCTCACCTTCACCGACGACGACTTCAAGCGCAGCATCCAGGAGGAGACGGGCGTCAAACCGCCGTGGGCGGCGGAGGCCTTCGCCGATCTCGCCGAGGATGTCCGCCAGTCGTTGCGCCGCATCGAGGGCAGCCCCTTCGTCACCAAGCACGTCTCCGTGCGCGGCTTCGTCTTCGACGTGGCCACCGGCAAGCTGGAGGAAATCAAGCCCTGATCGCCGTTGCCCGCCAGCGACCTCAACCGACCTTGTAGGTCGCCAGCGCCTTGGCGACCAGCGTGCCCTGTGGGTCGACGATCTCGGCCTCGCAGTTGACCAGTGACCGGCCGCGCCGCAGGACCCGCCCGATGCCGATCACATCGGTGGCCCGGGCCGGGGCCATGAAGTCCAACGTGAGGGACACCGTCACGCCCCGCAGGTCGGGCGGGGCCTGGGCGCCGCACCACGCCGCCGCCATGACGGTGAGATCGGCGAGCGTGGCGATGGCGCCGCCGTGGACCATGTCGCCGATGGTCACGTTGGACGGGTCCCAAGGCAGCCGCAGCCGCACTTCGTCCGCTTCGAGGCGGTCGGCGACGATGCCCAGCTTGACGACGAACGGGGATTGGGGAAGGAACTGGGCGATGACGTCGCGACCGCTCGGCGCGGATGGTCCGGCGGTTTCAGGGGTGGCAGTCATTCCTCCATGTTTTCGCATCCCCAACCGGCGGCAAAAGTGCCGCCGCGACTCTTGACGTGATGTGTCCGGTGACCGGTGTGCGGGTCAGGCCGATCCGGCGGTCGCAGGTCCAGCGGTTGACAGCGCCGGGTCGAGCTGGTCTTATTTATTGCTAATATGCCAAATATGGTCAGTTCTGCCAGGTTTTAATCGAAGGAAGCTATGACCACTGATGTGACGGTGGCGCCCGCCGCCGGACAGTACGAGTTGAGTCATCTGCGCTCGCTGGAGGCAGAGGCGATCCACATCATTCGTGAGGTGGCCGCGGAGTTCGAGCGGCCGGTGCTGTTGTTCTCCGGCGGCAAGGACTCCATCGTCATGCTGCACCTGGCGCTGCGCGCCTTCCGTCCCGGGCGGCTGCCGTTCCCGGTGATGCACGTCGACACCGGGCACAACTTCGACGAGGTGATCGCGACCCGCGACGAGTTGGTGGCCGAGCACGGGGTGCGCCTGGTCGTCGCCTCGGTCCAGGAGGACATCGACGCCGGCCGGGTCGTCGAGCCGCGCCAGGGGCGCAACCCGATCCAGACCGTCACGCTGCTGCGTGCCATCCGGGAGAACAAGTTCGACGCCGCGTTCGGGGGGGCGCGCCGCGACGAAGAGAAGGCACGCGCCAAGGAACGGGTGTTCAGCTTCCGCGACGAGTTCGGCCAGTGGGATCCGAAGGCGCAGCGGCCCGAGCTGTGGAACCTCTACAACGGCCGGCATCACAAGGGCGAGCACATCCGGGTGTTCCCGTTGTCCAACTGGACCGAGTTCGACATCTGGTCCTACATCGGCGCCGAGAACATCGCACTGCCGTCGATCTATTACGCCCACCAGCGCAAGGTGTTTCGCCGCGACGGCATGCTGCTGGCGGTCGACAAGAACATGCACCCGCGCGATGACGAACCCGTGTTCGAGGCGACCGTGCGGTTCCGCACTGTCGGGGACGTGACGTGCACCGGCTGCGTGGAATCGCAGGCCGCCACCGTGGACGAGGTCATCGCCGAGACCGCGGTGTCGCGGCTGACCGAACGCGGTGCGACCCGAGCTGACGACCGGATTTCCGAGGCCGGCATGGAAGACCGCAAACGGCAGGGATACTTCTGATGACAACGCTATTGCGCTTGGCCACCGCGGGTTCCGTCGACGACGGCAAGTCCACCCTGATCGGTCGGCTGCTCTATGACTCCAAGGCCGTGATGGAAGACCAGTGGGCGGCGGTGGAGCAGACGTCCAAGGACCGCGGTCACGATTACACCGACCTGGCGCTGGTGACCGACGGCCTGCGGGCCGAGCGCGAGCAGGGCATCACGATCGACGTCGCCTACCGCTACTTCGCCACTCCCAAGCGGAAATTCATCATCGCCGACACCCCCGGTCACATCCAGTACACCCGCAACATGGTCACCGGCGCGTCGACCGCCCAACTGGTGATCGTGCTGGTCGACGCGCGCCACGGCCTGCTCGAACAGTCCCGCCGGCACGCCTTCCTGGCGTCCCTGCTGGGCATCCAGCACATCGTGCTGGCGGTCAACAAGATGGACCTGATCGGTTGGGACAGAGAGAAATTCGAGGCGATCCGGGACGAATTTCACGCCTTCGCCGCGCGCCTGGACGTGCACGACGTGGCCACCATCCCGCTTTCGGCCCTGCACGGTGACAACGTGGTGACCAGGTCGGACCAGACACCGTGGTACGAGGGCCCGGCGTTGCTGTCGCACCTCGAGGAGGTGTACATCGCGGGTGACCGCAACATGGTCGACGTGCGGTTCCCGGTGCAGTACGTCATCCGCCCGCACACCCGCGAACACCAGGACCACCGCAGCTACGCCGGTACCGTCGCCAGCGGGGTCATGCGTCCCGGGGATGAAGTGGTGGTGCTGCCCGTCGGCAAGCAAACCCGGATCACCGCGATCGATGGGCCGAATGGTCCGGTGCAAGAAGCCTTCTCGCCGATGGCCGTATCGCTGACCCTGGCCGACGAGATCGACATCTCGCGCGGCGATTTGATCGCCCGCACCCACAATCGGCCCCGGGTCGCGCAGGAGTTCGACGCGACGGTCTGCTGGATGGCCGACGATGCGGCCCTCGAACCCGGCCGCGACTACGTCATCAAGCACACCACCCGCACCACGCATGCCAAGGTGACCGCGCTCGACTACCGGCTCGACGTCAACACGCTGCATCGCGACAAGACGGCAACGGCGTTGAAGCTCAACGAACTCGGCCGCATCTCGCTGCGCACCCAGGTGCCGCTGCTGCTCGACGAGTACACGCGCAACGCCAGCACCGGTTCGTTCATCCTGATCGACCCGCACACCAACGGAACGGTGGCGGCCGGCATGGTGCTGCGCGACGCCTCGGCGCAGGCCGCCAGCCCGAACACGGTGCGGCACAAGTCATCCGCCATCGCCGAGGCACGGCCGCGGGGCAAGACGGTGTGGTTCACCGGTTTGTCCGGCTCCGGCAAGTCATCGGTGGCCATGCTGGTCGAGCAGAAGCTGCTCCAAAAGGGAACTCCGGCATACGTTCTCGACGGCGACAATCTGCGGCACGGCCTGAACGCCGACCTCGGCTTTTCCATGGCCGACAGAGCCGAAAACCTGCGCCGGCTGGCGCATGTGGCGGCGCTGCTCGCCGACTGCGGAAACGTCGTGCTGGTGCCGGCGATCAGCCCGCTGGCCGAGCAACGCGAACTCGCCCGCAACGTGCACGGCGAGGCCGGCTTCGATTTCATCGAGGTGTTCTGCGACACCCCGATCGAGGAATGCGAAAAGCGTGATCCCAAGGGTTTGTACGCCAAGGCGCGTGCGGGTGAGATCAGCCAGTTCACCGGCATCGACAGCCCGTATCAGGCGCCGGTGAACCCCGATCTGCGGCTCACCCCGGACGGTACCGTCGAGGAGCAGGCGCAGCGGATCATCGACCTGCTCGAATCACGCGGGTAGCCGCACGATCAGCCAGGCTGCACCGAAATTGTGTCATCGGGTGGCACAATCCTGTGAGTGCGCATGTCGGCGAAGGCGGAGTATGCCGTGCGGGCGATGATTCAGCTCGCCACGGTGCCCGACGGAACGCTGGTGAAGACCGATGATTTGGCCCAGGCCCAGGGCATTCCCCCGCAATTTCTCGTCGACATCCTGACCAACCTGCGCACCGACCGGCTGGTGCGAAGCCACCGCGGTCGCGAGGGGGGCTACGAATTGGCCCGGTCCGGGAAAGACATCAGCATTGCCGACGTGTTGCGCTGTATCGACGGCCCGCTGGCCAGCGTCCGTGACATCGGGCTCGGCGACTTGCCGTACTCGGGGCCGACGGCCGCGCTCACCGACGTCTGGCGCGCGCTGCGGGCCAGCATGCGGTCGGTGCTCGAAGAGACGACGCTGGCCGACGTCGCCACCGGTGGCCTGCCCAAGCACGTCGCACAACTGGCCGATGACTACCGCAAGCAGGAAAACCAGCGGCACGGCACTGCGCGAACCGGCGACTAAGGGCCCCGCAGGCCGCTGCCCAGGCGGATGGCGTTGACGATTCGCGCGATCGGCGCCAAGAAATCCTGACCCTGGTCGGGTTAACTGCCCAGCCGCGCGGGAACCCGAATTATCTGACGCTCTGCCGGGCGGTGCGCGCCGTTTGTGCACTTGGCATATCAAGGACGGAGTGGATATATGGCCAAATCGAAAATGATCGAGCATTGGCTTGAGGGCTGTGCCTTACAGCGGATCATGTTCCGCGATGGTTTGGTGCTGAATTTCGACGATGACAATGAGCTTGTCATCTCGGTACCGATGCGCCTGACCCTGCCGGCCATTGCCAGCGCCCCCGCGGAAGTGGTCGCGATCGACCCGAATGGCCCGGCCGACCAGGAGCGCCCGCTCTTCGATTTCTCCGGGCAAAACTGCACAGGCTTTGATTGGTTTGACACCGGAGATCTTCACCTCGAGTTCTCCGACGGTCACAAGATCGACGTGCCTCCGGACGACGACGCCACCGCGTGGGAGCTGTATGGCAAGTACCACGGATATGCCGCCTGCCTACCGCACGGCAAGGTGCGGGTTGTGCGGCACGACGTGGACGAAACGAACGCCGACGAGTGAGCTCCCGGCGCACCTGATGGTCGCCGGTCGCGCTCAGCCGCCAGAGCCGTAGGGGCGCGTCAGGATCTCCATGGCGTGTCCCGAAGGATCGAGGAAGTACACGCCGCGCCCGCCGTCCCGTTGGTTGATTTCGCCGGGTCGCTGGGCGCCCGGGTCCGCCCAGTGCTGCAAATTGCGCGATGTGATCTTGCCGTAGATGGCGTCGAACTCGTCCTCGGACACCAAGAACGCGTAATGCTGGCGTGGGATGTCCGCGCCTTCGCCGGCATCCGAGTAGTCGAGACTCACCCCGTGCTCGAGTTCGACAACCATGAAGTGGCCGAAGGGCTTTGGGCTGGGCAGGCCGAACAGCTCGGCGAGGAACTCCGCGGATTCGCGTTTGTCGCGTGCCGCGACGATGGTGTGGTTGAAACTGATGGTCATAGTTCTTTCCAGTCAACCACTCCGATGCCCGTCGCGACAACGGCCGAGCGCGCTACTTCGGCGCGGTTAGCTCCAGGGCGATGTTGTCGGGATCGCGGAACTCCAGGATGTAGGACGGCCCGATGTCTTTGACCGGCTCGTGGGCCACGCCGAGTTCCTCGAGATGCGCTGCCGCCGAATCCAATTCATCTTTGCTGGCCAGCCGGAAGGCAATGTGGTCGAGCCCGACGCGGTCCTCGTCGAAGCGGTCGGCGGCGACCGGCCGCAGCCCGAGAAGTGTCCCGCCGAGGTCGTAGATGACGCCGCCGAACAGGAAGCTCAACTGGGTGCGGGTGGACTCGTCGGCATTCTCGGGAACTTCGATCAACACCGGCCAACCGAACACGCTCTCGTAGAACTGCCGCGACCGCTCGATATCGGTCACGGTCAGTCGGACATGTGCGATGGAACTACTCGTGAACGCCACTCGGCCCATGGTTCCACCGAAGGGCCGCATATTAAACATGCCAGAATCGCCGTCGTGCGGATTGCGATGACGATGCCGGTGATGGAGCCGGATCTGGATGCGACGGTGCTCGAGACGTGGGCGCGCGCCATCGACGAGGGCCCGTTCTCGTCGCTGTGCTGGGGCGAGCGGATCGCCTTCGACAACCCGGACAACCTGACGTTGCTGGGCGCGCTGGCCGCCTGGACCAACCGGGTGCGGCTGCTGACGACCGTCATCGTGCCGCAGCTGCACGATCCCGTCATGCTCGCCAAGGGGCTGGCGACCGGTGACCTGCTCAGTGGCGGGCGGTTGACCGTGGGAATCGGGGTGGGCGGCCGGCACGAGGACTACCACGCCGTGAGCGCCGACCCGGCGACGCAGACGATGCGCGGCATGGCCGAACGCGTTGCCGTGATGAAGCGCGTCTGGGCGGGGGAGAAGACCACCGACTCGGTGCTGCCCGTCGGGCCGGCGCCGGTCCAGCCCGGCGGTCCGCCGCTGTTCGTCGGCAGTATCGGGCCGAAAACCATCCGCAGCGCGGCCGCGTGGGCCGACGGGCTGGCCGGCACCACGCTGGACCTCGACGTCGCCAAGCAGAACGAGCTGTTCGACGTGACCCGGGAGGCCTGGGCCCAGGCCGGCAAGCCCAAACCCCACCTGATCACGTCGTTCTGGTTCGCCTTCGGATCCCCCGAGGAGTCTCGCGAGCAGATCCATCGTCATCTGCGGCGCTACATGAACTGGATACCGGCGGAGTACGTCGACGCGATGGCGCCAATGACGGGCTGGGCCGGCAGCGAAGACGAGCTGCTGGACGTGTTGCGCAAGTTCGAGGAGATCGGCACCGACGAGGTTCAGCTCATCCCGACGAGCTCGGATGTCGATCAAGTACGCCGCGCCGCGGACGTGGCGGCGCGCCTGTAACCTACAGCCCTCTGGGATCGCCGCAGGTAGATCCGGGTGAATTGCAGCGCCGGCGCGGTGGCGATTTCATTGGCGAATGACGCAGCAGGAGTTGCCCGCCCCGCTGGCCGAACTGACCGGGCTGATGACGGACTGCGCGAAGCACGGTGATTACGCCGGGGCCGCGCGGCAGGCAAACGAGCTGGTCACCCTCTGCCGCGCGACGCTGGGCGAGCGTCATGCCACGGTCCTGGAACTCAAGGTGTCGCTGGCCACCTTGCAGCTGCGGGCGGGTGAGGAGGCCGTCGCCTACGACGAGTTCGCGCGGCTGATACCGGACCTCGTCGAGGTGCTCGGTCGCGACCACCTCAGCACCCTGACCGCCCGCCACCTACTGGCGGGCCGGCAACAACCCTCGCTGTCATCGCTTGCCGAGTGGTCGCAGCTCTTCGCCGACGAACAGCGCATCCTGGGCGGCGAACACGAGAGCGTGCTGGTCGCCCGCGAGAAGATCGCCGAGAAGCGTTGGGAGATAGGCGATGTCGTGGGCGCAATGGCCGAAGGCGAACAGGTCCTCGCCGCGCGCCGCCGCGTGCTCGGCGACGACCACGCCGACACCCTGGGAACGAGATTGATGCTGGCGATCTGGCGGGGCCGGGCGGGTGATGTGCCGACGGCCGTCGCCGAACTCGAACCGTTGATCCGCGACCTGCGCGAAAAGCTGGGGGCCGACCACGTGCACCTGCTGATGGCCCGGCACATGTTCACGCTCTGGGCCCCGGACCGCGCCGGCGTCACCGACGAGGTCGCCGCGTGGGCGGCACTGGTCGACGAGGAAGCGCGGGTGCTCGGTGAAGAGCACCCGGTGACCGTCGCCGCCCGCCACGAGCTGGCCGAATGGTGCGCCCGGCATGTCGGCCGCGCGAACGGAACCGGCGGCCCGGGCTCGCTGGGCTGGTCGGCTTCCTGACCCGATGTGGCGCTGAGTTTTTAGGTGGCCGCCTTGTCGGCCGGGCGCTCGTCGCTGACCGCAGGCTCCTGCGGCGGCTGCCCCTTGCGCAGCGTCTCCAGCAGCTCGCGGTAGGGCCCCACCAGGTAGACGGTGTCGCCGCCGCGAAGCCACGCGTCCCGGCGAGGGTGCAGCTCGACGGGCGTATCCCGGCGGGTGATCGCGATGACCCGGGTCTGGGTGGACATCTCGAACATCCGCAACCCGTCGAGCTCGCTGCCGGGCGCCACGTGCATGGCCCCGACCATGAACGAGCGCGGCCCGACCGAGAATGTCCCCAGCACCTGCAGGCCCATCGCGGCGCCGATGAACCAGGGCGCGGCCAGGTCGACGGTCGAGCGGACGTTCTCGAAACCGAACCGCTTGGCCACCGCGTCGCCCAGGGTGCGGTCATAGATGCGCAGCACGATCGGCACGTCGGGCCGGTTGACCTCGGGCATCACCCGGGGACCGAGCATCTCGCGCAGCACGATTCCGGTCTCGATGTTGACCATGTCGTCCTGGGTCAGCACCGCGACGGCGCGGGCGCGGTCGACGCGGGCCGACTCCAGCGTCTGGCGCAGGGTCGCGTCCCCGAAGATCACCGGCACGTCGAGTTCGTCTGCGGTCGAAAGGAATCGGTTGTTCTCGTCGCGCTCGATCACCGCGACGTCGTATCCGGCGGCGGTCAGGTCGCCGACGACGCGACTGCCGAACGAGCCCAGCCCGACGACGATGATGTGGTTGCGCAGATGGCGAACGCGCCGGACGCCGGCCGATTGGACGAAACGGCGCGACAGCAGCAGGTCGGCCAGGAACGCGACGAGCAGCGCGGTGGTGGTCACTCCGGTGAACATCAGGGCGACGGCGAAAATGCGCAGCCACGCGGACTGGTGCAGGAAGGTGAATTCGCCGTAGCCCACCGTGGTGATGGTCTCCGCCGTGAAGTACATGGCGTCCAGCCAGGACAGTCGCGGCTTCGTATAGGAGAAATGCACGACGGCCGTCGAGGCGAGTAGCAGGCTGATCGCGAGCAGCATTGCAGGGAAAAGCATCGGGTTGACGTCGTCGCGCATCGCCCGGGCGGCGTCCGACACACGCCGCATCCACGATTGGCGAGAGCGTGTCTCGGCCGGCCGGGGCGTCTTGATGCCACGCGCGGCCAGCTCATCGGCGCTGCCGATCATGGCGGTCCAGTCGCCGGCGCGCACTTGATGATCCCTTCCCGGGCATGGGACCACCTCGTCGGGCGTGGCGGAGTTCTCGCCGTGGATCACGGCTACCGGGGCCAGGTCGCCGTAGATCTCCCGGAGCGTCGCGTCGCGGGGCGCCTCGGCCCCCGACACCAGGAATTTGATACCGGCCGCTTCGACCGGATGCGTGTGGCTCGACAGACAGGCCTCGACGACCGACGGCGCCGCGAGGTCGGCGACGTCCAGAATGGCGCCGGGGCCGTTGTCGGCGGCCACCGCTCCCCGCAGCACGTCGTTGCCCAGGCGGGCGACGACACGCACATGGGGATTCGTTTTCCTTGCCAGCAAGGCGATTTCGAGATTTTTGGCGTCGTCGTCACCGGCGCAGACGATGGCGCTCGCTCGGGCGAGATCGGCGGCGGCGAGCTCCTCGCTGTGCAGCTTGGTAATGGTGGCGCCCGCGCGGTTCAATTCCTCGGCGATCGTGGTCGCGAGCGCGTCGTCACCGCTGACGATGATGTGGCGGCGCGTGCTCATATATCCCCACCTCTGACGACATTGGCCTCAGCTGTTGCTATGACTATCGGGCACAGTGCCGACGGATGCCAGCGCGACATGTCGTGAGTTTTCAGGGAGATAAGCGACCGCATCGTCGCTTTGCTGAAACTGGGTGGGAGAACGCGGTGGAGGGCGAGCCGCTGGAGTGGTGGTCGGACCGGGTGAACACGCCACCACCCTCGTGCAGGGCCTCCTCGGGCGGATCCCGAGTTATGCCGTCAGCCAACAGAATTGGCGAGGCACCTACCGGCTTACAAGACCCGAACGTCGGCGGGCGACCAGAACGCGCGCATCGACGTGATCTTGGCGTCCCCGTCGAACGACATCGTCGAGATCGGCGAGATTCGGGTGCGGCTGTCACCCGCGTCGAGCGTCAGATGCCAGAAGAAGGCGGCTTCGCCGCCGCCGATCCGTATTTCGGCGAGTTCGGTGTCCTTCTTGGCGTCTTGGAAGCCCGCATAGAACGCGCGGATGGCGTCATGTCCGCGGCGGATGTCGGATCCGATCGGATCCTCGATCGTGGCGTCGTCGGCGTAGAGAGTCACGATGTCGTCGGCGGTGCCGGTTGCGACCAGCGCAAGGTAGCGATTGACGGTCTCGGTGATGGCTTCTGGGGACGGCATAGCTTCGGACGCTACTCCTTGGCTTCGCCACGGTATGGGGTGCGGTATTCAGGGCAATATTGGCGTCGTGACTTTCATCGAACGCCTGGCGACCCGTGAGATCTACCGGAACCCGTGGATAGTGCTGCGAGAGGATGACATCCGTCGCCCAGACGGCAGCAAGGGCATCTACAGCGTCGTCGACAAGCCGGCCTATGCGCTCGTGATGCCCTACGACGGACACCGCTTCCGCTTGGTTGAGCAGTTTCGTTATCCCCTCGGCGAGCGACGCTGGGAGTTTCCCCAAGGCACCGCTCCCGACCTGGTCGACGCCGAACCGGCGGAGCTGGCCGAGCGCGAGTTACGTGAGGAAACCGGATTGAGCGCAACGTCGTTCGAGGCACTTGGCCAGCTCGACGTCGCACCGGGAATGACCAGTCAGCGGGGCTGGGTGTTTTTGGCCACCGGTATCGCCGAGGGAGAAGCCGACCGCGAGCACGAGGAACAGGACATGCGCAGTGCGTGGTTTGCGCGTGCAGAGGTCGAGCGGATGATTCGCGGGGGAGTGATCGCCGACGCGCAGTCGATCGCCGCCTATGGGTTGTTCCTGCTGCGAGTGGATTGAGAACCCGTCGGCGACACCGCGATCGTGTCCGCGCCGAGATCCCGCCGCGTCATCGAACGGCCACCATTGACGCAATGCGGCCGAGGTATCGGGTAGTTGCGGTGCTCGCTGCCGTCGCTGCGTCGATCGCCGGCGCACCCGGCATAGGTGCGCATGCGCTGACACCCTCGTGGAACGGCAAATACTCGCTGGTGAGGTATGCGGTCAGCAAAACCGGCACCAGCGTCGCTGCCACGCAGGCCGAATCGACCTTCAGCGCGGATTACGTCTTCACCACCGCATGCACCTCGGGCAGATGCGTGGCCACTGCCACCAACGGCCCGAGGCCGAAGAACCCGACGCTGCCCCAGCCTTCGCACTACACCTGGGACGGCGCCAGGTGGGTTGAGCGCTTCGACTTCCAGTGGGATTGCTATATGGGCGAAGGCGTTTCGAAGCTATGGGCACCCGCGAGGTCGTGGGCCTTCTACACACCGCAGCCCGATGGTTCGCTACGTGGGACGTGGCACACCGACATCAACAGCGGTCCGTGCCAGGGGAGTGTCGAAATGCCGGTGGCGGCGTTCGCCGCCGGACCGGCATGACGGAGACGCCGTCACGACGACGCCTCAGGATTGGCTAGGGGCAGTAGTTCGATTCCGCCGCGCTCACGATGGCGGTGGCGTCCCCGTAGTTGAAGGAACTGTTCAACCCGGAATGAACATCGGTGGCCAGCTCGTCCGGAGTCTTGCCGGAGGCGCGATCGGAGCAGATGGCGTGCCCCAGCGAGATCAGCGTGCCTTCGCCGCCCGGCTGCCACACCACGCCGATCTTCTTCAATTGGCCCAGGTACCCGTCATCGTCGGCGGCGGCGACCCCGCTACCTACCGTTAATGCGGCAGCAACCACAGCCGGAATACATAACACGCGCAACCCGCAAACAGTCTTCACTCTCGGCTCCTTCTCTCAGGAATAGTGACAACGGCCTCAGTATGCGGCGTGCGGTGCGGGATTGCGCGACGAACAGCAAAACCTGGCAAACCAGCATTGAGCAACTATGTCCTGCGTCAGCAATCTAGGCCATGTTCCGTGGCAACCACACCAACGGGTGGAGCGGTGGCGTGATCGGATGCGTCGACCCGCCGGGGCCGCCCGTGGTGCGGGCGATGGACGGTGCCCAATCCTGTTGCTGGGTAATGACTTAGCGGATCAGTCCTGCGGCGTGGGGGTCATCGACGCGATGTAATAGGTTTCGTGCCCGCTCGGGTAGCCGCCTCCGCCGGTCGCGATATGAACATGGTCGTAATGGTCGGCGGTCTCTGAGCCCAGGTCCGCCATCCAGTTGCCGCCGCCGATGCCCGGGTAGATCTTCTGCCGCCAGATGACGTGGTTGATGCCCCATCGCTTCGCGTTCGCCAAGGCGTAGCCGGCGATCTGGTTGCCCAACTCGATGCCCTCGGGGGAGTGGTAGTTCGGGATCATCACGTCGATCGCCAGCCCGTTGGGATGCCACGGCAACGGATCCTCGCGGTACCCGTAGATGGTCTTGATCTGGGGGAAGAGCACGGTGATGACGCGGGCCGCCCAGATGGTCTTGACCTGCAACCGTTCCTCGGATCCCACACTGTGAGGCAATGCCAGCTGGAATTGCTGGCCCGCGGACGGGGCCGGCGGTGCCAGGGCCGTCAGCGATTCCACCTCAGCCGGACTGGCGGTGCGCGGCGCGCCGGCTGGCCGCGGCGCGGCGGCGGCGCTGGTGGTGGGAGTCGGCGCGGGCGTCTCGACGCAGCACCGTGTCTTGGTGCCCTGCGCGTGGATCATGGCCGCGGAGACGACGAGCGACGCCGCGATCGCCAGCCATCGCCCGCCGCCCTTGGCGAACACCTTCACGCGCACGACCAGCAGCTTAATGTCGTTTGTGACGTGTGGGGCGGGTTTTGCTTTGCTTGTCCGGCGCAGGCGGGCGGGCCAGAATGACACCATGCCCGGGCGGTCGTTCGACGATGCGAATGCCTTTCACCGGGTGATGCGCCGGTTCGCGTCCACGACCGTGGGTGTGGCGCTTCTTCGCCCGACGGCGCACCACCTCGACCGCCTTGTCGCCAAGGCCACCGGTGGTAGAAGCAGCTTTGCCGAGGTGGCGACCGGCATCCCCGTGGTGATGATCACCTCCACCGGCGCCAAATCCGGTGAGTCCCGCACCGTCACCGTGTACGGGATCCCGCACCCCGAGGGCCTGGCCCTCATCGCGTCCAACTTCGGCGGTGCCAAGCATCCGGCCTGGTACCACAATCTCAAGGCCAACCCGAAGGCGAAGGTCACGGTCGGCCGCGAGACGTGGAACGCCACCGCGCGGCTCGCGACCCCAGACGAGCGCGACGAGATCTGGGCCAAGGGACTCGAGCTGTATCCCGGCTGGCGGAAGTACGAAGTGCGGGCTAAAGATCGACACATCGAGGCGTTCGTACTGGCACGAATCTGAGTGAGCAGTCTCCAGGGCGTAGCTCGGATATGTTGTCTCAGTTGCGGTTTCAGGTCGAACAGGTCCATTGCACCCATGCCCGAGACAACGCGTGACACCGATCGGCTCTGCTCAGCTCTGCGGACGGCGCCCCTCCGCACGACATGGGCGCCCCTTTCGGATCGAGAAATGTGCAACTGAACACCATTGGGCGCTGGTCATCTCCTGCGTGACCAGCTGCCTGGGGCATCACTAAAGGGGACATCCGGCGGACTGCGGCTGGCACGCCGCCGAGCGCTGGGATCAGCAGTACGCTCAGGCCATGGCGGAAACGTCATACGCACCGTGTGGCGATCTCAGCCTGGCGTATCAGGTGTTCGGCGACGGGCCTGTCGAGCTGGTCGTCGTGGGGCCGTTCGTCAGTCACCTCGAGCTGGCCTGGACTCTTCCCCAGTTCAAAGCGTTCATGGAGCAGCTCGCCACGTTTTGTCGCGTCCTCGTCTTCGACAAGGCCGGGGTCGGGCTTTCGGACCCGGTGCCGAAAGTTCGCACGCTGGATGATCGGGTGGCCGAGATCGAGGCCGTCATGGATGCCGCCGGCTTCGGACGTGCAGTCGTCTCCGGTTTGAGTGACGGTGGGCCGGCGTCCATGATGTTCGCGGCAGCACGGCCCGAGCGAGTGCGGGCGCTGATCCTTTGCGCCACATATTCGTTTCACCCCTGCGGATGGGACGATATGGACCGCGACCCGGTCGAGCTGCGGGCGCGCTTTCTTGGCGAGTTGGGCGAGGACTACACGCCCTCCGTTGAACAGCTCGCCCGATGGCTGGAAGGCGGTCGTGCTGTGCGCTCCAGGTGGGGCAGCGGCGTGGCAGCCAGCATCAGCGCGCCGTCGGTCCGGTCGATACGCCAGCTCGCAATGTTGGAGCGTATGAGCGCGAGCCCGGGAATGGCGCGGGCGTCATTCGAAGCGGCCTTTCTGACCGACCTGCGACCGATCCTGCCAACGATCACCACACCAACCCTGGTCATCCATGCCCGCGAGGACCCCGCGGTTCCGGTACAGGGCGGCCGGTATCTCGCCGACCACATCCCCGGCGCGCGATACCTCGAGGTCGAGGGTGTGGACCACGCACCCTTTTTAACCGAGCCCGACAAGATCCTGACCGGCATCGAGGAGTTCCTCACCGGCGGCCATGCCGCGCCTGCACAGTCACATCGCGCCCTGCGAACCGTGTTGTTCACCGACATGGTCGCCTCGACCCAACACGCCGCGGCGGCGGGCGATGAGCGGTGGCGCGCGGTGCTATACCGCTTCGGTGAGATCACCGCCGAACTCACGCAGCGGTTCGGCGGCACGGTGGTCAAGAGCACCGGAGACGGCCACCTCACCACGTTCGACGGCCCGACGCAGGCCATCCGTTGCGCCGAGGCGTTGCGCGCCGACACCGAGATCCTGGGCATCCAGATTCGCGTCGGCATCCACACCGGCGAATGCGAACTGCTGGACAACGACATAGGGGGAATCGCGGTCCACATCGCGGCGCGGATCCTCGGGCACGCCGGGGCGGGCGACATTCTGGTGTCCCGGACCGTGCGTGACCTGGTCGTCGGGTCGGGCACTGGCTTCGAAGACCGCGGCAGCGTCGAGCTGCGTGGCGTGCCCGGCAGCTGGCAACTGCTGGCCGTCGATCGCCACGGCCCCCGGCCGGGGTCGCCTGAGGCGGAAGTGGCGTCAATCCCCACCCCTGGCCGCCGGACCGCGATGCGCCGCTCGGACCGCGCCGTGGAGCTGATCGCGATGCGCGCCCCGTGGGTGCTCCGCGGGATGGCGCACCTCGCCCCGGCCACCGGCCGCCGCTGAACGACCGGCTTCCGCGCGGTTCGAGGTATCGGAGGCAACAGGAAATCAAGTAATGCATTACGCATCCTCGCCTCACGGCTGCGTGCGAATATCGGCGTCACGGGCGTTTGAGCGCGGCGGGAAGGTGGCCCACGATGACCAAACTCGATTCGCGCCTCCGTGAGGCGCTGAAAGCTGCGCGTGATCTGAGCGGCGGCAGAGATGCGCCACAGCGTGCAGGCGACTCGACGCGAGGCCGGCAGCTTCCCCAGAGCACCCGCGTACGCGCGCTAGCCGCCGAGAAGCTTGTCCGCATGGGATTCGACGCCACGTCAATCGACCGCGAACTGGCCGCGGAACGGGCGGAGAACCACCGCCGCCTGGAAAAGCTCAAGGCGGAGGCGGTCGCCCAGTCCGGTGCGCGGGCCGAGTCCCTGGGCCGCACGGTCGATGCTCAGCGTCAAGCATGGGGCGGGGTGATCGGTGTCGGGCCGCCGACGACGCAGTACCTCACCCTCGACAGCCCGGTCGAAATCTGGGCGACGGACGGCGTGAGCCTCGAGTCGACCACCATCGAGCCGTACAAAAGCCGCGCGCAGATCCGCCTCGATGCGAGCGAGTCCCACGATTGGTGGCACGGCGCGTACCTCTTCACCACGAATTACGACTTCCTTCACTTCTATTTCCTCTGGGAAAACCAACAGAGTGAATCCGCCGTCGTGGATGTCAATGCAATTCTCATTCTCAACGGCTTCTGCTCGGCACACTCGCAAGGCGGTTGGTTTTTCGGCGGAAAGGGGGAGCTAACTCTCGATCCGACTCTCGACCTCTTGCAGACTTGGACGCAGCCGCTATCCTCGGCGCCGCCGCAGACCGGCGAAACGTGGAACGTCCTCGACCTCGTCGCCGATTCGACCGGCTTCGACACCGATGACAAAACGAACTACGAGGTGGTGTATCGAGGAACGGTCGTGGGCTACCAGCAGGAGATCGTGCCACCCGGCCAGTACCTGATCATCGACGTCGCGTTAAGGCTGGGCTCCTACGTCGACAACTCCGACGTCAGCGCGGACTTTGCAACGGGCGAGTTCTACGTGATGAGCCCATTAGTCGGCCTGAAAGCCGTTTACCCGGCGATCGGCGCGGTCTACGCACCAACTAATTAACGACATCCCGGCCGGGCAGAGTGTGGGCGCAGTTGTGACCTCGTCGTGATACCCGGCCCGGTGCTCGAACGCTCGCACAGCACCTGGACTTAGGAAAAGGCAGGTCAAGCCGTGTTTTGGATGGTGCCCCCGGCAGGATTCGAACCTGCGGCCTTCTGCTCCGGAGGCAGACGCTCTATCCCCTGAGCTACGGGGGCGCACCGACATACCTGTTGCGCCATGGGGCTTTCGAACAAGCACGGACAGACTAACGCATCGCGGTGACCACCCCGCCACCGCAATGGATTCGGGGCGCGGGCGCCCCAGCCAATAGGATGGACGCTCGTGACCCCCGCTGACCTGGCTGAGCTGCTCAAAACCACCGCCGCCGCGGTGCTGGCCGAGCGCGGGCTGGATGCTGCCGCGCTGCCGCAGACGGTCACCGTGGAGCGTCCCCGCAATCCCGAGCACGGCGATTACGCCAGCAACCTGGCGCTGCAGCTGGGCAAAAAGGTCGGCGCCAACCCCCGCGAGCTGGCCGGATGGCTCGCCGAGGCGCTCGACCGGGCCGACGGCATCGCGTCGGCGGAGGTGGCCGGCCCCGGGTTCATCAACCTGCGCCTCGAGGCGTCGGCGCAAGCCGTCGTGGTCAACAACGTCATCGACGCCGGCGACCGCTTCGGTCACTCCGACGCGCTGGCCGGCCACCACATCAACCTGGAGTTCGTGTCGGCCAACCCGACCGGGCCGATCCACATCGGCGGCACCCGCTGGGCCGCCGTCGGCGACGCGCTGGGCCGGCTGCTGTCCACCCAGGGCGCCGACGTGGTGCGCGAATACTATTTCAACGACCACGGCGCCCAGATCGATCGGTTCGCCAGCTCGCTGGTCGCCGCGGCCAAGGGCGAGCCCACCCCGGACGACGGCTACGCCGGCGCCTACATCAACGACATCGCCGCCCAGGTGTTGCAGAAGGCGCCCGACGCGCTGAGCCTGCCCGAGGCCGAGATGCGCGAGACCTTCCGCGAGATCGGTGTCGACCTGATGTTCACCCACATCAAGGAGTCGTTGCACGAGTTCGGCACCGACTTCGACGTCTACACCCATGAAGACTCGATGCACACCAAGGGCCTTGTCGAGGAAGCCATCGGCAGGCTGCGCGAGACGGGCAACATTTACGAGAAGGACGGCGCAACGTGGTTGCGCACCAGCGCGTTTGGTGACGACAAGGACCGCGTCGTCATCAAGAGCGACGGCAAGCCGGCCTACATCGCCGGTGACATCGCCTACTACCTGGACAAGCGGCAGCGCGGCTTCGAGCTGGCCATCTACATGCTGGGGGCCGACCACCACGGCTACATCGCGCGGCTCAAGGCCGTAGCGGCGGCGTTCGGCGACGACCCGGCCACCGTCGAAGTGCTGATCGGGCAGATGGTCAACCTGGTCCGCGAGGGCCAGCCGGTCCGGATGAGCAAGCGGGCCGGAACGGTGATCACGCTGGACGACCTCGTCGAGGCCATCGGTGTCGACGCCGCGCGCTACAGCCTGATCCGTTCTTCGGTGGACACCCCCATCGACATCGACCTCGCGCTGTGGTCCTCGGCGTCGAACGAAAACCCGGTCTATTACGTGCAATACGCGCATGCCCGGCTCTCGGCGCTGGCCCGCAACGCCGCCGAGCTCGCCCTGATCCCCGACACCGCGCACCTCGAACTGCTCAGCCACGACAAGGAGGGGACGCTGCTGCGCACCCTCGGCGAATTCCCGCGGGTGCTCAGCACGGCGGCGACGCTGCGCGAACCCCACCGGATATGCCGGTACCTGGAAGACCTCGCCGGCGACTACCACCGGTTCTACGACGCATGCCGAGTCTTGCCGCAGGGCGACGAGCAACCGACCGATCTGCACACCGCGCGCCTGGCGCTGTGCCAGGCGACCCGCCAGGTGATCGCCAACGGCCTGGCGATACTGGGCGTCACCGCTCCGGAGCGAATGTGAACGTCCACCCCGCCGGTCCTCGGCACGCCGAAGAGACCCGCCACGCCGAAAGCCCGCTGCGGCCGCAATCCCCCGAGGAGCTGCTGCTGCTGGCTCCGAATGTGTGGCCGCGCAACGTCGCTCGTGATGAGGCCGGAGTCGCCAGCATCGGGGGCGTCACAGTGACCGACCTCGCCCAGGAGTACGGGACCCCGCTGTTCGTCATCGACGAGGACGACTTCCGGTCCCGCTGCCGCGAGATCGCGTCGGCCTTCGGCGGCGGTAAGAACGTGCACTATGCCGCGAAGGCGTTCCTGTGCAGCGAGATTGCGCGCTGGATCGACGAAGAAGGCCTGTCCCTCGACGTGTGCACCGGCGGCGAGCTGGCGGTCGCGCTGCACGCCAACTTCCCGCCCGAACGGATTACCTTCCACGGCAACAACAAATCCGTCGCCGAGCTGACGGCCGCGGTCAAAGCCGGTGTCGGCCATGTCGTGTTGGACTCGATGGTCGAGATCGAGCGCCTCGACGCGATCGCGGGGGAGGCGGGCATCGTCCAGGATGTCTTCGTCCGCCTCACCGTCGGTGTCGAGGCGCACACCCACGAGTTCATCTCCACCGCACACGAGGACCAGAAGTTCGGGTTGTCGTTGGCCAGCGGCGCGGCTCTGGACGCCGTCGGCAAGGTATTCGACGCCCGGCACCTGCGACTGGTGGGCCTGCACAGTCACATCGGTTCGCAGATCTTCGATGTCGCCGGCTTCGAACTCGCCGCACGGCGGGTCATCGGTCTGCTACATCAGGCCGTCGAACGATTCGGTGTCGAGAAGACCGCGCAGATCTCCACCGTGGATCTGGGTGGCGGACTGGGCATCTCCTATCTCGCCGCCGATGATCCGCCGCCGATGGGCGAGCTGGCCGCCAAGCTGAGCGAGATCGTGCGCCACGAGTCGGCGGCCGTCGAGCTGCCGACCCCGCGACTGGTGGTCGAGCCGGGGCGGGCCATCGCCGGGCCGGGCACCATCACGCTCTACGAGGTGGGCACCGTCAAGGATGTCGACGTGAGCGCCACCGCGCACCGGCGCTACGTCAGCGTCGACGGCGGCATGAGCGACAACATCCGCACCGCGCTCTACGACGCGCAGTACGACGCCCGGCTGGTCTCGCGGCTCAGCGATGCCCCGGCCGAGCTGGCCCGTGTCGTCGGAAAGCATTGCGAGAGCGGCGATATCGTGGTGCGCGACACCTGGGTGCCTGGAGACATACGACCGGGTGACCTGATCGGGGTCGCCGCCACCGGTGCCTACTGTTATTCATTGTCGAGTCGTTACAACATGATCTGCCGCCCCGCCGTCGTCGCGGTGCGCGACGGGCGCGCCCGTCTGCTCCTGCGTCGTGAGACGGTCGACGATCTGTTGAGTCTGGAAGTGAGGTGAACTGTGCCCCGTGACGAAAAGCCGGTGGGTGTAGCGGTACTCGGGTTGGGCAACGTCGGCAGCGAGGTTGTCCGAATCATCGAGGACAGCGCTGATGACCTCGCCGCTCGTGTCGGCGCACCCGTGGTGTTGCGCGGCGTCGGAGTGCGCCGCGTCGCGGCGGACCGCGGTGTCGCCGTCGAGCTGCTCACCGACGACATCGAAGCGCTCGCCGCCCGCGACGACGTCGACATCGTCGTGGAACTGATGGGGCCGGTGGAGCCATCCCGCAAGGCCATCCTGTGCGCCCTCGAGCACGGCAAATCGGTCGTCACGGCGAACAAGGCGCTGTTGGCCACCTCCACCGGCGAGCTGGCGCAGGCCGCCGAAAGTGCGCATGTCGACCTGTATTTCGAGGCGGCCGTCGCGGGCGCGATTCCGGTCATCCGTCCGCTGACGCAGTCGCTGGCCGGCGACACGGTGTTGCGCGTCGCCGGGATCGTCAACGGCACCACCAACTACATCTTGTCGGCGATGGACAGCACCGGCGCCGACTACGACACCGCGCTGGCCGAGGCCAGCGCGCTCGGTTACGCCGAGGCCGACCCGACCGCCGACGTCGAGGGCTACGACGCCGCGGCCAAGGCGGCGATCCTGGCGTCCATCGCCTTCCACACCCGGGTGACCGCAGACGACGTCTACCGCGAGGGCATCACCAAAATCACCCCGGCCGACTTCGAATCGGCCCGGGCCCTGGGGTGCACCATCAAGCTGCTGTCCATGTGCGAGCGCATCAAAACCGATGGCCAGGAGCGGGTTTCGGCGCGCGTCTATCCCGCACTTGTACCATTGTCCCACCCACTGGCCACGGTCAACGGCGCCTTCAACGCGGTGGTGGTCGAGGCCAAGGCCTCTGGCCGGCTGATGTTCTACGGCCAGGGCGCCGGCGGCGCGCCGACCGCGTCGGCGGTGGCCGGTGACATGGTGATGGCCGCGCGCAACCGGGTGCTGGGCAGCCGCGGGCCGAAGGAATCCAAGTACGCCCAACTACCCATTGCCCCAATGGGTTTCATCTCCACTCGCTACTACGTCAGCATGAACGTCGCCGACAAGCCCGGCGTGCTGTCCTCGGTGGCGGCCGAATTCGCCACGCGCGAGGTCAGCATCGCCGAGGTCCGTCAGGAAGGCGTCGTAGACGAAGACGGGCGACGGATCGGGGCCCGCATCGTCGTGGTCACCCACACCGCCACGGATGCCGCGCTGTCCGAAACCGTGGATGCGCTGGCCCATTTGGATGTCGTGCAGAGCGTCACCAGCGTGCTGCGACTGGAAGGGACCACGCTATGAGCGCGCCGCGCACCGCCGTCCACAAGCCGTGGCCCGGTCTCATCGAGGCTTATCGGGATCGGTTGCCGGTGGGCGACAACTGGACCCCGGTCACCCTGCTCGAGGGCGGCACCCCGCTGATCGCGGCGGGCCGGATCTCGGAAAAGACCGGCTGCAGCGTTCATCTCAAGGTCGAGGGCCTCAATCCCACCGGCTCCTTCAAAGACCGCGGCATGACGATGGCCGTCACCGATGCGCTGGCGCGTGGCCAGCAGGCGGTGCTGTGCGCGTCGACCGGAAACACCTCGGCGTCGGCGGCGGCCTACGCGGCGCGCGCCGGCATCACCTGCGCGGTGCTGATACCGCAGGGCAAGATCGCGATGGGCAAGCTGGCGCAGGCGGTCATGCACGGCGCCAAGATCATCCAGATCGATGGCAACTTCGACGACTGCCTGGAGCTGGCCCGCAAGATGGCCGCCGACTTTCCGACCATCGCGCTGGTCAACTCGGTCAACCCGGTGCGCATCGAGGGCCAGAAGACGGCCGCGTTCGAGATCGTCGACGCGCTCGGGACCGCGCCCGACGTGCACGCTCTGCCGGTCGGCAACGCGGGAAACATCACCGCGTACTGGAAGGGATACACCGAGTATCACCACGAGGGCCTGATCGAGAAGCTGCCGCGCATGCTGGGCACCCAGGCCGCCGGTGCGGCCCCGCTGGTGCACGGCGCGCCGGTCAAGAACCCGGAGACCATCGCGACCGCCATCCGCATCGGCGCGCCCGCGTCGTGGACGGCGGCCGTTGACGCGCAGCAGCAATCGAACGGCCGCTTCCTGGCCGCGACCGACGACGAGATCCTGGCCGCCTACCACCTGGTGGCGGAGTCGGAGGGCGTCTTCGTCGAACCCGCCTCGGCGGCCAGCATCGCGGGCCTGCTCAAGGCCATCGACGACGGCTGGGTGGCCCGCGGGTCGACCGTCGTGTGCACGGTGACCGGCAACGGCCTCAAGGACCCCGACACCGCGCTGCGGGACATGCCGACGGTGACCCCGCTGCCGGTGGACCCGGTCCTCGTGGTCGAAAAGCTGGGGCTGGCCTAGTGGCGATCGCAAGCGCGGAAGGCTGTTGATGACCCCGATGCTGCCCGCCGGGCTGGTGGCCAGCGCCGTGGTTTCGGCGTCCAGCGCCAATCTTGGCCCCGGCTTTGACAGCATCGGTCTGGCACTGAGCCTGTACGACGAAATCATCGTCGAGACAACCGATTCCGGACTGGTCGTGCGGGTCGAGGGCGAAGGGGCGGGCCAGCTGCCGGTGGGTCCCGAACACCTGGTGGTGCGCGCACTGGAGTGCGGCTTGCGGGCAGTCGGGGTCCGCGCCCCGGGCCTGGTGGTGCGCTGCCGCAACGCCATCCCGCATTCGCGCGGCCTCGGCTCCTCGGCGGCGGCGGTGGTCGGCGGCCTGGCGGCCGCAAACGGCCTTGTCGCACAAACGGATTGGACGCCGCTCAGCGCAACCCAACTGATCCAGGTGTCCTCGGAGTTCGAGGGTCATCCCGACAACGCCGCGGCCGCCGTGTTGGGCGGCGCGGTCGTTTCGTGGGCCGACCGCACCGGCGATCGTCCCCAGTACGCGGCGGTGCCGCTGCGGCTACATCCCGATATCCACCTCTACTCTGCGATTCCCGAGGAACGCTCGCTCACCGCCGAGACCCGCGTGCTGCTGCCCGCGCAGGTCAGCCACGAGGACGCGCGCTTCAACGTCAGCCGCACCGCGTTGCTGGTGGTGGCGCTCACCGAACGCCCGGACCTGCTGATGGCGGCCACCGAAGACGTGCTGCACCAGCCGCAGCGCGCCCCGGCAATGCCGGCCTCGGCGGAATATTTGCGCCTCCTGCGACGTCATAACGTGGCAGCGACGCTTTCCGGGGCCGGACCATCACTGATCGCGTTAACCACAGCGGCGGAGCTGCCCTCGGAAGTGGCGGAGTACGGCGAGGCCAACGGATTTGCCATCACCAAGATGGCCGCTGGCGAAGCAGTTCGCTGGAGTCCCGGAGTCACCGTCGTCGGTTGATCCACAGCGTGGCCGGAGGGTTTGCTTGCTTCCGGCAAGGATGGGAGCTATCCTCGGACGCGTCCAGCAATCGCAGCATCTGCATCTGCATCCATACTGCCTTGCCGCTAGGACACACCAATTCTTCTTGTGGACGAGGTTCGCCGTTTACTCCGCCGATCCAGGCGATCACCGTTGCAATGTCGATGATTGGGCGCACTCGGCAATTTGCCTGAATGCAACGAACCCTCCGTATGACCTGATCAGCGGGGGAAAGAAAGGAAATCCGTGACTGATACGGACCTGTTCACGGCTGGCGAAAACACTGACGCCAATCAACTCTCGAATGCCGTGACCACAGACACTCCAGACGCGAAACCCAACGTCTCGGGTGGATCACTGTCCACGATGGTGCTGCCCGAGCTGCGCGCGCTGGCCAATCAAGTTGGCGTCAAAGGGACGTCGGGGATGCGTAAGAACGAACTGATCGCCGCGATCAAGGAAGTCCGGGGGCAGGCCAACGGCGCTCCCGCCAATGGCACCAAGTCCGCTGTGGACAGCGGCAAGTCGGACACCAAGGACGGCACCAAGACCGACAACAGCACCGCGGACGCGCCGGCGGCCAAGGGCGACCAGAACGGTACGACCGAGGCGCCCCGCCGCGAACGACGCGGCGCTTCGCGCGAAGCGGGATCCGCAGCCCGCGGCAACGACGAGGCCGACCGCGAGAGCTCAGGCAGCCGTGAGGGCGCCGCTCCGGGTGAGTCCGACCGCCGCGAGAAGGCCAAGCAGGACAACCAGAATGACGACCGCGGCCAAGACGGCGGCGGCGACCAGGATCAGAACTCCGGCGGCCAGCAGGGCCGCGGCGGCTCGAACCAGCAGGACGACGACGGCGAGGGCCGTCAGGGCCGGCGGGGACGCCGCTTCCGTGACCGCCGCCGCCGGGGTGAGCGCTCCGGCGAGGGTGGCGACACCGAGCTGCGCGAGGACGATGTCGTCCAGCCGGTGGCCGGCATTCTTGACGTTCTCGACAATTACGCCTTCGTGCGCACCTCCGGCTACCTGGCCGGTCCGCACGACGTCTACGTGTCGATGAACATGGTGCGCAAGAACGGCCTTCGTCGCGGTGACGCGGTCACCGGCGCGGTCCGCGTGCCGAAGGAAGGCGAACAGCCCAACCAGCGGCAGAAGTTCAACCCGTTGGTGCGCCTGGACAGCGTCAACGGTGGCTCGGTCGAGGACGCCAAGAAGCGCCCCGATTTCTCCAAGCTGACGCCGCTGTACCCCAACCAGCGCCTTCGCCTGGAAACGACCAGCGACCGGCTGACCACCCGGGTCATCGACCTGATCATGCCGATCGGTAAGGGCCAGCGCGCGCTGATCGTGTCGCCGCCCAAGGCCGGTAAGACGACGATCCTGCAGGACATCGCCAACGCGATCACCAGGAACAACCCGGAATGCCACCTCATGGTCGTGCTCGTCGACGAGCGGCCCGAGGAGGTCACCGACATGACCCGCTCGGTCAAGGGCGAGGTCATCGCCTCGACCTTCGACCGGCCGCCGTCAGACCACACTTCGGTCGCCGAACTGGCGATCGAGCGGGCCAAGCGGCTGGTTGAGCAGGGCAAGGACGTCGTCGTGCTGCTGGACTCGATCACCCGCCTCGGGCGCGCCTACAACAACGCGTCGCCCGCCTCGGGCCGGATCCTGTCCGGTGGTGTCGACTCCACCGCGCTGTACCCGCCCAAGCGGTTCCTGGGCGCCGCCCGCAACATCGAGGAAGGCGGGTCGCTGACCATCATCGCCACCGCGATGGTCGAGACGGGGTCCACCGGCGACACGGTCATCTTCGAGGAGTTCAAGGGCACCGGTAATGCCGAGCTCAAGCTGGACCGCAAGATCTCCGAGCGACGCGTCTTCCCGGCGGTCGACGTGAACCCGTCGGGTACCCGTAAGGACGAGCTGCTGCTGTCGCCGGACGAGTTCGGCATCGTGCACAAGCTGCGCCGCGTGCTGTCGGGGCTGGACTCGCATCAGGCCATCGACCTGCTGATGTCGCAGCTGCGCAAGACGAAGAACAATTACGAGTTCCTGGTCCAGGTGTCCAAGACGACACCCGGGGCGATGGACAACGACTAGCCGGGAATGCGCGGGCGCAGCTCGCTGTTTGGGATGATGGTGGTTGACCTGGCATAATCGGGGCTCGATTATCCGACAACCGCCTGAGGTTCGGAGTTCACGCCCGACCGTCCGAGTTTGGATGGGGGCGGGCGGCAAACGATCGAAGAGGACATCATGAAAGCTGACATTCACCCCGCCTACGGGGAGACCACGGTGCTCTGCGGGTGTGGCAACACCTTCCAGACGCGCAGCACCAAGGACGGCGGACACATCGTCGTCGAGGTCTGCTCGCAGTGTCACCCCTTCTACACCGGCAAGCAGAAGATCCTCGACAGCGGCGGCCGCGTGGCCCGCTTCGAGAAGCGGTACGGCAAGCGCAACGCCGGCGCTGCTGCCGACAAATAGCTCGGTTCCCGACGCCCGAACTGTGCGCACCGTCGCACAGGCCGGGCGTCGGTTTGCGTTCGGCGTGATGACAGGCGAAGCGGGGCAGGAGGTGTGGCGGTGACCAAGCCGGTACAGACCATCGATGTGCTGCTGGCCGAGCACGCCGACCTCGAGCGCCGGCTGGCGGATCCGGAATTGCACAGCAATCCCGACGAGGCCCGCAAGGCCGGTCGGCGGTTCGCCCGGCTGGCCCCGATCGTGGGTACCTACCGCAAGCTGGCGGCCGCGCGCGATGATCTGGAAACGGCGCGAGAGCTGGCCGCCGACGACGCGTCCTTCGCCGCCGAGGTGACCGATCTGGAAACCCAGGTGGCCGAGCTGGACACCCAACTCACCGACATGCTGGCGCCGCGTGACCCGCACGACGCCGACGACATCGTGCTCGAAGTGAAATCCGGTGAGGGCGGCGAAGAATCGGCGTTGTTCGCCGCCGACCTGGCGCGGATGTACATCCGCTACGCCGAGCGGCACGGCTGGACCGTCACCGTCTTGGACGAAACCACCTCGGACCTCGGCGGCTACAAGGACGCGACGCTGGCCATCGCCAGCAAGGGCGACACCGCCGACGGAGTCTGGTCGCGGATGAAATTCGAGGGCGGAGTGCACCGGGTGCAACGCGTCCCGGTGACGGAATCCCAAGGCCGCGTTCATACTTCGGCGGCCGGCGTGCTGGTGTATCCCGAACCCGAAGAAGTCGGCGAGGTGCAGATCGACGAGTCGGACCTGCGCATCGATGTCTATCGCTCGTCGGGCAAGGGCGGCCAGGGCGTCAACACCACCGACTCCGCGGTGCGCATCACGCACCTGCCCACCGGCATCGTCGTCACCTGCCAGAACGAGCGTTCGCAGCTGCAGAATAAAGCCCGCGCGCTGCAGGTCCTGGCCGCCCGACTGCAGGCCCTGGCCGAGGAGCAGGCCCTGGCGGATGCCTCGGCGGACCGGGCCAGCCAGATCCGCACCGTGGACCGCAGCGAACGCATCCGCACCTATAACTTCCCGGAGAACCGGATCGCGGACCACCGCATCAACTTCAAGTCGCACAACCTCGACCAGGTCCTCGACGGCGACCTCGACGCCCTGTTCGACGCCCTGGCCGCCGCCGACAAGCAGTCCCGGCTGCAACAGGCATGAACGTCCTGCGGCGCGCGATCGACGATGCTGCGGCCACCCTTGCCGAAGCGGGAATCGATTCCGCTCGTTGGGATGCCGAACAGCTGGCCGCCCACCTGGCGGGAACCGACCGCGGGCGCCTTACCCTGCTGGACCCGCCCGGTGAGGAGTTCTTCGGGCGCTACCGCGACGTCGTGGCCGCGCGCTCGCAACGGGTGCCGTTGCAACATCTGCTGGGGACCGCGGCATTCGGCCCCGTGACGCTGCACGTCGGACCGGGGGTCTTCATACCTCGGCCCGAGACCGAGGCCCTGCTGGAATGGGCTGTTGCGCAACAACTTGCGCCGCATCCCGTCATCGTCGACTTGTGCACCGGTTCGGGCGCTTTGGCGGTGGCGCTGGCCCACCACCTGCCTGACGCGCGAATCATCGCCATCGACAACTCCGACGCCGCGCTCGAGTACGCGCGCCGCAACGCGCGCGGCACCGCGATCGAGCTGCTGCGCGCCGACGCCACCGAGGCCGGGCTGCTCGCCGAACTGGACGGGCGGGTCGACATGGTGGTGGCCAACCCACCCTATGTCCCCGACGGTGCGGTGCTGGATCCCGAAGTCGCGCAACACGATCCGCACCAGGCGGTCTTCGGCGGTCCGGACGGATTGGCGGTGATCGCCCCCCTCGTCCGCCTCGCCGGCCGCTGGCTCCGCCCGGGCGGGCTGATCGGTGTCGAGCACGACGACACCACCTCGGCCCAGACGGCGGAATTGTTCGACCGCACAGAAGTATTCGACGACGTCCAGGCCCGCGCGGACCTGACCGGGCGGCCGCGCTTCGTGACGGCCCGCAGGACGGCGACAGCGCGGGAGGAGCGGCGCCGATGACTGAGGTCTTCGACTGCGCGGATCCCGGTCAGCGCGCGCTCGGCATCGCCGCGGCGGCAGGAGCGCTCAAGGGCGGCCGGCTGGTCGTCATGCCCACCGACACCGTGTACGGCATCGGCGCCGACGCGTTCAACAGCGCCGCGGTCTCCGCCTTACTGTCGGCAAAGGGCCGGGGGCGCGACATGCCGGTGGGGGTGCTGGTCGGCTCCTGGCACACCATCGAGGGACTCGTCTACACCATGCCGGACGGGGCCCGCGACCTGATCCGCGCGTTCTGGCCGGGCGCGTTGAGCCTGGTGGTCAGCCAGGCGCCGTCGTTGCAGTGGGACCTCGGCGACGCCCGCGGCACGGTGATGTTGCGCATGCCGCTGCATCCCGTTGCCATCGAACTGTTGCGTGAGGTCGGGCCACTGGCGGTGTCGAGCGCCAACATCTCCGGCCATCCGGCGGCCGTCGACGCCAACGAGGCGCGCAGCCAGCTCGGCGATCTGGTGGACGTCTATCTGGAGGCGGGTCGTGCCGATCAGGGAGCCGCCTCGACGATCGTCGACCTGACCGGTGCGACGCCCCGGATTCTGCGGCCGGGCCCGGTGAGCGCGGAGCGGATCGCGGAAGTGCTCGCCGTCGATCCCGAAAGCCTGACCGCCCCGGCCTGACTGGAGCGGTTGTCGGGGTGCCAGGTTTGTCCAGTACGGTCTCGGTGATGTCCAGCGACGTAACCACCCTTGCCGGTGGGTTGCTCGCGCTGACCGACCGCGGCGCCGGCGTCCCGCTTCGTGAGCTGGCGCTGGTGGGATTGACCGCGGCGATCATCACGTACTTCGCGACGGGACCGGTCCGGGTGCTGGCCACCCGGCTGGGCGCGGTCGCCTATCCCCGCGAGCGCGACGTCCACGTCACGCCGACCCCCCGGATGGGCGGGCTGGCGATGTTTCTCGGCGTCATCACGGCCGTCTTTCTGGCCTCCCAACTTCCGGCGCTCACCCGTGGCTTCGTCTACTCCACCGGAATGCCCGCGGTGCTGGTGGCCGGCGCGGTCATCATGGGCATCGGCCTCATCGACGACCGTTGGGGCCTCGACGCTTTGACCAAGTTCGCCGGACAGATCACCGCGGCCAGCGTGCTGGTCACCATGGGTGTGGCGTGGAGCGTCCTCTACATCCCGATCGGCGGCGTTGGCACCATCGTGCTCGACCAGGCTTCGTCGATCCTGCTGACCCTCGCCCTGACCGTGTCCGTCGTCAACGCGATGAACTTCGTCGACGGGCTCGACGGCCTGGCCGCCGGGCTCGGGCTGATCACCGCGCTGGCCATCTGCATGTTCTCGGTCGGGCTGCTGCGCGACCACGGTGGTGACGTCCTGTTCTATCCGCCAGCGGTGATCTCGGTGGTGCTCGCCGGGGCCTGCCTGGGCTTTCTGCCGCACAACTTCCACCGCGCCAAGATCTTCATGGGCGACTCCGGCTCGATGCTGATCGGTCTGATGCTCTCGGCCGCGTCGACGACGGCCGCGGGCCCGGTCTCGCAGAACGCCTACGGCGCCCGTGACGTGTTTGTGCTCCTGTCACCGTTCCTGCTGGTGGCCGCGGTCATCTTCGTGCCGATGCTGGATTTGCTGCTGGCGATCGTGCGCCGCACCCGTGCGGGCCGCAGCGCGTTCAGCCCCGACAAGATGCATCTGCATCACCGGTTGCTGCAGATCGGTCACTCGCACCGGCGGGTGGTGTTGCTGATCTATCTGTGGGTCGGGATCGTCGCGTTCGGCGCCGCCAGCACAATCTTTTTCCGTCCCCGCGATACCGCGGCGGTGATGCTGGGTGCGATTGTGGTGGCCGGCATCGCGACGGCGATCCCACTTTTACGCCGTGGGGACGACTACTACGACGAGGAGTAGTAGTAAGGTCCGCGGTGTGATACGGTGCTGGTAGAACCCCAAAAAGCCGCGCAGGCTACCGGTCCATCGGAGGCTAATCCGAGCGGGCTGGTTAAAGACCGGCCTCGGGAGATACCCCTTGGGTGATTCAACTGTGACGTGCGATACGCTCGGCGGACCACCGATCAGTCGGTCGGGGGGTTCCCGTACTACCAACCTGGGATTGAGGTGCTGCAGTGACGACACCAGCGCAGGACGCGCCGTTGGTGTTTCCCTCTGTTGCTTTCCGTCCGGTTCGGCTCTTGGTGATCAGCATTGCCATCACGGCGGTGGCGGTGCTCGCCGCCGGACTGTCCGGTCACCTGATGGTCGGAGTCTTCTTCGGTATCGGGCTTCTCCTGGGTTTGCTCAATGCGGTGTTGGTGCGTCGCTCGGTTGAAGCGATTACCGCCAAGGATCACCCGCTGAAAAGGTCGATGGCGGTCAACTCGGCGTCACGGCTGGCCATCATCACCGTCGTCGGGCTGATCATCGCCTACGTCTTCCGGCCCGCCGGCCTGGGCGTCGTGTTCGGATTGGCGCTTTTCCAGGTCCTATTGGTCGCCGCGACAGCGCTTCCGGTGTGGAAGAAGCTGCGCGCAGGCGACTGGGCGGGGTCTTCGGACGGTGCCGAGGGCGGCGTGATCGAAGGAACGGAAGGAAGGAACCCCACCGATGCCTGAGACGACGTTCCTGGCCGCGGCGATCGAGGTTGGCGATCACACCCAAGCAAAGTGGCTCGGCATGACCGTCAACACCGACACGATTTTGTCGACCGCGATCGCTGCGGTGATCGTGTTGGCGCTGGCCTTCTTCCTACGCGCGAAGATCACCTCGAAGGGCGTGCCCAGTGGCGTTCAGTTGTTCTGGGAGGCGATCACCGAACAGATGCGCGGACAGATTGAGAGCGCCATCGGCATGCGGATCGCCCCGTTCGTGCTGCCACTGGCCGTCACCATTTTCGTGTTCATCCTGATCTCCAACTGGTTGTCTGTGCTTCCGCTGCAGTACACCGACAAGTCGGGACACGCCACCGAACTACTGAAGTCGGCGGCGGCGGACATCAATTACGTTCTGGCGCTAGCCCTTTTCGTCTTCGTCTGCTATCACGTGGCCGGCATCTGGCGCCGCGGCATAATCGGGCATCCGCTCGCCGTCGTGAAGGGCCATGTGGCGTTCTTGGCGCCGATCAACCTCGTCGAAGAGCTCGCGAAGCCGATTTCGTTGTCGCTCCGACTTTTCGGCAATATCTTCGCCGGCGGCATCCTGGTTGCGCTGATCGCGATGTTCCCGCCGTACATCATGTGGGCGCCCAACGCGATCTGGAAGGCCTTCGACCTGTTCGTCGGCGCGATCCAGGCGTTCATCTTCTCGATCCTGACCATTTTGTACTTCAGCCAAGCCATGGAGATCGAGGATCACCATGACTGAGACCACCACGAAGTGTTCTGTCCCACGCACCATTACAAAGGCCTGGTAGACCCCTACCAGATAGGCCCCCAATTAAGGAGGAAAGAATGGCAGCCCTGGACCCCCAAATCGCTGCCGCCGCTCTCATCGGCGGTGGCCTGATCATGGGTGGCGGCGCGATCGGCGCCGGCATCGGTGACGGCATTGCCGGTAACGCGCTGGTTTCGGGTATCGCCCGGCAACCCGAGGCGCAGGGCCGGCTGTTCACGCCGTTCTTCATCACGGTCGGTCTGGTCGAGGCGGCCTACTTCATCAACCTGGCGTTCATGGCGTTGTTCGTCTTCGCTACCCCGGTCAAGTAATTCGCCGCAATGCGTGACGCGAGTCTGAGTATTTTGGCATCCAGCCAGGTGGTGGCCGAGGGAGGCAGCAACTTCCTCGTCCCCAACGGCACCTTCTTCTTCGTGCTGGCCATCTTCCTGATCGTGCTGGCCGTCATCGGCACATTCGTTGTGCCGCCGGTGATGAGAGTGTTGCACGAGCGCGACGCCATGGTCGCCAAGACGGCTGCGGACAACAAGAAGGCGGCCGAGCAATTCGAAGCGGCCAAGGCCGATTACGAAGAAGCCCTGACCGAGGCACGGGTTAAGGCGTCGTCATTGCGCGACAATGCCCGCGCCGAAGGTCGTAAGGTGGTCGAAGACGCGCGCGCCCGTGCCGAACAGCAGGTGATGTCGACGTTGCAAATGGCATCCGAGCAATTGAAGCGGGAGAGGGACGCCGTGGAACTGGATCTGCGTGCCAACGTGGCGTCGATGTCGGCGACGTTGGCCAGTCGAATCCTCGGCGTCGACGTCGCCCCCGCCGCCGCGACCACATCCGCAACCAAGACATCCGGACGGTAATTACGTATGTCGACTTTCATCGGCCAGTTGGTGGGCTTTGCGGCCATCGTGTTCTTGGTGGTGCGCTACGTCGTGCCGCCAGTGCGTCGGCTGATGGCCGCGCGGCAAGACGCTGTGCGCCAACAGCTGAAAGATGCTGCGACGGCAAGTGATCGGCTGACCGAGTCGACCACGGCGCACAGCAAGGCCGTGGAAGACGCGAAGACGGAGGGTGAACGGGTCGTCGAGGAGGCCCAGGCCGACGCGGGCCGCATCGTCGAGCAGTTGCGGGCCCAGGCGGATGTCGAGTCCGAACGCATCAGCGTGCAGGGCAGCCGCCAGGTCGATCTCTTGCGCACCCAGCTGAGCCGACAGCTCCGGTTGGAACTCGGCCACGAAGCGGTGCGTCAGGCGGGCGAGTTGGTGCGCAACTACGTCGCCGACGCCGAACAGCAGTCGGCGACCGTCGACAGGTTCCTCGACGAGCTCGACGAGATGGCGCCCGCGTCGACCGACGTCCAGTACCCGCTGATGACCAAGATGCGCTCGTCGAGTCGCGTCGCACTGGGCAACCTGTCGGACAAGTTCAGCACCATAGCCAAAGACCTTGACAGCAAGGCGCTTTCAAGTCTCTCCAGTGAGCTGGTAGAGGTTGCCCAGATGCTGGACCGCGAGATCGTCGTCACGCGGTATCTGACGGTTCCGGCCGAGGATGGAGCCCCCAGGGTCCAGTTGATCGAGCGGCTGCTCTCCGGCAAGGTCGGCGACGTCACCCTCGACGTGCTGCGCTCGGCTGTATCGGAGCGTTGGTCGGCCAACTCCGACCTCATCGACGCCATCGAACACGTGTCGCGGCAGGCGCTGCTCGAAGTAGCCGAACGTGAGGACAAAGTCGACGACGTCGAAGAACAGCTGTTCCGGTTCTCGCGCGCCCTCGACGCGGAGCCGCGGCTGGCGATCCTGCTGGGCGACTACTCCGTTCCGGTGGAGGGGCGAGTCGGCCTCCTGCGCAAGGTGCTTGAGAGCGCGAGCGGCCGGGTCAATCCGATCACGATGGCACTGCTGGCCCAGACTGTGGAGCTGCTGAGGGGCCAGAATGCCGACGAGGCCATTCAGTTCCTGGCGGAGGTTGCGGTTGCGCGCCGCGGCGAGATAGTGGCGCAAGTCAGCGCAGCGGCCGAACTCAGCGATGCGCAGCGCGCCCGCCTCACCGACGTGCTTGCCCGCATCTACGACCACCCGGTGGCGGTGCAGCTCCAGATCGATGCCGAACTCCTGGGCGGGCTGCTCATCTCCGTGGCCGACGAAGTGATCGACGGGACGCTCGCTTCTCGACTTGCCGCGGCCCAGGCTCAATTGCCCGACTGACCACCATCGACCAATCACAATCACACGCGAACCAAGATCAAGTAGGAAGACGAAAAGCCATGGCCGAGTTGACCATCTCCGCTGAGGACATCCAGAGCGCCATCGAGGAGTACGTAGGCTCCTTCACCTCCGATACTGCCCGCGAGGAGGTCGGCTCGGTCATCGAGGCCGGGGACGGTATCGCGCACGTCGAGGGTTTGCCCTCCGTCATGACCCAGGAGCTGCTCGAGTTCCCGGGCGGGGTCCTCGGCGTCGCCCTGAACCTCGATGAACACGACATCGGCGCGGTGATCCTGGGTGACTTCGAGAAGATCGAAGAAGGCCAACAGGTCAAGCGCACCGGCGAGGTCCTGTCGGTGCCCGTAGGCGACGCGTTCCTAGGGCGCGTGGTCAATCCGCTCGGCCAGCCGATCGACGGCCAGGGCGACATCGATACCGACATTCGCCGCGCGCTGGAGATCCAGGCGCCGTCGGTGGTGCAGCGGCAGAGCGTGAGCGAGCCGCTGCAGACCGGGATCAAGGCCATCGACGCGATGACCCCGATCGGACGCGGCCAGCGCCAGCTGATCATCGGCGACCGCAAGACCGGCAAGACCGCCGTCTGCGTGGACACCATCCTCAACCAGCGGGAGAACTGGGAGAGCGGCGACGAGCGCAAGCAGGTGCGCTGCGTGTACGTGGCCATCGGCCAGAAGGGCACCACGATCGCCTCGGTCCGACGCGCGCTCGACGAGGGCGGCGCCATGGACTACACCACCATCGTCGCGGCGCCGGCATCCGATTCCGCCGGCTTCAAATGGCTTGCGCCGTACACGGGTTCGGCGATCGCGCAGCACTGGATGTACGAGGGCAAGCACGTGCTGATCGTCTTCGACGACCTGAGCAAGCAGGCCGAGGCCTACCGAGCCATCTCCCTGCTGCTCCGTCGCCCGCCGGGTCGCGAGGCCTACCCCGGTGACGTGTTCTACCTGCACTCCCGCCTGCTGGAGCGTTGCGCCAAGCTTTCCGACGACCTCGGTGGTGGCTCGCTGACCGGGCTGCCGGTTATCGAGACCAAGGCGAACGACATCTCCGCCTACATTCCCACCAACGTCATCTCGATCACCGACGGCCAGTGCTTCCTGGAGTCCGACCTGTTCAACCAGGGTGTGCGGCCCGCCATCAACGTCGGTGTGTCGGTGTCCCGCGTGGGCGGTGCGGCGCAGATCAAGGCGATGAAGGAAGTCGCCGGCTCGCTGCGACTGGACCTGTCGCAGTATCGCGAACTGGAGTCGTTTGCCGCCTTCGCCTCGGACCTGGACGCGACGTCGAAGGCCCAGCTGGAGCGCGGTGAACGCCTGGTCGAACTGCTCAAGCAGCCGCAGTACCAGCCGATGCCGGTTGAGGAGCAGGTGGTCTCGATCTTCCTGGGCACCGGCGGTCACCTGGACTCGGTGCCCGTCGAGGACGTCCGGCGTTTCGAGACCGAGCTGCTGGACCACATGCGGGCCTCGGAAGAGAAGTTCTTGAGCGGCGTCCGCGACAGCGGAAAGCTCTCGGAAGAGGGCGAGAACCAGCTCACCGAGATCATCAACAAATTCAAGAAGGGTTTCGCGGCCACCGGCGGTGGATCGGTCGTGCCCGACGAGCACGTCGAGGCCCTGAACGAAGAGGATCTGGAGAAAGAGTCCGTACAGGTCAAGAAGGAAAAGCCGAAGGACAAGAAGGAATCCAAGGCCTCCGGCAAGGACAAGAAGTAACTACCGATGGCAGCCACACTTCGCGAATTACGCGGCCGGATCCGTTCGGCCGGGTCGATCAAGAAGATCACCAAGGCACAGGAGATGATCGCGACCTCGCGCATCGGCAAGGCGCAGGCCCGGTTGGAATCCGCGCGGCCCTACGCATTGCAGATCACCTCGATGCTCACCACGCTGTCCTCCGAAGCCGCCTTGGACCATCCACTGCTGGTCGAACGAGAAGAACCGAAGCGCGCCGGCGTCCTGGTGGTGTCCTCGGACCGCGGTCTGTGCGGCGCGTATAACTCGAGCATCTTCCGTCGCTCCGAGGAGCTGTTCTCCCTGCTGCGGCAGGAAGGCAAGACGCCGGTTGTCTACACGGTGGGCCGAAAGGCGCTGAACTACTTCAAGTTCCGCAACTGGGACATCACTGAATCCTGGACCGGTTTCTCCGAGCAGCCCCAGGTGGAAAACGCCCAGGAGATCGCGTCCACCTTGGTCGAGAGTTTCATGGCCGGGGTCGGTGATGACGAGACACCCGACGACCAGGGCGTCGACGAACTGCACATCGTCTACTCGGAGTTCAAGTCGATGATGTCGCAGGCCGCGGTGGCCCACCGCATCGCTCCGCTGGTCATGGAATACGTCGAGGACACCGACGAACTCCACACGTTGTACTCATTCGAACCAGACGCCACAACGCTTTTCGACGCGTTGCTGCCGCGGTATGTGACGACCCGGGTGTACGCCGCGTTGCTCGAGTCGGCGGCATCGGAGCTCGCGTCGCGTCAACGCGCAATGAAGTCGGCGACCGACAACGCCGACGACCTGATCAAAGAGCTGACGCTGATGGCGAACCGGGAGCGCCAAGCTCAGATCACCCAGGAGATCAGCGAAATCGTCGGCGGCGCAAACGCGCTCGCCGACGCTCAGTAGCACACGAGGAAGAAGAAAAATATGGCTGCTACTACTGAAAGCACCCAGAAGACCGACAAGAAGTCGACCAATGGCGACACCAACGGCCGCATCGTGCGGGTGACCGGCCCCGTCGTCGACGTCGAGTTCCCGCGCGGCTCGGTACCCGAGCTGTTCAACGCGCTCAACGCGGAGATCACCTTCGAGGAGCTCAAGAAGACCCTGACACTCGAGGTTGCGCAGCACTTGGGCGACAATCTCGTTCGGGCCATCTCGCTGCAGCCCACCGACGGCTTGGTGCGCGGCGTTGAGGTCACTGACTCCGGCAAGTCGATCTCGGTGCCGGTCGGTGAGGGCGTCAAGGGCCACGTCTTCAACGCCCTGGGCGACTGCCTGGACAAGCCCGGTTACGGCGAGGAGTTCGACCACTGGTCGATTCACCGCAAACCGCCGGCGTTCGAAGAGCTTGAGCCCCGCACCGAGATGCTCGAGACGGGTCTGAAGGTCGTAGACCTGCTCACCCCGTACGTGCGTGGTGGCAAGATCGCGCTGTTCGGCGGTGCCGGCGTGGGCAAGACGGTGCTGATCCAGGAGATGATCAACCGTATTGCCCGAAACTTCGGTGGCACTTCGGTTTTCGCTGGCGTCGGTGAGCGCACCCGCGAGGGCAACGACCTGTGGGTCGAGCTGAAGGAAGCCGACGTGCTCAAGGACACCGCGCTGGTGTTCGGTCAGATGGACGAGCCGCCCGGCACCCGTATGCGGGTGGCGTTGTCCGCACTGACCATGGCCGAGTGGTTCCGCGACGAGGCCGGCCAGGACGTGCTGTTGTTCATCGACAACATCTTCCGATTCACCCAGGCCGGTTCGGAGGTCTCGACGCTGCTCGGTCGTATGCCGTCCGCGGTGGGTTACCAGCCGACGCTGGCTGACGAGATGGGCGAGCTGCAGGAGCGCATCACCTCGACGCGAGGCAAGTCGATCACGTCGATGCAGGCCGTGTACGTGCCCGCGGACGACTACACCGACCCTGCGCCGGCAACGACGTTCGCGCACCTGGACGCCACCACCGAGCTCTCTCGAAACGTGTTCTCCAAGGGCATCTTCCCCGCGGTGGACCCGCTGGCATCAAGCTCGACCATCCTCGACCCGAGCGTCGTCGGTGACGAGCACTACCGGGTGGCGCAGGAGGTCATCCGAATCCTGCAGCGGTACAAGGACTTGCAGGACATCATCGCGATCCTCGGTATCGACGAGTTGTCCGAAGAGGACAAGCAGCTCGTTCAGCGTGCGCGCCGGATCGAGCGATTCCTGTCGCAGAACATGATGGCGGCCGAGCAGTTCACCGGTCAGCCGGGCTCGACGGTGCCGCTGAAGGAGACCATCGAGGCGTTCGACCGCCTGACCAAGGGCGATTTCGACCACATCCCGGAGCAGGCGTTCTTCTTGATCGGTGGCCTCGACGACCTGGCGAAGAAGGCCGAAGGCTTTGGCGCCAAACTGGAATCCTGAGGCGTGAGCGAAAAGGCTCTGAAAGGCTCGTGGCATGGCTGAATTGAACGTTGAGATAGTCGCCGTCGACCGCAAGATCTGGTCGGGTGAAGCAACGTTTCTCTTCACCCGCACCACCGTCGGTGAGATCGGCATCATGCCGCGGCACATCCCGCTGGTGGGGCAGTTGGTCGACGACGCAATGGTGCGCGTCGAACGAGAGGGCGAAGACGATCTGCGGGTCGCGGTCGACGGCGGATTCCTGTCCGTCACCGAGGAATCGGTGACGATCCTCGCCGAATCCGCCGAGTTCGAGTCGGAGATCGACGAGAGCGCCGCCAGAGAGGCCGCTGAGTCTGACGATCCGCGTATCGCCGCCAGAGGGCGCGCGAGATTGCGCGCCGTCGGCGCGATCGACTAACCGCCGATGAGCGCGCCCATGATCGGCATGGTCGTGCTCGTCGTCGTGCTGGCGAGCGCCGTCATCGGGCTGAGCTATCGGCTGTGGAAGCTGCGTCAGGGCGGCACGGCCGGGATCATGCGAGACATTCCCGCGGTCGGGGGCCATGGCTGGCGGCACGGCGTAATCCGTTACCGCGGTGGCGAAGCCGCGTTCTACCGGCTCTCCAGCCTGCGACTGTGGCCGGACCGGCGGCTGAGCCGGCGAGGCGTGGAGATCGTGTCCCGGCGCGCGCCGCGCGGTGATGAGTTCGACATCATGACCGACGAGATCGTCGTCATCGAGTTGCGCGACACGACCCAGGACCGCAGGTCTGGCTACGAGATCGCCTTCGACAAGGGCGCGTTGACCGCATTCCTGTCGTGGCTGGAGTCGCGTCCGTCACCGCGTTCGCGTCGGCGCAGCCTGTAGAGCGGGCGCACTGCCGGCCGACTACGTGCCGGCGTTCTCGCCGCCGGGTTTCCACAGCACGTCACCGTCGGGGTTGGCCACGCGCGACAGGATGAACAGCAGATCCGACAGGCGGTTCAGGTATTTCGCCGGCAGGACGTTGACCTGTCCGGGCGCGGCGTCGACGGCAGCCCACGCCGACCGCTCGGCTCGACGCACCACGGTGCGGGCGACGTGCAGCAACGCCGACAACGGCGAACCACCTGGCAGCACAAACGAATTCAGCTTCGGCAGCGGCTCGTTATATGTGTCACACCATTTTTCGAGCCGATCGATGTAGGGCTGGGTGACCCGCAGCGGCGGATACTCGGGTTTTTCGACCACGGGAGTCGACAGATCCGCGCCGGCATCGAACAAGTCGTTCTGGATCTGCCGCAGGACACCCGTGAGCTTCTCGTCCGGCTGACCCACGGCGACCGCGACGCCGATCGCCGAGTTGGCTTCGTCACAATCGGCGTACGCCACCAGGCGAGGGTCGTTCTTGGAGACACGCGAGAAATCACTCAATCCCGTGGTGCCGTCATCGCCGGTTCGTGTGTAGATGCGAGTCAGGTGTACAGCCATGAGCAAACCGTACTCGGGTGCGGGTCGGCCGACTGACAAGCCGATAGCGCTTCACTAGACTGACGCGGGTGGCTGAGCGATTCGTGGTGACCGGCGGCAACCGGTTGGCAGGCGAAGTCGCAGTGGGGGGCGCAAAGAACAGCGTGCTCAAGCTGATGGCCGCGACGCTGTTGGCCGAAGGCACCAGCACGATCACCAACTGCCCCGACATCCTGGATGTGCCGCTGATGGCCGAGGTGCTGCGCGGCCTGGGCGCAACCGTCGAACTGGACGGCGACGTCGCGCGAATCACCTCTCCGGATGAGCCCAAGTACGACGCCGACTTCGCCGCGGTGCGACAGTTCCGCGCGTCGGTGTGCGTGCTGGGACCGCTGGTCGGCCGATGCAAGCGCGCCCGCGTCGCGCTGCCGGGCGGCGACGCGATCGGATCGCGCCCGCTGGACATGCATCAAGCCGGCCTGCGCCAACTCGGTGCGCAGTGCAACATCGAGCACGGATGCGTGGTGGCACAAGCCGATACGTTGCGCGGGGCGGAGATTCAGCTGGAGTTCCCCTCGGTGGGAGCCACCGAGAACATCCTGATGGCCGCGGTCGTGGCCGAGGGCGTGACCACCATCCACAACGCGGCACGCGAGCCCGACGTCGTGGATCTGTGCACGATGTTGAACCAGATGGGCGCGCAGATCGAGGGCGCGGGTTCGCCGACGATGACCATCACCGGTGTCCCCAAGCTGCACCCGACCGAGCACCGCGTCATCGGGGATCGCATCGTCGCCGCCACCTGGGGGATCGCCGCTGCGATAACCCGCGGGGACATCACGGTGACGGGCGTCGACCCCTCGCACCTGCAGGTGGTGCTGCACAAGCTGCACGACGCCGGCGCCACCGTCACCCAAACCGACGACAGCTTCCGGGTGGCGCAATACGAACGCCCGAAGGCCGTCAACGTGGCGACGCTGCCGTTCCCCGGATTCCCGACCGACCTGCAGCCGATGGCGATCGCGCTGGCCTCGATCGCCGACGGCACGTCGATGATTACCGAGAACGTATTCGAGGCGCGCTTCCGATTCGTTGAAGAAATGATCCGCCTTGGCGCCGACGCCCGCACCGACGGACATCACGCCGTCGTTCGGGGGTTGCCGCAATTGTCGAGTGCACCCGTGTGGTGTTCGGACATTCGGGCCGGCGCCGGCCTGGTGTTGGCCGGGCTCGTCGCCGACGGAGACACCGAGGTCCACGACGTCTTCCACATCGATCGCGGCTACCCGTTGTTCGTGGAGAACCTGGTGATTTTGGGAGCGGAGATCGAGCGGGTACAGTAACCAAAGTCAGTGCCCCACAAGCGCGGTCACCAACGCGAAGGTGGACGAGATCGGGGCCTTGACTCCCTCGCTGGATTGGTACTAGCCTGGCACGGCTGCTCCCGAGACGGTCTCTAGAAGATCAAAATTGGGAGTTGACTTACCTGCCGGATCTGTATTAAGCTGGCAGGGTTGCCCCAAAACGGGCGAAACAAGTGTTGTTTGAGAACTCAATAGTGTGTTTGGTCTTTTTATTTGTTGTTGTTTTTTGGCCATACTTAAACACTCCCCGTGTGTCGGTATGGCCGTAATTTTGATGCCAGTTTTTGGTGTCTTTTTGTTAGGTCAGATTTTCTCTGATTTGAATTCACCTCGTTCTGCGAGGAGTTTTTGTTTGGAGAGTTTGATCCTGGCTCAGGACGAACGCTGGCGGCGTGCTTAACACATGCAAGTCGAACGGAAAGGCCTCTTCGGAGGTACTCGAGTGGCGAACGGGTGAGTAACACGTGGGCAATCTGCCCTGCACTTCGGGATAAGCCTGGGAAACTGGGTCTAATACCGGATAGGACCTTTAGACGCATGTCTTTTGGTGGAAAGCTTTTGCGGTGTGGGATGGGCCCGCGGCCTATCAGCTTGTTGGTGGGGTGACGGCCTACCAAGGCGACGACGGGTAGCCGGCCTGAGAGGGTGTCCGGCCACACTGGGACTGAGATACGGCCCAGACTCCTACGGGAGGCAGCAGTGGGGAATATTGCACAATGGGCGCAAGCCTGATGCAGCGACGCCGCGTGGGGGATGACGGCCTTCGGGTTGTAAACCTCTTTCACCATCGACGAAGGTTCGGGTTTTCTCGGATTGACGGTAGGTGGAGAAGAAGCACCGGCCAACTACGTGCCAGCAGCCGCGGTAATACGTAGGGTGCGAGCGTTGTCCGGAATTACTGGGCGTAAAGAGCTCGTAGGTGGTTTGTCGCGTTGTTCGTGAAATCTCACGGCTTAACTGTGAGCGTGCGGGCGATACGGGCAGACTAGAGTACTGCAGGGGAGACTGGAATTCCTGGTGTAGCGGTGGAATGCGCAGATATCAGGAGGAACACCGGTGGCGAAGGCGGGTCTCTGGGCAGTAACTGACGCTGAGGAGCGAAAGCGTGGGGAGCGAACAGGATTAGATACCCTGGTAGTCCACGCCGTAAACGGTGGGTACTAGGTGTGGGTTTCCTTCCTTGGGATCCGTGCCGTAGCTAACGCATTAAGTACCCCGCCTGGGGAGTACGGCCGCAAGGCTAAAACTCAAAGGAATTGACGGGGGCCCGCACAAGCGGCGGAGCATGTGGATTAATTCGATGCAACGCGAAGAACCTTACCTGGGTTTGACATGCACAGGACGCGTCTAGAGATAGGCGTTCCCTTGTGGCCTGTGTGCAGGTGGTGCATGGCTGTCGTCAGCTCGTGTCGTGAGATGTTGGGTTAAGTCCCGCAACGAGCGCAACCCTTGTCTCATGTTGCCAGCGGGTAATGCCGGGGACTCGTGAGAGACTGCCGGGGTCAACTCGGAGGAAGGTGGGGATGACGTCAAGTCATCATGCCCCTTATGTCCAGGGCTTCACACATGCTACAATGGCCGGTACAAAGGGCTGCGATGCCGTAAGGTTAAGCGAATCCTTTTAAAGCCGGTCTCAGTTCGGATTGGGGTCTGCAACTCGACCCCATGAAGTCGGAGTCGCTAGTAATCGCAGATCAGCAACGCTGCGGTGAATACGTTCCCGGGCCTTGTACACACCGCCCGTCACGTCATGAAAGTCGGTAACACCCGAAGCCAGTGGCCTAACCTTTTGGAGGGAGCTGTCGAAGGTGGGATCGGCGATTGGGACGAAGTCGTAACAAGGTAGCCGTACCGGAAGGTGCGGCTGGATCACCTCCTTTCTAAGGAGCACCACGAAAAGCACTTCAATTGGTGGAGTGCGAGCCGTGAGGGGTTCTCGTCTGTAGTGGACGAAAACCGGGTGCACAACAGCAAATAATTGCCAGACACACTATTGGGCCCTGAGACAACACTCGGTCGAACCGTGTGGAGTCCCTCCATCTTGGTGGTGGGGTGTGGTGTTTGAGTATTGGATAGTGGTTGCGAGCATCTAGATGAATGCGTGGTCCTTCGTGGCCGGCGTGTTCATCGAAATGTGTGATTTCTTTTTTAACTCTTGTGTGTAAGTAAGTGTTTAAGGGCGCATGGTGGATGCCTTGGCATCGAGAGCCGATGAAGGACGTGGGAGGCTGCGATATGCCTCGGGGAGCTGTCAACCGAGCATTGATCCGAGGATTTCCGAATGGGGAAACCCAGCACGAGTGATGTCGTGTTACCCGTATCTGAATATATAGGGTGCGGGAGGTAACGCGGGGAAGTGAAACATCTCAGTACCCGTAGGAGAAGAAAACAATTGTGATTCCGTCAGTAGTGGCGAGCGAACGCGGAACAGGCTAAACCGCACGCATGTATAACCGGGTAGGGGTTGTGTGCGCGGTGTTGTGGGATTGATATGTCTCAGCTCTACCTGGCTGAGGGGTAGTCAGAAAGTGTCGTGGTTAGCAGAAATGGCCTGGGATGGCCTGCCGTAGACGGTGAGAGCCCGGTACGCGAAAACCCGTCACCTACCTTGTATCAACTCCCGAGTAGCAGCGGGCCCGTGGAATCTGCTGTGAATCTGCCGGGACCACCCGGTAAGCCTAAATACTTCTCGATGACCGATAGCGGATTAGTACCGTGAGGGAATGGTGAAAAGTACCCCGGGAGGGGAGTGAAATAGTACCTGAAACCGTGTGCCTACAATCCGTCAAAGCCTCTTCGTGGGGTGATGGCGTGCCTTTTGAAGAATGAGCCTGCGAGTCAGGGACACGTCGCGAGGTTAACCCGTGCGGGGTAGCCGCAGCGAAAGCGAGTCTGAATAGGGCGCATCCCCTTTGGGGTGTAGTGGCGTGTTCTGGACCCGAAGCGGAGTGATCTACCCATGGCCAGGGTGAAGCGCGGGTAAGACCGCGTGGAGGCCCGAACCCACTTAGGTTGAAGACTGAGGGGATGAGCTGTGGGTAGGGGTGAAAGGCCAATCAAACTCCGTGATAGCTGGTTCTCCCCGAAATGCATTTAGGTGCAGCGTTGCGTGGTTCACCACGGAGGTAGAGCTACTGGATGGCCGATGGGCCCTACTAGGTTACTGACGTCAGCCAAACTCCGAATGCCGTGGTGTAAAGCGTGGCAGTGAGACGGCGGGGGATAAGCTCCGTACGTCGAAAGGGAAACAGCCCAGATCGCCGGCTAAGGCCCCTAAGCGTGTGCTAAGTGGAAAAGGATGTGTAGTCGCAGAGACAACCAGGAGGTTGGCTTAGAAGCAGCCACCCTTGAAAGAGTGCGTAATAGCTCACTGGTCAAGTGATTATGCGCCGATAATGTAGCGGGGCTCAAGCACACCGCCGAAGCCGCGGCACATTCACCGTACGGTGGATGTGGGTAGGGGAGCGTCCCTCATTCAGCGAAGCCTCCGGGTAACCGGTGGTGGAGGATGGGGGAGTGAGAATGCAGGCATGAGTAGCGATAAGGCAAGTGAGAACCTTGCCCGCCGTAAGACCAAGGGTTCCTGGGCCAGGCCAGTCCGCCCAGGGTGAGTCGGGACCTAAGGCGAGGCCGACAGGCGTAGTCGATGGACAACGGGTTGATATTCCCGTACCCGTGTATAGGCGTCCCTGATGAATCAGCGGTACTAACCACCCAAAACCGGATCGACCATTCCCCTTCGGGGGCATGGAGTTTCGGGGCTGCGTGGGACCTTCGCTGGTAGTAGTCAAGCGATGGGGTGACGCAGGAAGGCAGCCGTACCAGTCAGTGGTAATACTGGGGCAAGCCTGTAGGGAGAGCGATAGGCAAATCCGTCGCTCATTAATCCCGAGAGGTGATGCATAGCCGATTGAGGCGAATTCGGTGATCCTCTGCTGCCAAGAAAAGCCTCTAGCGAGCACATACACGGCCCGTACCCCAAACCAACACAGGTGGTCAGGTAGAGAATACCAAGGCGTACGAGATAACTATGGTTAAGGAACTCGGCAAAATGCCCCCGTAACTTCGGGAGAAGGGGGGCCGGAATACCGTGAACACCCTTGCGGTGGGAGCGGGATTCGGCCGCAGAAACCAGTGGGTAGCGACTGTTTACTAAAAACACAGGTCCGTGCGAAGTCGCAAGACGATGTATACGGACTGACGCCTGCCCGGTGCTGGAAGGTTAAGAGGACCCGTTAACCGTAAGGTGAAGCGGAGAATTTAAGCCCCAGTAAACGGCGGTGGTAACTATAACCATCCTAAGGTAGCGAAATTCCTTGTCGGGTAAGTTCCGACCTGCACGAATGGCGTAACGACTTCCCAACTGTCTCAACCATAGACTCGGCGAAATTGCACTACGAGTAAAGATGCTCGTTACGCGCGGCAGGACGAAAAGACCCCGGGACCTTCACTACAACTTGGTATTGGTGTTCGGTACGGTTTGTGTAGGATAGGTGGGAGACTGTGAAATACAGACGCCAGTTTGTATGGAGTCGTTGTTGAAATACCACTCTGATCGTATTGGACACCTAACGTCGAACCCTTATCGGGTTCACGGACAGTGCCTGGCGGGTAGTTTAACTGGGGCGGTTGCCTCCTAAAATGTAACGGAGGCGCCCAAAGGTTCCCTCAACCTGGACGGCAATCAGGTGTTGAGTGTAAGTGCACAAGGGAGCTTGACTGCGAGACTTACAAGTCAAGCAGGGACGAAAGTCGGGACTAGTGATCCGGCACCTCTGAGTGGAAGGGGTGTCGCTCAACGGATAAAAGGTACCCCGGGGATAACAGGCTGATCTTCCCCAAGAGTCCATATCGACGGGATGGTTTGGCACCTCGATGTCGGCTCGTCGCATCCTGGGGCTGGAGCAGGTCCCAAGGGTTGGGCTGTTCGCCCATTAAAGCGGCACGCGAGCTGGGTTTAGAACGTCGTGAGACAGTTCGGTCTCTATCCGCCGCGCGCGTCAGAAACTTGAGGAAACCTGTCCCTAGTACGAGAGGACCGGGACGGACGAACCTCTGGTATACCAGTTGTCCCACCAGGGGCACGGCTGGATAGCCACGTTCGGACAGGATAACCGCTGAAAGCATCTAAGCGGGAAACCTTCTCCAAGATCAGGTTTCTCACCCTTTTAGAGGGATAAGGCCCCCCGCAGACTACGGGTTCGATAGGCCAGACCTGGAAGCCCAGTAATGGGTGCAGGGAACTGGCACTAACCGGCCGAAAACTTACCAACACACAATCGCAACCACAGTCCATTTCTTCGGCAATTTGCCGCAGAAAGTTCCGACGCCACACCCCCCACCAAACAAATTTAAATAGAGTTACGGCGGCCACAGCGACAGGGAAACGCCCGGTCCCATTCCGAACCCGGAAGCTAAGCCTGTCAGCGCCGATGATACTGCCCATACGGGTGGAAAAGTAGGACACCGCCGAACATACACAAAAACACCCCCGGCAACGGGGGTGTTTTTGCATTCTCGGCCAAAACCGCTGGGGCACAGGCAGTTCCGGTGGCCACCGGCAGTTGGAGGCACATCGATACCACGATCGGCTACGCGCACGCGCCGGCTTCGGAGCGGTGCTCAATGGTCGATCGAACGGCGTTGTTGCGAACCGGATCTCGCCCGGGGAATGGCCGGTGTGCTGGTCAGTTATCCCGCAAACGGCGGGCGCGCCATCACCGTCGGACGGATCCCATAGCGCGGACCCGCACCGGACGATCCGGTGCCGGCACCCGCCAGCGGCATCCCTCCGAGCAGGTTTCCGGGCCCTGACGTCTCCGGCGTTGTGATGAAGCGGCTGATCGGAATTGACGAAGCCCCAGAAGCCGCCGGGCCTGCGGCGGAGGCCCAGCTGGCCGGCACGGAGAGTCCGCCGACCGGCGCCGCGCTGCCCAGGCCCGCCGAGATGGCGCCGCCTCCGGCGCCCAGGGCCTGCCCGATTGCGGGAAGGCCCGCCGCTGCTTTGGCGCCGTCGCTGGCGGCCTTCGCGGCCGGCGCCAACGCCTTCGCGAGCGATTGAAAGTGGGTCGACATGCCGGTTACGCGATAAGCCATCGCAAGGGTGTTCTGGGTCGGACTGGAATATTGCGACCACAGGCTCACAAACTCATTCTGTTTCAACGCGTCCGAGATCGGTGTTGCGGACGCAGTTGATGAACTAGGTGACGCGAGGCTTTGCAGCGCGGAGGGCGTGGAGGACAACAACTGCGACTGCGTAGCCTGCGTGCCGGTGCCGCCCGACGTGCCTGCGGCTCGGGTGACCGCCGCGGCCTGCGTGGCTTGTCCGGCGGGGTTGGTGGTTTCCGTCGGCTCGGTGAATGGCGTGACTTCGGCAGTCGGCGCGGTTTGGGCGGCGTAGCCGTACATCGCGGCGGCATCTTGAGCCCACATTTCACCGTATTGGGCCTCGAGCTGCGTGATCAGCGGGGTGTTTTGACCGAGGACGTTCGTCGAAATCGCCTGGGCCAGCAGGGTGCGGTTCGCCTCGATCAGCGGTGGGGGCACCGTAGCGGCGAACGCCGTCTCGTAGGCGCCGACTGCAGCCCTGGCCGATGTGGCGGCCTGCTCGGCTTGCGCTGCGCTGGTACGCATCCACGCCAGATAGGGTTTGGCCGCGTCGGCCATTTGTCTCGATGCCGGGCCCATCCACTCTTCGCTGGTCAGTTGTGTGATTACGGTGTCGTAGGCGGTTGCGGCTGAGTCCAGCTCGGCGGCCAGCATGTTCCACGCCCATGCAGCAGCCATCATCGATGCCGGCCCCGGTCCGGAATACATGCGGGCAGAATTGAATTCAGGCGGTAACGCCCCGAAATCCAGCACCTCCCCACCCTCCTCAGCTGGTCGCGGCCGCGTTGATGGCCTCGGTGGCCGCGTACGAGCCGGCGCCGAGCTGCAGCATCTTCACGAAGCCGTCGTGAATCATCGTGGCCTGGGCACAGACCGTCTGATACATCTGGGCATGCGTCGCGAACTGCGCAGCGATCAGGACCGAGACCTCGTCAGGTGCCGCGGGAACCACTCCCATCGTCGGCGCCGACGCGGCCGCATTCTGCGCGGCCAGCGCCGAACCGATCACGGCCAATTTGCTGGCTGCCGCGGATAACGCTTCCGGTTGGGTCGTCACGAACGACACGGTGATTTCTCTCCTCGCTGGTTCCGATTTCCGACGGCTCCCAAGCCGCTCCTCAGCGAGGTTAGGTGCTGCGTGGCCGATAGTGTATGACTAACGACAAGTGTTCATCTCCAGCTAGATTCAGTTCATAATCATGAACATCTGAGTACATATATCTACTTAAGATCACATATGTGCACCATCATCCACTTCTGAGCGATCGTTGCGGCGGCCACACAGGCGCTTCGCATTCGTGACTACGTGGCTGACGGTGTCGGCTGCGCTGGGCGGGCCCCGCGCACAAGTATCTGACCACAGTTTCGGGGGTTACTGGCGCGGATGCGAAAGGCGTCGACGAGGTGAGGGGACCGATTAGTGGATTACGGCGCGCTTCCGCCGGAAGTCAACTCTGGGCGCATGTATGTCGGCGCGGGGGCGGGGCCGATGTTGGCGGCCGCCGCAGCCTGGGACGGGTTGGCCACCGATCTGTACATCGCGGCCGCCTCCTACAGCTCGCATATCTCTGAACTCACATGTGTGTGGCTGGGTCCGGCGTCGGCGTCGATGGCCAGCGCTTCGGCGCCGTATGCGGCGTGGCTGACGGCGACCGCCGCGCGCGCCGAGCAGACGGCCGTCCAGGCGAAGGCCGCCGCACGAGCCTATGAGGCCGCGTTCGCGATGACGGTTCCGCCGCAAGTGATCGCAGCCAACCGTGCGCAACTGATGACGTTGATCGCGACCAACTTCTTTGGACAGAACCTGCCGGCGATCGCGGCGACGGAGGCGCACTACGCCGAAATGTGGGCCCAGGACGCAGCTGCGATGTACGGCTACGCGGCGGCCTCGGCGGGGGCATCAGCATTGACCACGTTCGACCAGCCGCCCTCCAACACCAACCCGGCGGGCCAGGCCGGTCAGGCCGCCGCCGTCTCCCACGCCGCTGACGCAAGTGCACAATCCAGCGCGTCCGCCTCGCGGCTGGCAAACCTCAGATCGGCCTCTGGTGCACTATCGAATGCATCGACTGGGTCGTCCGAATCGTCGAAACCGGTTGCCTGGAAAGACTGGGTATCGATGTACACCAACGACCTTGGGATCGCATATAACCATTTGGGCGACTGGGACCACATGATGAAGCTCTGGGAAGGTGGGATACCGGCCGCCGCCAGCAAAGGAGCTGAGGCTGCTGTGGCGGCCGCGCCAGGGGTCGGCGGAACGCTGGCCAGCGGCCCGGTGTCGTCGGGCACGTCGTCGGCTGTCTCCGCGGGTCTGGGCAGGGCGGGCACGGTCGGCCACTTGTCGGTGCCGCAGAGTTGGGCCGCTGCGGCCCCAGCGACGGGCGGGGAAAGCAACCTGTCGGCTCTCGGCGGTGCCACCGTTGGCTCCGAAGCCAAGGAAGCGGGCCTGCTTCGCGGCATACCGCTGACCGGCACGGGCAGGGGCTCCGGGGGGAAGGTGGTTGGACAGCGGTACGGATTCCGTCATGCCGTGATGGCGCGGTCGGTGGTTGGTGGGTAAGTGGGGAGATTGGCGATGCGCACCGATCGCGGGTGTCGCCGCCCGCGAGCCGGCCTAATGGTCCGAAGTGAACCAGGCGACCTTGGCCTGCCACGATCGGGCAGACCCGTAGGCGAAGCCAATTGCGCTCAGGCAGGCGCACAACCAGACCGGCAAGACGATGTCGGAGCCCGCCCAGGCGGTGCCCATCTGAATCACGGTAGCTGCCACGCCGAATGCGGCCGAGATCAGATAGAGGTCGACGGTCGTCGTTGAGCGGGGATCCGTCCGCAGTATCAGGAGTACTCGCCCGGCGTAGCCGAGTAGATAGATCATCAGGGCGCCCAAAACCAACCAGTAAGCCGCTAGCCAGATGTCGCTGGCCGGGGCGGCGAAGAAGTCGAGGTGATGGCCTTCGTCGGCGATGATGAACAGGGCCACCAGCAGCGGAATCGCAAGCCTGAGCGGCCGCGCGACGTGTTTGCGCAACAGACCGCGCTCGTGGATTTCGTCAACGAGACGGATGAGTCCGTGCCGGATGATGGCCGTCACCGCGAAGATCCAGCAGATGTGGCCGAGAAGATGTTGTATGTTCCACAGCCCGAAGACGCGGTGCAGGGGCGGGCCGAGCGCGGCCGACGCCCAGTGTGACATCAGTAGGACGGCGCAGCCGTGCAGTGCGATGTTGCGGGTTGCGCCGGCCTCCCATCGGGAGCGCCAGGTGTCGCGCCGGATCCACAGGCAGCACAGGATGGCAGCCAGGGTGGCAATGATGAGTGCGGTTTTGATCATTAAATGGGTCCCGGCAGTGCCGCTCAGACGGGCGGACTGTTGGGATCGGGACGAAGGTCACGCAATCGGGGCGGCCCCGCTTGGGACTCCACGTATTCGGTGACCGAGTCGCGGTCGATCAGGCCGTAGCGGACTTGCAGGTCTACCGGGTTCAACCCTAAATACTTAGCGGCCCTGATCAGGTTGTCTGCGGTGATCAGCCTGCCTTCGCGAGCCGCCTTGTAATACGCGGACTTGCGGTAGCCGAATGCTTCGTAGACCTCGGTAGCCGCCAAGGGCCGACCCACCAGGTACGGCAGAACCACGGCTGGGTCCTTCGCACTGTCGTCCACAATTATGGACGATAGCGCCGTTCGACGGACCTGGCAAAAGGAAGCGCGGGTCACCGTGAATTCCCGTACCGAACGTGGATCACCACGCCCCTGCGGTCAATCGAACAGTGTTGCGCAGCTGCGGGCCGTTTCCAGATCCAGAAGGGTGCGTTTGCGTTGCAGCCCACCGCCGAAGCCGGTGAGACTTCCGTTGGCGCCGATGACGCGATGGCAGGGAACGACGATGGCGATCGGGTTGTGGCCGTTGGCCAACCCGACGGCACGGGCGGCGCCCGGCGCTGCGATCTGCTCGGCGATTTCACCGTACGAGCGGGTTTCGCCGTACGGAATGGTCAGCAGCGCCCGCCACACTCGGCGCTGAAATTCGGTGCCTCGCAGGTCGAGCTCGACATCGAAATTCGTCAGCTCGCCGGCGAAATACGCGCCGAGTTGCTCGACGGCCTCGCCGAAAGCCTGCGGGTTCGGCGACCAATCGCTGCGGCTCGGTTCGTAGGTCTGATCGACCATTCGAAGATTCGTCAGCACCGAGCCGTGACCGGCCAGGGTCAGCAGCCCGATCGGGCTGTCGATGGTGCGGTACTCGGTCATGCGACCTCCTGTGGCGGCCAATGGTTTACCGGATGCTCGAGGGTGGTCCAGAGGTATTGGGTGGCGTAGGAACGCCAGGGTCGCCACTGCGCACTGCGGGCGACGAGGGAGCGCTCGTCGGCCGGCAAGCCCAGCTGTTCGGCGGCCAGGCGCAAGCCCAGATCGCTGGCGGGGAACGCGTCGGGATCGCCGAGGCCGCGCATAGCGATCACCTCCGCGGTCCAGGGACCCACGCCGGGCAAGGCGAGTAATTGCGTTCGGGCAGTGTCCCAGTCGCAGCCGGCGCTCAGCACCACACTGCCGTCGGCGAGGCCGGCGACCAGAGCGCTCAGCGTCCGTTGCCGGGACTTGGGCACCGCCAAGTGGATAGGGTCGATGTCCGCGAGCTGCTCAACGGACGGGAAGGTGTGCGTCAACGTTCCCTCGGGATCATTGATCGGCTGCCCGTAGGCGGCGACCAGGCGGCCCGCGTGGGTGCTCGCCGCCTTGGTGGACACCTGCTGGCCCAGCACCGCGCGCACCGCGAGTTCGGCTTCGTCGACGGTGCGGGGAATCCGCTGCCCCGGCGCATTGGCCACGACGGCGCAAAACTCCGCGTCCCCGGCCAGCGACTCGTCCACCGCTTCGGGATCGGCATCGAGGTCCAGCAGGCGGCGGCAGCGCGCGATAGCCGTTGTCAGATCACGGAAGTCGTCGAGCACGAGCACGCACCGGACGTGATCGACGGCTGGGGTCAGGGTGACGATCGCGTTGCCGAACGGGAGGCACAGACTGCGCCGGTACGCGCCGTCACGGACCTCCTCGCAGCCGGGCACCGTGCCCGCCGCCAGGTGACCGAACACACCGGCGTAGGCGAAGGGTGTGCGCACCGGGAGCCGAAGGCACACGGTGCCAGGCGAATTCGGGACAGATGCGGAACGTGTCGTCGCGCGTTGGCGCAGCGCGCTCGGTGTGTTCTCGAAGACCGAGCGAACGGTGTCGTTGAACTGGCGGATGCTGGAAAAACCGGCGGCGAAGGCGACGTCGCCGAATGGCAGGTCCGTGGTCTCGATCAACACCCGGGCGGTCTGCGCCCGTTGCGCGCGGGCCAGTGCGAGTGGGCCGGCGCCGACCTCGGCCTGTAACAGCCGCTCCAGCTGCCGGGTCGTGTAACCGAGGCGGGCGGCCAGGCCAGCGACGCCTTCCCGGTCCACCGTCCCGTCTGCGATCAGGCGCATCGTTCGCGCCACGACGTCGCCGCGCACATTCCATTCCGGAGATCCCGGGGACGCGTCGGGGCGGCACCGCTTGCAGGCCCGAAAGCCGGCCCGCTGAGCGGCCGCCGCCGTCGGGTAAAAGCGCACGTTGCGGGCGAATGGTGGCCGCACCGGGCAGCTGGGTCGGCAGTAGATGCGGGTGGTCAGCACCGCGGTGACGAACCAGCCGTCGAACCGCGCGTCCTTGGACTGGACGGCGCGGTAGCAGCGTTCGAAGTCGTCATGCACGCTTCAAGACTTACACCCGCCGACCGACAAAACTGGCGGAAAAGCGACATCGTCGTGGGATGGGCCTGAGGCGACGAATCGGGCGTGGGGCGGCTCGCCATCCGGCGCCCTTTCTCGTCGATTCGAGATTTTTACCGCCCCCAATGGTATTTACTGTGATCCGGCTCACTGACTCTGGTGGTGTGACTCGACGGGGTGAGCGAGTTCGGGGAAAGGCGAACGAATGACGTGGCTGGCGACTTGGTGGGGCCAAGACGACCATTTCGACTGGCTGACAGGCTATTTGCAGGCTCACGGGCTCAGCACCCCCACCCGCAGGGTTCTGGCCGTGGTGGCGGCCTCCCTGGTGCTGGTGCCGGTCAACGTTTTGTACGGACCCGCACCGATGTATCCGCGTGTGGCGCTGACGGTTTCGGTCGTCGCCGCCATCCTGGGCCTGGGCATGGCGGCGCTGTGGCTGAGCGGGTGGCCCACCCGGCGCCAGTCCGTTTTCTACATCATGACCGGCGCCGTATCCATCGGCGGCGGTTGCCTGTGGCAACCGCAGCCACTCGTCGGGCTGATGGCATGTTCGGCCATGGCGGTGACGGGCGGCTACATCGCGTTCTTCCACACGGCCAGGCTCATGGCGCTGAACTTCGTCATGGCCTGCGCGATCGCGGCCTGGCAAGCGGTGCGCCTGGCCGCTACCGGACAGGCCGTGCTGGCCTTCACCGGCTACTTCCTGGTGCTGGAACTCAACGTGGTCGTCCCGCTCGCCATCCAAGTCGTGGTGCGGGCGCTGTGGCTCGACCTGCTACGCGCCAACCGCGACCCGCTGACCGGACTGCTGAATCGGAGGGCCTGCGACCGGGCGATCGTGGGCCGGATGCTCGCCGGCGCCAACAACATGCATCTGGCGGTGGCCATGCTTGATCTGGACCGCTTCAAAGAGCTCAACGACACCCACGGGCATGCCGCCGGCGACGAGGCGCTCATCGCGGTGGCGGACACGCTGACGACCGCATGCGGCGAGACCTCCGTCGTCGGCCGGGTCGGCGGGGAGGAATTCCTGGTCGCCGACATCGTGACGACCGAACAGCTGCCGTCCTGGGGCCGACAGCTCTGTGACGCGGTGGCCGCGGTGAACGCGGCGGTGACCGCCAGCGTCGGAATCGCCACCCTGGCGCTGGGCAGCGTCGTCTCGGAATATGCCGAGCATGCGTTTCACCAGTTGGTCGCCCACGCCGACGCCGCGATGTACGAAGCGAAGCGGTGTGGGGGAAACCAGACCCGCCATCACCAGATCGCTGTCTGAGCCGACGCTCGCATCCCCGCCACGGTCACGACGCCGCGCTCTACCGCCCCGCGGGAGGGATTGTCCGGGGCCGCATCTCGTGGTGCTCTACGGCCGCGGCGGCCGCGATGAAGTCCCGTGCCGAGCGAGACAGTGGCCGATCGGAATTCCAGATCATGCCCACATCGCGGTAGGCGTCGGCGTCGGCCAGGCGCAGCACGCGCACGCCCGGTGCGTACTCGCTGCCGTCGATGGGCACCAGGCTGACGCCAAGTCCGGCGGCGACCAGGCCCGCGACCGTCGTGAGATTCGGTGCTTCCAAGCCGATCCGGGGCCGGAATTGCGCTGCGGCGCAAAGCTCGTCGAGCAGTCGACGCATGCCGAATCCGGGGTGCATGGTCACGAACGGTTCGTCGGCCAGATCGGTCATGGATACCGCCGCAACGCCCGAAAATCGTTGATCGTCCGGCACGGCGACACCGAGGCGCTGACGAAACAGGCTGCGCCAGGCCAGAGTTCGTTTGCGCGGGCGCGGTGACACCACTCCGATGTCGACGACGCCGGACTGCACCCGATCGCCGATCGATTCCGCGGCCCCCTCCTCGAGCGTGAACGTCACCCGCGGGGAGGACTCCCCGAATGTCGCGATCAAGCGCGGCACCACGGTTGACCCGAACGAACTCAGAAAGGCCAACCGGATCTCGCTGACGGCCGGATTCGTCAGGTCATCGATCGCGCGCCTGGCCGAATCGAGCTCCAGCTGGGCCCGCCGGGCGTGCTCGTAGAAGATCCGGCCGTAGGTGTTGAGCGACAGCCTCCTGCCGTGGCGATCGAACAGCGACACCCCCACCTGCTGTTCCAGGCGCGCCAGCATCCGGGTCAGCGTCGGCTGCGCGACATGAAGCTGCTCGGCCGCCGACGTGACGTGCTGCAGCTCCGCGAGTGTGATGAACCACTCGTAGTCACCGTCCGCCATCCTGTCACCTTTGCTTATGCGCTTTATGCATCATAAACCGCGAAATAATTCATTTCCTTTTAGGCGCCGCGGCACGAAGCATCATTGCCATGCCTCAGGCCGCCGTCGCGCATCAAGCCGGAACCACGGGATACCGGCGAATGACCGCCGCGCTGTACGGCGCCGGCCTGGCCAGTTTCGCCGCGATGTACTGCACGCAGGCCCTGCTGCCGGCGTTGTCGGCGAGTTATCGGATCACCCCGGCCACCGCCGCGTTGACGGTCTCACTGACGACGGGAATGTTGGCGCTCTCGATCATCCCGGCGAGCGTGCTGTCCGAGCGGTACGGGCGCACCACCGTGATGCTCGCCTCGGGGATAGCGTCCAGCGTCATCGGGATGCTGCTGCCGTTGAGCCCCACGCTCGGCGTGCTACTCGCCGGACGCGCGCTGCATGGCGTGGCGCTCGCCGGCATACCCGCGGTCGCCATGGCCTTCCTCGCCGAGGAGGTGCACGCCTCCTCGCTCGGTTCGGCGATGGGCTGCTACGTTGCGGGGACCACGGTGGGCGGGCTGGCCGGACGGATCGTGCCCGCGCTTGTCGTCGACGTCAGCAATTGGCGGGTCGCGCTGCTGGCGTGCTCCGCGACGACACTGGCCGGCACGGCCGTGTTCGCGCTGCTGGTGCCCAGGTCGCAATTTTTCACCCCGAAGGCGGCGAGCGTGCGGGCCACCGTGCACAACCTTGTCGCGCATGTGCGAAACCCGGTGTTGCTGAAGCTGTTTGCGTTGGGCTCGGTACTGATGGGGGGATTCGTCACGGTGTACAACTACCTCGGCTACCGGCTGACTGAGCAGCCCTTCGGATTGGCGCCCTCGGTGGCCGGCCTGCTGTTCGTCCTGTACCTCGTGGGCACCTGGACGTCGGTCGTGGCGGGGCGGCTCGCGGACCGCAGGGGGCGCTGGTTCGTGCTGGGCGCCGCGTTGCCGATCACCGTGACCGGCCTGCTGCTCACCGTCCCGCACGCGTTGGCCGTGATCGTCATCGGTGTGGGTGTGTTCACCGGTGGATTCTTCGCCGCACACACCGTTGCCAGTGGCTGGGTGGGTGCGGTCGCGCACCGGGACCGCGCCGAGGCGTCCGCGCTGTACCTGTTCAGTTACTACCTGGGCGGGTCGGTGGCCGGCGCGCTGGGAGGTCTCGTCTACGGCGTTGGCGGCTGGCGGGCGACGGCGTGGTTTGTCGGCGGGCTGCTCGTGGCCGGCTCGCTGCTCGTCGCACTGTTGGTGCGGGAGAACGGATCCCGCGCCAAAAGCTTCGCCGGGTCGATGGCCACCGCTCGGTGACCAACCCGCCGCGCTAGCCCCGGTATCAGCCGGGAGGCGTCCCGACGCACGCGCCCCCGGCGCATGCACCCGCGCCGCCCGGTCCCGCGGAAGCTCCGGCGCCCGGCACACCCGCACTGGCCCCACCCGGTCCGGCGCCGGCGCCCGATCCGCCAGGACCGGCGGTGGTGGCGCCACCCTGCCCGACGCCGGGTCCACCGCCACCCGGACCGCCGGTCCCCGGTGCCGTCGGAGCCGTCGTCGTGACGCTCGCCGGCGTCGTGACGGTGGTGGTCACGGTCGAGGTGCTGGGGCTCTTGTTGTTGTTGCTCGAGCATCCCGCGGACAACGAACTCAAGGCAATCGCCACGGCGATCCCCGCGGCGACCGAAACACGGCGGGCAGTTCCACTACCGGTCATGTAAAAGCCAATCTCTGAGGGGTCAAGTTCTTTGTCGCTGTACCCATTTCGACTCGGTATCAATCATCGAACGGGTCGACCGGCGACGCCAGTCGGGTCGGACGCTCGTGCCCGCGCAGGGTCACGGTGTCGCCCAAAGACCAACGCGCCCGCTCGTTTTCACCTGCGCGCTCAATGGCGTCGGCCGTCGCGAGCAGCCGGCTCGATTGCGACTTAGCCAGCTCGCACAACCGGGCCGCCTCGTTGACCGGTTCACCGATCACCGTGTACTCGAAACGTTCCCTGGCACCGACGTTTCCGGCGACGGCTTGACCCGCCGCCACACCGATGCCGGCCGAGAGCTCACACATTTCATTGGCCAGTCGTTGGGCAATGCACCGCGCGGCAATCAGCGCCTCGTCCTCCGGAGAATCGAGACGATTGGGCGCTCCGAAGATCGCAAGCGTCGCATCGCCTTCGAACTTGTTCACCAGCCCGCGGCGGCGGTCCACTTCCTCGACGACGATGCCGAAGAATTGGTTGAGCACCGCGACCACATCGGCAGGCGGCCGGCTCGTCACGAGTTGGGTGGACCCGACGATGTCGATGAAGACGACGGCCACGTGGCGTTCTTCGCCGCCCAGTTCGGGGCGCTCGCGTTCGGCGGCCGCCGCCACTTCGCGCCCCACGTGGCGGCCGAACAGGTCGCGCACCCGTTCGCGCTCACGAAGCCCGTCAACCATGCGGTTGAAGCCTCGCTGCAGCTCCCCGAGCTCGGTTCCGTCGAACACCACGAGATCGCCACGTAGATTGCCGCGCTCCACCCGCTGCAGTGCCGCGCGCACCACTCGCACCGGCGTCGCGGTCAGCCAGGCCAGGATCCACATCAGGACGCATCCGAAAATCAGGGCGGCCGACGACACGATCAGCACACCGACCGCGAACTCGGTTTGGGTGAGATTGTTCAGCCATACCTCGAACAGCGCCAGCAGCGCGATGCCGATGACCGGCACGCCCGAACCGAGGAACCACACCGTCATTGTTCGGCCCATGATCCCCGACGCCAGCCGCCGCGGCGGCGGACCCGCCTCGAGCGCCTGAGCCGCCACAGGACGCAATGCGAACTCGGCGAGCAGGTAACTGCCGGTGGCCACGAGGACGCCGCAGAAGCTCACCCCGACCAGGAAACGGGGGATGAACATCGTGTTGACCATGCCGTAGAGGACCGAATAAAGCACCGCCCCGGTCCCCCACAAGACGAGGTCGACCAAGGCGATCCGCCACGGGGCGATGAACGTGTTGCGCTCGTCCTCGGCAGTCGGGGTGCGCTCCTCGATCGCCCAGCGCAAGGCAAGGACGGTCCTGCGGGTGATCCATACGGTGCCCAGGGCGAGGGCCAGGGTTGCGTATGCCGGCATGGCCCCGAACGTGATCCAGGCCGGCGCATCGGCGAAAATGCTCGGTACCGGGATGGCAACGGTTACCAACACCACCGCCGCGCCGATCCCGATCAGGTTCGCTCCCAGAACCAGAACGGTCATGATGATCTGGATGCGTATCCGTCGCCGTCCCTGGCTTTCCGACACCCGTCCGAGCAGCAGGGAGCCGTACGCGGGCGTCGCCGGCAGACGGCCGCTCTGACGGGTGATCCGCTCGAGCACCCGGCCTATTCGCTGTGCCACGGAACGGTGGGCCGACATGGTGGCGTCAGCCTATGTTGTCGGGCACGCTCTAAGGTGAATCGGGTGCGCCTAGTGATCGCTCAATGCACCGTTGACTACGTCGGCAGGCTCACCGCGCATCTGCCCTCGGCCCGCAGGTTACTGCTGTTCAAGGCCGACGGATCGGTCAGTGTGCACGCCGACGACCGCGCCTACAAGCCGCTGAACTGGATGAGCCCGCCGTGCTGGCTGACCGAGGAGCCCGGCGATGAGTCTCCGGTGTGGGTGGTCGAGAACAAAGCCGGCGAACAACTGCGCATCACCGTCGAGGACATCGAACACGACTCCAGCCACGAGCTCGGCGTCGACCCCGGGCTGGTCAAGGACGGCGTCGAGGCGCACCTGCAGGCGCTGCTCGCCGAGCACGTGCAGCTGCTGGGTGAGGGATACACGCTGGTTCGCCGCGAGTACATGACCGCCATCGGGCCCGTCGACCTGCTGTGCCGTGACGAACTCGGTGGCTCGGTGGCGGTGGAGATCAAGCGACGCGGCGAGATCGACGGCGTCGAACAACTCACCCGCTATCTGGAGCTGCTCAACCGCGACACGGTGCTCGCGCCGGTGAAAGGCGTGTTTGCCGCGCAACAGATCAAACCGCAGGCCCGCACACTCGCCACCGATCGCGGGATCCGTTGTCTGACATTGGATTACGACAAGATGCGCGGGATGGACAGCGACGAATACCGGCTGTTCTGAGGGTCCGCCACTAAACTGATCGGATGGCTCGGCGCCGTACCCCGCCACGCCGGCAGCGGCCCTTGGCGCCGCGGCCGGCACTGCGCCGGGTGGAGCTCGGGCCCGATGGTCACGAGTACGAAGTCCGTCCCGTCCCGGCGGCCGGCGCGGTCAAGACCTATCGGTGCCCCGGCTGCGATCACGAAATACGCTCCGGCTCAGCACATCTGGTGGTGTGGCCAATCGATTCGACGCTCGGCGGAGGCCCCGGTCAGATCGAGGACCGCCGGCATTGGCACACGCCGTGCTGGGCGCACCGCGCTACCCGCGGTCCAACCAGGAAGTGGTCGTGAATAACCGGTCTCAGGCGGCCGGTTCGACGAGTTCGATCAGAACTCCGCCGCCGTCCTTGGGGTGGATGAAGTTGATCCGGGAGTTTGCCGTGCCGCGGCGGGGTGCATCGTAGATCAGGCGCACGCCCTGCTCGCGGAGCTGCTCGACCAAGGCGTCGAGGTCACTCACCCGAACGGCCATCTGCTGGATGCCCGGACCGCGCTTGTCGAGGAACTTCGCGATCGTCGAGGACTCGTCGATCGGGGCCATCAACTGGATCTGTGCGGTACCCGCCGGGGCGCCGCGCACAGCCAGCATGGCTTCGCGGATTCCCTGCTCCTCGTTGACTTCCTCGTGCACCAGGATCATGCCGAGGGTGTCGTGGTACCAGGCGATGGCGGCGTCCAGGTCGGCGACTGCGATGCCGACGTGATCGATCGCCGTCACCAGTGAGGTGGCCAGGATCTGACGGGCGTCAACTTGATCGGTCGTCATCACATAACGGTAACCTGGCGGCAAAGATTGCGCTTCCCCGGGAGGCCGGACCGGCCGTCGGCGCAGGGTTAGGAGATTGTCATGACGACGTCGGTGATCGTTGCTGGAGCACGGACCCCCATCGGCAAGCTGATGGGTTCGCTGAAGGACTTTTCCGCCAGCGATCTGGGGGCCATCGCGATCGCGGGCGCGCTGGAAAAGGCCAATGTGCCGGCCACCGCGGTCGACTACGTGATCATGGGCCAGGTGCTGACCGCCGGGGCCGGCCAGATGCCGGCGCGCCAGGCGGCCGTCGCGGCCGGCATCGGCTGGGACGTTCCGGCGCTGACAATCAACAAGATGTGTCTGTCCGGCATCGACTCCATCGCGCTGGCTGACCAGCTCATTCGCGCCGGGGAGTTCGACGTGGTGGTGGCCGGCGGCCAGGAGTCGATGACCAAGGCGCCGCACCTGCTGATGGACAGCCGCTCGGGCTACAAGTACGGCGACGTGACGGTGCTGGACCACATGGCCTACGACGGCCTGCACGACGTGTTCACCGACCAGCCGATGGGCGCGCTCACCGAGCAGCGCAACGACGTCGACAAATTCACCCGGCAGGAGCAGGACGAGTTCGCTGCGCGGTCCCACCAGAAGGCGGCCGCGGCCTGGAAGGACGGCGTCTTCACCGACGAGGTGGTGCCGGTCAACATCCCGCAGCGCAAAGGTGATCCGCTGCAGTTCACCGAGGACGAGGGCATCCGCGCCAACACCACCGCCGAATCGCTGGCCGGCCTCAAGCCGGCATTCCGCCGCGACGGCACCATCACCGCCGGTTCGGCCTCGCAGATCTCGGATGGCGCGGCCGCCGTCGTGGTGATGAGCAAGGCCAAGGCCCAGGAAATGGGGGTGAGCTGGCTGGCCGAGATCGGCGCGCACGGCGTGGTGGCCGGACCGGACTCCACCCTGCAGTCGCAGCCGGCGAACGCGATCAAGAAGGCGCTCGGCCGTGAGGGCATCTCCGTCGACCAGCTCGACGTGATCGAGATCAACGAGGCGTTTTCCGCGGTGGCGCTGGCGTCGACCCGCGAACTGGGCGTGAACCCCGACCTCGTCAACGTCAACGGCGGCGCGATCGCGGTCGGGCACCCCATCGGGATGTCCGGGGCGCGGATCACGCTGCATGCCGCCCTGGAGTTGTCACGACGCGGCTCCGGATACGCCGTGGCGGCGCTGTGCGGTGCCGGCGGGCAGGGCGACGCCCTGATTCTGCGCGCCGGTTAGCCAGAGCTCGGGGCCGTCGCCGACGTTGCTGGCACGACGCGCCGATGTCGGATTGTGATCTTCGTCATATTTGCCGATCACGACCCCTTTCGGTGAGCTTTTTCGCCGGGTGGAGTCGCGGTCTGAGTGCCGCCGTGACCGGGTGGATGGGTAGCCCATCCGCATGACAAACTTGACGGCGTGACACGTCCGCGACCTTCTATCGGCCCCGCCCTGGCTGGTGCGGTCGATCTCTCCGCTCTCAAGCAGCGGCCCCAGCCCGCGGGCCCTCCTGGAGGACCCGCGCCGTCGGCGGCCGAGGGTGACACCGGGATCATCGCGGTCACCGAGGCCAACTTCGAGGCCGAGGTGCTGCTGCGGTCCGAGGAAGTGCCCGTCGTCGTGCTGCTGTGGTCACCGCGCAGCGACGCGTGTGTCCAGCTGCTCGACACGTTCGCCGGCCTGGCGGCCCAGGACAACGGCAAGTGGTCGTTGACGACGGTCAACGTCGATGTCGCGCCCCGGGTCGCGCAGATCTTCGGTGTCGACGCGGTCCCGACGGTGGTGGCGCTGGCCGCCGGCCAGCCGATATCGAGTTTCCAGGGAATGCAGCCGGCCGAACAGCTGCGCGGCTGGTTGGATCAGATCCTCTCGGCGACCGCCGGAAAGCTCAAGGGCGCAACGGGTTCCGGCGAGCCCGAGGAGGTCGACCCCGAGGTGGCGGCGGCGCGGCAACAGCTGGAAGACGGCGACTTCGAGGCGGCCAAGGCGTCGTACCAGTCGATCCTGGACGCCAACCCGGCCAACGCCGAAGCCAAGGGCGCGATTCGCCAGATCGAATTCCTCACGCGCGCAACCGCGCAACGCCCGGACGCCGTCGCCGTCGCCGACGCCGCGCCCGGTGACATCCAAGCCGCCCTGGCGGCGGCCGACGTCCAGATCCTCAATCAGGATGTCGGCGCCGCCTTCGATCGCCTGATTGCCTTGGTGCGCAGCACATCCGGGGACGACCGCACTTTGGTGCGGACCCGGCTGGTCGAGCTCTTCGAACTGTTCGACCCGGCCGATCCCGAGGTTGTCGCCGGACGGCGCAACCTCGCCAACGCGCTGTACTGACGCCTTACTCGGGCTCGAGCCACAGCGCCGACGTGGGCGGCAGCACCAGCAGCGCCGACGCCGGCCGGCCGTGCCACGGGTCCTCGGTGGCGTCCACGCCGCCCATGTTGCCGATCCCCGAACCGTTGTAGGCGGTCGCATCGGTGTTGAGCACCTCGCGCCAGCGACCGGCCGACGGCAGGCCCAGTCGGTATCCGCCGTGCTCGGCGCCGGCGAAGTTGAACACACATGCCATCACCGAGCCGTCCTTGCCATAGCGCAGGAAGCTCAACACGTTGTTGCCCGAGTCGTTGGCGTCGATCCAGGAGTAGCCGTCGGGCACGGTGTCCTGGCTCCACAACGCCGGGTGACTGCGATAGATGTTGTTGATGTCGCCGATCAGGCGCAGGACCCCGTTGGAGAACCCCTGCTCGTCGAGCTGCCACCAATCCAGGCCGCGCTCCTCGGACCACTCGGCACGCTGCCCGAATTCCTGTCCCATGAACAGCAATTGCTTGCCCGGGTGCGCCCACTGGTAGGCGAGCAGGCTACGCAGACCGGCCGCCTTGACGTGATTGTTGCCCGGCATCCGGCCCCACAGCGTGCCCTTGCCGTGCACCACCTCGTCGTGGCTGATCGGCAGCACGTAGTTCTCGCTGAACGCGTAGAGCATCGAGAACGTCATCTCGTGGTGGTGAAAACTACGATAGATCGGATCGCGGCTGATGTAGTCGAGCGTGTCGTGCATCCAGCCCATGTTCCATTTCATCGAAAAGCCCAGGCCGCCAAGGTTGGTCGGCCGCGTCACCCCGGGCCACGAGGTTGACTCTTCGGCGATGGTGACGATGCCCGGGGCGGTCTTGTGCACCGTCGCGTTCATCTCCTGCAGGAACTGCACGGCCTCCAGATTCTCGCGGCCGCCGTAGATGTTGGGGGTCCAGCCGCCTTCGGGGCGTGAGTAATCCAGGTAGAGCATCGACGCGACCGCGTCCACCCGCAGGCCGTCGATGTGGAACTCCTCGAGCCAGAACAGCGCGTTGGCTACCAGGAAGTTACGGACCTCCCGGCGACCGAAGTCGAATACGTAAGTGCCCCAATCGAGTTGCTCGCCGCGCTTCGGGTCGGAGTGCTCGTAGAGCGGCGTGCCGTCGAACCGGCCCAGCGCCCACGCGTCCTTGGGGAAGTGCGCCGGCACCCAGTCCACCAGCACGCCGATGCCGGCCCGGTGCAAGGCGTCGACCAGGGCGCGGAACTCGTCCGGCGTGCCGAAGCGCGACGTCGGTGCGTAGTACGACGTCACCTGGTAGCCCCACGATCCGGCGAACGGGTGCTCGGCGACCGGCAGCAGCTCGACGTGGGTGAACCCGTGTTCCACCACGTAATCCGTCAGTTCACGGGCCAACTGCCGGTAATTGAGCCCGGGACGCCAGGAACCCAGGTGAACCTCGTAGGTGCTCATCGGCTCGAACACCGGATTGCGCTGCGCGCGTTCGGTCATCCAGGCGGCGTCTTCCCACGTGTACTGGCTGCGCGTGACCCGCGAGGCGGTGTGCGGCGGCACCTCGGTGGCGAACGCCATCGGGTCGGCCCGCTCGGTCACGACGCCGTCGGCGCCGTGCACGCGGAACTTGTACAGCCCGTCGATGGGGAACCCAGGCCAGAACAGCTCCCAGACACCCGATGAGCCCAGGGCCCGCATCGGGGCTTCGCTGCCGGTCCAACCGTTGAACTCACCGATCAGGTTGATGCCCTTGGCGTTTGGCGCCCACACCGCGAACGACACGCCGTTCACCACACCGTCGGCCGTGGTGAACGAGCGGGGATGTGCGCCAAGGACTTCCCAGAGCCGCTCGTGGCGTCCCTCCCCGAACAGGTGCAGGTCGACCTCGCCCAGCGTCGGCAGGAAGCGGTACGCGTCGGCGATGACGTGCGGCTCGGCACCCTCGTAGGTGATCTGCAGCCGGTAGTCGATCAGGTTGACGAACGGCAACACGACGGCGAAGAGGCCGGATTCGATGTGCTGCATCGGGAAGCGGTCGTCACCGACCAGCGCGACGACTTCGGCCGCGTGCGGCCGGTACGCCCGGATGACGGTGTGATCACCGTATTCGTGGGCGCCCAGAATGCTGTGGGGGTTGTGGTGGGTGCCAGCGACCAGGCGCGACAGGTCGGCCGGATCGGGCGCCAAGTGTGTCCGAGCGAGTTGGTCGGCTTGGCTCATGTCCCTTTCACCTCCGGTCCGTTTCATCGCCTGCGTAGCAGTGTCATTCGTGCTTCATGCGGTATGAGTGGCATGTTGATGATGTGCGCGACCGCCTGCCCGGGGTCGAGCCGGACGTAATTGGCCTGGCCCCATTGGAATTCCTGGCCGGTGATCTCGTCGCGCACCCAAAAGCGCTCGTATGGCTCCATACCCAAAGCGGCCATATCTAAAAACAGTGTCGCCTCCTCGGCGCCGTACGCGTTGAGCGTCACCACCACCAACACGCAGTCGCCGGTCGCCGGGTCGAACTTGGAATAGGCGAGCAATGCCTCGTTGTCCACGCTGTGGAAATGGATCGTGCGCATCTGCTCCAGGGCGGGATGCAGCCGGCGAATTGCGTTGAGCTGCGTGATGAATGGCTCGAGCGACCGGCCTTCGGCCAGCGCGCCCGCGAAATCGCGGGGCCGCAACTCGTACTTCTCCGAGTCCAGGTACTCTTCGCTGCCCTCGCGCACCGCTCGGTGTTCGAACAGTTCGTAGCCCGAGTACACGCCCCACGCCGGCCCCATGGTCGCCGCCAGCACCGCGCGGATGGCGAACATGCCGGGCCCGTTGTGCTGCAGGATCGCGTGCAGGATGTCGGGGGTGTTGACGAACAGGTTGGGCCGGCGGAAGTCGGCGAGGTTGGCGATGTCGTTGCCGAATTCGGTCAGCTCCCACTTCGCCGTGCGCCAGGTGAAGTAGCTGTAGGACTGGGTGAACCCCAGTTTGGCCAGGCCGTACTGCCGGGCGGGCGGCGTGAAGGCCTCGGACAAGAACAGCACGTCGGGGTCGATGGCCTTGACCGTGGCGATCAGCCAGGCCCAGAAGTCCGGCGGCTTGGTGTGCGGGTTGTCGACGCGAAAGAACTTGACGCCGTGGTCCATCCAGTGCCGGACCACCCGCAGCACCTCGTCGTAGAGGCCGGCCGGGTCGTTGTCGAAATTGATCGGATAGATGTCCTGGTATTTCTTCGGCGGGTTTTCCGCGTAAGCGATGGTGCCGTCGGGCAATTCGGTGAACCAGTTGCGATGGTCGCGCGCCCAGGGGTGATCGGGTGCGCACTGCAGCGCCAGGTCCAGCGCCACCTCCATGCCCAGCTCGCGCGTCGCGGCGACGAAGGCGTCGAAGTCGTCGATGGTGCCCAGATCCGGATGCACGGCATCGTGGCCGCCCTCGTCGCTGCCGATCGCCCAGGGCGATCCCACATCTCCGGGGGCGGCGGTGGGGGAGTTGTTGCGGCCCTTGCGATGTACCTTGCCGATCGGGTGGATGGGCGGCAGGTAGACCACGTCGAATCCCATTGCCGCGATGCGCGGAAGCTGGGCGGCGGCCGTGGCGAAGGTGCCGTGCACGGGGTTGCCCTCGGCGTCCCACCCGCCGGTCGACCGGGGAAACATCTCGTACCAGGAGCCGAACCGGGCCAGTGGCCGGTCCACCCAGACGCCGTGCTGCTCACCCCGGGTGACCAGATCGCGCAACGGGTAGTCGGCCAGGATTTCCTCGATCGCCGGTCCCAGCGCCAGCGCGGTCCGGGTCACCGGGTCGCCTGGCTTGCGCAACGCGGTTGCGGCGGCCAGTAGCGGTTCGCGCAGTGCGCGCGGCACGCCCGTCGCCGCGCGCTCGAACAGTCCCGCACCGACCAGAAGATCGTTGGACAGTTCGGTCTCGCCCTGACCGGCGTCCAGCTTGGCGATCACCCCGTGGCGCCACGAATGAATCGGGTCGCCCCACCCGTCGACCCGGAACGTCCACAACCCGACCTGATCGGGGGTGAACTGACCATGGAAAACGTATGGCTCCAGGCCCATCGTCATCGGCAGCAGCAGCGGTTTGATCCGTTGCTGGTCCACCTTGCCGTCGCGTTCGGTCACCGGCTTTTCCGGGGCCTGAACCGCCTTGACGCGACGCGTCTCGGTTACCTGCGGATAGCCGGGCCCGAGGTAGCGCACGACCAAGGTCGCCGCGACCGCCTCGTGGCCTTCTCGCCATACCGCGGCGCTGACCGGCACCACTTCGCCGACCACGGCTTTCGCGGGATACGCGCCACAGGAAACGACCGGCTGGACGTTATCGATCTCGACACGACCGGGCACCACCACTCCGTTCCGATTGTGTGCGGCCGATCCCGCGGTGTGCTCCGTGCGGAATGCCGCTCGTCGGGAAACTTCCTGTCGTGGGGAAAATTTCTGTGTGGGGAAGCATCGTTGCGACCCCGATAACTACCCGATACCCACCCTAGTCTTCGGTCACACACCGGCGGGGAAAAGCGGCCCTTCCCGCCGCAGTGCGCGGGCCGGGAACCTCAGTAAGGTAGGAACGCGTGAAAGCCCTCCGCCGGTTTACCGTCCGTGCTCACCTTCCGGAGCGCCTGACCGCGCTGGACCAGCTGTCGACCAACCTGCGGTGGTCGTGGGACAAACCCACCCAGGAGCTTTTCGCGACCATCGACCCCGAGCTCTGGGAGCGGTGCGGCAGCGATCCGGTGGCGTTGCTGGGCGCGGTGAATCCGGCGCGGCTCGACGAGCTTGCGATGGACGAGGCTTTCCTGGGCCGGCTCGACGCGCTGACCGCCGATCTGAACGATTACCTGAGCCGCCCGCTGTGGTACCAGCAGCGGCAGGAGCAGGGCGCCGAAATGCCGGCCGCGGTCGCTTACTTCTCGATGGAGTTCGGCATCGCCGAAGTGCTGCCCAACTACTCCGGTGGCTTGGGCATCCTCGCCGGCGACCACCTGAAGTCCGCGTCGGATCTGGGCGTGCCGCTGGTGGCGGTGGGGCTCTACTACCGGTCCGGCTACTTCCGCCAGTCGCTGACCGCCGACGGCTGGCAGAACGAGACGTACCCGTCGCTGGACCCGCAGGGCCTGCCGTTGCGGCTGTTGACCGATGCGACCGGCGAGCCCGCGCTGGTCGAGCTGATGCTGCCCGACTCCGCGCAGCTGCACGCCCGCATCTGGGTCGCGCAGGTGGGCCGGGTTCCGCTGTTGTTGCTGGATTCCGACGTCCCGGAGAACGAGCACGATCTGCGTAGCGTCACCGACCGGCTGTACGGGGGCGACCAGGAACACCGGATGAGGCAGGAGATCCTGGCCGGCATCGGCGGGGTGCGGGCGATCCGTGCCTTCACCGACATCCACGGCCTACCCGCACCCGAGGTGTTCCACATGAACGAGGGCCACGCGGGTTTCCTCGGAGCGGAACGCATCCGCGAGTTGATGACCGGTCCGGGATTGGACTTCGACACCGCGCTGACCGTGGTGCGCTCCAGCACGGTGTTCACCACCCACACCCCGGTGCCGGCCGGCATCGACCGGTTCCCCATCGAGATGGTGCGGCTGTACTTCGACGACCATGCCGGCGATGAGGCGGAATCCGGCGAGAAGGCCGCGACCTCTGATGGCACGCCGGTGTTGTTGCCCGGCGTGCCGACGGCCCGCATCCTGGCGCTCGGCGCCGAGGACGACCCCACCAAGTTCAACATGGCGCACATGGGTCTGCGGCTGGCCCAGCGCGCCAACGGTGTGTCGTCGCTGCACGGCCGGGTGAGCCGGTCGATGTTCAACGAACTGTGGCCCGGCTTCGACGCGAGTGAGGTGCCGATCGGCTCGATCACCAACGGAGTTCACGCGCGCACGTGGGCGGCGCCGCAGTGGCTGCAGCTGGGTCGTGAGCTGGCCGGGTCGGATTCGTTCAGCGATCCGGGGGTTTGGCTGCGCCTCAAGCAGGTTGACGCGGGCCACCTGTGGTGGATCCGCTCGCAGCTGAGGTCCCTGCTAGTCGACGACGTCCGGCAGCGGCTACGTCGCTCCTGGCTGGAACGGGGCGCCTCAGACGCCGAATTAGGTTGGATCGCAACGGCATTCGACCCTGAGGTGCTGACCATCGGGTTCGCTCGGCGGGTGCCGACCTACAAGCGGCTGACGCTGATGCTGCGTGATCCGGATCGGCTGGAACAGCTGCTGCTCGACTCGGAACGGCCGATCCAGTTGATCGTCGCCGGGAAGTCGCACCCGGCCGATGACGGCGGCAAGGCGCTGATCCAGCAGGTGGTGCGTTTTGCCGACCGGCCCGCGGTGCGCCACCGCATCGCGTTTCTGCCCGACTACGACATGTCCATGGCGCGGCTGCTGTATTGGGGCTGCGACGTGTGGCTGAACAACCCGCTGCGGCCGTTGGAGGCTTGTGGCACTTCGGGAATGAAGAGCGCACTCAACGGCGGGCTGAACCTGTCCATCCGCGATGGCTGGTGGGACGAATGGTACGACGGCGAAAACGGTTGGGAGATACCGTCTGCCGACGGCGTGGCCGACGAGGACCGGCGCGACGACCTGGAGTCCAGCGGGCTCTACACACTGCTGGAAGAGGCTGTGGCCCCGAAGTTCTACGAACGCGACGAACACGGCGTGCCGCCGCGCTGGATCGAAATGGTGCGCCACACGGTGCAGACGCTCGGTCCGAAAGTGTTGGCGTCGCGCATGGTGCGCGACTACGTCGAGCAGTACTACACGCCCGCCGCGCAGTCGCTGCGCAAGACGATCGCACCCGCCGACGACGCGGGGGGCGGCGGCGAGTTCGGCGCCGCCCGTGAGCTGGCCGCCTACCGCCGGCGCGCCCACGATGCCTGGCCCAAGATCGTCATCACCGACGTAGACAGCACCGGCCTGCCGGACAGCCCCGTGCTCGGCTCCAAGCTGACCCTGACCGCCACCGTGCAACTGGCCGGCCTGGCGCCCGACGAGGTCACCGTCCAGGCGCTGGTGGGCCGCGTCGACTCCAGCGATGCGCTGCTGGACCCGATCACCGTCGAGATGTCCTACACCGGCACCGCCGAGGGCGGCAACCAGGTCTTTTCGACGACGACCCCGCTGCCGCTGGCGGGATCGGTCGGCTACACCGTGCGCGTGCTGCCGCGCAACCCGATGCTGGCCGCCAGCAACGAGCTCGGCCTGGTCACGCTGGCCTAACTGCTCGACAACGAGCCAAAGTCGGTGAAGCGCGGTCAACGTGATGTATTGGGCTCGCGCGCAACGGTTTTCGCGACCAGTCGCGGCTGGCGCCGCTCGGCGGCGTTGAGGGCAACGTGAGGTATCCAGTGGTGCCGGCCGGATAGGAGCCGTGCTCAGCCGCGCGTCGGCCGGCGCTTGTTAATTTTCACAACAGTAATTAGGAGATTTTCGAACTCAGCACGGGCGCTTGAGCGACAATTGCGACGCGGTCAGAGTCGCAACTGCCTCACAGTGGAGGTGCGCCATGACGCACAGAATTGCTGTCACAGCCCGGACTACCCCGAGGCGCACTGCAGAGCGCGCGACGACGAACGGGGATGGCCCGGCCGGCAGAGTCCTTGATCCAGACACCGGCGTGAGCCGCAGACGTCTCCGGACGGGCCGACCCCCCGCCCCGCTCACTCGACGCCGGCAGCCCTCCCCGACGGCAGTGCTGCTGGTCGCGGCTTTCGGCGCCTTCCTCGCATTCCTCGACTCCACGATCGTCAACATTGCCTTCCCGGCCATCCAGCGCTACTTCCACAGCAGCGACATCAGCAGCCTGTCGTGGGTGCTCAACGCCTACAACATTGCCTTCGCCGCGTTCCTCGTGGCCGGCGGCAGGATTGCTGACCTGCTTGGCCGCAAGCGGATGTTTATCTACGGCGTGGTGTTGTTCACCGCCGCGTCAGCGTTGTGCGCGGCCGCCGACACAGTCGGCCAGCTGGTCGCCTTCCGGGTGCTGCAAGGCATCGGAGCGGCGGTCCTGGTGCCGGCGTCCCTGGCGCTCGTCGTCGAAAGTTTCGACGAGGCCCGCCGCGCACATGGCGTCGGCCTTTGGGGCGCGGCAGCCGCAATCGCATCGGGTCTCGGGCCGCCAATCGGTGGTGCTCTCGTTGAGGCATCGAGTTGGCGCTGGGTTTTCTTGGTCAATCTGCCGCTTGGCGCTGTGGCCGTGATGGTGGCTCGACGCGGCCTGGTCGAGAGCCGCGCCTCGGGACGACGTCGCGTGCCCGACTTACGGGGCGCGGCTTTGCTGGCCGCCGGGCTCGGTTGCCTGACCCTCGGGTTGGTCAAGGGCCCGGACTGGGGCTGGGTCAGCCCGGCAACCATCGGGTCATTCCTCGCCGCAGTGGTCGCGATGCTCGGATTCCTGATGAGTTCGCGGAGGCATCCAACCCCGTTGATAGAGCCCGCGTTTCTGCGCATCCGGTCGTTCACGGCGGGCAATACCTTGACGTTGATCGCCAGCGCGGGGTTCTACGCCTACCTGCTGACCCATGTCCTGTTCCTCAACTACGTGTGGGGTTACAACTTGCTACGCGCGGGCCTGGCGGTGGCACCTGCCGCGTTCGTCGCGGCTGTCGTCGCCGCGGTACTAGGCCGCGTCGCCGACCGGCACGGTTACCGCCTCATCATCATCGCCGGCGCGCTGATCTGGACAGGCAGCCTGCTGTGGTACATCGAACGCGTCGGCTCCAAGCCCGATTTCCTCGGGCAGTGGTTGCCCGGCCAAATGCTGCAGGGCATCGGGGTCGGGGCCACGCTGCCAATGCTTGGCAGCGCCGCCCTGACTGGGCTGGCCGCAGGCGGCAGCTATGCCACCGCGTCGGCGGTAGTCAGCAGCACGCGACAGCTCGGAGCCGTGATCGGCATCGCGTTGTTGGTGATTGTGGTCGGAACGCCGGCTCACGGCGCCACCGAAGAGACCTTGCGACGAGGTTGGGTGCTGGCCGCGGTCTGCTTTGCGTTGGTCGCTATCGGTGGTGTGTTGTTGGGCCGCACCCGCCACGTCGAGGCGATTGCAGGGGAGTCCGAACCCCCTCCGCAATTGGATTCGCCGGGATCGCGGTCGGCGCCGGGGGTCGTGTCGCTACCCGCCGAGATTCGGCCGGCGGCAGACGGTGAGGTCGACCCGCTCGGCGCTCTGCCGCTGTTTGCCGGCCTTGACCCGATCACTCTGGCGGAGCTGCGAGAGCACGCCGAGCAGGTCGAGCTGGAGGCGGGGTCGTATCTCTTTCACGCGGGCGAGGCGTCCGATTGCCTGTACGTCGTGCGAAACGGCCGACTGCAGGTGCTCCAGAATGACGTCGTAACAACGGAATTGGGCCGCGGCGAGGTCGTCGGCGAGCTGGGATTGCTGATCGATGCGCCCCGCTCCGCGTCGATTCGCGCGGTGCGCGACTCGACGCTGATCCGGCTCACCAAAACCCAATTTCAAAGCATTGCCGATTCGGGCGTCCTGGAAGCAATGGTCCGGGTGCTGGCCACGCGGCTACACCAGGCTCCGCCGCCCGCGGTGCCGCGGGCTGCGACACCGGAGGCGGTCGTTGCGATCGTCGGCGTCGACGTCGCTGCGCCCGTATCGCTGGTGGCTGCCGAATTGGTCACCGCGCTGTCGGGCCGGCTACAGGTGGTGGACCCGGGCCGTGTAGACCGCGACGGGTTGGACCGCGCCGAGCGGGTGGCGGACAAGGTGGTGCTGCACGCGGCAGCCGATGATGCGGACTGGCGTGATTTCTGCTTGCGGTCGGCCGATCGCGTGGTTCTGGTGGCGGCGCATCCGGCGCCACCGGTGGCACCGCTGCCGGCGCGTGCGGCCGGCGCCGACCTAGTCCTCGCCGGACCACCCGCAGCCCGGGAACACCGGCACCTGTGGGAGGAATTGATAACGCCGCGCTCGGTGCATACAGTCCGCGCCGGGCACGCGACCGCCGATCTGCGACCGCTCGCAGCGCGCATCGCGGGGCGCTCGGTCGGCCTGGTCCTCAGCGGCGGGGCAGCGCGAGCTTTTGCGCACCTTGGGGTGCTGGACGAGCTGGAAGCGGCGGGAGTGGCCGTCGACCGTTATGCCGGGACCAGTATGGGGGCGATCATCGCCGCGCTCGCGGCAACCGGTAAGGATGCGGCCGCCGTCGACGCGAATATGTATGAGTACTTCATTCGCAGCAACCCGACAAGCGACTACACGCTGCCGAGCAAGGGACTGATCCGGGGGCGGCGCACCCTGGGCGCTCTGGAGAGCGTCTTCGGTGGACAGCTAGTCGAGGAATTGCCGAAGGAATTCCGTTGTGTCAGCGTCGATCTGCTGGCGCGCCGGGCCGTCGTGCATCGACGAGGTCCGCTCGCCGATGTCGTCGGCTGCTCCCTGCGGGTCCCGGGTTTGTATGCACCGGTCGTCTACAACGGGGCGCTACACGTCGATGGCGGTGTGCTCGACAACCTGCCGGTAATGACGCTGGCTCGACACGAGGGCCCACTGATCGCAGTGAGCATCGGCACCGGTCAGCAGGCGACCCCCGTCTCCGCTACGAGGCTGCCGCGCTCGCCGCGGGTGCCTAATGTCGTCGACACGCTCATGCGCACGATGACGATCGGTAGCGCGATGGCATCAACGGCGGTTCTGGAACGCGCCGACCTCGCGATCCACCCCGACACCAGCAGTATCGGATTCCTGGAGTGGCATCAGATTGACCGCGCCCGCGAGGCGGGCCGGGTCGCGACGCGTGAAGCGTTGCCGCGGATCATGGAGGTGGTCGGTGGCTGACGTCGCGGTGGTCACCGACAGCACCGCCTACTTGCCCGCTGCACTCGTCGACAAAATCGGCATCACGGTTGTGGCGCTGTATTACGACGTCAGCGGCGACGCGTCGCCAGGCGGCGGTCACGATGTGCCTGGCCGCGGGCTGCGCGAATCGGAATTCGACGGTGATCTCGGACGGTTCTATGCGGAGCTGGACGCGTCGAAGACAGTGGCGACGACGTCGCCGCCTACCGTCGAGGATTTCGTCGAGGTCTTTGACCGGCTTCTGCAGCGGCACAGCGCCGTCGTCTGCGTGCTGATCTCCTCAGGCATTTCCAGGACCTGCTCGATCGCCCGACAGGCAGCCGCACGGCTGGAGTCTGAGGGCCGGGGTGGCGAGCGGGTGGAGGTGACCGACTCGGCTGGCACGGGCGGCCACCAGGGTGTTCAGGCACTGGCGGCGGCGCGGGCTGCCGCCGCGGGGGAAGACAGCGCAGGAGTGATCGCCGCGATGCGGCGGGCGCGCCAGGAGGTCAGGCAATGGTTCGTTCTTGACACGCTTGAGTATGTGCGGCGCAGCGGCCGGATCGGCGGCGCGGCCGCATGGTTCGGATCGGCACTCGACCTCAAGCCGATCTTGTTGATCGAATCGGAGTTCAAGGCGGTCGAACGTGTGCGGACGCGTAGGCGCGCTGTCGAGCGGTTGGTGGAGCTGATGCGGGAGCGCCGCGCGGTGGGCGCCGATCGTTGGTTCGTCCAACACGCGTATGCGCACGAGGACGCGCAGCGGCTGGCCGAGCGCCTTGCCAAAGTATTCGGCTCTGAGCCTGCGTTCGTCTCCGAGGTCGGCCCGGTAGTCGCGACGCATACCGGGCCGGGAGCGTTGTCGGCCGGTGGTCTTCCCGGCGCGGCGTTGGGGGGTGCATATGGCTGACGTCGCCGTGGTCACCGACAGCACCTGTGCCTTGCCGCGGGCGCTGGTCGAGAGCCTGGACATCACGGTGGTGTCGCTTTATTACGACATCACTGGCGCGGCGTCGCCCACCGGCGGTCACGAGCTGCCCGGCCGGGGGGAGCGCGAGTCGGACTTCGACGGTGATTGGGCGCGGTTCTTTGCCGAGCTGGACGCGTCGAAGACGGTGGCGACGACGTCGCCGCCTACCGTCGAGGATTTCGTCGCGACGTATGAGCGACTGCTGCAGCAGCACAGCGCCGTGGTCGCCGTCATGCTTGGCTCAAACCTCTCCCCGACGTGCGAGTTCGCCCGGGAGGCGGCGGCGCGGGTGGACGGCGAGCGGATAGTGGTGTTCGATTCGGCCGGCGTGGCCGGCCACCTGGGCTGTCAGGCGCTGGCGGCGGCGCGTGCCGCGGCGGCAGGGGCCGACCTACAGGGCGTGACCGAGCAGGCGCGCCGGGCGCGCCAGGAGGTCAGGCAATGGGTCCTGGTCGACACGCTCGAGTATCTGAGGCGCGGCGGCCGAGTCGGCACCGCGGCTGCATGGATCGGATCGGCGCTCGACCTCAAGCCGATCTTGATGGTCGAATCGGAGTTGAAGGCCGTCGAACGTGTGCGCACGTTCAAGCGCGGGGTCGAGCGGTTGGTTGAGTTGATGCGACAGCGCCGCGCGGTGGGCGCCGATCGATGGTTCGTCCAACACGCCTATGCGCACGAGGACGCGCGGCGACTGGCCGAGCGTCTCGCCGCGCTGTTCGGCACCGAGCCGGAGTTCATCTCTGAGGTCGGGCCGGTACTCGCAACTCATACCGGTCCCGGGATGGTGACGGTCGGTGGTCTCCCAGGCGCGGCGTTGGAGGGTGCGTATGGCTGATGTCGCTGTGGTTACCGACAGCACCGGCTACCTGCCGCGTGCGCTCGTCGACAAATTCGAAATCACCGTTGTCTCACAGTATTACGACGTCGGTTTCGGCCCGCTGCGTGAGTCGGAGTTCGACGGTGATTTCGGACGGTTCTATGCGGAGTTGGACGCGTCAAAGAACATAGCGACGACGTCGGCGCCTACCATCGACGATTTCGTCGCGGCCTTTGACCGGCTGCTGCAGCAGCACGCCGCCGTTGTCTCGGTGCTCATCTCCTCTGGCGTGTCCGAGACCTGCTCGATGGCTCGGCAGGCAGCCGCAAAGCTAGAGGGCGACCGAGGCGCGCGGGTCACGGTGATCGACTCGGCCGGCTTTGGCGGCCACCTTGGACTCCAGGCGCTGGTGGCTGCGCGTGCCGCCGCCGGGGGAGCCGACCCGGAGGGCGTTATCGAGCGAGTGCGGCAGGCCCGTCAGGAAGTCAAGGGCTGGGGTCTGGTGGATACGCTCGAATACCTCCGCCGAAGCAACCGGGTGGGCAGTGTGGCCGCATGGGTCGGGTCGGCGCTCGACCTCAAGCCGATCCTGGCGATCGAATCGGAGCTCAAGGCCGTCGAACGCGTGCGCACGCGTCGGCGCGGCGTCGAGCGGCTGGTCGAGCTGATGCGCCAGCGACGCGCGGCGGGCGCCGACCGGTGGTTCGTCCAGCATGTCCACGCTCCTGATGACGCGCAGACGCTAGTCGACCGGTTGGGAACCGAGTTCGGCACCGAGCCGGAATTCGTCTCCGAGGTCGGACCGGTGGTGGCAACGCACGTCGGACCGGGCACGCTGGTGGTCGGCGGACTTCCAGGATCGGCGTTGAGGTGACCGATCCATGAGTTCGCCCGCGAGCGTCGAATGCAGCAAATGTGGGGCCGGGAACCGGCCTCAGGCCAAGTTCTGCAACAGCTGTGGTGCCCCGATTGTGGCCGAGGTCGCGTGCCCCGGCTGCGGCGCGCGCCAACCGGGCTCGCAGCGCTTCTGCGACGAGTGCGGCACCATGCTGGGGGCCCAGCCCATGGCGGCGCAGCCGGCGGCACCGCCCGTCCCCAAGACACTTGCGGGCGGGCGTTACACGCTCGGCCGCCTGCTCGGCGAAGGCGCGGGCAAGCGGGTGTACCTGGCCACCGACACGCGCCTGCAGCGCGAGGTGGCCGCCGCTTTGTTGAAGGCCGGCGGGACGGACGAGACGGCCATGCGCCGCGCGCGCCGGGAGGCCGAGGCGATGGCGAAGCTTGGCGAGCACCCCAATGTCGTCAACGTGTATGACTTCGGCGAAGAAGATGGGCAGCTCTACCTGATCAGCCAGTACATGGCCGGCGGTGACCTTTATGGCCTGCTCGCGGACGCGGCGGATCACCGGCTCGCCATCGAAGAGGTGGTCCGGATCGGTGGCGAGATCGCCAGCGGGCTCGCGCATGCGCACGCCCAGGGCGTCGTGCACCGCGACGTCAAGCCCCAGAATGTTTGGCTGGCACCCGACGGCACCGCCAAGATCGGAGATTTCGGGCTCGCGGTCGCGGAAGGCTCAACGCGCGTGACGGCCGTGGGGACGGTGATCGGAACGGTCGCCTATATGCCGCCCGAACAGGCTCTCGGTCGCGGCTCCGACGCTCGTTCGGATATCTACTCCCTTGGCGCTTTGCTGTACGAATTGCTCTGCGGGATAACACCTTTCGCGGGCGAGTCGCCGGCTGCCATTGTCTCCCAGCATGTTTCGACCGCTCCGGTCGCGCCAAGCGGGCATCGCTCCGGCGTTCCAGCACCGCTCGACCAGTTGCTGCTGAGGATGCTGGCGAAGTCGCCGGAGGCGCGTCCCCAGCAAGCGGCCGAGGTTCGCGATGCGCTTGCGACGATCGCCGCCGCGGTCGCGAGTGGTGATGGCGCGACTCGGGATATGGCGGCGCTCGACCGGATCACCGACAGCACGTTCCTCGGGCGAGAACGAGAAACGCACGAGCTCCGCGCCGCGATCGATGACGCCATGGGTCGCCGCGGCCGCACCGTGCTGATCAGTGGAGAGTCGGGAATCGGCAAGACACGCCTTGCGTCGGAGGCCGCGGCATACGCCGCCCTTCGGGGCGCGCAGGTTCTGTGGGGCCGCTGCTATGCGGGCGCGGGCGCTCCTGCCTATTGGCCGTGGGTGCAGGCGATCCGCGACTATGCACGTAGTCACGATGCCGAGACGGTGGCTTCTGACCTGGGCTCGGGCGCGTTTGAGATCGCCCAGATCGTCTCTGAGATTCGCGAGCGCATGCCGGAGATCCCCGAATCGCCACCGCTGGACGCCGAGCAGGCGCGCTTTCGGTTGTTCGACTCGGTGTCGCGGTTTCTGATCGGCGCCTCCGACCGCCAGCCACTCGCGATCTTCCTCGAAGACCTGCAACAGGCCGACCACCCCTCGTTGATGCTGTTGGCGTTCGTCGTGCGCGAGCTGGCCCACTCACGCGTGTTCGTGCTGGGCACTTATCGAGACGACGAGCTCCCCGACGACCATTATCTGAACGAGGTACTCACCGGGCTCAGCAAGGAACGGGGATACGCACGCATCAAGCTGCGGGGCCTCTCCGATCAACATGTCAAGGCGATGCTCGAAGCGGTACTGCAGCAACCGCTGGAGCGACGAAGTGAACTCGCACTTGCAGACGCCGTTTGCCGCGAGTCGGAGGGCAACCCGTACTTCACCGAAGAGATCGTCCGCCATCTGATCGACTCTGAAGTGCTCGACTGGCGCGACGGCCGGTGGGTTACCAACATCCGGGACGACGAGGAGCTCGGCATCCCTCGGGGTGTCCACGAGGTGGTCTCCCGTCGGTTGGAGAAGCTGCCGGCTGAAACGCTCGAGCTACTGTCGACCGCAGCGGTGATCGGCCGCGAGTTCGATCTGCCGATCCTGACGCACGTCAGCGGGCTGGAGGCAGACGTCGCATTTGCGCGGATGCAGCCGGCTCTGGACGGGGCGATCGTGCGGCAGGCCACCGGCGAGCCGGGCCGCTACGGCTTCGCGCATGGCGCGACTCGCGACGCGCTGTATGACGACCTGCCCGCGCTACGGCGCTCCCAGCTGCACATCGCCGCCGGCGAGGCGATCGAGGAGCTCTACGAGGACCGCATCGAGTCTCATCTGTCCGCAATCGCATTCCACTTCGCGAAGGCGGCTCCATACGGCGACGCCGCGAAGGCGGCCGACTATGCCTGGTGGGCGGGCGAACGCGCGGCGGCGACGTATGCCTACGAAGACGCGGTCAGCCTTTACGCGACGGCGCTCCGGCTCTTCGACACGATCTCGGAGGTGGTACCGCAGCGCCGATGCGATCTGCTGCTGGCGCTGGGGGACGCGCGGTGGCGGGCCGGCGAAGCCGAAGGCGCCCGCAAGACATTCGGCGAGGCTGCGACCATCGCGCGCGAGCTGGCGCTCAATGACCACTTTGCCCGTGCCGCGCTCGGATACGGCGGCGGCCCGGGCGGATTCTCGATCACCGATCGTGCCGATGAACAGCTGGTGGCGTTGTTGGATGAGGCGCTCGAGGTGCTGCCCGCGCGTGACAGCGCGCTGAGGGTGACGGTTCTTGCCCGGCTGGCCCTCGAGCTTCGCCGCAAGGGCGCGCTGGCGGAAGCCGACCGAACCAGCGCGCAGGCCATCGAGATGGCCGAGCGCGTCGGCGACACGAAGATCTTGCTGCTGGCCATGCACAGCCGGCAGTGGTCAACCTTGGGCCCCGACCGGACCGAAGAGGCGATCGCGTCGGGCGAGGAAATGGCGCGGCTCGCCCGGATCCTCGGTGATCGGGACATGGAGTTCGAGGGTCACCAGCTGCGGCTGATCGCCCTTGCCCAGCTCGGCGACTTCGGGGCGGTGGATCAAGAGATCGCGGCGTGTGACCGGCTGGCCAACGAGCTACACCAGCCGCGCTACCTGTGGCAGACGGCGGTGTTCCGCACGATGCGAGCGCTGATGCAGGGTCGCTATAAGGAGTCGGAGCGGCTCGCGCAGACCGCGCTGTCGATCGGGCAGCGTGCGGAGCCGGAGGTCGCGGCAGTGGTATTCGGCGCGCACTCGTTTCTGACCCGGCTCGCGGATGGCACTCTGGAACGGCTGCGCGATGTCGGCCGCGAGGCCGCCGCGCGCTACGGTCAGGCGTGGCCGGCATCGTACGTATGGCTGTTGACCGAGATCGGCCAGCTCGACGAGGCCCGCGCCAGGTTCGCCGAGCTTGCCGGCGACGGATTCGAGGCGCTCCGGCGCGGCAGTGATTGGTTGACGTCGGTCTGCGTCCTCTCGATGGCGTCGATCCCGATCGGTGATCGAGAAGCCGCATGCGCGCTCTACGAGCTGCTGTTGCCCTACGAAGACCGCTGCACTCTGTTTCTGGCCGGAGCCGGGTGCCTCGGCTCCAACCACACGTTCCTGGCCTTCGCCGCCGCGGCGGCGGCCCGCAAAGAGGACGCCGCGCACCACTTCGACCTCGCCCTTGCGCGCAATGCGGAGATCGGCAGCGACTACGTGACACCCCGGGTCTGCTACGAGTACGCACGCATGCTGCTCAGCACATCTGGGCCGGCGGATCGGGACAAGGCGATGGGCCTGATCGACCGCGGGCTTGACCTCGCGCAGCGCAACAGCATGCGTGTCGAGGTCGAGCGACTCGTGCAACTGCGCCGAGGGCACAAGGAGAGCCGGGAGCACCAGCTCGGCTGGTCGGTGATGGACGACGTTGCAGAGTCCGTCGAGGCGGACCGGCCCGACCTCAGCAAAGTGGCCGCTCCCGACGGAACCGTCACGATCATGTTCTCGGACATCGAAGGCTCGACGGCACTCGCCGAGCAGCTCGGCGATGAGCGGTGGCTCAAGCTTTTGCACCGCCACAACACGGTCATCCGCCGGCAGCTGGCCGCCCACAGCGGCTTCGAGGTCAAGTCGCAGGGCGACGGGTTCATGGTCGCCTTCGCCAGCGCCCGCAACGCGCTTCGCTGTGCGGTCGCTATCCAGCGCGACTTGCGGGGGTATCGCGACCAGTCCGGTGGCCAGGTGCTGCGCGTCCGGATCGGACTCCACACCGGGGAGGTGATCCGCGAGGAGGAGGACTTCTTCGGGCACACCGTGATCCTCGCCGCGCGAATCGGGGCGAAGGCGAACGGCAATGGGATCCTCGTGTCCGCGGTGCTGCGCGGGTTGGTCGCCGGCAGTCACGAGTTCCGATTCGGTGAAACGCGCGAGGAACAGCTCAAGGGAATTAGCGATCCCCAGCGTGTCTTTGAGGTCTGCTGGGAATAGGGCTCAGACCGACAGGCCCTCTTCGTTTGCCGGGCCGGTGCGCAATCGCTGCAGCGCCTGGCGCACCTGCTCCCCGTTGGTGGTCTGCCAGAACGGCGGCAACGAGGCCCGCAGGTAGCCGCCGTAGCCGGCGGTGACCATGCGCGAGTCGAGCACCGCGACCACTCCGCGATCGGTGACGCGGCGTAACAGCCGCCCCGATCCCTGCGCCAGCAGCAGCGCCGCGTGGTTGGCCGCGACGGCCATGAATCCGTTGCCGCCGCGCGCCGCGACCGCACGCTGCCGCGCACCCAGCAGGGGATCGTCGGGCCGGGGAAAAGGGATGCGGTCGATCAGCACCAACGACAGCGACGGCCCGGGCACATCGACGCCCTGCCACAGTGACAGCGTGCCGAACAGCGACGTCTGCGGGTCGGCGCTGAACTGCTCGACGAGCGCCGACGTGCTGTCGTCGCCCTGGCACAGCACCGGTGTCGAGAGGCGTCCGCGCATGGCCTCGGCGGCCGCCCGGGCGGCGCGCATCGACGAGAACAAGCCGAGGGTGCGCCCGTCGGCGGCGGCGATGAGTTCGGCGATCTCGCTCAGCTGCTCGGCCGAGCCGGTGCCGTCGCGTCCGGGCGGGGGCAGGTGCGCGGCCACATACAGGATTCCGGCTTTGGCGTGCTGGAACGGCGAACCAACGTCCAGGCCGCGCCACCGCGCGTCGTCGTCCTCGGCCGTCAGTCCCCACGCCGTTGCCATGGCATCGAACGAGCCGCCGATGGTCAGCGTCGCCGACGTCAGCACCACCGTCGAACGCGAGAACACCCGGGATCGCAGCAGCCCCGCAACCGACAGCGGCGCCACCCGCAACACCGGTCGCGATGAACCCCTGATCTCGTCGTGCTCCAGCCACACGACGTCGGTGCGGTCGGGGATGGCCGGGCCGAACGATTCGAGGACGCGCGACGCGGTGTCCGAGATCTCGCTCAGTGCCGCAACGGCTTCGGCGCGCGCCGACGCGGCCTTGGGGTCGTTGGTGGTGTCGATCGCCGAGCGCGCCGCGGTCGACACGTCGCGCAGCGCGGTCAGGTAGGTCGCCAGCTCGTCGTCGAGGCGGTCGATGCGGCCCGGGGTGCCGTCGTGGATGACCGAGGCGAAGTTCGCCGTCGTCGCCTCCAGGCGCTGGACCAATTCCGGGTCGACCAGTCGGGCGATCCGCCGGGCGGCCACCCCGAGGGAGGCCGACGTCAGCTCCGCGGTGGCCACCGACGTCACCCGGTCCACCAGCTCGTGGGCTTCGTCGACGACCAACAGCGCATGCTCGGGCAGCACCGCCGATTCGGCGACCGCGTCGATGGCCAGCAGCGCATGGTTGGTGACCACCACGTCGGCGCGGCCGGCCCGCGCCCTGGCGCGTTCGGAGAAGCACTCGGTGCCGAACGGGCAGCGCGCCATGCCGAGGCATTCCCGCGCGGAAACGCTGACCTGCGACCAGGATCGGTCCGGGACTCCGGGCTTCAGGTCGTCGCGATCGCCCGATTCGGTGCTCGAGGCCCATTCGGTGAGCCGCTGCACGTCGCGGCCCAGGGCGCTGACGGCCATCGGGTTGAAGAGCTCCTCCTGCGGCCGGTCGTCGCCGTCGTCGCCGTCGGCCGCCCCACCGTTGTGAATCTTGTTCAAGCACAAATAGTTTCGCCGCCCCTTGAGCAACGCGAACTGCGGGCGGCGCGGCAGCGCATCGGCCAGCGCATCGACCAGCCGGGGCAGATCGCGATCGACCAGCTGGCGCTGCAGAGCGATCGTGGCCGTGGACACGACGACGGGCGAGTCGTCGTCAAGGGCGTGGACGATGGCGGGCACCAGATACGCGAGCGACTTGCCGGTGCCGGTGCCGGCCTGCACCACCAGGTGTTCCTCGGTGGCGAAGGCCCGCGCCACCGCGGCGGCCATCTCCTGCTGGCCGCCGCGTTCACTACCGCCGAGAGCGGCCACCGCGGTGGCCAGCAACTCGGACACGGAAACGTCGGACGTGGCTACCTCTTCGCTGTTCGGTGCGGCGCTCACGCCGCGGCATCATTCGGGCGGCGCTAACGCCGGACGGCGGAAATCTGCGTCGTCGCGACCGCGGGATCGCCGTGCGACAAGTTCAATCCCTCCCACGGCAGACTGCGCAGCCCGGAAGTTACCAGTTCGCGCGCCGCGGCGAGGTTCGGTTTGGACACCAGTTCTCCACCGCGCACCAGTGGGACGGTCAACACGCGAGCCGGTTCGGAGACGGCGGGCTGTTGGCCGGCGGGATACACCACCTCCTCGGTGATGATGCCCGAGCCGCGCGACAGCCGCAGCGCCTCCTTGCGCCCGCCGTGAGATTCCTTGTGGCTGCTGCGCTTCTGGACCGGCAGGCCGTCCACCTCGACGAGTTTGTAGACCATATTCGCCGTGGGGGCGCCCGAGCCCGTCACCAGCGACGTGCCCACGCCGTAACTGTCCACCGGCTCGGCGGCCAGCGCCGCGATGGAGAACTCGTCGAGGTCGCCGGAGACCACGATGCGGGTCCCGGTGGCCCCCAGACTGTCGAGCTGTTCGCGCACCTGGCGGGCCAGCACGCCCAGCTCGCCGGAATCGATGCGCACCGCACCGAGCTCGGTGCCAGCGGCCGCGACCGCATTGGCCACACCGGTCGTCACGTCATAGGTGTCCACCAGCAGGGTGGTGTCCACGCCGAGCGCGTCGACCTGCGCCCGGAAAGCGGCCAATTCGATCGATTCCGTAGCGGAGTCGGCGCGGGTGAACAGCATGGTGAACGCGTGCGCCGAGGTGCCCTCGGTGGGTATGCCGTAGCAGCGCTGCGCCTCCAGATTGGATGTCGCCGCGAAGCCGGCGAGGTAGGCGGCGCGGGCCGCGGCTACGGCCGCCTGCTCGTGCGTGCGCCGCGACCCCATCTCGATCAACGGGCGCCCCCGGGCCGCGCTGACCATGCGCGCCGCGGCGGACGCGACCGCGGTGTCGTGATTGAAAATCGACAGCGCCAGCGTCTCGAGCACCACGCATTCGGCGAAGGTCCCGCTCACCGACAGCACCGGGGATCCGGGGAAGTACAGCTCGCCCTCGGCGTAGCCGTCGATGTCACCGCCGAACCGGAATTCGCGCAAGTAGCGCAACGTGTCCGGGTCGAGGAATTGCCCCAGCGATTGGCACGCCTGGTCATCGAAGGTGAACTGCGGCAGCGCCTCGAGCAGCCGGCCGGTCCCGGCCACCACGCCATAGCGGCGGCCTTCGGGAAGACGTCGGGCGAAAAGCTCGAAAGTTGTCCGGCGATCGGCGCTGCCGTCACGCAGCGCCGCCGCCAACATCGTCAACTCGTACTTGTCGGTCAGCAGCCCAGTAACGACCGGGTCGTTCATCCCATAACGGTATCGGCTGTGATCGGGGCTCGGAAACGACGTCCAACCCTCGGTATCGTGTAGGCCATGGTTGTTATGTCAGCGCCCACTAAGCCGGGCACTACAGGACAACGAGAGTCCGCTCCGGTAGAGGCCACGTCGAGTCCGTGGGTCACGATCGTCTGGGACGACCCGGTCAATCTGATGACCTACGTGACATATGTGTTCCAGAAGTTGTTCGGCTACAGCGAGCCGCACGCCACCAAGCTGATGCTGCAGGTGCACAACGAAGGAAAGGCCGTGGTGTCCGCCGGCAGCCGTGAGTCCATGGAAGTCGATGTGTCCAAGCTGCACGCCGCCGGTTTGTGGGCGACCATGCAGCAGGACCGCTGAAACTGAGGCGCTGGCGATTCCCTGTGCGCAAATGGAAGCGGGTCGAGACCGCGAGCGGTCCCCGCTTTCGGTCGTCCCTGGCTCCGCATGAGGCCACCCTGCTCAAGAACCTGGCCACCGCGATGATCGGCCTGCTCGACGAGCGTGAATCTTCCTCGCCCGCAGACGAACTCGAGGAGATCACCGGGATCAAGACCGGCAACGCCGACCCGCCGAAGGATCCCACGTTGCGTCGGCTGCTGCCCGACTTCTACCGGCACGACGACGAGGACACCGCACCGCCCGACGACGCGGACAGCCTCAACGCCGCGCTGCGCAGCCTGCACGAGCCGGACATCGTCAACGCCAAACGCGTTGCCGCACAGCGGTTACTGAGCACGATCCCCGAGGACGGCGGCCGCTTCGAGCTGACCGAGGACGACGCGAACTCCTGGGTCGCGGCGGTCAACGACATCCGGCTGACCCTGGGGGTCATGCTCGAGGTCGGGCCCGAAGGTCCGGAGCGCCTGCCGGCCGACCATCCGCTGGCCGTGCACTTCGACGTGTACCAGTGGCTGACGGTGTTGCAGGAGTACCTGGTCCTGGTGCTGATGGGGTCCCGATGATCGGCGACAGATGAACGCCATCACCGACGTCGCCGGCATCCGCGTCGGCCACTACCAACGACTGGACCCCGACGCGTCCCTGGGCGCCGGCTGGGCCTGCGGCGTCACCGTCGTGCTCACCCCGCCGGGCACCGTCGGCGCCGTCGATTGCCGCGGCGGCGCGCCCGGTACCCGGGAGACCGACCTGCTGGACCCGTCGAACACCGTGCGGTTCGTGGACGCGGTGTTGCTCGCCGGAGGCAGCGCCTATGGTCTGGCCGCCGCGGACGGCGTCATGCGCTGGCTGGAGGAACGCGAACGTGGCGTGGCGATGGACGGCGGCGTGGTGCCCATCGTGCCCGGAGCGGTGATCTTCGATCTGCCGGTCGGCGGTTGGGAGTGCCGCCCGACGGCCGAGTTCGGTTACGCCGCCTGCGCCGCCGCCGAGGACGGTGTCGCGATGGGCGTCGGGACCGTGGGCGCCGGGGTGGGGGCGCGCGCCGGCGCGCTCAAGGGCGGCGTCGGAACCGCGTCGCGGGTGCTGCCGTCCGGGGTGACCGTCGGGGCGGTGGCCGTGGTGAACTCCGCGGGCGAGGTCGTCGACCGGGGCACCGGCTTGCCGTGGATGGCGGACCTGACCCGGGGGTTCGGCCTCCGGCCGCCACCGGCCGAGCAAATCGACGTCTTCGCCCAGCTGCCGTCCCCGTCGAATCCGGTGGACAACCCGCTCAACACCGTCATCGCGGTGGTCGCCACCGACGCCGCCCTGAGCTCGGCGGCGTGCCGGCGGGTGGCGATCGCCGCCCACGACGGCCTGGCCCGCAGCATCCGGCCGGCGCACACGCCGGTCGACGGTGACACGGTGTTCGTGCTGGCCACCGGGGCGGTCGAGGTGACTGCGGCGGCAAGTTCGAAACCACCGCCCGCCTCCTTCTCCCCGGAGACCCCGCTGGCTACCGAGGTGGGCATCGCCGCCGCCGATTGCCTGGCGGACGCGGTGCTGGGCGGTGTGCTGGCCGCGGAATCGATCGCCGGCATACCGAGCTACCGCGACGTGCTGCCCGGGGCGTTCGGTCCATGAGATCGACCGGCCGCAGCGCCGGTAGCCTTGGCATGCTGGAAACACGCTGGAAGGGCAGCCATGGGTAAGACGACCACCGCGCCGCGACGAGGCAGAGCGGAGCGATGAGGAGGAGCGGCGCTCGTGGCTCGACGGGACGCCCTGGCGCGCACGGTGGCCAGCCGGCGAAGCGGTCCACCGCGACGGTGGGCGCCGCCACGATCCTCACGTTCGTGGCGTTGCTCTACCTCGTCGAGCTGATCGACCAGCTGTCCCGGCATTCGCTGGACGCCAACGGCATCAGGCCACTGGAAGCCGACGGCCTGTGGGGCATCGTTTTCTCCCCGGTGTTGCACGAGAGCTGGCAGCACCTGGCGGCCAACACCGTGCCGCTGCTGGTCCTGGGGTTCCTGATGACGCTGGCCGGCCTGTCCCGGTTCGTCTGGGCGACCGCGATCGTGTGGATCCTGGGCGGCTTCGGCACCTGGTTGATCGGCAACGTCGGCAGCAGCTGCGGCCCCACCGACCACATCGGCGCCTCCGGCCTGATCTTCGGCTGGCTGGCCTTCCTGATGGTGTTCGGGATCTTCGTGCGCCGGATGCGCGACATCATCATCGGGCTCATCGTGATGTTCGCCTACGGCGGCGTCCTGCTCGGAGCCATGCCCGTGCTCGGCAGATGCGGCGGCGTGTCATGGCAGGGCCACCTGTGTGGGGCGATCGCCGGCGTCGTGGCCGCCTACATGTTGTCCGCGCCGGAACGTAAGGGCCGGGCATCGAGGAGCGCCGGTACCACCGTTTCGCGGCCCAAGACATGAGCTCGCCACTGGCACCCATCGGGGTCTTCGACTCCGGTGTCGGGGGGCTCACCGTCGCGCGGGCGATCATCGACCAGCTGCCCGACGAGGACATCATCTATGTCGGCGATACCGGCCACGGTCCGTATGGCCCGTTGACCATCCCCGAGGTTCGCGCGCACGCGCTGGCCATCGGCGACGACCTCGTCGGCCGCGGCGTCAAGGCATTGGTCATCGCCTGCAACACGGCCTCCGCGGCGTGCCTGCGGGACGCTCGCGAACGCTATGACGTTCCCGTCGTCGAGGTGATCCTGCCGGCGGTGCGCCGCGCGGTCGCCACCACCCGCAACGGGCGCATCGGCGTCATCGGCACCCAGGCGACCATCACCTCGCACGCCTATCAGGACGCGTTCGCCGCGGCCCGCGACACCGAGATCACCGCGGTGGCCTGCCCGCGCTTCGTCGACTTCGTGGAGCGCGGCGTGACGAGTGGTCGTCAGGTGCTCGGGTTGGCCGAGGGCTATCTGGAGCCGTTGCAGCGCGCGCAGGTGGACACGCTGGTGCTCGGCTGCACCCACTATCCGTTGCTGTCCGGGCTCATCCAGTTGGCGATGGGTGACAACGTGACGCTGGTTTCCAGCGCCGAGGAAACCGCCAAGGAGGTGCTCCGGGTGCTGACCGAACGAGACTTGCTCCGGCCTCACGATGCGCCGCCCGCGACACGGGTTTTCGAAGCCACCGGCGACCCCGACGCATTCACCGCCTTGGCGGCGCGCTTCCTGGGTCCGGCGGTCACCGGCGTCCAGCCTGTTCATCAGGTGCGCATTGATTAACGGCGGGACGAGATTCTGGTCACACCAATGCGGCCATGTTTTCGTCATGGTGCCATTGGGCATGGCACAGTGGTGTCCGTGCGAATAACCGTGCTCGGCTGCTCGGGCAGCGTGGTGGGTCCGGATTCGCCCGCGTCGGGTTATCTGCTCCGGGCACCGGACACTCCGCCGTTGGTCATCGACTTCGGTGGGGGCGTTCTGGGTGCGCTACAGCGCTATGCCGATCCCGGTTCCGTGCACGTGCTGTTGTCCCATTTACACGCCGACCACTGTCTGGATTTGCCCGGACTTTTCGTGTGGCGCCGCTACCATCCGACGCGTCCGCTGGGTAAGGCGTTGCTGTATGGCCCGGGGGACACCTGGTCGCGGCTGGGTGCGGCGTCGTCACCGTATGGCGGCGAGATCGACGACTGCTCGGACATTTTCGATGTTCGGCATTGGGTCGAAGGCGAGCCGGTGACGATCGGCGCGCTGACGGTGACGCCGCGAGTGGTGGCTCATCCGACCGAGTCCTACGGCTTGAAGATCACCGACCCCTCCGGCGCCTCGTTCGTCTACAGCGGTGACACCGGCTTCTGCGATCAGCTCGTCGAGCTGGCTCGCGGCGCCGACGTCTTCCTCTGCGAGGCCTCGTGGACGCACTCGCCGGACCGTCCACCCGCGCTGCACCTGTCGGGCACCGAGGCGGGCCGGGCCGCGGCCGCAGCCGGCGTGCACGAACTCTTGCTCACCCACATCCCGCCGTGGACCTCGCGTGAGGATGTCATCAGCGAGGCCAAGGCCGAGTTCGATGGTCCCGTGCATGCGGTGGTGTGCGGTGAGACCTTCGATATCCGCCGCTCCGAGCGGGTCTGAGCCACCCGCGGCGCCGCCGAATTGCCCGCTAGTGTTGGCGGCGTGACGAGACGAGAAGACGGCCGCCTTGACGACGAGCTTCGGCCCGTTGTCATCACCCGCGGTTTCACTGACCACCCCGCCGGTTCGGTATTGATCGAATTCGGCCACACCAAGGTCATGTGCACCGCAAGCGTGACCGAGGGGGTGCCGCGCTGGCGCAAGGGGTCGGGCCTGGGGTGGCTGACCGCCGAGTACGCAATGCTGCCGTCGGCGACCCACACCCGCTCGGACCGCGAATCGGTGAAGGGCCGCCTGTCCGGGCGCACCCAGGAGATCAGCCGGCTGATCGGACGGTCGCTGCGGGCATGCATCGACCTGGCGGCGCTGGGGGAGAACACCATCGCCGTCGACTGCGACGTCTTGCAGGCCGACGGCGGAACCCGCACCGCGGCCATCACGGGCGCCTTCGTGGCGTTGTCCGACGCGGTGACCTATCTCGCGGCGGCGGGCAAGCTGTCGGATCCGCGGCCGTTGTCGTGTGCGATCGCGGCGGTCAGCGTCGGCGTGGTCGACGGGCGGATCCGGGTCGACCTGCCCTACGAGGAGGACTCCCGCGCCGAGGTCGACATGAACGTCGTCGCCACCGACACCGGGACCCTCGTCGAGGTTCAGGGGACCGGTGAGGGGGCGACGTTCCCGCGCTCGACGCTGGACAAGTTGCTCGACGTGGCGCTGGGTGCCTGCGACAAGCTGTTCGCCGCGCAGCGCGAGGCGCTCCAGCAGCCATACCCCGGTGTGCTTCCGGAGGGTGCCCCGACGCCGAAGGCGTTCGGCAGCTGACGCCGCGGTTTAGCGTCGCCGACATCGCGGCCTAGACGAGAACCCTTCCGGGTCGGTCATGACCCATCCCTACGCAGCTCGAATATTGGGATGATGCGGGTGGTTTTCGACTGGTAGTTCGCGAACGCGAACGCGGGTACGGTCGCGTTGATCTTGGGGATGATCGCCTGGCGTTCGGACGAGTCGAGCTCGTGCGCGATGACGTCGAACGAGTCGGTGGCGACTTCAACGCGCGCCCGCGGGTTCGCCCGCAGGTTGTGCACCCACCCCGGGTTGACGTCGGCGCCTCCGTAACCCGCGACGATCAGCAGCTTGCCGTCGATACGGAAGGCCACCAGCGGCGCGACGCGCGGCTCGCCGGACTTCGCGCCCGTCGTTGTGAGTAGCAACAGTTCGTTGCCCTCGAAACGCCCGCCGACCTTGCCGGCGTTGGCGCGAAACTCGTCGGTGATGTTGTTATTGAGCGCCTTGAGCGTCTCGGTATCGGGCTTTTGACTCACCCTGGGGGGAAGCTACTTCGTCGCTGTGTCTATTCCTTGCGAAGCGGGTCGGGTTGTAGGCCGTGCTAATGCGACTTATTGCCCGATTGCGAAGCGGACGAGCGTCGTCTTGGCTGCTGCGGCAAGCAACTCTTGAGAATCCGGCTGGCGATCGCCCGGAAGTCCCAGCATCAGACCCTTCGCCGCCTTGGGTCCGTTGCGGCTGGCGAACTCGGCGAGGATGGCGGCCTTCTGGTCGTCTTGTCTGATCGCGGTCGGCGTCGCAGTGAACCATTCGCGCTTGATCAAGACCCGCACATTCCGGGCACTGCTCAGTGCCTTGGGCCAGTTCGCGGTGCTGGATACGAGGACATCGCCGTCGTCCCAGGGGAAGTAGCCGATGGCGAAGGTGTACTTGTTGCCTGTCTTGCCGCCGACGTAGCTCAGCAACATCAGACGGCTGCTCACCAACCCGTGCAGCGGGGATTTGAGCAAGGGCCGCACCACGGCGTTCGCCCTGGCGAAGAAGGTGGCTAGCCGTGCCGGGTCATCCATCACGAAGTCGAGTCTCCAAGACCGGGCCGCGATACGTCGATCCATCCGATTTCCGTTTTAGAGCCGTGCGGAATGGAAGCCCGTAGGCCAGCTACGCTACTCGGCATGCTGACCTGCAGGAATAGGTTTAGGAATGGCTGGTGACCCGGCTGCTGGTCGCCAGCCGCAACCCGAAGAAGCTGGCCGAGTTGCGCCGGGTGCTCGACGCGGCCGGCCTGACGGGATTGGCGTTGGTGTCACTCGACGACGTGGCGCCGTTCGAGGAAGCGCCGGAGACCGGCGCGATTTTCGAGGACAACGCTTTGGCCAAGGCGCGGGATGCCTTCGCCGCGAGCGGGCTGGCGAGTGTGGCCGACGATTCCGGACTGGAGGTCGCCGCGCTCAACGGCATGCCCGGCGTGCTGTCGGCGCGCTGGTCGGGTCGGCACGGAGATGACGCGGGCAACACCGCGTTGCTGCTGGCGCAACTGAGCGACGTGCCTGATGGACGGCGCGGTGCGGCGTTCGTGTCCGCGTGTGCGCTCGTCTCGGCCGCCGGCGAGGTCGTCGTCCGCGACGAGTGGCCCGGCAGCATTGCCCGCGAACCTCGCGGGGACGGTGGTTTCGGCTACGACCCGGTGTTCGTGCCCCAGGGGCACGACCGCACGGCTGCGGAGCTGACCCCGGAGGAGAAGGACGCCGTCTCGCATCGCGGTCGCGCGCTGCGGCTGCTGTTGCCGGCGTTGGAAACGCTGGCCCGATCCGGGGGATAGGGCGCCCGGTCGCGGGCCTCGACGCTTGCGTCACACCAGCCCCGGCTCAGAGTGGTTGACCTTTTGCCCACCTCTGAGCGACAACCTGTTGCGCGCCCACGCTGTCGCTCCAAGGCGGGCACTTGCGGTGTCTCCTGGAGAGGCGCGTGGCTATAGCCCGAAACGCGCCTTGACGTCCCTGCTTTGGAAGTGTTCGACGATGATGCCGAGCAGCGGGATGGTCCCGGACAGCAGCACGCCGACCGTCTTGCCGAGCGGCCAGCGCACCTTGACCGCCAAATTGAAGGCGGTCAGCACGTAGATGAAATACACCCACCCGTGGACCACTTCGATCCACCGGATCTCGTGGCCGAAGGCGAGGTGCGAGACGATCTCGTAGCACAGCGCGATGAGCCACAGACCCGTCGTCCACGCCATGATCCGGTAGCCGAGCAGCGCCGTGCGGATCTTGTCGACGGGCACTGCGGGCACTGATGTTCCGGGCGTCTCCGGTGTGGTCATGCGGTTGTCCTCTTCTGCTTTTCGGCGTCTTGCGCGGCGAGCTCGGCAAGGTAGGCGTTGTACTCGCGCAGCGCGGGGTCGTCGAGTGCCTGCGACGCGGGCTTGGGCCGCTCGGGCAGCAGCCCGGCGGGTATCTCCGTCATCGCGTCTGTGCTCCGCGGCTGTGGTGGTTCCTCTTCATAGCGAACGAATTTGCGGTAGGCGTAGACACAGAATCCGGCGAACAGCGGCCACTGCAACGCATAGCCCAGGTTCTGAAAGGAGCCGGAGACGGAATTGAACCTGGTCCACTGCCACCAGCCCAGGGCCAGGCAGCCGCACGCCGCGACGATCACCAGCGCGATGAGCGCGGGCCTGCGACGATGCGTAGTGGACACCCCTTGACCGTACCGCTCACGATTTGGGCCCGACGAATTCGTCGAGCCGTGCCACCGCTGCCTTGCGATAGATGGCGATGACGTAGCGACTGGATCGGGTCCACGGGATGCCAAGGTGGTCGAGCGCGGCAGTGAACAGCCCGCGGATATCGTCGGAACGGTTTGAGAAGTGGTACCGCACGCTTCGGACCCCGCGGTCGTTCGCCACCACACGGCATCCGTCGCTTTCGATGAGGCCGCGAACGAATTCCTCGGTGGCCTGTTTGACAAGAGCCTGCTGCCAAGGTTCCAGCCGAATCGGCCTCAGGTGCTTGCGGCCGGGGCCATGTTGAGGGAACAAACATGGCCAGTGTTTTGAGTACAGCGAGACGACTACGCAGCCAGTCGGCTGTCGGTGGATCGATGCGAGCTGGCCGGGCATCAGGGTATCTATGGCCACGCGGCAGCGGTCGATGATTCCGGGATATGCCTTATCCAACGTCACGCGAAGACGCCAGATCCGTCGGTCGCGTGATATGCAGCCGTCGCCGAGGTACAGGCCGAGGAGATAGGAATATGGCGCTGCCGGAAGAGCGGCAAACTCATGAAGGGTGCCACAGTCTGATCCACCCGCGGACCGCGATCGAATTTGTGGACGGCATCGCCAGTCCCGCACCGTCTGCCGCGGTACGCCGAGTTGTCGCCCAATCGCGCAGTCGTTTATGCCGGCGGCGATGAGTCGCCGCGCAGCATCGAACTGCTCCGCGGACCGCATTTGGATGCCTTTCTCTTCGGTTATCGGTCAAGCTAGGCCTGATTACCGACAAGTTGTGGAGTCGTCGAAGCTGTACGATCTCTACGCGCGCGGGCGTGGCGAAATTGGTATACGCGCCGGCTTTAGGTGCCGGTGCTCGAGAGAGCGTGAGGGTTCGAGTCCCTCCGCCCGCACTCGACACCCGAGACGAAATCTCGAAGACATAAGCGTCAAACCCTTCCTGGCGGGTATCTGGAACTCACGGGACACAAGGGAGACGCCATGCCCACTGGAAACGAGCCCACAGCACGAGGCGAAAAGGCCTTCACCGCAGAAGATGTCGAACTCGCCGAACACAACGCCGCCGCGGCCCGCGAACGCGCCGCTCGCGCGGGACTGTCCGCGGCCCACAGCTTCGAGGAATCGGCGCTCCAGCACGAACGGGTCGCCGAGATTCAAGATCAAACCATCCGACAGGGCGTATCGCACACGGACGTGCACCGCACGTCTGCGCTCAAGCACCGCCAGGCGGCCGAAGAGGATCGCAAGCTCGCCGCCCTGAAGCGGAAGGAATCCGAAGCCGACCTCGCCTCGGCGCCGGGCACCGACTGACGCCGGTCAGTCCGCCACAAAGCGGGCGCGAACCTCCGGGGCCGGCAGCGGGCAACTGTCGTACTTGCCGCCGACGCGATAGCGGATCGCGGCGAACCTGTCGTAGAGCCAATCGCGCAGCGGAGCCGGAATGACGCGCGCGACCACGAACATTCGCCACGGTCCGCCGAGATAATCCGCCACGCGCAGGACGGCCTCGGATCGGACGCCCACCCGTTCCGAGGGGCCGCCCGGGTCATTCACAAACACCACCGAGTCGACGTTGCCGATCTCCGGGTGCCGCTCGATGATCGCCTTGGCGAAGACACTGTCCAGCGCTGCGAAGCGCAGCGGACCGCTGGGATCGAACCGAAGGATCGTGCGCACCGACCGGTTGCACACCCCGCAGACCCCGTCGTACAGCAGCACGGGCGCCACCAACTCACCGCTCACGCCTGCCAGGTTACCGAGCGGGGGCCAGGTTGACCTATGGTAAGGCAACCCTTAGTTTGTGGGGGTAACGTACCAAGTCGTGACCGGCTGGCCGGTGATCGCGGCGCCCACGTGTGGGGTCGTGGTAGGCGTCGAATTCAGGTTGTGCGCGCCCCATGGGCCGCATCGATCCCTGGCCTCGTGGCGGTGAACCCGCCGGGTCGTCAGATCGGCGAGGCCGTCGCGGCGCGGAGCGCCGCGAGAAAGGACCGCTAATGGCACGCGGATTCTCCGGTGTGATGCTGCGCAGCTTCGGCGCGCGCGACCACACCGCGACGGTGATCGAAACCGTCCGGATCGCCCCGCATTTCGTGCGGGTGCGCATGACATCGCCGACGCTGTTCGAAGACGTCGATGCCGAACCGGCTGCGTGGCTGCGGTTCTGGTTCCCGGACCCGGACGGATCGAAAACCGAATTCCAGCGCGCCTACACGATCTCGGAGGCGGACGTCCCCGCCGGACGTTTCGCCGTCGACATCGTGCTGCACGATCCCGCCGGCCCAGCGTCATCATGGGCGCGCACCGTGCAGCCCGGGGCGACCATCGCGGTCATGGCCCTGATGGGCTCGTCGCGATTCGACGTGCCCGACGAGCAGCCGGCCGGCTACCTGCTGATCGGCGACTCGGCGTCCATCCCAGGGATGAACGGGATCATCGGGGTCGTCCCCGACGATGTCCCCATCGAGATGTACCTCGAACAGCACGACGACAACGACACCTTGATACCGGTCGCGCAGCATCCCCGGCTGCGGCTGCACTGGGTTGCCCGCCACGATGAGAAATCGCTCGCCTCCGCGATCGAGAGCCGGGATTGGTCGAACTGGTACGCGTGGGCGACGCCGGAGGCCACGACGCTCAAGCAGGTGCGAGCGCGGCTGCGCGGCGAGTTCGGCTTTCCCAAATCCGAGGTGCACGCCCAGGCCTACTGGAGCGCCGGGCGCGCGATGGGCACCCGGCGCGGCGACGAGCCGGAGGCGCCCGTCGGCGCCACACCCAGCGCTTCCACGGAAGACATTGCGGCGCAACTGGAGTCGGCTCCGCAGGTGTCCGACGTGGCTCCCGTCCCGGCGGCCCGCGGGAATTGGCGTGCCCAGGGCGCCGGTCGGCTGCTCGCACCGCTGCGGTCGGCGCTGATCGTCTCGGGCGTGCTGCAGGCGGTGATCACGCTGGTGCAACTGGCGCCGTTCGTGTTGCTGGTCGAGCTGGCCCGGCTGTTGGTTTCCGGGGCGCCCGCCTCCCGGCTGTGGGATATCGGCATCGCCGCGGTGTCGCTGCTGGGCCTGGGTGCGTTGCTCGGCGCCGCGCTCACCCTCTGGCTCCACGTCGTCGACGCCCGATTCGCGCGCGATCTGCGATCGCGGCTGTTGCACAAGCTGTCTCGGTTACCCCTGGGCTGGTTCACCGCACGCGGCTCGGGGTCGATCAAGCAACTGCTGACCGACGACACGCTGTCCTTGCACTACCTGGTCACCCACGCCATACCGGACGCGGTGGCCGCGGCCGTCGCGCCGGTCGCGGTGCTGGTCTATTTGTTCGCCGTCGACTGGCGGGTGGCGCTGGTGTTGTTCGTGCCCGTCCTGGTGTACCTGGTACTGACGTCGTCGCTGACGATCCAGTCGGGCCCGCGCATCCCGCAGTCGCAGCGCTGGGCGGAGACGATGAGCGGCGAGGCCGGCGCATACCTGGAAGGCCAGCCGGTGATCCGCGTCTTCGGTGGTGCCGCCGCATCCAGCTTCCGGCGCCGCCTGGATGAGTACGTCGGCTTCCTGGTCGCCTGGCAGCGCCCGCTGGCCGGCAAGAAGACCTTCATGGACCTGGTCACCCGTCCCGCCACGTTCCTCTGGCTCATCGCGGTCACGGGGACCCTGCTGGTGGTCACCGGGCGGATGAACCCGGTGGACCTGCTGCCGTTCTTGTTGCTGGGCACCACCTTTGGCGCACGGCTGCTCGGCATCGCCTACGGCCTCGGCGGCATCCGCGCCGGCATGTTGGCCGCGCGGCGCCTGCAGAACACGCTCGACGAGGCCGACCTCGCGGTGCGAGACCACGACGAAGCCCACCGAGATGTGGCGGCGACGGTGGTGTTCGACAACGTCGGCTTCGGCTATCGCCCCGACGTTCCCGTCATTCACGACGTGTCGCTGACCTTGCGGCCCGGTACCGTCACCGCGTTGGTCGGCCCCTCCGGATCCGGCAAGTCGACGCTGGCCGCCTTGCTGGCCCGGTTCCACGATGTCGGGCAGGGCGCGATACGCGTTGGGGGACAGGATATTCGGTCGATGACCGCGGACCAGCTCTACGCTCAGGTCGGATTCGTGCTGCAGGAGACGCAATTGGTGCACGGCACGGTCGCGGAAAACATCGCGCTGGCCGTCCCCGATGCCACCGCGGCGCAAATCGAACAGGCGGCGCGTGAGGCACAAATCCACGACCGCATCATGCGACTGCCGGACGGCTACGACACCATGCTCGGCGCCGGCAGTGGGCTCTCCGGCGGTGAGCGCCAACGACTCACCATCGCCCGCGCGATCCTGGCCGACACCCCGGTGCTCATCCTCGACGAGGCCACCGCCTTCGCCGACCCCGAATCGGAATACCTTGTGCAGCAAGCGCTCAACCGCCTGACTCAGGACCGCACCGTGCTGGTGATCGCGCACCGATTGCACACGATCACCCGGGCCCACCAGATCGTTGTGCTCGACCACGGCCGCATCGTGGAACGCGGCACCCATGACGAGTTGCTGACCGCCGACGGCCGGTACCGGCGGCTGTGGGAGGGCGGCCGCCGTGACCGGGTGGCCGCAAGCACGACGGGCGAGGGCACACGATGATCCGCACGTGGTTGAGTTTGGTTCCGGCGGATCGCCGCAACCGGGTCATCACCTACACGGTGCTCGCACTGATCTCCGTGGTGGTGCGCGCGGTGGCCACCGTGCTGTTGGTCCCGCTGGTCGGGGCGTTGTTCAGCGACGAGCCGCAGCGCGCACTGGTCTGGCTGGGCTGGCTGACCGCGGCGACCGTGACCGGCTGGGTGATCGACACCGCAACCGCGCGTATCGGTTTCAACCTGGGCTTCGCGGTGCTGGATCACAGCCAGCACGACGTGGCGGACCGGCTGCCCGGTGTGCGACTGGATTGGTTCACCGCCGAGCACACCGCGACGGCGCGGCAGGCGATCGCGGCGACCGGTCCGGAACTCGTCGGCCTGGTCGTCAACCTGCTCACGCCGCTGATCTCCGCCATCCTGCTGCCCGCCGCCATCGCGGTCGTCCTGCTGCCGGTCTCCTGGCAGCTGGGGGCCGCCGCGCTCGGCGGCCTGCCGCTGTTGTTGGGCGCGCTGTGGGCATCGGCCCGCTTGGCGCGCCGCGCCGATGCCGCGGCGGCCGACGCCAATAGCGCGCTCACCGAGCGGATCATCGAGTTCGCCCGCACCCAGCAGGCGCTGCGGGCCGCGCGGCGCGTCGAGCCGGCGCGAAGCCTGGTCGGCGACGCGCTGGCCGCGCAACACGGGGCCACCATGCGCTTGCTTTCCATGCAGGTCCCCGGGCAGCTGCTGTTCAGCCTGGCCAGCCAGCTCGCGCTGATCCTGCTGGCCGGGGCGACCACCGCGCTGACCGTGAACGGAACGCTCACGGTGGCCGAGGCCATCGCGTTGATCGTCGTCATCGTGCGCTACCTGGAACCGTTCACCACCATCAGCGAGCTGGCGCCGGCGCTGGAGAGCACCCGCGCCACCCTCGACAACATCCGTTCGGTGCTCACCGCGCCGCTGATGAATGCCGGCGCCGGCACGCTGACTGGCGGGGCGGCGCCGCGTATCGAGTTCGATCATGTGGTGTTCCGCTACGACGGCGCAGGGGCGCCGGTGCTCGACGGGGTGAGCTTCGCGCTGGAGCCGGGCGGCACGACGGCGATCGTCGGACCGTCCGGTTCGGGCAAGAGCACCATCCTGGCGCTGATCGCCGGACTGCACGAGCCCACGGCCGGCCGGGTGCTGATCGACGGGGTCGACGCGGCGACGCTGGACGGCGACGCCCGGCGCGCGGCGAGCAGCGTGGTGTTCCAGCATCCCTACCTGTTTCACGGGTCGATCCGCGACAACGTGTTTGCCGGTGATCCCGGCGCCGGCGACGAGCGGTTCGAGCGGGCGGTGGCGCTTGCCCGTGTCGACGAGCTCGTCGCGAGGCTCCCCGACGGCGCCGACACCGTGGTGGGCGAGGCCGGCTCGGCACTGTCCGGTGGTGAGCGGCAACGGGTCAGCATCGCCCGTGCGTTGCTCAAGCCCGCACCGATTCTGCTGGTAGACGAGGCGACCAGCGCGCTGGACACCGAGAACGAGGCCGCGGTGGTCGACGCCCTCACCGCCGACCCGCAATCGCGCACCCAGGTGATCGTCGCGCATCGGCTGGCCAGCATCAGTCACGCCGACCGCGTCCTGTTCCTCGACCACGGCCGCGTCGTCGAGGATGGAACGGTGGACGAATTGCTCGCTGCGGGCGGCCGTTTCGACGAATTCTGGCGGCAGCAGCACGAAGCCGCCGAATGGCGGATTCTGGCCGATTAACGCACCGCGGTTGACTGGGGCTCTTATGGTATGCCTTACAGTTTGTCAGTCGGACCGAGCTGTCTGCGTACAGGAGGCGTGCTGCTTATGAGTGCTGTGCTGTCGATACCGCGTTACCCCGCCGACGTGACCCCGCAGTGGTTGTCGGCCGCGCTGTCTGGCAGCGGCACACCCGTCGAGGTCGCCGACGTGGACGTGGTCGCGATCGGCACCGGGCAGACGGGGGCGACCTATCGGGTGACCGCCCGCTACGCGACGGATCCCGGTGACCTGCCGCAGACCTTTGTGATCAAGCTGCCCGCGCAGGACGATACGGTCCGTGACCGGGTGGTCATCGGCTACCGCAGCGAATGCGCCTTCTACTCCTCGGTGGTGGATCGGGTCCAGGTTCCCACACCCCGGTGCTTCTACTCCGAGATCACCGAGGATGCAATGGATTTTGCCCTGCTGCTCGCCGATCAGGCGCCGGCGGTGCAGGGCGATCAGCTCGTCGGTTGCGGCGAAACCGAAGCGCGCCTCGCCGTTACCGCGCTGGCGGGCCTGCACGCGCCCAGTTGGTGTGATCCCGTCTGGCTCGATTTTCCGGGCATCGCGTTCGGCCGGCCGGACGAGGCCGGTGCCAACGGCATGGGCGAGGTGGCGAAGATGAGCGCCGACATCACGCTGGAGAAGCTGGGCGATCGGATGAGCGCGGGAGATCGCGACACCTTCAGCGCGGCAATGGGTTCCATCGCGCCGTGGCTGCTGTCCGAATACGACCGGTTCGCCTTGCTGCACGGCGACTACCGGCTGGACAACCTGCTGTTCGATCCCGAGCGAACCAGGGTCAGCGTGGTCGACTGGCAGACGCTCGGCGTGGGGTTGCCGGCCCGGGATCTCGCCTACTTCACGGCGACCAGCCTCAATTCGCAACTGCGCGCGGGCATCGAGGAAGAGCTCGTCGCCGACTATCATCGCGCGCTGACGGCCGGCGGGGTCAGCGACTACGACCGCGAAACATGTTGGCGCGACTACCGGCTCGGCGTGTTGCAGGCGCCGCTGATCTCGGCCCTGGGTTTCGCGTTCGCCGCGGCCACCGAGCGCGGCGACGACATGGTGCTGACCATGCTCAGCCGCGGCTGCCAGGCGATCCGCGAGCTGGGCACGCTGGAGCTGATCGGCTGAGCCCTCAGAGGTCGCCGGTGAAGTCGGCGCTCAGCCAGCGGTCGGGCCGGATGGTGAACAGCACCTCCTCGACGCCTTCCATGCTGCGCACGAACGCGCGTCCGCCCTCCTCGCCGAGGTAGCGGATGGCGATCGACTCCTGCAGGTCCGCCGGGGCCGGCTGGGTGGTCTCGACGACGGTGCCTTCCACCACCACGTACTGATACGGCGGCTCCTCGCGCTGGACCACCAGCGTCACGGCGCCCGCCTGCTTGATCAGCCGGGCCTTGCGGCTGGACGTCCCGGTCATGATCCGGACATTTCCCCCGGGGGTGTAGTCGTACCAGATCGGGACACTGGCCGGCGGCCGGCCTTCGGTGGCGGCGACGGACAACACCGCCACATGCTTGTCGGCGAGGAACTTCTGGCGCTCGGTTTCGCTGAAGGCTTTCATGACGAGTCCAAACGCCGCGACTGTGCGGCTATTCCCGCGCGACCGATGATCAGTACTGCGTCGAGCCCTGGTCGACCGGGATCTGTGCTGCGGTGACCTTGCGCGACTCGTCGCTGGCCAGCCAGCACACGGTATCGGCGATCTCCTCCGGCTCGGCGACCCAGTGGGGCAGGAACGGCGTGAGGACGTGCGACAGCTGGGGGTTGGTTTCCATGGTCTTGCCCACCGCGTTGACCATGTCGCCGGAGCCCATCGCGGTGTTCACCGGACCCGGGTGAACGCTGTTGACCCGGATCGAATGCTTACCCAGCTCGGCGGCGAAGGCCCGCGCCAGCCCGCTGACGGCGTGCTTGCTGGCGGTGTAGTGAATCATGAACGGCTGCATCTTCATTCCAGCCGCGGAGCTGATCAGGATGATGGAGCCGCCGCGGCCGCCCTCGATGATCTTGTCCGCGCCGGCCATCACGGTATTCCAGGTGCCGGTCACGTTGATGTCCATGACGTCGCGGAAGTTCTCCGGCGTGATGTCGTCCCAGGCCTGCGGAGCCGCGACCCCGGCATTGGCCACGATGATGTCCAGCCGGCCCAGCTCGGCGACGCCGTCCGCGACGACCTTTCGCAGACCGTCGAAGTCGCGGGTGTCCACGACCGACGAGATGATCCGGCGGTTCGCCGCTTCGACCAGGCGCACGGTCTCGCTCAGATCGTCGGGCGTCGCCGGGTCGTACGGCACGCAGGACGGCAGCTTGCCCGCGATGTCGACGGCGATGATGTCGGCGCCTTCGGCGGCCATGCGCACCGCGTGCGCCCGGCCCTGGCCGCGTGCCGCGCCGGTGATGAATGCCACTCTTCCGGCAAGCTTGCCGCTCATACTTGCTCCTCCATTGGTTCGGCCTCTTACCGCTGCGCGGCCTTGACGAGATTCGCCCCGATGATCAACCGCTGAATCTCGCTGGTGCCCTCGTAGAGCCGCAGCAGGCGCACATCACGGTAGATGCGTTCGACCGGAACGCCACGCATGTAGCCGCTGCCGCCGTGTATCTGCACCGCGAGATCCGCGACATTGCCGGCCATTTCGGTGCAGAACAACTTGGCGGCCGACGGGGCGATCCTGCGGTCTTGATCGGTGACCCATAGCCGCGCCGCGTCACGCACCAGCGCGCGGCCGGCCATCACCCCGGCCTGCTGGTCGGCGAGCATCGCCTGCACCAACTGAAAGCTTCCGATCGGCGCCCCGCCCTGCGTCGCGGTGGCGGCGTACGCGACGGATTCGTCGAGCGCGCGCTGGGCGGCGCCCACCGCCAGGGCGGCGATGTGCACCCGCCCGCGGGCCAACGAGGTCATGGCCGCGCGGTATCCGTGGTCTTCACTGCCGCCGACGAGGGCATCGGAGCCGACGCGGACGCCGGTGAAGTTCACGTCCGCCGTCCAGGCGCCCTCCTGGCCCATCTTGGCGTCCTTGGCGCCCACGTCGACGCCGGCGGCGTCCGCGGGGACCAGGAAGACGGCGATCCCCGGACCCTGGTCGTCCGCGGGCCGGGTACGGGCGAACACCACGAAGAGATTGGCGACGGGTGCGTTGGTGATGAAGCGTTTCTGCCCGGAGATGACCCAATCATCCCCGTCGCGAACGGCTTTGGTGCGCAAGCCGGCCGGGTTCGATCCGGCGCCAGGTTCGGTCAGCGCGAACGATGCGACGACGTCTCCGGTCGCGATCGACTCCAGCCAGCGGGATTTCTGTTCGTCGGTGCCGAACCCCACCAGCACCTGTCCGGCGATGCCGTTGTTGGTGCCGAACATCGACCGCAGCGCCAGTGACGTGTAGCCCAGCTCCATCGCCAGCTCGACGTCCTGCATCAGGTTGAGGCCAAGGCCGCCCCACTCCTGGGGAATCGCGTAGCCGAACAGGCCCATCTTCTTGGCCTCGTCGCGCAGGTCGTCGGGGACGCGGTCGGTGTCGAGGATCTCCTGCTCGCGGGGGACCACCGCGCTGCGGACGAATTGCCTTGTCTGAGCGAGGATCTCGCTGAAGTCCTCGTCGGAGACTTCCGCGACTTCGGCGGTGGCCATGGGCTCCACACTCCTCTCTCGATCCGGGGCACCCCGGTTCAGGGCAGGATCCTATATCAAATATGATATTTGCCTTACGGGTGCCCGGTGGAGGCGATAACAGTGAAGGGTGTGTGATCGACAGTGGCGTTGTTGACAGGTCAGACCGCGGTAATCACGGGCGGAGCGCAAGGGCTGGGCCTGGCCATCGCGGAGCGCTTCGTCGCGGAGGGTGCGCGAGTCGTGCTCGGCGACGTCAACCTCGAGGAAACCCAGGTCGTGGCCAAGCAGTTGGGCGGCGATGACGTCGCGGTCGCGGTTCGGTGCGATGTCACCCAGTCGTCCGACGTCGAAACCCTGATCCAGACCGCGGTCGAGCGTTTCGGCGGCCTGGACATCATGGTCAACAATGCCGGGATCACCCGGGACGCGACGATGCGCAAGATGACCGAGGAGCAGTTCGATCAGGTGATCAACGTGCACCTGAAGGGGACCTGGAACGGCACCCGGCTGGCCGCCGCCGTCATGCGCGAAAACAAGCGCGGCTCCATCATCAACATGTCCTCGGTGTCCGGCAAGGTCGGCATGATCGGCCAGACCAACTACTCGGCGGCCAAGGCGGGCATCGTCGGCATGACCAAGGCGGCCGCCAAAGAGCTGGCCTACCTGGGTGTCCGGGTGAACGCGATCGCTCCCGGCCTGATCCGCTCGGCCATGACGGAGGCCATGCCGCAACGCATTTGGGATTCCAAGGTCGCCGAGGTGCCGCTGGGCCGGGCCGGTGAGCCCAGTGAGGTCGCCAGCGTGGCGCTGTTCCTGGCTTCGGATCTGTCGTCGTACATGACCGGCACCGTTATGGAGATCACCGGCGGCCGCCACCTATGAGTGCCGAGGCCGTCATCTGTGAGCCCGTTCGGACCCCGATCGGCCGCTACGGCGGAATGTTCAAGGCCTGCAGCGCGGTCGACCTCGGCGTCACCGCACTGAAGGGACTGCTCGAGCGGACCGGGCTGGCACCCGACGCCGTGCAGGACGTGATCCTGGGCCACTGCTACCCCAACAGCGACGCCCCGGCGATCGGGCGCGTGGTGGCGTTGGATTCCGGTCTGCCGGTGACGGTTCCGGGCATGCAGGTCGACCGGCGTTGCGGCTCTGGCCTGCAGGCGGTCATCCAGGCGTGCCTGCAGGTGGCCGCCGGCGACAACGACCTCGTCGTCGCCGGCGGCTGCGAGAGCATGAGCAACGTCGCCTTCTACTCCACCGACATGCGTTGGGGCGGTGCCCGCAACGGCGTGCAGGTGCACGACGGGCTGGCCCGGGGACGCACCACCGCTGGCGGCCGGAACTACCCGGTGCCGGGCGGAATGCTGGAGACGGCCGAGAATCTGCGCCGCCAGTACGGCATTTCACGCCAGGAGCAGGACGAGCTCGCGGTGCGATCCCACCAGCGTGCCGTCGCCGCGCAGAAAGACGGCGTCCTGGCCGAGGAGATCATCCCGGTCGCGGTCCGCACCCGCAGCGGTGAGGAACTCATCGACACCGACGAGCACCCGCGCGCCGACACATCGGTCGAGTCGCTCGCCAAGCTCAAACCCGTTCTGTTGAAGGATGATCCGGAGGCGACGGTCACCGCGGGCAACTCCAGCGGGCAGAACGACGCGGCATCGATGTGCGTGGTCACCACGCCGGAGAAGGCCGACGAATACGGCCTGAAGCCGTTGGTACGCCTGGCGTCGTGGGGCGTGGCGGGGGTCGCACCCAACGTCATGGGCATCGGGCCGGTGCCGGCGACCGAGGTCGCGCTGGCCAAGGCGGGCCTGCAGCTGGCCGACATCGACCTCATCGAGCTCAACGAAGCCTTCGCCGCGCAAGCGCTTGCGGTGATGCGGGAATGGAACTTCGGTGCCGCCGATCACGAGCGGACCAACGTGCACGGTTCGGGGATCTCGCTGGGCCATCCGGTGGGAGCGACGGGCGGCCGGATGCTGGCCACCCTGGCGCGCGAACTCCATCGCCGCGAGGCGCGCTACGGCCTGGAGACCATGTGCATCGGCGGCGGCCAGGGCCTGGCGGCCGTCTTCGAACGGGTCGCATCGCGATGACCGGTTCGGCGTTGCCACTCGACGGCCTCACCGTCGTGGAGGTGTCGAGTTTCGTCGCCGCTCCGCTGTGCGGCATGACGCTGAGTCAGCTTGGCGCGGAAGTCATCCGGGTCGACCCGATCGGCGGTGCATCCGATGTGCAACGGTGGCCACTGGCGGCGGATGGCACCTCGATCTATTGGACCGGCCTGAACAAGGGAAAGCGGTCGGCCACCATCGATCTGCGCTCCCCGGAGGGCCACGAACTGGTCCAGCGGCTGATCGTCGAGGGCGACGGCATCGTGGTGACCAACGCCGCAGGATTGTCCTGGCTCGGCCACGAAGTGCTGGCGGCCAGACGCCCTGACGTGATTCACGTTCAATTACTCGGGCGCGGCGACGGTTCCACCGGAGTCGACTACACGGTGAACGCGGGTCTCGGCTATCCGCTCGTCACCGGTCCGGCCGATCATGGCGGAGCGATCAATCACGTGCTGCCGGCCTGGGACGTGTGCTGCGGGCTGTACGCCGCGCTGGCGGTCGTCACCGCCGTGCGCCACCGCGAGCAATCCGGGACGGGAGCGCGGATCAGCCTGGCGTTGGAGGACGTCGCCCTGGCCACCGCGGCCAACCTGGGGTTGCTGACCGAACCGCAGGTCAACGGGACGCAACGCGAACGGCTGGGTAACGCCATCTACGGCCAGTACGGGCAGGACTTCGTCAGCAGCGACGGCGCGAGGTTCATGGTGGTTACGTTGACCGGCAGGCATTTTCGCGACTTACTCGCGGTGACGGGCACCGGTGCCGCGGTGTCGGCGCTCGCCGAGGCGCTGGGGGCGGATTTCGGGTCCGAGGGCGACCGCTACCGCTACCGTGACGTGCTGTCGGGTCTGTTCGCCACGTGGTTCAGCGGTCACACCGCCGACGAGATCACCGCCGCACTGTCCGCCACCACCGTGCTGTTCGAGCGGTACCGCACCTTCGCCGAGGTCGCGGCGGGGCCGAAGGTCACCGGCAATCCGTTGTTTTCGCGGCTGCGGCAACCCGGTCTCGGCGAGTATTTCGCCCCGGGCCTGCCGGCCGCATTCGACGGCGCACATCCGGCCAGCGCGCCCGCGCCGGCCCTGGGGCAGGACACCGCCGACGTCCTTGCACGCCTGGGGTTGAGCGCCGCCGACATCGAGCGCCTGACCAACGCCAAGACCATCGCCTGCTGAGCCGCCGGAAGGGAAACACAGCACATGACCAAACTCGCCCAGACCCTCGGACTGACCGAGGTGCAGACCGAGATCATCGCCACCGTAAGGAAATTCGTCGAGAAGGAAGTCATTCCCCACGCGGCCGAACTGGAACGCAGTGACACCTACCCGCAGGCGATCGTCGACCAGATGCGCGAGATGGGCCTGTTCGGCCTGATGATTCCGCAGGAGTACGGCGGGCTGGGTGAGTCGCTGTTGACCTACGCGCTGTGCGTCGAGGAGCTGGCACGCGGCTGGATGAGCGTATCCGGCGTGCTCAACACGCATTTCATCGTTGCGTACATGCTGCGCCAGCACGGCACCGACGAGCAGAAGCAGCGGTTCCTGCCGCGAATGGCAGCCGGTGAGACCCGTGGCGCCTTCTCGATGTCGGAGCCGGAGCTGGGTTCCGACGTGGCCGCGATCCGCACCCGGGCGCGGCGCAACGACGACGGCACCTACACCATCGACGGCCAGAAGATGTGGCTGACCAACGGCGCCACCTCCACGCTGGTGGCGGTTCTCGTGCGCACCGACGAAGGGTCGGACAAACCCCACCGCAACCTCACCGCGTTCCTTGTCGAGAAGCCGGTCGGTTTCGGCGAAGTCATTCCCGGCCTGCACATTCCGGGCAAGATCGAGAAGCTGGGCTACAAGGGCATCGAAACGACGGAGATGATTTTCGACGGCTACCAGGCCGGCGCCGACGACGTGCTCGGCGGCACCACCGGCCAGGGCTTCTTCCAGATGATGGACGGCATCGAGGTCGGCCGCGTCAACGTGTCGGCGCGTGCCTGTGGTCTCGGGATTCGTGCCTTCGAGCTCGCGGTGCGCTACGCGCAACAACGCCAGACCTTCGGCAAGCCGATCGCCGAGCATCAGGCCATCGCCTTCCAGCTCGCCGAGATGGCGACCAAAGTCGAAGCGGCACACCTGATGATGGTCAATGCGGCGCGGCTGAAGGACTCCGGCGAGCGCAATGACGTCGCCGCCGGGATGGCCAAATACCTGTGCAGCGAGTACTGCACCGAGGTAACCCAGCAGAGCTTCCGCATCCACGGTGGCTACGGCTATTCCAAGGAATACGAAATCGAGCGGCTGATGCGCGACGCCCCATTCCTGCTGATCGGTGAGGGCACCAGCGAGATCCAGAAGAACATCATCAGCAAGCGACTGCTCGCCGAGTATCAGGTGTAAGCGGATGAGCGTTCCGGAATTCGCTGCGCGGCCTCAACTTTCCGAGGACGTCGCGCGGATCATCCGCGGGCGGATTTTCGATGGGGCGTACGCCGCCGGATCGTACGTCCGGTTGGACCAATTGGCCGCGGAGTTGGGTATCAGTGTCACGCCGGTGCGTGAGGCGCTGTTCGCGCTGTGCGCCGAGGGCCTGATCAACCAGCAGCCGCGACGGGGTTTCGTGGTGCTGCCGGTCACCGGACGCGACGTCACCGATGTGGCGAACGTGCAGGCGCACGTGGGTGGTGAGTTGGCCGCGCGGGCCGCGCTCAACATCACCGATGACCAACTGCACAAGCTCAAGGAGATCCAGGCGCAGCTGGAGGACGCCTACGCCGGCGATGAACACGAACGCACCGTGCGGCTGAATCACGAGTTTCATCGCGCCATCAATGTCGCGGCGGACTCGCCCAAGCTCGCCCAGCTGATGTCGCAGATCACCCGTTACGCCCCCGAATCGGTGTTTCCCGCCATCGAGGGCTGGCCCGAGCAATCGATGCACGACCATCGGCGGATCCTGTCCGCGCTGAAAAAGCACGACGATCAGCTCGCCCGCGCGGCGATGTCGGAACACCTTGCCGCCGGCGCGGTGCCGTTGATCGATCACCTCGTCGCGCGCGGGGTGGTGGCCGACGGGGGCGGCCAAACGTCCTCGTGAAGCCGCCCCGGCGGCGACTCTTGTCGCTTCCGCGCACCTAGGCATACGCTGCAACGCAAGGGGGCGACCGAGCAGAGCGAGGAAGAATGTCCCCACCGCTTCGCGCATCGGCAGTTTTGGTTGCCTGCGTTTCGGCAATCGCGTTTGCGCCACCGGCTCATGCCGACATGCTCGACCCCATCCCCGGCAATGGTGTCTTTGTCGTCGGGCCCGACATCGCGCCGGGTCTGTACCACACGGGCGGCTCGGGCTCGGCGTTCGGAGTGTGGATCAACAACGTGCCGACCCAGGACTCGATGTGCTCGTGGTTCACCTACAGCACGCCCGATGCGAACAAGGACCATGTACTGCAAACGAATACCTCGATCGGCCCGATGTTCGCGAACATCAACTCATCGGTGAAGGCCTTCGAGTCGCAGAACTGTCAGCCCTGGACGCGGGTCCCCTGAGCCTGGTCTGACAGCATCTCGCGCAGACGACGGATGTCGACCTTGCCGGTGCCGCCGCGCGGAACGTCGTCGTCGCAATCCAGGAACAGCCACACCGTCGGAACCTTGAAGGCGCTCAGCAGGGTTCGTGCCGAGCCGCGCAGCTGCTCGGCGCTCAACCCACGGCACACCACCGCCGCGCCCACCCGATTGCCCGCAGCGCCGGGAACATTGGTGACGAAGGCGTTGCCGACCCCGTCGATAGCACGCAGGGCAGTCTCGACCTCACTGGGGTAGACCGTCGCGCCGCTGACCTTGAACATGTCGTCGGATCGCCCGTGGTAGAACAGGAATCCATCGTCGTCGAGGTGGCCCAGGTCACCGGTAGGGTAGAAACCGTCGGCGGTGAACAGGTCCTCGCGGGTGCGCCCGCAGATGCCGCGCAGCGTGTGTGGTCCGCGGATCTGGATCATGCCGGTGGCACCCGCCGCCACGGGCGCGCCGCTGTCGGTGTCGACGATGCGGACCTCCATGCCGGGGAACGGTTTTCCGCAACTGCCCCACGCCGACGCGGGCATGTCGGTGTCGGCGGGGTAACCGCAGTACGGGCCGAAGGCCTCGGTCATGCCGAACAACGTGGCGCGCGCGCCGGGCTGGGCGCGCTGCTCGGGCGGTAGCAGGGCCTGCAGGCTCCCCGCCTGTAGAGCCGACAGATCGGCGCGGGCCTCGCCGGCGTGCCGTGCCAATGTCTCGGCCTGGTCCGGCCAGCCCCGAAACAGCGTGACACGTTCGCCTTGCAGCAGTTTCAGGGTCGTTTCGGGCCGGGGGATTTCTTCGGTCACCAGGGTGGCGCCGGCCAGCAGGGCCGAGAGTATTCCGCTGCCGAAGCCGCCGACCCAGAAGAAGGGCATCGGCAGATACAGGCGGGTCTCGGCGGTGATGCACCGCGCCGCGAGGCCCGACCGCACGGCGCCCAACGCATTGCCGTGTGAGTGGATGACTCCCTTGGGCGATCCGCTGCTGCCCGAGGTGAACATGATCACCAACGGGTCGGCTGGGGTGACCGTCGCCGTCATGGGGTCGACGATGTCGCGGGCCCGTTCGCTCGCGACGGCGTTATCGAGCCGGTCGACCGGCCAAACGTCCCGTAACGCAGGAAGTTCGGCTCTCCGCACCGTCGCGAGCTCGTCGAGGTAGCGGTGGCCGCGGAACTCCTCGACGCTGACCAAGAACTGCACCGTGGCCACCCGCAGTTGCGCGGCCAGCTCTGCGGCCGTCAACAGAGTGCTCAGTGGTACCAGCACCGCGCCGATACGGGTCAGGCCGATGGCGACCTGCACCCAGCGGGTGCTGTTTGGCATGATGAGTCCCACCCGGGTGCCCTTGCCCACGCCCGCCTCGATAAAGACGGCAGCCAGATCCCTTGTGGTGGAGTCCAGTTCGCCGTAACTGATCCGGGAGGTGGGGTCGATCACCATCGGCGTGCCACCGTCGTGGTCCGCCCGCAACCGCACCAGCTGGTCGATGGTGCTAGACATCGAAGTGCTCTCTGAGTCGCCGCACGTCGACCTTGCCACTCGACAGCAGCGGAACCTCGGCGCCGCGAAGGGCGATGAACCGCTTGGGAATCTTGTACGCGGACAGCTCCGTTTTGAGCCGCGCGACCAGCGCGGCTTCGTCGAAATCCGCGGCACCGTCTGGCTGGACGACCACCGCGGCGACGACCTGCCCGCGCCGGGCGTCGGGAATGCCGATCACATAAGCCGGCGCCCCGCCGGTGACCCTGCTGATGGCCTTTTCCACCTCGGCCGCCGAGACGTTGGCACCCGCCGTTTTGATCATCGCGCTGCGCCGGCCGACGAAATAGACGAATCCGTCGGCATCGATGCGCACCAAATCGCCGCTGTGGAACCAGCCGTCGGCATCGAAGCACTCTTCCCGGCTGCGTTTGTAGTAACGCTGCATCAGGTACGGCCCGCGAAGACACAGCTCGCCGACCTCGCCGACCGGCACGGCGGTCACGGTGTCGGGATCGACGACCTTGGCCTCGAATCCCGGCGCCGGCTTGCCGAACGAGCCGCGCCGGTGTTCGGGTTGGTCGGATTCGTCATCGCCGATCAGCACGACGCTGCCGGCCTCGGTCATGCCCAGCATGTTGTGCCGCAGTTCCGGGTCGGCCGGGCGGGCGTCGGGAGCCATGATCGGGTACAGGTTGCCGCGCCGCATCGACGACAGGTCGCGCCGGGGGAAGCTCGGGTGGTCGGCCAGGTGGGCGATCCCGGCGGCGAATCCGTTGGTGAGGGTCGGCTTTTCGGCCTCCAGCAGGTCGAGCATCGCCCCCGCATCGCTGGCGTTGGAACACACCAACGTCGATCCGGCCAGCACAGTCGCGAGCAGGCCGAACGCGAGCCCGCCGATCCAGAAGAACGGCGAATTGCAGAACAGCCTGTCGTCGGGAGCCAAGCCCCGGATTCGGTTGAGGTTGCGCTGATGCGCGAGCAGGCTGCCGTGCGTGTGCACCACGCCCTTCGGGGCACTGGTCGAGCCCGACGTATATACGATCGCCAGCGGATCACCTTCGGCGACATCCTCTTCCAGCGCCGTCGGCAGTGCCGGATCGACGGCGTCGGCCAGCCGGCGCACCGGCTCATGAGTGATCGCCACGTGGCGCAGCTGCGGTGCCGCGGCACACAACAACCGGGAACCGAGATCGGCACCGGAGAAGATCTCGGACAGTCGTTGCACGTAATCGTGAGAGCGAAACGATTTGGCAGTCAACAGGATTCTCACATCGCTGTCGACCAGTTGCTCGCGCAGCTCGCGGGCGGTGACGAAGGTGGAGAACGGGACCACCACGGCACCGATTCGCGCCGCGGCCAGCATCCCGACGACGAATTCGGGTCCGTTGGGATAGAGCAGCCCCACATGGGTTCCCTTGCCGGCACCGAGGCCAATCAGACCGCGTGCGAGTTGCGCCGACCGGATGTCGGCCTCCGCGTAGCTGATCCGGTCTGTGTCGCAGACCAGAAGCGGGTGATCGCCGCGCAAACTCGCTTGCTGCCGCAGAATCCCGGCGATCGTCAATCGATCAACGGGCATGGTCGCGCTGCACCGCGGACTCGTGAAAGAAGCTTCGGATCGCACCGAGATCGGCCTTGCCCGAGGGTGTTCGGGGGATGGTGTCGACGATCGCGATCTCGGTGGGTATCTCGTAGCGGGCCAGTCGCTCTCGCAGGTACTGCACCAGCGCGCCGGCGTCGGTGTCGGCTCGTTCGCGGAGCTCAACCATGGCGACCGGTGTCTCCCCGAGCCGGTCGTCGGGTCGGGCGATCACGGCCGCGCCGGCCACCGCGGGGTGGCTCTCCAGTGCGAGGCGAACGTCGTCGGGCATCACCTTGAATCCGCCGCGGATGATCGCCTGGTCGGCGCGGCCGACGATCCAGAGAAACCCGTCGGCGTCGATCCGCGCCATGTCCGTCGTCCGCATCCATGGCGTGGCGGGCCCCAGCTGGCCCGGCTTGACCTCCAGCAGGCCGACTTCGTCTGGGCCCAAGGGGGTTCCGTCCTCGGCGACCACTCTGAGCTGAGCGCCCGGATTGGGCCGCCCGACGCTGCCTCGTTTGGTCTGCCAGTACCGCTGGTAATCGGCAAGGGTCCAGCCCGCCACCCCACCGCCGAATTCGGTTGCCGCATACGAGGTCAACACCGGAACGCCGTACTTCTCGGTGAAGGCGTCGGCATCCTCGGCCGACAGCGGCGCCGTCCCGCAGGTGACGGCCCGCAGACTTTCCAGGTCGGCGCGCGGAACATCGGAGTGCAAGACGGTGCGCAGGGCGGCCGGTACCAGCGACGCCGCGCGGGGCCGGTGCTTGCGCACCGCCGCGGCCCAAGCGTTGAGCTCGAATCGTTCCAGCAGCACGAACGGTCGCGCCTCGGCGATGCATTGCAACACCCGGAACACCCCGCCGATATGCACCAGCGGCGAGTTCACGATCGCGACGCCGCGGCGCAGCTCTTGTGGCGGCGCGGCCTGTTCGGGATCCGATCCCATCACGCTGCGGGCCAGCATGTCGTAGCCCAGATCGATTCGCTTGGGTGGGCCCGTCGTGCCGCTGGTCAGCATGCGCACCGCGACACCGGACGGCGAAGCGGCGCCGCCGGCGGGCGGCGCGGACACGTCGGCGTCGTCCAGCAGGCCCGAAATCGCGACCGTCGGCGTGCCCGAGGGGACCAGCGTCGTCAGATCGCCGCGCTCGCCGACGATCACGGGAAGCTGCAGACCCGCGATGTCGGCCTTGGTGCGCTCGTCGCCGCGTGAGGGGTTGACGACCACGACCGTTCCGCCGCCCAGCAGCACGCCCAGGAACGCGGCCACGTGTCCCGGCCGGTTGCGCAACAGCATCCCCACCTCGGCTCCGGCGGTGACCGCCGCGATGCGTTGTGCCGATGCGGAGAGGTGAGCCCAGGAGATCCAATCGCCGCCATACTCGATGGCGTGCGCGTCCGGTTCTAGGGCGAGCACGTCGGCGATGCGTTGAACCAGCGGGTGACGCGACATCAGCGAATCTTCGGTGTGCGCGCGGAGTCCCAGGCCCGGGAATCGCTCTGAGCGGCCAGCTCGGCGGTGCCCAGCGGATTGCCCAGCCGGGTGTAGATCAGGTTCTGCTCCATCGCGGCGCGGTACGGCTTGTCCAGCGACTCCCAAATCGCTTTGACGGTGCCCGCCGTCGCCGTCGGCGGCTTGGCGGCGATGGTCGCCGCGATCTCGTGGGCGCGCTTCCACAGCTGGTCCGCGGCGACGACCTCGGAGACCAGTCCGATCCGCAGCGCCGTGTCGGCGCCGACCCGTTCGTCGTTGCCCATCAGGGCGATGCGCAACGTCTCACCCAGTCCGATCCGCCGCATCAGGCCGACCGGCTCCAATGCGCAGACCAGGCCCGCCGACACGTGAGAGTCGAAGAACGTGGCGTCTTCTGCACAGATGACCACATCGGACTCGTTGACGAAGTAGAACCCACCCGCGGTGCACATGCCCTGGACCGCGCAGACCACGGGTTTCCACATCTTCTGCCACTTGGGGCTCAGCAGCTCACCGGGATCCTCGTGGTTCCAGATGTTTTCGGGCTGGCCGTACGGCGTCTTGATGTCAAGCCCGGCGCTGAAGGCCCGGTCGCCGGCCGCGCGCAGCACCACCGCATGCACCGACTCGTCGAGTTTGACCGTGCGCCAGGCGCGGGCCATCTCCTCGCACATGGTGCGGTTGAACGCGTTCAGCTGATCGGGGCGATTCAGCGTGATGGTGGCGACATGGCTGTCCGCGTCGACGCCGAGCAGGATGGTTTCGAAGGTCATCGGCATTGCCAATTCGGTTTGCGTTTCTCGACGAACGCCCTGGGGCCTTCGGCCGCGTCCTCGGTGCGCAGCACGCGTTCGCGAAAGGTTTCGGCGAGTATCTCCGCCTCGTGCAGTGGCACGTTGAGCCCTTGAGGATTGCCAGCCGGGTGCCCCGAACAGCCAGTGGCGCATTGGAATTGACGATGTCGGCGATCTCGTGAGCCCGCTCCAGCAGGTTGTCGTGCTCGACGATCTCGCTGATCAGCCCGAGCTCGTAGGCGCGTTGTGCGCTCATCCGCTCGTGCTTGCCCATCAAGGCCATCCGCAGCGCGATCGAGCGGGGCAACACCCGAGACACCCGCACCAGTTCCCGGCCGGCCACCAGCCCGATGCTGACGTGTGGATCGAAGAAGGTCGCCTGCTCGGAAGCGATGACGATGTCGGTCGTCGTCACCCAATCCATCCCGGCGCCACAGCAGATTCCGTTGACGGCGGTCAGCACGGGCTTGGCCATGGTGCGAAACGGCGGCGTGCCCTCCTGTGGCGCCTCCCACTGGTCGTAGGTCGACAGGTATGGCCGTTCGTAGATCACCTTGCCGTCTTCGGGAATCTCTTTGACATCCGCGCCGGTGCAGAACGCGCGGCCGGTGCCGGTCACGATGGTCAGCCATACGTTGTCGTCGTTCTCGGCCTCGTCGTAGGCGGCCCGCAGCTCGGTGATCATGTGCGGGCTGAGCGCATTGAGGGCATCAGGGCGGTTCAGGGTGACGGTCGCGGTGTGCCCGTCGACTTCGTACTTGATCGTGTCGAACGAATCAGTGGGCATTGATCATCCCTTCGATCATCGGCCATCGAACTTCGGTGGGCGTCGCTGCCGGAAGGCCTCCAAGCCCTCCTTGAAATCGCTTGTTCGGCAGGACAATTCCAGGTTGAACAGCTCCTGGGTCAGCGATTGGCTCAGCGTTGCGTGCTGGCCGAAGTTCAGGGCCTGTTTGGCCAGGCCGATCGCGGCCGTCGGTCCGGAGGCCAGTCGGCGCACCAACTCCTCGGCGGCGTGGTCGAGGTCGGGGCCGCCCACCGCCTGGTGGATCAATCCCCAGTCGGCCGCATCCGGCGCGCCCACCTTCTCGCCGAGCAGCAGCATGCGCCTGGCCCGCGCCAGGCCGGCGAGCCGGGACAGCAGCCAGGTGGATCCGGAGTCGGGGCTGAATCCGCGGTCGATGAAGGGCTCCCAGAACACCGCATCGTCGGCGGCCACCGTGAAGTCGGCGGCCAGCGCGAGGTTACAGCCGAATCCCACTGCCCAGCCGCGCACGCTGCACACCACCGGCAACTGGACGGTCGCGACGAGTTCGATCACCCGGTGAGCGGCATGGGGGATCCGTCGCACCAGATCACCGGCGCGGGGGCGCCGCCCGCCCGGATTGTTGGCGGCCACCCAGTCGGCGCCGGCGCAGAAGTCGTCGCCCGCGCCGCGGATGTGGACGGCCCGCAGCGAATCGTCGGCGGCGGCATCGGTCAGCGTTTCGACCAGGGTCCCGATCATCAACTGCGTCAACGAATTACGCCGGGATGGGCGGTCGATGGTCACCAGTAACACCGCACCGTCGCGGTGCACTGTTACCGAACCCTCGGCACCGGCCGTGTCGGCCCCCTGACTCACCGTCGAATCCGGCCTTTCTTCGCCGATACGGTTACCCATACAGTAGGCAATACGATTGATACGCTGTATAAGTTAGCAAGGATACTCTGCCTGCGAAACAACCCGGGGTGAAAGAGAGAACCATGGCCTTGTCGGAGGGGCATGCCGCGCGGGCGTCGACGAGCAACGGCGACGCCAGATTCGGCGAGGCGCCGCTGGCCCAGACCGTCGCCGCGGCTGCCGCCATGCGGCGGCTTAGCTCGCTGCTGGTCTCCCTCGAGCACCCCCACCGCGCGGTCGACGCCATGTTGCAGAAGTTCGCCGAGTGGGAGGGCGAGCTGTCGGCCGCGGCGCCCGCGGACAACGCGCCGCGCATCGGCGAACTGCCCGACGATCCTCGCCGCGTCTACCTCAACCACGCAACCGACATCGGTGCGTACAACCCGTGCTTTCCCGAATACCGGTTCGACCGAGTTGATGCCGAGAACGCAACGGGCAGTGTCGAGTTCCCGCTGGTGTACGAGGGGCCGCCGGGACTGGTGCACGGCGGATTCCTGGGCGTCTTCTTCGACTGCGTCATTCAGCACCACAACTGTGTCACCGGCCTGTCCGGCAAGACTCGATCCCTGGTGGTGACCTTCCGCCGGCCGACACCGGTGCTGACCGAGCTGCGCTTCGACATCGCCCGCTCCGAGGGTGAACGCGGCATCACGTCGACCGGGCGGCTGTTGCTCGACGACGACGTCCTGTGTACCGGCGAGGTCAACACGTTGGCGTCACGGCCGGAGAAGCTTGCCGGATCGCGATTCGGCAGGCGCCGAAAGGAGTCCGATACATGACCGCCTCGAGCACCTCAGACGATCGCGTGCTCTTCGACGTCGATCCCGATCGGCGGATCGCGACCATCACGCTGAACAATCCCAAGCAACGGAACTCGTATGACGCGTCGATGCGTGAGGCCGTCGCCCGCTGTCTGGACCAGGTGGCCGAGGACGACGACCTGACGGTGGTGTTGCTGCGCGGCGCCGAGGGGGTCTTCTCCACCGGAGCCGACATGAACAACGCCTACGGCTGGTATGGCTCATCCGCGCCACAGAACCAGGTAGCCGGCGACGACCGGGCGGCCAAACGACGCCCCAGCCAGCGTCGGCGACTTACCGTGGACCGCAAGTCTTTTGGCTTCTATCACAATTTCATGGGCTTCCCCAAGGTGACGGTGGGGGAGATCGCCGGCTACGCCCTGGGCGGCGGCTTCGAGATGGCGTTGATGACCGACATCTCGGTCATCGCGCGCGACACCAAGATCGGCATGCCGGCCACCCGTTTCCTCGGGCCGGCGCTTGGCAGTCTGCACATGTTCTTTCACCGGCTCGGGCCGGTGCTGGCCCGGCGCCTGCTGCTGACCGGCGACATCATCGAGGCGGCCGAGATCGAACACCTCGGAATCTTCACCGATACCTGCGCGCCCGGCGCGGTGACGGCCCGGGCCCGATATTGGGCCGAAAAGGCGGCGAAGATGCCCGCCGACGGGGTCGTGATCGCCAAGGAGGCATTCCGGCTGGTCGAACAGAGCCAGGCGTACCAGGGCGAAGAGGTCGCCAGCTATCTGTTCCACGCCTTCGGCACCAATCTGCAATTCGGGCCGGACGAATTCAACTTCGTCAAAACCCGTGCGCAGCACGGCGCCAGGGAGGCGTTTCGGTTACGCGACGAGCACTTCCACGTACCGGAACCCGAAGGCTGACAAGCCATTTCGGGAAGGCTAGCGGGCCGCTGCCGCCTTGGCCCGGCTCCGGGTGGTAGCCGACTTGGCCGGCTTGCGCTGGCGTGACGGCGCCGCCTTGCCGCCCTTCGCCGCTTTCCCTTCCTCGATCAGCCGGCTGGCGTGGTCGAGAATGCAGGTCAGGCCGTACTCGAAATTGGGTTCATCGGGCGCGGCGATCCGGTGGCCGATCCGGGTTATCTGAGAAAGGAGGGGTGTCTTCTCCGGGTCGATGGCAACGGCGTCCTCGATGGCCCGGGGACCGACGTCCGACGACTGGTTCTTTTCGTAGAGCCGTTGCAGCACCACCGACCCGCGCACGTGAACCGAGATCGCCGAGTACGTGTCGAACGCGTCCTCCGGTGACAGGCCGGCCTGCACCAGATTCGAGACCGCTTTTTCCATCTCCTGGGCTCCCATCCGCGCCGCCTTCGGGGAGAGGGCCGCCCGAATCAGAATCAGGTCGCACAGAATTGGGTTGCCCATGAACGTCTTACGCATCAACCGCGCGTGGTTGGCCAATGTCTCGCGCCAGTCACTGGCCTCGACGTAGGGAGTGGCGAACACGTACTTGCTCAGGGCGCGGTCGGTCATCGCGTTGAGCAGGTCGTCCTTCTTGCGGAAGTACCAGTAGATGCTCGTCACACCGACGCCGAGATGTTTGCCGAGCAGCGGCATGCTCAGATTGTCGATCGACACCTGCTCCGCGAGTTCGAATGCGCCGCTGATGATGTCATCGGGATTGATGGATCCGCGTTCGCGCCGCCGGCGCTTATCGGCGGTTGCCTGTTTTGCCACTACGGGCACCTCCATCAAAATCTGTTTCGTGCGTGCGGTCTGGCAGCCGTGCTGCCGGTAATATCGAATTTACCGGCACTTCTCATCTGACCTGCGTATACGCCTTCGTGTCGCATTCTTCCTCTGCTACTGTAATACCTATCGTAGGCTTTTTGGTAAACCGGCTGGACAGGCGAAAATGACCGGACTGGAGCTACGGATTAAGCGATGGATCTAGGGCTGGCGAATGCCACTGCGGTGGTAGTCGGCGGTAGCCGCGGTATGGGATTGGCGACGGCACGTTGCTTCGCCGACGAAGGCGCCCGGGTGGCGGTGGTCGGGCGTAGCCGAGACGCCCTCGATGCGGCGGTGACCGATCTCACCCAACGCGGCAGCCCGGACGCGGTCGGACTGACCGCCGACATCGGCGACGACGATGCGGTCGGCGCGGTGTTCGGCGAGCTCGCGCAGCGATGGGACGGCGAACTCAATGCTCTGGTCATCACGGTGGGGCCGGGCGCCGCGGGCACGTTCGAAGATCTGACCGATGACCAGTGGCGCGAGTCCGTCGAAGACGGCGTGCTGGGAATGGTGCGCTGCGTGCGTGCGGCGCTTCCGCTGTTACGCAGGGCGCAATGGGCCCGGATCGTCACCTTCTCGGCGCACTCGACCCAGCGGCAAAGCGTCATGCTGCCGGCCTACACGGCGGCCAAGTCGATGCTGACCAGCGTTTCGAAGAACCTGTCCCTGCTGCTGGCCAAGGACGAGATCCTGGTCAACGTGGTATCGCCCGGCAGCATCGCGTCGGAATCCCTGGTCGGTTGGGCGAAGTCGGTGGGGGTCGACGGCAACGACCCCTACGCCCTGATGGAGGCCATCGCCAAGCATTTCGGCCATCCCGCGCACATGCCGCGAGCGGGCCTGCCGGACGAAATCGGCCCGGTCGCCGCGTTCCTGGCCTCGCGACGCAACTCCTACATGACCGGAGCCAACATCAACGTCGACGGCGGCTCGGACTTCACCTGATCGCGGGTTCAAGAAATCGATTGGCAGACAAAAGGAGTCGACCATGGCTACGGCAGCAGAGGCGCGAGCGTGGGCGCCCGGCGCATTGCGGGGGATCGGTGACTCCCTCTACACCCCGTTCTGCGGCACCGACGGCGATGACATCGACTGGGACGCCTACCGGACGCTGGTGCGCTACTGCGTGGGTGATCTCGGTCATCCGATGTTGTGGTGCACCAGCGGAATCGCCGAGTTCTGGTCGCTGACCCTCGACGAGCGCAAACGCCTGCTGGAGGTGGCGGTCGAGGAGGCGCGCAGCATCAATCCCGACGTAGTGGTGCAGGCCTGCACGGCGGCCATGTCGGCGAAGGACTGCGTTGACTTGACGCTGCACGCCCAGCAGGCGGGCGCCGACATCGCCTACATCCAAACGCCGATGATGGAGGCGCACGGCGGCGACGGCGTGCTGCGCTTCTTTCAATACGTGGCGGCGCGCACGGATATCGCGTTGGGCATGTTCAATTCGCCTTCGTCGGGTTATGTGCTGACACCGGCCGAAAGTGCCCGAATCTATCACGAGGTTCCCGCGGTGTGCGCCACCAAGGAGGGTGCCTTCCGGCCGGCGAGCAGCCGGATGCTGCATGAACTAGCCCCCGGCCTGGCGGTGTGGGAATGCGACAAAACGGTGTACCGGGCCGGCTGGCTGCGCGACGGGATCGTCTGCCCGGCGCAATTGGGCACCTCGGGTTATCTTTTCGAAACGCCCACGCGGCGTTTGTTTTCCGAATATTGGGATCTGGTGCGCAGCGACAAGCTCGTGGAGGCCATGGACTACGGCCGCGAGTCCGGGCTGGACCAATTCGATCTCGACATCGGATCCTGGTGGACGTGCTATCCGGGGCGAGCGGATTACTTCACGCACTGGGGCGGCGCGTTCAAGTACGCCGCGTCGCTGCTCGGCCTGCCCATCGGGGCGTATCCGCATTCCCGCCCCCCGCAGGCCGAGCTGCCCGCCGAGGCGAAGGCCCAGATCGAGAACGCCTACCAGCGCCTGGGCCTACTCGAAACCGTGTTGCAGTAGAAGGGATTACGCAGCGAAGCGGGCCCGGTCATTGACCGGGCCCGCTCACTAGCTGGCCGCTTAGTTCTGCTCGGCCCGCTCACGCTGTTCGTACGCCTTGGCCTTACCGCGGGCCTTCTCAGCAGCGGCTTCCTTCTTTCCAGCATTGCGCTGGGCTTCCGCCTTGTCCTGCTGAGCCTTGCCCTCGTCGATCAGGCCGTCATTGCCGATGATGATCCCGATAACCTGCTTGGTCTTTCCGAGGGCATCTTCGACGATGCCTCGAACGAGTTCGATCGGGCCGCTCTTGACGTCAACCATTTGCAACTACCTCCCATTGTCGGCTGGCTTCTGTTGGGTTTCCCGATCGCGCGGCCGGTGCAAACGTGCCTCCAGCGTGTCCCACACCACAAGAATTAAGTCTTGCCACGTCGACGGGGGTTTGCGTGCCGAAAAAGAGTTGCCGGCGTTCGGTTACGGCGCCGTCAAAATCGTTGTCCGCCGGGCCGCCGATCCGGGGGTGGCTGGAGCGACGGTTCGGCGCCCGAAATCGCAGATTAGTCGGGGTTTCACAGCCGACTGACGCCGATTGTGGAATGCGGTACCGATAGGTATACAGTATGGGTACAAACTCGCCTGTTGGTCAGCTATGAGGGGACGGTCCGATGAGCGCCGCCGACCGTGTGGTCACCGATGAGGCGGTGCTTTATGAGAACACTGAAACCGGTGTGGCAATCCTGACGTTCAATCGCCCGGATCGCCTCAACGCCTGGGGCCCCGACATCGCCGCCGGGTTCTACGCGGCGATCGACCGCGCCGAGCAGGACCCCGCCGTCCGGGCCATCGTGTTGACCGGCCGGGGCCGGGGGTTTTGTGCCGGCGCATATTTGGGCGCGCCGAGTTCGGCACCCAGCTACGGCGAGACGATGGAGAAGGCGGGTCAGACAAACCTGGCCGAGCTGGTCGGGGAGCGCCCGCCCCACTTCGTCACGACGCTGCGCAAGCCCGTCATCGCGGCCATCAACGGTGCGTGTGTCGGCATCGGCTTGACCCAGGCGCTGATGTGCGATGTCCGGTTCGCCGCCGCCGGCGCGAAGTTCGGCGCCGTGTTCGCGCGCCGCGGCCTGATCGCGGAGTTCGGCATTTCCTGGATACTGCCGCGGCTGACCAACTGGGGCGTGGCTCTCGATCTGTTGCTGAGCGGGCGGACCTTCCTCGCCGAGGAGGCGGCCGAGCTGGGCCTCGTGAAAGAGGTTGTCGCTCCGGACAGTCTGATGAAGCGTGCCCTGGACTATGCCGAGGACATCGCAACGAATTGCTCCCCGGCGTCGATGGCGGTGATCAAGAGGCAGGTCTACGGCGACGCGACCCGCGACGTCGAACAGGCCAATTCCCTCGCCGAGGTTTTGTTGCACGAGGCCATGCCGCGCCCGGATGTGCTCGAGGGCATCACGAGTTTTCTCGAGAAGCGGCCGCCGCAATTTCCATCGCTCGATTCGACCGACGCTTAGTGTTCGCCGGTAATGGCGGAAAGGATGATCATGGCTGACTTGGGTTACCAGGCGATCGACGTCGACAATCACTACTACGAGCCGCTGGACTCGTTCACCCGCCACCTGGACAAGAAGTTCAAACGGCGCGGCGTCCAGATGGTCAATGAGGGCAAGCGGACGTGGGCCGTGATCGGGGATCGCGTCAACCACTTCATCCCCAACCCCACCTTCGACCCGATCATCGTGCCGGGCTGCCTCGACCTGTTGTTCCGCGGCGAGATTCCCGAAGGCGTCGACCCGGCCTCGCTGATGAAGGTCGAACGGCTGGCGGACCATCCCGAGTACCAGAACCGCGATGCCCGGATCACGGTGATGGACACCCAGGACATCGAGACGGTGTTCATGCTGCCGACCTTCGGATGCGGGGTCGAGGAGGCGCTCAAACACGACATCGACGCGACAATGGCGTCGGTGCATGCGTTCAATCTGTGGCTAGACGAGGACTGGGGCTTCGACCGGCCCGATCGCCGAATCATTGCCGCGCCGATCATTTCGCTTGCCGACCCGGCCAAGGCCGTCGAAGAGGTCGAGTTCGTGTTGGCACGCGGCGCCAAGCTGGTGCTGGTGCGCCCCGCGCCGGTGCCCGGCCTGGTCAAGCCGCGGTCGCTGGGCGATCCGAGCCACGACCCGGTGTGGGCCCGGTTGGCCGAGGCGGGAGTGCCGGTGGGATTCCACCTGTCCGACAGCGGTTATCTGCACATCGCGGCGGCGTGGGGCGGCAAGGCGACGTTCGAGGGCTTCGGGGCCAAGGATCCGCTGGATCAGGTACTCCTCGACGACCGGGCCATCCACGACACGATGGCCTCGATGATCGTGCACGGGGTGTTCACCCGTCATCCGAAACTCAAGGCGGTCAGCATCGAGAACGGTTCCTACTTCGTGCACCGGCTGATCAAGCGCCTGAAGAAGGCGGCGAACACGCAGCCCCAGTGGTTCCCCGAAGACCCGGTGGAGCAGTTGCGCAACAACGTGTGGATCGCGCCCTACTACGAGGACGACTTGCCGGAGCTGGCCGAGGCCATCGGCGTCGACAAGATTCTGTTCGGTTCCGACTGGCCGCACGGAGAGGGCCTCGAATCGCCGGTGTCGTTTGCCGAGGAGCTGAAGGGCTTCAGCGAGGCCGACGTTCGAAAGATCATGCGGGACAACGCGCTGGATCTTCTCGGTGTCCAAGTCGGCTCGGCTGCCTGATCGACTTGATTACCCAAGGCCGGCTACGCCCGTGAGCGAATGGACCATCGGGGCGGTTCTCGACGAAATCGCCGACGTCATCGGAGACCGCACGATGACGGTGTGCGGCAGCCGCCGCAGCACCTTTCGCGAGTCGGCCGAGCGCACCCGCCGGCTGGCGAACTTCCTGGCAGGCAAAGGGTTAGGGGCGCATCGGGAACGCGCCTCCCTGCAGAACTGGGAATGCGGGCAGGACCGGGTCGCGCTGGTCATGCACAACGATCTGTACCCGGACATGGTCATCGGCTGCCTCAAGGCCCGCGCCGTCCCGGTGAACATCAACTACTATTACACGCCCCGCGAGGTCGGCGAGCTGTTCGACTACGTGAAACCCCGTGCGGTCATCTACCACCGCGCCTTGGGCGCAAAATTCGCCGACGTGCTGACCGGCGCAGGCGTTGACGTGCTGGTGTCGGTCGACGACGGCAGCGGTGCCCCGGAGCTGCCCGGCTCGGTGTCGTTGGATGATGCGCTGGCACAGGGGGATACCGACCACGGCGAGACACCGTCCCCGGACGATCTGCTGATGATCTGCACCGGCGGCACGACCGGCCGGCCCAAGGGCGTGCTGTGGCGACAGTCCGACATCTACGTGTCGTCCATGGTGGGGGCGGACCACGCCTGCGCCCAGGAGATCCACGACAAGGTGCGGGGTGACGCCGGTGCCCCGTGGTTCGCCGTCTCGCCGCTGATGCACGCGGCCGGCATGTGGACAGCGTTCGCGGCGATCATGGCGGGCACGCCCGTGGTGATGTATGACACCTCGAAAAGACTTGACCCGCATACCGTCTGGGAGACGGCCGAGCGTGAGAAGGTCGGCATGATGACGATGGTCGGGGACGCCTATGCCGCACCGCTGGTGGCGCAGTTGCAGGGCGGTTCCTACGAGCTGTCGTCGCTGTACGCCATCGGCACCGGCGGTGCCGCGACGAATCCGAAATATCAGCAGGCCCTGCTCGAACTGCTGCCCCACATCACCCTCATCAACGGTTACGGCTCATCGGAGACCGGAAACATGGGCTTCGGCCACAGCCGGCGCGGCACCCAGGCCGACACCTTCACGCTGCGCGAGGGCGGATTGGTGCTGTCCGAGGATTACAGCCACTTCCTTTCCCCCGGCGAGTCCGAGGTGGGCTGGGTCGCCAGGGAAGGACGAATACCGTTGGGCTACTTCAACGATCCCGACGCCACCCGCAAGACCTTCCCCGAGATCGGCGGCAAGCGGGTGGTGATATCCGGTGACCGGGCCGGGCTGGAGCCCGACGGGGCCTTGCGGTTGTACGGCCGCGACTCGCTGGTGGTCAACACCGGCGGGGAAAAGGTTTTCGTCGAGGAAGTCGAAGAGGTGCTGCGCGCCCACCCGGCAATCGCCGACGCGCTGGTGGTCGGCCGGCCCAGCGAGCGCTGGGGCGAAGAACTCGTCGCCCTCGTCGAACTCCGCGATGGAGCCGCCGCGGCGGCCGAGGAGCTGCACACGCTCTGCACGTCGCGACTGGCGCGGTTCAAGGCGCCCAAGGAGTTCCTCGTCGTCGAGCAGGTCCAGCGGTTGGGCAACGGCAAGGCCGATTACCGTTGGGCGAAACGTCACGCAACAGCAAAGGCGCCGATGTCGACATGAAAGCTATCGATTGCCTGGTCAACGTGCACTTCGGCGAGACCGAGCAGCAGCCGACTTGGATGCTCAAGGTGCGTGACGACTACTTCAAGGGCCCGGAGTCCATGTTCGCACCGGTCGAGTTGTCGAAGTTGCTCGAGGAGATGGACGCCCAGGGTGTGCGCAAGGCGATCCTGATGGACAACCTGGCCAAGCCGTCGGTGACCGCGCGCAAATTCGTCGAGGAGAAGCCGGACCGCTTCGCCCTGGCGATGGGTGGGGTCAACCTGCTGCGCCCGATGCCGTCCCTGCGCGAACTTTCCGCCATCGTCAAAGACCTGCCCGTCGCCTACGCCGCTGTGGGACCGAGCTTTTGGGGCGACGGTCAGTACCCGCCCAGCGACGCCGTCTATTACCCGCTGTACACCAAGTGCGCCGAGCTCGAGCTGCCGCTGTGTATCAACACCGGGATCCCGGGGCCCCCCATCCCCGGCGAGGTGCAGAATCCGATCCACCTGGACCGGGTCTGCGTTCGGTTCCCGGAATTGAAGCTGTGCATGATTCACGGCGCAGACCCGTGGTGGGACGTCGCGATCCGGCTGTTGATCAAATACGCCAACCTGCGGTTGATGACGTCGGCGTGGTCGCCAAAGCGATTGCCGGACAGCCTGTTGCACTACATGCGGACCCGCGGGCCGAACAAGGTCATCTTCGCTTCCGACTGGCCGGTGCTGAAAATGCACCGCGTCGTTCCCGAAGCTGCCGCGCTCGACCTGCCCGCAGACGTGCTCGACAACTATCTCTACAACAATGCCCAAGAATTCTTCTTCGGTGGCCAGGAGGAAGGCTGAGGATGGACCGCTATGAACTACGTAGGCTCGACTACAGCCTGACGTCGGATCACGAGGCGCTGCAGGCCGCCTACCGCGATTTCTTCAAGACGCATTGTTCGATCGAAACCGTTCGCGCCGCCGAGGAAACCGGCTTCGACAAGAACCTGTGGGAACGGTTGTGCGCCATGGGCGCAACGACCATGGCCGTCCCGGAGTCCGCGGGCGGAGACGGTGCGACGTTGGTCGACCTGACCTTGGTGGCCGAGGAGATCGGCCGGTCACTGGCGCCGGTTCCGTGGATCGACCAGGTCTGCACCGCGCGGCTGCTCGCGCGGCTCGGCGCGGCCGAACCCGACGTCGTCCACGGCAAGCGACTCGCCGCATTCGATCCGCAGCACGACAGCGCGTCCGGTGCCCGCCTCCTGCCCACCGGGTCGATTGCCGACCAGGTCATCGTTCGCGACGGTGACGACGTCGTCGCGCTGACCTTCGGGACGCGCCCGACCAAGGTGGACAACATCGGCCGGTTGCCGATGGCCTGGGTGGATCCGGCGACCGCCGACACCCGCACCGTGCTGGCCAGCGGATCCGGGGCGCTGGCGGAATATCAACGGGCACTGGATGAGTGGCGCGTGCTGAGCGCTTCGGCACTGGTGGGCCTGGTGGAGGAGACCATGACCATCGCGGCCGAGTTCGCCAAGACCCGCTACACGCTGGGTGTGCCGATCTCGACGCTGCAGGGCATCTCTCACCCGTTGGCCAACATCGCGATCACCGTGCAGGGCGGTCGCAACCTGGCGCGGCGCGCGGCCTGGTTCCTGGACAACGAGCCGCAGGAGCGACCGGAGCTGGCGCCCTCGGCGTTCGTGTTCATGGCGGAGGAGGCGGCAAAGGCCGCGACCATGGCGGTGCATATTCAAGGTGGACTTGGTGTTTCGGCGGAGGCCGCCGCGACCGCGTATCTGGTGCGCGCCCGCGGCTGGGCGCTGGCCGGCGGCGATCCCGGCGCCAGCGCCAAGTACATCGGCGAGCTGGTGGCCGCACGCGAAAGTGGAAAGGGCGCCTAAGTGGATTTCTCACGGGTCACGCTGTCCGACGACGATCAGCGCTTCCTCGAAGAAGCGCGTGATTTCCTGCGCACGCATGTGACGGAAGAGGTCAAGCGCCGGGACCGGGAAACGGGTGACAACTTCGACGAAGGGGTGCACCTGGCGTTGGGCGCAGCCGGTTACCTTGAGCGCGAATGGAAGCCGGAGGCCGATGGCGGCTTCAGCCGGTTGCGTCGCCGCATTTGGGAGCTGGAGAAGCGGCGCGCGCACGTTCCGTGGGTGACCTGGGGTACCACCGCCATGGTGGCCCGTTCCGTCGCTAAATTCGGCTCTGCCGAGTTGCGGGATGAGGTGCTGCCGGGCGTCTTCAGCGGCCACGTCCGGCTGTGCCTGGGCTACACCGAACCCGAGGGCGGTTCCGACATCGCCACCTGCAAGACCCGCGCGGTGCGGGAAGCGGATGGATCGAGCTGGGTGATCAACGGCTCCAAGATGTTCACCACGGGAGCGCACAACTGCCAGTACGTCTTCCTGATCACCAACACCGATCCGGACGCCCAGAAGCACAAGAGCCTGACCATGTTCCTGGTCCCGCTGAATTCCCCGGGCATCGAGATCCAGGGCATCCGCACCGTCGACGGTGACCGCACCAACATCGTCTACTACAGCGACGTGCGCGTCGATGACAAGTACCGCCTGGGCGACGCGAACGCGGGCTGGACGGTGCTGCGTGAACCCCTCAACACCGAGCACGGCGCGGTGGCGGCCGCCCCGGACGGGCTGCAGGACGTGTCGATCATGATGCACCAGGCCGGTTTCATGGCCGATGCCCTGGACAAGGCCGCGGCCAGAGTCGCGGAGCGGGATCCGAACGGCCGCAGGCTGATTGACGACGCGGCGGTGGCATATCGCCTGGGGCGCAGCGCCGCGCGGATGGAAGCGTCGCTGAGCGCGTCCAGCATCTTCGGGCGCGTCGCGCTGGCGCAGACGATGCGTGACATCTCCCCGGACCTGATGGACATCCTCGGCACCGCGGCCACGTTGCCCCTGGGCACCGACGGCGCCGCCGACAACGGGGCCGCGGAGTACGTGTACCGGTTCGCCCCGCTGGTCGGGATTTACGGCGGGACGCTCGAGGTGTTCCGCAACATGATCGCGCAATACGTGCTGGGCCTGGGCAAGCCGGCGTACGCGCCGGTGGCGAAGAAAGCCTCCTAGCGTGCGCCGAACGTGAACTGACGGCGGCGACACGCCGAAGGCGGCCGCCGTCAGTTCACGCTCGGCGCCAGCGCCGGCCGTCAGGTCGTGAGGATGGTTGCCGCGGCGGTGCCCGGTGCGCCGTACAACTGGGTGAATCCCACCTTCGGGTTGCCGGGCACCTGTCGCTCGCCCGCCTCGCCGCGCAGTTGGCGCACGATCTCGTGGATCTGTCGCAGGCCGGAGGCGCCGATGGGCTCGCCGTTTGCGATCAGCCCGCCGTCGGTGTTGACCGGCATCGCCCCGTTGATCTCGGTGGCGCCGTCGGCCAGCAGCTTCTCCTGATCGCCGTGCTCGCAGAACCCGCATTCGGCCATGTGGATGATCTCGGCCCCGGCGTCGGTGTCCTGCAACTGGATCACATCGACGTCGTCGGGCGCGACGCCGGCCTTCTCGAACGCGGTCCGGGCGGCGTAAACCGTTGGCGCCATGTCTTCTTCGACCGGCGCGCAGGTGGTGTTGACCTCGTAGGCTCCGTAGCGGCGGGTGCGCACCTCCACCGCCCGCAGATAAACGGGCTTGGAGGTATAACGGTGCGCGATGTCCGCTCGGCACATGACCACCGCGGCGGCGCCTTCGTCCGGCGCGCAGAACATGTATTGGGTCAGCGGATAATTCAGCATCGCCGAGTTCAGGATGTCTTCCTCCGAGATCGGCTTGCGGCGAAATGCGTTGGGATTGATGGCCCCGTTGCGGAAGTTCTTGGCGGCGACCTTGGCCAGGGTCTGCTGGGAGATGCCGTGCTCGTGCAGGTAGCGGTTGGCCTTCATACCGAAGAACTGGGTCGTCAGATACTGCCCGTTCTCGGCGTACCAGCGCGGCATTCCGACCAGCGCGGGGTCCTCGGTGAACGCGCCGCGCGGATGCTTGTCCAGGCCGACGGCGATCCCGATGTCGTAGTCGCCCAGCCGGATGCCGTCGGCGCACGCCTTGGCGGCGCTGGCGGCGGTCGCGCACGCGTTGAACACGTTGGTGAACGGGATGCCGGTCAGGCCGACCATGCCGACGATTGCGTCCGGGTTGGCCACCGTCCAGCTCCCGCCGGTGGCGAATTGGACGTCCCGCCAAGCGATACCGGCGTCGGCGACCGCGGCGAGAATCGCGTCGACGCCCATCTGCATCGCCGACTTGCCCTCGAAGCGCCCGAATGGGTGCAGACCCACGCCGATGATGGCGACATCGTTATTGGAGGTCACGCAATGGCTCCCGCATTCTTGAGTTCCTCGATCCGGTCCCAGTCCATGCCGAGCTCCATCAGGACCAGCTCGGTGTGCTCGCTGGCCTGCGGTGCCCGCGTCGTCGTCAACGGCTCGTGGTTGAACTGAACGGGGCCGCGGACCACGCGGAACGGCTTGCCACCGCCGGCGAGCTCGACCTCGGCGATCATGTCGTTGGCGAGCGCCTGCTCGTCGTCGACCAGGTCGATCAGGCTCTGGAACGGCGCCCATTGACCCTTCATGGTCTTGAGGTGCTGTCGCCAATAGTCAAAGGGCTTGCCGGCAAAGGCCTTTGAAATCAGTTCGGCGGCGGCGTCGGCGTTTTGGATCAGCGGGAGCACATCGGAGAAGCGGGGATCGTCGGCCGCGTCGGGAATGCCCAGGTGTTCGAACGTGTCGCGGATCAGCCCGGTCGGGCTGATGATGCAAAGGTTGATGGTGCCGCCGTCGGAGGTTTCGTAGTTGCCCATGAAGGGATTCACCGAGGCCGCGCCCGAACCCGGCATGGGCGTGCGCATGACCTCGCCGGTCTCCATGCCCTGCGTCACGCTGGCACCCGCGGCCCACCAGGCCGTGCTCAGCAGCGACACGTCCAGCTCGACGGCCTCACCGGTGCGCTCGCGATGCAGCAGCGCGGCCGAGATGCCACCGGCGATGAACATGCCGCCGATCGAATCGCCGAATGCGGGAATGCCTTGTCCCAGTGCGCCGCCCAGCTCCTCGGGGGTCAGGGCGTACCCGATGCCGCTGCGCGTCCAGAACGCCGTGCCGTCATAGCCGCCGGTGTCACGCTCGGCGCCTTTGTCGCCGTAGGCCGAGCCGCGGGCGTACACGATGTTGGGGTTCACCGCGCGAATGTGCTCCACGTCGAACTTGTGCTTCTGGCGCTGCGCGGGCATGTAGTTGGTGAGAAATACGTCCGCGGTTTTGGCCAGCTCGTAGATCACTTCCTGACCGCCCGGCGTGGAGACGTCGATCCCGACGCTGCGCTTGCCGCGGTTGGGATGTTCCATCAGCGGGTGCCGTTCCGGATCGACTTGAATGCCACCCATATTCAAAAAGCCGCGCTGGGTATCGCCGCGCGCCGGGTGTTCGACTTTGATGACGTCCGCTCCCCAGTCGGCCAGGATGGCTCCCGCCGCCGGAACGAAGGTGAACTGCGCAAGCTCGAGGACCCGAAAGCCCGTCATGACTTTGACCATTTCGCCGACCCTACTTCGCGTCGAACGTCACCGGAAGCGCATTCGGTGACCGGAACGGCTGACCGTGGATGTGCGGGTCATCGTCGGTCAGCAAGGTGACGTTGGTCAGCCGGTCCAGCAGGCACTCCATCGCGACGCGCGTTTCCAGCCGCGCCAGATGCAAACCCAGGCAGGTGTGCTCACCGGCGGCGAACGAGATGTGTGGCACGTGCTTGCGGAAGATGTCGAACTCTTCGGAGCGTTCCCAGCGCCGTTCGTCGCGGTTGGCCGAACCGATGCACACTCCGATCACCGAACGAGCCGGAATCTTCACGCCTTCCACCTCGGTGTCTTCGGTGGTGAAGCGTTGCACGACGGTCAGCGGCGTCTCGTAGCGCAACCCTTCCTCAATGGCCGGCGCAAGCAACTCGCGGTCGGCTTGCAGCGCGGCGAACTGCTCGGGATGGGTGAGCAACAGATACAGCAGGTTCCCCGAGGAGCGATAGGTGGTCTCCAGGCCGGCGGGCAGCAGCAGCCGCAGGAACGAGTAAATGGCTTCGTCGGTGAGCTTTTCGCCGTCGATCTCCGCGGCGACCAAGTCGCCGATGATGTCCTCGGTGGGCTCGGATTTGCGCTGTTCGATCTGTTCGAGGAAATAGTCCTTGAGCGCGGCCGACGCCTCGAAGGCGCCTTCGTAGTTGACGTGGTAGCTGATCAGTTGGACCGCACGCTTGCGGAACATCGGCAGGTCGTCGGCCGGCAGTCCCAGCAGCTTGGCGATGACTCGGGTGGGGAATTCGAAGGTGAAGTTCCGGATCAGGTCGGCGCGACCGGTCTCGATGAACTCGTCGATCAGGCCGTTGCAGATCGGCCGCACGATGGTCGGTTCCCAGCGGGCCAGCGCCTTGGACTTGAACGCCGCGGAGACCAGGTTGCGGTGCTCGCGGTGCTTCTTGCCCTCCATCGCCAGAATCGTCGGCCCCATGAACAGGCCGATGGTCTTGTCGTACGGCTTGGAACTGAACACCCGGCCGTCCCGGAACACGGTGTTGACCGCGTCGAACGACATCGCCGAGTATTCCTGCTTGGGCATCAGGGACTCCGGCGTCTTGGAGTAGTCCATCACCGTGCCGGCGAACACGCCGGCCTCCCGCCGCTTGCGGGCAAAGAACGGGTAGGGGTCACGCAGGCTGACGGTCTCGTCGCCGGCACCGGCGGCGGTGTGAACGTTGGTCGTCACCTGATCTCCAGCATCTTGATCTCAGCACGATCGAACACTTACTTCGTAAGATCGTACTGTAATTATTACAGTAGGCAATATGGGCATGACCACGCGAGGTCGCTCGCCGGTCCGGACACCGAAGGTGATTCATGAGCACACTCGACGAACGCACTGCCGAACAGCGCGCGGCTGGGCTGGACGCGGTTCTGCAGCGGCAACGGCGTGCATTCATGAATGAGGGGCCGCCCAGCCTGGCGGCGCGGCGCAATCGCATCGACCGGTTGATGGCGCTGGTTCTCGACAACACCGACGCGTTCGTGGACGCCATGGCGGCCGACTTCGGCACGCGCTCCAAGGCCGCCACCCTGTTCACCGAGGTCATCGGGATGCTCTCGGTCATCGAACACACCAGATCCCATGCCGCTCAATGGATGCGTCCAACCAAGCTGATGCGCACCGCGCGGCTGTGCGGCCTGCGGGCCGAGGTCCAGCCCTCACCGCTCGGGGTGATCGGGATCATCGGGCCGTGGAACTTCCCGCTCAATCTCGTCGTCCTGCCCGCTGCCACCGCGTTCGCCGCCGGCAACCGGGCGATGATCAAAATGTCGGAGGTCACCTCGCACACCGCTGACCTGATGGCGTCGCTGACACCGGAGTACTTCGAACCGGACGAACTGCACATCGTCACCGGCGGTCCCGACGTGGCGGCCGCGTTCGCCGCCTTGCCGTTCGACCACCTCTTCTTCACCGGCTCACCGTCGGTCGGGGCCCTCGTGCAACGGTCGGCGGCCCAGCATCTCGTCCCGGTCACGCTGGAGCTCGGCGGCAAGAACCCCGTCGTCGTCGCACCGGGCGCCGACATCCGCCGCGCGGCCCGACGGATCGCGCAGGCCCGCATGGTCAATGGCGGGCAGGTCTGCGTATGTCCCGACTATGTGTTCGTGCCCGAGGGGCGGCTGGACGCCTTCGTCGACATCGCCCGGAACACCCTGCGCGACATGTTCGGCAGCATCGTGTCGAACAAGGACTACTGCTCGAGTGTCAACCAGGCGAATTTCGACCGGGTCGTCGGGCTGATCGAGGACGCCCGAGACAAGGGGGCCAGCGTGGAAACCGTTGCACCGGTGGGGGAGTCGCTACCGGACCGGGCCTCGCGAAAGATCGCGCCCACCATCGTCCGAAATGTCGACGAGAGCATGAAGATCGCTAGCGAGGAGATCTTCGGCCCGGTACTTGTGGTGAAGGGGTATTCGGGACTGACGGAGGCCATCGGCTACATCAACGACCGGCCGGCGCCGTTGGTGGCGTATTGGTATGGGTCCGACGATGCCGACTTCCGCACCTTCGTTCGCAGCACCCGCAGCGGCGGTGTCGCCCGTAACGACTTTGCGGCACAGATGATTCCGTCGGCGGCGCCGTTCGGGGGAGTGGGCCGCAGCGGGATGGGTGCCTACCATGGCAAGGCGGGTTTCGACACGTTCAGCCATCACCGCACCGTGGTGGGCAACGATCTGCCGTTCAGCATCACCGGAAACGCGGCGCCGCCGTTCGGCCGGTCGCTGCGGCTGGGCGCCGACGTGATGATGCGAATCACGAAGGCCCGCAACCGTCGCCGGCTCAGCGCGAGTCGGTCAGTTTCCCGGCCCTAGCCAACAGGCCCGCGTACCCCGCGCCGAGTAGGCGCGGCATCGCCGCCATCACGCGGCCGTCGGCTCCGATGAGGATGCGGGCGCGGTTCTTGTCGGCCCCGCGCAGAATCAACCGGGCGGCCTTGGTGGCGGAGGTCAGGGCCGCGCGATCGAACATCTTGGTCGCCATCTCCGGATCCTCGGTGTCCGCTGTGCGCATGTTGGCGCCGAAGTTGGTACGCACGACGCCGGGATGCACGCAGTGCACGGTCACCGGACGGCGTTCCATGATCATCTCCTGCCGCAGCGCCTCGGTGAGGCCGCGCACCGCGAACTTGGACATGCTGTAGGCGCCCTGGTAGGGAACCGCGATCAGCCCGAAGGCGCTGGACAGGTTGATCAGCCGGGCGGGCCGTCGCGTCGTACCCGCTTCGATGAGTTGTGGCAGAAAGGCTTTGGTCCCGTTGACGACGCCGCCGACGTTGATGCCCATCAGCCAGTCGAAGTCCTTCCAGGACATGTCCGCCACGCCGGCGAACAGGTCCACCCCGGCGTTGTTGAACAGCAGCGAGGCGGGCCCGTGCTGCTCGCGCACCTCGTCGGCGAAGTTCGACACCGCATCGCGGTCGGCGACGTCCACCCGGTACGGGGTGACCCGCCCGGGCGGACATGCGGCCTGGGTTTCGGCCAGGCCGTCCGGGTCGATGTCGGATGCCGCGACGTGCGCCCCATCCCGGGTAAGTGCCTGGGTCAGCGCGCGGCCGATGCCCGAGCCCGCACCCGTGACCACAGCGACACGACCTTGATACGTCATGAGTTCCTCACGCATCCACTCCTGCCTCGACAATCCTGCGGATCCGGTCCACCGAGACGTCGAGGTTCTTCTGCAGATCCCCGCGACGATCCCGGACGAACAAGAACAGACGCTCGAAGGCCACCGCGCCGAACGGCAGCGGCACGCACATCCGGACCATCTCGGTGAGACGCGCCGTTCCGGCGGTGGAACCGGGCTCGATGAGGTACGTCCATTGCGTCCAGTCCCCGCCCATCGCCTGAACGACGAAGGAGAACCTGTGTCCAGGTTCGGCCTCGACCACGTTGGCAACGGTGCGCCACCGGCCCAGGCGGCGGCGGTTCCAGGCCCGAAAACGATTCGGCGCCAGCCACTCTGCGCGCCGTGTCTCGGGACTCCACCCCGGAATGCGGGTGACGTCGGAGATGACGGCATAGACCTGATCCGCGGCGGCTCGCACGTCGGTGGATGCCGTCAGCGTCTCGTCCTTTTGCAGCAACGACATGGTCTACGCCCTTCCGCAGCGGGCCGCCCGGATCACCGGTCAGCCGCTCACCGCCTGCTCGCGCGCCCACCGGTAGTCGGCCTTACCCGACGGGCTGCGCTCGATGACCGAACGGAACACGATCGCTTTGGGCAGTTTGTAGCGCGCCAGCGTCCGCGCGGCGTGCGCCACTAGTTCTTCGGACTCGGCGCTGGCTCCCGATGCGAGCGCCACCACGGCGACGACCTCCTGGCCCCACCGCTCGCTCGGCCGCCCGGCGACCACCACGTCGGCCACCGCGGGATGCGACGCGATGGCCGTCTCGACCTCCTCGACGAAGATCTTCTCGCCCCCGGAGTTGATGGTCACCGAATCCCGGCCCAGCAATTCGATGGAACCGTCCGTGCCGTGGCGCGCGCGGTCACCGGGGACGGCGTACCGGACGCCGTCGATCACCGGAAATGTCTTGGCGGTCTTGGCCGCATCGCCCTTGTAACCGAGCGGGACGTAGCCCCGCTGCGCCAGCCAGCCCATTCCGTCGTGGCCCGGTTTCAGGATTGCCGTCAGGTCCTCGGCCGCCACGAAGGTGTCCGGTCCGGCGTTGAACGTGCCGGTGGCCACCGCTCCCGACGTCGACATGTGGTGCATCTGCGCCCCGGTCTCCGACGAGCCGACGCCGTCGACGACAACGGCGTTCGGCAGCGTTTCGATCAAGCGCTGCTTGACGTACGGGGTCAGCAGCGCACCGCCGTTGGCGACGACCGCCAGCGAGGATACGTCGGCGATCCCTTTCTCGATCGCGGCGACCAAGGGGCGCGCCATCGCATCGCCCACCACGGTGACCACCATGACTTTTTCCCGCTCGATGGTGCGCACCACGTCCTCGGCGTCCAGATGATCGACCACCGTCGGAAAGACGACGGACTGTCCCGTCGTGATCGCGGTCATCACACTCCACTGGGCGGCGCCGTGGATCAGCGGGGGCAGAATCATCAGCTTGGTGCCCGGGCCGGACGCGGCGCGTTCGACGATCTCCTCGACGGAGCTCGATGGCTCGCCCGTCATCAGATTCCGGCCGCCGAAGGACGTCATGAAAATGTCGTGCTGGCGCCACAACACGCCCTTCGGCATGCCCGTCGTGCCACCGGTGTACAGAACGTACAGGTCGTCGGCGGAGTGCTGAACCGGCGGCGGCTCCGGGGACACCGACGCCAGGGCGGCCTCGTAATCGACTGCGCCCTCGAGCAATTCGTTGCCCGAGTCGTCGGCGATCTGGATGAGCACGCGCAGCTGTGGCAGATCCGGCAGGATCTCGGCCACCCGCGGCGCAAACGCGGCGTGGTAGAGCAGCGCGGTCGCCCCGGAATCCGCCAGCAGGTATTGCAGCTCGCTCTTCACGTAGCGGAAGTTGACGTTGAACGGGGCGACCCGTGCCTCGAAGCTACCCAGCAACGCCTCGACGAATTCGTTCCCGTTGTAGGCATAAAGTCCCAGCAGGTCTTGCCCCACCTCGTGGCCGCCCAGCGCCGAGCGCTCGGTGTGGCAACCCAATCCCTGCGCGTGCAGGTACGCGGCCAGCCGGCTGGAGCGCTCGATCACCTGCCGGTAGGTGTAGCGCCGGTCCCCTTGGATGATCAGCTCTCGATCGGGGATCGCGGCGGCGACGGCCTTCGCGACGGCCGGGACCGTGAATGTTGTTGTGCTGTCGGACATCGTGCCTCTCACGGCTGGTGGGGTAACAAACGAACCATCAGGCCGTTGGCTTCGCTGAGCAAGGTTCCATCGGCGGCTATCATAGTAGCGTCAATGAAAACCTTCCTGCCGTCGATGTTGGTGATGCGGCCGTGGGCGGTCAGTGGCTGGTCAATGGGCGTGATGCTGCGGAAGTCGACGTGCAGGTAGGCGGTGCGCGTCGGCCGGATGTCCGCGGTCGTCACGACCATGCCGAACAGCCAGTCGTAGAACAGCGGGATCATGCCGCCGTGCACGGCCCTATTCCCACCGATGTGGGCGGTGCTGAAGTGACCGGCCATCCGCACGCCGTCGGGGCCGGACTCCGTCACCATCCAGGGCGGTATCAGCGGATGGGCCAACCCCGGCAGGCTCAGCACCCGGCCGGCCACCGCCTCGGTCTCGGGGACCTGGTGGCCGTCCAGCAGCGCGCACGCGTTCTCCAGGTGGGCGGTCGCGGCGGCCCACAGCGCCGGGTCGGGCTTGGTGGACACGGTCAGGTCCTGCAGTCGGCGCAGCGCGGCGACGAAAGGGCCCAGTTCCGCGGGCGCGTCCTCGACGGGCCTGACGTCGGGGAATCCGCCTCGAACTTCCGGCGCGGTTTCGGTCATCGCGTTCCTTCGTCCCAGGCCCGGAGCAGATCGTCGGTGCTGGTGATCGTGGCCAGCAGCGACAGGGTGTTGGCGATCATCGCTGCACCATAGTCGGCGGGTACGCCGGCCACCGCGTCGCGGGGGACGACCACCCGGTAGGCGGCGTTGACGGCATCCATGACGAGGTTGGGAATCGCGATGTTCAGCGAAACACCCACCACGACAATGGTCGACACCCCGAGATTGCGCAGCACCGCGTCCAGGTCCGTGCCGCCCATCGGGCCCACGCCGTGCCACCGGCGCAACACCAAATCGGAAGGCTCCGGCCCTAATTCGGGCAAGAGCTCCGCACCCGGCGTGCCGGGGGCGATGTCCACCTTGATGCCGCCGCCCATCGCGAAGATCTTCGCGTTGTGGTTGGAGCCGAGCCCGTCGGGCCGCCGCTGCACCAGGCAGTGCACCACCCGCACCCCGGCCGCCCGGGCCGCGGGCAGCAGCCGCGCGATGTTCGGCAGCGCCTCGCGGCGGGCCTCCTCGGCGAGCATCGCCAGTCCCGCGTCGGGGCCCATCACCGCGCCCTGGCACTCCTGGGTGACGATCGCGGTGCGCCCGGGTGCGGCCAGCCCGGCCAGTCGGTCCCTCATGCCGGGGCGCCCACCGGGGCGACATCATAGAACTGCTTCGCCCACTTCCGCAGCGCCATATAGCCTTTCGCGTCGACTTTCGACAGCGCGGGGTGTTCCACGTACTTCTGGTAGCGCCAGATCTGCAGATCGTCGAACACCGTGGACAGGAATTGCTTCTCGATGACGTCCCGCAGTTTGCCTTCTGGAACGTCCGCGGTATCGCCGGGAAGCCGCGGCCACCAGATCGAGTAGAACAGGTCCGAGCATTCGTCGTCGACCGGTGTGCAGGTGAAGATCAGCCGATGATTCTGCGCGCCCTCGAAGACGCTGATCGCTCCGCCGAGGCCGAATAGGTGGCTGTGGAACCGCAGCGCGAGGTCTTGCGCGTTGTCGCTGCGCGCGTCCGGCCAGCCCGCGATGAACTGCCATTCCTGGTCGACGATCTTCCAGTCCAGCACCCTGGGCGTCACGGTGGCGTGGTGCACGTACTCGAAATGCGCGCTGTCGGGGGCATTCTCGGCGACGATCTGCGGATGTACCGGTTCGCGTTCCGCGCGCCGGGAGAACTCCGGGTACGCCCGGTAGTAGGCCGCCGGGTCCGTCTCGAACTGCGGGAACTTGTGGAAGATGTCCGGCATCTCCCACTGGGGCTCTTTGCCGTCCGGGTGGTGCCAGACGAAGACGCAGTCGTACTGCTCCCGCACGGGAAACACCTTGAGGCGTAGCCCGCGGTTGGGCCGGTCCGGCTGGTAGGGGATGTATCGATTGGTGCCGTCCGGTCCCCAGCGCCAGCCGTGGAAGGGGCACTCGACGCAGTCGCCGACCACCTTGCCGCCGTGACCGATGTGCGCGCCCAGGTGTTTGCAATGTGCCTCCAAGACGTGCAGCTCACCCTGCTCATCCCGGTAGGCCACCAGATCCTCACCGAAATAGTGCAGCGGCCGGACCTCGCCGACGGGAAACTCTGGGGACCAACCGACCATGAACCAGCCGGTGACTTTCCAGGTGAATGGGACTTTCACGCCAAGCCTCTCGATTCCTGATAGATACTAAGTCCGTTACAGTATAGATTTCAGCAGTCAGGTCCGTAAGCGGCAAGGGAGTGCGATGACTGAGGCGGCTGACGAGCTGGAAGACCTCCGGCAACTGAAGGCGCGCTACTGCCGTTTCCTGGACACCAAAGACGTCGGGGCGTGGCGTGACGTATTCGCCCCCGATGTCGTGGTCATCCTGGACATGGCCGTGTCCACCGCCGGCGCCGATCCCCAGACCGCTGCACCGATCGAGGGTGTCGACAACTTCGTCCCGATGGTGATGGGCGGCCTCGAGAACGTGGCGACCAAGCATCACTGTCACACGCCCGAGCTCACGCTCACCTCGGCCACCACCGCGACCGGTATCTGGGCGATGGAGGACCTGCTGATCTTCGGTGACGGCCGCGAGTTGTACGGCGCCGGCCACTATCACGAGACCTACGAGAAGCGGGACGGCTCATGGCGGATCAAGAGCCTGCACCTCACCCGAACCATCCTGAAAATGACCGGTGGTGAAGATGGCTGACGCTGATACCTCCTTCGATGTGCTCGTCATCGGTGCGGGATTCTCCGGGTTGTACATGCTGCACCGGCTGCGGCAGCTCGGGATGCGCACCCGAGTGCTGGAGATGGCTGAAAACGTCGGTGGCACCTGGCTTTTCAACCGGTACCCGGGTGCGCGGTGCGACATCGAGAGCATCGAATACTCCTATAGCTTCTCCGAGGAGATTCAGCAGGAGTGGGTGTGGACCGAGTCGATGCCGGCCCAGCCCGAGATCGAGGCCTACCTCAACTTCGTGGCCGACCGGCTCGATCTCCGTCGCGACATCCAATTCGGCACCAAGGTCGTCGCGATGACGTTCGACGAAGAAGCCGGCGTGTGGCTGGTGCGCACCGAAGCCGGCGATGCGTTCCAGGTGCCGTTCGTCGTCGCCGCCTCCGGCATCCTGTCGGTGCCGCTGGAACCCGATATCCCCGGAATGGACACCTTCGCCGGGACGTCGCTGTACACCAGCCGCTGGCCCGAGGGTGGCGTCGACCTCACCGGCAAGCGCGTCGGCGTCATCGGCACCGGCTCGACCGGCGTCCAGCTCATCCCGGTGGTTGCCCGAGAAGCCTTGCACCTGTCGGTGTTTCAGCGCTCGCCCGCATACACGCTGCCCTGGCGGGTGCACCGCTTCGAACCGGGCGAACTCGACGACATGAAGGCACGCTACGGCGACATCCGGGCCGCCCAGCGAGCCCACCCGATCGGGGCCGCCCGGTTGAGCGCGTTCTCCGTCCTGCTCGAGATGCTCGGCAGGCCGCCGTTGAAGTCCGCGACCCGCGAAGAACAGCTGCATGCCATCGAAGAGAACGGCGTGATGGGCGCGTTGAATTGGGGCGACATCTTCTTCGACATCGAGGCCAACCGGATGGCCGCCACACTGTACGGCGAGGCGGTGGCCCGGATCGTCAAGGACCCGGACACCGCGGCGTCGTTGGTGCCGGTGCATCCCTTTGCGTGCAAGCGACCGATCATCGACCAGGGCTACTACGAGACGTTCAACCGGGACAATGTCACCCTGGTCGATCTGCGCAAGTCGCCCATCCGCGAGGTCACGCCGGTCGGCATCCGCACCGAGAACCGGGTGCACGAACTCGATGTCATCGTTTACGCGACCGGGTTCGACGCGATGACCGGTGCGCTGAGCCGGATCGACGTGCGCGGTCGCGGCGGAATGTCGCTGGGCGAATTCTGGGCCACCGACGGGCCGCTGTCATATCTGGGCCTTGCGGTCGCCGGCTTCCCCAACCTCTTCACGGTGCAGGGGCCGGGTAGCCCTAGCGCCGCCACGAACTTCGTGGCCGCCCTCGAACAGCACGTCGAGTGGATCGGTGACTGCATTGCATATCTGCGCGCCAACGACATTCGCACCATCGAGGCACTGAGCACCGCCCAGCAGGAGTGGATCGAGCACGCCACCGCGCTGGTTGCGCCGACGGTGTTGGTTCACCCGTCGTGCAACTCCTGGTACAACGGCGGAAACGTACCCGGTAAGAAACGGATGTACATGGGTTATACCGGCGGAATACCCGAATACCGGCGCCGCTGCGACGAAATCGCGGCCGGCGGATACACCGGCTTCAAATTGGCATAGCTGGCGAGGGTGAGCGACATGGCGGCGATGAGCGGGCTGGGCCTGGCCAAAGACGTGGTCCGTGAATTGGGAATGCTGGCACCGCGCACGGTGGCCGGCCTGCAGGAGTCGACCGGCTGGGCCCCGCTATCGGTACGCGGTGCGCGTCAGTTCGGCGAGGCGATGCTCGACGAGCTGGTGCTGAGCGCCTTTTCGCTGCTGGGCGGAAGCCCGGCTGCGATGCGGCCACTGGACGCTTGCACCGCGGCCGCGGAGGAGCTCTCCTCGCTGGGTATCGACCGGGCGCACGCCGACCCGAAGCCGTTGCGGGCGACCTCGATACGGAAGCGCAGCATCCCGGGTCTGGCGTATGAACGGATGGCCTTCGAGCACGACCCGGGGTTGCCGGCCACGCTGGAGGCCGATGGCCTGGGCGGCCCGGCACGGGCGGTGGTGCATCTGTGCCGGCACCGCGACGAGCCCAGGCCGTGGCTGGTCTGGGTGCACGGCGCCGGCCAGGGAGGCACCGAAGACCTGTTGTTGTCAGGGATCGGACGCATCCATCACAAGTTGGGTTTCAACGTCGCGCTCCCGGTGCAGCCCGGCCACGGGTGCCGGCGGCGCCAATGGCCGGTCTATCCCGACATGGATCCGCTGGGCAATGTGGCGGGCATGATGCGCGTGGTCTCCGAGGTGCGCGCGGTGGTGCGCTGGGTGCAGCCGCGAGCCACCGCCGTTGTGGTGGCAGGGATTTCGATGGGCAGTCCGGTGGCCGCGCTGGTTTCCCACTTGGAGAAGCAGGTCGACGCGGTCGCCCTCTACACGCCGATCCTGGGGCTCAACGCGATGATCGCGCGCCACCTGCAGCGGTGGGGCTCGTCACGCGAGGGATTCCGCGAATTGCTGGAATCGCCCGTGGTGACCCAGCTGACCTCTGTGATCGATCCGCTGGCGGTCACCCCGTCTCCGCCGCCGGATCGTCGGCTGATCGTCGGGGCGTGGCATGACCGGATGGCGATGCGCGAGCCCGCCGACGCGTTGCAGGAACTCTGGGACGGCCAACTGTACTGGTACGACGGCAGCCACGTCGGGCACATCTTCTCGCGGCGCGTGCAGCGGATCACCGACCGATTCCTGCGCGACGTGGCGGCGCGAAAAGCCGTGGTGCCCGACTGATGGCACCCACGTGGACCGCGCGAACGGTGGTCGAGCTCTACAACCTCGTCGTGTGGAACGAATGCAACATCGACCTGGCCGATGAACTGTTGGCCGACACCGTGATTCGGCATGAGGTCGGTGGTGTGCGCACGCTGACCCACGCCGAAGCGGTGCAGCGGGTGGTGGACATGTGGGAGCTGGCCGACTCGCTGCACTTCGACCTCAACATCGTCATCGAGGGCGACGATGGCGAGCACGTGGCGATCGTCTACGACTCGACCATCAAGACCAAGGATGGCACCGAGACGAACATCGCCAGCATCGAGGTGTTCCGCGTCGTCGATGGCAAGATAACCGAGGTTTGGAACTGCGGCTACCAGCAAGGGGTTTGGAATTGAGCGACCGAGCGCTTGATGAATTGGGCTTCTACCTGCTGGCCGGGGCCGGCGGTGAGGGCCCGGCAACATTGATGGACGAGGCCCGCCGCGGTGAGGAACTCGGCTTCGGCACCGGCTTCATCTCCGAGCGGTGGAACGTCAAAGAGGCGTCGTCTCTGGTCGGGGCGGCGTGTGCGGTGACCAACCGAATGCAAATCGCCACCGCCGCAACCAATCACAACACCCGTCATCCCCTGATCACCGGGTCGTGGGCGACCACGATGCATCGCCTGTCGGGCGGGCGATTCACTCTGGGCGTCGGCCGCGGCATCGCCGCGATCTACGGGGCCTTCGGCATCCCGGCGGTGACGACGGCGCAGATGGAGGACTGGGCGCAGGTCATGCGCCGGCTGTGGCACGGCGAGCTGATCTTCAACCACGACGGCCCGATGGGCAAGTACCCCATCCTGTTCCTCGATCCCGACTTCAACGAAGACATTCGGCTGGCGCTGGTGGCCTTCGGGCCCAACACGCTCGCGCTCGGCGGACGCGTGTTCGACGACGTCATCCTGCACACCTATTTCACCCCGGAGACCTTGCAGCGCAGCGTCAACACCGTGAAGTCGGCGGCGGAGAAGGCCGGCCGCGACCCGGACAGGGTGCGCGTGTGGTCGTGCTTCGCCACCGTCGGCGACCACCTACCCGAAGAACTGCGGCTGAAGAAGACCGTGGCGCGCCTGGCCACCTATCTGCAGGGCTACGGCGATCTACTGGTCAGCACCAACAACTGGGATCCCGCTGTGCTGCAACGGTTCCGCGAGGATCCGGTGGTCACCTCGATCGCGGGCGGGATCGATCACAAGGGCACGGCCGAGCAGATCGAGCACATCGCGACGCTGATTCCCGACGAATGGCTGGAACCCTCGGCCACCGGGTCGGCGCAGCAGTGCGTGGATCGCATCCGCAAGGAATTCGACTACGGGGCCGACGCCGTCATCATGCACGGCGCCACACCCGACGAGCTCGAGCCCGTCGTCGCCGCCTACCGCGCGACGGACCAGCTTTAGCCGGCCGGCGCGGCACTCACGGCATGATGACGGTCCGGCTCACCGGCTCGGCGGCGGCCTGCCTGCTGGACAGGCCACGCCTCAGCGAGGCGAGCAGGACATCGCGCGTCTCACGAGGATCGATGAGTTCGTCGAATCCCATGTGCTCGGCGGACCGGAAGGACGCCTGCAACTCGGCCTCACGCAACTTTGCGGTGACGTCCTCGCCGGCGTGAGTCGCCCGGCCCAGCGCGGCCGCGCTCATGGCACCCATCGTCGCGCCGGGGTAGGCGAAGGTCGCGGACTGGCTGTCGAAACCCAGCAGGGACATGACCATGGAGCCGAACCCGTAGGCCTTGCGCAGCGTCACATGCAGCTTCACCGTGGTGGCCGTGGTTTGGGCGGCGAACATCCGTGCGCCGGCGCGCAGCACACCGCTGCGCTCGGACCGGCTGCCGGGCAGCATGCCGGGATTGTCGGCGAGGAAGACGAGGGGCAGGTGGAACGAGTCGGCCACCATGATGAAGTGCGCCGCCTTGTCCGCGGCCGCGGCGTCGATGGAGCCGGCGAGCACCTGAGGCTGGTTGGCCACCACCGCGACCGGGTGACCACCGAGATGGGCCAGCGCGCAGATGATCGCCTTGCCGTACTGCGGCTGCACCTCGAACCAGTCGGGTCGGTCGAAGATCACGTCGAGCACGGCGCGCATGTCGTAAACGCGGCGGTTGTCGCGGGACACGATGTCGAGCAGCTCCGGCGTCGCACGTGGCTCGGTGTCCTCGTCCGGCGGCAACGATGCCGGGTACGACCATGCGCTCGGCGGAAAGTAGGACAGATAACGCCGGACATCGTCGAGGACGGACTCATCGTCCTCGGCGACATTGTGGATCACCCCGCTGGGCAACGCGACATCGGGCCCACCGAGGTCCTCCTTCGAAATGTCTTCTCCGGTGGACTCTTTGACGACGGGCGGCCCTGCGGTGAAGATCGCGCCCTGCCTGCTCATGATCCGGAAGTCGCAGACCGGGGCCACCAGCGCGCCGTGTCCGGCCGACGGCCCGAACACGGCGCCGACGGTCGGGACGCGGCCCGAGCACTGCGCCTGGGCCAGCAGGTCGGTGGGGGTGCGGCCGTAATGCCCGCCGCCGGGCCGAAAGCCGGCGCCTTCGAGCAGCATCACCAGCGGAATCTTGTCGCGCAGCGCCAGTTCGGCGATCCGGTACCGCTTGGAGTTGCCGCCGGGCCCGATGCTGCCCGCCATGGTGGTGAAGTCCTCAGCGCCCAGCATCACCGGTGAACCGTTGATCTCACCGGAGCCGACGACCAGTCCGTCGGCCGCGATCTCCCCGCCGACCAGGGTGCCGAGCTCGCGGAATGTGCCGGGGTCGAGGAGGTACTCGATTCGTGCGCGGGCGTCGAGCTTGCCCTTGTTGCGGTGCTTGTCGAGTCGCTCCGGCCCGCCCATGTCCCGCGCGTGCTGACGGCGCCGCTCGAGATCCTCGAGCGTTTCTCCCCAATCCTGGGCTTTCGGCATGCCTATGTCCTACCTCATGGAGATTCGTCGCGCGACCAGTTCTATGGTGGCGACCCGCTGCGCCCGGCTACGCCGCGCTTGCGATCACCACAGATTTGTAGGGTCACATACTGGATTGCTTACTGTAAAGTTACCCGCATGTCTGACGCCGCCTGTCCGGAGGTCGACGGGGCGTCCCAAATCGAGGAGTCTCAGCAGTGAGCGCAACGACGATGGACGAGGCCGCGAAGCTATTGACGGACCCGTTGGCCTACACCGACGAACGGCGGTTGCACGCGGCGCTGACGCACCTGCGCGCCAACGCCCCGGTGTCCTGGGTCGAGGTGCCGAACTACCGGCCGTTCTGGGCGATCACCAAGCACGCCGACATCATGGACATCGAGCGCGAGAACATGTTGTTCACCAACTGGCCGCGCCCGGTGCTGACCACCACCGAGGGCGACGAGATGCAGGCCGCCGCCGGCGTGCGTACGCTGATCCACCTGGATGATCCACAGCATCGGGTGGTGCGGGCGATCGGCTCGGATTGGTTCCGTCCAAAGGCGATGCGCGCGTTGAAGATGCGCGTCGACGAGCTGGCCAAGGTCTACGTCGACAAGATGCTGGCCGTCGGGCCCGAATGCGACTTCGTCCAGCAGGTCGCGGTGAACTACCCACTGTTCGTGATCATGTCGCTGCTGGGCATCCCGGAAGCCGACTTTCCTCGCATGCTCAAGCTCACCCAGGAGCTGTTCGGAAGCGAAGACAGCGAATTCCGGCGGGGTGATTCGAACGAGGATCAGCTGCCCGCGCTGCTCGACATGTTCCAGTACTTCAACGGCGTGACTGCCGCGCGGCGCGAGCACCCGACCGAGGACCTGGCCTCGGCGATCGCCAACGCCACCGTCGATGGCGAACCGCTGTCAGACATCGACACGGTGTCGTACTACCTGATCGTGGCCACCGCCGGTCATGACACCACCAGCGCGACCATTTCCGGCGGCCTGCAAGCGCTGATCGAGAATCCGGACCAGCTCGACCGCCTGCGCGCCAACCTCGACCTGATGCCGCTGGCGACCGAGGAGATGATCCGCTGGGTCACCCCGGTCAAGGAGTTCATGCGGACCGCCGCCGAGGACACCACCGTGCGTGGGGTGCCGATCGCCGCGGGGGATTCGGTGCTGCTGTCCTATGTTTCGGCCAACCGCGACGAGGAGGTCTTCGGCGATCCGTTCCGCTTCGACGTCGGGCGCGACCCCAACAAGCACCTGGCCTTCGGCTATGGCGTGCACTTCTGCATGGGTGCGGCGCTGGCCCGCATGGAGGTCAGCAGTTTCTTTTCCGAGCTGTTGCCGAGGCTCAAATCGATTGAGCTGACTGGAGATCCGGAGCTGATTGCCACCACCTTCGTCGGCGGTCTCAAGCACCTGCCGGTGCGCTACTCGCTGACCTGAGCGCGGCCGCGCCCTTCGGTCGGGGTCCTCGCTAAACTCCCCGTGGAGGTCGAGGCAATGGCGCGTAGGACGATTGTCATCACCGGTGCCAGCGACGGCATCGGCGCGGCGGCGGCCCGCCGGATCAGCCGGGGCGGCGACGACGTGGTGCTGGTGGGACGCTCGGAGAGCAAGACCGCGGCCGTGGCCGCGGAGCTCGATGCCGACTACTTCGTCGCCGACTTTGCCGACCTGTCCCAGGTGCGTGCCCTGGCGGACAAGATCCGGTCCGAGTACCCCCGCATCGACGTGCTGGCCAACAACGCCGGGGGAGTGTTCTCCAAGCCGCACCGGACGGCCGACGGCCACGAGATCACCCTTCAGGTCAACTACCTGGCGCCGTTCCTGCTCACCACGCAGCTGCTGGACGTGCTGATCGGTTCGCGGGCCACGATCGTCAATACGTCCAGTTCGTCGCAGCGGCTGCTGCGCAACGTCACGCTCGCCGACTTCGACGCAACCGACCGGCGGCGGCCCAGCACCGCCTATGCGTTGGCCAAGCTGGCAAACATCTTGTTCACCAAGGAGTTACATCGGCGCTTTTCCGCCGACGGCCTTGCGGTGGCGGTGGTCCACCCGGGCTTTGTCAACACCAACATCGGTCACTCGTCCGGTTCGCGGTTCCTGACCACCATGCAACGCACACCCGTCAGCCGAATGATCAAGACCGCCGATCACGGCGCCGATCAGCTGGTCTGGCTGGCGACCAGCGTGCCCGGTGTCGACTGGGCGACCGGCGAATATTACGCGAAAGGCAAAGTCGCCAAAGCCAATCGGGCCGCCAGCGATCCCGTCCTCGTGCGTGACTTGTGGGACCACACGATGGCCAAGCTCGGCTAGGCAAACCCGGGCGCGAATTCGCCCGCGGCGCTGAGCAGGCTCCGTCGGACACCGACCCGCCGCGGATAACCAGCTCAAAGTCGGCCATCGCCCGCCATCCTCTCGATACTCTGCAGTATCCAGTCGATACTGTCAAGTATGCTGTGGCCATGTCGCCCGTCAAGCCACACCGAACCCGCCCCACCCGTGGCGAGGTCCGTGACCGGATCCTGGACGCGGCGTCGAAGGTTTTCGCCGCCGAAGGGTTCGCCGGCGCCACCATCGACGCGATCGGCCAGGCCGCGGGCTTCACAAAAGGCGCGGTCTACTCGAACTTCGAATCCAAGGACGGACTGTTCCTCGCGCTGCTCGACCGGGAGTTCGAGCTGCGCGGCGAGCAGATCGCCACGGTGCTGGACAGCAGCGGCGGCGACACCGGCGCGGCCGCACGCGAATTGAGCCGGTCATGGCTCGACTCGGTTCGCGACCATTCCGACTTCTACGTGCTGTTCGTCGAATACTGGCTGCGCGCCCAGCGTGACCCCCAGCTGCGCGAGCGCCTCATCGAACGCCGCCGCGCGGCCGCCGCCGACCAGGCGGTGCACATCGTCAAATCGACCCCCTCCGTGGCGTCCGATCACGAGCTGGCCGACCTCGCCCAGCTCGTCGTCACGATCAACCTCGGCATCGCGATGGAAGAGGTCCTGCGTCCTGGGACCATCAACCCCGACCTGCTCGCGCAACTGATCACCGCGGTGCTGGAATCGGTCCCGGTTTCCGCCGATCAGGGAGAGCCTCACCATGGATACAAATGACGGGCCGCACGCTGCGGCGCCAATGATCACCGCGCGCGGTCTAGGCGTCGACGGCGAGCACGGCCCCCTCTTCTCGGATATCGATCTCGAGCTCCCGCCGGGTTTTCACGCGATTCGGATGCCCGGCGGACCAGGGCAGACCACGCTGCTGCTGACGCTCGCGGGACGTTTCAAGCCGAGCCACGGCACGCTGACCGTGCTCGGTCAAACAACCCCGCGCGCGATCCGCCGGCACTGCTCGATCGCGGCCTTCGAAGACATCGACGAGCTGGAGGAATCGGTGACCGTGGAGACCGTGCTCGCCGAGCAACGCCGATGGCTGGCGCCGTGGTACTCAGCTGTGCCGCTGCAAGCCGGCCAGGCCGAGCTGACCGAGGTGTTCGGCGAGATGACCCCGCCGTCGCACGACACGTACATCGTCGAATTGTCAGACCTGGAACTGTTTTTGCTGCGAATCACGCTGGCGTTGCTGTCGAACCGTCCGATCCTGGTGGTCGGCGACCTCGAGCAGGTTCGTGACAATTCCCGACGGGCGATCGCGGCCGACCGGCTGGGCGTGATCGCGAAGCAGCGCACCGTCGTCGTCGGGGTCACCAACCCGCTTGGCGCGGACGCACCCGCCCACGAACTTCACGATCACCGCATCCTGACTGGAGAGGACTGACGATGCTGGCTGGACTCGCCCTTGGCTCGGAGATCAAACGTTTCGGCCGCAGCCGATTGACGCGCGTGGCCATCGTCGTACTGATGCTGCTGCCCCTGGTGTATGGGGCGCTGTACCTGTGGGCGTTCTGGGATCCCTTCGGCCACACCAACAAGATGCCGGTGGCGCTGGTCAACTCCGACCGCGGCGCCGTCGTGTCCGGGCAGCAGTTCAACGCCGGCGCGGAGATCGCCAAGAGCCTGACCGCGGACGGCGGGCTGGAGTGGCACGTCGTGGACTTACCGGAGGCGCGCAACGGAGTCGACCACGGCAAGTACTACTTCATGGTCGAGTTGCCGCCGGACTTCAGCGCGGCGATCGCTTCGCCGGTGACCGGGCAACCCAAGAAGGCCAACCTGATCGCCGTCTATAACGACGCCAACAACTACATCTCCACGAGCATCGGTCGTACCGCGATCGGTCAGGTACTCAACGCCGTGTCCAGCCGGATCTCCGGACAGGCCGTCAATCAGATGCTGTCGGTAGTGGTTTCGTCGGGATCGGGAATCAAGCAGGCCGCGGACGGGGCCGCTCGACTCGATGATGGCGCCGGTCAGCTGGTGGCCGGTCTGGACACCGCGCGGTCCGGCTCGGCAACGCTTGCCGCTGGTGCCAAGCAACTTTCAGACGGAATCAACCAGGCCACCGACCCGCTGCTCGCGGTGACCAAGGCGGTGTCGCAAATCGGTGGCAGCACACAGCAACTGCAACAGGGCGCAACCGCACTTCAGCAGGCCAACGACCAGATCGGTGCCATCGCCGGGGCGCAGGATGCCGCCGCGAACTCGCTTTCGTCGGTGATCGATCAGCTCTCGGCACGACAGGATCCGCTGGCAAACAACCTGCGCGGCATCCAAGATCAGCTCCGGGGTCACCAGTTCACACCCCAGATCCGCCAGCAGCTCACCGACGCGCAGAACGCGGCGATCGCCATGACATCGGGGTTGCGTAACCCGGGCAGTCCGCTCGGGTCGGCGCTCGACCAGGTCGGCAGCAAGGGACAGGACCTGACGAACAAGCTCACCCAACTGCGTGACGGGGCCCAGCAAGTCGCCACCGGTAACGCCGAATTGGCCGGCGGCATCGCCAAGCTCGACGACGGCGCACGACAACTCAAGACGGGATCGGCCGAGCTGGCGACCAAACTCGCCGAGGGGGCCAAGCAAGTGCCCAACTGGACAACCCAGCAGAAGGAAGCGGTCGCCGACACCATCGGCGGTCCGGTGCAACTCGAGACTTCGCACGAGAACGCCGCGCCCAACTTCGGCACCGGGATGGCTCCGTTCTTTCTCACGCTCGCCTTGTTCTTCGGCGCCCTGGTGCTGTGGATGGTGCTGCGCCCCTTACAGACTCGCGCGATCGCCGCGGAGGTGCTTGCGCTCCGCGTGGTGCTCGCCAGCTACCTACCTGCCGCCGCGATCGCGGTATTCCAAGCCGTCATTCTCTACTGTGTGGTCCGGTTCGCCCTCGGTATGCACGCTGTGCACCCGGTGGCGATGCTGGGGTTCATGGTGCTGATTTCCGGCGCGTTCGTCGCCGCGACGCAGGCGATCAATGCGGTTGTCGGTCCAGCGGTGGGCCGGGTGCTGATCATGGCCCTGCTCATGTTGCAGCTCGTCAGTGCAGGCGGCATGTATCCCGTGGAAACCACGTCACGGCCATTCCAGGTCCTGCACCGCTTCGATCCGATGACCTATGGCGTCAACGGACTCCGGCAGCTGATACTCGGCGGCATCGATGCTCGGCTATGGCAGGCGATCATCGTGCTGGTTGGGATAACGGCTGTCGCACTGGCGATCTCCTGCCTGTCGGCGCGAAGAGACCGGCTCTGGAATCTCAGCAGGCTGATCCCCGCGATCAAGATGTAGGCAGAGCTGTCAGCCCACGCCGAAATCGATGATGCCGCGGACGATTTTCCCGTTGAGCAGGTCGTCGTAGGCGTCGTTGACCTCGTCGAGGCGATAGCGTTTGGTGATCATCTCGTCGAGCTGAAGCTGGCCCGTCTCGTAAAGCCTGGCCAGCCGGGAGATGTCCGCGTTCGGGTTGCACGAGCCGAATATGGTGCCCGCCAACGTCTTGTTCATCAGGATGAAGTCCTGCAGGTCGATCTTGACCGACCGGGTCAACTGCGAAGTCATGCCGGTGAGCACGCAGGTACCGCCCTTGCGGGTGAGCTTCACGGCGTCGCGGACGTCCTCCGGGGTGATCAACGAGGGCGAGACCACCACCGCGTCGGCCATCACCCCGTAGGTCAGGCCGCGCACCAGATCCAACGCCTCGTCGATCGTCGCCGCGCTGTGTGTCGCGCCGAACCGCAGCGCCGACTTCTGTTTGAAGTCAACCGGATCCACCGCGACGATCTGCGCGGCACCGTTGATGCGGGCCCCCTGGATCGCGCCCGTGCCGATCCCGCCGACGCCGATCACCACGACCGTGTCGCCGGCGCGCATGTTGGACCGGTTGGCGACGGAACCGTAACCGGTCGGGATGGCGCAGGACAGCAGAGCGCTCGGAGTCAGTGGCAGGTGTGGTTCGATCTTCACCAGTGAATTCGTCGACACCACAGTGTGTTCGGCGAATGCGCCGATCTTGGCGATGTGGCCAAGGCTGCGACCGTCGGCGGTGTGGTGGCGGAACGTGCCGTCCGTCGGCATCCCCGGGATCATGGTGCCGATGCCGACATCGCACAGGTACTCGATTCCGCTGGCGCACCAACGGCATTGGCCGCACACGGCCACGAACGACATCACCACGTGGTCACCCGGCTCGAAGTCGGTGACACCCGGGCCGACCTCACGCACGATGCCCGAGCCCTCGTGACCGCCGATCGTCGGGAACATGGTCGGCAGCCCCATCGATCGCATCACCTCGTTGGGCGCCGACATGTCGCCTTTGAGGATATGGTCGTCGGAGTGGCACAAACCGGCCGCCGCCATCTGCACCAGGACCTCACCGGCCTTGGGGGGATCGAGCTCGAATTCCTCGACGGACCACGGCCCGCCGACGTCGTGCAGGATCGCTGCGTGGCTTCTCATGCGGCGGGGGCGAACGTCACCGGAAGCTTGTTCGGCGACCGGAAGGTGAGCCCGACGATCTTGGATTCCTCGCCAGTTCCGTCGTCGGGCACGAACGCGAGATTTTCGACGCGGTCCAACAGGCTGTTCAACATGACCCGGGTCTCGAGTCGGGCCAGGTGCATGCCGAGGCACATGTGGATACCGCCGGCGAAGGCGATGTGGGATTGGCGCGGCCGGCGGATGTCGAACGTATTGGGATCGGTCCAGCGGCTCTCGTCACGGTTGGCCGAGCCCATACACATGTCGATCTGGGCCTCGGCCGGGATTGCCTTGCCGCCGATTTCGACCGCTTCGGTCGTGGTCCGCATGACCGTGGTCAGCGGCGTTTCGAACCGCAGGCCCTCCTCGATCGCCATCGGTATCAGTGACCGGTCCTGGTTGACCATCGCGAGCTGTTCGGGGTGGGTCAGCAGCAGGTAGAGCAGGTTGCCCGATGAGCGATAGGTGGTCTCCAGGCCGGCCGGGAGCAGCAGCCGCAGGAAGGAGATGATGGCCTCGTCGGTGAGTTTCTCACCATCGATCTCGGCGGCGACCAGGTCGCCGATGATGTCGTCGGTGAGCTTGCGCCTGCGCCGCTCGACCTGTTTGAGGAAATAATCGTAGAGCTCCGTAGCGGCGTTCAATCCCGCTTCGATGTCGGTCGGGATCGAGATCAGGTCGAGGGACAGCCGCCGGAAGAAGTCCAGGTCCTCAGCGGGCAGACCGAGCAGCGTCGAGATGATCCGGGTGGGAAATTCGAAAGTCACCGCCTTCACCAGATCGGCATGACCGTCGTTCTTGATCTCGTCGACCAGTCGATCGCAGACCGGCCCGATGACCGACGGTTCCCAGCGTTCCAGCGCGGTCGCGCGGAACGCCTTGGCCACCAGGTTGCGGTGATCGTGGTGTTCCCGGCCGCCCATCGCCAGGATGGTGTGTCCCATCACCAGCCCGATCGTCTTGTCATAGGCGGCCGACGTGAAGATCCGGTCGTCCCGAAAGGCTTGGGACACACCGTCGTAATCGAACAGGACCCACTCGTCACTGGGTCGCAGCTCTTCCGGCAACTGGGAGTTGTCGTTCAGGGAACCATGCCACACCGGGTCGGTGTGCCGCATATGTTGAAAGAACGGGTAGGGGCTGGTTTCACCGGTGAGATCGAGTGAGGGTACGACGGGCTGACCGTTTGGGCCAGTGCTGAGCGTCATCGGCGCTCCTCCTCAAACAACGGATAAGGCGGTTTACGCGGACCGGATGACGAGTGCCCGCGAAATCCACGGCGGGTGTACCGAGCGGAAAATAGCTATCATAGTATAGATAGCAACGAAGCCCAATGGCTGCTGCTCGCCCGGCGGACCGGCGACCCTCCGCGGCGTGCCGAAGGCCCATTCGATATGGCCCCATCTCTACCGCGGCGCCGGTCCGCCGGGGCCGTTCCGCGGCGCCGAGCACCTGGTGTGTCACCGCCTAAAAGCGCAGGTCTACCTTGAAGGTGGTTTACGGTAAGGCTGACCTTCCGGGACCGCCGATGAGCCCGCACGACGAGCCCCCAAAACGAGTTGATATGACACAGACGAACCTTGCCCGGCCGCACGGCCTCAGCCGCATCGATCCGGTGCTGCGCGATGCCGCCGTGGAGTTGGGCGCCTTCGAATTCCGCGCCGAGACACTGCAGGCCGAGCGGGAACACGCCAACCTGCTGGCCGCGCAACGCGCCGCAGCGGCCGATACTTCTGGCGTCGCCATCGATTCACGATCCATCGCCGGTCCGGACGGCCAGCAGCTGGGCCTGCGTTTGTACCGCGGCCGCACCGAATCCCCCGCGCCGCTGGTTGTGTACGCGCATGGCGGCGGGTTTGTCACCGGGAACCTGGAGACCGACCACGCGCACTGCGTGGAGCTGGCCCGTGACGGCGGCTGCCTGGTGGTGTCGGTCGACTACCGGCTGGCCCCCGAAAACGCGTGCCCGGCGGCGCTCGACGATGTCGAGGCGGCCTTCCGTTACGCCGTCGAGAACAGCGCGGAGCTGGACGCCGACGCAAGCCGCGTCGCGGTAATGGGCCGCGATGCGGGCGCGGCGCTGGTCGCGGGTCTGACCCAGCGCATGTTCGACCAGGAGGGGCCGGCGATCCTGATGCAGATCCTGCACCAGCCGATGCTCGATTCCGATGCCACGCCGTCGCGTCGGGAATTCCAGCGCACCCCGGGTCTCAACGGTCCGGCCGTGAGCCGGGCATGGAACCACTATCTCGGCGACGCCCGCGCCAACGGTCAGCACGTCCCCGCCCACCGGGCCAATCTCGAAGGGCTGCCGCCCACATTCGTCAGCTGCTCCGAGATCGATCCGTGCCGGGACGAGGCCATCGACTACGCCAACCGGCTGTTGCACGCGTACGTCCATACCGAATTGCACGTGATCGCCGCGACCTTCAACGGCTTCGACTCGATGGTCCCCGATTGGGTTGTTTCCCAGGAGAATCGGGCGCTGCACGCGCAGGCGGTGCGCCGCGTGTTCGCCATGTAGCGCAACCGTGTGCGAGTGACCCCGCCGGCCGTCTCGACTTAGCTGCTGGTCCCCGCTTTTACCGATTGAACTCCGGTATCTCTTACGGTATTGAGCGTTGCTAACATCGGAATCGGCAGCCAACCGAGGACCGATCGGGCGGATGATCAAACACTCAAACCAATTCCGTTGCAGCCGCAGCGATCGAATGTCAAGAAGGATCCCCTCGGCACTATGACCACCCTCGACTCTCCCGAAAAGGTCCTTTTCACCTCGACCACCCAGGCGTTCCTGGAAAAGGAAGCGCCGCTGCGCCGGGTGCGGGAGCTGCACGCAGCGGGCACGTCATTCGATCCCGGGTGGTGGCAGCGCGCCGCGGAGCTCGGCTGGACCGGCCTGCTCGTGCCGGAGGAGCTGGGCGGCGGAAGCGTCTCGGAGAATGGCTTCGCCGATCTGGCAATGGTCGCCGAGCAACTCGGCAAGACGGTGGCGCCCGGACCGCTGTACCCGGTCAGCACCGTGCTGGCCGGGCTTGTTGAGTGCACAAACTCCGACGAGCACGCCGACGCGATCGAGGCGCTGATAGCGGGTGAATCCGTGGCGTCGTGGGCGGTCTGTGAGCCGGGCCGGGGCTGGGCACCGCTGGATCCGTCCGTCACGGCCACCGAAACCGATTCCGGTTACCGCATCGACGGCATCAAGGACCGCGTAGAGGCGGCCGCCCAGAGTGCGCTGCTGCTGGTGGTGGCGCGCTGCGACGCCGAGATTCGTCAGTTCCTGGTCCCGACGGACGCGCCGGGGGTCCGGATCGAGCCTCAGGAGTCGGTCGATCTGGTCAAGCAATACGGCCGGGTGCACTTCGACGGCGTCGTGGTGCCGCGGTCGGCGGCCGTCGGCACCGGTGGCGAGACGGCTGCGCTCGTCGATCGACAAAGCCAGATCGCCCAGGTGCTGCAATGCGCCGAGGTGGTTGGTGCCCTGCAGACGGTGTTCGACTTCACCGTGCGGTGGGCGCTGGACCGGCACACATTCGGTCGCCCGCTGGCGTCGTATCAGGCGCTCAAGCACAAGTTCGCCGACATGAAGCTCTGGCTGGAAGCCTGTCGGGCCACCACCTCGGCGGCGGTCGCCGACGTGGCGGCCCGCGCGCCGGAGGCGAATGTGTCGGCGAGCATCGCCAAGTCGTACGTGGGCGAGATGGCGGGTCAGATCGTCCAGGCGTGTGTGCAGATGCACGGCGGCATCGGGGTCACCTGGGAGCACGACCTGCACCTGTACCTGCGCCGGATCACGTTGTACCGCGGCATGTTTGGGACGCCGGAGGAGCATAATCTGCGCGTATACGAGTTCGAGAAGGCGGGTCGTTCGGCGAAATGATGAAGATCCGATGACGTCGACCGAGTCCGTTGCCCAGTTCGCCGCCCGGGCGAGGGCATGGCTGGCGGACAACATGCCCACCATCGACAGTGAGGCCCCGCCGGCCGCGCCGCGTGACGAGGAATGGGCCTGGCTGAGGGCCAGAGAACTGCAAAAGCGTTTGTATGAAGGCGGATTCGCCGGCATCTGCTTCCCCCGCGAGTACGGCGGCCTCGGGCTGGACTACGAATACCAGAAGGCCTTCGACGTCGAATCCCTCGACTACGAGATGCCGTTGATTCTGAACACCCCGACGTTCACCATCTGCTGCGCCACCCTGCTCGACACCGGCAGTGAAGACCAGAAGAAGCAGCACATCGCCGCGGCGCTGCGCGGTGAGGAAGTGCTGGTGCAGTTGTTGAGCGAGCCGAGCGGCGGATCGGACCTGGCCGGGGTCCTCACCCGGGCCGAGCGGCGCGGTGACCGTTGGATCATCAACGGCGCCAAGACCTGGAGCACGAGCGCGTTCGCCGCCGATTACGGCCTGTGTCTGGCCCGCACCAACTGGGACGTGCCCAAGCACGAGGGCCTGACGATGTTTTTGGTGCCCATCGCGCATCCGGGAATCACGTTGCGGCACATCACGATGCTGAGCGGTTCCACCGAATTCTGCGAGGAGTTCCTGGACAATGTCGACGTCGGAGATGACGCCGTGGTCGGCGAGGTCAACGGCGGTTGGGCGGTGGCGTCCCGGCAGCTGTATCACGAACGCCGAGCGGTGGGTCAGGGGTCCGAGTTCGCCAGCGGCAGCGGCAGCGAGGGCGGCAACGCGATTCCGGTTGACTACGTGGCGCTGGCGGAGAAGACCGGGCACGCCGACAACGAGCGCGTGCGCGAGATGGCCGGTCGTGCCCTGGTCCATCGCGCGGTGGCCGACCAGCTGATCGGTCACGTGTACCGCAGCGTCAGGGACGGCGCGCTGCCGCCCGCAGCCGGAACGCTCATCAGGCTGTTCCACTCCGAGACCACGACCACCGATGTCGACACGGCGCTGGCGATAGCGGGAAGCGCCGGCGTGGTGGGGGAGCAGGGCGCCGGACTGGAAACGGGCCTGCGGTATCTATCCCGGCAGACGGTCGCCATCGGCGGCGGCACAACGGAGATGGCCCGCAACGTGATCGGCGAGCGGGTGCTGGGCTTCCCGCGGGAGTACGCCGCCGATCGCGGGGTTCCGTTCAATCAGGTGCGGCACGGCGAGCGAGCCGACCGCGCCTAACCCTCGGCGACGACGTTCTCGGCGAGGCCGCTGACCACCGGGATCTGCACCAGCGACAGCACGTGGTGCGCCGGGCTTCCCGGCGGGGCCACCAGCACGTACTCGCTGCCCTGTCGGAGCGCCCGCTCGCGGGCGGCGGCCAGCGCGCTGACCCCCGCCGATCCGAGGTGGGTGACGGCGGTGAGATCGACCGTCAACGGTGCTACGCCGGAACGGCTTTCGACCGCGATCTGACGGTCCAGGGTGGAGGCAGTGTTCGAGTCGACGTCGCCACTGACCACGATGCGGCCCGGTTCGCTGACCTCGGAGACGAATTCTGCATTGGCCCTCCGCCGGTCGGCCGCCCGGCCGATCACCGAGTCGGTGACGAAATTCGCCCGCCGCGAGAGTTGGTGCGTCAGACTGGCGGTCGTCCCGTCGGCGCCGTGACTGACGTGTGCCTCCGACACCAGGGCCTCGGCCATGGCGAGGCCGCGGCCGCGGCCGGCCTCGCCCTCGCGGTGATCCTTCCACCGTCCGCGGTCGGTCACCGAGGCGTGCAGGTTGCCATCGCCGGACAACGTCGCTTCGACGACAACGCCGTCGGGGACCTCGGCCGCATAACCGTGCTCGACCGCGTTCTCGACGAACTCCGAGATTGCGTGCACCACATCGGAGATGTCGTCGGCGTCGGCGCCGATCTCCGACAGCCACTCCCGCAGGCGGGTGCGTACCGCGCGTGCGGTCCGGATGGTCGCGTCCAGTGTCAGGTGTAGGGGTGCGGGCGGTGTCCGGCGTTGCGCCGCAAGAAGAGTCACGTCGTCGCTGTAGCCCGTCGAGCGCAGCAGTAATTCCAGTGTCTCCGAGCAGATTCGGTCGATCGGGCGCACCGATGATTCGATCACGAACCCGCGTTGGCCGCCGACGATGTTTCCGGCCAGCTCGGCGAATTCGGCGGTGCTGGCGACCAGCGGCCGGCCGGGCCGTTCGATCAGGCCGTCGGTGTACAGCAGGATCGAGTCGCCCACGTCGAGGAATTCGGTGCGCACCGGAAAGCCGGTGCCGCTACCGAGCGGACCGCCGCCGGAGGGCTCGAGATAGCGCGCGGTGGCATCCGCCGTCACCAGAAGCGGCGGCGGGTGTCCGGCGGTGCAGTACCGGAATTCGCCGGTGCCGAACTCGAGCGAGCCGACGCAGATGGTGGCCGTGTTCGAGCCGGGGACGTGCTTGCGGAAGCGGTCGACAGCCTCGAGCGCCTCGGCGATCGGATAGCCCGCGACGATCTGCATCCGCAGCGCGGTGCGCAGCTGCGACATCACCGCGGCCGCTTCGACGCCGTGGCCGACGACGTCTCCGACGACGAGCACCAGCCGGTCGCCGAGGGGTATCGCGTCGAACCAGTCGCCACCTGCCGCGGTGTCCTCGGCGGCGACGAGATACTGCGCGCTCACGTCCGCCCCGGGAATGATGGGCACCGACGGTGCCAGCAGCGCCTGCTGCATGACGGTGGCGGAATCGCGGACGTTGCGATACCGCTCGGACATCTCCTCGAGGCGTGCTTCGGCGGCCATTCGCGTCTGCACCCGGCTGGTGACGTCGACGAAGGCCAGCTGCACGCCCTCGATCGAGCCGTCCTCTGCGCGCCGCGCCGTGACGATGAAGTCGAAGAAGTGTTCCTGCGCGCGTCCTTCGCCCTCGAAGTCGGCCTGCACCCGCCATTCCGTGCCCGACTGCGGCTCGCCGGTTTGATATACCCGGTCGAACATCTGCAGGATTTCCTGGCTCTCCAGCTCGGGGTAGATGTCGCGCACAAATAGCCCGATGGAGTCAATTGGCGGACTGAGCGTGCGGTAAGCCGCATTGACCGCGATAAATCGGTGGTCGGGCCCCTCGAGCCCGACCAACAGCGCGGGGACATTCTCGAAGACGCGGCGTACGTCGTCTGCCGCACCGACGGTTCTGTCCCAGTCCTTTTCGGCCACCATCTGGCCGTCCTCCTAGCAGCCTCCGAGCGGCCCGCAACGCAGGGCCGGGTCGAGAACCGGGTCAATGGGTTGACCTAATTTGCACACGTAGTTGTTCAGATTAGCAATGGTTCTTGGATGCGCATTGCAACGGTTTGGTTACCGGTATGAATTGTGTCGGCTAATTCGGTTGGCAAATGCAATTTACGCCTGCGACAATCGCGACCGCCAGCGGCGAAACGGCCCGTTTGCGGCCGGTTGGGCGAGGGTACCTCGCAGTCGTGGCCGATCTCGTGGCGCGACGTACGACGGCGCTGTGGCGGCGCCTCCTGTCGTCGCCAGTGCTGACCTTGAACGGCTGGGTGGCATTCAACCTGCCGCGCGCGGTGACCGCGCTGGGCGGGGGACTGCTGACCGGGCTGGTGGCGGTGCACGTCTACATGCTGGCCACCGAGCCGAACCTGCCGCGGTATTTCGTCGCCTACGTGCTGGTGCTGGCGGCAGGCTGCCTGACCGCGGCGGGCGCCATGGTGGTCGGCATCAAACCTGCTGTGCCCCAGGCGGGTTGGTATCTCGGCAGTATGATCTGCGCGGCCTTTCTCGCTCTCTATCTGGTCACTCGCTGGGTCAACCTGCCCGGGCTCGTCACGGTCACCGCCCGATGGGATTTCGCGCCCGGGACATTGGGGATGGCTTGCGCGGCCGCGTTTATCGCCGTGCACATGACGGTGCTGTCGGGCATCAACGTGGCCTACCCGCGACGCCAGCAGTGGTATGACTGACGGGGCTCAGGCATGACAACGTTGGACTATCCGGCATGGCTGCGCATCGATCACTGGCTGAACGTCTTGTTCGTGACGCTGATCCTGCGCAGCGGCCTCGAGATTCTGGCCACCCACCCGAAGTTGTATTGGCACGACGACAGCAAGCCGGGCACCGAGTGGGCGCGCTTCACCCGAAAGGTGATGCCGCGGGACAGGATCTACGACACTCTGGATGAGGAAGAGGACTACAGCCCGTTCATTTCGTTGCCGGGCCGCGCGCAGCTCGGCGTGGGCCGTCACTGGCATTTTTTCGTGGTCATCGGTTGGATTTTGCTGGGCCTGTCCTACTACATCCTGTTGTTCACAACCGGCCAGTGGCATCGCTACTGGCCCGCGTCGTGGTCGATCTTTCCCGAAGCGTGGGACGACGTCGTCACCTACCTGACGTTCAATTTGCCGCCGGTGTTGCCCGGTGAGCCGTTGGACGCCATGCAGAAGCTGACCTACGCCGGGGTCGTCTTTGTTCTGGCGCCTTTTCAGATCCTGACCGGGGCCGCTCAGTCTCCGGCGATCGAGGCGCGGTTCCCGTGGTACGTGCAAATGTGGGGTGGCCGGCAATGGGCGCGCAGTTTGCACTTCCTGGGCCTCATCGCGTTCCTGGTCTTCATCGTGATTCATCTGTCGATGATTTTCTTCTGGGGCTGGGGAAGGCTCACCGCGTCAATGATTTTCGGGGCTGTCCGCAACACCTATTGGGCGACCACGATCTCGCTGCTGATCATTGCGGCGATCATCGGCGTCCATGTCGCGGCGACGGTCTGGAGTCTGCGCAACCCGCGATCGGTTCAGCGCGTGCTGGGGGCGGTGGTGACCACGGTGCGCCTGCTGCTGCTGCGGCCGCTGAACTCGCGGCAGAACTATCCGGCGCACAAAATCTCCAAGCAACACCGCGTCAACGGAAAGCCGCCCACCAGCACGGAATACAAGGTGATGGCGGTGCATAACTTCGTGGACTGGCGGCTGCGGGTCGGCGGGCTGGTGGAAAACCCCGTGACCTTGGACCTGAGGGCGCTGCGCGGGCTGGCCGAGTCGGAAACGCAATGCGTGATGCACAATTGCGTCCAGGGCTGGACCAGCATCGGAGAATGGACCGGCGTTCATCTCCATCAGCTGGTGGACCTGGTGCGGCCGCTGCCGCAGGCGCGCTATATCTGCTTTTTGACGATGCAGGACAACAGCACCGACGAGCCGTCGTCGCACGGCGGAGGCCAGTTCTACGAGGTTCTCGACCTCGAGTTCGCCGACAAGCCGCAGACGCTGCTCGCCTATGAAATGAACGGCGCGCCTCTGCCAATCCAACACGGTGCGCCCTTACGCCTGCGGGTGGAAACTCAGGTGGGCTTCAAAATGGCCAAGTGGATCAACCAGATCGAATTCGTCGAGGACTACGCCGGAATCGGCATGGGGACGGGCGGCTGGCGCGAGGACCGCGTGTACTACGACAAGGACGTGGAAATCTGAGATGACCGATACGGCGACCCAGGGAGTCGGGGTGCGTCCCGAGCTGATCAGCTTGGATAACGTGGCGCACCACCGCGTGCTCGAGCAGATCGCGGCGAAGGGCGGGCACTGTGAAGCCTGCGGCGCAACCGATTTCGCCGTCGGCGATGCCCTCTACCTCGGTTTTCTATTCTTGAACGAGGATGCCGACGCCTACATGGTCGCGCTGACCTGCCGCAACCCGGACTGCCCCAAGCCGCGGACCGCGATCAGACTGCGCGACATCGACTTTCTCACCTACGCAGGAAGCGACTCGGACCCTTCCGGGCATGACGGCCCCGGTTAGCCTGACCGTCCGTGGACCCCGGGAGCTGCGGCCGCGCGAGGCCGAATCGCTCTATCAGCGGCGACAACTCGCGTAGCTGGTCGCACAGCGATCGAAACCGCCGCTGATCGTCGTCGTCGAGCTGCCCCAGCGAATCGTAATGCGCCATGCGCGGCAGCCGTCCCGCGAGCGCGGCGCCCCACCTGATGCTCAGGTCGTAGATCTCTTCGTCGTCGATGTCGTCGCGCTGCCCCAGTCGTTGCAGCGCCTCGATCTGCTCGGTGAGGAGTGCGACGTCGTCGTCGATATTGACCGGCGTCCCGTCGTGCGCTGCCACGCTCATCTGCCCTCCATCCGCCGGACGACGCGTCGACCGTTATGTCGACGAGTACCCGACGGCGGTCCGGCTACACCGAACCGTCGTCGGGCAGCGATCGGGCGATCAGGCTGAGACCGGCTTCTTCGCCGGCGCGGAAACCTTCATCAGCTTCATCAGGTTGCCACCCATGATCTTGGCGATGTCGGATTCGGAGAAGTCGGTGAGCTCATCGACGAACGAGATCGGGTCTTTCAGACCTTCGGGATGGGGCCAGTCCGAGCCGAACAGCACCCGGTCGGTGCCGACCATGTTGACGATCTCGGTGAACCGGTCCTCCCAGAACGGAGTGATGTAGACGCACCGCTTGAACGCCTCGATCGGGTCCTCGCTGAACGACTGGGGCATCTTCTTGTAGACGCCCTTAAGGCCCTTGAACAGGTCTGGCACCCAGTCGGCGCCGTTCTCGATGGACAGGATCCGCAGGTCCGGATTGCGCGACAGGGCGCCGTGGCACACCAGCGCACCCATCGCGTCCAGGATCGGCCGATGGCCCATCGCGAAGCTGCGGAACGCGGTCGGCTTGAACGGGAGGAACTCGTCGCCGGGCTCCCACACGTTCGCGAACTCGGAGTAACCACTGTCCGACGCGTGCATCGAGACCGGGATTTCGGCGTCGATGCAGGCCTGCCAGAACGGGTCGAACTCCTCGAGCCCGAAGGATCGGCTGCCCTTGTAGCCGGGCACCGGCGCCGGGCGGACCAGCACGGTGCGGGCGCCGCGCTCGAGACACCACTGCAGTTCTTCCAGCGCGCGGTCGACGATCGGCAGCGTGATCACCGGGGTGGCAAAGATGCGGTCCTGGTAGTTGAACGTCCACTGCTCGTGCATCCACTGGTTGAGGGCGTGGATGACGTCGTGGGTCATCTCCGGGTCATCCTTCATCCGCTCCTCGACCAGGCTGGCCAGCGTCGGGAACATCAGGGCGTAGTCGATGCCGAGCTCGTCCATGACCTCCAGCCGCGCGCCCGGCTCACGGAAGGCGGGGATGGCCTTCATCGGCTCGCCGAGGATCTCGCGGTAGCTCTTGCCCTGCGCGCCGTTGCGGAAGTAGTCCTCCTGGGCGCCTGGCTTGGCGACCTTCTCGAAGGTCGGGTTGGGGATGTACTCGCTGATGTGGCCGCGCACAACGATTTTGGTGCGGCCGCGAACCTGCACGTAGTCGATGACGTTCTTGCGCTTGTCCGGAAGGTACTTGGTCAGCGCTTCCTGCGGCTCGTACATGTGGTTGTCTGCGTCGAACACCGGGAAGGAAAGTTCGCGAGAGGGCATGGCGATCTCCTTACAGAAGTCTCAATTCTCGCTGTGTGGTAACGACGTTACCACTTGTGCGCGAGTAGGTGTACCGGATCTGTGGTCGCCTGGGATGGCTCAGGCGTCCGGCCAGCTGGGGAGCTTTGGTGTGGTCCCGTCGATCACGGCGAAGTTGACGGTCGCCGTAGCGAGCAGCTCGCCGTCGCCGTCGCCGTAGATGTCCACCTGCATCACCATCGCTCGTCGCCCGGATCGCAGCATTGTGGGCACCGCGAAGGCCGAGCCCTGGCGGATCGGCCGCAGGTAGCGGATGAACAGATCCGCCGTGGTCATGGTGGTGCCAGGTTGCAGATAGTCCAGCCCGAATTGTCCACCCGCTACGTCGACGAGCGTGGCGATCAAGCCGCCCTGCAGCGCGCCGGACGTGTTGACGACCGCGGGGCTGACCGGCATGGTCATGGCGAATTCGCCGTTGCGGGTGCCGGGGCGCATGCCGATCTGGGCGAACAGTTCGGCCAGCGACGGGGCGGGCGATTCTTGCTCGGTGTCGCGGATGCCCAGGGCACGGCTGCAGAAGTCATATAGCTGGCCGGCGTCGACCGGTGAGCCGTTCAATTCCGAACCGAGCCAATGCAATCGCTGCGCACCCATGATCGTCTGCATGACGATGGCGGCCGCCGCGCCGACGTCCAAACCGGGGTTGAAGACTCCCTCGGTGATGCCCTGCCCGACGACGTCGCGAATCAGGCCGTGCAGGGGAGAGAGCACCCGCGCGTACTCGCGGGGCCTGGTCTCGGCCAGGTGCTGGTTGTAGAGGGTCAAAGCCCGGTTGAGGCTGTCCTGGGTGCTCGACTCCGGTTGCTGGCTGAGCCGGTCGATCAGCAGCTTCAGCGCCGAGGTGCTGTCCAGGCCCGTGGTTTCGGTGCGCCACGCCTGCACCGATTGGGCGATGGTTCGGTCGAACAGCGCCAGCAGCAGCGCATCCTTGCTGCTGAAGTGTTGGTAGAAGGCGCGCAGCGACGTCTTGGAGCGCGCGACCACCTCTTGCACGGTGAAGTCGGTGCGGCCCGTCTCGCCCAGTATCGCCACGGCGGTCTTGATGAAGCGGTCGCCACGGGTGATCTCCGCGTCGTCGTTGGGGTCGGCCATGAGCGATCGGTCCCCTTCCTCGCGCGCTGGTCGCGCTATGAGAATGAGGTTACCGCGACCGGCGCCCGCGCGAGGTAGCGCTTACGCCTTGGGGCAGAAGATCCCGAGTATCTGCTGGCAGTTGTCTCTGGTGATGAGGGCCGGCGGCGGCGGGGGCTTCGGAGGCGGGTTATCGCCGTCCCAGATCATGTTGGAGACATTGCCCATGCCCGGCCAGAGGTAGTAGTAGGTGTGGCAGACGCTCATGTCCCAGCCGCGGAAGGGGTCCGTGACGTGGTTACCGGTCGCCGGTAGCGGCTCGCCCGGGCACCAATGGTGCGCCGGGCCCCAGTCGGGGTTGTCGGCCTGCGCGGTGCCTGCGGCGAGCCCCGCCCCGGCCACCAGGCCGGTCGACAGCAGAGCGCCGGCGATGAGCCTTTTCATGATGTGCATGCGGGCCACGACGCGTTCCTTTCGCTCCGTCGGCCGGTTGCCGACGATTGGCAAAAGTCTTGCGCTTGATTTTGCTACCGATCCCAAACTTTTGCGCGGTTGAGCAGCAGAAACATCTGCCGATACGTCCCGGCGGAAATAGACTTCCGCAATGTTCTCGGAGACGCGGTATGCGCTGAATGGCGACTTGCGCGTCGCTTATCGCACATCCCGCGAAGGTCCTCGCGACATCGTGTTCGCACAGCAGTGGCGATCCGCGACGCGGTGCAGTCCCTCGGCATACAGGTCCGGGCCGGGTTGCACACCGGCGAGTGCGAAGTTCGCGGCGATGACATCGGCGGGATCGGCGTGCACATCGGGGCGCGCGTGAGCGCCCTGGCGGGGCCGAGCGACGTCCTGGTGTCGAGTACGTTGCGCGACCTGGTGATCGGGTCGGGGCTCGAGTTTGACGAGCGCGGCTCTCACGAGCTCAAGGGCGTGCCCGGCGAATGGCGACTGTACGCCGTCGCGTCTGCACGGCAGCGTTAAGTCGGTTGCCGGAGTCAGCCAAAAACGGTGATTCACGAATCCGCTCGCGCGCTTGCTGCGGCACTACCGACGGTGGTGAGCCTTCTACGGCAAAGCTCTCCACGCAGCCGGAAGGTGTTCTAGAGTGACGCCCTATCGGGGGATTCGTCGAGACATCGAGGAGGCCCCATAATGACAGCGATCGACGACATCACCAGCCTTCGCCAGCGCCGCGAGGCAATCGTCAACCAGCATGCTGAGGCGGAAAACCGGCACGACATTGAGGCGACAATCGCGACCTTCGCCCGTCCACGTTATGAGGTGAACGGTGTCTCGAGCGATGGTGCGGAGGCCGTTCGAGAGCTGCTGCGAGGCTTCATGATTGGCCTTCCCGACCTGCACGCCGAGCTCGGTAAGATGCGCCACGCCGACGACGCAGTATTCGGCGAAGGGCTGATCACTGGAACCCATGACGGCGAATGGGCGGGCATCGCGCCGACCGGACGCCGCGTAGAGATTCCGATAGTCGGGATTTTCGAATTCGACGGCGATCGACTCTTATGCGAGAAGGTCTACTTTGATATGGCCGCGGTGCTGACTCAGATGGGCGTTCTTCCCCCGATCAGCTAAAGCCGAGGCTGCCCAAACGCACTTCAGGTTCGCGCGTCAGCCGCCCCGCGCCTGGATCATCGCCGAGCGGTTGACCTTGGTCGCCGCGGTGCGCGGAATCGCATCGACGAACTCGACGGTCTTGGGCGCCTTGTACGGCGCGAGGCGATTCTTCGCGTACTCGATCACCTGCTGTTCGGTCAGTGGCGCGGTGCCGTCGGCGTCGGCGCGCTGAATGACCGCGTGCACCCGGCGTCCCCATTGCTTGTCGGCCAGCCCGATCACGACGACGTCGGCGATGCCGGGGTGGCCGGCGAGCGCGGACTCGACCTCGGCCGGAAAGACGTTGGCGCCGCCGGTGACGATCATGTCGACGCGGCGGTCGACGATGTAGAGGAAGCCGTCCTCGTCGAGGTGGCCGATGTCGCCGGCCGACCGGAAACCGTCCTCGGTCGACGGCAGTGGGGGCGCCCCGCCCAGGTAGCGGTATCCCGCGCTCATCGGCGCCCGCAGGTAGATGTCTCCGTCCTCGCCGGCCCCCAGCGGTCGTTTGTCGGCGTCGAGGATCCGGATCTCGGTATCGCGGAAACCGCGGCCCACACTGCCCGGGTGGGCGAGCCACTCGTCGCCGCGCAGCGCGGTGAGCCCGAGGTTTTCGGTCATGCCGTATGCCGTCACCATCTGCTCGGGGCTGAGCAGTTCGAACCAGGTGTGCAGCAGCGACGGCGGCATCACCGCGGCGCCCTGCAGGACGAACACGATGCTGGACAGGTCCCGCTGCCGCACGTCGGGCCGGGCCGCGATGCGGGCCAGCATCGTGGGCGTGGCGGTGAAATTGGTGATCCGGAAGCGTTCAATGACATCGAGAACCAGTGCCGCGTCAAACTTTTCGAGGATGACCAGATGGTCGCCGGCCAGCATCATCAGGAAGGTGGCGAAGCCGTTGGTGTGATACATCGGTGCGGGCACCATGATGGTCTGCGGCTGGGCCACCGGCGTCCAGTTCGACAGAAAGGGTTCGCCCTGTTGCGGGATCCACAGCGATGGCGCCAGGTTCAGGATTACCTTGGGCACACCGGTGGACCCGCTGCTGCAGATCCCGTTCGCGGTGGGGGAGACGGCGACCGGTAAGGCGTCGGCCGATTCGGCGGCCGCGCGGGCATCGAGCTCCCAGCGGCTCTGTTCGTCGACGACGACGGCGGGGTCGATCACCGCCCGCACCCGATCGCGCTCCCATTCGGGCAGATCCCAGTGCATGGGGACGGGCACGGCGCCGATCTTCCAGCACCCCAGCGTGGCGAGCACAAGATGCCGAGAATTCGGGATAGCAAGCGCGACAAAAGAACCCGTTTGGGCGCCGCTGGCGGCCAAAGCCCGTCCCCACTGGTTGGCGCCGGCATCGAGGTCGCCGAATGTCAGCGGCTCAACGGTGCCATCGAGCGCGACAATGGTGACGCCCGGATCGTCGCGGCGCTCTTCGGCCAGCTGCTGCAGTTTGATCCCGAATGGGATTCCCTCGTCGAACGGATTCGGCGTCACCGCGGCCGCGGGCGATTCGGTCATGCCGATACCGGCTCACTGAACAGTGTCTCGAACGACCCGTCCGTCACGCAGGGCATCAGGCGCAGGGCGAGTTCCTCGGTGCCGAGCGGCAGCCGCATCAGCGGTTGGGTGTGCCGATCGAGCACGCTGACGTCGGACTCGTCGCAGAAGCCCAGCGCTCCGAGCAACTGGTGGGACGAGCGCATCACCTGCCGCGCCGTGTCGGCGGCCTTGAGCCGCAGAATCAGGGCGTCGGCCGAATGAATCTGTGCGGGAAGCGAATCCGGGCGGCAGATGGTGTACTTCGCGAGTTCGTGCAGTCCGCGCACCGCGACGGCCGCATCGGCGACGGCGAATCTGACCGCCTGAAAGTCCGCGAGCGGCTTGCCGAACTGAATCCGGGCGCGCACATGCTCGGTGACAATCCGCAACGATTGCTGCACCGCTCCCAGAATCCGCCATGATCCCAGCACGAGATGAAGGTTAACGTCGGCGGCGGGCACGGTTCCCTCGGGTGCGCTCAAGGTGGCCGGAACCAGGAACGGCCCCAGCTTGGCGCCGGTCCGCACGCCCGGCTGTGGCCGGTACCGATTGCCGTCCAGGTCCGCGGCGACCCAGTCGCCGGCCAGGTCACCGTGGTCGATGCGTGGGGCTTTCGGATTGACCAGGGCCAGGCGCGCGCCATCAATCGCCAGCAGCTCCTCCACCAATGGGTAGGGGAGCACGGTGGCGCCGGCGGCCTGACACAGCACCGCCGCGGCCAGCAGGTCATCCGGCGCCGAGCGGATGTCGAGGTCGAACGCGCCGACGTCGTTCAGCGCGGCACGCGAGGCATCCCGGATGGCGTCGTCGGTCTCGGCGCGCAGCGCGGCCGGCGGTCCGCCCAACCGGGTGAGCCGCTTGCCGGCGACGGCGGCGAAGTCGCTGATGTCTTGTGGTAGATCGGTTTTCACCTGTGTTCTCCCAATACGTCTCGTGCCACCAGCATGCGCTGCACCTCGATGGTGCCCGATGCGACGGTGGCCGCTTGCGCGTAGCGCCAATGGTCTTCGATTGCCCCGTGCAGCGCCGCGGAGGTCCCGCTGTCCAGCGCCGTCGGGCCCAGCACGTCGAAAAGCAACTCCGCGACGAGTTGATCGCACGTCGTGGTGATGATGCGCGCGGCACTGGCGGCAGCCCCCGCCGCCGGGTCGTCCTGCAGTGACACCGCGCGATAGGCCAGCAGCCGGGCGACCCGTAGGTCGACGAGCGCCCGCACCCACCGGGTGCGGATCGTTTCGGGCAGCTGATCCCAATCGTCGCCGAGCTGGGCGCGCATGCGTTCGAGCAGCGACTCACAGCGCGCGTAGCGGGCGATGCCGACCCGCTCGAACGCCAGGGCCTCGCGCATCACCCGCCATCCGTCGCCCACCTCGCCGAGCACGTCGCCGGGGAACGCCTGCACGTCGTCCAGGAACATCTCGTTCAGGTGGTGCGGTCCCAGCATCGACGGGATCGGCCGGACGGTGAAGCCGGCCCGGTCCATCGGGATCAGAAACAGGGTGAGCCGCTTGTGTTTCGGAGCCTCGGGGTCGGTGCATGCCGCCAACACGCACCAGGATGCCATCAGCGCGTACGACGTCCACACCTTCTGGCCGGTGATGCGCCATCCGTCGCCGTCGGCGACGGCGCGGGTGCGCAGCGACACCAGGTCGGTGCCGGCCTCCGGCTCGGAAAAGCCCTGGCACCAGATCACGTCCCCGGAGGCGATGGCCGCCAGGTGCTTGGCCTTCTGTTCGGCCGTCCCGTACCGCATCAGCGCGGGACCGACCCAGTTGATCCCCATGTACTGCGGACCGCGCGGCTCGTGCTGTGCCCACATCTCCTCGCGCAGCACCGTCTGCTGCCAGACCGAACCACCGCCGCCGCCATGCTCTTTCGGCCATGCCAGCGCCAGCAGCCCCTCGGTGGCCAGCAGTTTGCAGAACGTCTCGGTGGTGGCGAGGTCCTGTGGGTTCTCGGTGCAGGCACCCAGAAAGTCGGCGGGGATGTGGTTGGCAACCAGCTCGCGCAGATGGCGGCGCAGTTGCCCGGCGTCGTCGCCGAGGTCGTAATCCATTGTCGTCATCCCTTCGGCAACCCGAGCAGCCGCTCGGCGATGATGTTGCGCTGAACCTCCGACGTTCCGCCGTAGATCGTTGCGGCCAGCGCGTCCTGACGTTCGAACAGTAGATCCGGATCGGTGGCCGATTCGGGGCCCGCGGCAGCCGCACTCAGTTCCCAAACACGCTGCAAGGTAAGCGATCCGAGCAGCTTCATGGTGTCGGCTTCCGGGCTGGGCCGCCCCGCGAGTTCGTTGCCCAGAGCGCGATAACCGGTCGCCCGCAACGCTTCGGCGTCGGCCAGCAGCGAACCGAGTTCGGCGTACGTGTCCTGGCTCGACTCCGCGGCGCCGGCCTCGCGCACCGAGGCGAGCCCGCGTTTGATCTCGACCCAGTTCATGATCCAGATCATCTGGCGCTCATGGTGCAGCGACGACATGGCGACGTTCCAGCCGCCGTTCAGTGGCCCCAGCAAATTTTCGGCCGGCACCTCGACGTCGTCGAGGAAGACCTCGCAGAACGTTTCGTCGGAGATCGACGCCATCCGGATGGGCTCGATCCTGACCCCGGGCGACTGCAGATCGAGGATGAGGCACGAGATGCCGCGGTGTCTCGGCGCTTCCGGATCGGTGCGGGCGTACAGGGTGCACCACCGCGACAGGTGCGCGTGGGTGGTCCAGATCTTGTGGCCGTTGACCCGGAACACGTCGCCGTCGCGCACCGCGCGGGTGCGCAAGCCGGCGAAATCCGACCCGGCTTCGGGTTCGGACATGCCCAGCGCCCACCACTCATCGCCGCGCAGCAGCGGTACGAGCAGACGCTCGATCTGGGCGGGTGTCCCGAACTGACGGATGCCGGGCGCGGCGACACCGGGACCCTGAATGTTGGGCAGCTTGGGTGCCGACCGCAGCGCCGCCTCGATCCGGATTTCCATGGCGTCGCGCAGGCCCAGCGATCGGCCGCCATGCTCGCGGGGCCAGGTCGGCTGCAGCCAGCCGGCCTCGAACGAGGCCCGCTGGTAATCGCGCCGCAACCCCAGATCCCAGCGGTAGTGCCGATAGTTCGCGTAGTAGTCGCCGGGCAGAAAGTCCGCCAACCACGCGCCGAATTCCTCCACCACCGGGCTCACGCGGCACCCCCGCAGAATCGGCGGCCCAACTCGTAATACAGGGAGCGACTGTCGCCCAGCATGGCGGCGCCCTGCCAGGCGCGGCGCACATAGAGGTGGGCGTCGTGCTCCCAGGTCTGGCCAAGGGCGCCGTGCACCTGGACCGCGGTGCGCGCACAACCGGTCGCCGCGTCGTTGGCCGCCGCCTTGGCCAGCGCCGCGGCGGTCCACATGTCGGACGGGGAGGTGGTCGGGTCGGCCAGCCGGTTGGCCGCCGCGTAGGTCAGGCTGCGGGCACGCTCGACGCTGACGTAGTTGTCGGCCAATGCGTGCTTGACGCCCTGGAACGCGCCGATCGGCTGGCCGAACTGACGCCGTGACTTCGCGTACTCGACCGAGCGGTGCAACGCCGCGCTCGCAACGCCGAGGAGGTCGGCGGCCGAGGCCACCCAGGGCGCCGCGAATGCCGATCCGAGGTCGACCGGTGCAACCGCGATGGGCTCCGCGTCGATCTCGACGCTCGCCAACGGCTGAGCGGGATCGGTGGATTCGGCCGCCGGCAGCGCGGTGACCCCGTCGCCGCAGCGGGCCACGGCCGCCACGGTGTCATCGTCGTCGGAGCGGGCCAGGGTGACGACAAGCTCGGAGCGCTGCAGGTTGGGGACGGCAACCGCCGTGCCGCGCAGGCGTCCCTGGCGCAGTGTCATGGGCGCCCCGGGGAGTCGGGATCCCTGGGCGTGGACGGCCAGGGTGGCCACCATGCCGCCGGCGATGTCGGTCAGCACGGAGTCGAGCCCGGTGTCGCGCAGTAGGCCCGCGGCCAGACCGACGCTGCCCAGCAACGGAATTGGCGCGAGTGCCGCACCGCATTCCTCGAGGACCACGGCCAGCTCGACCGGTCCGTAGTCGCCGGTGTCCGGGGCGGCGAGCTCGGTCCAGCCGAGATCGACGACCGTCTTCCACAGGGTGCGCCAGCGCTCCGGATCGGTGATCGCTTGACGTGCGGCGTCGGGTTGGCACTCCGTACGTAATATGTCGCGTACGGTGTCGCGCAGCGACAGCTGCTCCGAGTTCAGACCGACATCCATAAGACCTCTAACATAGTAAAGATAATAAACTAGCCGTGCCGTCGCAATCGCACGGAACCCGACGTTGAGGTGGCGCATGGCCGAGTGGTATCTGTTCCTGCCGCAGGTGCGATTGTCGGCGGGCGACATCGCGGACCGGGCACGTCACGCCGAGGCCAGCGGCTTCGACGGGATCGCCTTCATCGATCACCTCGAGGCGCCCGGGCTGCCCGACGAAAGCATCTGGGAGGCAATGGGCATTGCCACCTGGGTGGCGGCCAAGACCGAGCGGCTGCGGATCGGTCACCTGGTGCTGTGTGATGCGTTCCGGCATCCTGCCGTGCTCGCCAAGCAGGCCGTCACGTTGTCGGAGGCATCCGGGGGCAGGTTCGAGTTGGGCCTCGGGGCGGGATCGTGGCCCTCGGAATTCGCGAGATTCGATATCGGCCAACAAGATCCGCGGGCCAGGGTCGAACAACTCGGCCGCCACCTCGAATTGATCAGACGCTACTGGGACGACGCCGACGACCAAACCGGCCCGGCCCCGCAGGCCCCGCGCCGTTCGCACCCGATACCGCTGGTCTTGGGTGGCAGCGGGCCCAAGATGATGGAACTCGTTCGCAGCTACGCGGATTGGTGGAATCTGCCGGCGAACCAGCTCGACAGGCTGCCGAAGCTCGCCCCGGCCGCGGGAACGGCCCGGATGTCGATCCAGCAGATGATCGGCTTCGTGCGGTCCGGCGACGACCCCGACACCGTGCACGAGGTGAGCACCCGTCGATTCGGCAACCTCGGGTCCGGACTGGTCTGCGGCGATGCCGACGAGCTGATCGGGCACTTCCGCGGTTTGGCCGCCCAGCGGGTCGAGCGGTTCTACGTGTGGTTCGCCGACTTCGCGGCCCCGGACTCCCTGCACGAGTTCGGCGAATCGGTGATCAAAGCCTTCCCGGCGGCCTAGACCTCACCCTCGTTGCGCGCGGCGCCGCGCCTCGGTCGGCACCACCGGCGGCCGCGCGAAGGGGCCCCGCTCCACGGCGGACAACCGGATCTCCGGCAGGTCGACCGACGGATCGACGGTGTCCAGCCAGGCAACCGCCTCGGCGACGTCGGACACCCCGATCGCGTACATCTCGAACGGGACGTCCTGCAGCATCTCGGTGGCCACGGGTCCGGGCGTGACGATGTGCACGCTGATGCCGTCGCGGTCGACCTCAAGCGCCAGGGCACGCGCGAACGCGTTCATGCCGGCCTTGGATGCGGAGTAGGCGGTGCGGGCCGGCATCGGCTCGTGCGCCGCCGACGACGAGATGAACACCAGCCGCGAGCCCGCCGCCATTTTCGGCAGCACCGCGGACGTCACCACGAAGCACGAATCCAGGTTGGCCGACATGATGGATTGCCACTGCTCGAAGGTCTGCTTGCGCGCGTAGGTCCCCCCGAGCGCACCGGCCGCGTGAACGACCAGGTCGATCTTCTCCAATGTGCTTATCGCAGCAGGGAATCCGCTGGGGTCGGACGCGTCGGCCACGATGTGGCGGGCACCGATCTCCTCGGCGGCGGCGCGTAACGGCGTCTCGCGGCGCGCCGAGAGCACCACGTCGTAGCCACGCTCAACCAGCTTGCGCGCGCACCCTTTTCCGATCCCGCCGCTGCCGCCGGTGACCAATGCGGTTCGCATGACGGTTGCAGGCCGCTCGTCAGGAGTGCCGGATATCCCGCGGCCGCGACAACGCCTGCGGGGAGAGCGCATAGATGCGTTGATCGTGCTGGCCGGAGAGGACATAGGTCTGCGTGTCGGCCAGATGGCGACCCGCGATGCGGCGAGCCCGGTCGACGTTACCCTCGGCGATGGTCTCGGTCAGCTTGACGTGCGTGTTGAGCACCGCGCGACGCTGAGTGAGCGACGGGTAGGTGCCACGGGCCGCACTCTCGTCGGCCCACTGCCGTTCGTGACTGGTCCACAGCGTCTCCAGGCTGCCGACGACCGCGATGATCGTGTGATTGCCGCAGCCGCGGACGACCTGATCGTGGAATTCGCGCCCGATTTCGGTGAAAAGCCGCCCGTCGTCCAGGTTTTCGGCCATCGACTCGTTGATTCGGGTGAGCTCGGGTACCAGGGTGTCCGCCCGGTCCGGCCGGCGGGCGGCCAATGCGGCGCACGCGGGCTCGAGTTCCTGCAGGGCCATGCCGAGGTCGGCGACCTCGACGGACTCGCTCTGCAGCAACAACCCGAGCATGTAAGCGGCGCTGGTCTTGGCCGGGGCGTGGACGACGGCACCACCACGGTTGCCGCGCCGCACCGAAACCAGCCCCTCGGTCTCTAGGATCCGCAGGGCTTCGCGCAGGGACACCAAACTCACGTTGAACTGTTCGACGAGCACCTCTTGGCGGGGCAAGAGATCACCGTCCGCGAGCTCGCCGTCAATTATCTGACGGCGCAACTCGTCGGCTACGATTTCGGCGATGCGCGGCGCCGACAACCGGCGCCGGGCGTCGGGGCCAATTCCCAAGGCGGTCATCCGATCCTCGAAACACAAGCAACTCGCTGGCTTAGCTATTTTAGCAGTAATGATATAAATAGCTTCTCTGGTCGCATGTCGATCGGAAGGGCGGGTGCAATTGAGCGAGCGGTCCGAAAGCCGGCCGACGCCGCTACACGATTTGCGTGTCGTCGAGATCAGTGACCGGATAGCGGGCAGCTACTGCGGGAAGCTGCTGCGCGACGCCGGCGCGCAGGTGCATAAAATCGAACCGCCGCAAGGGGATTGGTTGCGGCGCTACTCCGCCAGCGCTTCCCCGGTTCCCCCGGGACGCAGCGGGCCGTTTTTCAGCTACCTCAACGCGGGCAAGCGCAGCATGACATTCGCCCCCGACTCGCAGCGCTATCGCGACGAACTGGCCGGCGCCGACGTCGTCGTGGTGACGGCGGGCCGGGAGGGCGCCGCGGCGCTGGGCATCGACCCACAACAGCTGCTGGAACGCTCGCCGCGGGCGATCATCGTCAGCATCTCCGACTTCGGCTGGGCCGGACCCTACGCCGACCGGGCCGCCACCGAGTTCACCCTGCAGGCGTGGGCGGGTTCGCCCGGCTTCCGCGGCGATCCGGCCGGGCCGCCGATCTCCATCGGCGGCGATCTGGGCGAGTACATGGGTGGCGTGTTCGCCGCGTTCGGCGCCCTGGCGCTGCGCCGTCGCGTCGAGCGCGGCGGGCCCGGCGAACACCTGGACCTGTCCATGCTGGAAGCGTTGACCACGATGCAGAGCAGCGAATGGCTGCACTCACAACTGCTGCGCGTCCCACCGATCCGGCGCACCACCGAGGTCCCGTCGATCGAACCCGCCAAGGACGGCTACGTCGGGATCACCATGGTCACCGGTCAGCAGTGGCTCGACTTCGCCGCGATGGTCGAATGCCCGCAATTGGAGGAGATCGAACAGCTGCGGTTTCAAATCGGCCGGTGGCAGTATCGTGACCTGATCCGCGAACAGATCCGTCCGTGGCTGGCCGAACGCACCGTCGCCGAAATCGTCGAACTCGGACAACTGTTCCGGCTGCCGATCGCCGCGCTGGGTAATGGCTCCACCATCCGGGAGCTGGAGTACGTGCGCGAGCGACAGGTCTTCACCCGCAACCCCGCCGGGTTCGATCAGCCCCGGCCGCCCTGGCTGATGTCGGTGTGTGCGCCCGCGCCCGTGGGTGACACGCCCCTTTGCGGTGAGGCCGATGACGAGTCTCCTTGGCGCCGTGTGGAATCCGACACCGAGCCCGAACTGGACGGGCTGCCGCTGGCCGGTGTGCGCATCGTCGACCTCACCGCGTTCTGGGCCGGCCCGGCGGCGACTCATCTGCTGGCCGCCTTCGGCGCCGACGTCGTCAAGATCGAGTCGGTCCAGCGTCCCGACGGCATCCGATACTCCGGCGGAATGCGCACCGACGTGGACGACTGGTGGGAGTACGGCTGGGTGTTCCACGCGATGAACACCAACAAGCGTTCGGTCACACTGGATTTGGGCTCCGAACAGGGGCGCCGCCTGTTCACCGAGTTGGTCGCCGGCGCCGACGTCGTGATCGAGAACTTCTCGCCGCGGGTAATGGAGCAATTCGGGCTCACCGACGATGTGCTGCGCGAGGTCAACCCGAAACTGGTGTTCGCCCGGATGCCCGCGTTCGGCGTCGAGGGCCCGTGGCGCGAACGCGTCGGGTTCGCTCCCACCATGGAACAGATCGCCGGCCTGGCCTGGGTGACCGGCCTGCCCGACGCGCCACCGGTGACACCGCGCGGGGCCTGCGATCCGCTGGCCGGTGTGCACGCCGCGTTCGCCGTGCTGGCCGCGCTGAACTTCGCCGAACGGACCGGGGCGGGCCAGCTGGTCGAGCTGCCGATGCTCGAAACCGTGCTCAACGCCACCGCGATTCAAGCGATCGAGTCCGAGGTCTTCGGCGTGACGCTGAGCCGTCGCGGCAACCGCGGTCACAGCGCGGCGATCCAGAACATCTACCGCTGCGCCGGATCCGACGACTGGATCGCGGTCACCGTTCGCGACGACGCGCAGTGGCGCGCGCTGGTGGATGTGATGGATGCACCGGCGTGGTGCGGCGATGACGAGTTGTCCGCGGTCGCCGGGCGGCACGGTCGGGCCGACGACATCGATGGCCGGCTGGCGGACTGGTTCGCCCGGCAGCCACTCGACCCGACGGTGGAGCGGTTGGCCGGCGCGGGTGTTCCCGCGGCCCCGGTGGTGTCGCCGTCCCTGGTCACCGACAATCCGCAACTGCGTGAGCGTGGTTTTTTCGAGTCGTTGCATCATGCGAGTACCGGCCTCGGCCTGTACCCCTGCCCACCGTTCGCTCGGCTCGCCGGTCAGGATCAGTGGCTGCTGCGGCCGCCGCCGAGGCTGGGCGAGCACAATGAAGAGATCCTGCGCGATAGGTGCGGGCTGACCGACGAAGAACTGACACGCCTCGCGACCGGCGGGGTGATCGGGACCCGACCCAAGGGCCTCTAGAGAAATGGAGGGCATGATGCGCGTAACGGTCGACGAGAACTTGTGCGAGGCCAACGGCTTCTGCGAATCGCTTGCGGCGGAAGTGTTCGAGCTGGGTGACGAAGACGTGGTGCAGATCGCGGACGGGCCGGTGCCGCCGCGGCTGGAAATCGACGTGCGCGCCGCGGTGGACCAATGTCCCAAGGCCGCGTTGCGCCTGCTGGACTGACCGCCGCTTAAACGCGCTGACTCAGCGCCGCTCGGTCAGCGAGATGGCCATCTCGTCGTAGATCGACATGTTGGTGGTCAGGTTCGGATGTGCCACCTTCGCCGGGCCGATCTCGATGTCATCGCAGCGCAGGAACAGCTCGTCGAGCACCGCGCGGAGTTCCGCGCGGGCCAGCATCGCGCCCAGGCAGTGATGCGGTCCGCCACCCCCGAACGCCACGTGGGGATTGGGCTGCCGGCTGATGTCGAAGGTGAACGGGGACTCGAAGACCTCCTCGTCGCGATTGGCCGAACGCAGTGTTGACACCACGCGGTCGCCCTTGGCGATGTGCTGGCCGTCCATCTCGACGTCGACCTTTGCGGTGCGCGTCCAGTAGGCCACCGGCGACGCCCAGCGCAGCACCTCCTCGACCGCGCCGGCCCGCAGCGCTTCATCCGCGCGATAGCGTTCGATCTGCTCGGGGTTGGCGACGAACGCCTGCAGCCCGATGGCCAGCGCGTTCTTGGTGGTGTCGCTGCCCGCGAAGGCCAGCACGAAGAAGAAGAACTCGAGTTCGTTCTCGGGCAGGCTGAACTGTTCGCCGTCGTCGCCGGTTATCACCGCGGTGGCCAGCGTGCTCCAGATGTCGTCTGTCGGGTTGCGCCGCTTTTCGGCGGTGAGCTCCATCGCGTAGCTGAAGACAGAGCCAAACAGCTCGAGTTCCACCTGTCCGCTCGGGCCCGCCTCGGGCGCAAGGGCCTTGAGGATGCGGTCGAAGATGTCGAATATTCGCGGCCGGTCCTCGTCCGGGATGCCGATGATGTCGCCGATCACCGTCATCGGTAGCGCGTCGGCGACGTCCTCGATCCAGTCGCCGCCGCCGTTGGCGAGCAGACCGTCGATCATCCGCGCCGCACGTGCCCGGATGCCGTTCTCCAGCTTGGCGATCGCACGCGGGTTGAAGGCGTTGGAGATCAGTTTGCGGCGCTTGTTCAAGTCCGGCGGGTCGAGCGTGATGATCGTCGGGGACGCCGAGAACATGGCGACCGGCTGGATGAGCGGGCCGTCGGCCGCGGTGAACGAGTCGGTGTCGCGGTGCAGGCGAACCGCGTGCCGGTGTTTGGTGGCCACCCAGAACTGGCGCCGGACGGTGTCGGCGACGCCAGGTGTCAGGTCGTGCTTGAAAAGTGGCATGTTGCGCCGCAGGTCGGCGAACAACTCATCGGGAAACCCGTTACGCCACAAGGCGAAGTCGGAAAGGTCCACCGCAGCGGCCGTCATGCGAACCCCCATTGGCTCAGGCGCCACGCGGCCACCCGCCGGCGTCGCGTTGACGTTCAATGTCTAAGATAGTAAAAATAGACTTTAGTCGTCGAAACGCGGTGAGGTAAGAGCGGCCCAAAGTGCGCCCGGCCGCGTGGGAAACGGAGTAATCGTGACCAATACGATTCCAGATTCAGACCCTTCGGAACGGGAGTTCGGCCCGGGCGGCATCGCCCTGTCGACCTACCGTTTCCCGACGGGCTGGTTCATCGTCGCCTTCGGGACCGATCTGGCGCCCGGCCAGGTCAGGCGCGCGCACTACTTCGGTGAGGAGTTGGTGCTGTTCCGCACCGCGTCGGGCCAGGTTCACGTGATGGAGGCCTACTGCCAGCACCTCGGCGCCAACCTCGGGGTGGGTGGCACGGTGGAAGGCGAAAACATCGTCTGCCCCTGGCACGGCTGGCAGTGGCGTGGCGACGGAACCAACGCGCTGATTCCCTACAGCAAGATCGGCTGTAAGAACAACGTCCGCATCCGGACCTATCCGAGCATGGAGTGGTACGGCTTCATCCTGGCCTGGCACGAGCGCCACGGCCGGGCGCCGTACTGGCAGCCGCCGGTGCTGCCGGAACTGGAAACCAACGAGTACTACCCGCTGCACCCGCACACCCAGATGCTCAACCGTGTCAAGGTGCATCCGCAGATGATCATCGAAAACGCCGCCGACCCCTACCACGTTCAGTACGTGCACAAGGCCGCCAACCCGGCGACCACGGCGTCGTTCGAGGTGGCCGGCTACCACCTGCACGCCACCGTCAACGCCCATTTCGGCGGCGGCCGGGCGCAGACGTGGCTGACCCCCAACGGTCCGGTCGACGCCAAGATCATCTACGACAACTACTCGCTGGGCCTGGGCGTGGTGCGCTTTCCCAGCGAGCTGGTGGCGACCGTGCAGGTCACCGGCCAGACGCCGGTCGACGAGGACTACACCGACTACTTCTACACCCAGGCGTCCGTACGCGAACCGGGCGACAGCGGTGACGTGCCCACCGGCCGCGCCGCCCGGTTCCTCGCCCTGCAGCAAGAGGTCATCAAACAGGACTTCTTCACCTGGGAGAACATGAAATACCTGGAGAAGCCGAACCTGGCTCCGGAAGAGGCGCACGACTACGCGGCCCTTCGTCGCTGGGCGCACCGCTTCTACCCGGGGGAGCAGCCGTCGCCCTCCGACTTCGGTTACAGCGCCGACGGCGAGCCCGACCCGGCGGCCGCGAAAGCCTGATGCCGCGGCCCTCCGATTACGGCGTCGACCGTTTCACCGTGCCGGCCGTGCTCGATCGCCGCGCGCAGCAGTACCCCGATCGGGTGATGATGTCGGTCGCCGGAGTCGACGTGACGTTCGAGCAGATGCGCCAGCGGTCCTGCGCGGCGGCAAACCTGTTGACCGACTTGGGTGTCGGCCCCGGTGACCGCGTCGCGTTGTTCACCGGCAGCTGTCCGGAATGGGTGTACTTCTGGCTGGGCGCCGCGCGGATCGGGGCGGTGAGCGCGGCGATCAACGCCGCGAACAAGGGCGACTTCCTGCTGCACGCTCTGCGGCTGTCACAGGCCAAGGTGATGCTGACCGACGCCGAACGCCACCCCCGCGCCGCCGAGGTCGCCGACGCAGCGGACTCCCTGACGAGCATTGTGGTGCAGGATGATTCACTGACCGCGATGCTTTGTCAGGACACCGACCGCGCACCGGCCAATAGCGCCGGGGGGCCGGGCGATCTCGGCTGCTTGTTCTACACGTCGGGCACCACCGGCCCGTCCAAAGCGGTCGCCACGACCTGGCACTACCTGTTTTCGGTGGCCGCGACCGTCTCATCGGCCTGGGAATTACGCGAGGGCGAGGTGCTGTGGACGGCGATGCCGCTGTTTCACCTCAGCGCGGCGCCCAGCATCTTGGCGCCCATGCTGGTCGGCGCAACGACGGTGCTGGCCGGGGCTTTTCACCCCGGCGCGGTGTGGGAGGACGTACGTGCCCGCGGTGCGATCGGATTCGCCGGCGCCGGGGCGATGGTGTCGATGCTGCGGAATCTGCCCCCCGACCCGGGCGATGCGCGGCTGCCGTTGCGGTTCATCTCCGCCGCGCCGATCGACGCGGACTCCTACCGTGACATCGAAAAGCGTTACGGCTGCCGCATCGTCACGATGTATGGGCTCACCGAGGCGTTTCCCATCGCGGTCAAGAAGCTGGCCGACGACGGGGTTCCCGGAACCTCGGGGCGGCCGAACCCCGATTTCGACGTGCGCATCCTCGACGAAGAAGGAAACCCACTGCCCGCCGACACCGTGGGTGAGATCGCCTGTCGGCCCAGGCATCCGCACGTGATGAGCGAAGGTTACGTCGGCGCGGATTCGCAACTGAAGCCGCATCCGGAATGGTTTCGCACCGGCGATCTCGGGCGCCTCGATCGCGATCAGAATCTGACTTATGTGGATCGAATCAAGGATGCGTTGCGCCGCCGCGGTGAAAACATCTCTTCGGTCGAAGTGGAGAGCGTTGTCATGCGCCATCCCGCCGTGGCGGAGGCCGCCGCGGTCGGCGTGCCCAGCGAGCTGGGGGAGGACGACGTCCTGGTAGTCATCACGTTGCAGCCCGGCGCCACAGTGGATTTCGCGGAACTCCTCGACTTCTGCGCGGCCCGCATGCCCTACTTCTGCGTGCCGCGATTCGTGGAGACCGTGAGCGAACTCCCCAAGAATGTGATCGGCCGGATTCGTAAAGACCTATTGCGCGAACGTGGCGTCAATCCGGGAACGTGGGATCGTGAAAGTAGGGGGTATATCGTTAGCCGTTAGGTTCCATTAATGTCACTTAATAGTCGTTGAGTTGCCTTAATGTTCCATCAGCCGATTGCTGGCAGTCATTTCCGAGAGAGGCTGGAAAGCGATGACCATGACTTATCAGGAACAGCAGATGCTCCAAGCCGTCACCGGGCGCGCTGCCATCCTGGACCTGAATGCTCGGCACAATCGGGCTTATTCCGACGGAAACCGCAAGCGCTGGATCGCGACCTTCCGCCATTCCGGCGCCAGCTACACCCGCGATGGCGAGGTGTTCGACGATCTGAGCGCGGCCTTCGATGGCGGTGATGGACAGCGCATGATCACCGTCGACCACGAGATCAAAGTCGACGGTGTCGATGCGGTCCAGCATTGTGTCGTCGTGCTGTTCGCCAGCATGTTCGGCGACATCACGCTGCGGGCCACGGGCACCTTCAAGGACAAGTTGATCTACGAGCGCGGCGGTTGGTATTTCACTTCCCGTGTGCTGGAATGGGATTCGGTCCCGAGTCGGCACCCGCTCGTCATGTGAGCGACACCGATACGTGGATCAGGATTTCAGTCAGCGGCTGGCCTTCGGCAGCTACGAAGATGCGCTGCGGATGGTCGGCACGACAAGCGAGCCCCGCACCGCGGCGACCGCGGTCAGCGCCGCACGCATCCAGTTGTTCGCCGCGATGGTCCGGGACGGCAATCGCTCGTACTGGGATTCAGAGTTCGCCCGGCAGCACTGGGGAGGCCTGCTGGCGCCGCCAGCGCTGTTGATGGGCTGGCTGATCGCACCGCCGTGGCAACCCGGGGGTCGCGGGACCGCTTCGTTGATCGCCCTGCGGGTGCCGCTCCCCGGTACCACATTCATCAACGCGGCCAACGAGGTTGAGTTCGGCGAGCCCATCGTCGAGGGCGACGTGTTGACCGTTGTCGACGAGCTGGTCTCGGTGTCACCGGAAAAGCGGACGCGACTCGGCGTCGGTCATTTCGTCGAGACGCTGGAGACCTTTCGCCGCCAGGACGGGACCGTGGTGGCCACCTGCCGCAATACCTTGTTCCGCTTCACTCCAGGAGCCTCGTGAGCGGCGACGGCCTGGACTGGAGCCAGCTCACCGTTCCGGTGGAGCTGCCGGAAGTGATCGACCACATCAGCTACCAGCGGGTGGTGGAAAACGCCGGAGCGACGTGGGACTATTTCCCGGGCCATTTCGATCCCGATTACGCTGCGGCTCAGGGGAATCCGACGATCTACGTCAACACGATGCACCTGGCGGGTTTCGCCGACCGGGTCGCGACGGACTGGGCGGGTTCGCGGTCGCGGGTGGTGCGCCGGTTCATGCGGCTGGTCGGGTCGGTGTATGCCGGCGACACGATGATCGGCCGGGGGCGGGCCGTGGCGAAGCGCCGGGACACCTCGGTGGACCCGCCGCGCTGCCTGGTCGACGTCGAAATCCAGGTGACCAATCAGCATGGCGCGCTCTGCTGCCCGGTCGAGCTGACCTTGCAGGTGCCCGAATCTTCCGGCGATGGATGACATTCCCGGACTGCACCTGGCGGTGTGCCGACGGTTCGGTGAGGCGGTCTGGGCGGCGGACGGCAAATGGCACCGGCCATCCCCGTGCGATGCGTGGGACGCCCGAGCGGTTCTCGAGCACGTGATCGGCTTTCATGATGTGCTTCTGTTGCGTGCCCTGGGATTGAAGCCCGACCGACCACCCGACGACCCACGGGCGCGGTGGCGGCTGACCTATGACGCGCTAGCAACGGCGTTTGAATCGGGTCGAGCGACACAGCTCGACGAGTACCGGCTGATGCCGAACCTGACCCGTGATGTCCTGGTTCACACCTGGGACCTTGCCCGCGCGGTGGGCGCCGATGACGGCCTGGACCCCGCGTGGTGTGAGCTGTTCTGCGCCGGCCTTCCGGAAGCTGCGCAGGCCTTGGCCGCGTCCGGGATGTTCGGTGCGCCGGTCCCGGTCGGCGACGAAAACGATGTGCAGGCCAGGCTTTTGGCGCGGCTCGGCCGCGACCCGGGGTGGGAACCGGCGATCTCATAGGGGGGCGGTAGCTATCCGCTGCGTATTAGTGTCTGAAGATCTGCGCACACCACCTTTGGGCCGGGGATCGAGCGAGGCCGTTTTTGTCGGTGGTGGCTGTCATGATGGCGTCATGTCTTCGACGGCATCTGCTGGCGCTGTGGTGGTGAGTCCGAGCGAGCGTGTTGAGGTGTTGTTCGAGGAGTGGGCGGAGTTGAGTGGTCAGCGCAATGCGATTGATGGGCGCATGGTGGAGATCGTGGCCGAGATCGATCGTGACGGGCTGTGCGGGGTGACCGGGGCGCGGTCGGTGCCGGCGTTGGTGGCGTGGAAGACTGGCTGCTCGCCGGCCAA
>NZ_MBEI01000080.1 GCF_001953985.1 Mycobacterium colombiense
CTTCCCATCACGCACCGTCTCCGCAATCGAGCCCACCCGGCCGATCTCCACCCCGTTATAAGTCACCTTCGAACCCGGATCCATCACCAACCCGGCCCGCGACGCCAACATGGTCAGCTGTGTCTTGGGCGTGAAACCTCCGCGGAACTGGATGTAGACCAGGGTGAAGATCACCGCGAACACCGCGAGCACGACGAAGGTGATCACCTTGTAGGGCGGCTCGCGCGAGTCGTTGATCTGAACGGGTGAACCCTCCATGGCGCTACACCGTGCGCCCGAAGGTCATCAGGGGCGGCCGCCTATGCGGGTGGTTGCCCAGATAACCCACGGTCGCCAACCCTGCCCCTCATCTCGGTGCCGCCGCCACCCAGCCTGTACACACATGCAATAAGATCAATGAAATGTACCGCGACGCCGTGGCACAAACAAAGCAACAGCCAAATCGGCGGGCGCACAACACCATTTTCCGAATAACCGTTCCAGCTGGTGACGATTGACCGCCGATATCGGCGAACGAATGATGTTGCCTGGCAGAGTTTTCGCGCGCCAAGCGGGATTTACGGGTTGATGGTGTTGTCGCCGACCTGGCGGCCCCAGACGTATTCGATCGCGTACGGCGATCCCGTGTCCAGGTGGTTGTACGGCGCAAGGCTGTTGCCGGAGTCCATCACCAACTCCGGTGCGGGCCACAGGTCGCGGGTAATCGGCTGCCAGCATCCCGGCGCACCGCCGGGGCCGCCACGCGCGTTCACCCGCGGCAGGTTCTCCGGCCAGACGTAGGGGTTGGGCGCACCACCGACCAGACCGGCCGTGGCGCCGAGGCCCAACGTGAGCGCGGCGACCGCGGCGAGCGACAGCGGGTTCGCGACCAGGCCAAGTCCCGACGTGACCTCGGTGTCCATGTTCAACGAGTAGCCGTTGAACCCGCCCTCGGAGGCACCGGTGATGGGCACGATGTCGTGGTAGTTGTGCAGCGTGCAATAAATCTCGGGACTGTAGGTGTCCAGCAGCTGCGCCGTCGGCACCAGGTCTTCGGCGCCGCGCGCCAGGTACGGGCCGCCCTTGTTGAACAGATCCGCGCCGGTGTTGCCGAACCCGGCCGCCGCCAACAACGCCCGATCCAGATCCTTCTGCTGAGTGTTGATCGTGCGCGAGGTGATCACCGCGTCGTTCAAAAAGTCGAACAGATCCGGCGACGCATTCGCATACGTATCCCCCAACGCCGCCAACCGCTGAATATCCTTGCGCGCCTGCGGCAGCTGCGGATTCACATCATCAAGCAAGGCGTTGGCGTTGGTGACCGACTGACCGAACTT
>NZ_MBEI01000081.1 GCF_001953985.1 Mycobacterium colombiense
CCAGCCGGGCAGGCGGTGGTAGAACGTGCGGATCACCGCGACCTGACCGGCGCCCAGTGTGCCCTGGCGTTGGGCGGTCGCGGTGGCGGCCAAAGCGGGTGGGATCGGTTCGCCGGTCAGGCCGTGGCGCGGGCCCAGATCGCGCGCCTCCTTGATGCGCCGGGCGGCTTCGCCGCGGCTGATCAGCGTGGCCTCGGCGATGGCATGGACCACTGTGCCGCCCAGTTCTAGCGAGGGGACTTGGCGGGCCAGGGAATTGATCAGCGGATGCTCGACGGCCGGGATGCGCCGGCGCTGCTTTTCGCAGCGCTGCAGTGCCGCCAGCTGTTGCTGCGGGTTCAACGCGTCGAAATTCAGCGCACAGGCGCGATCCCAGGCGGCATCGACCGCGTCGAACACCGCCTCGACATCCTGCTGATCACTCACACCACGAAACTAGCCGCACCCACCGACAAAAATCGCCGGCCAGAGACTACTGAAACACAAGTGACACAAGTGATTTCAGGCACCGTGGACCGTGGACCGGAGCGGCCAAGGCCGAATCAGTTGCTGAGGACCAACTTCCAGTTGCCGTTGACGTTACGGTCCGGAACGCACCAGAAGTTGTTCCAGCTTCCCGGCGTCGTGGCCTTTACGCCCGGGCCGGCATTTTGACACGCCTCGCGCGTCGGGTAATTGCCCTCCGTCTGAATCGTGTCGGCGCCGCTGACGCCGACGCCGATCGTCAACAGCCCGGCCGTGGCCAGCAGGCTCGCGGCGGCAAAACGCTTGATGTCCATCGGTAAACGGTATGCGGAATCGACGGGCTGAGGAGTGGTTTTCAGCCGGACTCTTAACTTCGCTGGGCCGCGAGCGCCACCGCGGTGGCCACCGCTTCCAGCAGACGGCCGAGTTGCTCGGCGTCCCGGACGTCGCGGTCGCCGGCGGCCAGCCGGGTGAAGACACCGGCGATGAAGGTGGTGACGGCGGTGGTCTGCGCGGCCAGCAGCGCCGGGTCGCGGGTGTCGGGCTGCAGGTGCGCGATGGCGTCGCGGGCCATGCCGTTGATCCGGGCGACGAACACCTGCGACGTCTCGGCCAGGCCGGGATCGCGGGCGGCGCCCAGCAGCAGCTCGTGGCGCGCCCTGTTGAGCATGAGGCCGGACCCGTCGGCCTGAATCATGGTGAGCCGCGCCAGATGTGCGAAGGGGGAGCGCGGATCGACCGGCTCGTCGATCACCGACTGCAGGTTGGCCACATCGATCTCCGCGACGCGCTTGCCGACGCCGCGCAGCAGGGCCGCGCGGGTGCGGTAGTAGTACGACGTGGTGCCCTCGGGGACGCCGGCGACGCGGTCGACCTGTCCGTGCGTCAGCCCGCGCGAGCCGTGCTCGGCCAGCACCCGGATCGCCGCATCGCACAGGTCGCGGCGGCGTTCGTCGCCGTTGCGTTTGCGGGATCTGTCGCTGGCCATGACCGTTCTCAGCGCAGCACCGTGCCGCCGTCGACGTTGACGACCTGACCGTTGATCCATTCGCCCTCGGCCGAGAGCAGGAAGGCGACCAGCGCGGCGACGTCGCCGGGATCGCCGACGCGGGGCCCCCGGATGCGCTTGAGCGCGGCGGCCTGAAGGTCCGGCCATTGCGGCACCGAACGGATGGTCTCGGTAGCGGTGAAGCCGGGCGCGACCGCATTGCACCGGATGTTGTCCTTGCCCCACCGCGACGCGACGTGCCGGGTGAGCGCGCCGATGCCGGCCTTCGCGGTGGCATAGGCCGGACGCGCGGGCTCACCCTGGAACGCCGCCGCCGAGGACATGTTGACGATCGCCCCGCCGCCGCGCTTGAGCATCTCCGGGATGGCGTATTTCATCGCCGCCACATACCCGCGCAGGTTCACCGCCATCACCCGGTCCCAGACGTCGAAGTCGATGTCGACCACGTCGGTGTCGGCGCGGATTGTGCTCATGTCGGCGCCCACGTTGAACAGCAGGTCCACCCCGCCGTAAGTGGTTGCGGCGCAGTCGATCAGGCCGGCGACCGACGTCGGGTCGGACAGGTCGAAGGCAACCTGGGTCGCGGTGCCGCCGGCCGCGGCTATGCGCGCGGCCGTCCGCCGTGCGGCGGCGTCGGCGACGTCGCCGATGACCACCCGGCAGCCCTCCTCGCCCAGCCGGGCGGCGGTCGCCGCACCGAGGCCGGTGGCGCCGCCGGCGACGATCGCCACCTTGTCGGCCAGTCCGCGTAGTCCCATCAGCGCCCCTTCCCTAGTCGAAGATATTGACTTTACCTCTAGAACTGTAGAGGATCGCCAGTCATGGCAGGGATTCATCGGGAGCGCCCCGGGGCCGGCGACCTCGCGGCGGCGACGGACAGCCCCGCGCGGCCCCTGGGCGACGGCGTCTGGATGTCACCGGGCGTCTCCAACTCCTATGCGGTGGCCACCGACGAGGGACGGGTCATCGTCAACAGCGGACTGGTCTTCGAAGGCCCGTTGCATCGCAAAGCTTTTGCCGACGTGGCCGGCCCGACGCGGGCCATCATCGTCACCCAGGGGCATGCCGACCACTGGGGCGGGGTGAACTCGCTGCGCGACGAGGAAACCCAAGTGGTGATGCACCGCAACTACCGGTACTGGCGCGACGACAACACCCTGCTCATGGGCTACCGGGTGCCCAAGACATCGTTCGCCTTCCAGAAGTTCTCCGATGCCGTGCTCGAGCACTTCAAGACCATCGACCCCGCGACCATCGACTTCTCGTTCCCCGAGCCGACCGCGACGTTCGACCAGCGCATGAGCATTGCGGTCGGCGGGCGCGCTTTCGAGCTGGCGTGGACGCCCGGCGGCGAGACCACCGACGCGCTGGTGGTATGGCTGCCCGACGATCGAATCCTGTTCAGCGGCAACCTGTTCGGGCCGCTGTTCGGCCACGTACCGAACCTGATGACCATCCGCGGCGATCGGTACCGCGACCCGATCCTCTATATCGAGTCATTGAACACGGTTCTGGAATTCGGGCCGCGGCGGCTGATCACCGGCCACTTCGACCCCATCGAGGGCGCCGATCGCATCGCCGAGGAGGTCACCGCGATGCGCGACGGAATGCAGGCAGTGCACGACCGCACGGCCGAGCTCATGAATTCCGGCGCCGACATCCACACCGCGATGCGCGAGGTCAAGATTCCTGAGCACCTCGACATCGGCGAAGGCTACGGCAAGACCTCCTGGAACGTGCGGGCCATCTGGGAGATGTACACCGGATGGTTCCGGCATCGCTCCACCACCGAACTCTATGGCGTGGCGCCGGATTCGGTCGCCGCCGACGTGGTGAGCGCCGCCGGCGCGGACGCGCTGGTGGACGCGGCACGCGCTCACCTGGCCGTCGGCCGTGCGGTGCAGGCCATCCACCTCACAGACCTGATCCTGGCCGCCCAGCCGATGCACGCCGGGGCGCGGGCGGTCGCCGCCGACGCGCACGAGGCGCTGCTGGCCGGCACCGAAAACTTTTGGGAAAAGGCCTGGCTCACCAAGTCAATCAACGAATTGAGGACGACCGAATGAACTCCGTCAACTTCGATTTCACCGACGCTCATGTGCTGGTGACCGGCGGCACCAGCGGTATCGGCAATGCGATCGCCGCCGCCTTCGCCGGCGCCGGGGCGGCCGTCACGGTGACCGGCACCCGCGGCTCGGCCGCGGACTACCCCGAGACGGAGCTGGACGCGTTCACCTACCGCCAGTGCCAGATCCAGGACCCCGAATCCGTTGATGCCCTGGCCGATTCGTTGGGCGATCTGGACATTCTGGTCAACAACGCGGGCGGCCCCTATCCCGCCGGTGACGAATACGATCCGGATGGCTACGTCGCGTCGGTGACGCAGAACATGCTGGGCCCGATGCGGCTCACCATGCGCTGCCACGATCGCCTCAAGTCCAGCCAGGCCCCGGGCGGCGCGAGCGTCGTCAGCGTCGTCTCGATGTCCGCGTTCCGGTCGGCGGTCTTCGTCCCGGGCTACGCCTCGTCGAAGATGGGCCTGATCGCCCTGACGATGAACCTGTCCCGCCGGTGGGCCAACGACGGGATCCGGGTCAACGCCATCGCGCCCGGGCTCATCGACACCCGAATGACGCACCCGGCCATGGGAATTCCGGAGGTGATGGACGTCGAGATCGGCTTCCACACGCCGCTGGGCAGGCCCGGGACACCCCAGGACTGCGCCGGCGCGGCGCTGTTCTTGTGTACCGACGCCGCCTCGTACATCACCGGCAGCACCATCGCCGTCGACGGCGGATACCTGACGGTCTAGGGCCATGAGCGACTTCGACAACATCGCGACCGCCGACGACATCTTCGAGCTGGCGGCCCGACGCACCGGCCTCAGCGAAATCGACTCCGACTCATGGCGAGACGGGCTGCAGCTCATCGTCGACGAGCTCAACACCTCGCCGGCCTTCACCCCGTTCGGCCGGGAACGCGTCCTGAACGACGCCACCGACGCGCTGGCGCGCCGCATGCAGGTGCACGGCTACATCCAGGCGCACCCCGACGTGCTGGACGCGCCCGTCGAGCGACCGCTGATCGTGCTCGGCATGCCCCGCACCGGCACCACGGTCATCAGCTACCTGCTCGACCAGGATCCGGCCCGGCGATCGCTGCTGCACTGGCAGTGCGTCGACCCGATCCCGCCCGCCGGCACCGATACCCTGCGCACCGACCCGCGCTGCCTGGCCCTGCTGGAGGAGCAGCGCAAGATCCTCGAACTGGTGACGCAGGCGAAAATGCCGCTGCCGCACTGGGAAGACGCCGACGGTCCGACCGAGGACATGTTCATCCACAACCAGGATTTCAAGGGACTGTCCTGGGACTCGTTCCTGCCGACGGATCGCTACGCGCGCTGGCTGTTCGACGAGGCCGACATGAGCAGCACCTACGAATACCAGAAGCGCTACCTGCAGGTGCTGCAGTCCACCGCGCCGGGTAACTGGAGCCTGAAGATGCCGTCGCATTCGGTGCACATCGAGGCGCTGCTGAAGGTGTTCCCCGACGCGCGGCTGATCTGGGCACACCGTGACCCATACAAGGCGACCGGGTCGCTGTGCAACCTGTGGCGGCTGCCGCAGAGCCTGGTGATGAACACCGAGCTGCTGGATCAGACGGAGATGGGCCGGCTGGCGATGTGGCAGATGGGCTACCACGTCGACCGGCCGCTGCGCGCCCGCGACCGCATCGGCGACGAACGCTTCTTCCACATGTACTACCACGAGATGATGCGCGACCCGATGGATGTGATGCGCCGCATCTACGAGTGGGCGGACGAACCGCTGACCGCCGAAACCGAAGCGCGCATGCGCAATTGGCTCGCCGACCATCCACAGGACCGGTTCGCGCTCAACGCCTATCGCCTCGACGAATACGGCCTGAGCGTCGAACAGCTCGCGCCGACCTTCGCCGAGTACCTCGATACCTTCGACATCGAACTGGAGGGCACGCCGTGAAAGCATCCGTGGTCACCGGGCCGGGCAAGGCGGAGGTGCTCGACACCGAGCGCCCCGACGTCGGCCCGCGCGATGTGCTGGTGCGGATGCGCGCCTGCGGTATCTGCGGGTCGGACGCGTTCTACATCACCATCGGCGGCATCCCGCCGCGCCAGGGGAACACCCCGCTCGGGCACGAGCCGGCCGGTGAGGTCGTCGAGGTCGGCGCGCGGGTGACCGGGCTGGCCGTCGGCGACCACGTCGTGATCAACCCGATGGCCGCGCCCAGCGGCATCATCGGCAACGGCGGCGCCACCGGGGCGCTCGCCGACTACCTGCTCATCGAAAACGCGGTCCGCGGAACGAGTCTCGAGGTGATCCCGGATCACATCCCCTGGGAGGTGGCCGCGCTCAACGAACCGATGGCCGTCGCGCGCCACGGCGCCAACCGCTGCCGGCCGAAACCGACGGACAAGGTCCTCGTGTTCGGGGCGGGGCCGATCGGGCTGGGCGCCGTACTGGCCTTCAAATCCCTTGGCGTGAGCCACGTTGTCGTCGCGGACCTGATTCCCGGCCGCCTGGACAAGGCGCTGCAGATCGGCGCCGACGCCGTCATCGACTCCGGCGACGAAGACGTTTTGGCCCGCCTGATCGAACTGCACGGCGAGGGCGAATCGATGTTTCCCGGCAAGGCGGGCACCGACATCTACCTCGACGCCGCCGGTGTGCCCGCCGTCATCAACACCGCGCTGGCCGCGGCCAAGAAGGGCGCCACCCTGGGAATCGTTGGCGTGCATAAGGAACCGGTGCCCGTCGAGTTCGTCAACGTGATGAGCAACGAGATCACCATCCTGGGCTCGATGGGCTATCCCGACGAAATCTTCGAGGTGACCGGGGATCTCGTGGCGAACTGGGAGAAGTACGCGCTGATCGTCAGCCACACCATTCCGTTCGACAACGTCGGCGCGGCGCTCGAACTGGCGCACACCCCGGGCGCCGCGGACAAGGTCGTCGTCACGTTCTGCTGATGTCGCCGGTGATCGCGCCGGTAAGGCGGATCAGATCCTGCGGCGCCACCGCGACCTCCCAGCCCCGACGGCCGGCGCTGCAGAACACCCGCTCCCACGCCAGCGCACCGGAATCGACGACCGTCGGCAGCTTCCTGCGCTGACCGAACGGCGACACCGCGCCGACGACGTACCCGGTGGTCCGCTCGGCGACCGAGGCTTCGGCCATGGACGCCTTGGCAATTCCCAGCGCGGCGGCGGCTGCCTTCAGCGATAGCCGCGCGGTGGCCGGGACGATCGCGACCGCCAATCCGTCGGGGACGGCGATGATGAGCGTCTTGTAGATCTGCCCGGGTTCGATTCCGGCGGCGGCGGTGAGCGCCTCGACCGCCTCGGTGCCGAACGAGTGCTCCCGCGGATCGTGCTCGAAGGTCAGGACCTCGTGCGGCACACCGGCTTTCACCAACGCGGCAATGCCCGGTGTGGCGGCGCCAGCCAAGATCAGGGGCCCGTGTACCCCGGCGGGTTGACGCCGTCCACCCAGAAGTCGACGCCCAGCTTCGAGCCGGGGATGCAGTCGTAGGTCGACAGGTCGGTGACGCCGGAGTCCACCAGCACGTCCTCGCACAGCAGCATGTTGCCGGTGAACTCCTTGGCCGGCTTGTTGAGGATGACGTAGGCGGCGTCGGAGTAAATCTCGGGCTTGCGGGCACGGCCCATCGCCTCGTCACCGCCGAGCAGGTTCTGCACCGCGGCGGTGGCCACCAGCGTGCGCGGCCACAATGTGTTGGACGCGATGCCCTCCTCGCGCATCTCCTGGGCAATACCCAACGCGCACAACGTCATACCGAACTTGGCCATCATGTACGCCGTCGGCTTCAGCCACTCCTGGCCCAGGAGCACCGGCGGGGACAGCGTCAGGACGTGCGGATTCTCCCGGCCCTTCATGTGCGGCAGACACGCCTGGGACACCGCGTACGTGCCGCGCACCTGAATGCCGTTCATCAGGTCGAACCGCTTCATCGGCACCTCGGAGATGGACCCCAGGTTGATCGCCGACGCGTTGTTGACGCAGATGTCGATGCCGCCGAACTGCTCGACGGTCTTGGCCACGGCCGCCTCCACCGAATCCGGGTCGCGGACGTCCCCGACGATCGGCAGGGCCTGCCCACCCGCCTCCTCCAGCTCTTTGGCCGCGGTGAACACCGTTCCCGGCAGCTTCGGGTGCGGTTCGGCGGTCTTGGCGATCAGCGCGATGTTGGCGCCGTCCTGCGCGGCGCGCTTGGCGATCGCCAGGCCGATACCGCGGCTGGCGCCGGAGATGAACATGGTCTTGCCGTTGAGGGACATGGCGTCACACTAACGCCACGCCCGAATCGGCCGGATCGGGGTCCGATCGGGCGGCCGGGACCGCATCCGGCCGGATCGCGCTGCGGAAATAGCGCGGTCACCCGCGGTGTTGATCCAATCGGTCTCACATGCGGTGGAGCGGACCCGGACGGACGGTGTCGGGGTCAGCCTTTAGATTGGGAGGAGCAGCGTGGTGTCAACGGCGACGAGCCTGTTAGGCGAGGAGCGGTTGGCTGGCTTCCTTGCGAGTCCGGTGGCGCTTTCGATGCTCTCCGGTAACACCGCCGCAGAAGGGACCGGGTTGATCGACATGGCCGACTCCGAAAATGGCCGCGATGGCACGACAGGGCCCGAGATTCCCGAGCCCGCAGCGCACGAAGAGACGGACGCGGAATTAACGGCGCGATTCGAACGCGACGCGATTCCCCTGCTGGACCAGCTTTACGGCGGCGCGCTGCGCATGACGCGCAACCCCGCCGACGCCGAGGACCTGCTGCAAGAAACCATGGTGAAGGCCTACGCGGGATTCCGCTCGTTTCGGGCCGGCACCAATCTCAAGGCGTGGCTGTACCGGATCCTGACCAACACCTACATCAACAGCTACCGCAAGAAGCAGCGCCAACCCGCGGAGTATCCGACCGAGGAGATCACCGACTGGCAGCTGGCCGCCAACGCCGAGCATTCGTCCACCGGGCTGCGATCGGCCGAGGTGGAGGCCCTGGAGGCACTGCCGGACTCGGAGATCAAAGAGGCGCTGGCGGCGTTGCCGGAGGAATTCCGGATGGCGGTCTATTACGCCGACGTCGAAGGCTTCCCGTACAAGGAAATCGCCGAGATCATGGATACGCCGATCGGAACGGTAATGTCACGGCTGCACCGCGGTCGACGGCAGCTGCGCGGCCTGTTGGCCGACGTTGCCAAGGAGCGCGGCTTCAACCGCGGTCAGCAGACGCACGAGGAGGTGTCGTCATGAGCGAGCTCTCGGGCCAGGGCGGTGCCTCGCCCGACGCCTGCCCCAACGACGAGTCCCACGGCAGCGTCGGCTGCGCGGAGGTCATCCGCCAGGTCTGGCTGCTGCTCGACGGTGAATGCGGCCCGGACACCCGCGAACAGCTGCGACGGCACCTCGAGGCATGCCCCGGCTGCTTCAAGCACTACGGGCTCGAAGAGCGCATCAAGGCGTTGATCGCCACCAAATGCAGGGGCGAGAAGGCCCCCGAGGGATTGCGCGAGCGGCTACGGCTCGAGATCCGGCGCACCACCATCATCCGGGGTACGCAGTAGCGTCCGTCAGGCGTTGGGACGCTTGCCGTGGTTGGCCTTGCTGTGCTTGCGGTCGCGCTTCTTCCGGCCTCGTTTGGCCATGATGTAAAACCTCCGTGATTGCTTGTCGAACGAGGCGCCCGGCGCCCGTCGGCTTGATGGCCATTCTCTCACGAGATGTCCTGTGCAGTGTCTTCGCCCTCGTCCGGACCACTCGGGGCACGTGGGCCGCGGCGCCGAGTGGTCCTGTGGTTCGATGTATCCGAGCCTGATGGGCCTGATAGAACCGTGATGACCAGCAGCCAGCCTGCGCGAAGGCCGAGACGAGTGGGGTGAAGATGGCGGAGGATGTGCGTGCCGAGATCGTGGCCAGCGTGCTCGAAGTCGTAGTGAACGAGGGTGACCAGATTGGCAAAGGCGACATCGTGGTGCTGCTGGAGTCGATGAAGATGGAGATCCCCGTCCTGGCCGAAATCGGTGGCACCGTCAGCAAGGTCAGCGTGTCGGTGGGCGACGTCATTCAGGCGGGCGACCTCATCGCGGTGATCAGCTAGCCGTCGGGCCGTCTCGACCAGCAGCCGGGGAACGACCCGGGGAGTAAGCGATGTCAACTCTCGGTGATCTGCTCGCCGAACACACGATGCTGCCGGGCAACGCGGTGGACCACCTGCACGCGGTGGTCGGGGAGTGGCAGCTGTTGGCGGACCTGTCGTTCGCCGACTACCTGATGTGGGTGCGCCGCGACGACGGCGTGCTGGTCTGTGTGGCGCAGTGCCGGCCCAACACGGCGCCCACGGCGCTGCAGACCGACGCGGTGGGCACCGCCGTCGGATCCGACCGGTTGGAGCTCGTCGCCGAGACGTTCGCGTCGGGCACCGCCAAGCGGAATGATGTTGCGGGGCCTGAAGATTCGTGGTTGCCCGGCACCCACGTCGAGGCGTCGCCGGTGCGCTACGGCGGCAAGGTGGTGGCCGTGCTCACCCATCATCAGACCGCGCTGGCCGCCGACCGTGCGTCCGGTCAGCTGGAGATCGCCTACCGGGACTGCGCCACCGATCTGGTCCACATGCTGGCCGAGGGGACCTTTCCCGACGTGGGCGACGTGGTCATGTCGCGCTCGACCCCGCGGGCCGGCGATGGCTTCATCCGCCTCGACGTGCACGGCGTCGTCGACTACGCCAGTCCCAATGCGCTGTCCGCCTACCACCGGATGGGCCTGACCACCGAGCTGGAGGGGCACAACCTGATCGAGGTCACCCGACCGCTGATCTCCGACCCGTTCGAGGCGCAGGAAGTGGCCGAGCACGTGCGCGACCTGGTGGCCGGCGGGCGCAGCATGCGCATGGAGGTCGACGCCGGGGGAGCCACCGTGTTGCTGCGGACACTGCCGCTGATGGTCGACGGCGTCAGCGCCGGCGCGGCGGTGCTGATCCGCGACGTCACCGAGGTCAAGCGCCGCGACCGGGCCCTGATCTCCAAGGACGCCACCATCCGGGAGATCCACCACCGGGTGAAGAACAACCTGCAAACCGTGGCGGCGCTGTTGCGCCTGCAGGCCCGCCGGACCGTCAACGCGGAGGGGCGGGAGGCCCTCATCGAGTCGGTGCGCCGGGTGTCGTCGATCGCGCTGGTGCACGACGCGCTGTCGATGTCGGTGGACGAGCAGGTCAACCTCGACGAGGTGATCGACCGGATCCTGCCGATCATGAACGACGTGGCGTCGGTGGACCGGCCGATCCGCATCAACCGGGTCGGCGACCTGGGTGTGCTGGACTCCGACCGGGCCACCGCGCTGATCATGGTGATCACCGAACTGGTGCAGAACGCGATCGAACACGCCTTTGACCCGGCGGTAGCCGAAGGCTCGGTGACGATTCGCGCCGAACGCTCCGCGCGCTGGCTCGACGTGGTGGTGCACGACGACGGTCGCGGCCTGCCGGAAGGATTCAGCCTGGAGACCTCGGACAGCCTCGGTCTGCAGATCGTGCGGACCCTGGTGTCGGCCGAGCTGGACGGCACCCTGGGGATGCGTCAGGCGCCGGTCACCGGCACCGATGTGGTGCTACGGGTGCCGATCGGCCGGCGAACCCGTTTGCTGCTGTAGGCGCGTGCCGTGCTGAACCCACACGCAAAAGTGCGACCCCGACTTTCGTCGAGGCCGCACTGTCTGCGTTATGCGGGTTATACCCCGCTGCGGGCCTTCGTCCGGGCGTTGCGACGCTTCAGGGCACGCCGCTCGTCTTCGCTCATGCCGCCCCAGACGCCCGAGTCCTGGCCCGTGTTCAGGGCCCAACCAAGGCACTCTGTGGTCACCGGGCACCGATTACAGACCAGTTTCGCGTCAGCGATCTGCGCGAGAGCCGGTCCGCTGTTCCCTACCGGGAAGAACAGCTCCGGGTCTTCGTCACGACAGACCGCCTTGTGGCGCCAATCCATAAGTCTTTACTCCTCACTAAGTGCGCAGCAAAGCGCACGGCCATTTTCTCCGGCTGTTAAACGCGTGCAGATGAAAAGGAGTCCGCACCCCTACGTAGTTTCTGCATGCAACCTTTTGATCGTTTCACAGGCACAACAGATGTCAATAGCGTGAGTTCGCTCGTGGGCTATCTCACTTTGATCATCTCGTAGCCAAGCCCTTACTCCGTTGTACTACACTCCACGGGCTGCCTCCCGAAATGTTTTCCCGCCGCGGGCTCGCAACGCATCATTACCGCAGGTCAGCGCCATTTCTGCTGAGGGGGAGCGACCACCTCGAGCGCGTCCGGGACCGCCCGGAACGTCATGGTTTCGCGCACGCCGAGGTAATCGCCGTCGAACTGGCAGGCGACGGCGCCTCCGGTGGAGGTAACTCGGACGCACGGCAGGTCGTCCTCGGTGATGAGGTGCTTGAAGTTGAACGTGGGCCGTTTGGCGAACATCTGCCGCACGATCCGCAGGGTGGGGATCGGCTTCATGGTGGTGGGCGCGAACACGCCTAGGCCCGACTCGAAGCTGCAGCCGGGGTTGGTCCACACCGGCCGTTCGTTGGCGAAAGTCCACGGGCTGGAGTTCGACACGAACGCGAAGCTGACCCCGCTGATGGGTTCGCGACCAGGAAGTTCGAGCGTCAGCATCGGCTCACGGCGGGTGTAGGCCCAGACGGCGGGCACCGACGCGCGGATGTAGCGCCACGCCGAAACTTTGCCGCCCTTGTCGCGTTCGGCCTCGACCGCGGCCACCACCTCGGCGTCGACGCCCATGCCGGTGTTGAAGACGGCCCAGCGCTCGCCGCAGTCGATCAGCCCGATCCGCCGCCAGGTGCGGCGCCGCTGGTAGTCGTCGAGCAACTGGATGAGCTGGTTGGTGGCCGCGACCGGATCCGCGGAGATGCCCAACGACCGCGCCAGCACGTTCGCCGAGCCGCCGGGCACCACGGCCACCGCCGGTACCGGGCCGCTCGGCAGCGGTCCCGGCCGGCCGAGCAGGCCGTTGACCACCCCGCTCACCGTGCCGTCGCCGCCGTGCACCACCACCAGATCGATACCGTCAGCGACGGCCTTCTCCGCCAGCTCGGTGCCATGACCGCGGTGGTTGGTGTGTTCGACGGTGAGCTGCAGGCGGCTTTTGAGCGCGTGGGCGAGTAGGTCGCGACCGGCAGGCGTGGTGGAAGTGGCTGTGGGGTTGACGATCAGCACGGCCCGCATGAGGCACGAGCTTATGCGGGCCGCCTAAGGCCATGCTGTGGGGGAACCGCCGGGGGCGGGGCGGCCGCCCTGGCTACGCTGACGCTGTGACACCGCCAGCCGCCCCGACCGCCGTCCGCCGCGCCGGTCTGATCGTTGTGCTGCAGGGGATTGCGGCGCTGATCGTGGCGGCGGTGTTGGTGGTCCGAGGCATCGCCGGAGCCGATCAGCAGGTGGCCAACGGCCTGGCGACCGCAGGTTGGTTCGTCGTCGTCGGCGCCGGGGTGATCGCCGCCGGGCGCGCGCTGATCCTCGGCAAGCGCTGGGGCCGCGGGCTCGCCGTCATCACCCAGCTGCTGTTGCTGCCGGTGGCCTGGTACCTCGCGGTCGGATCGCATCGGCCGGGCTTCGGGATTCCGGCGGGCGCGGTGGCGCTGATTGTGCTCGGATTGCTGTTCAGTCCCGCCGCGGTGCGCTGGGCCGCCGGCGATCAGGGCGATTCCGCCAGGCCCGCCAACGGCGCGCCGGACAGCCGGTAGGTCGTCCATTCGTTCTGCGGCTCACCGCCGATGCCGTCGTAGAGCGTGATGGCGTCCGCGTTCCAGTTCAGCACCGCCCACGACAGCCGGGTGTAGCCGCGCTGCAGGCATTCGGACGCCAGCGCGGCCATCAGCGCCCGGGCCAGCCCGCGCCGGCGGAACTGTGGACGCACGAATAGGTCTTCCAGGTAGATGCCCGCCACACCGTCCCAGGTGGAGAAGTTGACGAACCACAGTGCCATCGCCGCGATCTCGCCGTCCACCTCGGCGACGTGCCCGTACACCGTCGGCACATCGCCGAAAAGGGCTGCCGCGATTTGCTTTTCGCTCACCGTGCACTGATCGGCGGCGTGCTCGAATTCGGCCAGCGCGTAGATCATTTCGGTGATCGCGGTGGCGTCCTGCGGCGCGGCGCGACGAATGTGCCGGCTCATTGCTCTACTCCCAGGGCGTTGAGGATCGTGCCGAATTTCGTTGTCGTTTCGGCGACTTCCTCGTCGGGGTCGGACTCGGCGACGATGCCACCGCCGGCCCGCGCCAGCGCGCCGCGCCGGTCGGCCGACAGCTGCGCGCAGCGCAGCGACACCACCCAGCGCCCGTCGCCGCGGGCGTCGCACCAGCCCACCGCGCCGGCGTAGAACCCCCGGTCGCCTTCCAGTTCGGTGATCAGCCCCATCGCGGCCTTGGTCGGAACCCCGCCGACCGCCGGGGTGGGATGCAGCGCCAGCGCCAAATCTATTGCGGTGCTTGATGTATCACGCAGGCGGCCGGTGATCGGCGTGACCAGATGCCAGACGGTGGCGGTGCTGCTCAGCTGCGGTTCGGCGGCGATGGACAAGTCGTCGCACAGCGGCTCCAGGGCGGCCCTGATGGTCTCGATGACCAGCCGGTGCTCGTGCCGGTTCTTGGCCGAGGCCGCCAGCCCGGCGCCGTTCGCGGCGTCGGTCCGCGGGTCGGCGGCGCGCGGCGCCGAGCCGGCGAACGGCCGGCACTCCACGCGGTCGTCGCTGCGCGCCACCAGAAGCTCGGGACTGGCGCCGACCAGTGCGGTACCCGCGTACTCGTCGCCGGCGGCGGTCAGGTCGACGAGGTAGCCGTAGGCCGTCGGGTCCGCCGCGATGAGCCGGTGCAGGATCACGCGCGCATCCAGCGGGGCCTCGGCGACCAGCCGCAGCGCGCGGGCCAGCACCACCTTGTCCAGCGGGTTGTCGGTCGCGGCGAGCTGCTCGCACGCCCGGCGGATCCGGTCCCGGTAGTTCGCCGGCGCCGGTACAGCTTCGGCCACCCGCACCGGCGGCAGCCTGTCGGCCGGCCAGTCCGGCGGCCCATCCGTGGCGTTCACCGCCTCCGGTGTCAGCAACGCGGCCGGCCTGGTGACGTCAAAAGGCAACGCGCCCAATACAATCGGCGCCTCCCCGGACCGCAATGCGGCCTGTGCGGCGCCCACGTCGTCGTAGCGGCGCCGCACCCCGTCGGCAATCAGGGTTCCGGTCGGCCCGCACAGCGCGAACGGCGGTTCGCGATGTAGATGCTCGAGTCCTTCTCGCGCCGCTGCGCGGCGCGCATCGTCGTCTTCGCGGCTCACTGACCGGTCAATCCGAGCGCCCGCAGCTGCCGCACCCCGTGCTCGAATCCGCAGACCGCGATCGACGCGGTGATCATGGCGAACCGGCTGCCCTCGACCAGCGGCAGCTCGACCCAGCGCGTGATGACCGCGCGGGAGAAGTGGCCGTGGCTGACGAAGACCACGTCGCGCGACTCCATGTGCTGCAGCGCCGTCGCGACCGCCGCGTCGGCGCGTTCGCTGACCTCGGCGACGGTCTCGCCGCCCGGGCAGCCGTGCGTCCACACCAGCCAATCGGGCACCGTCTCCTGGATCTGCTCGGTGGTCAGGCCCTCGTAGGAGCCGTAGTCCCACTCCGCCAGCAGCTCGGACACCTCGTCCACGGACAGCCCGGCCAGCTCCGCGGTGGTCAGGGAACGCTGCCGCGGGCTGCTGATCACCAGCGGGTCAACGAGTTTGAGTTCACCGAGCACCCCGCCGGCCAGCTTGGCCTGCGTTCGGCCGGCCTCGGTCAGCTCGACCTCGGTGCGGCCGGTGTGCCGGCCCGATTTCGACCACTCGGTCTCGCCGTGGCGCAGCAGCACCAGACGGTGATTGTGCAAGCCCATATCGACTGATTCTGCCGGACGACTCGCGGTGGTTGCTCAGGCCGAAGCGCACGGCGGGCGAACATGCCAGGATGGCACTGTAAACCGCACGCGACGATGCAGTGGGGAGGCAGCGATGAGGTGGCGGCGCCAGTGAGTAAGACACGGGTATTGGCGGTGGCCAACCAAAAGGGCGGTGTCGCCAAGACGACCACGGTCGCGTCGCTGGGGGCGGCGTTGGTGGACGAGAACAAACAGGTGCTGCTGGTCGACCTCGATCCGCAGGGCTGCCTGACCTTCTCGCTGGGCCAAGACCCCGACAAGCTACCGGTGTCCGTGCACGAGGTGCTGCTCGGCGAGGTCGAGCCCAACGCCGCGCTGGTCGAGACGGCCGAGGGAATGACGCTGCTGCCGGCCAACATTGACCTGGCCGGCGCCGAGGCGATGCTGCTGATGCGGGCCGGGCGCGAATACGCGCTCAAGCGCGCCCTGGCCAAGCTCGGCGATCAGTTCGACGTGGTGATCATCGACTGCCCGCCGTCGCTGGGTGTGCTCACCCTCAACGGGCTGACGGCCGCCGACGAGGTCATCGTGCCGTTGCAGTGCGAGACGCTCGCGCATCGCGGGGTCGGCCAATTCCTGCGCACGGTCGCCGATGTCCAGCAGATCACCAACCCGGAGTTGCGCATGCTCGGCGCCCTGCCGACGCTGTACGACTCGCGGACCACCCACACCCGCGACGTCCTGCTCGACGTCGCCGACCGGTACAACCTGCCGGTGCTGGCCCCGCCGATCCCGCGGACCGTGCGATTCGCCGAGGCCAGCGCCTCGGGCTCGTCGGTGATGGCCGGTCGCAAGAACAAGGGCGCGGTGGCCTACGGCGATCTGGCGGCGGCGCTGCTCAAGCACTGGAAGAGCGGCAAGCCGCTGCCGACGTTCGCCGTCGAGGTTTAGTGGCGATCGCAAGCGCGGCGGCGCCGGGCGCGGCGGGTCGCCACCATCAGGTTTAGTGGCGATCGCAAGCGCGGCGGCGCCGGGCGCGGCGGGTCGCCACCATCAGGTTTAGCTAGCCCAGCGCGACCAGAGTGTCGCCGCGCTGCTCGAGCACGTGCGACCCGATCACCGCGGGGAACACCGGTTTCCCGGCCGGCGGGGTACTCGTCGAGCGGTCCACCGGAATGTAGCGTTCGTTGGCGCCGCTGAGCGGGTCGTAGACCCCGATGGCGCCGGTGACCGGCACCAGGAGCCGGCCCGCCATCATCACCCCGGGCCCTAGCGGCGCCGTCTTGTCGCCCGCCGCGATGGTGTAGCGCAGCGCCAATGTGTTCGCGTCGAAGACCATCAGCGAATCGCCCGTCCACCAGGTGATCTGGCTGCCGGGATGGGAGACCACCGCCGAGCGCGACGGCGGCTTGGGTAGCGGGGTGCTCGACACGGTCGCCCCGGTTTGGTCGATGACGTCGACTCGTGGCTGCGGCGCGGGAAGGTACACCGCGGTGGTGTTCTCCGCGACGGTCAGCACCCGGGCGCCCGAATCGGGCGCGATCCCCGGTTCGGCCACGATGTGTTGCTGGGGTTCGTCGTCGTCCTTGCCCGGACGCAGCAACACCAGCCGCAGGTCGGCCTGGTTCGCGCAGCTCTCCAGCACCGAGACCGCCTGCGAGCTGGCCGCGGCCGAGACCAGTTTGCATCCGGAGTGCAGTCCGCGCGTCGAGGGCTTCACCCGGGCGTCGGTCTCGCCGTAGGCCAGCATCCGGACCATGTCCGAACGCCACAGCTCCAGCCGGGTCTCGCCGACAGACAACACCGTCATGCCGTCGGAAGTAAGCCGCACCCGCGGATCGGCGTAGCCGCTGCGGGCGGGCCCCCGGCGACCGGTCGAGCCGTCCAGGGTGCTCACCTGTCCGCAGCCGCGGTCGTCGCGGTAGACCCCGACGGCGTAGCGGTACAGCCAGGTGACCCCGCACAGGTCGATGTCACGGGCGTAGCTCCAGCGGGACTGGCCGGTGTCGGGATCGCGCCCGTCGATCCGGCGGCCCGCCGCGGTGACGACCTCCCCGCCGGCGACCACCGGGGCGGTGGTGGCCGGACTGGCGGCGCTCCACAGCTGCTTCAACCCGGCCGGCACCTGCTTGGCCGGCGCCGGGTTGGGTGCGGGCGAGGCCGCGGGCCGGCTGCTGGTCGCCCGGGCGTCGCTGCTCCACCAGATCAGTGCCGCGACCGCGGCGACGATGACCGCGATGGCCGCGGCGGCGAGCATGTCGCCCTTGGTGCGGCGCTCGGGTCTGACCATGCGGCGGCGCGGGCCGTTAGTTGCTATGCGTGGTGGCGGCGGTAGCCGCGGCTGCCTGCCCCTCGGCGGGCTTGCGACGCCGGCGGCGGCGCCGGGTGGAGCCGGCGTTGCCCGGGGGCGAGGCGGCCGGGGTTTCCCCGGTGGCCTCGCCGTTGGTGCTCGCGGCCCCGTTGCTGGACGGGTGTGCGCTGACGGGCTGGCCGCCACGGGTGCGGCGGCGCCGGGCGCCGGACCGCCGCGCGGGCTTCTCCGACTTCTGCTCGGGCTTCTTGCCGTCCCGGTCGCTGCTGCGGCGCTGGCCTTGCGGCTTGCGGGCCGTACCCACCGTGCCGCCGGCCTCGGCGGGGATGCCCAGCTCGGTGCGGAGGTGCGGCGAGTTGGAGTACGTCTCGGCGGGGTCGGGGCAGTCCAGCCCCAGCGCCTTGTCGATCAGCGCCCACCGGGGGAGTTCATCCCAGTCCACCAGGGTGACCGCGACACCGGTCTTGCCGGCCCGGCCGGTGCGGCCGATGCGGTGCACGTACGCCTGCTCGTCCTCGGGGATCTGGTAGTTGATGACGTGGGTGACGTCGTCGATGTCGATGCCGCGGGCGGCCACGTCGGTGGCGACCAACACGTCGATGTCGCCGGTCCGGAAGGCCTTGAGCGCCTTCTCGCGGGCCGCCTGGCCCAGGTCGCCGTGCACCGCGCCGACCTTGAAGCCGCGCTCGGCCAGCTCGTCGGCCACCTTCTGCGCGGTGCGCTTGGTGCGGGTGAAGATCATGGTCGCGCCGCGGCCCTCGGCCTGCAGAATGCGGCTCACCATCTCCACCTTGTCCAGGGCGTGCGCCCGGTAGACGTACTGCACGGTGGTGTCGTGGGTGGCCGCCGAATGCGGCGCTTCCGCCCGGATGTGGGTCGGCTGGTTCATGAAGGTGCGGGCCAGCGTGATGATCGGGTCCGGCATGGTCGCCGAGAACAGCATTGATTGCCGGTCGGTCGGGATCTGTCGCAGGATGCGCTCGATGTCGGGCAGGAAGCCCAGGTCGAGCATCTCGTCGGCCTCGTCGAGCACCAGCACCGACAGCCCGCCAAGTTGCAGGTGGTTCTGCTGGCTCAGGTCGAGCAGCCGGCCCGGGGTGCCCACCACGACGTCGGCGCCGGCGCGCAGCGCCTCGATCTGCGGCTCGTAGGGGCGCCCGCCGTAGATCGGGACCACCGACAGCGGCCGGCCGCCCTCGGCGGTCAGGTGCTTGGCCGCCAGCGTCAGGTCATCGGTGACCTGCAGGCACAGCTCGCGGGTGGGGACTACGATCAGGGCCCGCGGCGTGCCGTTGAGTGGGCGCGCGGCGGTGCCATCGGTGATGCGCTGCAGCAGCGGCACGCCGAAGGCGAAGGTCTTGCCCATACCGGTGCGGGCCTGGCCGATCAGATCGTCGCCGGCGAGCGCCATCGGCAGGGTCAGTTCTTGGATGGCAAAAGGGCTTTCGATCCCTTTTTCGGCGAGCGCGCGCACGATTTCGTCGCGGACGCCGAGTTGCGCAAAGGTCAGTTCAGTTGTGCTGGTGAGTGTGGTCATGCGTGGGTAAGTAGCCTCTCGGTGACGTGTCGGGTTGTGTCGGTATTTCTCTGTCGCGGTCACGCGCGCACGAGTTCCGACTCCGAATACGTCGCCGAGTCGCCGGCCCTGGCTCAGACTGGGAGGGCCCCAGTTAGGGCGGGCCAGCTGTGCACGCACATTTCGCCGATAGCGGCTTGAAAAAACAGTTACGGCATAAATACAGCCGCCATCTACCTACATGATAGCTGGTCGACAGCTGGCTCCCATTTTGCGCCAGTTCAGCCGACTACAGTGTTGCCATGACCCGGCCCTCCTGTCAGCCCGCTGCCGCCGACCAAATCGAGAATTCACCCGCCCCGCGGCTGTCGGCCGATCACCCGGGCGTCAACGAGTTGTTCGCGGTGCTGGCCTACGGCGAGATCGCCGCGTTCTACCGGCTCACCGATGAGGCGCGGATGGCACCCGACCTGCGCGGACGGATCTCGATGGCCAGCATGGCCGCCGCCGAGATGCAGCACTACGAGCAGCTGCGCGACGCGCTGGAAAGCCGCGGCGTCGACGTGGTGTCGGCGATGTCCAAGTACGTCTCGGCGCTGGAGAACTACCACCGGCTGACGATGCCCAGCACGTGGCTGGAGGCCTTGGTGAAGACCTATGTGGGCGACGCCCTGGCGGCCGACCTGTACCTCGAGATCGCCGACGGACTGCCCGATGAGGTTGCCGACGTGGTGCGCGCGGCGCTGGCGGAAACCGGGCACTCGCAGTTCGTCGTCGCCGAGGTGCGCGCCGCGGTGACGTCCAGCGGCAAGCAGCGCAGCCGGCTGGCGTTGTGGTCACGCCGCTTGTTCGGCGAAGCGATCACGCAGGCCCAGTACCTGCTGGCCGACCACGACGAGCTGGTCGACCTGGTGATGTCGGGCGCCGGCGGGCTGGGCCAGCTCAACGCGTTCTTCGACCGGATGCAGCAGACGCACGACCGGCGCATGCACGAACTGGGCCTGAGCTAAGCACCAGCCGTGATCGCAAGCGCGGCGCAGCGGGTGTCGGCCAAATGACTCAGCGCGCGCAGGTCGCCATGTTCGAGGCGTTCGTCGACGCGACCACCCGCTGACCGGCGGCGTTGAAGATCGAGCAGCTGAGCTGACCGTAGAAGCTGGTTGCGACGACCGATTCGGTCTGCACGCCCGGGTTCAGCACCACGACCTTCGACCACGGCAGCGACACGTTGAACTCGGTCTGCGGCACGCCCCGCGCGTCGGTGTAGACGATGTTCACCAGGTCCAGCAGCTGCTTGGTCCCGTTCACGCTGTAGAGCACGGTGCGCGGGTTGAGTGCGGCCGTCGGCGGCGCCGCGGCAAGCGGCGGCGCGACGGTGGGCGCGGCCACCGCCGGGGGTGCGACGGGCGCGGCGCTGGGCGTGGTGACCGTCGTGAAGGTCTCGGCCGGCAGCTGGGAGGGGCCGGGGGCGGCCTTGGGCGGCGCGGAGGCCTTGGTCGTCGCGGGCGCCGAGGTCACCGGGTGGGGAGCCGGCGCACCCAGCGTGGCCTTGGTCGACGCGCTGTCGCCGCTGTTGATGATGACGGCGGTGGCGATGGCGCCCAGGGCCACCACCGCGCCGACCACCGCCGTGGCCGGACGCCAGCGCGAGTCGGCCGGCCATCCCGTCCAGTTGTAGTCGGCGTTCAGGTAGGGATCGGTATCGCAGGCGTCGTCAACCCCGTCGTCCTCGGGGTAGTCCCGGATCCTGTCGTCAAGGTGCGCCCACGTGGTACCCATGGTGCCGAAGTTAGCCATGTGAAAGCACGGATCGGGTATCGCGGGGGTATGCGAGACAACCTGCAAGCGAATCGTTACCGCGCTGCGACCGGGGTTTCGCTGACCGCGAAGTGGGGGGACGCGGGGAGGTGGGGGTCGGGCGCGTCAACTAGCCTGCTGCTGACAGGGCCGGGACTTCAAATACCTGCGCAAGACTGCAAGACCCATGGAAGGGGTGACCGTGGAGGTCAAGATCGGTATCACGGATAGTCCGCGCGAGTTGGTCCTCGCCAGCACCCAGACGCCCGCCGAGATCGAAGAACTGGTCAGCGCCGCGCTGAGCGATGGGTCGGGCCTGCTGCGCCTGAGCGACGAGCGGGGCCGCCGCTTCCTGATTCACACCAGCAAGATCGCCTACGTCGAGATCGGCGTCGCCGACGCGCGCCGGGTGGGCTTCGGGATCAGCGCCGAATCCGGCAAGCACGCCGGCAAGGCGCGTTAAGAGCGGGTCAGCGGCACGTGTGACAGTCCGCCCCAGGCGAACTGGACGGTGCCGTCGACGGCGTCCGCCTTGGAGATCGGGCGGTCCGAGTCCAGCCAGTACCTGGCGCAGTCGACGCTGATGCCGACCAGTCCGACCGCGATCATCCGGGCCCGGTGCGGGTCCAGCCCGGAATCCTCACTGATCAACGCGAAGACCGCGTCGATGCAGGATTCGGTGGCGACACGCACCTGGGCGGCCACCTCGGGTTCGGTGACGTAGTCATTCTCGAAGATCAGCCGGTAACCCTGGCTGTCGTGTTCGATGAAATCGAAGAACGCCTGCACCGCGGAGTGCAACCGGCGCCGGTTGTCGGTCGTGGTGCTCAACGCATTCTGAACACCCGAGACCAGGTTCTGCACGTGCCGCGCCAGCACCGCCAGGTACAGCTCGAGCTTGCTCGAAAAGTGTTGATACAGCACGGGTTTGCTGACCCCGGCACGGTCGGCGATCTCGTCCATGCCGGCCGCGTGGTAGCCGCGGTCGACGAATACGTCGCTGGCCACGATGAGCAATTGACCACGCCGCTCGTCGCGGGGCGGCGGGTCGCCCCGCCGGTTGGAAACCGCGGATCCGTCCGCCGGCCGACCGCGGTCAGCCGATCTGACGGCGCGGCGCGCCGGCACCTTGGCGAGTTCGCTCATCGATCCCTCATCTGATTATCGGCGGCCGGCCATCGGTAAACCGGGGTCAGCCGCTCGCAGCCCGTGGAGAAGACCTTACTACCCGCCCGCTCGATGCGACCGTGATCGCGGTCGTCGCCGCAGGCAGAAGCGGTGTCGGACGGTCGATTCGGGCGCGCCACGGACGGAGCGGGAGCCGGGCTGTGTAATCCTGGGGAAATGACGTCCCCGCGGCCCCCGCGCAGCACAGGTCGCGTGCCGGTGCTGCGCGACGAGTGGCGCGAGCCCCTGCGGGCGCTGCGCGACCCCCTGGCGCGGGAAGCCGGACGGGTCCGGGTGGACCGTGAGCGGCCGCGCCAATGGCGCAAACAGACCTGGCTGGGGCGCTTCGTCTCCACCTACGGGTGGCGCGCGTACGCCCTGCCCGTCCTGGTGGTGCTGACCGCGGTGGTGATGTACCAGACGGTGACCGGCACCGGCGCGCCGAAGCCGACGGCCAGCCAGCCCATCCAGAGTCCGCCGGCGATCGGCGCGGTGGGCACCACGATCATCGACGCGCCGCCGCGCGGGCTCGCCGCGTTCGACGCGAACCTGCCGGCCGGGACCCTGCCCGACGGCGGACCGTTCACCGAAGCGGGCGACAAGACCTGGCACGTCGTGCCGGGAAATACACCGCAGACCGGGCAGGGCACCGCAAAGGTGTTCAGGTACACCGTCGAAGTTGAGAACGGCATCGACCCGACCATGTTCGGCGGCGACGACGCCTTCGCCCAGATGGTCGAGCAGACACTGGGCAATCCGAAGGGCTGGACGCACAACCCGCAGTTCGCGTTCATCCGGATCGACAACGGCAAACCCGACTTTCGAATCTCGCTGGTGTCGCCGGTGACGGTGCGCGAGGGGTGCGGCTACGAGTTCCGGCTCGAGACCTCTTGCTACAACCCGGTGTTCGGCGCCAACCGCGAGGCACGGGTCTTCATCAACGAGGCGCGCTGGGTACGGGGAGCCGTGCCGTTCGAAGGCGACATCGGCTCCTATCGGCAGTACGTGGTCAACCACGAGGTCGGCCACGCAATCGGATACCTGCACCACGAGCCGTGCGAGCAGCAGGGCGCCCTGGCGCCGGTGATGATGCAGCAGACGTTCTCCACCTCGAACAACGACGCCGCCCAGTTCGACCCGGACGTCGTCAAGGCCGACGGGAAGACCTGCCGGTTCAATCCCTGGCCGTACCCGATCGCCTAGCGAGCAATCGACCTAGCCGACCGCCGCCTCGTTGCCGCGCCCGCAATGGGCTGCTGTGATGGTTGGTAGACGACGCTTAACGCAAGGCCGACCGAGGAGATGTTTCGCAGTGTCGACGCCGCTGCCGCCGCTGGTGGCACCCGCAGACCACCTCAGTGGTGACGAGGTGGCCCGCTACAGCCGGCACCTGATCATTCCCGGCCTGGGGCCCGACGGGCAGAAGCGGCTCAAGAACGCCCGGGTGCTGGTGATCGGCGCGGGCGGGCTGGGCGCGCCGACGCTGCTCTACCTGGCGGCGGCCGGGGTGGGCACCATCGGCGTCGTCGATTTCGACGTGGTCGACGAGTCGAACCTGCACCGCCAGATCATCCACGGGGTGGCCGACGTCGGACGGTCCAAGGCCCAATCGGCGCGTGACTCCATCGCCGCGATCAACCCGCTGGTCGACGTGCGGCTGCACGAGTTCCGCCTGGACTCCACCAACGCCGTCGAGTTGTTCGGCCACTACGACCTGATCGTCGACGGCACCGACAACTTCGCGACCCGGTATCTGGTCAACGACGCGGCGGTGCTGGCGAATAAGCCCTACGTGTGGGGGTCGATCTACCGCTTCGAGGGCCAGGTCTCGGTGTGCTGGGAGGACGCCCCGGACGGGCGCGGACTCAACTATCGCGACCTCTACCCCGAGCCGCCGCCGGCCGGCTCCGTCCCGTCCTGCGCCGAGGGCGGCGTGCTGGGAATCGTTTGCGCGTCCATCGCCTCGGTGATGAGCACCGAAGTGATCAAACTCATTACCGGGATCGGCGACTCGCTGCTGGGCCGCCTGATGATCTACGACGCGCTGGAGATGAGCTACCGCACCATCGCGATCCGCCGCGATCCGTCGGACACGTCAAGGCCCAAGATCACCGAGCTCGTCGACTACGAGCAGTTGTGCGGCGTGGTGCACGGGCCCGCCGCCCACGACGACGCGTCGGCCATCACGCCACGGGAACTGCGCGACTGGCTGGATTCCGGCAAGAAGCTGGCCCTGATCGACGTGCGTGAGCCGGTGGAGTTCGACATCGTGCACATCGACGGGGCCCAGCTGATCCCGCAGTCGTTGATCAATTCCGGGGAGGGTCTGGCAAAGCTGCCGCCGGACCGCCTGCCGGTGTTGTACTGCAAAACCGGGGTGCGCTCGGCGCAGGCGCTGGCGGTGCTGCGCAAGGCCGGGTTCGCCGACGCGGTGCATTTGCAGGGCGGGATCGTGGCATGGGCGCAGCAGATGCAACCCGACATGATCATGTACTGACCCGGAACGCCTGTTGGACTCGTTTAGAGTACCGGTGTGACAGTCGAGCCACCGCCGGATCATGTGCTGTCGGCGTTTGGTTTGGCCGGCGTTAAACCCGTCTATCTGGGGGCCAGCTGGGAGGGTGGCTGGCGGTGCGGCGAAGTCGTCTTGTCGCTGGTGGCCGACAACGCGCGCGCGGCCTGGTCCGCGCGGGTGCGCGAGACCCTGTTCGTCGACGGCGTCCGGCTGGCCCGGCCGGTCCGTTCCACCGACGGGCGCTACGTCGTTTCCGGTTGGCGGGCGGACACCTTCGTGGCCGGGACACCGGAGCCCCGTCACGACGAAGTCGTCTCCGCGGCGGTGCGGCTGCACGAGGCTACGGGCAAACTGGACCGGCCCCGCTTCCTGACCCAGGGGCCCACGGCGCCGTGGGGCGACGTCGACATCTTCATCGCCGCCGACCGGGCGGCGTGGGAGGAACGGCCGCTGGCCTCGGTGCCGCCGGGCGCGCGGGTGGCCCCGCCGACGGCGGACGCCGAGCGGTCGGTGGAGCTGCTCCACCAGCTCGCCACCCTGCGTAAGCCGACCAAGAGCCCCAACCAGCTGGTGCACGGGGACCTTTACGGCACAGTGCTTTTCGTCGGCACCGCGGCGCCGGGAATCACCGACATCACCCCGTACTGGCGGCCGGCCTCGTGGGCGGCGGGCGTGGTCGTCATCGACGCGCTGTCCTGGGGCGAGGCCGACGACGGCCTGATCGAGCGCTGGAACGCCCTGCCGGAGTGGCCGCAGATGTTGTTGCGGGCGTTGATGTTTCGCCTCGCAGTGCACGCGCTGCACCCGCGGTCGACGGCCGAGGCGTTCCCCGGCCTGGCGCGCACCGCGGCGCTGGTCCGGCTGGTGCTCTAGCGTCCGTCGGGGAACTCGTAGCGAACCTCGCGCAGCGCGATCCTGCCGTCGGTCGCCAGCACCCCTTCGGCGCGCAACAACTCCAGCTGCCGGGTCGTCAGGTGCCGTGCCGGGCGCCCGGAGGCGGTGATCACCCGGTGCCAGGGCAGGTCGGAGGAGTCGGTCCGCATGATCCAGCCGACGATGCGCGGGCTGGAAAGCCCTGCGACAGTGGCGATGTCGCCGTAGGTGGCCACCCGGCCGGACGGGATCGCGGCGACCAGCGCACGCACCCGCTCGACCTGCTCGTCGGTCACCGGCGCCATCTTCAGCGCGCTTCCAGCAGTTCGCGGGTCAACGCGGCGACCTCGTCGGGTTTGGCGTAGGGCACCATGTGGTTGCAGTCGAAGTCCAGCAGCCGGAAATCCGATCCCAACCGCCGCGCCAAGTCTTCGACGAGTTTGTCGGTGACATAGGGCGGGGTGGTGCGCTTGGCCCGCACCAGGACGGTCGGGGTCTTCGTCGGCGGCAGCACGGTGTCGCGGGCCAACTCGCTCCAGTACGCCATCATCGCCGGCAGGCTGACCCGCCAGCCGTAGCGCCCGCCCGGCAGCGCGATCAGATGCTCGTCGACCTCGGCGTCCAGCAGGGCGGGCTCGACATCGGACCACGAGCCGTGCACCTTCTCCAGGCGCGCCTCCTCGACGTCCGGATAGTCGGGCGAGGACAGCATCGCCTCGGCGATCTCGCGCATCCAGTCACCGTTCAGCCCGACCGCCGGGTCGAGCAGCAGCAGCCCCGCCACCAGGTCGGGACGGGCCGCGGCCAGGTGCATCGCCAGCCCGCCGCCGAAGGAGTGGCCCACGATCACCACCGGAGTGTCGGGCTGTTCGTCGAGAAGCGCGGCCAGCGCCGCGACATTGGCGTCGATGGTCCACGGCGCGGCCCACGAGGATCGGCCGTGGCCGAGCAGATCCGGTGCGGCGATGCCGATTCCGGGCAGAAAGCCGGACAGATGCTGCCAACGCTGGCCGTGGCCGGTCAGCCCGTGCAGCGCCAGGATCTGCACCGGACCGGATGGGCCGTAGCGGTGCACATGCAACTTCGCGGTCACCCGTCGATGGTGCCAGCCACCACGATCACGATGTAGGGGCGGTCCTCATCGGTCGTCATCCCGATCGTCCTCGGTGGGGACGATGTAGGCCTGCTCGATCACGTCGGCCTCGTTGGCTTCCCGGTCCCCGGCGGCGGCCACGTAGTCGGTGTCCAGGCCGGTCTCGTCGTCGAAATCGATGGGCCGCGATTGTTCCACCGCGTCGCCTTCGGGCGCCTCGTCGACGGGAAAGCCGCGTTCGTCCTGCATGGTCTTGCACCCTCCTTCCGGTCTGCTCCTCGCTCCGGCCTCCAGGGTAGGTGCCGGTGGCGCTGCCGGGCGGACGAAACTTGTCACACCCTGGTGATTGCATGCAGCCATGTCACATACCTGGGACACCGACGCGGATGCTCTGCTGGCGCCCGGTACGCGCGGGGTCATTCGGGTTCTCGGTGGGCCCGGCACCGGCAAGAGCAGCCTGCTGATCGACGCCGCCGTCGTCCAGATTGACGCCGGTGTCAACCCGGAATCGGTTCTGCTGCTTACCGGTTCCGGTCGGATTGAGATGGCCGAGCGCAGCGCGCTGACGACGGCGTTGCTGCGCTCGCGATCCACCGGCGGGGGCCGGGCCGCCGTGAGCGAGCCGCTGGTGCGGACCGTGCACGGGTATGCGTACGCGGTCTTACGGCGCGCGGCCGAGCGCGCCGGCGAGGCGCCCCCGCGGCTGGTCACCAGCGCCGAACAGGACGCCATCATCCGGGAGCTGCTGGCCGGCGACCTCGAAGACGGACCGCGCGCCGCCACGGCCTGGCCGGCCCAGCTGCGTCCCGCGCTGAGCACCGCCGGCTTTGCCACCGAACTGCGAAACCTGTTGGCCCGCTGCGCCGAACGCGGTGTGGATCCCCAGGAACTGGAGCGGCTGGGCCGTCGTTGCCGGCGGCCGGAGTGGACCGCCGCCGGCCAATTCGCGCGCCAGTACGAGCAGGTGATGCCTGACCGCGCCGCGGTGGGCACGGCCGCGCCGGAGGCCACCACACCCGCGCTGGGCGCCGCCGAATTGGTCGGCGCCGCACTGGAAGCGTTCGCCGTCGACCCCGAATTGCTGTCCGCCGAACGCGGCCGGATCCGCGTCCTGCTGGTCGACGACGCACAGCAGCTCGACCCGCAGGCCGCCCGCCTGGTTCGGGTTCTCGCGGCGGGCGCCGAGCTGGCGCTGATCGCCGGGGATCCCAACCAGGCGGTCTTCGGCTTCCGGGGTGGCGAACCCGCCGGGTTGCTCGGCGGCGACGCCCCCTCGGTGACGCTGACGACGTCGCATCGCTGTGCCCCCGCCGTGGCGCGCGCGGTCAGCGGTATCGCCGGCCGGTTACCGGGGGGCAGCAGCGGCCGGCAGATCGATGGCGCCGGGGCAGGGGAGGGGTCGGTCACGGTGCGGTTGGCCGCGTCCGCGCACGCCGAGGCGGCGACCATCGCCGACGCGCTGCGGCGCGCACACCTGGTCGACGGCGTGCCCTGGTCGCAGATGGCGGTCATCGTCCGGTCGGTGCCGCGGGCCGGTGCGCGATTGCCGCGCGCGTTGGCCGCCGCCGGGGTGCCGGTGGCGGCACCGGCGGTCCCCGGGCCGTTGTCCGAGGAGCCGGCCGCGCGCGCCCTGCTCACCGTGCTGTTGGCCACCGCCGACGGGCTCGACGGGCAGCAGGCGCTGGCGCTGCTGACCGGTCCCATCGGTCGTGTCGATCCGGTTTCGCTGCGCCAGCTGCGCCGAACACTGCAGCGCGCCAACCCCGATCGCGCACCGGCGGATTTCGCCGACCTGTTGGCCGAGGCGCTGTCCGGTGCCGCGACGCCGCCGGGTCCGCAGTTCGCGCCGCTGCGAAAGGTCCGCGCTGTGCTGGACGCGGCCGCGCGCTCGCACCGCGCCGGTGACGACCCGCGCTACACCCTGTGGGCCGCCTGGCACCGGTCCGGGTTGCAGCGCCGCTGGTTGTCGGTGAGCGAGCGCGGCGGTCCCGCAGCGGCCCAGGCCACCCGGGACCTCGAGTCGGTGACGGCGTTGTTCGACGTCACCGACGACTACGTGTCGCGCACCTCGGGTGCGTCGCTGCGCGGTCTGGTCGAGCACATCGCCGCGCTGGCGCTGCCGAGCGCGACCCCCGAGCCCGTTGCCGCGGCCGAGCGGGTCAGGGTGCTCAGCGCGCACGCCGCGCTGGGGCACGAATGGGATTTCGTGGTCATCGCCGGATTACAGGATGGCTTGTGGCCCAACACCGTTCCGCGCGGCGGCGTGCTGGCCACCCAGCGCCTGCTGGACGTGCTGGACGGGGTCGGCGCTGACGCCTCGGTGCGCGCGCCGCTGCTGGCCGAGGAGCGCAGGCTGCTGGTGGCGGCGATGGGCCGGGCCCGGCGCCGGTTGTTGGTGACGGCCGTCGACAGCGACACCGGTGGGGCCGGCGTGGAGGCCGCGCTGCCGTCGGTGTTCTTCGCCGAAATCGCGCAGTGGGCCGACGACGACGCCGATAGCGCCTGCGTGCAACCGGTCTCGGCGCCGCGGGTGTTGTCCGCGGCCGCGCTGGTGGGCCGGCTGCGTGGCGTGGTGTGCGCGCCCGAGGGCGCGGTGGACGCGCTCGCCCGCGATTGCGCGGCAACGCAATTGGCGCGGTTGGCCAAGGCCGGCGTGCCCGGCGCCGACCCGGCCGGGTGGCACGGCCTGATCCCGGTCAGCACCAGCGAACCGCTGCGCGGCAGCGGCGACGTGGTCACCCTGACGCCGTCGACGCTGCAGACCCTCAACGATTGCCCGCTGCGCTGGCTCGCCGAGCGGCACGGCGGATCCGGCCCGCGCGACGTGCGCTCGGCGATCGGGTCGGTGGTGCACGCCCTGATCGCCGAACCGCACCGCAGCGAAGAGGAATTGCTGGCCGGGCTGGACCGCGCCTGGAAGCGTCTTCCCTTTGCCGCGCAATGGCATTCGAACAACGAACTGGCCCGGCACCGCGCCATGCTGGAGGCGTTCATCCAGTGGCGCGCGCAGACCCGGGGCGCACTGACCGAGGTCGGCGTCGAGGTCGAGATCGAGGGAACGATGGCCACCGGCGACGGCGGCGAGGTGCGGCTGCGTGGCCGTGTCGACCGGCTGGAGCGCGACGCCGCCGGCCGGCTGGTGATCGTCGACATCAAAACCGGAAAGACGCCGGTCAGCAAGGACGATGCGCAACAACACGCCCAGCTCGCCATGTATCAGCTTGCGGTGGCAGAAGGATTGGTGGGCAACGGGATCGACAACGTCGAACCCGGCGGCGCGCGGCTGGTCTACGTCGGCAAGACCGGGGCGTCCGGAGTGGCCGAACGCGAACAGGATCCGCTGACGGCCGCCGCCGGCGACGAATGGCGCGAGGTCATCGGGCGCGCGGCCGGCGCAACATCCGGCCCGCAGTTCATCGCCCGGCGCAACGACGGCTGCACCCATTGCCCCATCCGGCCGAACTGCCCGGCCCACGCCGACGGGGCGCAGCGATGACCCCGCCGCACTACAGCCCCGCCGAATTGGCCAGCGCGCTAGGGCTTTTCCCACCGACCGACGAGCAGGCCGCCGTCATCGCCGCGCCGCCCGGTCCGCTGGTGGTGATCGCCGGCGCCGGCGCAGGCAAGACCGAAACCATGGCGGCGCGGGTGGTGTGGCTGATCGCCAACGGCTACGCGGAACCCGGTCAGGTGCTGGGCTTGACGTTCACCCGCAAGGCCGCCGGTCAGCTGCTGCGCCGGGTGCGGTCCCGACTGGCCCGGCTGGCCGGCGTCGGCCTGAGCGCGCCGGGTGCGGCCGTCGACGCCGAGGGTGCTCCCACGGTCAGCACGTACCACGCCTTCGCGGGCTCGCTGCTGCGCGACTACGGGCTGCTGCTGCCCGTCGAGCCCGACACCCGGCTGCTGAGCGAAACCGAGTTGTGGCAGCTGGCTTTCGACGTGGTGAACGGCTATCCCGGCGATCTGCGGACCGACAAGAACCCGGCGGCCGTCACCTCGATGGTGCTGCGGCTGTGGGGGCAGCTGGCCGAACATCTGGTGGACACCGGCCAGCTGCGCGACACCCACGTCGAGCTGGAGCGGCTGATCCACTGCCTGCCCGCGGGCCCCTATCAGCGGGACCGCGGCCCCAGCCAATGGCTGCTCCGGCTGCTGGCCACCCAGACCGAACGCACCGAGCTGGTGCCACTGCTCGACGCGCTCAACGACCGCATGCGCGCGGCGAAGGTGATGGACTTCGGGATGCAGATGGCCTCGGCGGCCCGGCTGGCGGCGACGTTCCCGCAAGTCGGCGAGGATCTGCGGGCCCGCTACCGGGTGGTGTTGCTCGACGAGTACCAGGACACCGGCCACGCCCAACGCATCGCGCTCTCAGCACTATTCGGCGGTGGGGTCGACGACGGGCTGGCGCTCACCGCCGTCGGCGACCCGATTCAGTCGATCTACGGCTGGCGCGGCGCCTCGGCGACCAACCTGCCGCGGTTCACCACCGACTTCCCCCGATCCGACGGCACCCCCGCCCCGGTCTTGGAGTTGCGGACCAGCTGGCGCAATCCGCCCCGGACGCTGCGGGTGGCCAACGCGGTGTCGGCGGAGGCGCGGCGGCGATCGGTGGCCGTGCACGCGCTGCGCCCGCGCCCGGACGCCCCGCCCGGCACCGTCCGCTGCGCATTGCTGCCCGATGTGACCGCCGAGCGCGAGTGGATCGCCGATCACCTCGACGCGCGGTACCGGCAGGCCCGCGACGAGGGCGTCGGCCCGCCGACGGCCGCGGTGCTGGTGCGCCGCAACGCCGATGCCGCGCCCATCGCCGACGCGCTGCGCGCCCGCGGCGTCCCCGTCGAGGTCGTCGGGCTGGCCGGGCTGCTGGCCATCCCCGAGGTCGCCGAGGTGGTGGCCATGCTGCGACTGGTCGCCGATCCGACGGCCGGCGCGGCGGCGATGCGGGTGCTCACCGGTTCACGCTGGCGGTTGGGCGCCCGCGACCTCGCGGCGCTGTGGCGGCGGGCGTGTGCGCTGGCCGGGGTGGCCCAGCCCGCCGAAGCATCCTCGCCCGAGTCGATGCTGGCCGCGGCCGGACCCGACGCGGACACCGTGTGCCTGGCCGACGCGATCGCCGATCCCGGTGCGGCCGGGGCGTATTCGGCTGCCGGATACCAGCGCATCACCGCGCTGTCCGCCGAACTGAGCGCCCTGCGCGGCCACCTCGGACATCCGCTCCCGGACTTGGTCGCCGAGGTGCGCCGGGTGCTTGGCATCGATTGCGAAGTCCGGGCCGCGGCGGGGGTCGGGGCCGGCTGGGCCGGCACCGAGCACCTGGATGCGTTCGCCGACGTCGTCGCCGGATACGCCGAACGCACCGACGCCGCGACCGGGCCGGCGGACGGATCGGCTGCCACCTCGGTGACCGGCCTGCTGGCTTTCCTGGACGTCGCCGAGTCGGTCGAGAACGGTTTGGCACCAGCACCATTGGCGGTCGCCCGCGACCGCGTCCAGGTGCTCACCGTGCACTCCGCGAAGGGGCTGGAATGGCAGGTCGTCGCGGTGGCCCACCTGTCCGGCGGCACCTTTCCGTCGACGGCGTCGAAGAGCACCTGGCTCACCGACGCCGCCGAGCTGCCGCCGCTGTTGCGCGGCGACCGCGCCGCCGCGGGCGCGCTGGGCATCCCGGTGATGGACACTTCGGACGTCACCAACCGAAAGCAGCTGTCGGACAAGATCTCCGAGCATCGTCGCCAGCTCGAGCAGCGGCGCGTCGACGAGGAGCGCCGGTTGCTGTATGTCGCCATCACCCGCGCCGAGGACACGCTGCTGGTGTCCGGGCATCACTGGGCGGCCACCGGCATCAAGCCGCGCGGCCCGTCGGACTTCCTGTGCGAGATCAAGGCCGTCATCGACGATTCGGCCGCGGCCGGCGACCCCTGCGGAACGGTGGAACACTGGGCCCCGGCGCCCGCCGATGGCGAGCGAAACCCGCTGCGCGACACCGTCATCGAAGCGGTATGGCCGCCCGATCCGCTTGCGACGCGGCGGGACGACGTCGAGCACGGCGCCGCGCTGGTAGCGCAGGCGTTGCAGGCCGATGCGACCGAGGCGTACGTCGATGTGGACGGTTGGGCCGCCGACGTCGACGCGCTGCTGGCCGAGCGCGCCCGGCTGGTGCAGCCGCCGGCGCCAGTCCTGCCGGGCCAGTTGTCGGTCAGCTCGCTGGTAGGCCTGGCCCGCGACCCGGCGGGCACCGCGCAGCGGTTGAGGCACCGGCTGCCATCGCGGCCGGAGCCGCATGCACTGCTGGGCAATGCCTTTCACGCGTGGGTCCAGAAATTCTACGGCGCCGAGTGTCTGTTCGATCTCGGCGATCTGCCCGGCGCGGCAGACTCCGACGTCGGCGACACCGCGGAACTGGCCGCGTTGCAAGACGCTTTCACCGAATCACCTTGGGCAGCAAGAACTCCCGTGGCAATCGAGGTGCCGTTCGAGATGCCGATCGGCGACACGCTGGTGCGCGGACGCATCGACGCCGTCTTCGCCGATCCCGACGGCGGTGCCACCGTGGTGGACTGGAAAACCGGCGAACCGCCGCACGGGCCGGAAGCGATGCGGCAGGCCGCCGTCCAGCTCGCCGTGTACCGCGTGGCCTGGGCGGCGTTGGCCGGCATCCCGGAATCCTCGGTGCGCACCGCCTTCCATTATGTGCGCGCCCGCACCACGGTGATTCCCGAGGAACTGCCGAGCGCCGCCGAGGTCGCGGGGCTGCTGACGGATCCGGCCGGCGATCCTCGCGCCCCGGTGTGACCTGCGCCGCCGGAGTATTGGGGAAGCTGTGGCCGTGGTTACATAAGACGGTGCGTGTCGCGTGCGCAGCAGGTAACCCGATGATGGACCGCCGTGGGCAACGGTAGGTCCCGAAAGCTGAGCGGTCTGGACGAAACCCTGACGGCTCAGCGCGGTCACCAGCTGATCGGCGTGGTGCGTATCCCCGAGGAGCACGCGAGTCCCATCCGCGTCATCACCCGGCGCCTGGCCATCGCGCTGGTAGTGCTGTTCGCCGCGGCCGTCATCGTCTATCTGGATCGCAACGGCTACCGCGACGTCCGTAACGAGCCGCTGACCTTCTTGGACTGCGTGTACTTCTCCGCGGTGTCCCTGTCGACCACCGGCTACGGCGACATCACGCCGTACACCGAAACCGCGCGCCTGGTGCACACGCTGATCTTCACCGCGCTGCGGATCGCGTTCCTGGCCGTGTTGGTCGGCACCACGCTCGAAGTGCTCTCCGAGCGGTCTCGCCAAGGGTGGAAGATTCAGCGTTGGAGGAGCAGAGTGCGCAACCACACCATCGTGATCGGCTACGGCACTAAGGGGAAGACCGCGGTCGCGGCCATCCTCGGTGACGAGACCGTGCAGACGGAGGTCGTCGTCGTCGACACCGATCGCAGCACGCTTGAGCACGCCGAAAGCGCGGGGCTGGTCACGCTGCACGGAGATGCCACCAAGGCCGACGTGCTGCGGCTGGCCGGCGCCCAGCATGCGGCGTCCATCATCGTCGCCACCAGCCGCGACGACACCGCGGTGCTGGTGACGCTGACGGCGCGCGAACTCGCACCCCACGCCAAGATCGTCGCCTCCATCCGCGAGACCGAGAACCAGCACCTGCTGCAGCAGTCGGGCGCGGACTCGGTGGTGGTGTCCTCGGCCACCGCCGGGCGGCTACTCGGGCTGGCCACGACCACCCCCAGCGTCGTGGAGATGATCGAGGATCTGCTGACCCCCGACGCCGGGCTGGCCATCGCCGAGCGTGAGGTGGAGCAGACCGAAGTCGGCGGGTCGCCGCGACATCTGCGCGACACCGTGCTCGGCGTGGTGCGCGACGGCCGGCTGCTGCGCATCGGCGCGCCGGAAGTGGATGCCATCGAGGCCCACGACCGACTGCTCTACATCCGAAACGCCGACCACTGATGGCGATCGCGGACTTTCAGCTGCGCAGCGTGCCGCTGCTGTCGCGGGTGGGCGCCGACCGCGCCGATCAGCTGCGCACCGACGTCGAGGCGGCGGCCGCCGGCTGGGCGGATGCGGCGCTGCTGCGGGTGGATTCGCGCAACCAGGTGCTGGCCGCCAACGGCCGGGTAGTGCTCGGCGCCGCCGCCGAACTGGGCGACAAGCCCCCGCCGGAGGCGGTGTTTTTGGGGCGCATCGAGGACGGCCGCCACGTCTGGGGCATCCGCGGCGCGCTGCAGGCTCCGGATGACCCCGCCGCACACGCGGAGGTGGTGAACCTGCGCAGCCTCGGCCCGATCTTCGACGACACCAGCAGTCAGCTGGTGTCCGCGGCCGTCGCCCTGCTGAACTGGCATGAGAAGGCCCGTTTCAGCCCCGAGGACGGCTCGCCGACGAGGCCGGCCCGGGCGGGCTGGGCACGCGTCAACCCGGTGACCGGTCGCGAGGAGTTCCCGCGTATCGACCCGGCGGTGATCTGCCTGGTCCACGACGGCGGTGACCGCGCGGTGCTGGCCCGCCAGGCGGTGTGGCCGGAGCGGATGTTCTCGCTGCTGGCCGGATTCGTCGAGGCCGGTGAGTCTTTCGAGGTGTGCGTCGCCCGGGAGATCCGCGAGGAGATCGGGCTGACCGTCCGCGACGTGCGATACCTGGGCAGTCAGCCGTGGCCGTTCCCGCGCTCGCTGATGGTCGGCTTCCACGCCGTCGCCGACCCGGCCGAGGAATTCGCGTTCAACGACGGCGAGATCGCCGAGGCGGCATGGTTCACGCGCGACGAGGTGCGCACCGCACTGGCGGCCGGGGACTGGTCCAGCTCGTCGGAATCGAATCTTCTTCTGCCCGGGTCGATCTCGATCGCCCGCGTGATCATCGAATCCTGGGCCGCGATCGACTGACCGGCGCCTAGCTGCCGGCCTCGGCCAGCTTCGCCTTCACCTCGGCGGCGCTCGGATTGGTCAGGGTCGATCCGTCGGCGAATTTCACCGTCGGAACCGTCCTGTTGCCGCCGTTGACCGAGCTGACGAAGTCAGCGGCCGCCGCGTCGTGCTCGATGTCGACCGCCTCGTAGGCAATGCCGTTGGACTTGAGCACGGTCATGAGCCGATGGCAGTAGCCACACCAGGAGGTCGTGTAGACGGTGAGCGGGGCAGAGGTCATGGTTGGTTAACGTAGCCCGGCGACGATGCATTCCGCGAAGCGGGATGCGGAGGAGCGGGCGATCAGCCGTAGCCCGGCGACGATGCATTCCGCGAAGCGGGATGCGGAGGAGCGGGATCCGCCGACTCGCCGGGGCGACACGCCAAGCCCGTCGATTAAGGCGTGGCGATGCGTCGGGTTTGTCGGCGACCGCTGCCAAGATGGACGCCATGCCGACGGTCGCCGATCCTTTGACAGCCGGGCTGGACGACGAGCAGCGCGAGGCCGTGCTGGCTCCCCGCGGCCCGGTCTGTGTGCTCGCGGGCGCCGGAACGGGAAAGACCCGCACCATCACGCACCGGATCGCCCAGCTGGTCGCCAGCGGTCACGTCGCGGCCGGTCAGGTGCTGGCCGTCACGTTCACCCAGCGGGCGGCGGGGGAGATGCGCTCGAGGTTGCGGATGATCGACGCCGCCGCGGGCGCGGACACCACCGTCGGCGCGGTCTCGGCCCTGACGTTTCACGCGGCCGCCCACCGGCAGCTGCGGTATTTCTGGCCGCGGGTGGTCGGCGACACCGGGTGGCAGCTGTTGGACAGCAAGTTCGCCGTCGTCGCCCGGGCGGCCGGCCGCGCCCGGATCAATGCCAGCACCGACGACGTGCGCGACCTGGCCGGCGAGATCGAGTGGGCCAAAGCGTCGCTGATCGGGCCCGAGGAATACCCGGCCGCGGTGGCCGCCGCCGCGCGCGACATCCCATTGGACGCCGCCCGGGTCGCCACCGTCTACGCCGCCTACGAGGCGCTCAAGGCCCGCGGCGACAACGTCACCCTGCTCGACTTCGACGACCTGCTGCTGCACACCGCCGCCGCGATCGAGAACGATCCCGCGGTGGCCGAGGAGTTCCGGGACCGCTACCGCTGCTTCGTCGTCGACGAATACCAGGACGTCACCCCGTTGCAGCAGCGGGTGCTCGCGGCGTGGCTCGGCGATCGCGACGACCTGACCGTGGTGGGCGACGCCAACCAGACCATCTATTCGTTCACCGGGGCCTCGCCGCGGTTCCTGCTCGACTTCTCCCGCCGGTTCCCCGACGCCACCGTGGTACGCCTGGAGCGCGACTACCGCTCCACCCCGCAGGTGGTGTCGTTGGCCAACCAGGTGATCGCCGCGGCCCGCGGCCGGGTCGCCGGCAGCAAGCTGCACCTGGTGGGTCAGCGTGCGCCCGGCCCGGCGCCGTCGTTCCACGAGCACCCCGACGAACCGGCCGAGGCCGCCGCGGTCGCGGCGTCGATCAAGCGGCTCATCGAATCCGGCACTCCGCCGTCGGAGATCGCGGTGCTGTACCGGGTCAACGCGCAATCGGAGATCTACGAGGAGGCGTTGACCGAGGCCGGCATCGCCTATCAGGTTCGCGGCGGCGAGGGCTTCTTCAACCGCCAGGAGATCAAGCAGGCCCTGCTGGCGCTGCATCGGGCCGCCGAGCGCGGCGCCGAAGGGCCGTTACCCGACGTGGTCCGGGCGATCCTGCAACCGCTGGGGCTGACGGCCGAGGAACCCGTCGGTACCCGCGCCCGGGAGCGCTGGGAGGCGCTGTCCGCGCTGGCCGAGCTGGTCGACGACGAGGTGGCGCAGCGTCCGCAGCTGGAACTCCCAGGGTTGGTGGCCGAGCTGCGGACGCGGGCCGACTCGCGGCACCCACCGGTGGTGCAGGGCGTCGCACTGGCGTCGTTGCACGCGGCCAAGGGACTCGAGTGGGACGCGGTGTTTCTGGTCGGCCTGGCCGACGGCACGCTGCCCATCTCGCACGCGTTGGCGCACGGCGCCGAGAGCGAAGCGGTCGAGGAGGAGCGGCGGCTGCTCTACGTCGGGATCACCAGGGCCCGAATACATTTGGGGCTCAGTTGGGCGCTGTCCCGCAGCCCGGGCGGGCGCCAGAGCCGCAAGCCGTCACGCTTCCTCAACGGCATCGCACCCCAGGCGCGGGCCGATGCGGCGCCGAACAAGTCCCGGCGCAACCGGGGCACCGCGACCCGCTGCCGGATCTGCAACAACAACCTCACCACCCCGGCGGCCGTCATGCTGCGCCGCTGCGAGACCTGCGCCGGCGACGTCGACGAGGACCTGCTGCTGCGGCTCAAGGCCTGGCGGCTGGACATCGCCAAGGAGCAGAAGGTGCCCGCCTACGTGGTCTTCACCGACAACACCCTGATCGCCATCGCCGAGCTGCGGCCAAGCGACGAGGACGCGCTGATCGCGATTCCGGGCATCGGCGCCCGCAAGCTGGAGCAGTACGGCCCCGACGTCTTGGGGCTGGTCCACGGGCGCTGACCGGTAAACCGGCTGGTCAGAAAATCGGTTGTGGTCAAAGGCGGTGACCGTTTACCCTCGAAACCGCAACTCGGCACTACGGAGAAGGAGGGTGGCCACGATGCTCAGCGACGCGTTCGGTGTAGGCGTGGTCCGCGCGGCGCTTGCCGCGGGTACCTCCCATGCCGCACACGCCGCCTCGGCGGCCGCGCGTAAGCATCGCGCCGCCGCCGCGACCGACGCGTCCGTAGATGTCGGGGGCCCACCGAAGGCAAGGTAAGCACCAGCCCGGTTTTCTCCCAGATGGCCACGGACCCGAAGTCGCAAGGATCCGTGGCCATAGTTGTAGGGTCGGCACCTCTTCGACCTGGTCCGGATCACTGCCAAGGACAGCAACCAGACCAGGAAGTAGGTGGTAGGACATGTCGGCACCGACAGTCCCCAGACAGGCCCTGCCGTGTCACGTCGGCGATCCCGACCTGTGGTTCGCCGACACCCCAGCCGACCTCGAGCGCGCCAAGACGCTCTGCACCGGCTGCCCGATCCGGCGCCAGTGCCTGGCGGCCGCGTTGGAACGGGCCGAACCCTGGGGTGTGTGGGGCGGCGAAATCATCGACCGCGGTTCGGTGCTGAGCTTCAAACGACCCAGGGGCCGTCCCCGCAAGGACCAGCGGCAAGACGGGGCGGCCGCCTAGGAGGAGACGATGACCTCGTCGGGTTCGGCGAAGCCGGGCACCAGCTCTTCGGAGAGCGCCTTGATCGGCACATGGGCATCGAGCTGGCACAGGATCGCGGCCACCGACATGATCACCCGCATCGGGATGACCAGTTTGGGCGGCAGGTCCATCTGCCGGGCCGTCCGGATCTGCGACACCGACCGATCGATCTCGATGGCCGACATCTTCTGCAGCCACTTACGGGTGTAGTGGAAGACCTCGACTTCGACCGGTTCGACGTACTGACGCAGCATGTCGTCGATGTCGCGCACCGAGACCTGCTGGCCCTTCTGGATGAAGCCGGCCTTCTCCATCGTCGGCAGCAACAAGTCGTAGTTCTTGTCGCGGGCCAACCGGATGCTCATACCGAGCTCGATCGGCAGGCCGAGGGGCAGCGCGGCCACGGCGCCGAAGTCGATCACACCCATCCGGCCGTCGGGAAGCAGCATGAAGTTGCCCGGGTGGGCGTCGCCGTGCAGCATGCCCAACCGCTGTGGCGCGTCGAAGGTGAGCTCGAGCAGCCGGGTGCCCATCAGGTCGCGCTGCTCGACGGTGCCGTGGCGGATGATCTCGGCCATCGGGGTACCCTGCATCCACTCCTGGATCACCACCTTCGGCGCGCTGGCCACGATGCGCGGCACCGCGAAGTGCGGGTGGTCCTGATACGCCTTGGCGAAGGCGCGCTGGTTCTCGGCCTCCAGCCGGTAGTCCAGCTCCATCTCGGTGCGCTCGATCAGCTCGTCGACGACGCCCTCGACGTCGGCGCCCGGCGCGAGTTGCTTGAACACGCCGACCAGCCGCTGCATGGTCTTGAGGTCGGCCCGCAGCGCTTCGTCGGCGCCGGGGTACTGGATCTTGACGGCCACCTCGCGGCCGTCGGACCAGACGCCTTTGTGGACCTGGCCGATGCTGGCCGAGGCCACCGGGGTGTCGTCGAAGGAGCTGAACCGCTCGCGCCATTTGGTGCCCAGCTGGCCGTCGAGCACCCGGTGCACCTTGGCGGCTGGCAGCGGCGGGGCGTCCTTTTGCAGCTTGGTCAGCGCTTCGCGGTACGGCTCGCCGAATTCCTCGGGAATCGCGGCTTCGAGCACCGACAGGGCCTGGCCCACCTTCATTGCGCCGCCCTTGAGCTCGCCCAAGACGGTGAACAGTTGGTGGGCGGCCTTTTCCAGAAGCTCGGCCTGGACCTCGTCCCTGGATTTTCCGGTTAGCCGTTTACCGAATCCGATCGCTGCCCGGCCGGCGAATCCGACCGGAATGCTGGCCAGCTTCGCGTTCCGCGCAGCACGGCCCCGTTTGATGTCAGACACGTACCCATCATCCATGATGGCCAGCGCGATGTGGAGCGATGTCGACAACGCACGTTGTCACGCTAATTAACGGGCTGGTCAACGGGACTCGATCGTCAATGTGGCCTTCACTACAGCCCGCCGAAATCGCCCACGGGATCAGCACGAGCACAGCGGGTGTCTGGCCCAGGGCCGCGTGACGAGCGCGCCCGAGTGCAGGTCGAGTTCCAGGGTCGCGTTCAGCGTCGGGGGCGGCGCCGGTTCGGCCGCCGCCTCCTGCCCGTGCACGGCCGCGATCACCCGGTTCACCTGGCTGAGCGCCAGCGCCGCCGTCGCCAGCACGGTGGCCCGATCGGCGACGCCGACGGTCTCGCGCAGCTGCGCGCAGATGGCCGGCCACGCCGCGTCGCGGTCCCGGCGATGCAGGTCCGCGCAGCCCAGACAGCTGGTCACGCCGGGGATCACCAGCGGGCCCACCAGCCCGATGCCGTCGCGCACCCGCACCAGCAGATGCGCGACGCCCTGGTGGTGCAGGTCGCGCACCATGCGCGGGTCGGCGACCAGGAAGTCCGACAACACCACCAGATCAACGTCGTCGGCCGACACCGCGGCGTGCGGTTGGCTGCTGTGCGCGATCCGCGCGCCCGAGCAGCGCAACGTCTCCAGCATCAGCTCGGACAGCGGCCCGCGGCCGTGGATCCGCACCGAGGCCGCCCGGGCGCGCGGCCGACCGCATTGGGTGGCCACCCCGGCATCGACCAATCGCGCGACCAGGTTTTGCAGCCCGTCGGCGTCGGTCAGGCCGAAATCGAGGGCGCGGCGCTGCAACTCGGGGAGCGGGGTCGGCGACCACATGGTCCGCAACAGCGCGGCCAGCTCGGCCGCGGCCAGGCCGCCAGGTGGGCGGACCAGCACCGCGCGGCGGGGATCCCAGCCCACCTGGACCGCGCCGTCGGGGCGCAGCAGCACCGGCAGCGCAGGATCCAGCGCATAGGTGGAAAGGACGGCCTGGTACCGCTGAGTCACCGCGCCACTGTGGCACGCGGGAGGCGATGGCTCCGGTCAGTTATCCACAGAACCGGGGCCCGGGTCCTCGGGGTCCTGACCCTCGCGCTCGAGTTTGGCGATGGCCTCGTCGATTCCGCTGGTGTCGCCGCCGATGACCCGGTCGATGAAGCCGGCCGGCTCGTCGAGGTCCTCGGCGTCGGGCAGCAGGTCGGGGTGTTGCCAGATGCCGTCGCGGGCGTCCACCCCGGCGGCCTCGGTCAGGCGCTCCCAGAACGCGGCGGCCTCACGCATCTTGCGGGGCCGCAGCTCCAGCCCGACCAGCGTCGCGAAGGTCTGCTCGGCGGGGCCGCTGCTGGCCCGGCGCCGGCGCATCGTCTCGCCCAGCGCGGCCGCGCCGGGAATCCGGTCGCCCAGCGCGCTGGCCACCACCACCTGTACCCAGCCCTCGATCAGGGCGAGCAGCGTCTCGAGGCGCTCCAGCGCCTGCATCTGCGCGGGCGTCGCCTTGGGCTCGAAAACGCCCTGCCCGAGCAGGTTTTCGATCGCCGCCGGATCCGACAGCGACGCCGGATTGAAGTCGCGCGCCAGCTCCTCGATCCCGGACATGTCGATCTGCATGCCCATCGCGTACGCCTCGACGGCGCCCAGCAGCTGGCTCGACAGCCACGGCACGTGACTGAACAGCCGGTGGTGGGCGGCCTCGCGTGCGGCCAGGAACGTCAGGACCTCGCTGCGCGGCCGCTCCAGCCCGGAGGCGAAAGGTTCGACGGCCTCGGGCATGACCGCCGCAATTCCCTTGGGCCCCAACGGCAAACCGATGTCCGTCGACGTCAGCACCTCGCGGGACAGTCGGCCCAGCGCCTGCCCGAGCTGCGAGCCGAACGCCATACCGCCCATCTGCGACATCATCTGCAGCAGCGGACCGGCCATGCTCTTGGCCTCTTCGGGCAACGACGCCGCCCACACCGTCGAAATCTGTTGTGCCATCGGGTCGCACAGCCGCTTCCAGGTTTCCAGCGTGTTGTCGACCCAATCGCCGGGAGTCCAGCCCACCGCCTTGGTGGTGCCCGCGGGCAGCGCAGTGGCGCCGTCCAGCCAGGTTTCCGCCAGGTGCACCGCGTCGGCGATCGCCGAGTTGGTGGTGTCCGGAACCGGTGCCACAAAGCCGATCGAATTCGTCGCGACCCGCCGTGCCAACTCGTAATTGACCGGTCCTGAGGCGGTTCCGCCGGGCCCGACAGTGCCCGCGCTGCTGAACATCTGACCCAGTTGAGTGAAGATCTGCCCCAAATCGCCCATCCCGAATTCACCGCTCATGCCGAAGGCGGCGAACGGGTCGGACGGGTTCGAGCCCGAATCGGGATCTTTTTTCCCGTGCTTGTCGGGGTCGTCTCCAGAGGAGAAGCCGAAAGGCAGGTCAGCCATACCCACAACGGTACTCACCACAAGGTCAGACGGCGCGACCTCGGGTCAGCTTGTAGCTGAACCCTCCTAGCCGAACGTTGTGGCTGAACACCGCTCCGCGGCCGCCGTCTAGTGTGATCGGCGTGAACAGGCGCATCCTGACCTTGATGGTCGCGCTGGTGCCGATCGTCGTGTTCGGCGTGTTGCTGGCGGTGGTGACGGTGCCGTTCGTGTCGTTGGGGCCCGGCCCGACCTTCGACACGCTCGGCGAGGTCGACGGCAAGCAGGTGGTGGCGATCGAGGGCACCCAGACGCACCCGACGACCGGCCACCTCAACATGACGACGGTGTCCCAGCGCGACGACTTGACGCTGGGCGAGGCGCTGACGCTGTGGCTTTCGGACCAGGAACAGCTGGTGCCGCGCGACCTCATCTATCCGCCCGGTAAGTCGCGGGAGGACGTCGACAAGGCCAACAACGCCGACTTCAAGCAATCTGAGGACAGCGCGGCCTATGCGGCCCTGGGTTACCTCAAGTACCCGGCGGCGGTGACGGTCGCCAAGGTTCCCGAGCCGGGTCCGTCGGTGGGCAAGCTCAAGGTCGGCGACGCGATCGATGCGGTCAACGGCGTCCCGGTGGCCACCGTCGACGAGTTCACCGGACTGCTGAAGAACACCAAGCCGGGCCAGGTGGTGACGATCGACTATCGCCGCAAGAACGAGCCGGCCGGTGTGGCGCAGGTCACGCTGGGCACCAACAAAGACCGCGACTATGGCTTCCTTGGCGTGGCGGTGCTCGACGCGCCTTGGGCACCGTTCACCGTGGACTTCAACCTGGCCAACGTCGGCGGGCCGTCCGCCGGATTGATGTTCAGCCTGGCGGTGGTCGACAAATTGACCACCGGCGACCTGGCCAAGTCGAACTTCATCGCGGGCACCGGGACCATTTCGTCCGACGGCAAGGTCGGCCAGATCGGCGGCATCACCCACAAGATGGTCGCCGCGCACGCGGCCGGCGCCACGGTCTTTCTGGTGCCGGCGAAGAATTGCTACGAGGCCAGCTCGGACAATCCGTCCGGCCTGCGGTTGGTCAAGGTCGAGACGCTCGGTCAGGCAGTGGATGCGCTGCACGTGATCGGGTCGGGCGGGCAGCCGCCAAGCTGCTAGCGGACCTCGGCGATCACGGGCAGCGCCATGCGTAGAGTTGTCACCGTCTAGCAATCGATCAGGGAGCGTAGCCAGTGGGGATGCGGCCCACCGCACGGATGCCGAAGCTGACTCGGCGTAGCCGGATTCTGATCCTGATCGCACTCGGTGTGATCGTTCTGCTGCTCGCGGGTCCGCGGCTGATCGACGCCTACGTCGACTGGCTGTGGTTCGGCGAGGTCGGCTATCGCTCGGTGTTTTCCACCGTGCTGGTCACCCGGTTCGTCGTCTTCCTGATCGCCGGGCTGCTGGTGGGCGGCATCGTGTTCGCCGGGCTCGCGGTGGCCTACCGCACCCGCCCGGTGTTCGTGCCGAGCAACGACAACGATCCGGTGGCGCGCTACCGCGCCCTGGTGCTGTCCCGCTTGCGATTGGTGAGCGCCGGGATCCCGGTGGCGGTCGGCCTGCTGGCGGGCATCATCGCCCAAAGCTATTGGGTGCGCATCCAACTGTTCCTGCATGGCGGCGACTTCGGCATCAAGGACCCGCAGTTCGGCAAGGACCTCGGCTTCTATGCGTTCGAGCTGCCGTTCTACCGGCTGCTGCTCAGCTACCTGTTCATCGCGGTCTTCCTGGCATTCCTGGCCAACCTGTTGGCCCACTACATCTTTGGCGGCATCCGGCTTTCCGGTCGCACGGGTGCGCTGAGCCGTTCGGCCAGGATCCAGCTGGTCACCCTGGTCGGGCTGCTGGTCGTGCTCAAAGCGATTGCGTACTGGCTCGACCGCTATGAGTTGTTGTCGCACACCCGCGGCGGCAAGCCCTTCACCGGGGCGGGCTACACCGACATCAACGCGGTGCTGCCGGCGAAACTGATCCTGATGGCGATCGCGCTCATCTGCGCCGCCGCGGTGTTCTCCGCGATCGTGCTCAGGGACTTGAGGATTCCGGCGATCGGGCTGGTCCTGTTGCTGCTGTCGTCGCTGATCGTGGGCGCCGGGTGGCCGTTGATCGTCGAGCAGATCAGCGTCAAACCCAATGCCGCGCAAAAGGAAAGCGAATACATCAGCCGCAGCATCGCCGCGACCCGGCAGGCCTACGGCCTGACCTCGGACCAGGTCACCTATCGCAACTACACCGGCGACGCGCAGGCCACCGCCCAGCAGGTCGCCGATGACCGCGCGACCACGTCGAACATCCGGTTGCTCGACCCGACGATCGTCAGCCCGGCGTTCACCCAGTTCCAGCAGGGCAAGAACTTCTACTACTTCCCCGACCAGCTGTCCATCGACCGCTACCAGGACCGCAACGGGGCGCTGCGTGACTACGTCGTGGCGGCGCGTGAGCTCAACCCCGACCGGCTGATCGACAACCAGCGCGACTGGATCAACCGGCACACCGTCTACACCCACGGCAACGGCTTCATCGCGTCGCCGGCCAACACGGTTCGTGGAATCGCCAACGACCCCAACCAAAACGGCGGCTACCCCGAGTTTCTGGTCAACGTCGTCGGCGCCAATGGCGGCGTGGTGTCCGACGGACCGGCGCCACTCGACCAGCCGCGCGTCTACTTCGGGCCGGTCATCTCCAACACGTCGGCCGACTACGCGATCGTCGGGCGCAATGGCACCGATCGCGAATACGACTACGAGACCAGCAACGAGACCAAGAACTACACCTACACCGGCCTGGGCGGCGTCCCGCTCGGCGACTGGTTGTCGCGCAGCGTGTTCGCCGCGAAGTTCGCCGAGCGAAACTTCTTGTTCTCCAACGTGATCGGCTCGAACAGCAAGATCCTGTTCAACCGTGACCCGGCCCGGCGGGTGGAGGCGGTGGCGCCGTGGCTGACCACCGACAGCTCGGTGTACCCCGCGATCGTCAACAAGCGACTGGTGTGGATCATCGACGGCTACACCACGCTGGACAACTACCCGTATTCCGAACTGACGTCGCTGGAATCGGCGACCGCGGACTCCAACGAGGTGGCGTTCAACAAGCTGGCGCCCGACAAGCGGGTCTCCTACATCCGGAACTCGGTGAAGGCGACCGTCGACGCCTACGACGGCACCGTCAGCCTGTACCAGCAGGACGAACAGGACCCGGTGCTCAGGGCCTGGATGCAGGTCTTCCCGGGCACCGTGAAGCCCAAGAGCGATATCAGCCCGGAGCTGGCCGAGCACCTGCGCTATCCCGAGGATCTGTTCAAGGTGCAGCGGATGCTGCTGGCGAAATACCACGTCAACGATCCGGTGACGTTCTTCTCCACCTCGGATTTCTGGGACGTGCCGCTGGATCCGAACCCGACGGCCAGCAGCTACCAGCCGCCGTATTACATCGTCGCGAAAAACATTGCGAAGAACGACAATACGGCGTCGTATCAGCTGACCAGCGCAATGAACCGGTTCAAGCGTGACTATCTGGCCGCCTACATCAGCGCCAGCTCCGACCCGGCTACGTACGGCAGGATCACCGTGCTGACCATCCCGGGCCAGGTCAACGGACCGAAGCTGGCTAACAACGCGATCACCACCGATCCGGCGGTGTCGCAGGACCTCGGCGTGATCGGGCGCGACAACCAGAACCGGATCCGGTGGGGCAACCTGCTCACCTTGCCGGTGGGGCAGGGCGGGCTGCTCTACGTCGAACCCGTGTACGCCTCCCCGGGGGCGAGCGACGCCGCGTCGTCCTACCCGCGGCTGATCCGGGTGGCGATGATGTACAACGACAAGATCGGGTACGGCCCCACCGTGCGCGACGCGCTGACCGGCCTGTTCGGGCCGGGCGCAGGCGCGGCCGCGACGAGCATTCAGCCCACCGAATCCGGGACACCCGCCGCCGGTCCGCCGGCCAGCGCGCCGGCGCCCGCCGCCGCGCCGGGATCGCCGCCGCCGGTGGCCGCACCGCCGGTGCCCGACGGCTCCGTGGCGCTGTCGCCCGCCAAATCCGCCGCCCTGCAAGAGATTCAGGCGGCGCTCGGTGCGGCGAAAGACGCGCAGAAGAAGGGCGACTTCGCCGGCTATGGTGCCGCGTTGCAGCGCCTGGACGACGCGATCACCAAGTACAACAACACCAAGTAGGTCGGCCTTGGCCGCCGGCTTTCGTGGCTACCATCGTCGCCATCGTCGGCGAGCGGGTGTTGTTGCTTTTCGGCACCGGGCATAGATCGCACGTGTTCGCGCGTTGAAGTCGGGCAACAGCAACCTCAAAGGGGTCGATGGTGGGACGAACGGTGGATCGCGTGGCCGCCAGCGATAGGCCGGTGGGCGCCACGGGCGGCTCGTTTCACAACGACGGTCGCGGGGTCATCGCGAGCGCGTTTGAGCTGCTGGATCTCGTGGCTGCGCTGGAACCGGTGCGGCTGCTCGACCTGGCGAATACGAGCGGGATACCGCGGGAGACGGTGCGACGGCTGCTGCAGCAGTTGATCGCAGTCGGGGCGGTGAGCCGCGAAGGTACCCGCTACCGACTCGGCGCGGGCCTGTTGGGGTTGGGTTCGCGGGTGAGCCCGGAGCGCCGATTGCGGGTGGCCGCCCGTCGACCGATCGCCGAGTTGGCAGCCGCCACTGGGGCTGCGGTTCAGTTGTCTGCGGTGGTCGGTGGTGAGGTGGTGTACCTGGACGCGGTGGACGCTCGGGTTCCGTTCGGAGTGGTCGCCCAACCCGGGGCCCGGGTACCAGCCAGATGCGCAGCTGCGCGAGCCCACACCGAATTGGGCTTCACCGCACCGATAGTGGACGTCGGCGAGGTAATAAGGGGTATGAGCTGTGTCGCGGTAACCATTCCGCTGGGCAACGGCGCTGTGGCAGCCGTGTCGACGCTCGTCCCGCGACCGCGACCGCCGCTCGGACTGCTCGCTGCCACCAGGGCCACCGGTGTCCGTATCGCCGGGCTCCTTCGTACACCGTGAATTGCTATCAGCGAGAAACCCACTGAGTGGGCACGGATTGGCCACTTGTCCCGCGGCTTCTTAACGTCATAGCCGTGGCAGCCACAAATTCGGCAAAGAACGGCGCGGAAGTATTGCTGGCGCAGTGCGAACCCCAACGCGAGCAAGCCCGAATTGTTCGTCGGTGGACTCGAACGCCTGCCGAACCGCCACTCGCTGAAGTGATTTCGGTCCGCAACACAGGTACGTAAAGGGGAGTCGATCCCTCAGCGAAAGCTCGCGGTGCGATTTATTAGATCGCTTTCGCATCCCTTCCGATCCTCGACACCGAAAGGCATACCTTGAACCAAGGGTTGACGTATGTGCTGATTCCGGGCGGCTGGCGTGGGGCCTGGTCAAGGCGACTGGTTGCCAGGCGGCTCCGGGCGGCAAGCAATCGGGCGATCACCTTGACGCTGCCTCGTGTGGGCGATGGCGATGATCCGTCGGGTTGCAAACGGCGCGTTTCATAACGACAGCCGCGGGGTCATCGAGACCGCGTTCGAACTGCTCGATCTCGTGGCTGCGTTGGAACCGGTGCGGCTGCTGGACTTGGCGAATGTGAGCGGGATCCCGCGGGAGACGGTCCGTCGAATGCTGCAGCAATTAATCGCAGTCGGGGCGGTCAGTCGCGACGGTAACCGCTATCGGCTGGGAGCGAGCCTGCTGGGGTTGGGTTCGCGGGTGAGCCCGGAACGTCGATTGCGCGTGGCCGCCCGTCGACCGATCGCCGAGCTGGCAGCCGCCACTGGGGCTGCGGTTCACTTGTCTGCGGTGATCGGTGGTGAGCTGGTGTACCTGGACGTGGTGGACGCTCGGATTCCGGTGGGATTCACAGCCGAACCCGGGGCGCAGGTACCGCCGGGTACGGCGACTGCGCGGGCGTATACCGAATTGGGCCGGGCCGCACCGATAGTGGACGCCGGCGGGGTGCTGGCCGATCTCAGCTGCGTTGCCATAGCGATTCCCCTCGGCGACAACGCGGCGGCAGCCGTGTCGGCGCTCATCGCGGAACGGCGCCCTCCGATCGGATTGCTGGCTGCTACCAGGGCTACCGGCACCCGCATCGTAAGCCTCCTTCGCACACCGTGAAACGGTGACCGGCGAGAAAAACCCAACCAGTGGGCACAGGTTCGTCGCCTGTCGCGTGGCTTCCTAACGTCGTGGGCATGAGAGGTGCAAACTGCTCATGAGCAATATGACCCCGGTGGAGCAACTGGTGCTCCTACCGCTGCTGCGCCTTCATAACATGGTCTATCGGAAGACCAATGGTCGGATCGGCCACCAGATGCCGGGAATGCCGCCCTCTTTGCTGTTACACACCACTGGCGCGAGGACCGGTCAGCAGCGCAGCAATGCACTGACCTACGCGAAGGACGGCGACTCATATCTGGTCGTCGCGTCGTTTGGTGGTAGCGATAATCACCCGGGCTGGTACCACAACCTACGTAACCGGCCGGATTGCGAAATCAATGTGGGGCCACGGCGATTCGCGGTGAACGCACGCAAAGTCACGCCCGGTGACGCCGACTACGTTCGGCTTTGGGAGATCGTCAACAAAAACAACGCGAACCGATACACCGGCTACCAGAGCCGAACGTCGCGGCCCATCCCGGTCATCGCGTTGACCCCCGCCTGAAGGGCTTAGCACAGTTCCTTGGTCATCGGCTCCCATCCGATGGTGACAGGTAGCTGCGGCGATGACCCGGCACCGCCTTCGGTGTGTGGATGTTCGGCGCGCTCCTCGCACAGCACACTAGCCTCAAACCAGAAGCGCCTAACCGTGAGTCGCTGATCAGCTCGAAAAGCTCACTCAGTGGGCGCGGGCTCGCCGTTAACCCCGTCGCTTCTTAGCGTCACAAGTGTGACGCGCGCTCATCCAGCCAAGAATGGCGCAGAAGTACTGCTGGAGCAGTTCGAATCCCAGGGCGTGGACTGCATTTTCGCCTCTCCCATCGCGGTGATGGCGCCGATCTGGGAAGCGCTTGCCCGGCGCGGCAAGGAGATGAGGGTGCGGTACTTCCGTTGTCGCCACGAGCTGTTGGCGGTGAGCCTGGCATCGGGTTACTACAAGGCGACCGGCCGAAGCCAGATCGTCTTCTTGCCGACATCGCTGGGAGTTCAAAACGCATCGATGGCGCTGAGCACGGCGCTGCAGGAGCGCACACCGATCACGGCACTGTCGCCCGACACGCTCAGCTACGGTGATGACCCCGACGGCGATCCTGGTGCCGAATGGCCCTCACTGCTGACCGACCATGCCGGCCCGGCGCGCAACGGCGAGGTCGTCGTCAAGTGGGCGAAGCGAGCGCGCACGCCATCCGATCTCGTTCACGAGCTCCGGCGCGCCCGCTTCATCGCCGAGTCCGTCCCGCTCGGCCCCGCGCTGTTGGAGATACCCTTTCAGCTGTTGATGGGCGAGGGTCACTCTGAGGTCCCGACGTGGGTTCCCCCCGCACCGATTGTCGCGACACCAGAACATATCGACCGGGTGGCCGGAATTCTCGCGCGCGCCACAAACCCGATCATCATCACCGAACACGGCGGGCGCACCGACGCTGACCGCAATGCCCTGATAGGCATCGCCGAGACGCTGTCGGCGCCGGTCTTCGAATTCTGGAATCCCGCCTATCACAACTTTCCCCGGTCGCACCCGCTGTACGGGGCGGGGCCGGTGGAAGCGGTGCTGGGTGAAGCCGACGCCGTTCTGTTGGCCGGCTGCAATGGGCCGTGGCATCCGCCGCAGGCGGTGTTACGGCCAGGATGCGCAGTCATTCACCTCGAGCAAGACCCGCTGCGCCCGCGCGGCGCCTATTGGGGCTACCCCATCACCCACACGATCCCGGGGAATGTGTCGATCAATCTGGTTGCGCTCGCTGCCAATCTACAAACGCGATCGGCTGTTCGGCACGACGCCAACGAGCGGTGGACTCGCTATACGGACGGCGTGCGCGCCAAGGGAATCGAAGAAGCCCGCCAACTAGCGTCGCAGGCAACCGATTTCGTGTGTGCCGCCGACTTGTTCGGCGCCTTGCACGACGCACTTCCCGAGGACGCGATCTGTGTCGATGAGATCACGTCCCAAGTGCCGCAAATGATTCAATTCCTCTACGCGCGCAAAACTTTCGAGCAGTATCGCGGGTGGGCAGGAGCGCTGGGCACCGGCCTGGGCACTGCACTCGGCGTCAAACTCGCGTGCCCGCAACAACTGGTCGTCTGCATCCTCGGTGACGGAGCGTGGCACTACAATCCCGTGTCGGCCGCCCTGGGATTCGCACAGGAATACGGAGTCTCGCTGCTCATCGTGCTGTGCAATAACCGGCAGTACGCATCCCAGAACAGGAATCTCGTTAAGTATTACCCGGATAGCGCGGCCGTCCGCGAACAGAACTTCGTCGGCAACACCATTGAACCAATGCCCGACTACGTGAAGCAGGCCGAAGCGTATGGCGGCATGGGCGAACGCGTTCAGAAATTCGATGAGCTGGCCGTGGCCGTGCAGCGGGCGCTCGAAGCCGTCGCATCAGGGCGGACGTTCTTGCTGGACGTCGTCGTCAACCCGTAGGAGACAAATGAGTACCCCCGCTTTGATATCCGCGGCCGCCGCCGACCTGGCGAGAGCGATCAATGCCACGCAAGTGCGGGTCCCCGGTGATGCGCCGTTGATCTGGAATGCGGCGGCGCAACATCGTCCGGCATTGATCGTGCGACCCGAGTCATCGCTCGACGTGCAGGTAGCCATCCGGGTGGCGCGTGACCGCGGGATTCGGCTCTCGGTGCTCGGGGGTGGCCACGACTGGCTTGGTCGCGCTGTGTGCGACGGCGGTCTGGTGATCGACATGTCCGGGATGCGAAGTGTCACAGTCGATACCACGGTACCGGTCGCAACGGTGGGCGCGGGTGTCACAGCGACTGACTTGACCGACGCGGTCACGCCGTACGGTCTGGTTGCGGCCACCGGCAACTGCGGTGGCGTCGGTATGACCGGCCTGACACTCGGCGGAGGTTACGGACCGCTCAACGGCCGGTTCGGCCTTGCATCGGACAACCTGGTCGGTGCAGAGGTTGTCCTGGCGGACGGTCGAACCGTCGCAGCCGACGCGACTCACGAGCCGGAGCTGTTCTGGGCACTGCGTGGTGGTGGCGGCAACTTCGGGGTTGTCACCTCGATGCGGGTGCGGTTACATCCGCTGGACCGGTTGATCGGCGGAATGATCATGTTTCCGTTGTCACAGGCGGCGACGGTATGGCGTGGGCTAGGTGAGCTGTTGTCGACAGCGCCTGACGAGGTGACCGTGCAAAGCGGACTGATGTCGGGCCCGGACGGCAATCCGGCGGTTTATCTTCAGCCGGCCTGGAGCGGCGATCTATATTGCGGCCTGGCGGCCGCAGATCTGCTCACAACGCTCGGAACTCCGCTGACCACGCAAGTCGCCCCCGTGGCCTACGGTGAAGTGCTGAGTCTGTTCGACGCGGGGTGTGTCCGTGGGCTGTGCTGGGCGGTTCGCACCCGTACGGTCGCGGGGTACACGCCCGCCGTCATCGACGCCCTGGTCGAGGCCGGGCGGACACTGACCTCGCCGCGCAGCCTCATCTCCATCCACCACTGCCATGGCGCATCGACTCGCGTCGCGCCGGACGAGACCGCGTTCGCGAACCGCCGCGCACATTTCGTCGTCGAGATCGTCGCCTGCTGGGAGGACGGGGACGGCGCCATCCACCGCGCCTGGGCAGATGCGTTGTCGGAAGCCCTTGCGCCGCACGCGCTTCCCGGCGGATACGCCAATCTGCTCGGTCCCGACGACCACGATCAGATCGCAAACGCGTACGGCAACAACGGCACACGACTCATCGCCGCCAAAAAACACTATGACCCCGAGGCGGTATTCACCGCCATCCCCCTTCCCAGCGACACTTAGGAGCGATCGAATGTCGTACATCATCGATAGTCACCACATCACCATGTCGGTGAATGGGGCCCAGGAGGACGTTGACTTCCACGTCAAGGTGCTCGGACTGCGGCTGATCAAACGGACGGTGTTGTTCGACGGGACGATCCCGATCTATCACCTGTACTACAGCAACGCTGACGGCGACCCGAGCGCAGTGCTCACCACCTTCCCCTTTGGCCAGGCCGGGATCTACGGCCGACGTGGCACCAACCAGGCCCGTGAGGTATTACTCGCCGTTCCTGCGGGTTCACTGAACTACTGGTCCTCCCGGTTGCACGAGCGCGCGGCGGATGTCCAGGACGCGACCGTGTTTCATCGACGCCGCGTGCTGTTCCGGCATCCGTGCGGCATCGAGTACCAGTTGGTGGAGGTGGACAACGACCCGCGTCGGGGCTACGGCGGCAACGGTGTGCCCGAGGAGTACGCCATCCACGGCATTTACGGTGTTGGTGTACATGTGACGGGGCCGGACACCGCCGTCGAGTTCGCCGCGAATCACCTCGGTGCTCGCGAGGGTGTGACCGAAGGTGACCGGTTTGGGTTGGATGCCGGCAAGTCGGGCCTCGGCGGCGCAGTCGAGCTTGTTGTCAATCGCACAGATGAGCCGGGCACATGGACCTACGGCGCCGGAACCATTCACCACTTCGCCTGGAACGCGGACACTCTCGAGAATCAGAACGACCTGAAACTCGAGATCGAGGGTGCGGGTTACACCGATATGTCCGAACTCCGAGACCGCAAGTACTTCAAGTCGGTCTACGTCAGGTCGCCGGGCGGTGCCCTCTTCGAATTGGCCGTGACACACAACGAGGGCGGCTGGGACTGCGACGAGTCACCGCGGGAGCTGGGCAAGCGATTCCAGCTACCGGAGCAGTTCGAGGCACGGCGCGAGGAGATCCTCGGCCGCCTCGAGCCGATCGGGCTCTGAGATTCGGCGTAGGAGAGAGGAAGGCCGCGCGTCGCCGGCGGCCCATTCGGCCTTCATCTATCGAGTTCTGACAACCCAGAGTGAGGAATTCAAATGAACGCACCCACAATGCATGACGTCACCAAAGTTCTGGCTGACCCGTCGGCGTACACCGACGACGAGCGGCTGCACACGGCGCTAGGGCAGCTGCGGGCAACCAATCCGGTTGCGTGGGTGGACCATCCGCCATATCGGCCGTTTTGGGCGATCACCAAGCACGCGGACATCATGGCAATCGAGCGTGACAACGACCTGTTCATCAGCGCGCCCCGCCCACTACTCACACCCGCCGACGCCGACGATCTGCGCAAGGCACAGCAAGACGCCGGGACCGGCATGCGCACTCTGGTCCAGATGGATGGCCCATACCACCGCAAGGTGCGCGCGATCGGCGCAAACTGGTTCCGCCCCACAGCAATGCGCAACCTGAAGGCGCAGGTGGACCAGCTGGCCAAGTGCTATGTCGACAAGATGCGCGAGATTGGACCTGCGTGCGACTTCGTCACCGACATCGCAGCCGACTTTCCCCTCTACGTCATCTTGTCCTTGCTAGGACTTCCCGAATCGGACTTTCCTCGGATGCAGACACTGACCCAGGAGTTGTTCGGCCGCGATGACGCCGAATACCAGCGGGGCCATGAACCCCAGGCCGTGCTCGCGGTGATGCAGGACTTCCTCGGCTACTTCGCCACGTTGACCGCGTCGCGCCGCCAAAATCCCGCCGGTGACCTCGCCTCAGCCATCGCGAACGGGCGCATCGACGGCGAGCCGCTCTCCGACGTGGACACCGCGTCCTACTACGTGATCATCGCCAGCGCCGGCCATGACACCACTAAGGACGCCATCTCCGGTGGTTTGCACGCGCTCATCCAAAACCCCAGTGAGCTACGGCGATTGAAACAAGACCTCACGCTGATGCCGACGGCGGTCGAGGAGATGATCCGGTGGACCACGCCGGTCAAGGAATTCATGCGCACCGCAACCGCCGACACCACGGTTCGAGGCGTCGACATCGCCGAAGGAGAGGCGGTGTACCTGGCCTACGTGTCCGGAAACCGCGACGAGGAGGTCTTCGACGATCCGTTTCGCTTCGACATCGGCCGCGATCCCAACAAGCATCTGGCCTTCGGGTACGGCGTGCACTTCTGCCTCGGCGCCGCATTGGCGCGGATGGAGATCAGCAGTCTCTACCGCGAACTGCTCCCCAGGCTGGAATCGATCGAGCTCGCCGGCAAGCCCGAATTGGCCGCGACGACACTCGTTGGTGGTCTCAAGCACCTGCCGATCCGCTACTCACTGAAGTGATTTCGGCTCTTCCGATTCTTGACAACGAAAGGCATACCGTGACGCGATTTTCGGAGCAGCACCCACTGCAGCCGTCCCTGGCGACGACAGTACGGCAAGCATGCGTTCACAGCTTTATCGCGATAGTGCTGGTCTTTATGGGCACCATGCTGTGGGCGGCTACTTTCGGCGAACTTCCGACGTCCGCCAAGACTCCCCAACATTGCGTGCAATACGACTTCGAGCCACCGGCTTCGGCCGACCGGCTCGATCGGTGAACAAAGGCATGACCGCAGAGCGAAGTGCGAGAATGGGATTCGGCTCAACGCGCAATCACTATGTGGTGCCGGACTATTCGCAGTCGACCCAATTGGGCCCCGTTGTTCAGGACACCTTACTGCGACAACTTGTCCTCCACGGCCTCCTCACTGTCTTGCTGGTGGCAGCTGTCATCGCGGTGATCTGTTAAGCCTCACCCGGCGTTAGCCGACGAAATCAAACCTAGAGAGAACTTGCCGTGCCTGAATTCGACGAAACCGCAGTCATTTTGGCGGGAAGCGTGGCTGAATGACTGCCCGCGTCCTGACGGCGGGCCCGTCCAGCTTTTATCAACCAGAATGAGGAGGTTAGATGAGCAACTCGGAGACAGCGCCGTTGGACCAACAGGCGTCTTCCCCGGCGAAAGTGATGCAGGGGCTCATACTCGGCGCGTGGGTAGCGCAGACCATTACTGCGGTGGCCGACTTGGGAGTGGCCGATGCGCTCGCCGATAGGCCGTTGCAACTCGATGAACTCGCCAGCAAAGTCGGTGCCGATTCCGACGCGTTGCGCAGGGCTTTGCGAGCACTGATCTGCAAGGGCATTTTCGCTCAAGGCGACGATGGTCGCTATGAGCTGACTCCGCGAGCAGACGTGCTGCGCTCGGACGCCCCGATATCGATGGCGGCCCTGGCGCGGCTGGTGGGCGCACCGCAAGAGCGCGAACATTGGAGCCTGCTCACCCAGGCTATGAGAACGGGCACTTCGCCAGTCCAGGCGTTGCGCGGTAAGCGCTTCTTCGACTACCTGCGCGACGAACCCGAATACAGTGCGATTTTCAATGACGCGATGACGGGCTTGTCGGCGTACGTAGATGGACCGCTCGTCGCGGCATACGACTTCACGCCATTCTCTACCATCGTCGACGTCGCGGGCGGTCATGGCCGTCTACTCGCGGCCATCCTGGCCGCCGCACCGAACACACAGGGCGTGCTGTTCGACCTTCCCGATGTGGTAGCCGAAGCGGCGCCGCTGCTACAGAAGTTGGATGTGGCGCAACGAGTTCGCGTGGTTGCCGGCTCCTTCTTCAGCGATGTTCCCCCGGGAGCCGATGCCTATGTGCTCAAGCACATTGTGCATGACTGGTCCGATGACGCGGCACTGCAAATCCTGCGGAATGTGAGACGGGCTGCACCCACTGGCGCGGCCCTACTGCTCGTCGAGACGGTAATCCCCGCAGACAGTGGTGAATCCATCGCCAAGATCGCTGACATCGAGATGCTGCTATTCAACGATGGACGTAAACGCACCGCCAAGGAGTATCAGCGGCTTCTGGATCAAGCCGGCTTCGAGATGACTCATGTCTTCGATACCGAAACGGACTTCAGCCTGATCGAGGCACGCGCCAGATGACTCTCGACGGCAGCGTGGCGCCGAACGCGCAAGGGCTGACATATGTGCTGATTCCGGGTGGCTGGCATGGGGCCTGGTGCTGGCGACCGGTTGCCAATCGGCTTCGCGCGGCGAGCCATCGGGCGATCACGCTGACGCTGCCCGGTCTGGGCGACGGCGATGATCCGTCGGGTTACAAGCTCAGGGACGCGGTCGATTACATCGTCGACGAAGTGCGCCGGCTCGAGCTCGACAACGTGATCCTCGTCGCGCACAGCTGGGGCGGCTACCCCGCCACTGGCGCCGCTCACCTTCTAGGCGACCGGGTCACCAAGATCGTCTACTACAACGCATTCGTGCCGGTTCGGGTCAGGTCCCTCGTCGATGAGACCCCACCAGACACACGCGAAGTGATGCTGCGGTTGATCGACGGATCGCCTTTCGGCGCCATTGCGCCGAGCCTGGAATACGTCGAGCAGCTGTTAATGCAAGGTGTTGCACCAGAGCTGCAGCGGTTGGTGGCCGATCTGATGACCTCGCAGCCCGGCGGTTACTTCCTTGGCGCTCTCGACATCGACGCGGCGAGTCTCGGTATTCCCACGGCCTACGTCACCGGCGACAGCGATCAGGCGATGCCGCAACCGGGACCCGAATTCGCCGCCCGGCTCGGTGTACAACCCATCGTCGTTCCGGGGACGCACAACGGCATGCTGACCCACCCCGACGACGTGGCCAACGCGATCCTCGCGGCGTGACCGGGCCGATGGGGTAGGCCGGGCCTGGATCCGTTGATCGGGCGCCTGATCAGGAGTGCCGTTTCTCGGCAGTGGGCATAGATCGCACGTGTTTGCGCGTTGAACTCGGCGATGTCGTGACGCTGGTGCGGGCATCGGAGCATAAGGGGTCGACGGTGGACCAGGCTGAGTTGGATCGATTGACCGCGGGCGCGACGGTTGGCTCCTTTCGCAACGACGGTCGCGGCGTCATCGCGAGCGCATTTGAGCTGCTAGATCACGTGGCTGCGTTGGAACCGGTGCGGCTGCTCGACCTGGCGACTGCGACCGGGATCCCGCGGGAGACGGTGCGTCGACTACTGCAGCAGTTGATCGCGGTTGGGGCGGTCAGCCGCCAAGGCACCCGCTATCGGCTCGGCGCGAGCCTGCTGGGGTTGGGGTCGCGGGTGAGCCCGGAGCGTCGATTGCGGGTGGCCGCCAGCCGGCCCATCGCCGAACTCGCTGCCGCCACCGGGGCCGCGGTTCAGTTGTCCGCAGTGATCGGCGGTGATGCGGTTTACCTGGACGCGGTGGACGGTCGGGGTCCGGTCGGATTCCTCGTTGAACCCGGAGCTCGGGTGCCGCCCCAATGTGTGTCCTGGGGGGCGTATAAGGCGTTGGGCGGCGGGGCACCGATAGTGGATGCCGGTGGAGTGGTGGCGGGCGTGAGTTGTGTCGCGGTAGCGATTCCGCTGGGTGGCAATGCGGCGGCAGCGGTGTCGGTGCTTGTCCCGGGGCCGCACCCTCCGGTTGGGCTGTTAGCCGCCACCAGGGCAACCGGTGCCCGCATCGCCAGGCTCCTTCGCGCACCGCGAATTGGTGATCAGCCGGACTGAAACACCAGCCTTCAGGCGTAGGCCGTTCGGAACCTGTCCCGATAGGCCTTTGGGCTGATGCCCAGGTGATTGACGAATACCCGTCGCAGCGTTTCGATGCTGCCGAAGCCGGCCATGCCCGCGGTCTCGGTGACCGTCCGGCCGGATTCCAGCGCATTGCGGGCGAAATCGATCCGAACAAGTTCGACGTAGCGCGCCGGGGTCATCCCGAGCTCGGATTGAAATAGCCGGGTCAGCTGACGGGTGCTCAAAGAGGCTAGGGCCGCAAGCTTTTTCACGCTGTAGTCAGCACCCGGATCGGCCGCGATCGCATCGGTGACCGGGCGCAGCGGCGACTGCGGCGGGGGATCGGCCTCGAGCAGCACCGAGAATTGTGATTGGCCGCCCGCGCGTTTGAGGTAGACGACCAGCCATCGGGCCACGTCGCGGACCAGTTCCGTCCCGTAATCCATTTCGACCAACGCCAGCGCCAGGTCGATGCCCGACGAGATGCCTGCGGAGGTGAAGATGTCGCCGTCGCGGACGAAGATCGCGTCCGGCTCGACCGTGACATCGGGGAACGCCCGGCCCAGCAGCCGGGTGTCGTGCCAGTGGGTGGTGGCGCGCCGGCCGCTGAGCACGCCGGCCTGCGCGAGGATGAACGACCCCGTGCAGATGGACGCCAGACGACGGGTCCGTGTTGACACCGATCGGACGGCCTCGACCAGGGCGGGTTCGATGGGTCGCCCCGGCAGGTCGTCGCTGCCCGCGACCATGACGGTATCGGCGGACTCGATCGCCGAAATGCTGTCGGTCACGCCCAATCGGGCGCCGATCGAGCTGGTCACATCGCACCCGTCCACCGACGCGATCTTGAGCCGGTAGTCGGCGCCGAAGCGGTTGGCCTCGGCGAACACTTCACCCGCCCCTGCGACGTCCAACAGCGTCACCCCGTCGAAAACGACGATCACCACCACCCGCGAACGCGCTCCGGCTGCAGCCACGCAACCCATTCTGTCGCTTTCTGAGGACTTGACGGCCCGAACGGCCGGGGTCGATTCGTCCGCGCCGCCGCACACTCATACCAACAGTCACTTGGAGGGAGACGAGAACATGACCACCAGCTCAATCGACACCATCGCCGGCATCCACGTGCCCGACACGGCGCTGGCGCGTGAGGCCACCGAGTTCATCCGCGACACCGAGGACGAGTTGCTGTTCAACCATTCCCGGCGGGTGTTCTTCTTCGGCGCGCTGCAGGGTGTGCGCCGGGGGCTGAAGCCGGATGCGGAGCTGCTCTACGTGGGTGCGATGTTCCACGACCTCGGCCTGACCGAGCGCTACCGCGGCTCCGCCGTCCGCTTCGAGGTCGACGGCGCCGACGCCGCACGGGACTTCCTGACCTCCCACGGCGTCGACGAGTCCGACGCGGCCAAGGTGTGGCTCGGCATCGCCCTGCACACCACCCCCGGCGTGCCCGAGTTCATGGCTCCCGAGGTGGCGCTGCTGCAGGCCGGTGTGGAAGTCGACGTGGTCGGCGTCGGGCGCGAGCAGTTGGCTCCCGAGGCGCTGGCCGCGGTGACCGCCGCCCACCCACGCCCACAGTTCAAGCAGCGCATCCTGGCGGCGTTCAACGACGGCATGAAGCACCGGCCGCGGACCACCGACGGCACCATGAACGCCGACGTGCTGGCGCACTTCGATCCGGCCTTCAAGCGCGTCGACTTCGTCGACCACATCCTCAACAACAGCTGGCCCGAGTAACGGAAGGGAGCAGAACAATGGACATCTACGAAGGCCTCTACACCACCAGGATGATGCGGCGGTTGCGGCCGGATCCGATCCCGCTGGACACGCAGGCCCGCATCCTCGATGCGGCGGTCCGCGCCCCCAACGGGGGCAACACCCAGCGCTGGCACTTCGTGGCCGTTGACGATCCGGAACTCATCCGCAAGTTCGCCAAACTGTTCCGCAAGGCCCGCGCCCTCGAATACGAAAAGTTCAGCACGGGAACAGGGCCGATGGTGGCGACGGCGCCCGGTGCGGACCCGGCCGCTCACGCCGCAACCATGCGCCGAATGAAAGGCTCGGGCGATTACCTCGCCGACCATTTCGAAGAGATCCCCCTGTTGCTCTTCGTCTTCGCCATCGACGACCTCGGCGGCGCCAACATCTACCCGGCGATCTGGAGTGCGTTGCTCGCCGCCCGTGCCGAGGGCGTCGGTGGCGTCATGACGATGGTGCTCCGCAATTTCGAGGACGAGGTGAACGAGTTATTGGGCGTTCCGGCCGAGCAGGGCTGGAAGATGTCGGCCATGCTCACCCTGGGTTATCCGTTGGGCAGGTGGGGCGTTGCCGCGAATCGCCATCCGGTACACGATGTTTCGTCCCGCAACGGCTGGAGCAAGCCGTTCGGCGTGGAAGTGCCGCAACCACTGTGGCCCCCGCACGACGACATGACGCCGGGACTGGCCGCGGCGGGATGAATAGGCCTTGCGTGCGGCCGATTTGCGAGGAAGGTATGGGACATGAGTGGTCAAGACCCGATCGGCGTCACGGTAGTTCAGCCGGGGGAGGGCGACGTCGTCACCCTCCCGGGCTTCGGAGCCGTCTTCAAAATTTCCGGCAAGACCAACGGCGGCGAGGTGTCCATCGTCGAGCACCCGTTCGCCGTCGGCCTGCTCACCGCGGCGCACCGGCACACCCGGGAGGACGAGCATTCGATCGTGCTGGCCGGCGAGATCGGCTTCCGCTCCGACGACAGTGAAGTGGTCCTGGGTCCCGGTGGCTACATCACCAAGCCGCGCGGGCAGATGCACGCGATGTGGAACGCAGGCAGCGAGCCGGGCCGCATCGTCGAGATCATCACCCCGGGCGGATTCGAGAACTACTTCCGCGAATTGGGCGAGCTGCTCGTCGAGCATGCCGACGACCCGGCGGGCACGCCGCTGCACGAGTTGCCCGAGTTCGGCGAGCTCGCCGACAAGTACGGGCTGACGTACGGATCGCCGGAGTGGATGGACGACATCGCGCAGCGGTACGGGCTGAACCCGCCGTCGCACTGACCGAACTGAGCCCTCAGCCCGCTGACAGGGCGATTTGGTCGCCGAGAGACCGGTTCGGTAACCTGGCATTTACCAACGCGGGGTGGAGCAGCTCGGTAGCTCGCTGGGCTCATAACCCAGAGGTCGCAGGTTCGAATCCTGTCCCCGCTACCAGTTAAAGCGGCCCCCGGAGAATCTCCGGGGGCCGCTTTCATGCCTAGCGGGGCAGCACGCCCTCGATGGCGCTGATGACCTCGGGGGCGTCGGGCTCCGTGCGGGGCCGGAACCGCTGCACCACGTCACCGCCCGGGGCGAGCAGGAACTTCTCGAAGTTCCACTGGATGTCTCCGGCCTGGCCGTCCGCATCGGCGGCCTTGGTCAGCTCGGCGTACAGCGGGTGGCGGTCGTCGCCGTTGACGTCGGTCTTCGCCAACAGCGGGAACGTCACCCCGTAGGTCGTCGAGCAGAACTCCTGGATCTCATCGGCCGTGCCCGGTTCCTGGCCCATGAACTGGTTGCAGGGGACGCCGACGACGGTCAGCCCCCGGTCGCGGTAATCCTTGGCCAGCTTCTCCAGCGCGGTGTACTGCGGAGTCAGTCCGCATTTGGAGGCGACGTTCACGACCAGCGTTGCGCCGTCGGACAATTCGGCCAGCGTGGTCGGACGGCCGTCGAGGGTGGTCAGGGCGATGTTTTTGAGGGTCACGCCCACGACGCTAACGCAACTCAGAGCCAGCCGGTGCGGGCGGCGGCGACCGGCTCGGCGGGGGCCGGGGCCAATTCGCCGTTGCGCACGCCGTCGAGCAACCGTTTCACCGCGGCGACGATCTCCGGTGCCGCCGCCGCGAGCCCGGCGGTGTCGGCTTCGCTGACCTCGTCGGCGTCCACGCCGGCGCGGGCCAGGATGGCGGCCGGGTCGGCCAGCTGCTCGGTCAGCCAGGCCAGCGGGTCGGCGGACAGCTCGGGGACGAAGTGCCGGCGACTCGGTTCCCAACCGTTGAACCGCGGGTGGTGGTGGGCCCGGTCCAGCGTTCCGGGCGGGCTATCGGTGGACCCGAAAAGGTCCACCCGCCACACCGGGCGGGTGAAGGCGATCGGGACGCCGGCGTAGATCGAGCCCTGGGGCGCCGCCCGATCGACGAGGCGCAGTTCCAGCCTGACCCCCCGCTCCGGGGTTTCCTGACCCTCGAGCGGGGACGGGTCGATGAAGTACATGTCCCCGACGACCACGCCCAGGGATTCGAATCCGAACGCTGCGAGCATCGCGCCCCTTTCCTCGTCCTTCACGAGCGTAGACCCGGCACCAGAATCAGGCCTCGTCATCACCGATGCGCCGGCGACGTCCGGCGGAATTGTGAATTGCCTCTCTCCAGGCGAGGCGCCCGTCGATTTTGTGAACGGCGGTTCGCACAAGCGAGGCCGCCACGGTACATTGCACTGGTCTTGTGTATGGAGCCCCTGGCAAACGCAGGGGGTGATTCGCCGCGGTCCCCGGAAGGCCGCGGCGCAGACGTGAGGGGCAGTGCCGGTCTTGTCGACACAATCAGGTCCCGGCTCACCCGTACAGATCAACTCGCAACGAACCCCGCCGTTCAAGTTGATCGCCGTCGCCATGGTGGTTGTGTGCGCGCTGATTTTGGCGTTGATATATGGGCAATTCCGGGGGGCCTTCACCGAAAAGACGCAGCTGACCATGATCGCGGCCCGCGCCGGGTTGGTGATGGATCCGGGTTCGAAGGTGACTTATAACGGGGTGGAGATCGGCCGGGTGGGCTCGATTGCGGAGACGGTGCGTGATGGGAAG
>NZ_MBEI01000082.1 GCF_001953985.1 Mycobacterium colombiense
TCTGCACCAGGTTGAACCAGACCAGCCGCAGCCGTTTGCTGCCCGCGCGCGCCGCGGCGAGAACCAGCGATGGGACCGCTCGCCGCGAAGCGCCCACCGGCTAGGTCCGGTTTAACTCGAAGAGCGGAATCACCCGGGTGGTCTTGGCCTGGTACTCGGCGAAGCCGGGCGCGGCGGCGGTGACTTTGTCGAAGAGCGCGGCGCGCTCGTCGGCGGGCAGCTCGTGGGCGGTGACATCGAAGGTGTCGGTACCGATCTCCACCCGCGCCTGCGGGTTGGCCCGCAGGTTGTGCACCCAGGCCGGGCTGACCGGGGCGCCGGCGAAGGAGCCGATGATGATGAGCTTGCCGTCGATGCGGAAGTAGGCCAGCGGCGATACCCGGGGTTGGCCGGACTTGGCGCCCGTCGTGTGGAGCAGCAGCAGGTTGGCGCCCTCGAACTGGCCGCCGACCTTGCCTTGGTTCGCGCGGAATTCGTCGATGATGCTTGTGTTGAACGCATTGATGGTGCCGGTGTCAGGCATTTCTTCGGTCATGCCCGCTCAACCTTCTCCGGCTTGGCGTCTATTCCGGACTCCTTGCGCTGCTGGGCGGTGATCGGCGCCGGCGCTTCGGTGAGCGGGTCGACGCCGCCGCCGGTCTTCGGGAAGGCGATGACCTCGCGGATGGAGTCGACCCCGGACAGCAGCGCATTGATCCGGTCCCAGCCGAACGCGATCCCACCGTGCGGGGGTGCGCCAAAGGTGAAGGCCTCCAACAGGAATCCGAATTTCTCCTGGGCCTCGGCGTGGTCCAAACCCATCACCGCGAACACCCGCTCCTGGATGTCGCGGCGGTGGATACGGATCGATCCGCCGCCGATCTCGTTGCCGTTGCAGACGATGTCGTAGGCGTCGGCGAGCACGTTGCCGGTGTCGGTCTCGATGCCGCCCTCGTGGCCGGGCTTGGGTGAGGTGAACGCGTGGTGCACCGCGGTCCACGCCCCCGACCCGACGGCGACGTCGCCGGCGGCGGTCGCGTCGTCGGCGGGCTCGAACAGCGGCGGGTCCACCACCCAGACGAACGCCCAGGCTTGCGCGTCGATCATGTCCAGCCGGTGCGCGATCTCGCCGCGGGCGGCCCCGAGCAGGGCCCGCGACGGCTTGGCCGGGCCCGCCGAGAAGAAGACGCAGTCCCCCGGCTTCGCCCCGACGTGCGCGGCCAGCCCGTCACGTTCCGCGTCGCTCAGGTTCTTGGCGACCGGGCCGCCCAGGGTGCCGTCGTCGGCGATCAGCACGTAGGCCAGTCCGCGGTGACCGCGCTGCTTGGCCCACTCCTGCCAGCCGTCCAGCGTGCGCCGCGGCTGCGAAGCCCCGCCGGGCATCACCACGGCGCCGACGTACGGTGCCTGGAAGACGCGAAATGTGGTGTCTTTGAAGAAGTCTGTGCAGTCGACGAGCTCCAGCCCGAAGCGCATGTCGGGCTTGTCGGAGCCGAATCGCCGCATCGCGTCGGCGTAGCTGATCCGCGGGATGGGCGTCGGGATCTCATACCCGATCAGCGCCCACAGCGCGCTCAGGATCTCCTCGGAGATGGCGATGACGTCCTCGGCGTCGACGAAGCTCAGCTCCATGTCGAGCTGGGTGAACTCCGGCTGGCGGTCGGCGCGGAAATCCTCGTCGCGGTAGCAGCGGGCGATCTGGTAGTAGCGCTCCATGCCGGCCACCATCAGCAGCTGCTTGAACAGCTGCGGGCTCTGCGGCAGCGCGTAGAACGAGCCGGGGTGCAAACGGGACGGCACCAGGAAGTCGCGCGCCCCTTCCGGGGTCGACCGGGTGATCGTCGGGGTCTCGATCTCGACGAAGTCATGTTGAGCCAGCACCGAGCGCGCGGCGGCATTCACCTTGGAGCGCAAGCGGATTGCCTCGGCCGGACCGTCGCGGCGCAGGTCCAGGTAGCGATACTTCAGCCGCAGCTCCTCGCCGGCCGGCTCGTCGAGCTGGAACGGCAGCGGCGCGCTTTCCCCCAGCACGGTCAGCGTGGTGGCGTTGACTTCGATGTCGCCGGTGGCGATCTCCGGGTTCGCGTTGCCCTCGGGCCGGATCTCGACGACACCGGTGACCGCGACACAGAACTCGGCGCGCAGCCGGTGCGCCTGGGCCAGCACGTCAGCCTCGCGGAACACCACCTGGGCGATCCCGGAGGCGTCGCGCAGGTCGATGAAGATGACGCCGCCGTGGTCGCGGCGACGTGCCACCCAGCCCGCCAGCGTCACCTGCTGCCCGGCGTCGCTACTTCTCAGCGAACCCGCGGCGTGACTGCGCAGCACGAAACACTCCTTTTCACTGGCCAGAACGAGTGCCCAGTCTAAAGGAGGTAATTTCGGTGGCATCGCCACAGATGCTGCTACCAACATCGCCCTGGTCGGTCCCGGCGCCGTCGGCACGACGGTCGCCGCGCTGCTGTATCGGGCCGGTCACCCGGTGATGGTGTGCGGTCGCACCGCGCGCGACGCCATCGAACTGCGGCCCGACGGGGCCGACCCGATCGTCGTCCCGGGGCCGGTGCGCACCGATCCCGCCGAGGTGACCGCGCCGGTGGACGTGGTTCTGCTGGCCGTCAAGGCCACCCAGAACGACGCGGCGGCCGGCTGGCTGGCCCGGCTGTGCGACGTCCACACCATCGTGGTGGTGCTGCAAAACGGTGTCGAGCAGGTCGAGCAGGTGCAGCCGCACTGCCCGCTGTCCCCGGTCGTCCCCGGGATCGTGTGGTACTCGGCCCAGGCCCAGCCCGAGGGCTGGGTGAGGCTGCGCACCGAGGCGGCGCTGGTGCTGCCCAGCGGGCCGTCTGCGGAGACGGTCGCCCAATTGCTGCGCGGCGCCGGCTGCCGGGTCGATTGCGACCCCGACATCCTCACCGCGGCCTGGCACAAGCTGCTCACCAACGCGCTGGCCGGGTTCATGGCGCTGGCGCGGCGGCGGTCCGGGATGTTCCGCCGCGACGACGTCGCCGAGCTGTCGCGGCGCTATGTCGCCGAATGCCTGGCGGTCGCCCGGGCCGAGGGCGCCCGGCTGGCCGACGGCGTGGCCGACGAGTTGGTCGACATGTTCCGCAACGTCGCCGAGGACATGAGCACGTCGATCCTCACCGACGCGGAACATGGGCGCGCGATGGAATGGGACATCCGCAACGGCGTGATCATTCGCAAGGGCCGGGCCCACGGCCTGGCCACGCCGATCAGCGACGTCATAGTCCCCTTACTGGCCGCGGCCAGCGACGGCCCCGGCTAAGTTGTTGTCATGTTCCCCTGCGAGCGCGTCGATACGAACTTCACCGACACCGCACCCTTCCGCTTCCGTAACAGCGTCGACCTGGCCATCACCCCCGAGCAGCTGTTCGAGGTGCTCTCGGATGCCCAGTCCTGGCCGCGGTGGGCGAAGGTGATCACCAAGGTGACGTGGACCAGCCCCGAGCCGCGCGGCGTCGGGACCACCCGCGTCGTCGAGATGCGCGGGGGCATCGTCGGCAACGAGGAGTTCCTCGCCTGGGAACCGTTCACGCACATGGCATTTCGGTTCAATGAATGCTCGACCCGATCGGTGGCGGCCTTCGCCGAGGACTACCGGGTGGAGGTCATCCCGGGTGGCTGCCGGCTGACGTGGACCATGGCCCAGAAACCGGCCGGGCCGGCGAAGCTGGCGATGGTCGTGGTGGGGCCGCTGCTGAACCTGGCCCTGCGCCGCTACCTGCGCAACCTGCGCAGCTACACCGACTCCCTTGCGACCCGGCAACGTTAGGAGAGCGTCATGACCTTCAACGAGGGCATGCAGATCGACACCAGCACCGCGTCCTCGTCCGGTGGGGGCGGCATGGGAATGGCCGTCGGGGGTGGTGGCCTCGGGCTGCTCATTCTCATCGGCGCGCTGTTCTTGGGCGTCGATCCCGGCCGCGTGATGAACTCCCCGCAGACCAACACCGGTGGCTACTCGGCGCCCGGGTTCGACCTGAGCCAGTGCAAGACCGGCGCCGACGCCAACAAGTACGTTCAATGCCGCGTGGTCGCGACCGGCAACTCGGTGGATGCGGTGTGGCACCAGCTGCTGCACGGCTACACCCGTCCCCACGTCCGGCTGTTCACCGGATCGGTGGAGACCGGCTGCGGGCACGCGACCACCGCGGTCGGGCCGTTCTACTGCCCGGTGGACAAGACGGCGTATTTCGACACCGACTTCTTCAAGGAGCTGGTCGATCGATTCGGTTCCAGCGGTGGGCCGTTCGCCCAGGAGTATGTGGTCGCCCACGAGTACGGTCACCACGTGCAGAACCTGCAGGGTCTGCTGGGCCGCTCGCAGCAGGGTGCGCAGGGCGCCGGCGGCAACGGCGTGCGCACCGAGCTACAGGCCGACTGCTACGCCGGGATCTGGGCGCACTACGCCTCCACGGTCAAGCAGGAGAGCACCGGTGTGCCCTACCTGGAACCGTTGAGCGACAAGGACATTTCCGATGCCCTCTCGGCCGCGGCGTCGGTGGGCGACGACCGGATCCAGAAGGAATCCATCGGCCGGGTCAACCCCGAGTCCTGGACGCATGGTTCGTCCGAACAGCGGCAGAAGTGGTTCACCATCGGCTACCAGACCGGTGACCCGAACAAGTGCGACACCTTCTCCGCGCCCGACTTGGGTTAGACCAGCAAGCCCCGCAATTCGGCGCGGCCCTGCTCGTCGAGCGGCAGCAGCGGCGCCCGCGGGTCGCCGACCGGGAAATCGAGCAGCTCCAGGCCGGCCTTCACGGTGGTGGCCAATCCGCCCGCGACGATGAAGGTGAGCAGCGGCTTGAGGTCGTCGTAGAGCTTCTGCGCGGTGTCGAGGTCTTGCGCACGCACCGCCTCGTAGAGGTCGATGCAGGGTTGTGGCCGCAGATTCGGTGCGGCCGTGCACCATCCGGACGCCCCGGCCTTCAGCGCGTCGAGCACCAGCGGGTTGCTGCCGTTGTAGAAGGGCAGCCGGTTGCCGGACAGTTCGCCGATGCGCTGCATCCGGGTCAGGTCACCGGTGGATTCCTTGACCATCGTGACGTTGTCGATGCCTTCGAACATGCGCACCAGCAGCTCGGGAGGCATGTCCACGCCACTGGTGGCCGGGTTGTTGTAGGCCATGATCGGGATGGAGATGGCGTCACTGATGCTGCGGTAATGCTGGAAGATTTCGCGCTCGGTGAGCTTCCAGTAGGACACCGGCAGGATCATCACCGCGTCGGCCCCGGCCTGCTGGGCGTACGTGGCGCGCCGAATCGTCTTGGCGGTGGTCACATCCGACACCCCGACGATCACCGGGACGCGGCCGGCGACGGTGGCGATGGTGGTGTCGACGACGGTGTCGACTTCGGGTTCCTCGAGGTACGCCAGCTCGCCGGTGCTGCCCAGCGGCGCGATCGCGTGCACATCGGCGGACACCAGCCGCTCGACCAGCGCGGCCAGCCTTTCGGTGTCAATCCCCTTCTCGGAGAACGGGGTCACCGGGTAGGCGATGATGCCGTGGATCTTGGGCGTGGACGTTTGCGCCACAGCGGGCTCCTCGAATTGGGTTGGCGGATAACGGGTTCAGCTGGTCAACACGTCGGGGTGCCGGGCCAAAGCCCGGCGGGCGTAGTAGGCGAAGTTGGCGCGGCTGCGCTGCGGTGACAGCGTCCAGTCGTGGGCCTCGCGGGCCAGTTCCTCGGGTAGTTCCTTGACGGTGCCTGCGGCCATGGCGGTCAGCTGCAGTTTGGCGGCGCGCTCGATGAGGATTCCCAACGAACACGCCTCCTCGACGCTGGCACCGGCGATGACGTGGCCGTGATGCGCCAGCAGCACCGCCTTCTTGTCGCCGAGGGCGGCGCTGATGATCTCGCCCTCCTCGTTGCCGACCGGCACGCCCGGCCACTTCGGCAAGAACGCGCAGTCGTCGTAGAGCGGCGTGGTGTCCATGTGCGAGGCGATCAGCGGGACTTCCAGCATCGACAACGCCGCCACGTGAAACGCGTGGGTGTGCACGATGCACTGGACGTCGGGCCGGGCGCGATAGATCCAGCTATGAAAACGGTTGGCGGGGTTCGCGATTCCGTCCCCGTCGAGGACGTTGAGGTCCTCGTCGACCAGCAGCAGGTTGCCGTCGGTGATCTCGTCGAACCCCAGGCCCAGCCGCTGGGTGTAATAGGTGCCGTCCGCCTCGGCCCGGGCGGTGATCTGCCCGGCCAGCCCGGAGTCATGCCCGGCGTCGAACAGCGCCCGGCACGTCAAGGCCAGCTTCTGGCGGGTAGTCAACTGCGAATCGGCGACGTTCGCCGTCAACTGCTCGGCAGCCCGGCGCATCAGTTCGGACTTCGACTCGGTGAACGTGCTGGCCATAATCGGCTCCCTCGGCGCGAACGTGTGACACAATAATAGCACTATAGGAAACCTTGTGTCATGAGAGGGGTGGCCCGTGACCGCACTGCTGCGCGCGGTCCGCAAGCAACGCGGCCTCACCCTGGAGGAGCTGGCCCGGCAGACCGGACTGACCAAGAGCTACCTGTCCAAAATCGAACGCCGTTGCAGCACACCGTCGATCGCGGTGGCCCTCAAGGTCGCCAAGGCCCTCGACGTCGACGTGGGGCGGCTGTTCTCCGAGGAGGCGGCGCAAGAGAAGATCACCGTCGAGCGTGCCGCCGGCGACGCCGAGGGTGAGCGCTACCGGGTGCTCGCCTCGTCGCTGCTGGGAAAGTCGATGTCGCCGTTCGTGGTTCGCCCGACGGAGCAGCTTGCCGACGATCCCCATCCCGAGCACGCCGGCCAGGAATTCATGTTCGTGCACGCCGGAACCGTCGAACTCGACTACGGGGACCAGACGTTCACCCTCGAGCCGGGCGACAGCGCCTATTTCGACGCCTCGGTCAGCCACAAGATCCGGGCGGTCGGCGCCGAACGCGCCGAAGTCGTCGTCGTCGCGCATGCCGAGCCGGGCGCCCGCCGCGACACCTTTGTGTCCTAGACTTCTATCCCCACCGCTTCCTCCCGCTGACGCGAAAGGCGTTGCCGTATGCCGTCAACGCAAGCCGAGGACCCGCAAGCGTCCGCCTGGGCACCGATGCGCAACCGCGTGTTCCGCGCGTTGTTCATCGCGCAGTTCGTCTCCAACGTCGGGACCTGGATGCAAAGCGTCGCCGCACAATGGTTCCTGATCGAAGACCACAGCAGTCCCGTCATCGTGGCCCTGGTTCAAACCGCGAGTCTGGGACCGACGCTGCTGCTGGGATTCTTCGCCGGGGCGCTGGCCGACCTCTTCGACCGGCGGCGGCTGCTGATCTTCCTGCAGTCGTACGCGGTCGTGGTGACGCTGGCCCTGGCCGTGCTGACGTTCCTCGGCACCCTTACCCCGACGTCACTGTTGCTGTTCACCTTGGCGGTCGGCTTCGCCTCCGCCCTGACCGCGCCGGCCTGGCAGGCGATTCAGCCCGAGGTCGTCACGCGCGAGGAGATTCCCGCCGCGGCGACGTTGGCCAGCGTCTCGGTGAACATCGCCCGCGTGGTCGGGCCCGCGATCGGCGGCGTGGTGCTGGCGGCGACCGGCCCCGCAGCCGTCTTCGCCATCAACGCGATCTCCTTCGCCGGCATCATCGTCGCCCTGGCGGCGTGGCGCCGACCCAGACAAGAGCCGCCCGTCGAACGGGAACACTTCAGCCAGGCCATCGTCACCGGCTTACGGTACGTCGCCAACGGCCCCATTTTCCGCAGGATTCTCTTGCGCACAGCGCTTTTCGTGTTTCCCGCCTCGGCGCTGCTGGCGCTGTTGCCGGTGGCCGCCGCCGACCGGTGGCACCTGGGGGCCGGTGGCTACGGTGTGGCATTGGGCGCCATAGGTTTTGGCGCGGTGCTCGCCGTCGCGGTCCCCGCGCCGCTTCGCAGGAAGGTGCCACCGAACGCCCTGCTGGCCATCTCGGCCGCCGGGTACGCACTTGCGCCACTCGCCGTGGTGTGGCTGCCGTTCGCCGCGGCGGCGCCGCTTCTGGTGCTGTCCGGGACGACCTGGCTGATCACCTTGACGACGTTGAATGCCGCGGCGCAACTCCACCTGCCGCAGTGGGTGCGGGCCCGCGGATTGTCGGTGTATCTCTTGGTTTTCACGGGATCCCAGGCATTCGGCTCGTACCTCTGGGGCGCCATCGCAACCCGGGCGGGCCTTGATCTCGCGCTCATCGTGTCGGCCGCGTTCCTGGGCGCCGCCGCCCTCAGCGTCGCCGTTCTCCCCTTGCGGCCGTCCACCGGGAAGCTCAGCCGCGACATCTCCAGGGCGTGGCCGTCGCCGATGGTCGTCTTCGAACCCTGCCCCGACGACGGGCCGGTCCTGGTGGCCATCCGCTATCGGGTGGCGGCGGACAAGCTTCAAGAGTTCGTCAAGGCGATGAGCGCCGTGCGGCGATCGCGGCTGCGCACCGGTGGACACAGCTGGCGGCTGTATCACAGCATCGAAGACCCCGACGCGGTCCTCGAGAGGTTCACCGTGCCGTCCTGGACCGAGTTTCAGCACCAGCACACCGAGCGGTGGCTGGAGTCCGACCACGACGGCCTGGCGACGGCGGTGAGCTACACCGTCGACAGCACCCGGCAGCACGAGTACTACCTGGCGCTGCGCGTGCACCGATGATCGAGCCACTGTTCTCACTCTGCAGCGGCCTGTTCGCCATCAGCGAAACCGATCCGGCGGCCGCCGATCCGTCTTCGCCGGCTGACTAGCTGGGTCGGCAGGTGACGGTGGTGGTGGCGTCCTGCTGCGCGACCACCTGGCCGTCCACGGCGATCTCGCAGTGGAACTGGGCGGGTCCGTTGCCGGAATCCGGCCAGTGCAGCATGCCACTGGCGGTGATGCTCGCAAACTGTTTCGGGTTCGCCAGGGTGGCGGTGTAGGTGACCGGCGCTCCGCCGCTGAGCGGGGCCTGCACGCTGGTCGAGAACTTCGACGGGTCCGCGCTGAAGGCGGCCTGGCTGGGTGGGTCGGCGTTCACGTACGAGACGTTGGCGGTCAGGTTGTTGGGGCTGGTCACGGTGTAGGTCACCTGGTGACCATCCGCATGCGCCGTCGCCGGCGTCAGCACCGCCCCCGCAGCCATTGCCAGCGTCACCGCTGAGATCGCGCTCGCTGTCCTTTGCACGTTCGTCATATCGAAAACGCTACCGGATTCGTTAGCGGCGGTTCGCTGTTTACCGGCAGCTGTGCCCGCGGTTGCCCGCCTCGGGTATGAAGCAAGCATGAGCGATGAGACGCCTCCGGCGCCCAAACGGGCCGAGAGCGCCGAAACTTCGGTGACCCGCCGCCGGTTGCTGACGACCGGTGCGGTGTCGGCCGCGCTTGGGGTGGGCATCGGGGGCGGCGCCGTCCTGCTGTGGTCGCGCCCGCGGGGCCCGGAGGCCTGGCTGCAGCCCGATCGCCACGGCGCACCGCCGGTCGGCGGGCTGCACCTGCAGTTCGGGAAGAACGCCGGCACCGAAGTGGTGGTGTCGTGGCACACCACCGACGCGGTCCGCAATCCGCGCGTGCTGCTCGGGACCCCGACGTCCGGCTTCGGCCGCACCATCGCCGCGCAAACCCGCACCTACCGGGACGCGAAGTCGGGCACCGAAGTTCGCGTCAACCACGCCCGGCTGACCGACCTCACCCCGGACACCGACTACGTGTACGCCGCGCTGCACGACGGCGCCGAACCGGAACAGGGCACCGTGCGAACCGCGCCGATGGGCCGAAAACCGCTGCGGTTCACCAGCTTCGGCGACCAGTCCACACCGGCATTGGCCAAGATGCCCGACGGCAGGTACGCCACCGACAACATCGGCTCGCCGGCCGCGGCCGACACCACCATGGCGATCGAACGGATGGGGCCGCTGTTCAACCTGATCAACGGCGACCTGTGCTACGCCAACCTGGCCCGCGACCGGGTGCGCACCTGGTCGAACTGGTTCGAGAACAACACCCGCTCGGCGCGATACCGGCCCTGGATGCCGGCGGCCGGCAATCACGAGAACGAATTGGGTAACGGGCCAATCGGTTACGGCGCATATCAGGCCTACTTCGCGGTACCCGATTCCGGGTCGAGCCCCGAGACCCGCGGCATGTGGTACTCGTTCACCGCCGGCTCGGTGCGGGTGATCAGCCTGAGCAACGACGACGTCGCCTTCCAGGACGGCGGCAACTTCTACGTGCACGGCTACTCCGGCGGCGAGCAAAAGCGCTGGCTTGCAGACGAACTCGCCGCGGCCCGGCGCGACCCGGACATCGACTGGATCGTCGTGTGCATGCACCAGACGGCGATCTCCACGGCCGACAAGACGAACGGGGCCGACCTGGGCATCCGCGAGGAATGGCTGCCGCTGTTCGACCAGTACCGGGTCGATCTGGTGCTGTGCGGTCACGAACACCACTACGAGCGCTCGCACCCGTTGCGCGGCACGCT
>NZ_MBEI01000083.1 GCF_001953985.1 Mycobacterium colombiense
CACCCCGGCCGCGGCGCGCGCGCCGCCCGGGCCCCCGGGCGAACTCGCGGGGGGTGGCCCCGCCGGCGGCGACCACCGCGTCCAGCGCGGCCCGCGACAGCGGGGCGCGGCCCAGATTGGTGTGCACCACCACCCCGGTGGCGTTGATGACCGGGCGCAGGCTCGAGGCGGTGGCGGGAAGGGCGGCGACCGCGTGCTCGGCGACCTGCTCGGGTGCGATCTCGCCGGCCCGCGCCCGCTGCTGGGCCGCGGTGATCACCGACTTCACCAGGTCGCGGCCCAACACCCGCTGCGCCGCGACCAGCCGCGGATCGGCGAGCAGCGTGTCGGTGCCGGGCACCCGTCGGCGCGGGTCGCTCATGCCGGGCCCGAAAGAACATGGCGGAGGCGGACGGGAATTGAACCCGCCAACGGCAGCGACTGCCGTTCGACGGTTTTGAAGACCGCGCCGGTCACCAGACCGGACACGCCTCCTTCAGCCATGGCGCCAATTGTCGCAGCCTCCGCGGCGCGGGCACCATGGACGCCGTGACGTACCGACTGACCCAATACGCCCACGGCGGCGGCTGCGCCTGCAAGATCCCGCCTGGTGAGCTCGAGGAGGTGGTCCGCGGGCTGGGATCCAACCCGCCCCGCGATGCGGTCGGGGAGCTGCTGGTGGGCCTGGACAACGGCGACGACGCGGCGGTGGTCCGCATCCAGGACGGTACGGCGCTGATCGCGACGACGGACTTCTTCACCCCGGTGGTGGACGACGCCTACGACTGGGGCCGGATCGCGGCCACCAACGCGCTGTCCGACGTCTACGCGATGGGTGGGCGCCCGGTGGTCGCGGTGAACCTGCTGGGCTGGCCGCGCGAGGTGCTGCCGTTCGAGCTGGCCGCCGAGACGCTGCGCGGCGGGCTGGACGTGTGCGGCCTGGCCGGTTGCCACCTGGCCGGCGGACACAGCGTCGACGACCCCGAGCCCAAATACGGGCTGGCGGTCACCGGAATCGCCGATCCAAACCGCCTGCTGCGCAACGATTCCGGCAAGCCGGGAACGCCGCTGTCGCTGACCAAGCCGCTCGGTGTCGGCGTGCTGAACAACAGGCACAAGGCCACCGGCGAGCGATTCGAGGAGGCGATCGCCGTGATGACCACGCTCAACGCCGAGGCGGCCGCCGCGGCGCTGGCGGCCGGCATCGAATGTGCCACGGACGTAACCGGTTTCGGGCTGCTCGGACATCTGCACAAGCTGGCGCGGGCCAGCGGCGTGACGGCGGTGATCGACTCGGCGGCGGTGCCCTACCTGGACGGCGCGCGCGAGGCGCTGGCGGCCGGCTACCTGTCCGGCGGCACCCGGCGAAACCTCGACTGGGTGGCGCCGCACGCCGACCTGTCGGCCGTCGGCCGGGACGACGCCCTGTTGCTCGCCGACGCGCAGACCTCCGGTGGGTTGCTGATCGCCGGGGAGATTCCCGGGGCGCCCGTCATCGGCGAGCTGGTGCCGCGCGGCGAGCACACCATCGTGGTGCGCTGAGCGGGCCGATCGCACTAGGGCAAGGGCATGGCGACCCGTCCCCCGCAAGCGGGCGGGCCCACACCGAAGGTAGGGGAGTACCCCCGGCGCCCGGCTTCGCCGCGCTTGCGATCGCCATTAAGGTGAGCACATGGCCCTGCGCAAAGTCTTTCTGGAATGGCCCGTCCTGCGCCAGCTGCGGTCGACAGACAAGCTCGGCCGCGGCTCGGCGGTGACCTCCAAACACACCCGCGCGCTCACGCCGCGCACCTCTACCGCCGACCGCGTCGTGCAGAGCATCTGCCCGTACTGCGCCGTGGGCTGCGGGCAGCGGGTGTACGTCAAGGATGAGCGGGTCGTTCAGATCGAGGGCGATCCCGATTCGCCGATCTCGCGAGGGCGATTGTGCCCCAAGGGTTCTGCGAGTGAGCAGCTGGTGAATTCGCCCGGGCGGCAACTGCAGGTGCTCTACCGGCCGCCCCGGGCGACCGAATGGCAACCGCTGGAGCTGGACACCGCGATCGACATGATCGCCGACCGCTTCGTGGAATCGCGCCGGAACACTTGGCAGGACATCGACAAGAAGGGCAACCTGCTGCGCCGCACCATGGGTATCGCCGCGCTCGGCGGTGCGACCCTGGACAACGAAGAGAACTACCTCATCAAGAAACTCTTCACCGCCGCGGGCGCCATCCAGATCGAGAACCAAGCTCGTATTTGACACAGCGCAACGGTTCCCGGTCTGGGAGCCTCCTTCGGGCGCGGCGGCGCCACCCAATCACTGCAAGACATGGCCAATGCGGACTGCATCGTCATCCAGGGCTCCAACATGGCCGAGTGCCACCCGGTCGGGTTCCAGTGGGTGGAAGAGGCCAGGGCCCGCGGCGCGCGGGTGATCCACGTCGACCCGCGCTTCACCCGCACCTCGGCGGTCTCCGACCGGCACATCCCGATCCGCGCCGGTTCGGACGTGGTGCTGCTCGGCGCGCTGATCAACCACATCCTGTCCAATGATCTGTGGTTCAAGGAGTACGTGGTTGCGTACACCAACGCCGCCACCCTGATCAACGAAAACTTCAGGGACACCGAGGATCTCGGCGGCCTGTTCTCCGGATTCGACCCCGAAACCGGGCACTACGACACGTCGAGCTGGGCCTACGACGAGCAGGGCGACGGCCAGACGGAGTTCCCCGGCGGAGGCCACACGCACGGCGCCACCGCCTCGCAAAGCGCCGCGGGCGACGAGCACGGCAGCGGCGGTCCGCCGCTGGCGCACGCCAAGGTGAAGCGTGACGAAACCCTGCAGCACCCCCGGACGGTCTTCCAGATCGTCAAGCGCCACTACGCCCGCTACACCCCGGAGATGGTCAAGGACGTTTGCGGAATCAGCCGCGAGGACTTCGACTATCTGGCCCGATCCATCGTGGAGAACTCCGGGCGCGAGCGCACCACCTGCTTCGCCTATGCCGTCGGCTGGACCCAGCACACCCTCGGCGCCCAATTCATCCGCACCGCAACGATTTTGCAACTTCTGACCGGCAACGTCGGCAGACCCGGTAGCGGGATCATGGCGCTGCGCGGGCACGCCACCATCCAGGGCTCCACCGACATCCCCACGCTGTTCAACCTGCTGCCCGGCTACCTGCCGATGCCGAAGGCGGGCATGCACGACACCCTCGCCGATTACCTCGACGCGGTGGGCTCCAAGAAGCAGAAAGGCTTCTGGGCCAACGCCGATGCCTACACCGTCAGCCTGCTCAAGGCGTGGTGGGGCGACGCGGCCACCGCGGACAACGACTGGGCCTACGACTACCTGCCGCGGCTGACCGGCCCGCACGGCACCTATCAGACCGTGATGGGGATGCTGGACGACGAGGTCGAGGGCTACTTCCTGCTCGGGCAGAATCCCGCGGTGGGTTCGGCCCACGGCCGCATGCAGCGCATGGGCATGTCGCATCTCAAGTGGCTGGTGGTCCGCGACCTCAACCTCATCGAATCGGCCACCTGGTGGAAGGACGGGCCGGAGATCGCGTCGGGCGAACTCAAGACCTCCGACATCGAGACCGAGGTGTTCTTCCTGCCCGCCGCAACGCATGTCGAGAAGGCGGGATCGTTCACCCAGACCCAGCGACTGGTGCAATGGCGTCACAAGGCCGTCGAGCCGCCGGGCCAGTGCCAGAGCGAACTGCAGTTCTTCTACGAACTCGGCAAGCGGATCCGGCAGCGGCTGGCCGGCTCGACCGACGAGCGGGACCGCCCGCTGCTGGACCTGACGTGGGACTACCCGACCGACGAGCACGGCGATCCCGACGGGGAGGCGGTGCTGGCCGAGGTCAACGGCTATCGGGTCGGCGGCGCACGAGAATCCTTGTCGTCGTACACCGAGCTGCGCGCCGACGGGTCGACGGCCGCCGGCTGCTGGATCTACACCGGGGTGTACGCGAACGCCACCAACCAGGCCGCCCGCCGGGTGCCGCACGGCGGTGACTCGCCGAGCCAATCCGAGTGGGGCTGGGCGTGGCCGGCCGACCGGCGGGTGCTCTACAACCGCGCGTCGGCCGACCCCGAGGGCAAGCCGTGGAGCGAACGCAAGAAGTACGTCTGGTGGGACTCGGACGAAAAGCGCTGGGTCGGCTACGACGTGCCGGACTTCGTGGCCGACCGGGCGCCCGGCAGCCGGCCCGACCCTGAGCTTGGCGGTCCCGATGCACTCGCCGGGGACGACCCGTTCATCATGCAGGCCGACGGCAAGGGCTGGCTGTTCGCGCCGAAGGGTGTGGTCGACGGGCCGTTGCCCACTCATTACGAGCCGCAGGAGTCGCCGGTCACCAACGCGCTCTACCCGCAGCAGCGCAATCCGGCGCGAATCACGTTCCCGCGCAAGGATAATCTGAGCGCACCGAGCGCCGGTGACCCCGGCGCCGAGGTCTACCCCTTCGTCTTCACGACCTATCGGCTCACCGAGCACCACACCGCGGGCGGCATGAGCCGGTGGCTGCCTTACCTGTCGGAGCTGCAACCGGAGATGTTCTGCGAGGTGTCCCCGGAACTGGCCGCCGAACGCGGCCTCGAGCCCTACGGGTGGGCCACCATCATCTCGCCGCGCGCCGCGATCGAAGCCCGGGTGCTGGTCACCAAGCGGGTCAGCCCGCTGATCATCAACGGCCACACCGTGCATCAGATCGGGCTGCCGTACCACTGGGGCGTGGGCAGCGACGCGGTGGTCAGCGGCGACGCGGCCAACGACCTGCTCGGCGTGACGCTCGATCCCAACGTGCAGATCCAGGAGTCCAAGGCCGGCTCGTGCGACATCCGCCCGGGCCGCCGCCCGCAGGGCCAGGAGCTGCTGCGCCTGATCGCCGAATACCAGTCCCGGTCGGGCGTCACCACCGAGACGGACAATGTACGGGTCGACGATGCCGTGTGGGACATCGTCGGGCCGCCGGACACGAGGAGGGCCGATGGGTCAGCTGATCGGACGGACTGACCCGGCCGCCGATGCCGGTTGGTCGGATCGCAAGCCGCGCAAGGGGTTCTTCACCGACACTTCGATCTGCATCGGCTGCAAGGCCTGCGAGGTCGCGTGCAAGGAGTGGAACCGCAACCCGCGCGACGGTGACCTCGAGCTGCTGGGCTCGTCGTACGACAACACCGGGGCGCTGGGCGCCAGCACCTGGCGGCACGTGGCGTTCATCGAGCAGGGCCGCGACCGCATCGAGGAGGCCCGCGAATCCGGTCGCGCGCTGATCAATCTCGGCATGCCCGCCATCCCCGGTGCCGCGAAAGCCGAGGAGCCGGAGCATGTTTCGCAGCCGCTGCACACCCCGGAGTTCCGCTGGCTGATGTCGTCTGACGTGTGTAAGCACTGCACGCACGCGGGCTGCCTGGACGTCTGCCCGACGGGCGCATTGTTCCGCACCGAGTTCGGCACCGTGGTGGTGCAGCACGACGTCTGCAATGGCTGCGGCACCTGCGTGGCGGGCTGCCCGTTCGGCGTCGTCGAACGCCGCAGCGACGGCACCTACGCGACGCCCGTGGAACGCCCCGGCAGGCCGAAAGAAGAGTTCGTCACCGGGGTCGCCCAGAAGTGCACGCTCTGCTACGACCGCCTGGTCGTGGACCAGACACCGGCGTGTGCTCAGACCTGCCCGACGACGTCGATCAAGTTCGGCGATCACGACGAGCTGATCACCCAGGCGCGCGAGCGGGTCGCGCAGCTGCACGCCGAGGGACGCACCGAGGCAAGGCTTTACGGCGCCAACGAGAACGACGGCGTCGGCGGCATCGGGTCGGTGTTCCTGCTGCTCGACGAGCCGGAGGTGTACGGACTGCCGCCCGACCCGCGGGTGTGCACGGCCGACCTGCCTAGCATGTTCAAGCGTGCCGGCCTGGCCGCGGCCGGCATGGTCGGCGCGGCGGCGCTGGCGTTCTGGAGGAGCCGATGAGCACCTCGGAATTCGACAGCTTCCGTCCGCCGGAGCCCGCGGGCGGCAAGCGCCGCAAGGGCAGGCGCGCGGGCCGGCGCGGCGGCGCGGATGGCTCGCGCGAGATGCCGATGGTGCCCGACGCCGAGTTCACCTCCTATTACGGGCGGCCGGTGGTCAAGCCCGCGCCCTGGGGGCACGAAGTGGCGGCGTACCTGTTCCTGGGGGGCGTCGCGGGCGGGTCCGGTCTGCTGGCGGCAGGTGCCCAGCTCACCGGCCGAAATACGTTGCGCCGCAACACAAGGCTGTCCGCGCTGATCGCGGTGGCCCTGGGCGCGGTCGCGCTGGTGAAGGACCTGGGCCGGCCCGAGCGCTTTGTCAACATGCTGCGGACGGTCAAGCTGACCTCGCCGATGAGCGTCGGCTCGTGGATTCTCAGCCTGTTTTCCGCCGGGATCGGAGTCGCCGCGGCCGCCGAGGTGGACCGGATGACCGGCGAGCGAATCCCGTTGGGCCCGTTGCGGCCCGTGCTCCGCGCCGCCGAGGGGCCGGCGGGGCTGGAAGCCGCGGTCTTCGCGGCGCCGCTCGCCGTCTACACCGCGGTGCTGCTCACCGACACCGCAACCCCCACGTGGAACGCCGCGTACCGGGACCTGCCGTTCGTGTTCGTCAGTTCGGCGAGCCTGGCCGCCTCGGGGTTGGCGATGATCACCACCCCGGTCGCCGAGGCGGGGCCGGCCCGCAAGCTGGCCGTCCTCGGCGCGGTCGGCGACCTGATCTCCACCCGGTTCATGGAGCACCGGATGGACCCGGTGACCAGGGAACCGCTGCATCACGGCACGCCCGGCCAGTTGCTGTCGGCCAGCGAATGGCTCGCCGCCGCAGGGGGTTTGGGTGCGCTGCTGGGCGGACGCCGCCGCGGTGTCGCCGCCCTGTCCGGTCTGGCGCTGCTGACGGCGTCGGCGCTGCTGCGGTTCGGCTTCTTCGAGGCTGGCAAGGAATCGACCGGCGACCCCCGCTACACGATCGAGCCGCAGAAGCGCAGGCTCGCCGCCCGCCGGGCGGCCGGCATCACCGGGGATTCCATCACCACCGCGGGCTGAACGCCGGGATCGTTTGCGCCCTGCGCAGCCGGGTACTCCGTCACGCATGACGAATTTTGGCTACACTTTGATGACCGAGCAGAGTGGACCCAAAGACCTTGTCCGGTATGCGGTTTCGGCTGAAGAGCGTGGCTTCGACTTCCACGTGTGCAGCGATCACTTCTCGCCGTGGCTCACCACGCAAGGACACGCGCCGAACGCCTGGGCGGTGCTGGGTGCGGTGGCACAGGCCACCGAGCGGGTCGACCTCTATACCTACGTGACCTGCCCGACGATGCGCTATCACCCCGCCATCGTCGCCCAGCAGGCGGCCACCGTGCAGATCCTGTCCGACGGCCGGTTCACCCTGGGCCTGGGCAGCGGTGAAAACCTCAACGAGCACGTCGTCGGCAGAGGCTGGCCGACCGTCACCCGCCGGCAGGACATGCTGCGCGAGGCCATCAAGATCATTCGGGAGCTGTTCGGCGGGCAATTGGTGGACTTCACCGGCGATTACTTCCAGGTCGATTCGGCCCGGCTGTGGGACGTGCCCGACGTCCCGGTGGGCATCGGCGTGGCGATGGCGGGTGCGCGGGGTGTCGACAAGTTCGCCAAGCTGGCCGACCACCTCATCGCGGTGGAGCCGGACGCCGAACTGGTCAGGGAATGGCACTCGGCCCGCCAAGCCGCCAACCTCGCCGGCGGCGGGCGGGTGATCGGCCAGATACCGGTGTCCTGGGATCCCGACCGCGACACCGCGGTGAAACGCGCGCACGACCAGTTCCGCTGGTTTGCCGGCGGCTGGAAGGTCAACGCCGATCTGCCGACGCCGGCCGGCTTCGCCGGGGCGACCCAATACGTGCGGCCCGAAGACGTCGCCGACACCATTCCCTGCGGTCCTGACCTCGATGCCATCGTCGAGGGCGTCCGGCCGTACTGGGAAGCCGGGTTCACCGATATCGCGCTCGTACAGATCGGCGGGGAAGCCCAGGAGCGGTTCCTGGCAGAAGCCGCCGAGCCGTTGCTCGCGGCTCTGCGCGACGCAGCAAACTGATCGCAGGTTTGACCGCTGCGCGCCGGGGTATTCGCTTCGCAGTCGTGCGCAGCCAGCCAACGCGCGTCGGACGCCGGTAGAGCTGGGACGTGAACGCCGCGTTCCGGCGTGCGTTGGCCCCACAAGCTGCTGCCGCACAGCCGGCCTGCAAGCGTCCGCATTCCGGCAAAGCAGGGGGAGCGAGTTCATGAGCGATCAAGCCGGCGACACCACGAACACACTCGTCAAGGCGCTCAGCGGCGCCAGTTTCGGCTTGGGTGTGAGCGAAATGGTGGCCCCCGGGAAAGTCGCCGCCATCGCGGGCGTAGACGACACCGGCCGGTCGCGGCGGGTGATCCGCGCGCTCGGGGTTCGGGAATGCGGCCACGGCGCGGCGCTGCTGGCCGGGCCGGCCAAGCTGGTGTGGACCCGCGTGGCCGGTGACGTCCTGGACATGGCGCTGTTGATCGCGAGCGTGGTCGCCCGCGGGCCGGGGCGACGGCGCCGGGGTGCCATTTCGGCCACGCTGCTGTCCGGTATCGCCGGACTCGACCTCTACACGGCGTTGCGAACCGCCGGGGCTCGACGCGGCGCTCCGCAGCTACGAGCAGTTTGATCCGACGGGCGATCGCAGAAAGGAAGCGACGATGTCAAATGAATTGCAGGGCAAAACGATAGCGATTCTGGCGGCCGACGGCGTGGAAAAGGTGGAGCTCGAACAGCCGCGTGCGGCGCTGCAGGATGCCGGCGCCCAAGTGCAGCTGCTGTCCCTGAAGGACGGCGAAATCCAGGCACGCAACCACGATCTCGAACCGGCCGGAACCTTCGCCGTCGACCGGAAGGTATCCGACGCGTCGGTGGACGAATATGACGGCCTGGTCCTGCCGGGCGGCACCGTCAACCCGGACAAGCTGCGCATGGACAGCTCCGCCGTGTCCTTCGTCCGTGATTTCGTCGGGTCGGGCAAGCCGGTGGCGGCCATCTGTCATGGCCCCTGGACGCTGGCGGAAGCCGGTGTGGCAGTGGGCCGCACGCTGACGTCGTACCCCAGTATCCGCACCGATCTGCGCAATGCGGGCGCACACGTCGTCGACGAGGAGGTCGTCGTCGACGGCAATCTGATCTCGAGCCGCTCGCCGTCGGACCTCCCGGCGTTCTGCGCGGCCATCCTCAAGCAGTTCGCCCACGTGGCGACGGGTTAGCCGCCAAGACTTTCCGGCTGGTCCGTTTGAATGCGCCGGTTTGCGGGCATTATCCCGCCAAGCCGTGATGAGCGGCAATCCTTGTAGGGTTCTCGAAAGGCCAACAGTGACAACCACGTATCCCGAGCCCGCTGTGTCGACGGTTCCGAATGTGTATCAGCCGCAAGAGGACTCTCGATTGCTGGTCGACGTGATGCACGACACCGGCCTGATCCCTGGGCGGCGGGTTCTCGATCTGTGCACCGGCAGCGGTTTCGTCGCCATCGCGGCCGCCACGATGGGATGCGCCGGCGCGACGGCGTTCGACATCTGCCCGCAAGCGGTGCGCTGCGCCCGGGAAAACGCGGCGGTGGCCGGTGTCGAGGTCGACGTGCGTGAAGGATCGTGGGTCGCGGCGGTGGACTGCGCGCCGTTCGACGTGGTCGTGTCGAACCCGCCTTATGTGCCCACGCCGCCCGGTGCGGAGATGGAAGAGATCTGCCCGACCGCGGGACCGTCCTGGGCGTGGAACGCGGGTGTGGATGGCCGGATGATCCTCGACCCGCTGTGCGAATCGGCGCCAAAGCTCCTGCGCGACGGCGGATCCCTGCTGCTGGTGCATTCCGCGCTCGCCGGCGTTCAGCAGTCCCTGGATTCGCTGAAGTGGGCCGGCATGGATGCGAAAGTGATTGCCTCCAAATGGATACCGTTCGGCCCGGTGATGTCTTCGCGGGCGAAGTGGCTGGAGGAGGTCGGCCTGATTCCGCGCGGGCGGCGGGAAGAAGAGCTGATCGTGATCCGCGCGGAGAAGCGATGACCACCACCCGGGTGCAGGTGGTGCCCAACGGGCCCGTGCTGGTGTCGGGCCCGGTGCGGATCGAGATGCCCGGTGGCGAGGTCGTCGAGTCCGACCGGTTCATGGTGGCCATCTGCACCTGCCGCCGCAGCGGCCGCTACCCGCTGTGCGACACCAGCCATCGGCGGTGCCGCCGCCTCAAGGCGTCGGCAGACTCGTCTGCTCCAGCGGGCTCCGCAGCGACGTCTGATTCCGCCCCCACGACGTCATAATCCGTTCTGCCAAGCGGTCTTCCACGGCCGCATGGGCGCGGATGCCGAAGATGACGTCGTGCTCGAGCCGCGGGTCCTGGGCCACGAGATCGCCCACCACATCGTTGCGCACGACGTGTTCGTGCACCGCGTCGGCCTCGACGTGCTCGCTGTAGAACTCGATGCAGGCCGCCGGTGCCTGCAGGCGCCGCAGGGCCTTCACCATCCGCTGCGATCCCGGCGGTGAGGTGATTTCCGTCGAGGCGAAGTGCCCGATCGCCGCGCCTCGCATCGAGCGGTGCAGACCGAACAGCGACATGAGGTTGACCACCGCCAGGGACTCGGCGGGCACCGTGTCGACATAACCCCAATACGTCGCGTCCAGACCCGCCGCCGCCAGCAGATCGGCGAACAGCTGCTGGTGCAGCCGCGGGCCCCGTCCGGCGCCGTATTCGTCGAATTCGATTGCCACAAATGCCGCTTTAGCCACGCCGGTGAGGCGCGGGATGGCAAAGGCGTGCGGATCGCCCTCTTTGAGGTGGTACAGGGACCGATGTACGAAGTATTCGCACATCTGCTCCCAGGTTCCGGTGTCGCGCAGGTAGTACGACGGGCCGGTGCCGTCGACGGGTTCGACCGTGAGCGCTTCCATCTCGGCGGCCGCCGTCTGACCGGGATCGATGTGCCCGACGTCGCGGCGCACGCCGGACAGGAACACCCGTTCGAGTTCAGCGCGCAGCCCCAGCAGCGCCGGATTCCATTCCCAGGCGGGGTCCACGCCGGCGAGACCGCGGTAGTGCAGCTCGTAGCACATCGACAGCGCCAGTTGCAGATCGAGGCCGTAGGGATCGGATTCGCGCACGGAGGCGCCGATGCGCGCCAGGTGGTCGACCGAGGGTGGACCGGCCAGCGCGCAGCGTACGGCTGTTGACAGGGGCCCGTGCGCCGCAGGCAGGACGGGTTCGGTCAGGGTCGTTGCGTGGGTCACGCCGATGTCTACCCGCTGCGCGGGGCGGGCAAACGGCAGGGCGGCTAGCCGAAAACGGCCTTCAACGCGCCTCAGACGGCCCTGAGGGCAACCGGAAGGCGATGTCCGCGGTGGTTCCGCTGGCCGTCTTGTCGAGCTCCATCGAGTCGCTGAGCACCCGCATCAACGGTAGGCCGCGCCCGCCGTTGCCCGGGGGAATGGCCGGCGTCTTCCATGACCCGTAATCGGTGATCCGGGTGCGCACTTCGCCATTGGCGATGCTGACCTCGAGCAGCATGGTTCCGGCCGCGAATCCACGATAGGCGTGTTCGACACAGTTGGTGCAGGCCTCGTTGACCACCAGCACGATGTCCGCCGCCCGGTCCTCCGTCACGCCGGCGGCGTGCAGCCAGTCCGCCAGCCGATGCCGGATGAGGACCAATTGGTCCGCGGTGGCCCCGGTTTCGATCCGCAGCGGCGTCTGCCGATGCCGGTAGATCACCATCGCGACGTCGTCGTCATACCCCGCGGCCGGGGCCAGTTCGCGAAGCACCACATCGGCGACGGTGTCCAGCGGCGACGTCATGGTCTGCGCCAAAACATCTGCCGCACGGGCGATTCCGTCATCGATCGGCTCATGCTTACGTTCGACGAGCCCGTCGGTGAACAGCATCAGCGTAGAGCCGGGCGGCAGCACCTGCGTGGCCTGCGGGCGTGGCTCGTTGCGGCGGACCGCCAGCGGCACCGACGCGGCATCGGTCAACAACGTCGTCGTGCCGGGCTCCGGGCCGGCCAGCACGGCCGGCATGTGGCCGGCGTTGCTGTACTGCAGCACCCCGGTGTCGGTGTCCAGGATGGCCAGAAACACGGTCGTGCAGTACGCGTTCGGGATGAGTGAGGCCGCCGAGTCCAGCTGGTCGAGCAGGACGGCGGGCTCGGCGCCGTTGATCAGCAGCGCCCGCGCGGAACTGCGCAGCTGACCCATGATCGCGGCCGCCGGCAGGCCGCGACCCACGCAGTCTCCGACGACGATGCCGATGTGATGCTCGCCGATCGGCAGCACGTCATACCAGTCACCGCCAATCTCCAGGGGCGGCACCGCGGGTTCGTAGCGAACGGCGAAGCCCGGCGGCGGCTGAACCGGCGGGAGCATGGCCCGCTGCAACGTCAGCGACGTCTCACGCGCGCTCTCGAACTGGCGCACGTGCTGCATGGCCAGGCTCAGGTGACCGATGAGCACGGTGACCAGCAGCCGGTCCTCCCCGCTGACCCAGCGAGGGGTGCGCAGCTCCAGCCACAGCGTCAGATCTCCGGTACCGGAGAGCACCGCGACCAGTCCCTGGGCCTTGCCCGGATTATCGGGCGCCTCAACCGTTTTCGCCGTGAGCGGCAGCTGGTGACGCGCGTCCTGGAAGGTATGGCGCAACCATGGATCCAGCCGGCGCCACGATTCGGCCGACGGCTCGCCCGCCACCTGCACCGTCGGGTCGCTGTCGCCGTTGGGCCACGAGACCGCGATCACCCGTTGCACATCGATCGCCGCGCTGCACTCGTCGAGCGTGATCGACAGCAATTCGTCCACGCTCTTGGCCACCGCCACGGCGGTGGCCAGCCGCAACACCGCACTTTCCCGGGCCGCGAAGGCTCGCTCGGCGGTGACGTCGCGGATCGTTCCGACGTAGGCGTCTCGATCGCTGCCGGTTTCCTTGACCGCGCTGATGCTTACCTTCACCCAGGCCAGGTGGCCGTCGGCATGGCGGATCGGTGTTTCGTAGTCGGCGCGGCCGTGGGTCAGCACCAGTGATATCTTTTCGGCCGCCGTCTTCGTGTCGACCAGCCACGGGTGCGGCCACTTGTACGGCAGGCCCTCGTTGGGATATCCGAGGATCTCGATGAAGGCGTTGTTCATCTCGACCACGGAGCCCTCGTGATCGGCGACGAAGAAGCCTTCCTGCAGCGAATTCACCAGTGCGGTGCGGAATTTGTCGCGGTCCTCCAGCCCCTCGGCGCGGGCCCGTTGTTCGGCGTAGCGCCTGTTGCCGTCGATGAAGCCGCGCGTTGCGACGTCAAGCGGAACCAGCAGCTGTAGAAGGAATTCCAGCGCGATCGGCGCATCGATGCGCACGTCTTTCGAGATTTCGAACACCAGGCGGACGTGCTGCTCGACGATGTCGAGCAGGCTGATCTGTTCCTTCAGGGCCCTGCGCCCGAGCTCGTTGCCGACCGACAGGCTGGCCTCGTCGTGTGAGTCCAGATAGGCGCGTAGCGCGGCCTCGTACCGGTCGTGAAAGTCGTTGTCGCCGCTCAAATCGATACTCCCCTGTGACGCGCCGCCAGCACCATCGCATCATCGGTCTCTTTCGCATCCTTGCCGAGGAGCCCCTCGGCGATAGCGACAGCGGTGGCCGAGAAGTCGATGTGGTCCAGGTAGTCTTCGGCGATTCCGTCGGTGCTCATCACGAGCAGATCGCCGGGGCGGACCGAAACCACTTGTGCTGGCATGATTTCCGGTATTCGGTAGCCGACGATGCCTCCGATAAGCCGGGCGCTGGACCGAATCTGGATACCGGTTGGCGCCTTGGTCACCAGGTCGGCGGTGACATTGCCGACGCCGGACCAGGTGACTGTGTTTGCGGCGAAATCCACCCGCGCCAACGTCATGGCGACTCCGCGGGTGCCGGCCAACACGCGGTGGCAGAGCTGGATCAGCACCTCGACCCGCTCGGAGCCGGCTCGCGTGACCACGTCGACGGCACGCAGCGCGGCCTCCGCGGCGGCCGGCCCATGGCCGAGGCCGTCCACCACGCCGAACAGCGCGGCCCCACCGCCGACATCGACTGCGATTCCCCGGTCACCGGAGGTGTACTCGCTGGGCAAAGGCCGCCCCGCCCTTGCCCATTCCATAGGTCCGAAGCGACCGCTCTCATGCACGAGGGGGGACCCATTTCCACATTTCGATGACGGTTCCCTGTCCCAGTGTGGACTCGACGACCAACCGATCCATCAGGCGGCGGGCGCCCGGCAGACCCAGGCCCAGCCCGCGTCCGGTCGTGTAACCGTCTTCCATTGCCCGTTCGATGTCGGCGATGCCGGGGCCCTGATCCTCGGCGCGCACCACCAGGGCCTTGCGTCCCTCCCGGTCGGCGACGGCGACCCGGACGGCGCCGCGGCCGGCGTAACTGGTGATATTTCGGGCGATCTCGGAGATCGCCGTGGCGATCATCGTGACGTCGGTCAGGGAGAATCCCAAATCAAGGGCGAGCTCGTGTCCGGCTTTGCGGGCTTGGACGATGTCGTCGGGGTGGTCGATGGCGACGACGATATCAGCCGCCACCGTCGAGCCCGATCGTTGACTTCCCCGCTGCGCCTTGGCGATTCAGCAGCGCGAGCCCCTCTTCGAGATCCAGCGCTGTGTTCATGTCATCGAACGCCAGGCCAAGCTGGACCATTGCGAAGGCGACTTCCGGCTGCAATCCGACGATCACGGTGTCCGCGCCGCGCAGCCGGGTCATGTGCGCAATCGTCCGCAGCGACCGGGCGGCGAAGGAATCCATCACATCGATGGCGGTGACGTCGACGATGATGCCCTGCGCGCGGAACTGGCTGACCCGTTCCATCAGGTCGTAGCGCAGGCGTTCGGCGTCGGAGTCGGTGAGGGCGGCCTGTACCGACGCGATGAGGATCGAGCCCTGCTTCAGGATCGGTACTGGCATGGGGTGCTCGTGTCGATGTGCTTAGCCGGTCTGCTCGCCCGTGCGGGTCACCTCGTAACCCAGCAGGCGTTCGGCTTCCTCGATGCCGCCCTGCAGGTCACCGACGGCGTTCATCTTCGACAGGTCCAACCCGATCGTCACCAGCGTCAGCGCGATCTCGGAGGACAGGCCGGTGATGATCACGCTGGCGCCCATCAGGCCGGACGCGTCGACTGTCTGCACCAGGTGGTTGGCGACCGTCGAGTCGATGGTCGGCACACCGGTGATGTCGATGACCACCACTTTGGCGCGGTTCGCGCGGATGGCCCGCAGCAGCTGTTCGGTGACCTGGCGGGCGCGCTGGCTGTCCAGCACGCCGATGATCGGCAGGATCAGCAACTGTTCACGCACCTGCAGCACCGGCGTCGACAGCTCGCGGATGGCCTCCTGCTGCTGGCGGATGATGCGCTCGCGTTCCTGCACGAAGGACACGGCGACGGTGTTGGCGATGCGGTTGGCCGCCGGCTCGTAGGCGTCGAGGACGCGGTTGAGCATCTCGAAGTCGGTCTGGTACTTCTCGAACAGCGACCGCGCCAACACGTCGCGGAGCAGCAGCACGATGCCGACGACCTCGTCGGTCTCCACGCCCCGGGGGATGATGCGTTCGGACAGGTCGCGAGCGTAATCCTGCAGCGCCTCGACGCTACCGGTCTCGAGCACCTCGACGTAGCTGTCGTACACCGTCGTCGCCTCGGAGAAGATCTCCTCGGGGGTCATCGCGGTGAGGAGCTCGGCCTCGGTGATCCTGCGGGCCCATTCCTCCCGCAGGACGGTTCGATTCTGCCGCAGATGCTGGACTAGCTGGGGAAGGAGCCCCTCACTGGATATACCGACGGTCTGCGCCGCGATGCCGGTACTGTTGAAATCCGACGGCGAATCTGACATCTGGCCTCCCGAGTGCCACGTCGCGCCCTGCGGTCTGCAGTTCCTTTTGCGAGACTAGCGTGGGTTGTCGCGGGGCACGTGTAGAGGGCATATTCTTCTCGCAGTTCGGTAACGCAGGCTAGGGTTGAACCACGCCACGGCCCAGGACAAAGGATTGCCATTGTCAGCTCCTGATTCGATTACCACGTTGGTTGAGGACCACGACGGCGTTTCTGTGGTCAGTGTCAGCGGCGAAATCGATTTGGTCACGGCTCCAGCCCTGGAACAAGCCATCAGCGCGGTCGTCGCCGACAGCCCCACAGCACTGGTCATCGATCTCTCCGCGGTGGAGTTTCTGGGCTCGGTCGGCCTGAAGATCCTGGCGGCGACCTACGAGAAGCTGGGCCGTGAGACCGGGTTCGGCGTGGTCGCGCGCGGCCCGGCCACCCGCAGGCCGATCCATCTGACCGGCCTGGATAAGACCTTCCCGCTGTACCCGACGCTCGACGACGCGTTGACCGGGGTGCGGGACGGCAAGCTGAACGGATAGCTATCCGCCCCGCCGGCGCCGCACCCTGGCCCGGTGAGCCGAATTTCGGCAGGTCTAGTTGTCTGACAACATGTTTGGCGCAAATGCGGTGAGTCTGATTCCGCATTGCATCGATTTCGGGAGTTATTCCGGGTTTTTCCCGGAAACGCCGCCGGCCGCCGGAATTCACCCGAGCGAAATCGGCGAAAACCTTTATCGGCGGCGCGTCGGGTCGAACCGGTGTTCCCGCGCAGCCCAGGTGCGATGATCAGGACTATGGACGTCGACCATCCGCAAGACGACCAGCGGTGGGATCGCCGTGAGCGAGGCGAGACCGAAGTTCAACGGCTGGACCGCAATTGGAACAGCCTGTTGCAGGAGCTGCGGGTGGTGCAGACCGGGGTGCAGCTGCTGACCGGCTTCCTGCTGACCCTGCCGTTCCAGCAGCGCTTCGACGTGCTCGGTCAGCACATGCGCGTCGTCTACCTGGCCACCGTGGTGTGCGCGGTGGGCGCGACGGTCTTGCTGATCGCCCCGGTCGCCATGCATCGGATACTCTTCCGGCGTCATCGGCTTCAGGTCCTCGTATCGGCCGCGCACCGGTGCGCCTTCGCCGGGCTCGGCCTGCTCGGCCTGGCGCTGATCGGCCTCACCACGATCATTTTCGCCGCGGTGGCCGGGCGAAATGTCGGCCTGATAGCCGGAGCGTGTGCGCTGCCGCTGTTCACCGTCTTTTGGTGGGTGCTGCCGCTGATGCTGCGGGCACGAAGCGACTGACGCGAAACTCGTCGGTCAGCGGCCCGGCGCGAGGGCCGCGATTCGGGTGGAGTCCAGGTGCTCGAGCAGGTCGCGTGGATCGGCGAAGATGGGTTCGGCGCCCGCCTCTGCCAGCTCCGCGCGGGCGATGCCACCGCTCAGCAGCCCGATGCACGGCAATCCCGCGCCGGCGGCGGCGTGTGCGTCCCACACGGCGTCCCCGACGAACACGGCGTGCTGGGCGTCCACGCCGGCGCGGTCCAGCGCCACCCGCACGATGCCTGGTTCGGGCTTGGCGGTGTCGACGTCGCGCGACGAGGTCGTCTCGGAGATCACGTCGTCGCAGTCGAGCGCCTTGCGCAGGATCTCCAGCTCGTCTTCGGGTGCCGAGCTGGCCAGCACGACCTGTAGGCCCAGGTCGGCGACGCGGCGCAGCAGGTCGCGGGCCCCGGGCAAAGGCTGCAGCAGCGGGGTGATCTCCCGGTAGTACTGGCTGTGCTTGTCGCTGAGCCGCTCCTGCACGTCGTCCGGGGCGTCATCGGAGAGCGTTCGGACCAGCCGGGATCCGTCCATGCCGATGCACCGATGGATTTGCCAGGACGCCACCCGCATGCCTTCGGCGTCGAACGCGCGCTGCCAGGCGTGGACGTGCAGATAGTTGGAATCCACCAGCGTGCCGTCGACGTCGAACAGGACGGCGGGTGTGCCGCCACGCGCCATCAGGGCAGGCTCCCGGCGGCGGAGTCGGGAAGCGTGTCCGCGTGCGGTCGTGATGTCATGTGCGCGGCATACCCAGGCCGGGCGCGGCTGACACGGTGCGTGGTTTCGTTTGGCCGCCGACGCTGCGGGTACACGTGCGTGGTGATCCGCGACATCGGGGCGGCATCGGCACGCCCGCCGGCGGATCGGTCGCGACCGTATGCGTACGAATAATGCTGGTGCACAATAATTCTCGACGAGGAATGACGTTGGATTACCCCAAGAACCCCCCGGTCGACCATGCCCGTATCACTCGTCAGCACGCCGGCGAATCCTTCAAGAACGGCGCCAACGCCCCCGGCCTCGCCGGTTCGGCCGTCGCGGTCATCGCCCTGACCGTGGGCCTGTTCGCCGTCGCGGCCGGACATCTGGTGGGCGGCGCTGTCGCCCTGCTCGTTGCGGTCGCGCTTGGCGCGCTCAGTGCGGCGTGGTTGCTGCGCGCCCACCGTAGAGTCCGCGACGCCGAACTGCGCTGGCACGCCGCACATTCCGATCAGCCGGCACCACCGCCCAGCAGCTGAGGGCGCGGTTTGCCGCCGGTGCGACACACCGCCGCCCAGCTAACGACTGTCGGCCCATTTCCCGGCTGCCACAACTTTTTCGGGCCGCGACCGTGTAACGCGCCCCCGAACGGGGTACTGCCTGCGCCACGGGTGAGTACAGGAAAGTGCGTCAACCCGTTCCATCGCAGGAAGGAACAGCAATGGCGACCACCACTGACTACGACGCACGCCGTGTATCCGACGCCGACACCCAGGACAAATCCTCGCTTCGGGAACTGGCGCCGACGCTGCAAGGGTCTGCCACCGCCGTGGTCGACGAGGACCCCAACGACGCGCATTTCTTCGAGCTGCCGGGCGCCGACCTGTCCGGAGAAGAGCTGTCGGTGACAGTGGTTCCCCAGCGGGCCGACGAGTTCACCTGCTCGAGCTGCTTTCTAGTGCAGCACCGCAGCCGGATGCGCCGCTCCAGCTCCGGGCTGCCGGTGTGCGCCGACTGCGCCTGACACCCCGGTTCCCGACCGGGCGAGGCGCCTCGCGCGCCATGCCGCGACGGTGAACCTGCGCCGGATTGCCCTGGATTGTCAGTGGCATCCACTAGGTTCATCGGACAAATGGAGAAGGTACTCGGGTCGCTGCTGCTGCCGGGTTTAGCGTTCCCTTGGTATTTCACGCAAAAGGCCACCGGCAGCCTGCCAGCGGGATGCCTCGCCGGGCTCGGTGGGCTCGCCGTCGCTGTGGCGATCTTGTGGTGGCTGTCGGTCCAGCGGGACCGCTATCAGGCCGACGCGCACCGACGCCGCGACCTCAAACTCTCGAAATCCGGGCTGCGGGCGATCGACCGGATGTCGGGCACCGAGTTCGAGGAATTCGTTGCGGCGCAGCTTCGCGTCGCGGGCTACAGTGTCACCCCGACCGCCGGCACCGGTGACTACGGCGTGGACCTGATCGCCAAGAAAGACGGCGCCCGCGTGGCCGTCCAATGCAAGAGGCTCGCGAAGGCCGTCGGGGTGGCCGCGGTCCAGCAGGTCGTGGCAGGGGCGCTGCAGCATGGGTGTAATCGGACGGTCATCGTGACCAACCAGACCTTTACCAAGGCGGCCCGCCGGTTGGCCGGTACCCACCATTGCCGCCTGGTGGGCCGCTCGCAGGTGCAGGGCTGGACGCGAATTCAGCCCGTCGTCGTGCGGGGTCCGCGGCGCACACACGGGGTCGTCGCCCCGCACGCGGGAGCGCAACGGCTGGAACCGGAGTGGGAAAGCTAACGAGATAGCTTGGGCCACAACATATTCAGGCCGAACCCCCGTGGCGTCAGCGCCCGGTTGCGTCCTCGATCACCCGGCGCGCGATGTCGCGCAGCGGGGTGTTCATGCTCTGCGACAGTTTGATCAGCGTATTGAAGGCGGTCTGATCGTCGAGGTCATAGCGCTCGATGAGAATGCCTTTGGCCTGTCCGATCGTGTCCCGGGTGCTCAGCGCTTCCTTGAACTGCTGGGTGCGCACCACGTTGCTCCATGCCAGGGCGCCCAGCGTCGCGAAGATGGCGGCGATCCGGCGCGAGTCCTCCGAGAAGGACTGCGGGCGCTCGGCGTAGAAGTTCAGCGCGCCCATGCTCAGCTCGTCGGCGAACATGGGCAGCGACAGCACGCTGCGAATCGGCGTGTGCGCGAGCGCGTCGGCCCGGTACTTCGGCCAGCGCTCATCGGCTTCGAGGTCGTCGATGACGACGACCTTGCGGGTCCAGGCGGCGTGGACGCAGGGTCCCTCGAGGTGGCGCTGCTGGAACTCGTCGAGCACCCGGGCGCAGTCGTGCGTGACCGACGGGGTACTGACCTCGTTCTGCCGGCTGGTGACGGTGATCCCGGCTTCCTGGGCGCCCGGCACCCAGCGCGCGGCCGCCCTGGTCAGGTCGTCCAGCACCTGGGGGAAGTCGCCGGCGTCCGCCGAATAGATGGCCCGCAGAACGTCGGTGAGCAGGCTGAAATCGTCAAGATTGGTCACTGAGTGTCGCCCTCATGCTTCGAGACCGGTGGCAGGCATCAACCCGTGCCGTTCAGGAGCCTGCGGTCTCGCGAGGCGATCACTTGGAGTTTTGACGGCGACGAATGTCAATGCTGTTTGCTCAGCATTACGGTGAGATCCACTATATCGGGCCCGGTTTCGGCGGATTACGCCCGCTACCGATCCCGTAAACGTGTGTCGGCGGCCGGGTTACCGGCATCGGCCGATCCGGGTTGCACGGGCCCAGTCAGGTGGTAGCGTCCGGCGCACCGGCCTGCACTTTGGAGCGAATGGTGGCAACCGAAGACGAGTGGACTAAACCCGCGGCCCTGGCCATCCCCAAGGAAGGCTATTTCGAGCTGGAACGCGGCCGGTACGGGCCGCTGTATCCGCGCACCCCGGCCTGCTACGGCTTTTCCATCATCGCCAAGGTCAAGGAAGGCCGCGAGGAAGCCGTTCGCGCCTACGGCAAACAGATCGAAGAAGCCGTCAAGGCAAACCCGGAAGTGCTGGCACCGCTGCGGCTGCACTATCTGCGCTGGCAGCTCTTCGACGTCGGGTCGGGGCTGCACTTCCAGTACCAGGGCATCTTCGACACCGACTTCGACAAATACACCGAGGACGCGGTGCAGCTGTTCAGCCAGACCGGGATCACCACCGTCTTCACCAACCTCGAGGGCTTCCCCGAGGACTGGCGAGAGAACCCGGAGGCCTTCGTCAAGTTCGTTCGCGAGCACCAGTGCCCGAGCTTCCTGGAATACGGGGAGTACCCCTATGTCACGGCCGACGAGATCAAGAAGGGGCTGCGGCTGAAAGCCGCGTTCGGCACCATGCTGGATCAGATGCAGTGACGCCCATCGGAGCGTGCAGATGCTTGAGCTCGACGACATCCAGCACATCCTGCTGACCCGTACCCCGGCCCTGACCGGGCGTTACGAGTTTCTCTCGTTCGATGATCCGGTGGCCGGCCGCGCCTGGCTGTCCGAACTGGTGGACGTCGTGGAGTCCGCCGCCTCGGTGCGAGAAACCATGGACGACACCAAGCGCTGGGTCACCCTGGGTTTCACCTGGAGCGGCCTTCGGGCGCTCGGTGTGCCGGAAGAGGCGCTCGCGACCTTCCCGGAAGAGTTCCGGCAGGGCATGGCCGCCCGGGCCGACATCCTCGGCGATACCGGACGAAACCACCCCGACAACTGGGCCGGGGGTTTGGCGGGCGACGACCTGCACGCGATCGCGATCCTGTTCGCGCGAGACGACGCCGAACACGCCCGCGCCACCCGCGCCCACGACGAACTGCTGCAACGGTGCGGCGGCGTGCGCCGGTTGTCGTACCTGGATCTGAATGCGACACCCCCGTTCAACTATGCCCACGACCATTTCGGCTTTCGGGATCGGTTGTCGCAGCCGGTGATCGAGGGATCGGGCGAGGAACCCACGCCCGGCTCGGGCGCGCCGCTGAAGGCCGGCGAGTTCATCCTCGGCTATCCCGACGAGGTCGGACCGGTGGCCAACGCGCCCCAGCCGGATGTGCTCTCGCGCAACGGGACCTACGCCGCGTACCGGCGGCTGCGCGAGCACGTGGCGTTGTTCCGCGACTACATCCGTTCGCAGGCCCGCACGCCCGACGACGAGGAGCTGTTGGCCGCGAAATTCATGGGCCGCTGGCGCAGCGGCGCTCCCTTGGTGCTGGCGCCGGGCGCCGATGATCCCGAGCTGGGCGCGGACCCGATGCGCAACAACGACTTCAACTACAAGGAGATGGACCCGCTCGGCTACGCGTGTCCCCTGGGTGCCCACGCCCGGCGGCTCAACCCGCGAGACACCGCGCCCAACATGAACCGGCGACGGATGATCCGTCGCGGCGCCACCTACGGGCCGGCGCTTCCTGACGGCGCCCCCGACGACGGAGTGGACCGAGGCATCGCCGCCTTCATCATCTGCGCCAGCCTGATCCGGCAGTTCGAATTCGCGCAGAACGTCTGGATCAACGACCGCACGTTTCACGAACTCGGCAACGAGCACGACCCGATCTGCGGAACACAAGACGGCACAATGGAATTCAAGATACCGAAGCGGCCGATCCGCCGAGTTCTCAAGGGCCTTCCAGCGTTCACGACGCTGACCGGTGGGGCGTACTTCTTCCTGCCGGGCATCACCGCCATGCGCTACCTCGCGGCGCTCGACTGACAACCGGGGAACCATCATGAGCACCTTGCCCGCGGCACGCACGTACAACCAGACCCACATACCGCGACCGCGCACGGCCGGGCGACGCATCAGCATCTACTGGACGTGGAGCTATCCGTGGGAATCCCAGCGCGACGTCGAAGTGCTGGACAACCGGTTCTCGACGATGACCGAAGTGCGCAGAGCGGCGTGGCCGCACTACGAGGGAGCCGACTGGGACGAGGCGCACTTCCTGCAGGGCATCGCCGGCACCCTGGAGCTGTTCCACCGCTCGACGCTGGCGTTCCAGGAGCTGGCGGGCGACGCGACCGGCCATCCGGTCGCGGTGTTCCAGCGCATCGACCAGGCCGGCTACCGGCAGCTGATCGACGAACGGATACTGGCCGACACCGACACCCTGATGGTGTTCGGGCTCGACCATCTCGTGGGCCAGGAGGAGGCGCAGCCCGAAGAGATCGCCGCCCTGCGCGAGTGGCTGAAACGCGAGGGCACCTGCCTGCTGCTGGCGCCGCACCACGACGTCGGCTTCACCGACGACCCGGCACAGCGCCAGGTCGAATACCTGCACCACGGGGACCCGCTGGTGCCACGACAGCAGCGGTTCACCGCCTACACGCGCTCACTGATGCAGGCGCTCGACGTTCCCGTGCACAACACGTGGGGATTGCGTCCCGCCCTGGTCGAGGGAACCGGCGAGATCGCGCCGCTGACCGGCTTCCGCGATCTGGACGCGCCGGGCCTGCTGAACAACGTGACGACGCTGAACTTTCACCCGCACCTGCCGCACTACGAACTCACCGCCCCGGAAGGCGACCTGCTGCGCGTGCTCGGCAGGCAACGCGTGGACCCGCAACGGCCCCATCCCTTTACCGCGGCGGGCAACAGCGAATTCAACGCGCTGATCTGGATGCCGCCGGCCGGCGACCGGGCCGGCGACATCGTGCTCGTCGACTCGACGAATTTCACGACGCTGTTCGGCGGAACCGACAGCCTCAAGAACTTCTGGCACAACCTGGCGACGATGAAGTGATCGAGTTAATGCTCGCTGTGCGCGGCCTCGACGTGCGCGATGTGTTCAAGTTGGCGGTCGATCGATTCCAGTTGCCCGGAAAGCGTGCGAATCTGTGCCAGTGCGACCACGCGCTGGCGAACGAGCTCGTCTCGCCTCAAGGCTAGGGTGACGCGCAGATCGTCATCCCGTGCGGGACTCACCGGCTGCGACGTGTCCTTGGTGGTCATGGAGGGAGCCCTCCTTTGCAATGGGCGCCCGCTCCGGTAACCGAAGCAGGAACTTCGCTAGGTCCCGGGCGCCAACGTCCCGCCGAACCCATCTGAGTCTGTCCCGGACGCCAACGTCCCGCCGAACAAGGATGACGCTACACCGAATAGCTCGCCGCTTACATGGCCGCAGATGGACTCGGACAGCTGTTCTCACCGGTTGGAAACGGGTATTCCGCTGCGAGAGGTAAAGGAGTCCAAAGTGACGAAAGATCATGGGTCGAGCGTCAAGAACGACAAACAGTATGAGGGGCTGCGCAAGAAGGGAATGAGCAAGTCGAGAGCGGCGGCGATATCGAACTCGCCTGGCGCCTCCAGCAGGGGCGGCAAGAGCTCGGGCAGCAGCCAAAGCAGCCGTAGCAGCGGTAGCGGCAGCGGCGGCAATCAGTCCCAGAAGAAGGCCGCCGGACGCAAAGGCGGCAAGAAGTCGAGCTAGACGCTTTTACCGACGCATTGCCGATCACGGCGAACACATCGGGCGACTGACCGTTGCGCTGGCGGTCAGTCCCTTGATTACGAGTCGGGGTGGCGGGATTCGAACCCACGGCCTCTTCGTCCCGAACGAAGCGCGCTACCAAGCTGCGCCACACCCCGCTTGAAGCCTCGACAGCCTATCGCACCCGCCCATCGGGAGGCCAAACCGCGGTGGGCAGCTCACTTCCAGGAGCACGATCGCTCGAACTCCACCAGCGCCTCGGCCGGTCCCGCCGGGTCCAGCCCCTGCGCCGTCACCCACTCGTCGCTGAAATAGGTGTCGCGGTAGCGGTCGCCGCTGTCCGCGAGCAGCGTGACCACCGAGCCGCTGCGGCCCTCGGCGACCATCTCCGCGAGCAGGCCGAACGCACCCCACAGGTTCGTGCCCGTCGACGGCCCGACGCGGCGCCCCAGCACGGCGCTGACGTGGCGGGCGGCCGCGATCGACGCCGCGTCCGGGACGGACACCATCCGGTCGACCACGCCCGGCAGAAACGACGGCTCCACCCGCGGCCGGCCGATGCCCTCGATGCGCGACGAGGTGGGCAGCACGACGTCGTCGCGGTCCTCGGCGTAGGCGGGAAAGAACGCGGAATTCTCCGGGTCCACGACGCACAGCCGGGTGGCGTGCCGCCGGTAGCGGATGTAGCGGCCGATCGTAGCGCTGGTCCCGCCGGTGCCCGCCCCGACCACGATCCAGTCCGGGACGGGATATCTCTCCTCGCGCATCTGCTCGAAGATCGACTCGGCGATGTTGTTGTTGCCCCGCCAGTCGGTGGCGCGCTCGGCGTTGGTGAACTGGTCCAGGTAGTGCCCGCCGGTCTCCCGCGCCACCCGCTCCGCCTCGGCGTAGACCTCGCTGGAGCTCTGCACGAAATGGCAACGGCCGCCGTGGGATTCGATCAATGCCACCTTCGACGTGCTCGTCGCCGCGGGCATCACGGCGACGAACGGCAGACCCAGCAGCGCCGCGAAATAGGCCTCGGACACCGCGGTCGAACCCGACGACGCCTCGACCACCGTGGTGCCCTCGTCGATCCAGCCGTTGCACAGCGCGTAGAGGAACAACGAGCGGGCCAACCGGTGCTTGAGGCTGCCGGTGATGTGCGTCGTCTCGTCCTTGAGGTACAGCGCGACGTCGGCACCCGCGCTCCACGCGGAGGGCAGCGGGTAGCGCAGCAGGTGGGTGTCGGCGCTGCGCCGGGCGTCGGCCTGGATCAGCCGGATCGCGTTGTCTGCCCAGCAACGTGAGCGACTGCGAACCGCGATCCGGGTCTGGTCGGTCAACGCACCGATGCTGTTGGCTGCGAACGGCTCAGGTCGCTGGCCGCGTCGCGGTCGCCCATCGGGGTGGCGATCAATGTCAGCAGGGTCGCCTCCGGCCGGCAGCAGAATCGCACCGGCGCGAACGGCGAGGTGCCCATCCCGGCGGAGACGTGCAACTGCATGTTGGCGCCCCAGCGCGACGGTCCCTTCGCGCGCGAGCGATCCAGGCCGCAGTTCGTCACCAGCGCGCCGTAGAACGGCAGGCAGACCTGACCGCCGTGGGTGTGTCCGGCCATCACCAGCTGATAGCCGTCGGCGGCGTAGCGGTCCAGGACGCGCGGCTCGGGCGAATGGGTCAGTCCCAGCCGCAGATTCGCGGCGGGACTGGCCGGGCCCGCGATGGTTTCGTAGCGGTCGCGGTCGATGTGCGGGTCGTCCACGCCCGCGGCGGCGATGTGCAGACCGGCCACCTCGAACTCGCGCCGGGTGTGGGTGAGGTCGAGCCAGCCGCGCTCGGTGAACGCCGCCCGCAGGTCTTGCCAGGGCAGCGGTTCACCGCGCACCCGGTGCGACGGGTTGGTCACATAGTTCAGCGGGTTCTTCAGCCGCGGGCCGAAGTAGTCGTTGCTGCCGAACACGAAGACACCCGGCCGCGACAGCAGATCGCCCAGGGCCTGGATGACCGACGGCACCGCCTTGGGGTGGGCCAGGTTGTCACCGGTGTTGACCACCAGATCCGGTTCCCAGCCCGCCAGTTCGCGCAGCCACGCCTGTTTGCGGCGCTGGCCGGGAGTCATGTGGAGGTCGCTGACATGCAGCACCCGCAGCGGGGTCGAGCCCGGGGTCAGCACGGGCATCGTGATCTCGCGCAGGACGAACGCGTTGCGCTCGATGACCGCGGCATAGCCGAGGCCGGCGACGCTCGAAGCTAGGGTGGCGGCGCCGGCACGTATCAGGACGGGCAAAACATCAGCCATGCTGGCAGCCTACTGCCGGTCGGGGACTGGCAGCGTATCTCTTGGGTCACGACGCTTCGCCGTACGACGATGCGGCCCGCGAAGCGGGGTGAGGAGGAGTGCGGCAATCACGCCTACGGGGGCGGCTCGCCGGGCGCCGGCGGCGGCCCACCCGCCGGCGGCGGTGGCGCCAGCAGCGGAATGGTGATCGGCGGCAGGCCCGGAATCTCAACGACCTGCGAGCCGACCGGTGGCGGTGCGCCTGCCGGCGGCGGCGGCGGGGCCGGCGGGATGCCGTTGCTGACCTGGATGGTGACGATCGACCCCGGAATCGTCGCGCCGCTGGGGGTCGTCCCGACCACCTCGCCCTGCTTGGCGCTGCTGTTGACGAAGTTGTTCTGGTCGGCGACCTGGAAGCCCGCCTCCTTGATGCGCTGGCGCGCCGCGTCGATATCCAGGCCGGCGACGCTGGGCACCCGGGAGCCCGGTGAGCCGTCGACGTAGCGAGGGTCGGTGGGGGGCAACTGCACCGGCCCGAAATTGGTGGCGATCGGCTTCATCGCGGTGAACCACGTGCGCGCCGGTTCGTTACCGCCGTACAGGTCGCCCTCGCCGCAGTGGCGCAGCGGGGCGGAGCACAGATCGGTGGGGGTGGTGGAGTCGTCGTAGATGTAGTTGGCCGCCGCGTAGTGGTTGGTGAAGCCCACGAAGCCCGACGAGCGGTGCGCCTCGGTGGTGCCCGTCTTACCGGACATCGGCAGGTCCCAGCCGGCCGCGCTGGCCGAACCGGCCGCCGTGCCGCCGCCCAGCGCGTCCTTACTCATCGCGTTGGCCAGGGTGTTCGCCAGGCCGTCGGGCACCACCTGGTCGCACGTCTCGGTGGTCACCGCGACCTCGTTGCCCTTGCGGTCGACCAGCTTGTCGATCGGATTGGGCGGGCACCACGTGCCGCCCGAGGCCAGGGTGGCCGCGACGTTGGACAGCTCCAGCGCGTTCACCTCGATCGGGCCGAGGGTGAACGAGCCGATGTTCTGCCGTTTGACGAAGTCGGCCAGGCTCTCGTTGCTGTCGGGGTTGTAGTCGCGGGCGGTGCCCGGGTCGGCGTAGGACCGCAGCCCGAGTTTGATGGCCATGTCCACCGTGCGCGTCACGCCGACCTGCTGGATCAGCTTGGCGAACGCGGTGTTGGGCGAGGTGGCCAGCGCGTCGGTGACGTTCATCGACCCGCGGTAGTTGCCGGCGTTGACCACGCACCAGTTGTCCTTCGGGCAGCCCTTGGCCCCACCGCTACCCATGCCCTTGGCCTGGAAGCGGCCCGGCACCTCGAGGGTGGCGTTGGTGCCCATGCCCATGTCCAGGGCCGCGGCCGTGGTGAAGATCTTGAACACGGATCCCGCGCCGTCGCCGACCAGCGAGAAGGGCTGCGGGCGCATGGTCTGGCCGGCGTCGACGTCGAGCCCGTAGGTGCGGTTGCTGGCCATGGCCATCACCTTGTGCGACGTCTTGCCCGGCTGGATCACGCTCATCACGCTCGAAATGCCCGGCAGCGTCGGGCTGGCGAACTTGTCGATGGCCGCCTTGACCGGGATCTGCACGTCCGGGTCCAGCGTCGTCTTGATCAGGTAGCCACCCCGGGCGACCTGTTCCTTACTGATGCCGGCCCGGGACAGGTACTCCTGGACGTAGTCGCAGAAGAACGCGCGGTCGCCCGCCGCGATGCAACCGCGGGGCAGCTCGTTGGGCTGCGGCAGGATGCCCAGCGGCGCGGCCTTGGCGGCGCGCAGCGCCTCCTCCTCCTGCGGGATGTTCTCGATCATGGTGTCCAGCACCAAGTTTCGCCGTGCCAGCGCGCCGTCGGGGTTGATGTACGGGTTGAGCGCACTGGTCGACTGCACCATGCCCGCCAGCAGCGCCGCCTGCTGCCAGTTCAGGTCGGACGCGTTGATGCCGAAGTAGGTCTGGGCGGCGTCCTGCACACCGAACGAGCCGTTGCCGAACGAGACCAGGTTCAGATACCGGGTCAGAATCTCGGGCTTGGTGAAGGTCTTGTCCAGCGTCAGCGCCATGCGGATCTCGCGCAGCTTGCGGGCGGGAGTGGTTTCCACCGCCGCGCGCTTCTCGGCGTCGGTCTTCGCGGTGACAAGCAGTTGGTAGTTCTTGATGTACTGCTGCTCGATGGTCGAACCGCCGCGGGTGTCGACGTCGCCGCGGGCATAGCCGGCCAGACCGGTCAGGGTGCCTTTCCAGTCCACCCCGTTGTGGTCGGCGAACCGCTTGTCCTCGATGGAGACGATCGCCAGCTTCATCGTGTTGGCGATCTTGTCGGTGGGCACCTCGAACCGGCGCTGCGAATACAGCCAGGCGATCGTGTTGCCCTTGGCGTCGACCATCGTCGAGACGGCCGGTACCTCGCCCTCGAGAAGCTGAGCCGAGCCGTTGGCGACCACTTCCGACGCCCGATTGGACACCAGTCCTATTCCGCCGGCGAAGGGGAACAGCAGAGCCGTGGCGACGACGCTGGCCAACAAACAGAGCCCCGCAAGCTTGAGGATCGTGAGTGCGGCCGGGGGGCGGTCTGACATGGGTACTACAGTAGCGGCCCCCAGTCACGCCGCCACGCTGCGCATTCTCCCAAAAATTTCGTCATCTCAAGACCGGCGCCGACGGGCGCGGATTTGGAATTGCGTCACAGGTCAGACGGGCAACGGGGTGTCCAAGATCACTTCTTCGGCGATCGTTTGGTACGAGCCTGGACGCTCGTCCCAAAAAAAGCGTTATCGGACTGTTGCGCAATTGGCACCTGACCACCTAACTTAGACACACGGTGAGATTCAGGTAACACCGAAGTACACAGTGTGGCGTAGATCGCGAGACGGGATCTGCACCCCAAGGAGGGCGGCCGTGACGGGCGGCCGGTAGGGAAAGGGAACAGTTCGTGTCACCAATACGGCCGGCGGCGCGTAGGACAAACATTGCAGCCGCACAAGGGGTACTCCGCAGTGTCGATGCCGAAGAGCGGATCGCGTGGGTCTCGAAGGCGCTATGCCGGACCACCGATCCCGACGAACTGTTTGTCCGCGGCGCCGCCCAGCGTAAGGCGGCAGTGATCTGCAGACATTGCCCGGTGATGCAGGAATGCGGGGCAGACGCGCTGGACAACAAGGTCGAGTTCGGCGTCTGGGGCGGCATGACCGAGCGGCAGCGCCGTGCCCTGCTCAAGCAGCACCCCGAGGTGGTTTCCTGGGCGGACTTCTTCGACAAGAGGCGGACCCGCAGCGTCGGCTGACCCTTCGCCCCGCTGACGGGTCACGCCACCGTGGACCGTAGGCCTGCCCGGGACCCGTCGTTCGTGATTACGTTTCTGTTACGGCTGGCCGGCGCCGCGGAGTTGGAAGTGATTCAGCGGGCGGTCGCCCGGGCCGCATCGTCACCGACCGACGTGATCTGATCGGCCAGCGCGCGCAGCGCCTCCAGATCCGAGACATCAAACGGCAGCGACGGAACGCCGATGACCGGCACGTGCGGATTGGCGCCGGTGAACCGGGAAAGCAACCTGATCTCCCGCTTGGCGGTCTGCGCCCGGTCGGCGTGAATCTTCAGCACCGCCGAGGCCAGCGACGCCGCCTCGGAGTCGGCGTCGTGGTCCAGCATTTCGCTGCCGTCGATCGCCCGCTCCGCCGGCAGGGAGCACAACGGCGGATGGGTGCGGTTGAGGACCAGCCCGGCGAGCGGCATCCCTTCCTGCGACAGCCGGTCGACGAAGAAGGCCGCCTCGCGCAGCGCGTCCGGCTCAGCCGCCGACACCACAACGAACTGCGTCCCACGCCTTTTCAGCAGCGCGTACGTGCGATCGGCCTTCTCCCGGAAGCCGCCGAAGGTGGCGTCCAGCGACTGCACGAACGCCGCGGCATCGCCCAGCATCTGTGAACCCAGGATGGTGGACATCGCCTTCATCGCCAAACCCATTGCGCCGGTGACCAACCGCCCGATGCCCCGGCCCGGCGCCAGCAGCAGCCGCCACAGCCGGCTGTCCATGAAGCTGCCCAGCCGTTTGGGCGCGTCCAGGAAGTCCAGCGCGTTGCGCGACGGCGGGGTATCGACCACCACCAGGTCCCAGCGATCCTCGGCCAGCAGCTGGCCCAGCTTCTCCATCGCCATGTACTCCTGCGTGCCGGCCAGTGAGCTGGCGACCGTTTGATAGAACTGGTTATCCAGAATCGCTTGTGCCCGACCGGGTCCGGAGTACTGGATCACCATCTCGTCGAAGGTGCGCCGCATGTCGAGCATCATCGCGTGCAGCTCGCCGGGAACCTCCGCCGCCAGCGGGACCCGCTGCGGAGTGTTGCCGAGATCGCTGACCCCCAGCGCCTGCGCGAGCCGTTTGGCCGGATCGATCGTCAACACGCAGACGTTGCGTCCGTACTCGGCGGCGCGCAGCGCGATCGCGGCCGCGGTGGTGGTCTTGCCCACCCCACCCGCGCCACAGCACACCACCACGCGGTTGGTGGTGTCGGCCAGGATGGCCGCCATATCAAGCCGTTCAGGCGTAGTGCTCATCGAACCCCCTGCTGTGCAAGCGATTCCGATAGCTCGTAGAGGCTACCGAGGTCGACCCCGTCGGAAATGGCGGGTAATTCCAGTCGGGCCACCTTCAGCGCATCGAGCTGTTGCGCGATCTCGGCGCGCGTAGCGACGACGGTCGCATGCTCGATGGTCTCCGTCAGCAGGCCCGCGAAGTCTTTGTCGTTCAAGCTGATTCCGGACTTTTCCAATCCGGCCCGCACCGAGTCCGCGTCGACGTCCCCCTCGGCTGCCTTCGCCAGATCGGCCGGCTGCAAGTACGTGGGGATGTTGCGGTTGACGATCACGCTGCCGATCGGCAGCTTCATCTCCGCGAGCTCCTCGATGGCTTCCAGCGTCTCCTGAACCGGCAACGCCTCCAGCAAGGTGACTAAGTGAATGGCCGTCTGATCGGAGTGCAGTAGCTTGACCACGCCGTCGGCCTGCGAATGCACCGGTCCGCCCTTGGCCAGATCCGACACCGCCTTGGTGACATCCAGGAAGCGCGCGATCCGTCCGGTCGGCGGGGCGTCGACGACGATCGCGTCATAAACCGGGAGCCGATTCTTGTCGACCCGGATCACCGTCTCCTTGATCTTGCCGGTCAACAGCACGTCGCGCAGACCCGGCGCGATCGTCGTCGCGAACTCGATCGCGCCGATGCGGCGCATCGCGCGGCCCGCGATGCCCAGGTTGTAGAACATGTCGAGGTATTCGAGGAACGCGGCCTCGATGTCGATCGCCAGGGCGTTGACCTGACCGCCGCGTTCGGCGGTCGCGATCTTCACCTCCTGATACGGCAGGGGCGGGACGTCGAAGAGTTGCGCAATCCCTTGGCGGCCCTCGACTTCCACGAGCAGCACCTTGCGGCCCCCGGCGGCCAGGGTCAGCGCCAGCGCGGCCGCGATGGTGGACTTGCCCGTGCCGCCCTTGCCGGTCACGAAATGTAAACGGGCCTTCGTCAAGCGCGCAGGCCAGCCGACGGCAGCTCCGCCGCCCGATGTGGTTGCCACCTTCGCATGCTAGCCCGACGGGCCCTTGGGCTGGCCGGAGCGGTTCAGCTGCGACCGATAAGCTCGCGGCATGAGCCAACCCACCGCATGGGAGTACGTCACGGTTCCGCTGCTGACGCATGCCACCAAACAGATCCTCGACCAGTGGGGTGCCGACGGCTGGGAGCTGGTGTCGGTGCTGCAGGGGCCGACCGGTGAGCAGCACGTCGCGTATCTGAAGCGCCCCAAGTAAGGGTCGGTCGATGAGTGCTTCGGCCCGTCTACGGCAGCTCGGCCTCGCGCTGCCGGAGGTGGTTGCGCCGCTGGCCTCCTACGTGCCGGCGGTGCGCACCGGAAGCCTGGTCTACACCGCGGGCCAGCTCCCGATGCAGGACGGCAAGCTGTTGGCCACCGGCAAGGTCGGCGCCGGCGTCAGCCCGGATGAGGGCAAGGCGATGGCGCGGATCTGTGCGCTCAACGCGCTGGCCGCCGTCAACTCGCTGGTGGGCATCGACGAGGTGGCCCGGGTGGTCAAGGTGGTCGGATTCGTCGCCTCGGCCCCCGGATTCAACGGCCAGCCCAGCGTCATCAACGGGGCCTCCGACCTGCTCGCCGAGGTGTTCGGCGAGCGGGGCGCGCATGCGCGCTCGGCGGTCGGCGTCTCCGAGCTGCCACTGGATGCGCCGGTGGAAGTGGAGCTGATCGTCGAGGTCGGCTGACGCCATGACCCAGGCCGCCGAGCCGCTGACCCATCCCGCGTACGCCAAGTTGCGGCCGGTCACCGAGACCGCGTCGGTACTGCTGGCCGATAACCCCGGGCTGCTCACACTCGAGGGCACCAACACCTGGGTGCTGCGCGGCCCGGGCAGCGAGCGGCTGGTGATCGTGGATCCCGGACCCGACGACGACGAGCACATCGCGCGGGTGGCCGCGCTCGGCCGGATCGCCCTGGTCCTCATCAGCCACCGGCACAGCGATCACACCGACGGCATCGACAAGCTGGTCGAGCGGACGGGCGCGACCGTCCGCTCGGCGGGCAGCGGTTTTCTGCGTGGCCTCGGCGGCGAGCTGACCGACGGCGAGGTGATCGACGCCGCGGGCCTCAAGATCAAGGTCATGGCGACCCCGGGCCACACCGCCGATTCGCTGTCCTTCCTGCTGGACGACGCCGTGTTGACCGCCGACACCGTCCTGGGCCGCGGCACGGCCGTCCTCGACAAGGAGGACGGCAGCCTGACGGACTACCTGGAATCGCTCCGGCGGCTGCGCGGCCTGGGCCGGCGGACGGTGCTGCCCGGCCACGGCCCGGACCTGACCGATCTGGAAAGCGTCGCGCAGGGCTATCTCGAGCACCGGCGGGAGCGACTGGATCAGGTACGGTCGGCGGTGCGGGAGCTGGGGGAGGACGCCAGCGCCCGCCGGATCGTCGAACATGTCTATGTCGATGTCGACGAGAAGCTGTGGGACGCCGCGGAGTGGTCGGTGCAGGTGCAGCTGAATCACCTGCGCTCGGAGCCATCGGCGTAACTGCGTCGCACAAGTCACTAGCGCCCCATGAGTCCCGGGTCTGGAGGGACAGAGTGCTTCTCAAATGCGCTAGCGCCGGCGCTAGCGTGTTTTGAAGTCGCCTCATGCATGCCACGGTGGTGCTCATGTGACTGGTGTGGCAAAGGGCGGCCGGTTGCGCGCGCTTACCTCGCTCGGTGTTTGATGCTCGCTCGGTTGCGCCCGCGCTTCGCGCGCGCTTACCTCGCTCGGTGTTTGATGCTCGCTCGGTTGCGCCCGCGCTTCGCGCGCGCTTACCTCGCTCGGCGGGCCAGCCGCTCGGAGTCCGAGATCAGCACGCTCTTGCCCTCCAGGCGGATCCAGCCGCGGTGGGCGAAGTCGGCCAGCGCCTTGTTCACCGTCTCCCGGGACGCCCCGACCAGCTGCGCGATCTCTTCCTGCGTCAGGTCGTGGGTGACCCGCATGGCGCCGCCCTCCTGGGTGCCGAACCGCTGCGCGAGCTGCAGCAGCTGCTTGGCCACCCGGCCGGGCACGTCGGTGAAGATCAGGTCGGCCAGGTTGTTGTTGGTGCGGCGCAGCCGTCGGGCCAGCACCCGCAACAACTGCTCGGCGATCTCGGGACGATCGGCGATCCACGCGCGCAGCGCGTCACGGTCCATCGACACCGCGCGCACCTCAGTGATGGTGGTGGCGCTGGACGTTCGCGGACCCGGGTCGAAGATCGACAGCTCGCCGAACATGTCCGACGGGCCCATGATCGTCAGCAGGTTCTCGCGTCCGTCGGGCGAGCGGCGACCGATCTTCACCTTCCCCGAGACGATGATGTACAGCCGATCACCGGGTTCCCCCTCGGCGAAGACCGTGTGTCCGCGGGGGAAGTCGACGGGTTGCAGCTGCTTGGTCAGCGCTGTGACTGCGCCGGGTTCAACCCCTTGGAAGATTCCTGCCCTTGCCAGGATCTCGTCCACGTTGCCTCTTCAACTTTCCCAAAAAATTAATGTGATACGGGCAGGCTAACCCCTTGCTCGCGTGACGAGTCTAGAGGAACGCCGTTGTGTCCAACGTGCCAACGCTACACACGATTGGCGTGTCGAGGTGCCCTAAACTGCGGATTGACGTGCGAATGGCCGTGGATCCGGGTCGGCAAGGTCATCTCGTTGCGGTCGACGAAGCTGACGGCGAACGACGGCGCGGCGTGACGCGGCCCCCCGCCGCGGCCGTCGGCCGGGGCCTCGGACAGCTGCGCGAGCTCGCGCCGATGCAGGTATTCCAACGCCTCGGGCATGCCCTCGGAGGCCAGCGTGTGCATGTCCACGCCGCCGGCACGTTCCAGGAATTCGTCGACGTCGGCCACCGCCAAGGCGCCAGGGGCGAGCTCGGACTCGAGCCGCCCGAGACCCAGCGCCGCCAGCATCAGCAGCGCCGGAATACCGGCCACCAGCAACCACGACACACGAAGAGTAAACATCGCCTGGAATCAACTCGGGGTCTCGGCGAGATCACGAAATCAGTACTCTGTCGTAGGTGACAGCGGCTAAGTCGTCCGGGCGTTCGAAATCGACTCCAGCCCCGGAAACCCGGGTCGGCTTGGTGCGACGGGCGCGGCGCATGAATCGTGCCCTGGCACAAGCATTTCCGGACGCTCACTGCGAGCTGGACTTCACCACGCCGCTCGAATTGACGGTCGCCACAATCCTTTCGGCGCAGAGCACCGACAAGCGGGTCAATCTGACGACTCCCGCACTGTTCAAGCGATACCCGTCGGCGCTGGATTACGCCCAGGCGGACCGCGACGAGCTGGAAAATCTGATCCGGCCGACCGGATTTTTCCGCAACAAGGCGTCCTCGCTGATCGGTTTGGGGCAGGCGCTGGTCGAACGATTCGACGGCGACGTGCCGTCGACCATGGCCGAACTGGTCACCCTGCCCGGGGTCGGACGCAAGACGGCCAACGTCATCCTGGGAAACGCCTTCGGCGTCCCCGGCATCACGGTCGACACCCATTTCGCGCGGCTGGTGCACCGGTGGCGCTGGACCGCGGACAAGGATGCGGTCAAAATCGAGCACTCCGTCGGTGAGCTCATCGAACGCAGTGAGTGGACCATGCTGAGCCACCGGGTCATCTTCCACGGCCGCCGGGTCTGCCATGCGCGGAAACCGGCGTGCGGCGTCTGCCTGATCGCCAAGGATTGTCCCTCCTTCGGCCTCGGTCCCACCGAACCGGCGTTGGCCGCGCCACTGGTGAAGGGCCCGGAAACCGAGCACCTGCTCGCCCTGGCCGGGCTGTAAGCCGGCCCGCGACCGACGCGCAGGGACCGCATGCCAATTTGGAGGCCGACCTTGACCCGGAAGGCTGGCTGGCACATCGCGATTCTCGCGGTGGTGGCCGCGCTGATCGTGGCGCTGGTCGCCCAGCTGCGCGACGACTCCGCCTCGACGCCGACGCCCGCGAGCGATCAGCCGGTGGCCGACCGGGAACACCGCGACGCCGACACCCCCGCCGCGCTGGCCGGTCCGCGGCAGCGCGCCAACCTGCCGCCGTGCCCCGGCGCCGGAACTGGCGACGGTCCCGCGGCTCTGCGCGGGGTGACGGCCGACTGCGCCGCGGACGGTTCCCCGGTCGACGTCGCCCGCGCGCTGGCCGGGCGCCGGGTGGTCCTCAACCTGTGGGCATATTGGTGCGCGCCGTGCGCGGCCGAACTGCCCGCGATGGCCGAGTATCAACGTCGGGCCGGTTCGGACGTGACGGTGGTGACGGTGCATCAAGACGAGAACGAGACCGCGGCGCTGCTGCGGCTGGCCGAGCTCGGGGTGCGGCTGCCGACCCTGCAGGACGGTCGTCGCCGGGTCGCGGCCGCGCTGCGGGTGGTAAATGTGATGCCCGCGACGGTGGTCCTGCGGCCGGACGGTAGCGTTGCCCAAACGCTGCCACGAGTTTTCACCACTGCCGATGAGATCGCGGCCGCGATCGGCAACGACAGGGGATAAGCGCAAAAATTGAACCGACTGGAGGGGCCGTGAGTGCTGGGGGTTCGCCCCTGCGGAATGGGGACCCCGCCCCCGCGCGCGGGTCCGTTCCGCTGAGGCCCGACGCCTGCCCGTCCTGGCTGCGTCCGCTGGTCGACCACGTCGATGACGTTCCCGACGCGGCCCGGCGCCGCCTGCCGGCCGACGTGCTGGCGATGATCACCACCAAGGCCGCGTCGGCGGTGGCGACCCTGCGCGGCGCGAGCCGCGAAGCCGCTGTGCTGGTGTTGTTCTCCGGACCGGAATCCGGCGCACCCGACGGCGGTTTCCCCGAGAACGCCGATCTGCTGGTCACCGTGCGGGCGTCGACCCTGCGCCACCACGCCGGCCAGGCGGCGTTTCCCGGCGGTGCCGCCGATCCCACCGACGACGGTCCGATCGATACCGCGCTGCGCGAGGCCCGCGAGGAAACCGGCATCGACGTCAGCAGGCTGCATCCCCTGGCCACTATGGAAAAGATGTTCATCGCGCCGTCGCAGTTTCACGTGGTCCCGGTGCTGGCCTACTCGCCGGACCCCGGCCCGGTGGCCGTCGTCAACGAGGCCGAAACGGCGATCGTCGCGCGAGTTCCGTTGCGCGCCTTCGTCAATCCGGAGAACCGGCTGATGGTGTACCGCGGCGATCTCGGCCGCCGATGGGCCGGTCCGGCGTTTCTGCTCAACCAGATGCTGGTCTGGGGATTCACTGGCCAGGTGATTTCCGCGCTGCTGGACGTCGCCGGCTGGGCCCAGCCGTGGGACACCAGCGACGAGCGGGAGTTGGACGCGGCGATGGCGTTGGTCGGCGACGAGAGTGGGTCTCGATGAATTCCATGAGCCCGTCGCAGTGGCTGGACGTCGCCGTTTTGGCGGTCGCCTTCATCGCGGCGATCTCGGGCTGGCGGTCGGGCGCGGTGGGCTCGTTGTTCTCGTTCGTCGGCGTGTTGCTCGGCGCGATCGCGGGCGTGCTGCTGGCGCCCCACCTGGTCAGCCACATCGCCGCTCCGCGGGCGAAATTGTTTGCCGCGCTGTTCTTGATCCTCGCGCTGGTCGTCATCGGAGAGGTCGCCGGTGTGGTGCTGGGACGCGCCGTGCGCGGCGCGATCCGCAGCCGTTCGATCCGCACGGTCGACTCGGTCATCGGGGTGGCGGTCCAGCTGGTCGTGGTGCTGACCGCGGCGTGGTTGTTGGCGACGCCGCTGACCCAGTCCAAGGATCAGCCGGAATTGGCCGCCGCGGTGCGCGGTTCGCGAGTGTTGGCTCAGGTCAACGACGTAGCGCCGCCGTGGCTCAAGACGGTGCCCAAGCGGCTGTCCGCGTTGCTGAACACCTCCGGCCTGCCCGCGGTGCTGGAGCCGTTCAGCCGCACCCCGGTAATCCCCGTCGCCTCACCCGATCCCGAGCTGGCCGGCAACCCGGTGGTGCAGGCCACCGCGCCCAGCGTGGTGAAGGTGCGCAGCCTGGCCCCGAGCTGCCAGAAAGTGTTGGAGGGCAGCGGATTCGTGATCGCACCCGACCGGGTGATGACCAACGCGCACGTGGTGGCCGGATCCAACAGCGTGCAGATCTACGCCAGCGGCAATCCCCTGGACGCCACCGTGGTGTCCTACGATCCGGCGGTCGACATCGCGATCCTTTCCGTCCCCAATTTGCCGCCGCCCCCACTGGCTTTCGCGCAGGGCGACGCGAAAACCGGTGCCAGCGTGGTAGTCCTGGGGTATCCCGGTGGCGGCAACTTCACCGCGACGCCGGCCAGGATTCGCGAGCTGATCAAGCTGAGCGGCCCCGACATCTACCGGGACCCGGCCCCGGTCACCCGTGACGTCTACACGATCAGAGCCAGTGTGGAGCAAGGTAATTCGGGTGGGCCGTTGATCGATCTCGACGGTCACGTGCTCGGAGTGGTGTTCGGCGCCGCGGTCGACGATCCCGACACCGGGTTCGTGTTGACCGCCGACGAGGTGGCCAGTCAGCTCTCCAGGATCGGTGACACCCAGCTGGTGGGCACCGGCTCCTGCGTCGGCTGAGCCGGCGCGCTCATCTGGCTCGGGTCAGGTGCACCTGTTCGAGGAACTTCGTCAGGTGCCGGTTGATTTCGTCGGGAGCCTCTTCGTGGCTGAAATGCCCTGCGCCCGCGATGGATACGTAGCGGCCCTGCGGCGCGTAGCGCCGCGTACGGTCAACCGGGTCGGCCAGCACGTACGGATCCGCCTCGCCGCGCAGGTGTAACAGCGGCACGCTGAGCTGCTGGCTCATCGACCTCATGAAGCGCCGGCCCTCATCGCGCAGCTGGCTGCGCGCCGCCCACCGCTGGTATTCCAGTGCGCTGTGCGCGGCCGCCGGGATCTGAATTACCGTCCGCAGGTGGCCGATGGTTTCGGAGAAGTCTTCGGAGGCAAGCCATTTGCCGCAGCTACGACTGCGGACCAGGCGCTCGATCTCGGCGCCGTCGTCCCGGGTCAACACGCGCTCGGGCCACAACGGTATTTGGTATTGCAGCAGCGTCGGCAACAGCGCATAACCCTGGTCGCGTCGCGTCAACGTGGATCGCCGCAACGCCGCCGGGTGCGGTGAACTGATCAGCGCGATCGCCGACACCAGCCGCGGGTGCAGCAAGGCGGTGGCCCAGCACGCCAGCCCGCCATCAGCGTGGCCCACCAAGGTGGCCGAGGAGTGCCCCAGCGCCCGAATGAGTCCGGCGGTGTCGCCGGCCATCGTCCAGCCGTCGTAGCCGCGAGGCGGCTTGTCGCTGCCGCCGTAGCCGCGCAGGTCGACGGCGACCACTCGCGCGCCGCGCAGTGCGCGCAGCTGATGACGCCAGGACCACCAGAACGATCCGAAACCGTGCAGCAGCATCACCAGCGGGCGCGCCGTCGCGGGCGGGCCGTCGGCGTCGCTCAGCGCCTCGACGACGTGGAAGCGGATGCCATTGGCGTGCACATCGAGATGACGCCACGGCCCCTCGATGCGGGTTACCGACGGATCCGGCGGCGCCATCTACCAACCCGATGGATCGCCGGCAGCGCCGTTGCCGGGCTTCGCGTGCTTGCCGTGGGGCTCGGGGAGCGCCTTGGCGTCGCCGGGGGCCTTGTCGTGGCCCGGGGTCAGCGCGGTGCGCGTCTCCTTGACCGATTCGATCGTCTCGCGCGGGCCGCGGATCCGGCGTACCTTGAGGAAGCCGAACAGGGCCAGCACGGCGCCGACCACCACCATGATCCCGAACACGATCAGGAACGACACCCAGCGCCACAGCCAGGTGTCCAGCAACTCGGCGACGAAGAAGAAGAAAAAGAAGGTGGAGTAGAACAGCACCACCAGCGCGGCGATGAAGAAGACGCTGCCGGTGAGACCCTTTTTGACGTCTCGCGTAATTTCGGCGCGGGCCAGTTCGACTTCGGCGCGCACCAGCGTGGAGACCTGGGCGGTCGCGTCTTTGATCAGATCACCGATCGACGGCTCGGCAGGTTTGGCATGCGGGTCGGTCAACGGAATCGTGGTCAGGGTGCTGGGCACACCGTTCTTGCCATCGGCTTTGCTCACGGACGGTCCTCTTTCGTCGTCACCCGGCTCACTGTCGTCGCGGTTTATGTTGCCATGCGGCGCCTGGACAGGAGAAGCCAGACGAGGCCAGCCGAGCACCGCGCCGCAGGTTCGAGCGCCCGACGGCCAGTTCGGTTCGGCCAGAAGGCGGTCGGGGACGCCGGGCTTTCAGAGCGCGAACATCACCGCCCACCCGATTACACTCGGCCAAGCCGGTCGTGATTTCCGGCCTACTGATTGGAGTAAGGCTGTGCGGAGGGCGCACCGATGCTTCCTGGTGGCGATGGTTGCCCTGCTCGTGGCCGCGCTGGGTTCGTTTGCCCGCGCCGCCGCCGCTGACGTCCGGATCCCACTGGGCGGTGGGGCGGGCATCGTCATCAACGGGGACACCATGTGCACCCTGACCACCATCGGCGGCGACGCGGCCGGTGAGCTGATCGGCTTCACCTCCGCGCACTGCGGCGGCCCGGGAGCGCAGGTGGCGGCCGAGGGCGCCGAGGGCGCGGGAATCCTGGGCACGATGGTTTCGGGCAACGACAACCTGGACTACGCGGTGATCAAGTTCGACCCGGCCAAGGTGACACCGGTGGCCAACTACAACGGTTTTCTGATCAGCGGCATCGGACCGGACCCGGCCTTCGGCCAGATCGCCTGCAAACAGGGCCGAACCACGGGTAATTCGTGCGGTGTCACCTGGGGACCGGGGCAGGACCCGGGCACGATCGTCATGCAGGTGTGCGGCCAGCCGGGTGACTCCGGGGCGCCGGTCACCGTAAACAACATGCTGGTCGGCATGATTCACGGCGCATTCAGTGACAACCTGCCGACGTGCATCATCAAGTACATCCCGCTGCACACCCCGGCGGTGGTGATGTCGTTCAACGCCGCCCTGGCCGACATCAACGCAAAACACCGACCGGGTGCGGGGTTCAGCCCGCTGCCGGGCTGAAGCGGCAGCGACTACTTCGCCGCCCTGATCGCATCGAAGACGCCGGGATCCAGCAGCGTCGACGTGTCACCCAGTTCGCGGTTCTCGGCGATGTCGCGCAACAGCCGGCGCATGATCTTGCCGCTGCGGGTCTTGGGTAGTTCGGGCACCACGTGCACCTCGCGCGGGCGGGCGATGGGCGAGATCTCCCGGGCCACCTCGCCGCGCAACTCGTCGACGATCCCGTCGTGCACTTGGTAATCCGCGCACAAGACGACGAATGCGCAGATGGCCTGGCCGGTGGTCGAATCGGTCGCCCCGACCACCGCCGCCTCGGCCACCGCGACGTGGCCGACCAACGCCGACTCCACCTCGGCGGTGGACAGCCGGTGTCCCGACACGTTCATGACGTCGTCGATGCGGCCGACCACCCAGATGGCGCCGTCGCGGTCGTAATAAGCGCTGTCGCCGGCGAAATACCAGCCCTGCTCGGCGAACCGGGACCAGTAGGTCTCGACGTATCGCTCGGGATCGCCCCAGATGCCGCGCAGCATGGACGGCCACGGCTGGTCTAGCACCAGGTAGCCGGTGATGTGCTCGCCCTTGTGGATGCCCGGCACCAGTTGATCGCCGTGGTCGTCGACGATCTTGGCCGAGATGCCCGGCAGCGCCCTCATCGCCGAACCTGGTTTGGCCGCAGCGACTCCCGGCAGCGGGGAGATCATCGTGGCGCCCGTCTCGGTCTGCCACCAGGTGTCGACGACGGGCAGCCGGTCGGCGCCGATCACCTTGCGGTACCAGCGCCACGCCTCGGGGTTGATCGGTTCGCCCACCGAACCCAGCAGCCTCAGGCTGGACAGGTCGTGCGCGTCCGGGATCTCACGTCCCCACTTCATGAACGTGCGAATCAGCGTGGGCGCGGTGTAATAGATTGTCACACCGTACTTTTCGATGATCTCGAAATGCCGGTGCTGGCTGGGCGAGTCGGGTGTGCCCTCGTAGAGGACCTCGGTGACGCCGTTGGCCAGCGGGCCGTACACGCCGTAGGTGTGTCCGGTGACCCAGCCGATGTCGGCGGTGCACCAGAACACATCGGTTTCGGGCTTGACGTCGAAGACGTAGTAGTGCGTGTAGGCGGCGTGGGTCAGATAGCCGCCGCTGGTGTGCACGATGCCCTTGGGCTTGCCGGTGGTTCCCGAGGTGTACAGCAGGAACAGCGGCTGCTCCGCGTCGAAGGATTCCGGGGTGTGTTCGGGGGAGGCGGCGTCGACGACGTCATGCCACCACAGGTCGCGGTCGTCGTTCCAGGACACGTCAATTCCGGTGCGCCGCACCACAAGAACGTGCTCGACGGGGCTGTCGCCGCCGTTGACGGCCTCGTCGGCCGCGTCCTTCAACGGCGCCGGCTTGCCGCGGCGGAATTGGCCGTCGCTGGTGATGAGCAGCTTGGCCTGCGCGTCGGCGATCCGGGCCTGCAACGCCTTGGCGGTGAACCCGGCGAACACCACGCTGTGCATCAGGCCCAGGCGCGCGCAGGCCAGCATCGCGATCACCGCCTCCGGAATGAGCGGCAGGTAGATCGCGACCCGGTCGCCGGCGACCAGACCGAGATCGGTCAGCGCGTTGGCGGCCTTGCACACCTCGGCTTGCAGATCGGAGTAGGTGAGGCTGCGGTGATCGCCGACGGGTTCGCCCTCCCAGTGGATGGCGACCCGATCCCCGTGCCCGGCCTCCACATGGCGGTCCACGCAGTTGTAGGCGACGTTGAGCTTGCCGTCGGCGAACCACTTGGCGAACGGTGCCTCGGACCAGTCCAGCACCTCGGTGAACGGCGTCGCCCACGACAGCCGGTTGGCCTGCTTGGCCCAGAAGCCCAACCGATCCTGCTCGGCTTCGCGGTACAGCTCCTCGCCGGCATTGGCCTGCTCGGCGAATTGCGCCGACGGCGGGTACGACGACGGGCCTGCGGTGTTGGTGGCGGTCACTGGGTTCTCCTGTGTCGAGACTGCGCCGATCGGTGGCCGACTGCGAGCCTAGCCGTGTGAGGTGTAGCTGTGCGAGCGGTAGCCGCGCGCGAATCCGGGGTCAAAGTGTGCCCTGATGCCGGATAATCACCCGTGTGCCGGGTCATGGGCGGGGCGTCCGCCGACTAATCCCCAGCTTTGCCGGGGCCGCAACGATTTACGCGGCGGCCACCACGCTGGGGTGGCCCGCATCGGCCATGCCCGCCGACAACGCCGACGCGCCGACGCCGTGCTGGTCGGACCAGATCGCCGTCACCGCCTCGCCCGCCGAGTCCGCCGTGGGGCATCGCGCGGTGACCCTGATGTTCGCCCTCGCCGGCGGCGCCGACCCGTGCACGCTCACCGGATACGCCGGAGTCGACTCGGGTGCGGGCGGACCGTTGATTCATGCCGAGCCCACGCTGCGCGGATACATGGGCGGCCTGCCGGCCGGCATCAATGAGCCGCCGACGGTCATCCTGTCGATATCGACCCAGGGACAGGCCATCGTCGAGGGCATCGCCGTCGACGCCGACGGCAAGCCGTGCCCCACCTATACCGACCTGATCGTCAATTCACCGGACACCACCAATGTGGTGACCGTGGCGGCGACCATCGACGCCTGCGCGCTGCAGGTGCACCCGATCACCGCGGTCTGAGCGGCTCAATCGGCTCTGACCAGGCAGTAGACCCGCGCGGGGACGGGATAGGCGATACCCCTGCTGTCTCGCGGGCACCGACTCTTGTCAGAGCTGCCGTCGATGCGCTGACTGACTCTGACGTGCAGCGGGCTCGATTCGTTGCAGTCATCCGGTTTCATGCTCACGGCTTCGCCGTCGCGGATCACCTGGTAGCACTGGTCCTGCCGCAGATTGATCATGAAGCACAGGGCCGTCGAGTGGTTGCTGGTTCGCTCATAGATCGAGTGCTCCCGTTTGCCGTCGGGGCAGGTGTCCGAGGCGCTTCCTTTGAACGCGAGTTCGTAGGTGGCAGCTGGATCGATGCAGCCGTCGATCAGGTGTAAGTCGAAATGATGTGCCGCGTAATCACTTTCGGTGATGCAATCGCCAACCCGCAAGGCGACGTCCTCCGGGCGCTCGGACAAAACGTGCGCGACTCTGCCGAGGAGGCCCAGACCGCCCAACGCCAGCAGCACGGCGCCGATGGTGATGAGCGTGGTGGCCGACTTCGGCGTCCGCGGCCGCGGCGGATAGCTCGGATAAGCCGGATAGCCCGGCGGTGGCGGGTAGGGGTAACCGGGGTTGACGGGAAAGCCCGGCGGGTACTGCGGCGGCGGGTAGGCCGGAGCCCGCCGGCGGCCGCGGGAGCGCTCTACCAGCCCGATGACCAGGCACACCAACCCGATTGCCGGCACACCGAGCGAGAACATCAAAACGCCCGCTTGCACACCTGATTCATGCGAGGCCAGATACGCCACAGTCACGGCGGGATTCTAAATTGGCGAAGCCGTGCCGGGCACTTCACCGCCGCGCGACTTCAGCCCCTAGGGTCGGGTGTCATGCGTCGGATGCGGAGACCGTTGGCCTTGCTGGCCCCGGTCGCCGCCGCGGTGCTGACGGTCGCCTCGCTGGCCGGTTGCGGCGGCGGCGCGCTGAGCCCGGATCTGGTGGTGGTCAACGGCGGGGAACCGCCGAACCCCCTGATTCCCACCGGCACCAACGACAGCCAGGGCGGCCGGATCCTCGATCGGCTCTTCGCCGGGCTGATGTCCTACGACGCCGCCGGCAATCCGTCGCCGGAGGTCGCCCAGTCGGTCGACACCACAGACAACGTCAACTACCGGATCGTCCTCAAACCCGGCTGGACGTTCACCGACGGCTCGCCGGTGACGGCCCATTCCTTCGTCGACGCATGGAACTACGGAGCGCTGAGCACCAATGCCCAACTGCAGCAGGACTTTTTCAGCCCCATCGACGGGTACGACGCGGTCGCCGGGCTGACCGGCGACGGCAAGCCGACGGCCACCACCATGTCCGGCCTGCGGGTGATCAACGACCGGGAGTTCACCGTCCGGCTGAAGGCACCCACCATCGACTTCAAACTGCGGCTGGGGCACAGCGCGTTCTATCCGTTGCCGCAGGCCGCCTTTCGGGACATGAGCGCTTTCGGGCAGCACCCGATCGGCGACGGCCCGTACCAACTCGCCGACGGTCCCGACGGGCCCGCGTGGGAGCACAACGTCCGAATCGACCTGCGCCCAAACCCCGGTTATCGCGGCAACCGCAAGCCGCACAACAAGGGGCTGCGGTTCGAGTTCTACTCCAACCTGGACACCGCCTACGCCGACCTGCTGTCCGGCAATCTCGATGTGCTGGACACGATTCCGTCCAGCGCGTTGACGATCTACCAGCGCGACCTGGGTGACAACGCCGCCCGCGGGCCCGTCGCGGTCAGCCAATCCGTCGACACGCCGCTGCGGCTGCCGCATTTCGGGGGCGAGGAGGGCCGGCTGCGCCGGCTGGCGCTGTCGGCGGCCATCAACCGTCCGCAGATCTGCCGGCAGATCTTCAACAGCACCCGCAGCCCGGCCCGCGACTTCACCGCCAGTTCGTTGCCGGGATTCGATCCGAACATCCCGGGCAGCGACGCGCTGGACTTCAACCCCGGACGGGCACAACAACTCTGGGCCCAGGCCAACGCGATCTCGCCGTGGAGCGGGCGGTACGCCATCGCCTACAACGCCGACAGCGGCCATCAGGAGTGGGTGGACGCGGTGGCCAACAGCATCAAGAACGTACTGGGCATCGATGCCGTCGGTGCGCCGCAGCCCACCTTCGCCGGTTTTCGCACCCAGATCACCAACCGCACCATCGACACCGCGTTCCGGGCCGGCTGGATCGGCGACTACCCGTCGATGATCGAATTCCTCGCCCCGCTGTACGCCACAGGTGCGGGATCCAACGACGTCGGGTACTCCAGCCGCGAATTCGACGCCGGTCTGGCCGCGGCCGAGGCGGCTCCCGACCTACGGCAGGCCGATGCGCTGGTCAACGTCGCGCAGCGAACCCTGTTGCACGACATGCCCGCCGTGCCGCTGTGGTACTACATCGCCGTGGTCGGATGGTCGCCGGAGGTCAGCGCCGTCAAGGTCGCCTGGAACGGCCTGCCCGATTACGAGAACGTCGTCAAGGCGTGAACATGGGTTGGTACATCGCACGCAGGATCGCCGTCATGGTGCCCGTCTTCCTGGGCGCCACCCTGCTGATCTACGGCATGGTCTTCCTGCTGCCCGGCGACCCGCTGGCCGCGATCGCCGGCGATCGCCCGCTGACGCCGGCCGTGGCCACCGCGCTGCGCGCTCGCTATCACCTCGACGATCCGTTCATCGTGCAGTACCTGCGCTACCTGGGCGGCGTTGTGCACGGCGACCTGGGCCGCGCCTATTCCGGATTGCCGGTCAGTGCCGTTCTCGCACATGCGTTTCCGGTCACGCTCCGGCTCGCCTTGATCGCCTTGGTCGTCGAGGCGGTGTTGGGCGTCGGGTTCGGCGTGATCTCCGGGCTGCGCCAGGGGGGACTCTTCGATGCCACGGTGCTGATCGCCGGACTGATCATCATCGCAATCCCGATCTTCGTGCTGGGCTTCCTGGCCCAATTCCTGTTCGGGGTCAAGCTGGGCATTGCGCCGGTCACCGTCGGCGAACGGGCGAGCTTCGCGCGCCTGCTGCTCCCCGGAATCGTCTTGGGCTCAGTCTCATTCGCATACATCGTCCGGTTGACCCGATCGGCGGTGGCCGCCAATGCGCACGCCGACTATGTCCGCACCGCCACCGCCAAGGGCCTGTCGCGGCCCCGGGTGGTGACCGTGCACATCCTGCGCAACTCGCTGATCCCGGTCGTGACGTTCCTGGGCGCCGACCTGGGGGCGCTGATGGGCGGGGCCATCGTGACCGAAGGCATTTTCAACATCCACGGCGTGGGCGGCGTGCTCTATCAGGCCGTCACCCGGCAAGAGGCGCCCACGGTGGTCTCCATCGTGACGGTGCTGGTGCTGATCTACCTGATCACCAACCTGATGGTGGACCTGCTCTACGCCGCGCTGGACCCGAGGATCCGCTATGGCTGAGCACTCCGGCTTCTGGGGTGAAACCTGGCGAAAGCTGCACCGCCGCCCGAAGTTCGTCATCGCCGCCACGCTGATCCTCCTCATTCTTCTCGTCGCACTGTTTCCCGCGTGGTTCACCAACGCCGACCCGGGCTATGCCGATCCGGCCCAAAGCCTGCGCAGCCCGTCGGCGGCGCACTGGTTCGGCACGGATCTACAGGGGCACGACATCTACGCGCGCACCATCTACGGGGCCCGGGCGTCGGTGACGGTCGGGTTGGGCGCCACGCTGCTGGTGTTCGTCGTCGGCGGGGTGTTGGGCGCATTCGCCGGCTTCTACGGGGGATGGCTCGACGCCGTCATCTCCCGCGTCACCGACATCTTCTTCGGGCTGCCGCTTCTGCTGGCCGCGATCGTGCTCATGCAGGTTCTGCACCATCGCACGGTGTGGACGGTGATCGCCATCCTCGCCCTGTTCGGCTGGCCGCAGATAGCCAGGATCGCTCGCGGCGCGGTGCTGGAGGTGCGCGGCAGCGACTATGTGCTCGCTGCTAAAGCGCTGGGGATGAGCAGGTTTCAAACGCTGCTCCGGCACGCCCTACCCAACGCGGTGGGGCCGGTGATCGCGATGTCCACGATCGCACTCGGTGCGTTCATCGTCACCGAGGCCACGCTGTCCTACCTCGGCGTCGGCCTGCCGAGTTCGGTGGTGTCCTGGGGCGGCGACATCAACCTCGCCCAGACGCGGCTGCGGGCCGGATCGCCGATCCTGTTCTATCCCGCCGGCGCGCTGGCGATGACGGTGCTCGCGTTCATGATGATGGGCGACGCGCTGCGCGACGCCCTGGATCCGGCCTCGCGGGTCAGGCGCGCATGAATACCGGGGCAGCGCCGCTGTTGGCGGTCGAGGGCCTGGAAGTCCGGTTCGGCGACCACGCCACCGCGGTGGCCGGAGTGGATCTGCGCGTTGAACGCGGCCAGACCGTCGCCGTGGTCGGCGAGTCGGGATCCGGGAAGTCCACCACGGCCGCAGCGATCCTCGGGCTGCTGCCCCCGGGAGGGCGAATCACGGCTGGCCGCATTATGTTTGACGGGATCGACATCACGTCGGCGGATCGTCGGCTGCTGCGCTCGATCAGGGGGCGTCGCATCGGGTACGTGCCTCAAGACCCGATGGCCAACCTCAACCCCGTGTGGAAGGTCGGCTTTCAGATACGAGAAGCGTTGCGGGCGAACACCGATGGCCGTCAGGCGCGGCGGCGGGCGGTGGAACTGCTCGCCCAGGCCGGCATGCCGGATCCGGCGAAGCAGGCGGGCAAGTACCCGCACCAATTATCGGGCGGCATGTGCCAGCGCGCGCTGATCGCGATCGGGTTGGCGGGGCGTCCACAGCTGCTGATCGCCGACGAGCCGACGTCCGCGCTCGACGTTACGGTGCAGCGGCAGGTCCTCGACCATCTGCAGCGACTCACCGACGAGCTGGACACCGCGCTGCTGCTGATCACGCATGATCTGGCGCTGGCCGCCGAACGGGCGGAACGCGTCGTCGTCGTCCACCGCGGCGTCGTCGTGGAAACCGGTGCCGCACAGGCCATTCTGCGGGAACCCCAACACGAGTACACCCAGCGGTTGGTGGCCGCGGCTCCGTCGCTGACGCGCGCGAGCCGGCCGACGCCCACCCCAACCGACGACATCCTCGTCGCCTGCGAGCTCACCAAGGTCTACCGGGACTCACACGGTGCACCGTGGCGGCGCGGCGAGTTTCGCGCGGTCGACGCGGTGTCGTTCCGGCTGCAGCGGGCGCGCACCCTGGCCATCGTCGGGGAATCCGGCTCGGGAAAGTCGACGGTGGCCCGCATGGCGCTCGGCCTGCTCCAACCCACGTCCGGCACAGTCGTTTTCGACGGCACGCGGATCTCCGACGCGGCGGACCGGAACACGATGATGGCCTTTCGACGGCGCGTGCAACCGGTCTTCCAGAACCCGTACAGCAGCCTGGACCCCATGTACTCGGTGTTTCGCGCCATCGAGGAACCGCTGCGCATCCACCGCGTGGGCGACCGCAGGCACCGCGAGAAAACGGTGCGCGAGCTCGTCGACCAGGTGGCGCTGCCGTCGTCGGTGCTGAGCAGGTTGCCGCGCGAGCTCTCGGGCGGCCAACGTCAGCGGGTCGCGATCGCGCGGGCCTTGGCGCTGCGGCCCGAGGTGCTGGTCTGCGACGAGGCGGTGTCGGCGCTCGACGTGCTGGTGCAGGCGCAGATCCTCGATTTGCTGGCTGAGCTGCAGGCCGAACTGGGCCTGGCCTACCTGTTCATCAGCCACGACCTGGCGGTGATCCGGCAGATCGCCGACGACGTCCTGGTGATGCGGGCGGGCCGCGTCGTGGAGCACGCGCGCACCGACGAGCTGTTCACCGACCCCAAGCACGACTACACCCGGCAGTTGCTGGACGCCATCCCGCATGCGCCGAAATCCGACGGGGATAGGTTGTGAGGTTGTGACAGCTGATCCGCTGGCCCCCCTGATGGAGCTGCCCGGCGTCGCCGAGGCCAGTGACCGCGCCCGCGAGGCGCTGGGTCGTGCCCACCGCCACCGCGCCAACCTGCGGGGCTGGCCCGTGACCGCCGCCGAGGCGGGGCTGCGGGCGGCGCGCGCGTCGTCGGTGCTGGACGGTGGCCCCGTCCGGCTGGAGGATCTGGCCGACGCCGGGCAGATCAGCGACCCGGTGTTCGCCGGGGCGCTCAGGGTGGCCCAGGCGCTGGAGGGCGGCGAAGGCCCCGTCGTGGCCATCTGGCGACGGGCGCCGCTGCAGGCACTCGCCCGCCTGCACGTGCTGGCCGCGGCGGAGCAGGTCGACGACGAGCGGTTGGGCCGCCCGCGTGCCGATGCCGGCGTCGGCCCGCGACTGGAGTTGTTGGCGGACTTGGTGAACGGACGCACCCGGGTGCCGGCGCCGGTGCTCGCCGCCGTCGCCCACGGCGAACTGCTGACGCTGAAACCGTTCGGCAGCTCCGACGGTGTGGTGGCTCGCGCGGTGTCCAGATTGGTGACCATCGCCAGCGGGCTGGACCCGCACGGCTTGGGTGTGCCCGAGGTCAGCTGGATGCGCCAGCCCGCCGCGTATCGCGATGCCGCGCAGGGATTCGCCGACGGCACACCGCAGGGCGTGGGGGCCTGGCTGGTGCTGTGTTGCCGGGCGATGAAAGCCGGTGCGCAAGAGGCCGTGTCGATTGCCGACTCGATGTCGAACCGATAGCTGAAGCGGTCATCGAAGGCGGGGAAACTTCACCGCAAAAAGGTAGAGCGGGCGACGTTCCGAATATTCGGTCCGCCGCCCGCTAGCACGGGGCTCGGTTACCAAGCGTGCATCTCGGGGCTGCGTGGGTTGGCCTCGGCGATCTCACGACGCTTACGGTTGCAACCCCACCCAAAGGGTCGTCGATACCTTCGGCATTTTCGCAATTTCGCAGGCCCGCAACACTTCTGCCATCTTCGCGGCTATGACTCCGCGTGGGTGCCGAGCACCGTGCTGGGCGCCCGGGTCGGGAGACCGAACCTTCTCTTCCGGATCGACCTAGGCCTCACCGGGCTTCCGTGGTTTCCTTTGTACTACTAGACCCCTAGCTCAGCAAGGCCCAATTGCGAATAGCAACGAATCCGTTTTGGATTGCGCGTTTAACGGGTTTGCTGTCGCGCGCCGCCGGGCTCAGAACGCGTAGCGGCGCAACAACGAATAGGTGACCGCGCCGGCGGCCAGGGCGCTGATGCCCACCGCGGCCGTCGTGGCGATCGCGGCGCCGGAGGGCGCCGGGATGCGGTCACGCAGAGACACCGGACGGGAGAACGACATCACGGGCCAACCGCGTTCGACGGCCTCCCTGCGCAATCCGCGGTCGGGATTGACCACGCTGGGGTGGCCGACCGACTCGAGCATCGGCAGATCGGTGATCGAGTCGGAGTAGGCGTAGCAGTGTTCCAGCGGGTAGCCCTCGCGCGCGGCCAGCTCGCGGATCGCCTGCACCTTGCCCTCGCCATAGCAATAGAACGCGATCTCGCCGGTGTACCGACCGCCGTCGACGACCATCCGGGTCGCCATCGCGTGGGTGGCGCCGAGGGCCCGGGCGATGGGGGCGACGATCTCCTCGCCGGAGGCCGACACCACTACGACGTCACGCCCGCACAGCTTGTGTGCCGCGATCAGGTCGGCGGCTTCGGCGAACACCAGCGGAGTGACGATGTCGTGCAGCGTCTCGTTGACGATCGACTTGACCTGTTCGACGTCCCAGCCGGTGCACATATTGGTCATGTGGGCGCGCATCCGATCCATCTGGTCATGATCAGCACCGGACAGCAGATAGATGAACTGCGCGTAGCTCGACTTGAGCACGGCGCGGCGGTTGAGCAGGCCCTGGTTGAAAAACGGTTTGCTGAACGCCAGGGTGCTGGACTTGGCGATGATCGTCTTGTCCAGGTCGAAGAAGGCTGCCGTTCGGGCGTGGGGAGCGGTGCTCGCCGCTGATTGCTCCGGGGCTGACTGCTCCGCGGTCGGGTCGAAGACGGTCACCGACCCAGCATAGGTCGAGGGTCCCGCGACGCCGCGATCCCGCACCGGAAATGGCCGCTCAGGGGGTTCGGGTGGCGGACGGAGCAGTGTTTACGCGGCTCAAGCTGTTTTTTCAGAAAATGATCTCTTGCGTTACTCCGGCTTGTCATGTGTATAGTAAGCATTACTCGGCCTGAGCCGAGGGTGCATCAGCCCGACCCCCCGGGGCTGATGCACGACGACCCTCGCCTCCTCCCCCCCTGGCGGGGGTCGTCCCTTTTCTACGGTCAGTTTTTCTCGCTGCACGGCGCCGGGCTCCGCTCTGGGTGCGTTGCGGGAAAGTGTGTCCGTCGTCGCTGGCGGCGTGCCCCGCGACGCGTTTGTGCACACTCGCGTCTCTATCCACAAATCCGCGTTTGGGACTGTCGTGCCAAGGCCGCGGCCGCGCACAGTGGTCGGGTGGCTAGCAGCTCCGGAGTTGACGCGACGGGTTCCGCGGGTGTGTTGGCGATGCTGGCGGAGCCCGACATGCGCGCCGAGTTGGACCGGGTGGCGGCCGCCGCCGGTGTCCGAGTGGTGCATGCCGGTGGCGGTTCTCCGGTCAGCCGCAAGAGTTGGGCGGCGGCCGCGGCCGTCGTGCTGGACGCGCGGGCGGCGGCGCGCTGCGGGCGATCGGCGCTGCCGCGACGCGATCACGTGACCGTCCTGACGGTCGCCGAACCGGAGGCGACGACGTGGGCGGCCGCCGTCGGGGTCGGCGCCGCGCATGTGTTGCGGCTGCCGGCGCAGGAAGCGGATTTGGTCCGCGCACTCGCCGAGGCCGCCGAATCGTCGCGCGACGACGGGGCGCGCGGCCACGCGGTCGCCGTCATCGGGGGCTGCGGCGGGGCGGGTGCGTCCCTGCTCGCGGTCGCCCTGGCCCAGGCCGCCACGGATGCGTTGTTGGTGGACCTCGACCCCTGGGGTGGCGGCCTCGACTTGTTGCTGGGCGGTGAAAGCGCGCCGGGGCTGCGCTGGCCGGATCTGGCGTTGCAGGGCGGACGGCTGAATTGGTCGGCCGTCCGCGACGCCCTGCCACGACACCGCGGAATCAGCGTGCTGTCCGGCACCCGGCGCGGTTACGAGCTGGACGCCGGGCCGGTGCACGCCGTCATCGACGCCGGCCGGCGCGGCGCGGTCAGCGTCATCTGCGACCTTCCCCGTCGTCTCACCGACGCGGCGCAGGCCGCGCTGAGCGCGGCCGATCTGGTCGTCGTCGTCAGCCGCTGTGACGTGCGGGCCTGCGCGGCGACCGGGGCACTGGCGCCGGTCCTGGCGTCCATCAATCCCAACGTCGGCCTGGTGGTGCGCGGGCCGTCGCCCGCTGGACTGCGGCCGGCCGAGATCGCCGAGATCGCCGGCCTGCCGCCGCTGGCCTCGATCAAAGCACAGCCGCAGCTCGCCGAGCAGATCGACCGCGGCGGCCTGCGGATAAGCGGGCGCTCGGCGCTCGCGGTGGCGGCCCGACAAGTGCTCGGCGTGCTCGCGCCCGCCGGGTCGCGGCGGAACGGCAACGCGGCGTGAGCGGTTCGCTGATCGAACGGGTCCGCGAGCGGTTGGCCGGCGAGGCCGGCCCGCTGGGACCGGCCGTGGTGGCCGCCGCGATCAGGGCCGAGTCCGGCGGGATGCTCGGCGATACCGAGGTGCTGGCCAACCTGCGGGTGCTGCAGACGGAGCTCACCGGTGCAGGCATCCTTGATCCGCTGCTCGGCGCGGACGGGACGACCGACGTGTTGGTCACCGCACCGGATGCGGTGTGGGTCGACAACGGCACCGGCCTGCGGCGGACCGACATCCGCTTCCCCGACGAGGCGGCGGTGCGGCGGTTGGCGCAGCGGCTGGCGCTGGCCGCCGGCCGGCGCCTGGACGACGCGCAGCCCTGGGTCGACGGCGAACTGACCGGCATCGGCGCCGGCGGGTTCGCGGTGCGGCTACACGCGGTGCTGCCGCCGGTGGCGCCCGCCGGCACCTGCCTGTCGCTGCGCGTCCTGCGGCCCGCCAGCCAGGATTTGGCGGCGCTGACCGCCGCCGGCGCGATCGAGCCCGCGGCCGCCGCGCTGGTCACCGACATCATCGGCGCCCGGTTGGCGTTCCTGGTCAGCGGTGGCACCGGCGCCGGGAAAACGACACTGCTCGCCGCGATGCTAGGCGCCGTGCCGCCGGGCGAACGGATCGTCTGCGTCGAGGATGCCGCGGAACTGGCGCCGCCGCACCCGCACCTGGTGAAGCTGGTCGCGCGGTGCGCCAACGTCGAAGGCGTCGGCGAGGTTCCGGTACGCGAACTGGTCCGGCAGGCGCTGCGCATGCGGCCCGACCGCATCGTGGTCGGCGAAGTCAGGGGCGCCGAAGTCGTGGACCTGCTGGCCGCGCTGAACACCGGCCACGACGGCGGCGCTGGCACCGTGCACGCCAACAACCCCGGGGAGGTGCCCGCCCGCCTCGAGGCGTTGGGTGCGCTCGGCGGCCTCGACCGGGCCGCGCTGCACAGCCAACTCGCCGCCGCCGTGCAGGTGCTGCTGCACGTCGAGCGCGACCGCGCCGGCCGGCGGCGGCTCGGCGAAATCGCGGCGCTGCAAAACGATCACGGTCTGGTACGCGCGGTCACGGTGTGGCATGCGGATCGAGGTATGACGGATGCCGCCCCGCAGCTGCAGCGCCTGGTGCGCAGCCGGATGCCGGCATGAACGGCCCGCTGGCCGGCGCGCTGCTGTTGGCGCTCGCGCTCCTCGTCGTTCGGCCCTCGCCGCGACTGCGCCTGTCGGCCTTACGGCGCCGCCGGCTCCCAACGGTCGGGCTTCGTGGGGCGGGCTGCGTCGCCGCGGGTGTCGGCTGCTTCGCCCTTGTCGTGCTGCCGCTGACCACCGTCCTGTGCCTCGCGGTCGTGGGCACGACCGCGGGACTGCGATACCGGCGGCGGCGGAGCATCCGGCGCGCCACGGCTGAGGGCGACGCGCTGCAATCCGCGCTCGACGTGCTGGTCGGTGAATTGCGGGCCGGTTCGCATCCGGTGCGCGCCTTCGGCGTCGCCGCCGACGACACCTCCGGCGCGGTTGCGGCGTCGCTGCGTTCGGTGGCGGCGCGGGCCCGGCTGGGGGCCGACGTCGCGGCCGGCCTGGCCGCCGCGGCCCGCGGCTCGGCGCTGCCCGGGCACTGGGAGCGCCTTGCGCTGTGCTGGCGGCTGGCCAGCGACAACGGGCTGGGAATAGCCACCCTGATGCGCGCCGCGCAGCGCGACATCGCTGAGCGGCAACGGTTCTCGGCTCGCGTCTCGTCGAGCATGGCCGGCGCGCGGGCAACCGCGACGATACTGGGCGCGCTGCCGGTGCTCGGCGTGCTGCTGGGCCAGCTGATCGGGGCCAGGCCACTGGGCTTCTTGCTCGGTGGGCACGCGGGCGGATGGCTGTTGCTCGTCGGGTCGACGCTGGCCTGCGTCGGGCTGCTGTGGGCGGATCGCATCGCCGATGGGGTGGCGTCGTGAGGAGGGCCGCATGAACCTCGCCGCCGACGATGCAGAGCGAAGTGATGAGGAGGAGGGGCGCATGAACCTCGCGGCGGTGCTGCTGGCCGCGGCGCTGTGGGTCGGTCCCGGTCCCTCGCTGGTGCGCAGCCGCGCGGGGACGCCGATGCGTGGCGGTCGGCGGGGGCGGGGCCAGCCACCGTCGCGCGGGCCGGATCCGCTGGCGGTCGCCTCCTGCCTGGACGTGTTGGCCGTCTGCCTGGCGGCGGGGATGGCCGGGTCGACGGCCGCCGCGGCGGCGGCCCCAGCGGCGCCGCCGAAGCTGGCCGGGGTGTTGCGCCGCGCCGCCGACCTGCTCGCGCTCGGTGCCGATCCCGCTGTCGCATGGTCTATTCCGCCCCGTCCGCAGAACGCGGCCGATCCGAAGATCGATGCGCTGCTGCGGCTGGCGAGGCGGTCGGCGTCCTCGGGCATGGCGCTGGCCGGCGGCGTCACCGAGCTGGCCGAGGAGTCCCGCCACGACGCCGCGCACGCGGCGACCGCCGCGGCCGAGCGGGCCGGCGTGCTGATCGCCGGACCGTTGGGCCTGTGCTTCCTCCCGGCGTTCGTCTGTTTGGGCATCGTCCCGGTGGTGGCCGGTCTGGCCGGCAATGTCTTGCAGTCGGGCCTGCTGTGAAACGAAAGGAAACGATTGATGGTCAACATGTTTCGCGAATTCGCGGCACGCGTGGCCGTGCTGATTGCCGACGAGTCGGGCATGTCGACGGTCGAGTACGCCATCGGCACCATCGCGGCGGCCGCCTTCGGCGCGGTGCTCTACACCGTCGTCACCGGCGATTCGATCGTCTCGGCGCTGACCAACATCATCGGTCGTGCGCTCAACACCAAGGTGTAGCCGGCGATGCCGGTGCCTCCACGGTGGAGGCGGCGCTGGGCATCGCCGCGCTCGTGGTGGTGTTGGTGCTCTGCCTGGCCGGTGTCAGCGCGGTGTCGATGCAGGTGCGCTGTGTCGACGCCGCCCGCGAAGCCGCCCGGCTGGCGGCCCGCGGCGACGAACGCCTCGCGGTGGCCGCCGCGCGCCGGCTGGCGCCCGGTGGTGCGAGAGTCGACCTGCGCCGCGACGGCGACTTCCTGGTGGCCACCGTCGTCGCGCATTCGAAGCTGTTGCCCACCATCGAGATTGCGGCCAAAGCGGTCTCGGCGGCCGAGCCGTCGCGGTGAGCGGGGCTCGGCCACCGTAGTCGCGGCCTGGATGATCATCGCGCTGCTGGCGGCGACCGGTGCCGGCGCGTACCTGGGCTCGGCGGTGGTGGCGCGGCATCGCGCGCAGGCGGTCGCCGATCTGGCCGCCTTGGCGGGCGCGGCGCGGGTGACTTCCGGAGCGGATGCGGCCTGCGCCAGTGCCGCGGGCGTGGCACGCCGGATGCGGGTCGACGACATCGGCTGTGCGGTGGACGGTCTCGATGTCATCGTCACCGCGCGGGTGGCCGTCGCGTTCGGCGGCGCGGCGCGGGCCGCCGCGCGGGCGGGGCCCGCGACCGCAGAAGTCGGCTAAGGCGCGGCGTCGGGGCTCGGTGACAATCCCGCGGTGGCCAGTTCCTCGTCGGTGGGCAGGCGCAGCGAGACCAGTCCGGCGTACGTATCCGGTTCGAGTTCCACCCGGTTGACGGTGGCGTGCACCGGCACCCAATCCCCGCCGTGCCCGGGCAGCCGCAATACCCGGCTGGTGGCACCCCCACTGAATTCCCTTGTCATGGTGGACATCAGGTCGTGGTCATCGGGGTGAACCCGGGGCTTGCCCGTCTCACTGCTGCGCCAGTCGTAGAAGGTGCAGGGCTCGTCGAGCCATTTCAGCAGCGACCAGGTGTTGAGGTCGATCAGCGCCCGGTGCACCCCGGCCTGGGCCAGACCGCTGAGGATCCGTTGCGCCAGATCATCGGTCGACACGTCCGGGCCCCTGAATTCGGACTGCCAGTTCATCGCCCGCGCCACCAAGTGCTCCCGGCCGTCGGGTCCCGGTTCCAGAATCGTGCGTGCGACAAAACCTATCCGGATCGCCTCTCCCCGCCAGTCGGTGAGATCCCAGGTGCTGCACAGTGTTTGGTCGGGCTTCGCCTTGACCGCCATCGCCAGCACTTTGGTTTCGTTCGGGTTGAGTTCGCGGGATGGGAGGTCTTCGGCGAAGGCCCTGCCGAAGGTGACCTCGACTTCGGGATTCTTCCCGCTGTTGATCAACGATTCGCGGGTATCGGTGGCCACGCCGAGAGTCAGGTCCCACTTCAGCGGCCCCGGAAGCGGCCGCTCGGGCGGCTCGACGTCGGCGGGACCGGTCCAGACATGCACGCCGTGGATGAAGCCGTCGGACATCACCACCGGTTCGGTGCGAATGATGCGGTCACGCTTGGGCGTGATGCTGGTTAGGGCCTGGCCGGTCTGCACCGACTCGGCGATCGCCGTGCGAACCGCGGCCAGAAAGGGACTGCGGCGCAGGAACGTGGTGATGGGGACGAGATTTTTGAGCTGGCGACCCTGCGCCACCACGGTGGGATCACCCCCGAGTGTCTCCACGAGCAACCAGTCGTGGGCCATGCGGCCGATTTTACGGTGGGGCGACGGGTCTAGGGGAGTGCGGCCGTGGGCATCACGAGGCAAATCGAGTGGGTCGACCGTCGAGCGGTCGGTCGTCATCCGCGGAAGGTGTTCTCCCGGGGCCCCCGCGCCAACTCCGCGAGGACCAGCTTCAGCACCAGCACCGCGCCTGCCTTGTCGAGCGGGTCGTTGCCGTTGCCGCACTTGGGGGACTGCACGCATGACGGGCATCCCCGGGGGCACTCGCATGCTTCGATGGCGGCTGCCGTCGCCCCCAGCCAGGTGCGGGCTTGGCGAAAGCCCCGTTCGGCGAATCCCGCGCCGCCCGGGTAACCGTCGTAGACGAAGACGCTGGGCAGGCCGAGGGGATCGGGTCCGACGGCGGTGGACAGCCCACCGATGTCGCCGCGGTCGCAGCTGGCCACCAGCGGCAGCAGCCCGATCGCCGCGTGTTCGGCGGCGTGCAACGCCCCGGGGATTCGTGTCGCCTCAATGCCCTTGCGCTGCAACGCATCTTCGGTGATGGTGTACATCACCGCCGTGGTGGCCAGGGTGTGTTCCGGCATGTCCAATTCGATGAAGTCGATCACCTCCCCGGAGAGCCGGCGGCGCAGATATCCCACCACCTGATGGGTGACCCTGACCGGCACCACACCCAGCGTGACCGGCCCGAACGTCAGGCGCTCGCCTGCTCCGGTGACGGCGATATCGGTGATCTCGCGCGCGAACGTCGCGTAACCGGGGTCCTCGGCGTGCACGAACGCGATGCCTTCCTCGGTGTCCAGGGAGTCCACCACGTAGCTGTCGCCTTGATGGAGATACACCGCGCCGGGGTGGACGGTGGCCGGCGCCTGACCGACGCCGGCGCTGCCCAGCAGCCTTCCGGTGTCGGCCTCCACGATGACGATCTGGCCACCCGCCGAGCCCCGGATATCCACCGCCGCATGGGGTTCCAGGCCAGGCACCGGAAAGTACTTGCCGCCGCGCCGCCGCAGCAGCCCGTCGTCGACTAGGCCGTCGGCCACCTCGGTGGCGTCGAGGGCGCGCACCTCCGCTTCGTCCAGCGGCAGTTCGGTTGCGGCGCACAGCAGCTGCGGGCCCAGGATGTAGGGGTTGCCCGGGTCGATCACCACCCGCTCGACCGGCTTGTCCAGCAGCGCGGCGGGGTTGTGCACCAGATAGGTATCCAGCGGGTCGTCGCGGGCCACCAGCACCACCAGCGCGCCCTGGCCGCGCCGCCCGGACCGGCCGGCCTGCTGCCAGAACGAGGCGACCGTGCCCGGGAAACCGGCCAGCACCACCGCGTCCAGACCGGCGATGTCCACGCCCAATTCCAGCGCGTTCGTGGTGGCCAGGCCCCGCAGCCGGCCCTCGGCCAGCGCACGTTCCAGCGCGGTGCGATCCTCCGCGAGGTAACCGGCCCGATACGACGCGACCTGTCGGGACAGCTCCGGCGCGATGTCGTCCAACCTGGCTTGGGCGCCCAGCGCGGTCAATTCGGCGGCGCGGCGGGACCGCACGAACGTCAGCGTCTGAGCGCCCTCGGCGATCAGGTCGGCCATCACGCGCGCCGCCTCGGCGCCGGCGGAACGGCGCACCGGTGCGCCGTTCTCGCCGGTCAGGTCCGCCCGCAGCGCGGGCTCCCACAGCGCCACCGTCCGGGCGCCCTGCGGTGAACCGTCCTCGGTGACCTCCTCGACCGGCAGCCCGATGAGTTCGGCGGCGGTCGCGCCCGGCGAATCCGTTGTCGCGCTGGCGAAGATCACCGTTGGCGAGGACGAATAGCGGGCGCACAGTCGTAGCAGGCGGCGCAGCACCATCGCCACGTTCGAGCCGAAAACTCCACGGTAGTAATGACATTCGTCGACAATCACGAAACGCAGGCCACGCAAGAGGACGCCCCAGCGGGCGTGATTGCGCAAGATCGACAAATGGATCATGTCGGGGTTGGAGAACAACCACCGCGAACGTTCCCGCGCGAAGCGTCGGACTTCGGTGGGACTGTCGCCGTCGTAGGCGGTCGGCGCGACGTCGTGCAGGCGCGGAATCGCCGCGGTGAGCGCGTGAGCGGCCCGCAATTGGTCGTGGCCCAACGCTTTTGTCGGCGACAGGTAGAGCACCCGCGCGCGCGGATCGGTGGCCAACGCGTTGAGGACCGGAAGCTGGTAGGCCAGTGACTTGCCCGACGCGGTACCAGTGCTGAGCACGACGTGACGGCCGGCGTACGCCAGGTCGGCGGCCGCGAACTGATGCGACCACGGTGATTTGATCCCGCGTTCGGCGAACGCGCCGACCACATCGGGCTCGGCCCAGGCCGGCCAATCGCGCGGCCGGCCGCTGCGCGGTGGCAGTTCGGCGACATGGCGCAACGGGTGCTCGTCCGAGGCTGTTCCGGCGAGCGCGGCGGCAAGCAGGTCGCGGCCGAAACTCGCCATCTCACCCCCTCGGTGGATCCGTTGTGAAATCGGCCTTTGAATCGGCCCTGGAATCGGCGTTCGAATCGAGCGGCAGACACAAGTCTGTCGCCGACGCGATGAACATGGTTGACTATTTGCGGTCGCAGCTTCTGTGTTCGTGTAAAACTTTCGCAGGATCGACGTTGCGGCCGCGGTTCCTGCGAGGTTAATCGGTCGGGTGAAGTTCCGGCGACTCAGCGAGGTATGGCGGTCGTACCAGGCCCGGGGCATCGAAAGGCGATGCTCCGCACCCAGAAGAAAAGGAAAGATCGAGAGATGCCACAGGGAACTGTGAAGTGGTTCAACGCGGAGAAGGGCTTCGGGTTCATCGCCCCCGAAGACGGTTCCGCCGATGTGTTTGTCCACTACACGGAGATCCAGGGTTCGGGCTTCCGCACCCTCGAAGAGAACCAGAAGGTCGAGTTCGAGATCGGCCACAGCCCTAAGGGCCCCCAGGCCACCGGAGTCCGCTCCGTCTAGACCGAGCAGACCTGAAACGGATGCCCCCCGTGCAGACCCGCCCAGCGGGTCCGGCCGGGGGGTTTCCTATTTTGTCGCCGCGACCAGCTGCGCATCCCCGTTGGTCCGGGACGCCGCGCCGATTACCTCAAGACGCGGATGGGTGCCCTGGCCTACTGTCGGTGGCGTGAGCCAGCTGTCCTTCTTCACAGCGGAGTCGGTGCCGCCCGCGGTCGCCGATCTTTCCGGGGTGCTGGCGGCGTCCGGGCAGATCGTTACCGTGGGTGCCACCGGTGAAAGCCCCGTCGCGGGCGCCCGCCTGTCCGTGGTCGTGGACCAGTCCTGGCGGGCCACGGCGCTGGCCGAGATGATCCGCGAGGCCGGTCTGGTGGCCGAGATCAGCCGGACCGACGAGGACACCCCGCTGGTGCGCACGGCTGTGGACCCGTCGTTGAGCACGCTGGCCACCGAGTGGACGCGCGGTGCGGTCAAAACCGTGCCGCCGCGCTGGCTGCCCGGGCCGCGCGAGCTGCGGGCGTGGACGTTGGCGGCCGGAAACCGCGAGGGCGAGCATTACCTGCTGGCATTGGACCCGCACGCGCCGGACACGCACTCGCCGCTGGCGTCGGCATTGATGCGCGTCGGGATCGCGCCCACCCTGATCGGCACCCGCGGTGGCCGGCCGGCGCTGCGGATCAGCGGGCGCCGCAGGCTATCGCGCCTGGTAGAGAACGTGGGCGAGCCGCCCGACGGCGATGAGGCGCTTTCGCGGTGGCCGCGAGTCTAGGCTGGACATAACGCCCGCAATTGCGTCGGCTTTCCGTCATTTTCGCGGAGGTCAGTTTGCGCAGGCCCCGTCAAGGGTGCGAAATTGTCAGATGCCGCAGGGCGAAGGAACGGTCGCGTACCTGAATTTCACCGGAATTTTCGATGCCGACCTGTCATTCTTCCTGCAGGTGGTCTCGCAGGGGGGACCAATCAGAGATGGAGCGTAAGGGCAGTTGGCTGACCCGAAACTAAAGGACACCGGCAGCGGCGGGAATGGCAGCCGCCGGCGACTCGTGATCGTCGAGTCGCCCACAAAGGCGCGCAAACTGGCCAGCTACCTGGGCTCCAGGTACATCGTCGAGTCGTCGCGCGGTCACATCCGCGACCTGCCCCGGGCCGCCGCCGACGTGCCGGCGAAGTTCAAGTCGGAGCCGTGGGCCCGCCTCGGGGTCAATGTCGACGCGGACTTCGAACCGCTGTACATCATCAGCCCCGAGAAGAAGAGCACGGTCACCGAGCTCAAGGGCCTGCTCAAGGAAGCCGACGAGCTCTATCTGGCCACGGATGGTGACCGCGAGGGCGAAGCGATCGCCTGGCACCTGCTGGAAACCCTGAAGCCGAACATCCCGGTCAAGCGCATGGTGTTCCACGAGATCACCGAACCGGCCATCCTCGAGGCAGCCGAGAACCCCCGCGACCTGGACATCGACCTGGTCGACGCGCAGGAAACCCGGCGCATCCTGGACCGCCTGTACGGCTATGAGGTCAGCCCCGTGCTGTGGAAGAAGGTCGCGCCGAAGCTGTCGGCCGGCCGGGTCCAATCGGTGGCCACCCGCATCATCGTGCAGCGCGAACGCGACCGCATGGCGTTTCGCAGCGCTTCCTACTGGGACATCGTGGCCCAGCTCGACGCCAGCGTGTCCGACCCGCAGGCGTCGCCGCCCACCTTCACCGCCCGCCTGACCGGCGTCGACGGCCTGCGTGTGGCCGCCGGCCGCGACTTCGACTCGCTGGGGCAGCTGCGCAAGGCCAACGAGGTCACCATTCTCGACGAGGCGAGCGCGACACAGCTGGCGGCGGGCCTGCGCGGCGCCCAGCTCACCGTCGCGTCGGTGGAGGAAAAGCCCTACACCCGGCGTCCCTACGCGCCGTTCATGACCTCGACGCTGCAGCAGGAAGCCGGCCGCAAGTTGCGGTTCTCCTCCGAGCGCACGATGAGCATCGCCCAGCGGCTCTACGAGAACGGCTACATCACCTATATGCGTACCGACTCCACCACGCTGTCGGAGTCGGCGATCAACGCCGCGCGCACCCAGGCCCGCCAGCTCTACGGCGCCGAATACGTGTCCCCGTCGCCGCGCCAGTACACCCGCAAGGTCAAGAACGCCCAGGAGGCCCACGAGGCCATCCGCCCCGCGGGTGAGACGTTCGCGACCCCGGACGCGGTGCGCCGCGAACTCGACGGCGACGAATTCCGCATCTACGAGCTGATCTGGCAGCGCACGGTGGCCTCGCAGATGGCCGACGCCCGCGGCACCACGCTGAGCCTGCGGATCAACGGCCAATCCGCCGGCCGCGACGTGGTGTTCTCGGCCAGCGGTCGCACCATCACGTTCGCGGGCTTCTTGAAGGCCTACGTGGAGACGGTGGACGAGTTGGCCGGCGGCGAGGCCGACGACGCCGAGAGCCGGCTGCCGCAGCTGACCCAGGGCCAGCGGCTGGACGCCATCGAGCTCACCCCCGACGGCCACGCCACCAACCCGCCGGCGCGCTACACCGAGGCGTCACTGGTCAAGGCGCTCGAAGAGCTGGGCATCGGCCGCCCGTCGACGTACTCGTCGATCATCAAGACCATCCAGGACCGCGGCTACGTGCACAAGAAGGGCAGCGCGCTGGTGCCGTCCTGGGTGGCGTTCGCCGTAACCGGTTTGCTTGAACAGCATTTCGGCCGCCTCGTCGACTACGACTTCACCGCCGCGATGGAAGACGAGCTGGACGCGATCGCCTCGGGGCAGGAACGACGCACCGACTGGCTCAACAACTTCTACTTCGGCGGCGAGCACGGGGTGGCCGACTCGGTGGCCCGCTCCGGCGGCCTGAAGAAACTCGTCGGCGTCAACCTGGAAGGCATCGACGCTCGAGAAGTCAACTCGATCAGGCTCTTTGACGACGAGCAGGGCCGGCCGGTTTACGTCCGGGTGGGCAAGAACGGGCCGTATCTGGAGCGCATGGTGACCGGCGACGACGGCGAGCCCAAGCCGCAGCGGGCCAACCTCAACGACTCGCTGACCCCCGACGAGCTGACGCTGGAGGTGGCCGAGCAGCTGTTCGCGACGCCGCAGGAGGGCCGCGTGCTGGGGGTGGACCCGGAAACCGGTCACGAGATCGTCGCCAAGGACGGCCGTTACGGGCCATACGTTTCCGAGGTGCTGCCGGAGCCGCCCCCGGGCGACGAGGGGGGCAGCGCCGCGCCGGCGAAGAAGGGCAAGAAGCCCACCGGTCCCAAGCCACGCACCGGTTCGCTGCTGCGCACCATGGACTTGCAGACCGTCACGCTCGAGGACGCGCTGCGGCTGCTCTCGCTGCCGCGGGTGGTCGGCGTGGACCCCGCCACCGGCGAGGAGATCACCGCGCAGAACGGCCGCTATGGTCCATACCTGAAGCGCGGCACCGATTCTCGCTCGCTGGCAACCGAGGAGCAGATGTTCGACATCACCCTCGAGGAAGCGCTGAAGATCTACGCCGAGCCCAAACGTCGTGGCCGGCAGGGCGCCGCCGCGCCGCCGCTGCGTGAGCTGGGCGCCGATCCGGCGACGGGCAAGCCGATGGTGATCAAAGACGGCCGGTTCGGTCCGTACGTCACCGACGGCGAGACGAACGCCAGCCTGCGCAAGGGCGACGACGTGCTGTCGATCACCGATGAGCGCGCCGCGGAACTGCTGGCCGATCGGCGGGCTCGTGGTCCGGCGAAGCGTCCCGCCAAGAAGGCCACGCGCAAGGCCCCGGCCAAGAAGGCCGCGGCCAAAAAGGCCGCCAAGCGCAGTTGATCAGTAGCCCGGGCCGATGGTCTCGCCGGACATCTCTTCGGCGCGAACGCGGGTGGGCTCCGAGTCGGCCGTTCCGGCCAGGTTCACCGGACGCGCCAGCTGGGTGGGCGCCCGACGGCCGCGCAGCTCGACCACCTCGCCGACGTCCCAGCACAGGGCCTCGGCATCCAGCGCCCCGCTGACCGCGATGGCCGACGCGAGCACGTGACCGGGCTCCAGCTTGGCGAGTTCGGTCAGCCGGGCCGCCTCGTTGACCGGGTCACCGATCACCGTGTACTCGAAGCGGGCCTGCGCGCCGATGTGGCCGGCGATGGCCCGCCCGGATGACACCCCGATGCCGAACTCCGCCGAACCGATCACCGGCAGCAGCGCGTCGTGCAGTTCCCGGGCAGCGGCCAGCGCGCCACCGGGTGAGTCGGGGTGCTCGATCGGCGCGCCGAAGATGGCCAGCGCGGCGTCACCCTGGAACTTGTTGACGAAACCACCATGCTTGCCAACGGTTTCCACGACCACTCGGAAGAATTCGTTGAGCAGGTGGACGACCTCGGCGGGCGGCCGGGTCGAGGCCAGCTGGGTGGAGCCGACCAGGTCCACGAACAGCACCGCGACATCGCGCTCCTGGCCGCCCAGCTCGGTGCCGCGCTCCAGCGCACGGCGGGCCACGTCCTCGCCGACGTAGCGGCCGAACAGGTCACGCAGCCGCTGCCGCTCGGACAGGTCGCGCACCATGTCGTTGAAGCCGGCCTGCAGCAGGCCCAGCTCGCTGGCGTCGTAGATCTGCATGTGCGCGTTGTAGTTTCCGCGCTGCACCTCGGAGAGCGCCCAGCGCAGCTGGCGCAGCGGGTCGGCGATCGACATGGCCACCAGCAGCGTGCTGACGAGCCCGATGCCGAGCGCCGCCACCGCCAGCAACAGGATGGGCGTGAACAGCTTCTCCGGCGTGGCGTGCAGCAGCGAGGTCTTGTCGGCCACCACCGCCAGCACGATCGCCAGCACCGGCACGGCGGTGGACAGCATCCAGGTCAGGATCTGCCGCAGGATGACGCCGGGCGCCTTGACGTTCTCGGGCACCCCGCTGCGCAGGGCGGCCACCGCCACGGGCCGCAGCACCCGCTCGGACTGCAGGTAGCCGATGATCGAGGTGGCCGCGGCGCCGAGCCCGGTGGACACGGCGACCACGGGCGCGGCGAATCGGGCCACCGACCAGCTGGCGATGATGAATACGACGCTGCCGATCGCCCAGGCCACGATGCTGATCAGGGTGCGGTAGAACGGCATTCGCAGCGCGCGGCTGCGGGCCAGTTCGGTGGCCGCCGGGTCGGCCTCGGCGAGCATGTTGTCGCGGCGCTGCCACCGGAACACCGGCATCAGCAGGCGCAGGGTCACGGCCAAGCCGGTGAGGAAGACGACCACCAGTGCGGTGGCGAAGATCGCCAGGTTCAGAACCGGCAGATCCTGCAACTGGATGCGGTCCTCGGGCGGCAGCGCGTAGCGGAGGAAGCCGAGCACGAACAGGGCGCCGATGATGTCGGCCTGCAGCATGCTGAGCGAGAACAGCGGCCAGGGCGTGCGCATCACCCAGCGGATGAATGCGCTGATCCGCCCCGGTAGTGCCGCCGCCGTTGTCACTAACCCACCGTATCGGTCACCGCCGACCTCCCGGAAACTTAATAACGATCTCGGCAGGTCGTTCGGGTACCCTCGCCGACGCCGTTGATAACGGAATGGTCGCAGTACGGTGGCCGTTCGGTATCTGTCGGCAGCGCCACTACTGTTACCGGTGATGTCCGGGGTGTTTACGCGGCTGGTAGGCCAGGATGCGGTGACGGCCGTGCTGCTGTCCGCCGCCAGAGCCGCTCGCGGTGACTCAAGCCACAGCGGCGCGGGCGCCGGGACTATGACACATGCGTGGCTGATCACCGGTCCGCCGGGTTCGGGGCGCTCGGTGGCGGCGTTGTGCTTCGCGGCCGCGCTGCAGTGCACGTCCGACGGGGACCCGGGCTGCGGGCGCTGCCATGCATGCACGACGACCATGGCCGGCACCCACGCCGACGTGCGGCGGGTGATTCCCGAAGGCCTGTCCATCGGGGTCGACGAGATGCGGTCGATCGTGCAGATCGCGTCGCGGCGCCCCGCCACCGGGCACTGGCAGATCGTGGTGATCGAAGACGCCGATCGGCTGACCGAGGGCGCCGCTAATGCCCTGCTGAAGGTGGTCGAGGAACCTCCGCCGTCGACGGTGTTCCTGCTGTGCGCGCCGTCGGTGGATCCCGAGGACATCGCCATCACGCTGCGCTCCCGGTGCCGGCATGTGGCGCTGGTGACGCCGTCCACCGAGGCGATCGCGCACGTGCTGGTCGACAGCGACGGCCTGAGCCCGGACACGGCGAGCTGGGCGGCGTCGGTCAGCGGCGGCCACGTGGGCCGGGCGCGCCGGCTGGCCACCGACCCCGAGGCCAGGGAGCGCCGGGAGCGGTCGCTGTCGCTGGTGCGCGACGCCGCGACCCCGTCGCGGGCCTACGCCGCCGCCGAGGAGCTGGTGGCCGCGGCCGAGGCCGAGGCCGTCGTGCTGACCGCGGACCGCGCCGAGGCCGAGACCGAGGAGCTGCGCACCGCCCTGGGCGCCGGCGGCACCGGCAAGGGCACCGCGGGCGCGATGCGCGGCGCGGCCGGGGCGATGAAGGACCTTGAGCGACGGCAGAAGTCGCGGCAGACCCGGGCCTCGCGCGACGCCCTGGACCGCGCGCTGATCGACCTGGCGACTTATTTCCGGGACGCGCTGATGACCTCCGCCAACGCCGGGGCGGTGCGGGCCAACCATCCGGATATGGCCGAGAAGGTCGCGGCGCTGGCCGCGCACGCCCCGCCCGCGCGGTTGCTGCGCTGCATCGAAGCGGTGCTCGAATGCCGCGAGGCGCTGGCCATCAACGTCAAGCCCAAGTTCGCCGTCGACGCCATGGTCGCCACCATCGGCCAGGAACTGCGGGACTGATCGCCCGGCGAGGCGGAGCGGGCAATCCTGATTTCGTGGTGCCAGCCCGCCTGCCGTAGACTCGTGCCGCCCGGCGTGCGGGTATGCCGCCTTAGCTCAGTCGGTAGAGCGATTCACTCGTAATGAATAGGTCGGGGGTTCGATTCCCCCAGGCGGCTCCATAGCTTCAGGCCGGCGCCACGAAGCCCACCGGGCCCGACGCGATGCACAACGCCAGCGCGGCGGTGTTGGCGCGCACGGTGATCGCGTCCCCGGCACCCGGCAGCCTGGCGAAGACCCGGTTGAGTCCGGGGTGCAGCGGTACCTTGACCTCTGGGCCCTGCGTCATCTTCAGCGTCATCGAGCCGTCGCTGTTGGCCAGGTAGTTCAGTTCGACGGTCCAATCGGCGGGCAGCAGCGGGCCGTCGAGGACCAGGCGGGCCGGCCTGTCCGGCTGGGCGAAGTAGCCGCACTGCGGCATCGGCCCGGGCACGATGGTCCGCACCCAGGTGACCCGCGCATTGATCAGCCGGCCCGACCTGTCGAACATGCGCAATTGCGTTGTCGCGGGCGCGAATTCGGGCCTGTCCCGCAGCAGCGCGAACAGGTGGCTGGCCAGGTTCTCCGGTGCGGCCACCCGCTGCAGCACCAACGGATCGACCTCCTGGTCCAGCAGCGGCGGATCCGAGGCGGCGTGGGCCGCGGCCAGGGAAGCCCGGGCGTTGCGCAGATAGGGCTGGGCGGGGTTGTCGCGCCAGCTGGTCAGGAACGTCGCCGTCGAGTACAGGCTGCTGGCCGCGAACAACACCGCCAACACCGCGACCACCGCGATGCGCTTCGGCGAGGCGTCCAGCCAGCGCGGCCCGACCTGCCGGTTGGGCGCACACAACGCCACGGCGGCCAGCAGCGCCAGCACCACGACCAGATCCGGCAGGTAGCGCAGCGTCTGCGCGAGTTCGAGCGCTGTCTGCTTGGACGACCGCATCAGATAGATCGGCACCTGGCAGGCGACGGCGTAGCCGACGGCGATCAGCCACACCGGCCAGATGCGCTCCTTGCGCACCAGCGACACCGCCAGGATCGCGGCCAGCACCAGCCAGCCCAGCGCCATCACCGTCGGCGGGGGCGTCGCCCAGGGTGAGGCCGGGGCCCACCGGTCCCAGTGCCACGGCCCGCCGGCCAGTCCCGGCACGATGCCGTGCGTCGCCGAGCGGATCAGCAGCTGCCCGGTCATCGACAGATCCGAACTCCACCGCTGCTGGTTGACCACCGCCAGATACAGCGCGATCCAGGCCGCGGTGAGGGTCAGCGCGGCGATCCACAATCGCAGGCCGGCCCGCCACACCCTCGCCAGCGCCGATCCCACGCTCCGATCGCCGGTGACGTGGCACAGCAGCGCGGTCACCGCGAACGCGACGAACGGGATCACCGCGGCCTTCTCGAAGAACAGCAGCCCGCCGAAGTAGACCAGCATCCCGGTCACGGCGTACCGCTGTTTGCCGGTGCGCACCAGCAGGATGGCGTCGGAGCACACCCAGGCCAGTGCGGCCAGCATCGGCAGCGAGTTCAGCGCCGCCGCCCACCACGCGAATCCGGGCACGGCCAACGGTGTGAACAACGCGAACGTCAACGGGATCAGCAGCACCGGCCGCCAGCCCAGGATGACGTACAGCGCGCGCAACAACGCCAGCGACGCCAGCAGTTGCAGCACCAGCAGGCTGACCGCCGGCCAGGTCCAGTTCAGCGGCGCCAGCCGGATGATGGTGCCCGCGACCAGAAATGCCCCGGGCATGACGTGCCCGTCGTGGTCGTCGAACAGATACGACGGCGCGAGCAGGTTGTGGGTGCCGGCCTTGCCGATGAGGATCAGGTCGTCCCAGTAGAAGTAGCCACCGAAGGCCAGCACCGCCCGCACCGCGAGCTGCACCGCGATGAGCGCGGCGGCCGCGGTCGCTATGTATGGTGGGCCGGTGCGTGCACTGGTTACCGGGGCGGCCGGATTCATCGGCTCGACGCTAGTCGACCGTCTGTTGGCCGACGGTCACACGGTGGTGGGGCTGGACAACTTCGCCTCCGGCCGCGCGACCAACCTCGAGCACCTGGCCGACAATCCGGCTCACGTCTTCGTCGAGGCCGACATCGTGACCGCCGATCTGGAGGCAATCCTCGGCGAGCAGCGCCCGGAGGTGGTGTTTCACCTGGCGGCCCAGATCGACGTGCGGCACTCGGTGGCCGACCCGCAGTTCGACGCCTCGGTCAACGTCATCGGCACGGTGCGCCTGGCCGAGGCGGCCCGCCGGGCGCAGGTCCGCAAGATCGTGCACACCTCCTCGGGCGGATCCATCTACGGCACCCCGCCGCAATACCCCACCCCCGAGACCGTGCCGACCGACCCCGCGTCGCCGTATGCCGCTGGGAAGCTGGCGGGCGAGATCTACCTGAACACCTTCCGCCACCTCTACGGGCTGGACTGCTCGCACATCGCCCCTGCGAATGTCTATGGGCCCCGCCAGGATCCGCACGGCGAGGCCGGCGTGGTGGCGATCTTCGCCCAGGCGCTGCTCTCGGGTAAACCCACCAAGGTCTTCGGGGACGGCAGCAACACCCGCGACTACGTCTTCGTCGACGACGTCGTGGACGCCTTCGTCAGGGCGTCCGGTGACGCCGGCGGCGGGCAGCGCTTCAACATCGGCACCGGCATCGAAACCTCGGACCGCCAATTGCATTCGGCGGTGGCGGCCGCTGTCGGGGGACCCGACGATCCAGAGTTCGCGCCGCCGCGGCTCGGCGATCTCAAGCGGTCCTGCCTCGACATCGGTTCGGCCGCAGAGGTTTTGGGCTGGAAACCGAAGGTCGAGCTATCCGACGGGGTGGCCCGCACGGTGGAGTTCTTCCGGCAGGCGCAGGCCGACTAGCCCCCTTCGGGCGCCTGCGCGGAGTCCATCGCCACCGCCCGGGCCAGCCGCGCGTAGCGCAGCTCCAAGTCCTTGAACCGCATGTAGGTGCTCAGCGTGGTGAAGCAGAACGCCATGATCAGCGCGTAGAGCATCAGGTCGGTGCCGCGCCGCACCCCGAACCAGTGCGCGACCACCGTCGTGTCGTCGGGCCGCAGCACGGCGTAGATGCCGGCCAGCACGAACACGACATAGCCGACCTTGACCCACGCCTTCGACCGCGAATTGCGGCGCGACCGCAGCAGATACACCAGCAATGCGACGATCGCCCCGATCAGCAGCACCTGGATCCAGTTCATGGAGTCCTCCCTCGCAGGAACCCGTCGAAAATGATGTTGACACCGTTGAGCAGGGGTTGCCCCTTCGATCTCGAGTACTCGGTGTAGAGCACTTCGATCGGCTCTTCGGCGACGCGCCAATGGTTTTCGTCGATCAGCATGATGAATTCGTTGGCGTGGCTCATGCCGCTCATGGTGATGTCCAGGCCGTCGGCGACCTTCTTGTTGAACACCCGCAGCCCATTGTTGGTGTCGGTCAGGCCAAGTCGGCGGCCGCGCCGGCTCAACCGCGCGGCGGTCTGCAGCACGATCCGCTTGACGAACGGTGGCCGGGCGCTTTGTTGCGTGCCGAACCGGGTGCCGATGACGACGTCGACATCGCCGGCCCGCAACCGGTCGACCATGGTCGCCAGGTCCTTGACGCGGTGCTGGCCGTCGGCATCGAAGGTGGCGAAGATCTGGGCACCCGGCTGCTTACGGGCGTACTCGACGCCGGTCTGGATGGCGGCGCCTTGCCCGAGGTTGATGGGATGCCGCACCAGGTGGGCCCCGGCCCGCAGCGCGATCTCACCGGTGTCGTCGGCGCTGCCGTCGTCCACGCAGACGACATGGTCGAACACCGAGCGCACATCGGCGACCACCTCGCCGATGACAGCTGCTTCGTTGAAGGCGGGAATGACGACCCAGACGGCATGCGTTTCAGTACCCATCTAAGCCCACAAGGTACACGCTGGTGCAGGTCATATCAGCCGGTAGAGCGCGCGGCGCGCGACAGCGCCAGCAGATGGACGCCGATCCCCACCAGCGGGCCGCACAGCAGGCCGACCACGGTCCGCGTCTGCAGGGACAGCGGCAGCAACAGCAGCAATCCCGACGCGACCGTGGCGATCACCCAGCCCAGCGAGTAGGCGCGGTGCAGCGCGGCGGCCACCGCCGCCGCCCCGGTCAGCGTCAGCATGGCGATCGCCACCGCGGCCGCGGTCAGCCACGCCAGCAGCGCGCTGCTCGCGTGGTACTGCGGCCCGAACGCGACCCGCAGCAGCCACGGGCCCACCACGCCCGCGGCCACCACCCCGACCGCGCCGATCGCCCCGACGATCCCCGCCGGGGCGAGCAGCGCGCGGATCCGGTCGCTGCGCTCGTCGACGAAATGGGCAATCAGGTTGCCCTGCATGGCCGTCAGCGGCACCAGCAGCGGCGCCCGGGTCAGCGTGACGGCCAGGATGATCACACCGCCCTGCGCGCCGAGCTCGGCGCTGGTCAGCTTCAGCAGCACCGGAAATCCCATCACCAGGATGGCGCTGGCGCCGGCCGCGGTGATCGAATGCGCCGCGCCCCGTAGGAACGTCGCGGTGCCGCCCGGGGTCAGCAGGCGGGCGGTGGCCCTGGTGGCCGGCGAGGCCACCAGCAGGAGCAGCCAGGCGACCGCGCCCGCCACCGTCGCCCACAGGAAGCCGACCAATCGCCAGCCCAGCGCCACGGTGGCCGCGGCCACCAGCACCCGGATGACGGCGTCGGTCACCATCAGCGCGCCGTAGCGGGTCCACTGGTTGGTGCCGGCCAGCATGCCCAGCAGGGTGGCGTGCACGCAGAACCCGGCCAGCCCGACGGACAGCAGCGCCACCGACAGCAGCCGCGACTCGACGAACACCCGCCCGCTCCACAGCGGCGAGCTGCCGGCGATCACGACGGCCGCGGCGATCCCGACCATCATGGCGACGCGCATCGGATGGGTGCGGGGTTCGCCGGTCGCCGGCAGGGCGGCCAGGTCGCTGATATAAGGCGTCGTGCGGACTTCGCGGGTGGTTTCCTGCAGCAGGCCGTTGGCGGCGCCGGTGACCAGTCCGAACGCCCCCCAGAACACGCCGAATATCGAAAACCCGCTCGGCGCCAGGTCACGAGCGGCCAGATAGATCACCGCGTAACCGCACAGCGCCGTCACGGCGGTGGCGGTGCCGACCCGGGCCATGCTGCCGCGAGCCACCGGCCCCTGCGAGGCGCTGATCTCGGTCATCGGGGCGGCGGTGCTTTCGGCCGACTGCCCCGATGTTTCGCCACAATTTGAAAATTCTATGCGGACCGCGGCGATCGCCCATCGCGGCGATCCGGTTCACTAATGTGGTCGGCTGTCGGAAAGGATCCATGTCCGCTTTGCGTACCTTCGGGATCTCGCTGGTGGTCACCGCGGCGGCCCTCGGCCTCGGATATGCCTATGGCGGCTTCAAAGGTCTTTATCTGCTGCTGGTGCTGGCCGTCCTCGAGGTGTCGTTGTCGTTCGACAACGCCATCATCAACGCCTCGATCCTGAAGCGGATGAGCCGCTTCTGGCAGCAAATGTTCCTGACGATCGGGATCCTCATCGCCGTGTTCGGCATGCGACTGCTCTTCCCGCTGCTCATCGTGTGGGCGACGGCGGGGCTTGAACCGGTGCGCGCGATGGAGCTGGCGCTGCATCCGCCGCCGCACGGCGCGCTGGAGTTCCCGGACGGCTCGCCCAGCTACGAAAAGCTGGTCATCGCCGCGCATCCTCAGATCGCCGCGTTCGGCGGCATCTTCCTGTTGATGCTGTTCCTGGATTTCATCTTCTATGACCGAGATATCATGTGGCTCAAGTGGATTGAGATCCCCTTCGCGCGCATCGGCCGGTTGGGGCAGGTGTCGCTGGTGGTCACCGGCCTGGCGCTGGTGCTGGTGGGCACCCGGTTGACGCACTCGGGCGACGAGGCGGCCACGGTGCTGACCGCCGGGCTGCTGGGCATGGTGACCTATCTGGTGGTCAACGGCTTGAGCCGGGCATTCCGGCCGGCCGATACCGACACCGACACCGATACCGGCTCGGCAGGCGCGGCGACGCGCTGGGCCGGTCTGACCTTGTTCGCCTACCTCGAGGTGCTCGACGCCGCCTTCTCGTTCGACGGCGTCACGGGCGCGTTCGCCATCACCTCGGACCCGATCGTCATCGCGCTGGGGCTGGGACTGGTCGGCTCGATGTTCGTCCGGTCGATCACCATCTACCTGGTCCGCCAGCAGGCCCTGGGCCGGTACGTGTACCTGGAGCACGGCGCGCACTGGGCGATCGGGGCGCTGGCGGTGATCATGCTGGCCTCCATCGAGCCCAAGTTCGAGGTCCCCGAGCCCGTCACCGCCTCGGTCGGCGTGGTGTTCATCGCGGCGGCGTTGGGCTGGAGCATCCTGCGCAATCGCCGCGTCGCCCGCGCCCGGACCAACGCGGTCTAGGCCCGATGGCGGTGACCCGCTTCACCCGGCTCCGCCGCGCTTGCGATCGCCGCTGGCCTCGATCTGCCCGGCGATGCGCTGTTCGATGGCGGCCCGGGCGGGGGCGGGAAGCGCGATCAGACCGTCGAGCTCCTTGGTCGCCCGCGCGTAGGCGTTCTGGCGTTCCTCGCGCGTCGCCGCGTCGTCGTTCGCCAGGTGCAGCAGGTTCTGGGCGCGCGCCAGCCGCTGTTGGTCGTCGGCCGAGAAGTCGCTGCGCCGCCGCCGGATCGCCTCGGCTTCGGCGATCTCGAACGCGCTGAGGTATTCGTGGACGGCATCGCGGTAGTCCAGCAGCGCATCCCGGTCGCCCACCAGGGCGTCAGGTGGTTCGGGTCGCAGCAGGTCGGCGCGCCGCTTCGCCTTGTGGAACGCGATGGTGAGCGGGTCGCGCATGTTGGTCATCAGCGGGAAGTCCAACAGCTTCGCGATGTCGATCTCATAGTCGAACCACCGGGCGTCGGTACGGTCATGCGCGGCAACGAGCTTGGCGATTTCCCGGCGGTCGGCTTCCGCGTGGGTCCGCCCCCGCCCGGACGCCTCGGCCACCGCGATCTTGGCCTGCTGCTTCAACCGGTAGCGCTCCATCCGGCGCTCGGCCCGGCGCTCGTTGGCCGCGGCGATGGCCCGCAGCCCGCCGCCGATCACACCGCCCAGTGGGAAAACCAGCCACCAGAAGTTCGCGGCGAAGTGCAGCACCGGGGTCACATCGCCAGGATGCCACCGAGAATCCCGCAGCGGCGCGGGCGCGATTACGCCGAAAGCATCAACGCGCCGGCGTGGTTCAGTGCCCTTCGGTCTTGAACCGCTCGATCGAGCGCAGGATCTCCGCCTCGGCCTCTTCGCGGCCGACCCAGTCCGCGGCCTTGACGAACTTGCCCGGTTCCAGGTCCTTGTAGTGCACGAAGAAGTGCTTGATCACGTCCAGCTCGAACTCCGGAACGTCGCCGATGTCCTGGATGTGGTCCCAGCGGTGGTCGCCGGCCGGCACGCACAGCACCTTGTCGTCGCCGCCCTTTTCGTCCGTCATCCGGAACATGCCCACGGGACGGGCCTCCACGATGACGCCGGGAAACACCGACTGCGGCAACAGCACCATCGCGTCCAGCGGGTCGCCGTCCTCCCCGAGGGTGTCCTCGATGAAGCCGTAGTCGGTCGGATAGGCCATCGCGGTGTACAGGTAGCGGTCCAGACGTAGCCGTCCAGTCTCGTGGTCGACCTCGTACTTGTTCCGCTGGCCCTTTTGGATCTCGATGGTCACGTCGAATTCCACCGCGTCGGCTCCTTGTCTTTCGGGCAGGCCAATTTTGCTCTGCTACACCCTAGTCGAGCGCATCTCCGCCGATTCGGCAGAATGGGTTCAGACAGTCAGGAGAGTGATGGCCCGTACTCGCTGGCAAAAATCCACCCCAGTGTTCATCGGGTTGGGCGTGCTGGTGTTTGTCGCCGCCGTAGTGGTCGCGGCAACGTTCTTCACCACGGCCGGACACGGCGCCAACAGCGCGCATGCCCCGATCCCGCCCCCGCACGCCCCGACGGTGAAGCCCGGCATGGTCCCGGTGAGCGACACCGCCGAGCTACCCAGCCGACCCGGCGTCGCCGCGATGCTGGCGCCGGTGGCGGGCGACCCCAACCTGGGCCGGTTAGGCGGACGGGTCACCGACGCCATCACCGGAAAAGAGCTGTGGCAGGTCGGCGACGACATGCCGCTGGTGCCGGCGTCGACCAACAAAGTGCTCACCGCGGCCGCTGCCCTGCTCACGCTGGACCACCAGGCCCGGATCAGCACCCGCGTGGTGGCCGGCAGCCAAAACGCCCAGGGACCCGTGGTCCTGGTGGGCGCGGGCGATCCGGCGCTGTCGGCGGCGCCGCCCGGAGTGCCAACCTGGTACCGCGGGTCGGCCCGGCTCAGCGACCTCGTCGAACAGATCCGCCGCAGCGGCGTGACGCCGACCTCGGTGCAGGTGGACATCTCCGCGTTCAGCGGGCCGACGATGGCGCAGGGGTGGGACCTGGCCGACGTCGACAACGGCGACATCGCGCCGATCGAGTCGGTGATGATCGACGCCGGCCGCATCCAGCCTTCGACGGTCAACTCGCGCCGGTCCCGGACCCCGGCCCTGGATGCCGGCCGGGAGCTGGCCAAGGCGCTGGCCCTGGACCCGAACGCGGTCACGATCGCCGCGGCGCCGTCGGGAGCGCGGCAGCTGGCGGTCGTGCAGTCGGCGCCGCTGGTCCAGCGGCTGTCGGAGATGATGGACCACTCCGACAACGTGCTGGCCGAAAGCATCGCCCGCGAGGTGGCGGCCGCGATCAACCGGCCGCGCAGCTTTGCCGGCGCCGTCGACGCGGTGACCAATCGGCTGACCACCGCTCACGTCGACACCGCGGGTGTGACGCTGCTGGATTCCAGTGGACTTTCGGTCGACGATCGGCTGACGGCCAAGACGCTGGACGGCGTGCTGCAGGCCGCGGCGGGGCCCGACCAGCCGCCGCTGCGGGCACTGCTGGATCTGCTCCCGATCGCCGCCGGCAGCGGGACGCTGGCCGATCGCTTCACCGACGCCTCCACGGCCCAGGGCCCCGCGGGCTGGCTGCGGGCCAAAACCGGCTCGCTGACCGGCATCAACGCACTGGCCGGGGTGCTCACCGACCGCAGCGGCCGGGTCCTCACCTTCGCGTTCATCTCCAACGATGCTGGCCCGAACGGCCGCAACGTGATGGACGCCCTGGCCACCCGGTTGTGGTCCTGCGGGTGCTCATGACGCCGTCGCCGGACCTGACGCTGGGTACCGCCGTCGACTGGCAGTTCGCGGCCACCGTCGGGCGGCGGCTGGCCCGTCCGGGTCCCCCGTCCAGCGACTACACCCGCCGTCAGGTGATCGACGAGCTCGCCACCGCGTCCACCAAAGCCGAACCGCTGGTGCGTGACGTCACCGGCCTGGTCACCGACGGCGCGGTGCCGGCCGCGCGCATCGTCGACCGCCCGGACTGGATCGCCGCCGCCACCGAGTCGATGCGGGTGATGATGAACGGCGCCGAGAAGCCGCGCGGGTTTCTCACCGGCCGCGTCACCGGCGCGCAGACCGGCGCCGTCCTGGCCTACGTGTCGTCGGGGATTCTGGGCCAATACGACCCGTTCGCCGCCAACAACGGAGCCAGAACCGGCTGCCTGCTGCTGGTGTATCCCAACGTCATCGCCGTCGAGCGGCAGCTTCGGATCGAGCCGTCCGATTTCCGGCTGTGGGTGTGCCTGCACGAGGTGACCCATCGCGTGCAGTTCACCGCCAACCCGTGGCTGCCCGACTACATGTCGCAGGCGCTGGGCCTGCTGACCCGCGACGTCGGCGAGGACATAGGGCAGGTGATCGGCCGGCTCGCCGAATATGCCCGCAACCGCGGCACCGGAACGCCGGAATCCGACGCCAACTCGTCGGGCATTCTCGGCCTGGTGCGCGCCGTGCAGTCCGAACCGCAGCGGCAGGCGCTGGACCAGCTGCTGGTGCTGGGCACCCTGCTGGAGGGCCACGCCGACCACGTCATGGATGCCGTCGGGCCGATGGCGGTGCCGTCGGTGGCCACCATCCGCCGCCGGTTCGACGAGCGCCGCCACCGCAAGCAGCCCCCGCTGCAGCGGTTGTTGCGCGCACTGCTGGGGCTCGACGCCAAGCTCAGCCAGTACACCCGCGGCAAGGCGTTCGTCGACCACGTGGTCGGTCAGGTGGGGATGGCCCGGTTCAACGCCATCTGGACCGGCCCCGACACGCTGCCGCTGCCCACCGAGATCGAAGAACCTCAGCGGTGGATCGACCGGGTGCTGTAGACCGGCTGCGCGCGGCTGTCGAGGCGTTCGTCAAGGCCCACCTCGGCAGCGGCGAACAGTGGTGCGTGGCGCTGTCCGGCGGTCCCGATTCCCTGGCCCTGACCGCGGTGGCGGCCCAGCTGCGGCCCACCACGGCGGTGATCGTCGACCACGGCCTGCAACCCGACTCGGCCACCGTCGCCGAGACCGCACGGGCGCAGGCCGTGGCATTGGGATGCGTTGCGGCTCAAGTGGTCCGGGTGCAGGTGGGCAACCAGGGCGGTCCCGAAGCGGCGGCGCGCGCGGCCCGCTACGCCGCGTTGAGCGCCTATCACACCGGCCCGGTCCTGTTGGGGCACACGCTCGACGACCAGGCCGAGACGGTGCTGCTGGGGCTGGGCCGCGGGTCCGGGGTGCGCTCGATCGCCGGGATGCGCACCTACGACCCGCCGTGGTGCCGGCCGTTGCTGGAGGTGCGGCGCGCGGTGACGCACGCCGCCTGCGCGGAGCTGGGGCTGACCCCCTGGCAGGATCCGCACAACACCGACCGCCGCTTCACCCGAACCCGGCTGCGCACCGAGGTGCTGCCGCTGCTGGAGGACGCGCTCGGCGGAGGCGTGGCCGAGGCGCTGGCCCGCACCGCGACGTCGTTGCGGGAGGACTCCGAGCTCATCGACGGGCTGGCGGCGCGGGCGCTGCCCGAGGCCAAGGCGGACTCCGGCCTGCGGGTTCAGGCGTTGGCGACGCTGGACGCCCCGGTGCGGCGCCGGGTGATCCGGGCGTGGTTGTTGGCCGGCGGCGCAACGAACCTGACCGACAAGCAGATTCGTGGGGTGGACGCCCTCGTCACCGGCTGGCACGGGCAGGGCGGAGTGGCGGTCGGGTCGTCGCTGCCCGACGAGCGATTGTTCGCGGGCCGCCGCGACGGCGTGCTGACGCTGTGGCGCGAGCCGGTCGGCAAACCGATCCGTTAGCCGCAATACCGGGGCTGCCGTTGGTTATTCGCCCGCCGTCGTGGCACTCTGTGGGCGTGGCCCAGATCTCCTCGGCGATCACCCCCGCCCAACCCGCGGAGCTCTACCCCGGGGATATCAAGTCTGTCCTGCTGACGTCGGCGCAAATTCAGGCGCGAATCGCCGAACTCGGCCATGAAATCGGCGAGAGCTACCGCGATGCCGCGATCGAGACCGGACAGGACCTGCTGCTGATCACCGTGCTCAAGGGCGCTGTGATCTTTGTCACCGACCTGGCCCGCGCGATCCCGCTGCCCACCCAGTTCGAATTCATGGCCGTCAGCTCCTACGGGTCGTCGACGTCGTCCTCGGGCGTGGTGCGGATTCTCAAGGACCTGGACCGCGATATCCAGGGACGCGACGTGCTGATCGTCGAGGACGTCGTCGACTCGGGCCTGACGCTGTCCTGGCTGCTGCGCAACCTCAAGACGCGGCACCCGCGTTCGCTGCGGGTGTGCACGCTGCTGCGCAAGCCCGACGCGCAGGGCGCCCACGTCGACATCGCCTATGTGGGCTTCGACATCCCCAACGACTTCGTCGTCGGCTACGGCCTCGATTACGACGAGCGCTACCGCGACCTGTCCTACATCGGCACCCTGGACCCCAGGGTCTACCAGCAGTAGATCCCGGCCCGAACCGTCGGGCTCAGTCATGGCGGCGACCCGCTGCGCGGCGCTTGCGATCGCCGCTAGTCCAGCTCCCACACCGCGGTCACCGAGAAGTTCACGGTCTGCTGGCCGGGCTCCATCGGAACCATCGACGGCATGGCCCGCGGCGCCCCGACGGGCGGCGGGGTATTGCCGGTGGCTTCCGAGATGGACAGCACCCGGCCCAGGCGCAGCCCGGACAGCTGGGCGTACTGATCGGCCCGGTTCTTGGCGTCGTTGAAGGCCCGCGACCGGGCGTCCTTCACCAGCTGGGAATCGTCGGCGATGGAATAGCGGACGGACTTGATCCGGGTGGCGTCACCGCCCGTGCCGACGATGAGGGCCAGCAACTTCGACGCGGCATCCGTCGGGCGAATCTTGACCGCGACGGCGTTGGTGGCGCGGTACGCCGTGATGGCGGCGGTACCGCTGGGCTCGGGGTTGTTGTATTCCGGCGACAGGGTGACCTCGGTGGTGCTGATGTCCTTGCGGTCGATGCCGGCGCCGGTCAGTGCGTTGATGACCGCCTGTTGACGGTCGTTGGTCTGGTTCATCGCCGTGGTGACGTCGGACGCGGTGAATTCGATGCCGACGTCGGCGGTCAGGGTGTCCGGAACGCCCTGCACCTGACCGGTGCCCACGACCGTGACCTGACGGGGGTTGGCCCCGGGCAGCGGCGGGTTGTGTTTGTCGCAGGCCGAGACCGCTGCAATCGTCAGGCCGGCCGCGGCCACGGTGATCGATCGGTGGATGAACTTCCAGGCGTTCGTTGCGACCGGCATGCCTGGCACCCTAGCCGCTGGGCCGCCGTCTATGGGAGCGATCTTCGCTTCGGTGTGCGGCGGCGTTGTCGTTGGCGCGGCCAGGGCGGCTGCCCGGGCCAGCTATTGCCCCGAATAATTATGTGCGACAGCAGGATTGAGATCGCGGCCGCAGCTGGCAAAGCCGAATGACCAGCCCCGGCAGCTCATATAAGCTCATATATGACTCCAATCATATTGGTTTGTAATACTTTTCATGCGATATCCAAATGTCGCAGCATTTCGGATCAGCTAAGTGAACAGTTCCCGTCCCGGTCATGAATTAGCGACTCGCGGGCTGTCATCTCTGGACGTGCCTGGCCTAACGTGTCCAGGCGTCCGACTCGGTGCGACCGTCAGTGCCGAGAGCTATTGATTTGAAAGGGTTTTGAGAAGAAATGTCTTTCTTGATGGCGCAGCCGGAAATATTGGCCGCTGCTGCCCGCGAGCTGCATAGAATCAGTGCGTCCGTGCGCGAAGGAAGCTCGGCGGTGGCAGCCACCACGACCGGGGTGGTGCCCGCCGCAGCCGACGCTGTCTCGATATTGACCGCGCAACGGTTCTCCCGGCATGGCCAGCTCTTCCAGGAGATCAGTGCGCAGGCTGCGGTGGTTCGTGAGCAGTTGGCGACAATGCTTGGCATCAGTGCTGGTTCGTACGCCGCCACGGAGATCGCCAACACCGCCGCGGTCGGTTAGGCAAGGGCGCACCATGCTGGACTTCGCGCAGTTGCCGCCGGAGATCAACTCCGCGCTGATGTATTCGGGACCCGGTTCGGCGCCCCTGCTGGCTGCCGCGGCCGCTTGGGACGGTTTGGCCACCGAATTGGATTCGGCGGCATCCGCCTATGGGTCGGTGATCGCGGGCCTCACCGACGGACCATGGCAGGGGCCGGCCTCGTCCGCGATGGTGACCGCGGCGGTTCCGCAAGTGGCGTGGTTACGCGGCACGGGCGGACAGCTGGAACAGGCCGCCCTGCAAGCGCTGGCGGCCGCGAGTGCCTACGAGTTGGCGTTCGCCGAAACGGTGCCGCCGCCGGTGATAGCGGCGAACCGGGCGTTGCTGATGGAGTTGCTGGCAACGAACTTCCTTGGTCAGAACACCCCGGCTATTGCCATTGCCGAGGCGCAATACGGCGAGATGTGGGCCCAAGACGCTGCCGCGATGTACGGATATGCCGGTACGGCGGCCGCGGCGTCGACACTGCCGCCGTTCGAGCCGGCCGAATCCGTTACCGATCCGGCGGGCGCCGCCCGTCAGGCTGCTGCGGTCGCCCAAGCAGCAGGCACCAGCGGAAGCGAGAGAGCGCTAGACGCGGCGCCCCAAACGCTATCGGCGCTGGCCGGGTCGACGAACAATCCCGCGTCGTCTGCCAATCCCATGCTTTCCCTGGGAGGAATCAGCCTGAACCCCGAAGGCGATGGCATCGTGGTCGGCGGCCCACTGGGTGATCTCCTGGAGGGCCTGACCGGATCGCAAACATTGGATGCCAGCACACCTTTCGACGCCTTCATCCGATTGATTTCTCCAACGCGGCTGTTCACCACCTCGTTCAAAGACATCCAGAGCCTTGCGCAGGGCTTCATGCCCGCCGCGAAGTCCGCGGCCGAGGGCGTCGCCAAAGCCGCAGAATCTGTTGCCCCCGCGGCTATTTCGGGCGCGGGCCTGGGCTCGATCGGCGCGATTGGCGGAGCCGTCGGCAAGGCGGCGTCGGTCGGTGGGCTATCTGTACCGGCGGCCTGGGCGAGCGCGGCCCCCACGCCGCCCTCGGTCGCCGTGGCACTCAACGCCGCCACCGGTGCGGGTGCGGTTGAACGTGCCACCAATGCGGTGGGCGGGGTACCGATGCTGCCCACCGGGACGGCTGGACGCACCGGCGCCCAGTTAGTCACTCCCCGATACGGTTTCAAGCCCACCGTAATCGCGCAACCCCCGGCGGGAGGTTGATGCGAACACCGTATGGCGAAACCAGCTGCACGCCAACTTGCGTTGGCGCCGGAACGTCGATGCGCCCGCGACCGGCCCGCACTACAGAAACGGCCAGGATTTGCCCCCACCTTTTTGCCTCGACCGTTTCGCCATGCCTCGGCCAGGTCGGATAACGCTTCCCTTAGCGTTGAGACATACTTCGTCTGATTCCGGTAGCTGGGGCAAGAAGTCCAACGGCGTGCAGCTATTCGCGTTTGATTCGTGCGCCAGCCCAGAACGTCGTCAGCCGATGATGGGTGCGAAAACGCAAAGGACCTTTTAGCAGTCCTGCGGCGGGCTTCCTGGTTGCGCCAACAGAAGCGGTCTTGCCTAAGCGCCTTTTGTCCAAGTCCACGCTGACAAGCGCCAGTCGGTGTCGACCTTGCGAAGCGCCACGGTGAAGAGTGACCCGGACTGAGCGACTTGCCTGCCGTCTAGGACGAACGTCATGGTGGCGGGAACGACGACATAGGCGCAGTCGCCTGTCACATCGACATGTCGTGGCTCGCCCATATTGATGTGGTAGCCGGAAGCCCCTAAGTGCTCTCCCTCGGCGAGCACGTCACTCCACCAGTCCTCGCAAGCTGTCGGTCCCTGCCACACATGGGGTGACATCCCGTCAAGAATCTGCATCGGGTCAGCGCATGCTGTCGCCATCGCCTTCACATCGCCGTCGTTGAAGGCATCTACATACGCCCGTACCGCCACCATTGGGTCGTTGGAGTTGGTCACGAATCATGACAATAGTTGCGCACCAAGAGTTGCTGTAGCGGTTGAGCCGCCTATGTTGACGGCAAAGGCATTTAAGGGTCTCCGCCGTGGTCGATCCACCTGCCGCTGGGTAGGGAGGCGGGATCGTCCCGTAGTTCGAACATAGGCTCGATTACAGGCAGGCCGACCGGCAACCTTCAGGGCGTGACGACGATCTTGCAGTGCCGCTCGGGGTCGGCGAGGTCGTCGAACGCCGTGCCGACCCCATCGAGGCCGACCTCGCCGGTGATCAGCGGGCTGGCGTCGATGTCGCCCTCGGCCAGGGCGCGTAGCGAATCGCCGAACTCCTCCGGCGTGTAGGCGAGGACGAATTGCACGTTGATCTCCTTGGCGATCGCGAAGAACGGGTGCACGGTGTCGGGTTGCATGCACACGCCGGCGACCACCAGGCGGGTGCCGGGCCGCGCACGAAGGAGCACGTCGTCGATGATGCCGGGCACGCCGACCGCCTCGAACACCACCGCGGGCTTGATTGCATCGAAGGGCGAACCCTGCGCCGGATCCAGCGTCTGGTGGGCCCCCATCGCGGTGGCCAGCTCACGGCGCTTGGGCGAAAAGTCAGCCGCCACAACGGGTTCCACGCCCTTCGCCTGCAGGGCGGCGATGATCGCGATCCCGATCGGGCCGCAGCCGAGCACGAGGGCCGTCTCGCCGGGCGCGATATTCGACTTGTTGACCGCGTGCAGGCCCACCGCCATCGGCTCGGTGAGGGAGGCGTGTTTGAAGTCCAGCCCGTTGGGGACGGGTAGCAGCAGCGGCGCCGACAGCAGCATGCGTTCGGCGTAGCCGCCGATCGTGCTGTTGCTGTAGACGATCGGCTCGACGCCCTTGGCGGACAACAGCACCGGCAACGAGGTGACCAGGGTGCCAGGCGGATGGGTATCGGTGTCGGGGCCGGCTTCGAGTATCTCGGCGCTGAACTCGTGACCCATGAAGATGTCGTGGTCCAGGTCGACGTGCATGGCGCCCGACCCGCCGGCCACCCGATCGCTCATCTCCAGCACCTGCGCGCCGTGGGCGGCGAAATGCAGGTCGGAGCCGCAGATTCCGCACGCACGCACGCCCACCAGCACCTGGCCGGTTTCGGGTATCGGGTCGGGCACGTCGTCCCGATAGACCATGCGGCCGTCCCGCAGCACCGCCGCGCGCATCAGTGCACCACGTCTTTCTGCTCGTCGACGTGCTCGGTGATGGCCTTGACGACAGCCTCGCCGGCCCGGCCGATCAGCTGGTCGCGCTTGCCCTTGGCCCAGTCGTGCGACGAGCGGGACGCTTCGAGCTGCCGTTTGAAGTGGGGAATCACCTTGCGCGCCATCAGGTCATAGCTGTGGTAGGTCGCCTGCGGCGAGGCCCAGTCGTGGCCGAGCATCAGCAGGGTGCCGAAGCCGCCGGAGCGGTCGAGCAGGTCCTCGATGTGGGCGATGGCGTCCTCGGGCGTGCCGATGCAGCAATTTCCTTTGGCCGCATAGTCGGCGACGAACTCGTGCGGTGTCTGCGTGTCTTCCACGCTGTTGGCCAGCGGCACAAATCCGGCGGCGCCAAAGTAATTCGCGAAATCCTGCAGCCCGTAGGTGCAGTCGTCGATGGCCTGCTCGCGGCTGTCCGCGATATGCATGATGCTCAACACGCGCCAGTCGCCCCGGTCCGGCTCGTCCCGCCCCGCCTTCGCGGCCTGTTCACGGACCACGTCCCAGGTGGTTTCCAGTGCCGCGTAGCCGCCGGGCACCGACATCGACAACGACAGCAGCGAGGTGCCGAGCGCGCCGGCCAGCCGTGGCCCCGACGGCGAAATCATTGCCGCCGTGGATATTTCGGGGTAAGGCCAGGTGTAGGGCCGGATGTGCAACTGGGCGTCACGCAGGGTGAACCAGTCGGAGTGCCGGTCGATGCGCTCGGTGGGTGCGGCGCGGAACAGCGCCAGGATCGCCTCGAGGGATTCCTGCATCATCCGGCGCTGCTCGATGGGGTCGATGCCCATCATGTAGGCGTCCGACGGCAGCGCGCCGGGCCCGGTACCGAACATCACCCGGCCGCGGGTCAGGTGATCGAGCAGCACCCACCGGTCGGCCACCATGAGCGGATGGTGGTAGGGCAGCGATACCACGCCGGTGCCCAGCCGGATGTGCTTGGTCCGCTCCGCCGCCGCCGCGATGAAGACTTCCGGGCAGGCGATCAGTTCGTAGCCGCCGGAGTGGTGTTCGCCGAACCACGCCTCGTCGAATCCGAGCCGATCCAGGGCGACGACCCGCTCCATGTCGTATTCCAGTGCCACCGTTGGGGATTGGCCGGTGGGATGAAACGGGGTGATAAAGACACCGAAACGCAGGGGTGCGCTCATTGCAGCTCCAATCCGTTGAGGAATTCCAGTAAGGCCGCGTTCACCTCGTCGGGGCGCTCCTGCTGCAGCCAATGCCCGGCGCCGTCGATCATCACCTGTCGGTAAGGCCCGGAGATCGCGTCGGCGGCGCGGTCGGTGCGGGTGAAGGACAGGACGGGATCAGCCGTGCCGCCGATGAACAAACACGGGACCGAGATCTTCACGCCGTCGAGCTCGGGAGTGGTCTCCCAGTTGCGGTCGAAATTGCGATACCAGTTCAGGCCGCCGGTGAAGCCGGTGCGGGTGAACTCGGCGATGTAATGGTCGAGCTCGTCCTGGCTTATCCAGTCCGGCAGCCCGTCGGGTTCGGGTAGCCGCTCGATGAAGCCTTCCGGACCGGGGGTGGCCATCCGCACCAGCGCATCCTTGCCGTCGGCTCGCAGGCTGCCCATCATGCGTCGCATCACCCGGGCGGGATCGGCGTTCAATTCGGCGTCGGCGACGCCGGGCTCCTGAAAGTACAGGATGTAGAAGAAGTTCTCGCCGAACATCTTGCGCCAGGCCTTCGTCGGCGCCACGTGCGGCCGCGGCGTCACCGGCACGCTCAGCGCCGCGACGGCCGCGACCCGGTCCGGGTGCAGCAGCGGGGCGTTCCACACCACGGCGGCGCCCCAGTCGTGCCCCACCCACACGGCGCGCTGCGCGCCGACGTCGTCGAGCAGCCCGACCAGGTCTGCGGTCAGCTGATGGATGTCGTAGGCGTCGACGGCGTCCGGACGATCCGAACCGCCGTAGCCGCGCTGATCGGGCGCCAGCACGTGGTACCCGGCGTCGGCGAGGACAGGTATCTGGTGACGCCAGGAGTAGGCGAGTTCGGGAAAGCCGTGCGCCAGGAGCACCACCGGTGCGTCGCGGTCGCCCGCCTCGATCACCCGTAGCCGCGCACCATTGGTCTCTACTAACCGTTCGGTTGGCACCGTCTCACCAAAGCACAACGGTTGCTGGCTGAGAAGGCCCGAATACGTCTCACTCGCCCGCGCCGGGTTGGCGATCAAAAAGGCGCACGGCGGGAATACTCGATTCGATGCGCTTGGACCATGTGGTGCTCTGGACGAGAAACCCGCGGGCGTCGATGGACTTCTACACCCGCGTCGTCGGGCTGGAACCGGTCCGCTTCGCCGAATTCGAAGCCGGGGACGCGCCGTTTCCTAGCGTGCGGATTTGCGGGGACTCCATCATCGACCTGATGCCCACCGAAGGCATTTCGTCGACCGAGACTTTGACGCGCATCGAGGGCAGCGCCGGCCATCCGGTGAATCACGTCTGCCTGGCGCTGTCGAAGGCCGAATATGACGCGTTGGACCGACGGCTGCAGGCCGAAGGCGTGGATACCGGCGCGCGGCTGAACCGGAGCTTCGGCGCGCGCGGGTGGGCGCCGCAGGGGTACTACTTCTCCGATCCGGACGGAAACGTGGTCGAGGCCCGCTATTACGACTAGCCGGGAACTCCCGGTCGTTATCCGAAGAGACGGTGGCGACCGCTCTGCCGGAGCTGGCGATCGCCGCTAGCGGTAGCCTGGACTTTTTCAGCTGCGTGTATATCGGGGAAGGACCTGGCCGCTAAGGCCGATGATTGATGAACCGGAAAAACGTGATTCGCACCATCACGGCAATTGCTGTCGTGGTGCTGCTCGGTTGGTCGTTCTTCTACTTCAGCGACGACACCCGCGGCTATAAGCCCGTCGACACATCCGTGGCGATGTCCCAGATCAACGGCGACAACGTCAAAAGCGCGCAAATCGACGACCGGGAACAGCAACTGCGATTGACCCTGAAGAAGGGCAATGGTGACACCGACAATTCCGACAAGGTCATCACCAAGTTCCCCAGCGGCTACGCCGTCGACCTGTTCAACGCGCTGAGCGCCAAGAACGCGAAGGTCAGCACGGTCGTCAACCAGGGCAGCATCCTGGGCGAGCTGCTGGTCTACGTCCTGCCGCTACTGCTGCTGGTGGGGCTGTTCGTGATGTTCTCCCGAATGCAGGGCGGCGCCCGGATGGGCTTCGGCTTCGGCAAGTCGCGCGCCAAACAGCTCTCCAAGGACATGCCCAAGACCACATTCGCCGACGTCGCCGGCGTCGACGAGGCGGTCGAGGAGCTCTACGAGATCAAGGACTTCCTGCAGAACCCCGGCCGCTATCAGGCGCTGGGCGCCAAGATCCCGAAGGGCGTGCTGCTCTACGGCCCGCCGGGAACCGGTAAGACGTTGCTGGCCCGCGCGGTCGCCGGGGAGGCCGGTGTCCCGTTCTTCACGATCTCGGGTTCGGACTTCGTCGAGATGTTCGTCGGCGTGGGTGCGTCCCGCGTCCGCGACCTGTTCGACCAGGCCAAGCAGAACAACCCCTGCATCATCTTCGTCGACGAGATCGACGCGGTGGGCCGCCAGCGCGGCGCGGGCCTGGGCGGCGGGCACGACGAGCGCGAGCAGACGCTGAACCAGTTGCTGGTCGAGATGGACGGATTCGACCCGCGCGCCGGCGTCATCCTGATCGCCGCCACCAACCGGCCGGACATCCTGGACCCGGCGCTGCTGCGCCCCGGCCGCTTCGATCGGCAGATCCCGGTGTCCAACCCGGACCTGGCGGGTCGCAAGGCGGTGCTGGAGGTGCACTCCAAGGGCAAGCCGATCGGCCCGGACGCGGACCTCGCCGGGCTGGCCAAGCGGACCGTCGGCATGACCGGCGCCGACCTGGCCAACGTCATCAACGAGGCCGCGCTGCTGACCGCTCGGGAGAACGGCACCGTCATCACCAGCGCCGCGCTGGAGGAAGCGGTGGACCGGGTGATCGGCGGGCCGCGCCGCAAGGGCCGGATCATCAGCGAGCAGGAAAAGAAGATCACCGCCTATCACGAGGGCGGACACACCCTGGCGGCCTGGGCGATGCCCGACATCGAGCCCATCTACAAGGTGACGATCCTGGCGCGTGGGCGCACCGGTGGCCACGCGGTGGCGGTGCCGGAGGAGGACAAAGGCCTGCGGACCCGCTCGGAGATGATCGCGCAGTTGGTGTTCGCGATGGGCGGACGCGCCGCCGAGGAACTGGTCTTCCGCGAGCCGACGACCGGCGCGGTGTCCGACATCGAGCAGGCCACCAAGATCGCCCGCGCGATGGTGACCGAATTCGGCATGAGCTCCAAACTCGGTGCGGTCAAATACGGTTCGGAGCACGGCGACCCGTTCCTGGGCCGCACCATGGGCACGCAGGCGGACTACTCGCACGAGGTCGCCCGCGACATCGACGACGAGATCCGCAAGTTGATCGAGGCCGCTCACACCGAGGCGTGGGAGATCCTCACCGAATACCGGGACATACTCGACACTTTGGCGGGCCAGCTGCTGGAAAAGGAAACCCTGCACCGGGCCGAGCTGGAGGCCATCTTCTCCGGAGTCGAAAAACGGCCCAGGCTAACGATGTTCGACGATTTCGGCGGCCGCATCCCGTCGGACAAACCGCCCATCAAGACGCCGGGCGAGCTGGCCATCGAGCGCGGCGAGCCCTGGCCGCCGCCGACCCCCGAGCCGGCCTTCAAGGCGGCCATCGCGCGGGCCAGCGAAGCGGCCGCCGCCGCCCGGGTGGAGGCCGACCGAAACGCCAACGGCAGCAACGGTTCTCACGGCGCCCAAGGCAGCGGCAATCGTCAGGGGGAGGGACCCACCCAACCCGACTACGGCGCCCCGGCCGGCTGGCGCGCGCCCGGATGGCCACCGCAGCAACAGCAGCCGACCTACTGGCAGCCGCCCGCGCAGCCCGGCCAGCAGCCCTACTGGCAGCAGCCGGCCCGCGGCTACCCGGGCCCGCAGGGCTACCCTGGGCAGCAGGGCCACCCGGGCGGTCAGCAAAGTTATCCCGGTCAGCAGGGCGGCGCGGGTCACCCCGGCCAGGCGCGTCCCGCCTACCCGCCGTATCCGCCGTATCCACCGCCCGGCCAACCCGCCCCGGAAGGCGGCTCGCCCGACCGGCAGGATGACGACGTAAGCCGGTCCAACCCGCCGGCTCACGGCTGAGCAAACGGAGGATTCGATGGCGCTGCCGGATACCGCGATGCCTAGGACGCGGGTGTTCGATCAGGAGCGCGCCGAGGCCGCGGTCCGCGAGTTGCTGCACGCGATCGGCGAAGACCCCGACAGGAACGGCCTGCGGGAAACTCCCGCGCGCGTCGCCCGCGCCTACCGGGAGATGTTCGCCGGGCTCTACACCGATCCCGACAGCGTGCTGAACACCATGTTCGACGAGGACCACGACGAGCTGGTGCTGGTCAAGGAAATCCCGCTGTACTCCACGTGTGAGCACCACCTGGTGGCGTTCCACGGCGTGGCCCACGTCGGCTACATCCCGGGCAACGACGGCCGGGTCACCGGCCTGTCGAAGATCGCGCGGCTGGTCGACCTCTATTCCAAGCGGCCCCAGGTGCAGGAGCGGCTCACCAGCCAGATCGCCGACGCACTGGTGAAAAAGCTCAATCCGCGCGGCGTGATCGTCGTGGTCGAGGCCGAGCACCTGTGCATGGCGATGCGCGGTGTCCGCAAGCCCGGAGCGGTTACCACCACCTCCGCGGTGCGCGGCCTGTTCAAGACGAACGCAGCTTCTCGAGCCGAAGCGCTCGACCTGATCCTGCGTAAGTGAGTCTGGCGCCTGTGCAGGTAATGGGAGTTCTGAACGTCACTGACGATTCGTTCTCCGACGGTGGCCGCTATCTCGACCCCGACAAGGCCGTGGCCCAGGGTTTGGCCCTGGTCGCCGACGGGGCCGACATCGTCGACGTCGGGGGAGAGTCGACCCGGCCCGGCGCCACGCGGATCGATCCTCGCGTCGAGACATCCCGGGTCGTCCCCGTCGTCAAAGAACTTGCGGCACAGGGCGTCACCATCAGCATCGACACCATGCACGCCGACGTCGCGCGGGCGGCGCTGGGTGCCGGAGCGCGGATCGTCAACGACGTGTCCGGCGGCCGCGCCGATCCAGCGATGGCGCCGCTGTTGGCCGACGCGAAAGTGCCCTGGGTGCTGATGCATTGGCGTTCGGTGTCGGCCGAGCGGCCGCACGCGGCGCCGCACTACCGCGACGTGGTCGCCGAGGTGCGCGACGAGCTGCTGGCCAGCGTCGACGCCGCGGTGTCCGCCGGTGTCGACCCCCGCCAGCTGATGATCGATCCCGGGCTGGGATTCGCCAAGACGGGACAACACAATTGGGCGCTGCTACATGCCCTGCCGCAGTTGGTCGGCACCGGCATTCCGGTGCTCCTGGGTGCATCACGCAAACGGTTCCTCGGTACGTTGTTAGCCGGGGCCGACGGTTCGCCGCGACCGCCGGATGGGCGTGAGACGGCCACCGCGGTGGTGTCCGCGCTGGCCGCATTGCACGGCGCCTGGGGGGTGCGTGTGCACGATGTGCGGGCCACGGTCGACGCCCTCAAGGTCGTCGCGGCCTGGACCGACGGGTCGCGCACGGAGCTGGCTGGAGACAATGGCTGATCGAATCGAGTTGCGCGGATTGAAGGTTCGCGGACAACACGGGGTTTTCGACCATGAGCGGGCCAACGGTCAGGACTTCGTCGTCGACATCACGGTGTGGATCGACCTCGCCGGCGCCGCCGCCAGCGACGAACTCGACGACACCTACGACTACGGCGCGCTGGCCCAATTGGCCGCCGACGTGGTGGCCGGCCCCGCGCGCAATCTGATCGAAACCGTCGGAGCCCAGATCGCCGACCAGGTGATGGACGACGAACGCGTGCACGCCGTCGAGGTGGTGGTGCACAAGCCGCAGGCTCCGATCCCGCAGCAGTTCGCCGACGTCGCGGTGGTGGTGCGACGGTCGCGCCGCGGCGGCCGCGGTTCGGTGGTGCCGGCGGGCGGGTCGTTATGACGCGCGTGGTGCTGTCTATCGGCTCCAACCTGGGTGACCGGCTGGCGCGGTTGCAGTCGGTCGTCGACGGGCTTGGAGACAAGGTGCTCGCCGTGTCGCCGGTGTACGAGACCGACCCTTGGGGCCGGGTGGACCAGGCGCCGTTTCTCAACGCGGTGCTGATCGCCGACGACCCGGCCTGCGACGGGCAGGCCTGGCTGCGGCGGGCGCAGGAGTTCGAGCAGGCGGCGGGCCGCGTGCGCGGCGAGCGCTGGGGCCCGCGCACCCTCGACGTCGACCTGATCGCCTGCTACGGCCCGACCGAGGTGATCTCCCGGGAGAACAACTTGACCCTGCCGCATCCGCTGGCCCACCTGCGGGCGTTCGTGCTCATCCCATGGCTGGATGTCGACCCGGACGCGCAGCTGACGCTGGCCGACGGGCCGCAGCCGGCCGCCGGCCTGCTGGCCCAGCTGGAAGCGGCCGACCGGAACGGCGTGCGCCCGACCGGCCTGACGCTTCGGCCGAGCGGGAAGCCGCCGGGCGATCAGGAGCCGACGGCCTGATGGGACCCACCCGCAAGCGTGACCTGACCGCCGCGGTGGTCGCCGCCGCCTTTGTGGGATATCTGCTGGTCAAAGGCCTCTACCGGTGGTTTCCGCCGATCACGGTGTGGACCGGCCTGTCGCTGCTGGCGGTGGCGGTCGTCGAGGCGCTGTGGGCGCGCTACGTGCGGGCCAGGATCAGCGAGGGCGAGATCGGGTCCGGCCCGGGTTGGCTGCACCCGCTTGCGGTGGCGCGCAGCCTGATCGTCGCCAAGGCCTCGGCCTGGGTGGGTGCGGTGATGCTGGGCTGGTGGGTCGGCATCCTGGTGTACTTCCTGCCGCGCAAGTCCTGGCTGCGGGCCGCCGCCCAGGACACCTCGGGGACCGTGGTCGCGGCCGTCAGCGCGCTGGCGCTGCTGATTGCCGCGCTGTGGCTGCAACATTGCTGCAAATCACCGCCGGATCAGACTGAGCACGGCGAGGGTGTGGAAACCTAGCCCGGCGCCGCGATTGCCGGCTGGCGGCGGGCGATCAACTCTGCCGGCGACGCCGCCGATAACCCGCGCGAGAATCGCCGGACCCGCGCGACACGCGGATTGACCTCGCGCAGGTACTCTCAGGCCATGACCGTTCTGTCCCGCGGCGCCCGGGGGCGGCGCGGCGGCCGCAGGCCGGGGTGGGTGCTCTTGACAGCGTTGCTGGTCCTCGCGATGGGGGCCAGTTCCGCATTGGTTTTCACCAATCGGGTGGAACTTCTCAAGCTCGCTGTAATCCTGGCGCTGTGGGCCGCAGTCGCCGGTGCCTTCGTCTCCGTGCTCTATCGGCGCCAAAGCGACGCCGATCAGTCCCGCGTCCGCGACCTCAAGCTCGTCTACGACCTGCAGCTGGACCGCGAGATCTCGGCCCGGCGTGAATACGAGCTGACCGTCGAGTCACAGTTGCGCCGCGAGCTGGCCTCCGAGCTGCGCGCCCAGGCCGCCGACGATCTGGCCGAGTTGCGCGCCGAACTTTCCGCCTTGCGGACCAGCCTGGAAATCCTGTTCGACACCGACCTCGCTCACCGCCCGGCCCTCGGCGGCACGCCGGAGGCCGAGCCGCAACCGGAGCGCGCGTACAGCGAGTGGGATCGCAACGGCGAGAACCCCCGCGACAGCCCGGTCGATTGGGTGACCAGCGACCGGGTGACGTCGGTGCCGCAGGACAACGCCGGCCGCGCCGACGACGCCATCATCGACGTGCCCGAGGAACCGCTGATCCCGCCGCGGCAGCAGCCGCCGACCCGCCGGGAACGAGTCCGTAACCAGTACGAACCGGCCCCGGATCCGGCGTACGCAGAAGAGCCCGCGTACGCCGAGGAATCCCCGTATGCGGGACCGGCGGAGTCGAGCTTCGAGCCCCGTTTCCAGCCGCCGCCCGCGCCTGCGGCCCAGTTCCAGCCGGAGCCCACACCGCAGCCCGAGCCGGAGCCGGAATCGCAGCGGCAGCCCCAGCCGCAGTGGCCGGGGCAGGGTTGGCAGCCGGCCGCCGCGGAGGGTCAGTGGGCACCGCCCGGCGCCCCCGGCAGCAATTGGGCCGGCGCCGATCCCCCCGCGTCGACCGGCGGCCGGCGGCGTGCCCGGCATTCGGACGCCGACGAGGCATGGGATGGCCTGCCCGTTGAGCCGGTGCCGCCACCGCCGTACGGCGACTCCGGTCGCCGGGCACGGTCGCGCCACTCGGCGGAGTACCGCGACTACGGGATGCGCAACTTTTCGCCCGTCGACGAGCCGCAGGCCGGACCGCCGCCCCCGGCCGCGCCGCCCCCGCCGGCCGCCGCGACGCCGCCGCCCTCGGAGGGCTGCACCTGCAGGCGGGCCAGCAGGTCGGCCACCGACTGGCCGCCCGTGGAGGTGCCTTCTCCGGTGCCATCGGGGCCCTCTTGCTGCGGGTCACCGCCGTGCCGGGGCGCCTGCTCCGGGACGGGCGGCGGCGCCAAGCGTGGCGGCGGTGGCGCGCCGGCGGACGTGGCGGCCGGTGCCGAGCTGTTGTTGCGCGCGGTCGACGACAGCGTGCTCGCACGCCCCGCGGC
>NZ_MBEI01000084.1 GCF_001953985.1 Mycobacterium colombiense
CATAGCTACCCCCCCGCCGCCCCCACGCGCCCCCCGCTCACCGGCCGGCCCGCGCGGCCGCCGGTTGCGGCCAGCCTGGTCGCCGCGGCGCCGCGGCCCCCGCACGACCCGACGCACCCCGGAGCGCCGGAGCCGTCGCGGCCCGCACGCCCCACGGACCCGCGGCCCGCGCAGGAACCGGCCGCGAGCACCACGCGCATCCCGTCCCGGCCCAGCCAGCCGACCGAGGCCAAGACGACGCGCTTCTCCGCCCAGGGCGCGCCCGGCCGTGACCGGCCGGCCGAACCGCGCCCCGCCAATTCCGCGCCGCCGGCGCCGCAGCGGCCCCCGGCGCCGGCTCCGGCGGCACCACCGTCCGGCGATCAGACGCGGGCCATCCCGGTTCCCGGCAACCGGGCCGACGACAACGGCGACGCCGCCGAACCCACCACCGCCCTGCCGAAGATCCGCCCGGAAGGCAACGAACCCGAAGCGGCCACCGAGCAGGCGAACGCGCGCGGTCAGGGTGAGAACGGCGACCCGGCGCGACAACGCCGGCGCTCCGGCGGCGGCCTGTCCGCCCAGGATCTGCTGCGCCGCGAGGGACGGCTGTAGTCAGCCGCCCGGGCGGCGCTCAACGCCGCGAAAGGGCTTGAGCCTCAGGCGGATTCGTCCTCGGGTTTGTCGGGCTCGGCCTGCAGGATCGCGTTCTTGTCGTCCGTCTCCTCGACCTGTTTCTCGGCTTCGGCGGACGGATCGGGCGCCAACAGCACCTGGATCGCGTTGTTGAGGAACGCGACCGTAGGTACGGCCAGCAGGGCGCCGACGATCCCGGCGAGCACGCCGCCGGTGGAGATGGCGAGCACCACCCCCAGCGGGTGAATGGAGACCGCGCGGCCCATCACCAGCGGTTGCAGCAGATGGGCCTCGATCTGGTTGACCGCGATCAGCAGGCCCAGCGTGATCAGGGCGTACACGATGCCCTTGGCCAGCAGCGCGACCACCACGGCCACCAGGCCCGAGATCAGGGCACCGACCAGCGGGATGAACGCGCCCAGGAACACCAGCGATGACAGCGGCAGCGCGAGCGGGACGCCCATGATCGCCAAACCGGTGCCGACCCCGGCCGCGTCGGTGAGGGCCACCAGGAAGGTGGCCCGCACGTAGCCGATCAGCGACCCGTAACCGGCGTTGCCGGCTTCGTGCACCCGGCCGCGGACGTCCGCCGGGATGATCTGCACGACGTACTGCCAGATGTTGCGCCCGCCGTAGAGAAAGAAGATCAGCGTGAACAGCACCAGCACCGCCGCGGTGACCAGCTCGGTGACGGTGGCCGCGGTGGACAGCGCGCCGCTGGTCAGCTTCGCCTGATTGTTGTGCAGCGCCTCGATGGCGGCGTTGCCCGCGCTGTTGATCTGTTCGTTGCGCAGGTGCGCCGGCCCGTTGATGAGCCAGCGGCGCGTCGACTCGATGCTCTGCGTCACCTGTTCGGTCAGCCCGGGCAGGCCGTCGATGAACTGCAGGATGACGAATGCCAGGATGCCGCCCAGGATCGCGAAGCCACCCAGCAGCACCAGCGCCACCGCGCCACCGCGGGGCAGGCCCCGCTTGTCCAGCCAGTCGACCACCGGCACCAGCAACGCGCTCACCAGCAGCGCCACCAGCACCGGCACGACGATGACTTCGAGTTTCTTCACCACCCACAACAGGGCGACCACGGCAATCAGGATGACCAGCAAGCGCCAGGCCCAGGCGGCGGTCTTGCGGACAAGGGGTTCGACCGACGCGTCGTCGGCGTTTGCTGACATCTGGCCAGCCTATCCGCCGCGGCCCACGCTCAAACGTGTGTTGAAGCCGTCTCACCGAGTGCTGCGCGGGGGCTGGCGCCATCGCCGTCGGCACGATCCGGTTACGACCCCGGAACTTCCAAGACACGGTAGGCGATGCGCAGCGATCGCCGCGCCACCTGCACCGTTACCCTAAATCACGTGCCGCACGACGCACCCGCCCACAAAACCACACCCCCGCGCGCGGGGGCAGCTCCCGCTTGCGGCGGCGAAACCCCGCGCGGGAAGTACTGGTGGGTGCGCTGGGTGATCCTCGCGGCGGTTGCCATCGTGCTTGCCGTCGAGGTTTCGCTGGGCTGGGATCAGCTGGCCAAAGCCTGGATGAGCCTGTATGAGGCGAAATGGTGGTGGTTGCTCGCATCGGCGGCGGCGGCGGCCGCATCGATGCACAGCTTTGCTCAGATCCAGCGCACGTTGCTCAAGTCGGCCGGCGTGAACGTCAAGCAGTTGCGCTCCGAGGCCGCGTTCTACGCCGCCAATTCGCTGAGCACCACGCTGCCCGGCGGGCCCGTGCTGTCGGCGACCTTCCTGTTCCGGCAGCAGCGGCTGTGGGGCGCCTCGACCGTGGTGGCGTCGTGGCAGCTGGTGATGTCGGGCGTGCTGCAGGCGGTGGGATTGGCTTTGCTCGGCCTGGGCGGCGCCTTCCTGCTGGGCGCGAAGAACAACCCGTTCTCGTTGCTGTTCACCCTCGGCGGCTTCGTCGCGCTGCTGCTGCTGGCCCAAGCCGTCGCGTCACGGCCGGAGTTGATCGACGGCATCGGCAGCCGGGTGCTGGCGTGGGTCAACTCGGTGCGCGGCAGGCCGGCCGACGCCGGCCTGGACAAGTGGCGCGAGACGCTGATGCAGCTGGAATCGGTGAGCCTGGGCCGGCGCGACCTGGGGGTGGCGTTCGGCTGGTCGATGTTCAACTGGATCGCCGACGTCGCCTGCCTGGGCTTCGCCGCATACGCCGCCGGAGATCACGCCTCGGTCGCCGGGTTGACGGTGGCCTACGCGGCCGCCCGCGCGGTCGGGACGATCCCGCTGATGCCCGGCGGCCTGTTGATCGTGGAGGCGGTGCTGGTGCCCGGCCTGGTGTCCAGTGGGATGTCGCTGCCTAACGCGATTTCGGCGATGCTGATCTACCGGCTGATCAGCTGGTTGCTGATCTCCGCGATCGGCTGGGTGGTGTTCTTCTTCGTGTTCCGCACCGAGAACATCGCCGACTCCGACGAGGACCCGATCACGGGTCCGCTACCGGTCGTGCCGCTGCAGGGCGACCCCCCGGCCGACCCGACCGAGACCGCACTGCAGGGGCCGTTACCGCCCGACCGGAATCCGGACGCCGAGGACCAGTAGCCGGGCGAAGCGGGTCGCCGCCATCGGGCCTAGCCGACGGTGTTGCCGCGCGACGGGCCCGGCAGCGGGTTGGTGGCCGCGGGCGGCGCCGGCTGCGGCGCGGCGGCCGGGGCGCCACCGGTGGTCCCGCCCAGCGGCGAAGCGCCCGGGGCGTTTCCGGGCAGCGCGGGCAGCCCACCGGCCGCGCCCTGCGCCTGCTGCATCAGCCCCATCGCCTGCGGGATCGAGATCGGCAACTTGCACTGCAGCGACAGGTTCGTCAGCGGCTGGGCAATGGACGTCATGTCACCGGCGACCTTGGGGTTCGCCTCGAAGTAGGACTTCAGCCCGTTCACCGACTGGGGCCCCGCCTGCTGCTGCAGCATCGAGGTCATCGTCTGGTTGGTCTCCGGGTGGGAATCCAGGTAGTCACCCATCGACTTGGAGACTGAGCCGATCGTCCGCGCGACCTCGCTGGCCGCGCACGGGTCGTTGGCACCGGTCGCCGGGGCGCCGGCGAGCACCGCGACGGCCACACCGGGCACGGTCGCGGCGATCAGTCCGGCGAAGATTTTGCGACCCCGTCCGGCGGTGGCTCTGGTCATGGACAACTCCTTAAGAGTTTGCGACGACCGCCGCATCGGCGCCTCGCAAACGACTGCGATAAGACGGCCCCACGCAACGAAGGCGTTCCCCCCGAATCCCCCGGGGGCCCGGCGGGCCATCCGACATCCTGCCACCGCCGATATCACCCCTGCCAGTCCGCACAAAGGCCGGGCCGGGATATGTGACCGAAATCCCGCTTGGTCACCGGTTCACAACGTCTTCGCAGCGTCTTGGCAACAACGCCGTCGCCGCAGCTCAGGAACTAGATAAGCCCGCATAATCCACAGGCCGCTGCGGTATCGTCGCCAACACGCGTTAGCGAGACCCCGGGGAGCGACAAAATCCAGCAGTTAATGATGCGCCTCAGCCGCAGCCTGCGTAGGTACCGCTGGTTGGTCTTCACGGGCTGGCTGCTGGCATTGGTTCCGGCGGTCTACCTGGCGCTGACGCAGTCGGGCAACCTGACCGGCGGTGGGTTCGACGTGGCCGGATCGCAGTCGCTGGCGGTGCACGACCAGCTCGAGGAGCTCTACCACGACCAGGGTGGATCGTCGTTGGCGCTGGTCGCCGCGCTTCGGCCCGACGCCAGCTACCAGGACATGAACGACGCCGTCGCGCAGCTGCGACAGATCGCGGGCGGCATCCCCGGCACCGCCGAGATCCCCAACCCCACCCAGCGGCCCCCGCAGCCGGACCGGCCCTACGTGCTCTCGGTGCGGCTGGATTCCCGTAACACCAGCGACATCGCCAAGCAGCTCCGCACCAAGGTCGGCATCAAGGGCGACCAGCCCGGCCAGACCGCGAACGGCCGCGTGCGGCTCTACGTCATCGGGCAGGGCGCGCTGTCCGCCGCCGCCGCGGCCAACACCAAGCACGACATCGCCGCCGCCGAGAAGTGGAACCTGCCGGTCATCCTGATCGTGCTGCTCGCGGTGTTCGGGTCGCTGGCCGCCGCCGCCATCCCGCTGGCCCTGGGCATCTGCACGGTCGTGGTCACCATGGGCCTGGTCTATCTGCTGTCCGCCTACACAACGATGTCGGTGTTCGTGACCTCGACGGTGTCCATGTTCGGGATCGCGCTGGCCGTCGACTATTCGCTGTTCATCCTGATGCGATTCCGGGAGGAGCTGCGCACCGGGCGCCAGCCCCGCGAAGCCGTCGACGCCGCGATGGCCACCTCCGGGCTGGCCGTGGTGCTGTCCGGCATGACGGTGATCGCCTCCCTCACCGGGATCTACGTGATCAACACCCCGGCGCTGAAGTCGATGGCCACCGGCGCCATCCTGGCCGTCGCGGTGGCCATGCTGACCTCGACGACGTTGACGCCGGCGGCGCTGGCGACGTTCGGGCGGGCGGCGGCCAAGCGGTCGGGCTTCCTGCACTGGTCGCGGCGGCCCGAGAGCACCCAGTCCCGGTTCTGGAACCGCTGGATCGGCTGGGTGATGCGCCGGCCGTGGGTGTCCGCGCTGGCGGCATCGCTGGTGCTGCTCGTGATGGCCGCGCCGGCGGCGTCGATGGTGCTGGGCAACAGCCTGCTGCGCCAGTTCGACTCGTCGCACGAAATCCGCGCCGGGGTGGGCGCCGCGGCCCAGGCCCTCGGTCCCGGCGCGCTGGGCCCGATCCGGGTGCTGATCAACTTCCCCGATGGCGGCGCGGCCTCCCCCGAACACAGCCACACCGTCGGCGCGATCCGCCAGCGGATGTCGCAGGCACCCAACATCGTCTCGGTGTCGCCGCCGCAGTTCGCCGAGGACAACGGCAGCGCGCTGCTGTCCGCGGTGCTGTCGGTGGACCCCGAGGACATGAAGGCCCGCGAGACCGTCGGCTGGATGCGCGCGCAGCTGCCCAAGGTTCCCGAGGCGGGCACGGCGCGCGTCGACGTCGGCGGCCCCACCGCGCTGATCAAAGACTTCGACGACCAGGTGTCGGCGACCGAGCCGCTGGTGCTGGCCATCGTCGCGGCAATCGCGTTCGTGATGCTGCTGGTCTCGGTCCACTCGGTCTTCTTGGCGCTCAAGGGCGTCCTGATGACGTTGCTGTCGGTCGCCGCCGCCTACGGCAGCCTGGTGATGGTGTTCCAGTGGGGCTGGCTGAAGGACCTCGGCTTCGCCCAGATCAGCTCGATCGACAGCACCGTTCCCCCGCTGGTGCTCGCGATGACCTTCGGGTTGTCGATGGACTACGAGATCTTCCTGCTCACCCGCATCCGGGAGCGCTTCCTGCATTCCGGTAACACCCGCGACGCGGTGGCCTACGGCGTCAGCACCAGCGCCCGCACCATCACCAGCGCCGCGCTGATCATGATCGCGGTGTTCGTCGGCTTCGCGTTCGCCGGCATGCCGCTGGTCGCCGAGATCGGCGTGGCGTGCGCGGTCGCGATCGCGGTGGACGCCACCGTGGTGCGGCTGGTGATGGTGCCGGCGCTGATGGCGATGTTCGCCCAATGGAACTGGTGGCTGCCGCCATGGCTGTCCCGGGTGCTGCCGTCGGTCGACTTCGACCGGCCGCTGCCCGAGGTCGACCTAGGCGACGTGGTCGTCATCCCTGACGACATCTCGGCGCTGGTGGCGCCCAGCGCCGACCTGCGGATGGTGCTCAAGTCATCCGCGAAGCTCAAGCACCTGGCGCCCGACGCCGTCTGCGTCACCGATCCGCTCGCCTTCACCGGGTGCGGCCGCAACGCCGCGCAGGCGTCGGGCCCGGACGAGGAGCAGACCCGCGGCCTGGGTCCCGCGCAGATCCCCCACCAGGTCGCCCTCAGCGAGGAGAAGGTCAGCGTCGGCGTTGGCGCCGGCGACAAGAAGCCCGGCACCAACGGCCACACCAACGGCTCCCCGGCGGCCAAGAAGCTGGTCGGCGGCCTGACCTCGCGCAACGGCATCGCCAAGGCCATCGCCGGGGCGGGCCGGCCCGTTCACCCGGTGACGCTGTGGCGGGGCCGCCTGTCGGTCGCGATCGACGCGCTGGAGACGGACACGGACACCGTTACGGCCGGCGACGGACCGAGATACGAGCGGCGCAGCCCCGTGGAGACCACGAACGTTCAGCTGCCCACCGGCGACCGGCTGCTGGTCCCGACCGGCGCCGAAACCCTGCGGCTCAAGGGCTACCTGATCATGTGCCGTAACAGTCGGCGCGACTATGCCGATTTTGCAGACATGGTCGATTCGTTGGAGCCCGAGACCGCCGCGGTGGTGCTGGCCGGAATGGACAGGTACTACTGTTGTAAATCATCCAGGCGGCAGTGGATTGCCACCCAGTTGGTCCGTCGACTCGCAGATCCCGACCCGTGCGATTACCCGGGAGACCAGGGATCGGAAGCCGACGGCAACGCGGACTGGGAGGAAATCAGGCAGCGCTGCCTGGCCGTGGCCGTAGCGATGCTGGAGGAGGCGAGGTGACGTTGGCACCCGACCGACGCCCCGCACCGCCGCCCCATCGGCCGGGCCCCGAACAACGTCCACGCGGCAATGGGCCGTCCGGGTCCTTTCAGGATCCCGACCAGCCGGTGGAGTTCTGGCCGACCGCGGCCATCCGGTCCGCCCTGCAGGGCGGTGACATCGCGACCTGGAAGCGCATCGCCGGCGCGCTGAAGCGCGACCCGTACGGGCGGACCGCCCGTCAGGTCGAAGAGGTCCTCGAAGGCACCCGGCCGTACGGCATCGCCAAGGCGCTGTGGGAGGTGCTCGAGCGGGCCCGCACCCACCTGGAGGCCAACGAGCGCGCCGAGGTGGCGCGCCACGTGCGGCTCCTGATCGACCGGTCGGGCCTGGCCCCGCAGGAGTTCGCGTCCCGCATCGGGGTCACGGCCGAGGAGCTGGACGGCTACCTCGACGGCAGCACCAGCCCGACGGCCGCGCTGATGATCCGGATCCGGCGGCTGTCGGACCGGTTCGTCAAGGTGAAGTCCGCCCGGTCCGCCGAAGCCAACTGATCTGGGCTACCTGACCGGCAGCACATCGGTGATCAGCCAGTCGCTGCCCCGCTTGGTCAGCGTCACCCGCAGCGCCGGCGCCGCCTGACTGGGCGGCTGTCCCGGGGTGTTCTGGGTGACCCGCAGGATCACCGCCACACTGGCCGCCGACGGCCCGAGGGCCTCGACTCCGGCCGACACCGTGGTGGCCTGCGCCGTGACGTTGTGCTGGGCCAGGTCGGCGCTGGACTTGCTGTACTGCTCTTTGAACGCGGCCGCATGCTCCGGGACGATCATCGCCGTGGCCCGGTCGATGGAGCCGGTCGGGGCGGTTGGGCTGAACGACGCCATCGCCTCCGCCATGCCGGTGGCGATCGCGACGACCTGGCGCGAGTCGTTGGTGAAGTCGTTGTCCGCCCTCGTCCAGTGCGTGTAGCCGGTCGCCACGGCCGCGGCCAGCGCCGCCGTACACAGCAGCACGACGGCCAACCGCAGCCCCGGGGCGTCATCGTCGGTGCCGAGGCTGACCGAGTCCCGACGCAGCAGCCAGAAATTGATCGCCACGCCTTCGACGATCAGCAGGATCAGCACCGAGCACGCCGACACCCACCACAGCGGCCAGCCGAGCACCAGCCCGATGGCCAGCAGGGCCGCGACCGCGGCCAGCGGGGCCAGAATGTCGAAGGCGAACAGCCGCCAGATGTTCCTCATCGGATCGACCCCAGTCCGGAGATCATCTGCTTGCCGTCCACGTCGGAGACGTCCAGCCGCAGGCTCCAATGCACGGTTTGCGGCTTGGCCCCGACGTTTTCGCTGACCGACGTGGCGATCACCATCACCGAGTCGGTTCGGCTCGCGAACGGCGGCAGCTTGGTGGTGACCGTCTCTCTTGGAGGCCTCGTGCCCGCCGGCTGGGTGTCTAGATCGTGGTGCACGGTTTCGATCGCCACCGCCTCGATCCGCCCGGCGCTCTTGGACTGCAGCTTCTCCACGACCGCCTTGTACGGCTGCACGGCGGCGTCGAAGTCGGTGTTGAGCTCGCCGACCGTCCCGTCGTGCAGCCGCTGCAGGCTGGCGTCGACGTTGCCGCTGTTCATGTTGATCAACACGTTCGCCCAGTCCGCGGCGGTCTGCATGGCGCGGCTCAGGTAGCCGCGCTCGGCGACCTGGTCGCGGTGGTCGGACCAGATGATGAAGCCGAGCACCACCGCGGCCACCGACAGCACACCGAGCACCGCCGACGCGATGCCGTAATGGGAGAAGACTTCGGCGCTTTCGGATTCGTCTTCGCCGACACCGTTGGAGTCGTCGTCGGTCGAGTCGTCGTCGGGGGCGACGTCAACGGAATCTTCTTCGGCAGGTGGCTCGGTTCGCTGGCCCTCGGACATGGCCCGATCGTCGCACCCGGAAAAGATGGAAGGATGGCGGGGTGACGAATACGGCCATCCGCTCGGGCATCGACCTGAGCTTTGTCGACGACAGCATCCGCCCCCAAGACGACCTGTTCGGTCACGTCAACGGCCGCTGGCTGACCGAATACGAGATACCGGCGGACCGGGCCACCGACGGCGCCTTCCGCCAGCTGTACGACCGCGCCGAAGAACAGGTGCGCGACCTGATCGTGGAGGCCAGCCAGCAGGGTTCGGCCGCTGCGGACGACGACGCGCAGCGCATCGGCGACCTGTACGCCAGCTTCCTCGACGAGGACACCGTGCAGCGCCGCGGCGTGCGGCCGCTGCTGGACGAGATGACCCTGATCGACGACGCCGCCGACGCCGACGCGCTCGCCCGGGCGATCGGCGCGCTGCAGCGCACCGGCGCGGGCGGCGGCGTCGGGGTGTACGTGGACACCGACGCCAAGAACTCGGCCCGCTACCTGGTGCACTTCACCCAGTCCGGCCTCGGGCTGCCCGACGAGTCCTACTACCGCGAGGAGCGGCACGCCGAGGTGCTGGAGGCCTATCCCGCGCACATCGCGCGGATGTTCGGCCTGGTGTTCGGCGGGGACCCGGCCGGGCACGTCCAGACCGCCGACCGCATCGTCGCGCTGGAGACCAGGCTGGCCGAGGCGCACTGGGATGTGGTCAAGCGCCGCGACGCCGACCTCACCTACAACCTGCGCACGTTTGCCCAGCTGCGGGACGAGTCGGTGGGCTTCGACTGGGCCGGCTGGGCCGGCGCACTCGGCGCGAACCCCGATGCCCTCGCGGAAGTGATTGTGCGCCAACCCGATTACCTGCGCACCTTCGCCGAACTGTGGCGCAGCGAGGACCTCGAGGTGTGGAAGAGCTGGGCGCGGTGGCGGTTGATCCGCGCGCGGGCCGCCTGGCTGACCGACGAGCTGGTGTCCGCGGACTTCGACTTCTACGGCCGGCGGCTGACCGGCACCGAGCAGATCCGGGACCGGTGGAAGCGCGCGGTGTCGCTGGTGGAGAACCTGATGGGCGACGCCGTCGGAAAGCTATATGTGCAGCGGCATTTCCCGCCCGGGGCGAAGGCCCGCATCGACGAGCTGGTCGCGAACCTGCGGGCGGCGTACCGGATGAGCATCAGCGACCTGGACTGGATGACACCGCAGACCCGGGAGCGGGCGCTGACCAAGCTGGACAAGTTCACCGCCAAGGTCGGCTACCCGTCCAAGTGGCGGGACTACTCCTCGCTGGTGATCCACCGCGACGACCTGTACGGCAACTACCAGCGCGGCTACGCGGTCAACCACGACCGTGAGCTGGGCAAGCTCGGCGGGCCGGTGGACAAAGACGAGTGGTTCATGACGCCGCAGACGGTCAACGCCTACTACAACCCTGGGATGAACGAAATCGTCTTCCCGGCCGCCATTTTGCAGCCGCCGTTCTTCGACGCCGAGGCCGACGACGCGGCCAACTACGGCGGCATCGGCGCGGTGATCGGGCACGAGATCGGCCACGGCTTCGACGACCAGGGCGCCAAGTACGACGGCGACGGCAACCTGGTCGACTGGTGGACCGACGCCGACCGGACCGAATTCGGCGCCCGCACAAAGGCTCTCATCGAGCAGTACGACACCTACACGCCGCGTGGCCTGACCGGCGACCACCACGTCAACGGCGCATTCACCGTCGGGGAGAACATCGGCGACCTGGGTGGCTTGTCGATCGCGCTGCTGGCCTACCAGTTGTCGCTGAACGGCCGGCCCGCGCCGGTGATCGACGGCCTCACCGGCGTGCAGCGCGTATTCTACGGCTGGGCCCAGGTGTGGCGCACCAAATCCCGTGACGCGGAGGCGATCCGGCGCCTGGCGGTGGATCCGCACTCGCCGCCGGAGTTCCGCTGCAACGGCGTGCTGCGCAACATGGACGCGTTCTACGACGCCTTCGACGGCGCGGACCCCGGTGCGCTGTTCTTGGAGCCGGACAGCCGGGTCAAGATCTGGAACTGACCGGCGTCAGCGCCTCGATCCGCGCGGGCACGTGCTTGTGCCACGGCGTGCCGGCGTAAGGATCGCGCCACTCGGTCGACGTGAGCGCGTTCGGCGCGACGCCGGGGGTGACGGTGCGTCCCTCGTCGTCGACGTAATCGAGCCCAAAACCGTTGGGCAGGGCGGCATGCCCGGCCATCATCGTCTCGGTGATCTCGATGGTGGCCTCGGCGCTACCCGCCGCGGTGCTGATCCGCGCCCGGCCTCCCGCGACCAGCCCGAGGGTCTGGGCATCCTCGACGCTGATCCGCAGCGCGCCCTCGGCGTCGCGTTTACGCCAGGTCGGGTCGCGGAAGATGTCGTTGGCGGTGTAGGCGCGCCGCTCCCCCACCGACAGCACGATCGGGAATTCCGCCGTGGTGAGCTGCGGTGGAATCCGCGATAGCGTCTTCAATTCGTCGAGCATCGACGGGATTTCCAGCGCGATCTTGTGGTCGGAGTGACTGATCAGCGTGAAGTCGTCCTCGTAGTTGTGCACGGTGAACGTCACCCCCGACGGGGTGTCCAGGATCGCGTCGAACAGGGCGTTGCCGTCGGCGTGCCCGGCGCGCCGCACCGCATCCGGATAACTCAGAGCGGTCTTTTGGGCAAGGCCCCACAGGGCGGCCGCACCGCGCAACCCTTCCGGCAGGGTCGGCCCGAGCGTTTCGTACAGCACGTACGGAAGTAGTTGCGCCACGGTCGGATTCGCCATGGCTCCGAGAAACGCCTCGGTGTAGGCCTGCCGGCCGTTTTGGGCGGCTTCGTGCAGTGGCCGCAGATCCGCGTCGTCCAGGACGCCGAGCGCCCGCACCAGCCGCGCCCAGATTTCCGGCTCGGCCAGGGTTCCCGGCAGGGGCTCCATCAATGGGCGGCGCAAGTGGAAGGTGTTGTGCGGGAATTCCAGGTTGAAGAAGGTGGCTTCCGGCTTCTCGAACTGGGACGCGGCGGGTAGCACATAATGTGCGAGCCTGGCGGTCTCGGTCATCGCGACGTCGATGACCACCATCAGCTCCAGGGCTTGAAAGGCCTCCCGGCAGGCCGCCGAGTTGGCCAGCGAGTGCGCGGGATTGCTGCTTTCCACGATCATGGCCCGGAAACGGGCCGGGTGGTCGGTCAGGATCTCCTCGGGCACCACGTTGCTGGGCACCAGCCCGGAAATGATCGGGGCGCCGGTGACCGGCGTGCGCCCGGAGAACTGGCCGAACAGCGGGGCGAAGGACGAATGTAGATGCTGGCCACCCTTTTTCGCGAAGTTGCCGGTGAGGATCCACAGCAGCTTGTTCAGGTAGGAGCACAGCGTGCTGTTGGGTGCCTGCTGCACGCCGAGGTCTTCGAACACCGAGACGCTGGCGGCCGTGCCGATGCGCCGCGCCGCCGCGCGCAGCAGTTCCTGGTCGACTCCGCAATGCTGGGCGTACTCGGCCACCGGGACCTCGCGCAGCGCGGCGCGCACGGCATCCGCGCCGCGCACGTGCTCGCCGAGAAATGTTTCGTTGCACAGGTTTTCCTGGACGAGAATGGCGGCCAGCGCGGCCAGGCACCACGCGTCGGTGCCGGGTCGCACCCGAAGGTGGAAGTCGGACATCTTGGCGGTGTCGGTGACCACCGGATCTATGACGATCATCGAGCGGGCCGGATCTTTGGCGATCTCGTTGAGCACCACCCTGGCTCGCGGGAAGCTCTGCGACATCCACGGGTTCTTCCCGACGAACACCGCCACCTCGGCGTGCTCGAACTCGCCCCGGGTGTGACCGCCGTACAACTGACCGTCGACCCAGGCCTCACCGGTTTTCTCCTGCGCCAACGCATTTGAGCGATAGCGCGAGCCCAACGCCTTCAAGAAGGCGCCGCTGTACGCCCCGCCCAGGTGGTTGCCCTGCCCGCCGCCACCGTAGTAGAAGATCTTGTCGCCGCCATAGCTGTCGCGAATGTGCTTGAAGCCCTCGGCGATCTCGACGATCGCCGTGTCCCAATCGATCTCCTCGTAGCTGCCGTCGGCGCGGCGCCGCAGCGGGGAGGTCAGCCGGGCGCCGCTGTTCTGATAGTGGTCCAGCCGCAGCGCCTTGTTGCAGGTATAGCCTTGCGAGGCCGGGTGCGCCTTGTCACCGCGGATGCGGGTCAGCCGGCGGTCGTCGACCTGGACGACGATGCCGCAGTTGCATTCACACAGGATGCACGCGCTGGATTGCCATTTACCGGTCATCGTGGGTTTCCTTTCCGAGCGCCTGACCAGAAGACGCCGCCGCCAGCAGGTCGCGCAGCTGGCGGTGGACGACATCGAGGGGCATCAGGTCACGTCGCACCCGCGCGAGCACGATCGCACCCTCGAGCGAGGTGGTGGCCATCACCGCCAATTCGCGCGCCCGCTCCGGCGCAATGCCGTCGGCGATGAACCGCGCGGCGATCAGGTCCGTCCATCGGTCGAAGACCGCCGCGGCGCGTTCGATCACCATGCGTTCGGCGTCGTGCTGCTCGCCCGCTTCAACCGAGACGGCCACGATGGGGCAGCCCGCGCGAAAGTCGCTGTCGAGGAGCTGGCGACGGTACTGGTCGATCAACGCGTCCAGCAGTTGCTTGCCGTCCTCGGCGCCGGTGATGACCGCGGCGACGTACTCGCCGGCGTAGTCGACGGCCTCGCACAGCAGCTGGGTGCGCCCGCCGGGAAAGTAGTGGTAGGCCGATCCGCGGGGTGCGCCGCTGTGCTCGAGCACATCGGAGATCGCGGTGGCGCGCGCCCCGCGCTCCCGGATCAGCAGCGCGGCAGAAACGATCATCCGCTCGCGGGGACCACGCATCGCAGCTCCTCAGGTATCGCGGTTATGTATGATGCTATATATAATTCGGGCCCAAGCGAAAGCCCCCTTGCTGCGGATCGCCCGGTTGCTAAGCGCCGTGGCGGCCGCGCAGACGCGAAATCGCCCATCTCCGCGAGGAAATGGGCGATTCTGCGTCGTTGAAGCGGGTTAATTCAGCCAGTCGGCGGATCCGTCGTTCTTCTTGTAGTTGCCACCGCTGGAGTTCTTCACGACGATCGGGTCACCCGGACCGAAGTTGTCGAAGAACCACTTGGCGTTGGCGGGGCTGATGTTGATGCACCCATGGCTGACGTCGCGCTTGCCCTGGTCGTCCACCGACCACGGCGCGCTGTGCACGTAGTCGCCGACGTTGTCGAAGCGGACCGCGTCCTCCACCGTCACCTTGTAGCCATAGGTCGAATTGACCGGCACGCCGTAGGTCGAGGAGTCCATCACCACCGACGCCTTCTTGTCCTGCACGTAATAAGTGCCGTTGGGGGTCTGGTGATTGCCCGACGTCATGCCCATCGACATCGGGATGGTCTTCTCCACGGTGCCGTTGCGGGTGACGGTCAGCTGATGAGTCGCGTCGTCGGCCGTGGCGATCAGCGAGTCGCCGGTCTGGAAGGTGGACACGGTGCCGCCGGCGTCGACGGTTACCGCGGTGTGCGCGGGCCAGAAATTGATTGGGCGCCAGCGCAACTGGGTCGGGGTCATCCAGTAGAACTTGCCCGGCACCGGCGGAACCGACGAGACGTGCACGGCGCCGATCGCCGCGTCGGCGTTCTCGACCGTCCCGGGGAAGTTGATGATGATCGGCTGGGCCACACCCACGGTCGAGCCGCCCTTGGGCACGAACGACGGCGGCCCGAACGGGGGCGTGCCGGTGAACGGCGTGTTGTTCTGCCCATCGGCCGCGGCCGCGGTGGGTTGTTGCGCGCCCGGCGGAAGCCATGGCGGCGGCGCCAGCGGGTTGGGCGGCGGCGGGGCCGCCAGCGGGTCGGCCGGCGGCGGGGGCGCCAGCGGATCGGGTGGCGGCGGCGGTCCGGGCGGGGCCGCGACCGCACCCGGGTCAGCGGGCGCGGGGTCCGGATCCGCCAGTGCGGGAGCCGCACTCAGCACCAGCACCAAGCCCATGACGGACGCCAAGCCGGCGGCGTTCAGAGCGGCGAAGAGGCCCTTCTTAGTACCGGCCCTCGTCCAGCCCGACATATGCATACCTCCACTCGTGGTCTCGACACAGTGTCGCATAAGGGCCGCGCCAGCTACCGTCACCGCCCGTTACCCGCGCCCCGGAAAGGGCGCCGATTACAGGGCTGAACTGGGCGGATATGAATCGGGTGAGCTTGTCGGGGCAACCTCCAGCATCCGCCGGTTGGCCACGATGCCGATGAGCGCGACGGCCATCAAGGCCGCCGAAGCGGTAAGCATCATCGTGACGCTGCGCTCATAGAAGAGGCCGCCGGCCAGCGAGCCGGCCATGATGCCGACCTGGAAGGCGGTCACGTAAAGCCCCGACGCCCCGTCCGGGTCGTCGGCCCCGTTGCGCATCGCGGCGGATTGCATCATCGGGGAGACCGCGGTGGCCATCGCCCCCCACAGCACGATGGCGGCGGTCCCGATCAGTGCGGTGGCCACGCCCGTCCTACCACCCAACGCCAGCCCGGTCAGCACGATGAAGGCCGACGTCAGGCCCGTGATGCACAGGATGATGGCGCCCTTGGGCCGGTGGTCCAGCGGCCGCGCCACCAGCGGCAACGACAGCAGGCCGGCCAGCCCGTAGGCGGCCAGCACGAAGGCGAGGTTCGGCCCGCGCACGCCGAGGACGTTGCGGATCAGCTCGACGATGTAGGTGTAGGAGACGAAGTGGCCGGTGACCGCGATCATCGCCAGCACGCTCACCAGGATCAGCCGCGGGTTGCGGTGGTGTCGCGACCTCGGACCCACGTGGGCGAGCTGGTCCTCGGTGAGGACCATCTCCGGCAACATCACCCGGGCGGCGAGGGTGACCGCGGCGGCCGCGACGGTGACGCACACGACCGCCAGGCGCCAGCCCCACATCAGGCTCAGCGCCGCGGTCAGCGGGCTCCCCACCACCAGCGCGAGGCTGGTGCCGACGTAGATCGACATGGTGGCGCGCCCGGCATGGGTCGGCGGCACCAGCCGGGTCGCGATCGGCGCGATGACCGCCCACAGCAGGCCGTGGGTGACCGCACAGAGCACCCGCCCGGCGGCCAGCACCGCGAAATTGGGCGCCAGCGCCGAGATGACCTGCGAGGCGGTCAGGCAGGTCAGGCTGAGCATGAGCGCGCGGCGCCGCGGCCAATGCGCGGTCCAGCGCACCAGCGGAAACGTCGTCAGGGCCGCCACAAAGGCGTACCAGGTCAACAGCGTCCCCACCGCAAACAGGCTGACGTGCAGGTCGCGAGCGATGGCCGGCAGCGCACCGACCGGCAGAAGCTCGGCGGTGACGTAGGTGAAGGCCGCGGCGGCCAGCACAGCCAACTGAGCTGCGATCCGTGGGGTCCACGTTCGCGCGGCGGCATTGGTTTCGGCAGTCATGGCGTCTGTATCGGCCGGACTACCCACTTCCTGGGTTGTCGCGCCTAATGCGATCACACTGCCTTACCGTACGGACCGCAACTACCCCTCCCCCTGAATCAGGGCCGGGAAACAGGTCTCAACTACGTCACCGATCAGGAACGAACCAGGCGTGCGATCGCGGCGGAGGCTTCGGCGAGCTTCTCGTCGGCATCGTCGCCACCCTCGGCGACCGCGCGGGTGACGCAGTGGCTCAGGTGCTCGTCGAGCAGATTCAGGGCGACCGACCGCAGCGCGCTGTTGACGGCGCTGACCTGGGTGAGGACGTCGATGCAGTACTTGTCCTCCTCGATCATCCGGGCGATGCCCCGCACCTGGCCCTCGATGCGCCGCAGCCGCTTGGCGTAGTTGTCCTTCTGCTGCGAGTACCCGTGGTCGTTCGTCATCTGTCTCCCCTGCCAATCGCCCGCTCTGCGGCGGCATCACGCCGGACTCCAGCTTATACCCCGTCGGGGTATCACCCCGGAAATGGGCATCGCGACTGGCCAGCGCATACTTGAACGATGCCCACCACCAATTCGGCCGCCACCGCCGACATCAAGCCGCGTAGTCGTGACGTCACCGACGGCCTGGAGAAGGCCGCCGCCCGGGGCATGCTGCGGGCCGTAGGCATGGGAGACGAGGACTTCGCCAAGCCACAGATCGGCGTCGCGTCGTCGTGGAACGAGATCACCCCGTGCAACCTGTCGCTGGACCGCCTCGCCAAGGCGGTCAAGGAGGGCGTGTTCTCGGCCGGCGGTTACCCGCTGGAGTTCGGCACCATCTCGGTGTCCGACGGCATCTCGATGGGCCACGAGGGGATGCACTTCTCGCTGGTGTCGCGCGAGGTGATCGCCGACAGCGTCGAGACGGTGATGCAGGCCGAGCGCCTGGACGGCTCGGTGCTGCTGGCCGGCTGCGACAAGTCGCTGCCCGGGATGCTGATGGCCGCCGCCCGGCTGGACCTGGCCTCGGTGTTCCTCTATGCGGGCTCGATCCTGCCCGGGGTCGCCAAGCTGTCCGACGGCAGCGAGCACGAGGTCACCATCATCGACGCGTTCGAGGCGGTGGGCGCCTGCGCCCGGGGCCTGATGCCCCGCGAGGACGTCGACGCCATCGAGCGCGCGATCTGTCCCGGTGAGGGCGCGTGCGGCGGCATGTACACGGCCAACACGATGGCCAGCGCCGCCGAGGCGCTCGGAATGTCGTTGCCGGGCAGCGCGGCGCCGCCGGCGACCGACCGCCGCCGCGACGGATTCGCGCGGCGCAGCGGGGCGGCCGTCGTCGAACTGCTGCGGCGCGGCATCACGGCCCGCGACATCCTCACCAAGGAGGCGTTCGAGAACGCGATCGCGGTGGTGATGGCGTTCGGCGGCTCGACCAACGCGGTGCTGCACCTGCTGGCCATCGCCCACGAGGCCGGCGTCGCGCTGTCGCTCGACGATTTCAGCCGGATCGGTTCGAAGGTCCCGCACCTGGCCGACGTCAAGCCGTTCGGCCGCCACGTCATGTCCCACGTCGACCACATCGGCGGCGTGCCGGTGGTGATGAAGGCGCTGCTGGATGCCGGGCTGCTGCGCGGCGACTGCTTGACGGTGACCGGTGCGACGGTGGCCGAGAACCTGGCCGAGATCGCCCCGCCCGACCCGGACGGCAAGGTGCTGCGCGCGCTGAGCAATCCCATTCACCCGACGGGCGGGATCACCATCCTGCGCGGATCGCTGGCGCCCGAGGGTGCGGTGGTCAAGTCGGCGGGATTCGACTCCGACGTGTTCGAGGGCACCGCAAGGGTTTTCGACGGCGAGCGGGCCGCGCTGGACGCGCTGGAAGACGGCACCATCACCAAGGGCGACGCCGTGGTGATCCGCTACGAAGGCCCCAAGGGCGGTCCCGGCATGCGCGAAATGCTGGCCATCACCGGCGCCATCAAGGGAGCCGGTCTGGGCAAAGACGTGCTGCTGCTGACCGACGGCCGCTTCTCCGGGGGGACGACCGGCCTGTGCGTCGGCCACATCGCGCCCGAGGCGGTCGACGCCGGACCGATCGCGTTCCTGCGCGACGGCGACCGCATCCGCCTGGACGTGGCCAACCACGTGCTCGACGTGCTGACCGATCCGGCCGAATTCGAGGCGCGGCGAAAGGATTTCACCCCGCCGGAGCCGCGCTACAAGACCGGCGTGCTGGCCAAGTACGTGAAGCTGGTCAGCTCGGCCGCCATCGGCGCGGTCTGCGGCTGATCGCCGTCCCGGGCCTGATTGGGTCCGGGGCGGGCGAACTGCCTTGCGGCCTAATTGAATTCGCGATCAGGCGTGCGTGTCCGTCGTGCGCGTGCGCATGCCGAGGTAGGTCGCGTTGAAGCCCAGGAACGCCAACAACGCACCGGCGACGACATTCGACCAGGTCATGCCGGCGGTCATCACGACGCCCGGCAGGATCCACGTCGAGACGATGACCCACAGGCCCAGCACCGGCAGTGTCCAGGTCATGCCGTGCGCGCGGTCCAGCGTCGTTGCGAACCCGTAGGCCAGGAACGCCGCCGCGATCCCGCCGATCAGGTCGGACGTGGCAAGCGATGCCGTGGCACTGAATCCGACGATCCACGGCGACGCGGCCACGTACAGGCCCGTCAGCAGGGCCAGCCCGAACGTGACGTGCGCGCTCATCGACTCGGCCACGCGCTCGTAACGCGCACGCAGAGCCAACAAATCGGGGTGGTGATCGATTGATGAATGGACTGTACTCATTTTGTGACCTTTCTGTTATGCGGCAAGCCTTTTGAGCGTGGCCGCACCCATCCATCTGACGTCAAGATTACGCCCGCACGCCGTTGGCCAGCAACGAAAATCGTTGCCCCGGCAGGGCCGCACGACGTGGCGGGATGGACAACGCGGGTAGCGTCTTAGGTCATGGATATCGCGGACCGACTGCGGCTCGACGTACCGGTCGGGCAGGCCGGCATGGGCGGCGGACTCGCGGGCGCTGCGCTGGCCGGCGCCGTCGCCCGGGCGGGCGGACTGGGCACGCTGGGCATCGACACGCCCCACCGGCTACGAACGTCGATCGAGCGGGTTCGCGCGCAGGCGCCGGGCCGCGCGGTCGCGGTAAACCTGTTGATGCCCTTCGTTCATCGCCGGCACATCGAGGTCTGCGTCGACGCGCCGGTGGACGTCGTGGTGGTGGCGTTCGGCGAAAAGCGGGGCCTCGTCGAGCACCTGCGCGCTGCGGGGATCTTCGTCTTCGTGATGGTGGGCACCGACGCGCAGGCGCGCGCCGCGATCGCCGGCGGCGCCGACGGTTTGATCGCTCAGGGACGCGAGGCCGGCGGACATCTGGTGGGAACCGTGGCGGCGCTGGACTTTTTACCGCGCGCCCTCGCCGCGGCCGCCGGGCGTCCGGTGTTCCTGGCCGGCGGCATCGCCACCGGCGCCGACACGCGCGCCGCGCTGGACGCCGGCGCCAGCGGTGTCATCGCAGGCACACGATTCCTGTTAACCCATGAGGCTAACGCCAACCGGGCGTATCAGCAGCGAATCCTGATGGCGGACAAGACAATCGAAACCAACCTGTTCGGCCTGAGCTGGCCGCTGCGCCACCGCGTCGTGCCCAACGCGGCCACCCGCCGGTGGTGCGACCAAAACGGTAAGGCCAAGGCGCTGCCCGCCGCCCTGAACGCGGCCAGTCGCCCGCTGTCGGCGCTGGGTTATTTCGACGCGGGACCGCTGATGCGTCTGCAGTCGCCCGCCCTCCCGTTCTTCACACCGCTGGCGCCGGTGGCCGGCGTGCCCGACTCCTGGTTGGACAGCGCAGCACTGTACGCGGGCGAAACCGCTTTGCGGATCCGCGAACTCACCTCCGCCGAGCAGGCCGTCGCCGACCTCGCCGCCCGCTGACGCCTACCGCACCAACGCGAACGCGAAGCCGTCCCAACGCTTGGCGCCCACCGTCTGAAGCACCGCGGTGTCCAGCCGCGGGTGCTCGCCCATCGCCTGCAGCGTCTGGCGCACCGCCCGCGCCTGGGCGTTGGAATCCGGATCGAGGATCTGCCCCTGCCGAATCACGTTGTCCGCCACGATGACCGCGCCGGGGCGGGCCAGGCGCACCGCCCACTCCAGGTAAGCGGGGTAGTTCTCCTTATCGGCGTCGATGAAGACCAGATCGAACGGACCGGTCACCGTCGGCAGCGTGTCCAGTGCGGCTCCGACGATCACCTCCACCCGATCGGCGAGGCCGGCCCGCTCCAGGTTGGCCCGCGCCACCTCGGCGTGCTTGGGCTCGTATTCCAGCGTCACGACTCGTCCTTGCGGACCGGCGCCGCGCGCCAGCCAGATGGTGCTGAAACCGCCCAGCGTGCCGAGCTCGAGGATGCTTTGCGCACCGATGGCACCGGCGAGCAGGCTCAAGAACTTTCCCTGCTGCACCGACACCGCGATCGACGGCAATCCGGCCGCGTCGCTGGCCTCGAGGGCCGCGCTCAACGACGGGTCGCCGTCCACCACTGTGCGGTCCAAGAATGCGTCGACGTCTTTGGGGGTTGGGTTCTCGGTCATGGCGCCCACGCTAGCCGCGCCCGCCGGCGTTGGCGCGGAGCGCCGGGGTCTCGAACCGGTCGCGGTCGTTTACTGCATACCCATGGGGGGTATATAGTGGGGGTGCGGTCGACCCGCACCGCAAGAATCACCACAACAGGAAAAGGGTGAGTTAAATGGCAACTTACGAGGCCGGTACCGAACTGACGTGCGGTCACGAAGGCTGCGGCTGTCGCGTCCGCATCGAGGTCCCCTGCCACTGCTCGGGTTCCGGTGAGCCGTACCGCTGCACGTGCGGCGACGAGCTGACCCCCGTCAAGTAACCCGCCGGGCCGGTCGTGCGTTCGGGCGTACGCCCGGAGTGGCTTATCGCCCGAACGTACGACCGGTCAGCTCGACTGCGGCTTGCAGCCGCATCGCGATCGCCGACGTGCCCACCGCGGCCGTATAGGCACCCGGGCGGATCCGCCAACTCTTGGCGCTGCCGTCGTAGCGGGCGAGCAGTCGCGGATCCGCCTCGACGGTCACCCGGCGAGTCTCACCCGCCGCGAGATCCACCCGCTCGAATCCCAGCAGCCGCAAACAGGGTTCACCGGCGGCTGCCGTCAGGTACAGCTGCGGTATGTCGGCCCCGGCGCGGTCGCCGACGTTGACGACGCTGAAACTGGCGCTGATGGTTTCTCCGCCGCTCACCACCAGGTCGTGGTAGTCAAACCTGGTGTAGGACAACCCATGACCGAAGGCGAACGTCGGTTCATGGCCACGGCGGGCGAACCAGCGGTAGCCGACGTCAGCGCCCTCGGCGTAGTCGATCGTGGTGGGTGTTCCCCATGATTCCCCGGCGGCCGGCAGCTGCGGGCGCGGCGTCTGGGCGAGATCGACCGGAAAGGTGATCGGCAGCCGGCCCGAGGGATTCACCGTCCCGGTGAGGATCTCCGCGACGGCCCGACCGCCGTCCTGGCCCGGAAACCACGCCTGCACAACAGCATTGACCGCGTCGCGCCACGGCATCGATGACGGATTGCCGGTCTGCAGCACCACCACGGTGTCGGGGTTGGCGGCCGCGACCGCCGCGATCAGCTCGTCCTGGCCCCACGGCAGCGAGAGGTCGCCGATGTCGAAACCCTCGCCCTCCGCACGGACCGCGAACACGATCGCGATGTCGGCCGTGCGCGCCGCCCGCACCGCCTCGGCCGGGCTGACGCCGGGATCGAACTCGATCCGGGCCTGCGGGAGTAGTTTTCGCAACTCCTCCAGCGGACTCGACGGCAGCAGGTACAGATTGCGCATCCCGGCCTCCAGGCCCGAGCCGCCGATCGGCACTACGCCCGCGTATCCGCCCGGCGGGACGACGGCGCTCGAACCGTAGCCGGCTGGCACACCCACGTGCGCGTGCCCGCCGATGACCGCGATGCGTGCGCTCGACCCGGGCGCCAACGGCAACAGCCCCCGGTTGGTCAGCAACACCGTGCCCTGCCGCGCTATCTCCAGCGCAATCTCGTTGTGCGAGGCGAGGTCCGGTTCGGGTGCCGCGCCGCCGCTGTCCACGCCGACGGCGAACATGGATCGCAGGATCCGGCGAACCATGTCCGACAGGCGCTCCGAAGTCAGCCTGCCGTCGGCGTACGCGTCGCGCAGCGGCGCGCCGAAGGACTCGGCCTGCCACAGCAGCGCGTCGACCTGGGCCCCGCACTCCTGATCGAGGCCGGCCAGGGCGCACTGCCAGCTCGGCGTCGCGCCCCAATCCGACATCACCCAGCCGCGGTACCCCCAGGCGCCTTTCAGCACGTCGTTGATCAGGACGGCGTTCGCGGCGGCGTAGTCGCCGTTGATCTTGTTGTAGGCGGTCATCACGGCGCCGGGCTGCGAGCGCTCGATCGCCAATTCGAAGGCCAGCAGGTCGGATTCGCGGTGCGCGTCGGGATCGATGACCGCGTCCAGGAAGTGCCTATTGGTTTCGTTGCAGTTCAGCGAGTAGTGCTTGACCGTCGAGATGACGCCCTGGCGTTGGATGCCGTCGACCGACGCGGCGGCCATCGTGGCAGTTAACAGCGGGTCCTCGGACAGGTATTCGAAATTGCGGCCGTTGCGCGGGTCGCGGGCCAGGTTCATCGCGCCGGCGAGTTGCACGTTGAACCCGCGGCTGCGGGCCTCGCGGCCGATCACCTCACCCGCGGCCCGCGCCAGCGGCGGATTGAAGCTGGCGGCCAGCGCCAGACCGGCGGGCAGCGCGGTGGCCGTATCGCCAACGCGGAACCCGGGATTGGTGACGCCCAGCCCGGCGTCGCTCATCAGCAACGCGGGCACACCGAGACGGGGTACCCCCGGCACGTATCCCGCACTCATCGGCGCGTCGGCGGGGATGCGCTCGTCACGCACCGGCCACATATCGCCGGCCCCCATCACCGAGACCAGCAGCGCGAACCGCTCGTCGTCGGTCATCTGGGCTTCGACCTCACGCGCCCGAGCGTCGGGGTCGGCGGGGTTCACCGGACGCCCTCTTTGGCGTAGACCACACGCAGCACGTGCCCCAGTTCCGGTCCCATCACCAGCTCCGTCAGCTCACAGATCGTCGCAACGAACTCGGGGCCGTGCGGCGGCTCGGCCTGGCACAAATGATGCGCGACTTCGTGGAGCATAACCAGCTCGCGCAGCGCCCAGTCGGCGGTGTCCCGATCGGGAACCGCGATAACGCCCGTGCCGTTGTGGTTTTCGTAGTGGGCGGCGCTGGCGGCGCGCCGTCCCCGCACCCGCAGCGGCGACACATCCGGCCAGCGTTGCCGCACCGCCGGGAGCGCCAGCACGTCGTCCACGTAGCGCTGCGCGGAGGCCACCGATCCGAATCGGCCCTCGGGCGGCAGCGTCAGCTGGGTGCCGAAGAACTCCACCACCTGCGAGCCGTGCTGGGCGGCACGGTCGAACAGCGTCCGGACGAACTCCTCGGCCGCATACACCTTGGAGCGTTGTGAATCCCGGCGTGGGGAGTTCCCCGCGGTCACCCGCTCAGCGCGCTCCGCGCCCCGGGGAGCTCGGGGCTGTTGCCCAGCCGCGCCCGCTTGCCGGCCCGGTCGCCGGCGCGCCGCGCCGCCGACGAATATCCGGCCGACGCCCGGCTGGCCTGCCAGGTGCCGCGCGCCTTCGACGCACCGCGGTAATAGTCCACCAGCTCGATCTCCTTGTCCCGCAACGCGATAGCGGTGCCCGGCGATCGGCGGCGATCTTTGGTGGCCTCCTGCCGCGCCTGGTCGCGGGCCTCGGTCAGCCGCTGGCCGACGCGCGCACCGAACGCCAGCTGAAAGTTGAGCCGCGCGGTGATCGTCGGCGTGGGACGATGCGCGCCGGAGGCGAGGTAGGCGTCCGACGCGCGAACCATCTGGACGACCAGGCTGGCGTACAAGGCGTGGCTGGCGTCGATGTCCTCGACGAACCCGTAGGCGTACACGAACGTCGAATTCGAGGCCACGTCGCAGCGCACGTCGTTGGCTGCGGCGATCAGCACGAACAGCTGCACGTACGTGCGCAACCCCTTGGCGCCCGCCGCCCCGATGGTGATGGTGCGCTGCGTCGGCGTCTGCGCCGCCGATCGTTGGGCCGAGTGCGACCGCGCCACCGCGAGGTCGATGGACGCGGCCGTCGCGAGCCGCTGCGCGGCGGACATGAAAGCGTCGGCTTCGTGGGCGTTGTCGGTGCCCTCGGCCTGGCGCAGCAGTGCGGCGATGCGCGCCAGCATCTTGTCGTCACTCACGGCGACGCTCCTCCCCATCGCTTGGCTCTGTCGCCAAAGTACGGGAGCCGCCCGACACGCCCCGCCTCACAGCCGAGCGGTGATCCAGGAGACCACGTCGTCGAGCACCTGCTCGCGCTCGGGCTCATTGAAAACCTCGTGATAGAGCCCCGGATAGACCTTCAACTCAACGTCGGTGGACCCGACACACTCGACCAGGCGACGGCTGCCCGCGACGGAGATCAGCCGGTCCTGCTCGCCGTGCACCACCAGCAGCGGCGCCGTCAGCGCCGGCGCCCGCTGCGGCATGGTCTCGCCGACCTGCAGCAACGCGCGACCGATGCCGGCCGGGACCTTGCCGTGGTACACCAACGGATCGTCTTTGTAGGCGGCCACCACCGCGGGGTCCCGGGAGATGGCGTCGACATCGAGTTCTTGCGCCGGCAGCCCGGGCACGACGGCACCGAGCACCTTGGCGGCCACCGCCAGCAGCGGCGACACCTGATCCTGGGCCGCCACCGCGGGCCCCGACAGCACCATCAGGTCGTAATTGTCCGGGCGTTCGACGCCGTAGGCGAAGACGATGCCGCCGCCCATGCTGTGCCCCAGCACGATGCACTTGAGGCCGTGGTGTTCCCGGGTGGCGATGCCGACCAGCGTGTCGAAGTCGGCGGTGTACTCGTGGATGTCACGCACCAGCACCCGCTTGCCGCCGGAGCGGCCGTGCCCGCGATGGTCCAGCGCATACGTGACCAGGCCCGCCTCGCCGAAGCGCTCCGCGACGTGGTCGTAGCGGCGGGCGTGCTCCCCGAGACCGTGTGACAGCACCAGAACCGCCCGCGGTGCGGTGTCGGGCGTCCACACGTCGTAGACGATGCGCACACCGCCGAACCCGTCGAAACTGCGTTCGGTGCGGTTCACTGGGAGGTCCTAGTCATTACGGGCAGCGTAATAGCTGCTGATGCGGGACGTGTTGGCAGACACTGCGTAGGCTCATGCGAATGAGCCTTCTCGCGCAGAACTCTGAAGGTGACCCGGTGGCCGGTACGGATTTCTCGGCGCACGCCGAACCGTATCGGCGCGAACTGCTGGCCCACTGCTACCGGATGACCGGGTCCCTGCACGACGCGGAGGACCTGGTGCAGGAGACCCTGCTGCGGGCCTGGAAGGCGTACGACCGTTTCGAGGGCAAGTCCTCGATGCGGACCTGGCTGCATCGCATCGCCACCAACACCTGCCTGACGGCGCTGGAGGGGCGCCAGCGCAGGCCGTTGCCGGTGGGCCTGGGTGGTCCGAGCTCGGACCCGACCGCCGAGCTGATCGAGCGGCGCGAGGTGCCGTGGCTGGAACCGCTACCGGAGCTGACCGAGCATCCCGCCGACCCGTCGGTCGTCGTCGGGTCGCGGGAGTCGGTGCGATTGGCGTTCGTCGCTGCGCTGCAATACCTGCCGCCCCGGCAACGGGCGGTGCTGCTGCTGCGTGACGTGTTGGGATGGCGCTCCGCCGAGGTCGCCGACGCGGTCGGCACCACCACTACCGCCGTCAACAGCCTGCTGCAGCGGGCCCGCTCCCAGCTCGAGACCGCCGGACCCAGCTCCGAAGACCCACTGGTGCAGCCGGATTCGGCCGAGGCCCAGGATTTGCTGGCGCGCTACATCGCCGCGTTCGAAACCTACGACATCGATCGGCTGGTCGACCTGTTCACCGCCGAGGCGATCTGGGAGATGCCGCCCTACACCGGCTGGTATCAGGGCGCGGGCGCCATCGTCACCCTCATTCACCAGCAGTGCCCGGCGGAGGGCGCCGGCGACATGCGCATGCTGCCGCTGATCGCCAACGGCCAGCTCGCCGCGGCCATGTACATGCGCGACGGCGACGTGCACGTGCCCTTCCAGCTGCACGTGCTGGATGTGCGGGGCGGCAAGGTGTCCCACGTGGTGGCCTTCCTCGACGACAGCTTGTTCGCGAAGTTCGGGCTGCCCGGTTCGCTGTCCGCGGACACGAAATAAGAAGGTTTCCTGCATGACGAACACCACCCAGGTGACGCCCGTCCCCGGCAAGCCGGCGCTGCTGCTGAGCGCTTTCGACCTGGCCGATGTGGGCTACGTCGTCGAGGAGTTCTTCGTCTCCGGCACGGCCTGTTGCTACGCCCCGGTGAGCGAGCTTGGCCCCGATGGCCGTTGGGATGTAACCCCTTCGGGCTCGGCCGATTACACCACCCGCATCGTGGCGTTGACGCCGTCCGACCCGGCCCGGTTCAACGGGACGGTGCTCGTCGAATGGCTCAACGTCAGCGGTGGCATCGACGCCGCCGCGGTGTGGATGATGGCGCACCGCGAAATCCTGCGCTCCGGCTTCGCCTACGTCGCGGTGTCGGCCCAGCGGGTGGGCGTCGAGGGCGGCGAAAGCCTGCTCGGCGCGGACATGTCACTGAAAAGCCAAGACCCGCAACGGTATGCGGGCCTGCACCACCCGGGCGACGCGTTCTCCTACGACATCTTCTCCCGGGTCGGCGAGCTCATCAAAGGTGGCGAACACGGCGCGCTCCTGCGCGACCTGCCCGCGCAACGCGTCATCGCCCTGGGCGAATCCCAGTCCGCCATGTTCCTCACCACCTACATCAACGCCGTCGATCCGCTGGCCCCCCGCTACGACGGATTCCTGGTCCACTCCCGGTTCGGCCCGGCCGCGCCGCTGGACGGCAGCTCGATCTTCGAAGAATCCACTGCGGCGCAGGCGGTTACGTTCCGCCCGGAACTACGCGTCCCGTTGCTCGCGGTCATCACCGAGACCGACGTTTTCGGCGGACCGCGCGAGGGCTATTACTTCGCCAGGCAGCCCGACAACGACCGGCTGCGAGTCTGGGAGATCGCCGGCGCCGCCCACGCCGACAACTACACGATCCAGGTGGCGTTCATCGACAGCGGCTCGGCACCGCTCGAGGCCATCGTGGCCGGCTACGCGCCGACCAACACGCTGATGGGCCAGGAACTCGCGCACAACATCAACTTCGGCCCGCAGCACCACTACGTGGTGCAGGCGGCGCTTGCGGCGCTGGACGCCTGGGTCGCTACCGGCGAACCGGCGCCGGGCGCCGAGCCGCTCTTGGTCCGCGAAAGCTCGTCGCCACAACCCGTTCCGGACGGCAACGGCATCGCCCGGGGCGGCATCAGGACGCCATGGGTGGATGTGCCGGTCGCCAGGACGTCGGGCCTGGGCGGCGAAGAGAGCATCATGTCGGCCATCTTCGGCTCCGGAGAGCTGTTCGACGCCAACACGATTCAGCGGCTCTATCCCGGTGGCAGCACGCAGTACCTGGAAAACTTCACCGGTGCCCTCGACGTGACGATCGGCGCCGGGTTCATCCTGCCGGCCGACCGCGCCGAAATCCTGCAGCTGGCCGCCGCGACGTATCCCGGCGAACGGGCTTAGGACGATTGCCCGGCTCCTCACTCGCGCCGTTCCGGCGCTCGCCGTCGCCGGGCTAGAACAGTCGGCTGTCCGGCGGCGGCCCCGGCACCGAACGGACCAATCCGGCCCCGGTGACCATCGGAAGGTCCAGGGCCGACAGCAGACCGGGCGCGGCCGAGCACACCGCCGGGATGGCGTTCACCATCCGCGAGGCGCCCGCCATCCGGGCCCCCAGGTCGTGGTCGTGGCCTTCGGCCATCTCGAATTCGCACCGCATGCTCGGGGATCCCTCGATCTCCACGCGGTAGAGGCCCTGCCCGGAAGCCGGCCCGTAGCCGAGGTCCTTCGGCGGGATCGAGATGTGCGGCTGCGGCCAGTCGGGGGCGATGTCGTCGCGCATCCGCGTCACGTGGTCGAGCACGAAAGTCGGCTTCCCGTCGACATATCCGGTGAGCGTGGAGCGCATCGCGGCGATGGTTCCGGCGGCGATGTGGCCGGTGGGGGTGTCGAAGGACTCGGTGGCGGGAATCCGCTCGTTGCTCTCCTCGATGCTGTGGACCTTGACGCCCAATCCGGCGGCGAGCTGGTGCAGGACGGGTCCCCACCCGAAGGTGAACATGCCGGGCTGCGCCGCGAACGCCTGATATTCCGGCGGCTTGCCGAAGCCGAGAATCTCATACACCGCGGCGCGGTCCGGGTAGGTGGCGTAGTTGAACATCTCGGTTACCCGCACCGACTCGATCACCCGGGAAACGCCGGTAAGTAGCAGTGGCAGCACGTCATTGGCGAACCCGGAGTCGATGCCGGTCGTGAAGAACGACACACCACCGTCGAGCGCGGCCTGCCGCAGCGGGGCGGTGAAAGCCGGGTCAAGCCCGTCGGGGAAGACCAGCGGCACGACCGAGCAGGACACCACGTTCTTGCCGGACCGCAGAATCGAGATCATGTCGGCCGCGGCATCGAGCGGCCGTAGGTTGGCGGCGGCGGCGTACACCACCACGTCGGCGTCGCCGGCGCGCAGCGCCGCCGGATCCTGGGTGGCCACCACGCCGACCGGCGCGATGCCGCACAACTCCCCGGCGTCTCGGCCGGCCTTCGCGTCGCTGTGCACCACGACGTCGACCAGCTCAAGCTCCGGATGGTCGATCACCCCACGCAGGGCGATCACGCCCATGGATCCCGGCCCCCATACCCCCACCTTGAACACGGCTATCTCCTAATATTAGGACGCATATTCTTGCATTTCGGACGGATCGTAGGGAGGTGGCGGTGGATACGTCAATGGCCGAGCCACGAAGCGAATCGGGTGTCAAGTCACCGCCCACCGCGCGGGTGATGGACGTCCTTGCCGCCCTGGCGAATTCGAGTTCCGGCCTCACCTCGGCCGAGCTGGCCAAGAGCTGCGCGATCAGCACCTCGACCTGCGCCCTGGTGTTGGCCGAACTGGAGCAACGGGCCTGGGTGGCGCGCCGCGGCAATCGCCGTTATGTGCTGGGCAGCGGATTGTTCGGGCTGGTCCACGGGCTGCGCGAACAGTTCCCGCTGCTGGACCGCGGGCGCGACGCGCTGCGCTTCCTGCACGAGACGCTCGGCGCGGGCTGCTCGATGTCCAAGATCGGCGCACGGCATCTGACCACCGTCGACGCGGTCGGTCACGGCCCCGACGGCGAGCACGCCGTGGGGCAACACTTCCCCATCGACCCGCCGTTCGGCCTGGTCGCCATGGCCTGGCGCGACGACGACTTCGTCGAGGCGTGGTTGCGCCGCGTGACGCCCAGGCTCACGCGTGGCGAAATCGCCGAGCACCAGCGGGTACTGGCGAGTATCCGCGCCCGCGGCTACGGCGCCTGGCGGTTCGACGACACCCACCGCTCGCTGCACACCCGGCTGGCCGACGTGCTGGCCTCGCTGGAGCCGACGGCGCAGGTCACCCGCCAGCTCACCACGCTGATGACGATGGTGACCCTACAGTCGGTCACCGATGTCCTCGAAACCGAGTTATCCACAACGGAATTCGTTGTCTTGCCTATATTCGCACATGCCGGCCAGCCGGAGTACCAGATCGAGATTCACCTGGGCCACGCCACCGGGCTGACCCTGCCGGAACTCGACGCCGCGCTGCGGCACGCGCAGGGGCTGCTCGCCGCGGCGCTGCCCTGACGCGGCCGACGATTAGGCTGGGGTGATGCCCGCCACCACCGAGATCAGGGATGCGGCAACCCGGGCCGTCACCACCACCCCCTGGCTGACCTCCCGGCACTCTTTCTCCTTCGGCGACCACTACGACCCGGCCAACACCCACTTCGGGCTGCTGCTGGTGAACAACGACGACATCGTCTCGCCGGGAACAGGATTCGACACCCACCCACACCGGGACATGGAGATCGTGACCTGGGTGCTGCGCGGCGAACTGTCGCACCATGACTCGGCCGGCAATCGCGGGGTGATCTATCCCGGTCTGGCGCAACGCATGTCGGCCGGCAGCGGAATCCTGCACTCCGAGCGAAATGAGTCCCCCACTGAGCCGGTTCATTTCGTGCAGATGTGGGTGGTGCCCGACGAGGCCGGGGTGCAACCCAGCTACCAACAGCATGAGATCGACGACGAGCTGCTGGCGGGCAACCTTGTGACGATCGCCTCGGGGATGTCCGCGCACGACGCCGCGATCACCCTGCACAACCGCAACGCCGCGCTGCACGGAACCCGGCTGCCGGCCGGCGCCGCGGTGAGCCTTCCGCAAGCTCCCTACCTGCACCTTTTCGTGGCCCGGGGCCGGGTCAGCGTGGAAGGAATCGGCGCGGTGAACGAAGGCGACGCCGTGCGATTCACCGATGCGGACGGCCGGCGTGTGGCGGCGGACGAACCGTCGGAACTACTGATCTGGGAGATGCACGCGAAGCTCGGTGACTGAGGCCATGGAGGGCCGGGTCCGCAGCCCATAGAGTGGGCACGACAGACAGGAGTCGGCATGCCTTCCTCGCACCCTCAGCACGCGGCGCCCAACCCCAACCGGAACATCCAGGCGATCCGCACCGTGCGGTTCTGGGCGGCACCCCTGGTCATCACCGTGGCGCTGATGTCGGCGTTGTGCGCGCTCTATCTCGGCGGCATTCTGAACCCGACGACCAACCTGCGCCATTTTCCCGTCGCGGTGGTGAACGAGGACGCCGGGCCCGGGGGCGCACAGATCGTCGACCGGCTGGTCAATGGGTTGGACAAGAACAAGTTCGACGTCCGCGTGCTCTCCCGTAGCGAGGCCCGGCACCAGATGGACACCGGCCGGGTGTACGGCCAGGTGCTGATACCCCCGAGCTTCTCGTCGAAGCTGCGGGACCTGGCGACCAGCGCGGTGCTCCCGGCCCGCGCGGACCGGCCGTCGATCACCGTCTCCACCAATCCGCGGGCCGGCACCCTGGGCGCGAGCATCGCCGGCCAGACCCTCAACACGGCGATGGGGATCGCCAACGGCATAGCCGGGCAACGGGTTATGGCCGAGGTGGCCGCGCAAACCGGTGGCGCACCGCTCGCCGGCGCGGCCCAGGTGGGCCTGAGCGCCCCCATCGAAATTCAGTCGAACGTCTACAACCCGCTGCCCAACGGCACGGGTAATGGCCTGTCGGCCTTCTACTACGCGCTCTTGCTGCTGCTGGCCGGATTCACCGGCAGCATCGTGGTCAGCACGCTGGTGGACGCGTTGCTCGGTTATGTGCCGGCCGAATTCGGCCCGGTGTACCGGTTCGCCGAGCAGGTCAGGATCTCCAGATTTCAGACGCTGCTGTTGAAGTGGGCCATGATGGTGCTGCTCGGGTTGCTGACCTCGGCGGTGTATCTGGCGATCGCCGACGGGCTGGGCATGCCCATCGATCATGGCTGGCAGCTGTGGGCGTTCGGCGTCTTTGCGATCGCCGCCGTCGGCATCACGTCCAGTTCCCTGCTGTCGGTGCTGGGCACCGCCGGAATGCTGGTCAGCATGCTCATCTTCGTGATCCTCGGCCTGCCCTCGGCCGGCGCCACGGTGCCACTGGAGGCGACGCCGTCCTTTTTCCGCTGGCTGGCCGAATTCGAGCCGATGCACCAGGTCTTCCTCGGGACCCGGTCGCTGCTGTACTTCGGCGGCCATGGGGATGCCGGCCTGACGCCGGCGCTGACCATGACGACGATCGGTCTGGTCATCGGTTTGCTGCTCGGCGGCATTGTCACACACCTCTACGACCGCAAGGGTTTTCACCGGATTCCGGGTGCGGTCGAGCTGGCTATCGCCCAGGAGCACCAGGCGCAGCACCAAACCCGCCGCGGCAAGCGCGCGGGAGCGGCCGCCGCCCCGGCTGCCAACGCCGAGCCGGCCGCTCCGGAGTCGACCGCCGCGGGGCCGGCCGAGCCCGTCGCGGAGCCGGCCGAGCCCACCACCGAGCCCGAAAGTTCAAGCGAGCAAGCGTAATTCGCGCGTAGCCCTACCGTCACCGCACCGTTATTTTGTTGACAGTGTGACTCCTGGGACTGATGATGTTTCTGTTGCATTGGTACCTGGCGGAAAGGGCTATCGTGCTGACCCGACGCGCCAGCTTCCGCCGGCTCGCGGCGTGCTGCGCCGCCGTCGTTGCCTGCTTCACCCTGGCCGTCACTTCGGGACAGCCCCTCGCCCGGGCCGCCGACGGCCGCGATCTGCTGGCCAACGCCATCGGCAGCACCCGCGGCTCCTACCTGGTCTACAACTTTGGCCCCGGCCATCCCGCGCCGATGCTCAACGCCGGTGGCAGCTGGTACGAGATGAACAACGGCGGCCACCTGATGATCATCAAGAACGCGGCGGGGCGCCTGTCGCCGCACCTGCTGGTCGACACGCACCAGGGCGATCAGGCCCGTTGCGAGAACAACCCCGGCGCCCGCACCGGCGAGGGCCTCTGGCAGGCCTCGGAGCTGTACGCCCCGCTGCAGGCATGGCAGCGCATGGGCCAGCCGACCATCGCGATCAACGCCAACTTCTTCGACGTCCGCGGCCAGAAGGGCGGCTCGTGGCGCCAAACCGGATGCAGTTCACCGCTGGGCGCCTTCGTCGACAACACCCAGGGCCAGGGGCGCGCCAACCAGGCGGTCACCGGCACTGTCGCGTACCCCGGCAAGCAGGGCCTGTCGGGTGGCGGTGAAAGCTGGAGTGCACTGTCGACTATGATCCTGCCGTCCGGTGGCGCGCCATATGTGGTGTGGCCCAGGACAAAGAGCGACTACGACGCCGCCACACCGGTGGTGGCCGACCTGCTCAACAAGAACGAGAAGTTCGTCGCGGTCTCGGGCATCGGGCTGTTGGCGCCCGGCAATACCGGGCAGCTGCACGACGGCGGGCCAAGCGCGGCCCGAACGGCCCTGGCCTACGCCAGGCAAAAGGACGAGATGTACATCTTCGAGGGCGGCAACTACACCCCGGACAACATGCAGGACCTGTTCCGCGGGCTGGGCAGCGATAACGCCGTGCTGCTCGACGGCGGCGGCTCTTCGGCCATCGTGCTGCGCCGCGACACCGGGGGCATGTGGGCCGGCGCGGGATCACCGCGCGGGTCTTGCGACACCCGCCAGGTGCTCTGTGATTCACACGAGCGGGCGCTGCCCAGCTGGCTGGCGTTCAACTAGCTACGGCCACAACCTTTTTCGTCGGTGCCGGACCGCATAGGAAGATCAGCAGGCTCGCCGCTATCACCGCCGCGGCGACCACGAACACCGGTGCGATCACGAATCTCGACATCGTCGCGCCGCAGAAGGCGCCGGCGCACATGGTGGCGACCACGCCGATGCGCAGCCTGTGGCGTTCGCCGGTGCCGCCGGCCAGGCGGCTGTCCAGCCCGAGGCTGACGATCGTCGACGTCAGCACCGTGGTGGACAGCTCCTGGATGCCGAACTGGCGTGCACTCGAATGTTGTAGGCCGAAGGTCACCGCCAGCATGCCGATCATGATCAGCTTGGAATTCCCCTGGTAGCGCAGCACTCCCGCGCCCGCCAGGATCGCCAGCGCCACCAGCAGGACGATTTCGGTTGTCAGCACCGTGGTGATCCACGCTCGCGTGCGCGGGCCGAAGTGTCGCGACAGGCGTCCGCTGACGATCGTCGTGCAGACGAAGGTCGGCAGGGCCACCGCGACGGCGGTCAGGTCGATGGTGCTGCTCGGGGCCAGCCAGAACCCAAGGAATATCACGTTGCCGGTCATGTTGGCGACGAACACGTGGCCGAGCGCCAGGATGCTGATCGAGTCGGCCAATCCGGTGGCGAAGGTCAACAGCAGCAACGCTGCTACGGTCCATCCTTCGGATACCGGTGACGTGACAGCCATGCGGTGCAGTATATTTCGGCGCCACCCGCGGCCGGCGTTAAACTTTCGGCGTCAGATCCAGCGATGTGATCGTCGTCATCCGGGTCACCAGCCAACGGTTGTTGGACCGCTTCAGGAACAGCCGGTACGACAGGTACTTCAGTGACGGAACGTTTTTGGTCAGCGGGCTGGTGGAGGTCGTGTTGGTGTAGACGATGACCGAAGCGTTGGGGTCGTCCAGCGTCTCGACCGCCGCGCCGGTGACCTCGGTGCTGTTGCTGATCTTGGCCTGCTTGTTGGGGGCCACGATCGCATCGACGAATTTGCGATACTGCGCCTCGAAATCGCCGCTGAGATAGCGGGATGCGCGGTCGGCGAGCGTGTCCATGTTTTCCGGCGTGTACGTCCACAGCGTGGTGATCGCGCTGGCGGCGGTCCGCGCGACGTTCAGTTTCGTTGCGGCGGTGGCCCGATCGGCCAGGTACGGCTGCATCATCGCGCCGGCGAACGCGGCGGACCCGACGAACAGCAGGGCGGCGATCACAGCGACGATGGCCCACGCCTTACCGGCCCGCCGCTTCTTACCCGCGCCGTCGGCCGGCGCGGCGCCGGCGGTCTGTTCCGCGTCCTCGCCGGCGGCTTCCGCATCGGCGCCATCCGACTCGGCCGCGTCGCCGCCGTCGGATTCCGTTGTCGCATCGGGTTTTTCGTCGCGCGGCTCGGCGCCGTCGCCCTCCGGCACGCCAGTCGCATCGGCCTCGGGGGCGGCCGGGCTCTCCTCGGCGGTCACATCACCTGCTGCAGGTTGCTGATCTTCCACTGGTTCCCTTCCTGCGTCGCGGTTGCCGCCCAACGATTGGTGTTCTCCAAGACCTGTTTTTCATCCGGCGACTTGGTGGTGATCGCCGTGGCCACCATGACGCTGACGCTGCCGTCGTCGTTCCATCGCTCCAAGCCGGCGTCCAGGACGCTGCCGGTGGCCGGTTCGGCCCGCGCGACCTGGAGCAGGATCTCGTTGGCGTTCTGCTGGTACTGCTTGGCGAAGTCGCCGGTCGCCTGCGCCAATATCCGGTTCACGTAGTCGTTGGCGTGAAAGGGATCGATGGAGGTGAACTGCGTCATGAACCCGCTCACGTAGCTGAGCACCTCGCGGTCCTTCGACGCGGTCCGAGCCCGGGATTCATGCGAGCCGAGCATCAGCGCGCAGGCCGTGATCGCCGCGACCATCAGGAGCGCGGCGACCGTTCCGGCAAGCGGCACCAGCCATGGCCGCCGCGCCGCGGCCTCGACCGGGCGCGCGACGAGCAGGGGCCGCTCGCCGGCTACAAACCTGCGCCGCGGGCTCATTTTCCGCCCCCAGGCTGCTTCGGCTTCGTCAGCACCTTGAGATCATCGACGCGCCAGGTGTTTCCGCCGCCCTTGGCGAAGTTCACCCGCACGGTGGCGCTGATGTAGCGCTGCTCGGGCCCGATGCCGCGCCGACCCTGCATGAACAGCAGCATCGTCGCCCGGTCGGGGCCCGCCGATTCGATCGAGCTGTTGGTGACCCAGTACTCGTTGATGACCGGGTGCCCCTTCTGCACCACGTCCTGCTGGGTGGCCAGCTGGGGCCGATACTTGTCGGTCGCCAACGACAGCGCCCGCGCGAAATCGTCGTGCAGCGACTTGGGGTCGTACGTCAGCATCTGGGCGACGATCTTCGGTCCCTGCGTGGCGATCTGGGCGCGGGTCTGATCGGACGCCCGGTCCCTGGAGTACACCACGAAAAAGCTGATCGCGGCCCCGGCCAGGCAGAGCGCCACCGCGCTCGACACCGCGACCGCGGTCCAGCGCCGGATGCTGGCCGGTGCCGCGTCCGGTTCGAGGGGGCGCACTTCGGTGCGCGCCAGCATGTCGGCGAACGTGCGACGGCGTGAATCCCATAGGGGCCAAAGCCATCCCACGATCGAGACGGTATCGAGTAGGTGGGCGACGTCCCGGAGCAGCAGGGTCCACGGGCCCGGCGCATCGCCGGTGCGTCGCGTCACCGCGATGCCCACCAGCGCGCGGCCCAGGCTCCAGCCGGTGATCACCGGCAGCAGCAGCCGGTTGACCAGCACCAGCAGGGTGACGACGCCGAGGACGGAGATGGCCGGCCACCACCACGCGCCGTGGGGCGGCACGGTACGCAAAACCAGCGCCATCGTGATGATCACCGCGAGGCCCGGCAGCACGTCGACGGCGAAGGCGCCGACGCGAGAACGCCAGGGCGCCAAGGCTTCCCGCGGTGACTCCTGGATTGCCGTGGGTGCAGTCTGTTCGACCACCACCGTCACTTCGTCACCTGGTCGAGCTTGGAAATCTTGTACTGCCCCTCGGCGAAGGCCATCTTCACGCGCAGCCGGTAGCCGGCTTCGCTCTGGTTCTGGTCGCTGGCCACCTTCACGCGCAGCGCCACCAGGATGTCGATCGAACCGTCGGGGTTGTTGCGCTCGACGGCCGCCCGCACGTCCGACACCTGGACGTGGATGTTCGCGGCCTGGTACGCCTGCACGAGCATGCTGGTATAGAGCAGCGCCTGCGAGCGGAAGGCGTCCGTGCCGCAGTCGACGATCTTCTGCTCGCTCGCGGTCATCGCGTTGGTGTCCGGCGCCTGGGTCGCCGACACGCATTCCACCGCCGCCTTCAGCGCCGCGGCGTCGTTGCGGGCGATGCGCTGGCTTTGGTGGTGATAGTGCAACGCGAGGTAGCCGCCCCCGCCGACGCCGAGGGCGCACAGCACCAGCACCGCGGCGATCGCGGCCAGCCATCCGCGGCCCACCCGGGACGGGCCTCGTGGTGCGGCCACCGTGGGCTCGCCGGACTCCGCCTCGTCCTCGGTGGTCTCACCGGACTCGGTGGTCTCGCCGGACTCGGTGGTCTCGCCGGACTCGGTGGTGTCGCCGGACTCGGACGCGTCACTGTCGGCAGCACCGTCCGTGGATCCCACCGCATCCTCGGCAGCGTCCTGCGGACCGGTTTGCCCGGCTCCGTTCTCGGGTGCCGTCGAATCCTCGATCTTGTCCTGCGTGGTCAACGAATCGTCCGTGTCGATGGGGTTCAGCCGGCTGGTGCCAGCATCTCCTTCCATCCATCGTCTCCTGTTCTGGTCGAGTTCTCGACGGAGTATTTAACTCCGTCTGGCCCTACCAGTTCACCGCTTTGGGGACTGTAGATCGCCGAGGGAGGCCCGCTGGGTTTGTAGACACACGGGTTGGGCTGCTGGCCATTGCACTGCACGGTACCCGACCCGGGTCGGGACAACGGATCGCTGGTGGGCGGCGGTGTGCCCGCGACCCGATCCGAGGGCGCCGGGTTCATCCCGTTGTCCACCGACGGCGCGGGGATCACCATCCCCGGCCGGACCGATTGGTCACAGCGCGCCGCGGGCGCGGGGCACGTCAAGATCTGGTTGGGGTCGCCGTACCACGGGTTCGTACCCGCTGGCACATACGGTTTGGGGTCACGGCATTCCCGCGGAGTCGCCGCTCGTTTGCCCGGAATGTCCGTACACGGGATGTTGCGCGACCCGCGCACACTGTTCGCCGGTGTTTCCATCGGGATCTTGCAGTACGTGCCCGTGGGCAACGGCTGGATGCTGGTGTCGGCCGGGGACCGCCACTCCGGGGCCGGGATGAACCCGGTCAGACACGGCGGCGGCTGGTTGATCGACAGCGCCAGGTCGAGTGCGGCCATGTTAGGGAACGGCGCGGCCACCGTCTGGGCGATCGACGCGCCCTGCGGGAGGAACACCAGGACCTGCTCGACGCCGGTGTGGTAGCGCTTGAGCAGGTCGAAGACCACCTCGAGGTTGGCCAGCGTCTGCGGCAGCGAATCCCGCACGTCGCTGAAGACCGAGTTGACCTGGTCGGCCGTCGGCGCCGCCTGGCGCAGCAGGCTTTTCAGGTGTTGATCCTCCTGCGCGGACTGAGCGCCCAGCCTGTTCAGGTTGCGCGCCCAGCGCTCGATGTTGTCACCCGATTTGACCTGGCTGTCCAGCACCGGCCCGGAGTTCTGGATGATGTCGTTGACGTCGGTCATCTGGTTTTTGAAGTCGCCGACGATCGCCTGCGTCGCGTCGACCAACCGCTGCAGGTTCGGGCCCAACCCGCCGACGGATTGCGCCGTCTCGTCGAGCAGCTGGCCGATCTTCTCCTTGGGCAGCACCGACAGCCCGCGGTTCGCCGTGTCCAGGGCCGGCCCGATCTCGGCGGGCACGGTGCCCGTGGTGATGGTCTGGCCGTCGGCCAGGTACTTGTTGGGGTTCCCCCTCGACGTCAGGTCCAGGTACTGCTCACCGACGGCCGAAACCGAGTGCACGTTGGCCGTCGCGTCGATCGGGATCTTGTAGTGGCTGTCGATGCTCATCGTCGCCTGAGCGCCGCGCTCGGTGGGCTCGACGTCGGTCACCTTGCCGATGGTGACGCCGCGATAGGTGACGTTGGCGGTGGGATACAGGCCTCCCGATGCGGGCAGGTCGGCCTTCAGCGTGTAGCGGCCGATGCCCACCAGGCTCGGGATCTGCAGGTAGTAGATCCCGAGCACGAGCAGCGAGATGACGGTCAGGATCCCGAAGGCGATCAGCTGGCGTCGGATGAAGGGAGTCAGCATTGGCTTCTGTCCGCCCTTTCCACCAGCGGTCCACCCGGTGCGTCATTCGGGTTCGGCGTGTAGCGCACGTCCGGGATCATCGTCTCCGGATCGCGCCCGAACGACTGCTCGAGCGCCCGCAGGGCTCCCGACAATCCGGTCCCGGTGAGGAACGCGTTGTCGACGGCGCTGTAGGTCAGGTCGAGCGTCAGCGAGATGTTGATGTAGTCGCCGCGGAAGATCTTCGGGACGGTGTCGATGTCGAACGGTTGGGTGAGGATCAGCTTCAGCGCGCCGATCAGGTACGGCGAGGCCCGGCCGAGCTCCTTCAGCGGGCACTGCAGCGCCTGCAGGTCGGTGTGCAGCGGACCGCGCGCCTCCGAGAGGTACTGGTCGGCGGCCTGGCTGAGGCGTCCCACCGAGTCGACGGCGTTGATCAGATGCTGCTGATAGTCCTTGTTCGCGAAGTATTTGATCAGCGGCGGAATGTCGGTCAGCACCCGGTCCAGGACGTCGGCGCGGCCGCCCACGTAGGTCAGCAGCCGGTTGGTGGAGTCGATGGCGTGGGTGATGTCATCGCGCTGCTGGTTGACCTGGTTGGTGAAGGTGTCCAGCTTGCCGAGCAGCGCCCGGATCTGGTCGGCGCGGCCGTTGAAGATGTTGTAGATCTCGTTTTGCAGCACCTCGAGGTTCGGGATGCCGCCGCCGCGCAGGATCAGCGACAGGCTGGCCAGCGTCTGCTCGGTCGTCGGATAGGACTGCGAGTTCTTCAGCGGGATGGTGTCACCGCTCTTGAGCAGCTCGGGCGACGGGTTCGGCGGCGCGGCGAGCTCGACGTGCTGCGAACCCAGCAGCGAGGTCTGGCCGATCTTGGCGGTGGCGTTCTTGGGCAGCTTGGTGTTCTTGTCCACGCCCAGCGTCAGCGTGGCGATCCAGTTCTTCAACTGGATGGCTTTGATCGAGCCGACGAAGACGTCGGCGACCATCACCTTGCTGTTGCCGTTGATCGCCAGGGTGTCGGGCACCTGCACGTAGATGGTCATGGCCCCCGACCCGCTGCCGGGGCCTCCCGGGATCGGGACGTTGGAGATGCCTTTCCATCCGCACGAGCTCAACACCATCGCGGCGACCAGCAGGGTCAGCCCCTGCCAGCTGCGACGGCGAATCACCCGAAGCGCGCCCCTCATGGGCCGACCGTTCGTCGCGCCCCTCACTGGCCACCTCCGAAGTCAGCGGGTGCCGCCGGGCCACCCGCGTTCGGCGCGGGCGCGAACACCGGCGCCGGTGTCGGTGCGACCGGACCCGGGATCACCTCCGGCCCCGGCGGTGGCGGCGGGATGGGAACTTGCGGCGGAACCTGGCCGATCACGGGCGCTATCGGGTTCTCGTCGTAGGCGTTCGGCGGACCCGGCGGGGTCTGCAGGTTCGACTGGACGGGCGCGATGTTCGGCCCGCCCATCAGCTCCTCCAGCGAGTCCGGGGTCATCAGGCCCGCGGTGATCGGTCCGACCTGCTGGCCCTGCATGCCCGGGGCGACGATCCAGCCCGGCTGGGTGTTGCGGTGCGACGTCGGGGTGTCCGGCACCCAGATGCCCGGGACGGTGGTGTCCTTGTATCCGTTCGGCGGGTGCAGCCGGTCCTCGGAGTAGGCGACCTCCTTCGGCAGCGTCTCTGCCGTGCTGAACAGGTTCAACCCGAACGGCGGGTAGTTGAACTTGATCGCGTCGAGAATCGGCGAGAGGTACTGCGCACACAGTTCGGCCGACTCCTGGTAGCCCAACCGGCTGCCGGCCTGGATCGCACTACAGATGAACTGCATCGGGTTCGCGAAGTTGGTGATCGACGGGATGGCGACCACCGAGCCGTGCGACGGGTGGTAGATCTGGTTGATGTTCGCGGCGGCCGTCGGCAGCACGTGCAGCGCGGTCTCCAGCCCGTTCAGCGGATCCGGTTGCAGCAGCGCGTTCGTCGCGGTCTCGAGGTTGTTGATGTCCTGAACCAGCACCCCGCGGTTCTGGTCCAGCCAGGGCCGCACGGTGGTGAGCAGGCTGTCGAACTGCGCGATCGCGTTGGCCAGGTCGGTGTCGGAATGCGCGAGCCGCGTGGTGAAGTCGGCCAGGTTCTGGTTGAGCGCGACGAACTGCTGGTCGTCGTTGTGCAGCGCGTTGACGAACAGCGCCAGGCTGCGAACCACCGCGAAGAAGTCGCCGCGACCCTCGTTCAGCGCGGTCAGCGCCTGCGACAGGCTGGTCAGCGTGGCGTTGAACTGCTTGCCCTTGCCGGCCAGCCCGTTGGCGAACGACTCGATGACCTCACCGAACGGGCCCTTGGGCTGCTCGGGCGTCGGGCCCAGCTTGGAGATGATGTTGGTGATGCTGTTGCGCAGTTGGTCCCACTCCACCGGCACCTGGGTGCGCTCTTCGGGGATCACCGCGTTGTCGGCCAGCACCGGCCCGCCCTTGTAGGCCGGCTCCAATTGGATCGCCCGCGAGGCCACCAGGGTCGGGTTCAAGATCACCGCCGACGCGTTGGCGGGGACCTTGTACTTGTTCTCGTAGTGGAAGGTGACCTTCATCTTGTCGCCGCTGGGCTCGATCTTGTCGATCGCGCCCACCCGCAGGCCCATGATCTGGACCTTGTCCCCCGCATACAGCGCGTTCGCCGCCGGGAAATAGGCCACCACGGTGTTGTTGGTCAGCTTCTCGTACAGCCGCCAGCCGACATAGCCGACGACGAGCGCCAGGATCACCACCAGCGATCCGATGATGACCGATGCCCGAGACAGCCTCGGCAGCCGGATGTTGCGGACGTCAAAGATGGTGCTCAATTCTGGCTACCTCCCCCCGCTGCGCCACTGCCTCCGGCTCCGCCGGGATTGATGAACGGTGCCGGGAGTTGGTTGCCCGGCCCGGGCGGCGCCGCCGGTCCCGGCGGGAATCCGGGCGCGAACGTTGACGGCGGCGGCGTCGGACCCGCGGGTGCGAGGTTCTCGGTGCGTGCACCCGGGGGTGCTTGCGCCGGCAACGGCACGGGTGTGCCCGGCACGTCAGGCGGCGGGTCGCCCGGCCGGCCTGCGATCGGGATGCCCGGCGTCGGCGGCAGACCCGCGGGGTTCGGCGGCGACGCCATCACGTCGACTGGAGCCGGGAAGCCCGGCCCACCGAACGGTCCCGACGCCGCACCCGCACACGGCAACGGATTCCACGGCCGCGGCAGACCCTCGTCCCCGACGGTGACATTGCCGCCGGGGTTCGCCGGCGTGTACGAGCACGGCGATCCCGGTGGGACGGCCGGACCCGGGTGATCGGGCGTGCCCTCGAGCACCGGCGGCGCCGGCGGCGGCGCACCATTCGGGAACCGTGTCCCGTTCGGGTCGGGCCAGCGGTATTCCGGCAATCCCGCACCGCGCCAGAAGTTCTCCGGATCGATGCCGCGCTTCTTGAAGGCGGCGTCGACCCACGGCTGCGAAATTTGGTACAGGGCCAGGTTGTGCAGGACCACCTTGAAGAACGGTCCCGACGCGATGGCCTCGTTCAGCGAGGGCAGGAACTTGCCGACCTCGGTGAAACCGTTGGCCAGGTCGTCTTTGCGCTGCACCAGGATGTCGCTGACCGTGCGCAGCTGTTCCAGCACGTGGTTCAGGTTTGGGTTGTCGTTGATCAGGCCCTTGACCTGTTCGGAGAACGCGGCGACGTTGCCGAGCAGGGCGTTGATCGCCTGGCCGCGCTCGTTGAAGGCGGCCAGCAGCGTGTTGGTGTTGACCAGCAACCGGTCGACTTGATCACCGCGTTTACCGAGAATGCCCGCCACCTGGTTGGCCTGGGCCAGCAGGTGCTTGACCTCTTCGTCGCGCTTGCCGATGGTGTCGGAGAACTTCTCCACGCCTTCCAGGGCCGGGCTCAGGTGCGGGTAGGTCTGGTCGATGGTCTGCGAAAGCACGTGCAGGGACTGCTTGACGGTGTCGATGTCCCAACCCTGGGCGGCCTTGGTGACGTCGAAGAACGCGTCGTAAATCTGGTACGGCGTGGTGCTTTGGCCGATCGGCAAGGTCGCGCCCGGCCGCAGCGGCTGGCTGCCGCGCGCCTCCAGTTCGAGGACCTTCTTTCCGAGGATGGTGTCGGTCTTGACCGCGAGCCGGCTCTCGGTGCCGAACGTTGCGGTGCCGGCGTTGAATTGGACCACGATGTGATCGCCGTCGATCTTGAGGCCCTCCACCTTGCCGACCTCCACGCCGGCGATGCGCACCTTGTCGCCTTTGCTGAGGCCACCGGTATCGGTGAACTGCCCGTAGTAGTGCGGTTTGGCCATCAACATCGGGACGCTGGTGAAGCTTTGGCCGACGCCGATCACGAGCACCGTCACGATGATGCCCATCAGCCCGATGCGGATCCGGTTGGGTGGTTCCAGTGTTCTCATTGCGGCGTGCACCTACCCGTCGGCTGCTGGAACAGCCGGACCGTGCGGACCGGGCCACCGGCCTGCAGGCCGTTGATCTTCAAGGTGATGTCGCAGGCGTAGAAGTTCACGAAGTCCCCGTAGGACCCGATGGCGCGCCCGATCATGTTCAATGCCGTCGGCACCTTCTTGAGGTAGTCCTGCAGTTGGTCTTGCTGGTCGATCAGCGGCTGCTGCACCGCGTCCAGATAGTTGATCGTCTTGTGCAGAAGACCGCGGTCCTCAGCGAGCAGGTCGGCGACCGTGCCGGCGGCGTTGCTGATGTGCGCGACACCACCCGCCAGCGATTCACGGTGGTTGTTGAGGCCGGTGATCAACACCTCGAGGTTGTTGATGGTCTCGTCGAACTGCTGCCGGTGCCGAACGGTCGTGTCCAACACGATGTTCAGGTTCTTGATGACCTCGCCGATCGCCTGGTCGCGCTGACCGAGCTGGCTGGTCAGCTGCGCGGTGTTGTCGAGGATGTCGTTGATGGTGCCGCCCTGGCCCTGGAACACGGTGACCAGCGCGCTGGCGATGGTGTTGACCTTCTGCGGATCCAGCGCCCGGAACAGCGGCTTGAACCCACCGATCAGGGCGTCGAGGTCGAGCGCCGGCTGGGTGCGTGCCAACGGGATGAACCCGCCGGCCGGCAGGACCTTGTCGGCGCCCTCGCCCTGACCGCGCTTGATCTCCAGGTAGCGGTTTCCGATCAGGTCGAGGTAGCGGATCTGGGCGGTCGTCGACTGGTACAGCTGCACCGAGCGGTCGACGTTGAATTTCACCCGGGCCCGCTTGCCGCCGTCGACCAGCTCCACCTTGTCGACCTTGCCGACCTCAACCCCCGAGGCGCGGACGAACTGGCCCGCGCGCAGGCCGCTGACGTTGGTGAACTCCGCCGAGTAACTGTTGGTGCGGTCGAAGCGCATCTGACCGAACACCACGATGATCATCACGGTGAAGATCAGCAGCACCACCGAGAAGATGCTGAGTTTGACAAGGGTTCCGGTGATTTTCATGGGTTGATCGTGTTATCCCCTACCTGGCGTCCCCAGACGTACTCGATCGCATACGGCGATCCGGTGTCCAGGTGGTTGTACGGCGCGAGGCTGTTGCCGGAGTCCATCACCAATTCCGGTGCGGGCCACAGGTCGTGGGTGAGCGGCTGCCAGCATCCCGGCGCGCCGCCGGGGCCGCCGCGAGCGTTCACCCGCGGCAGGTTCTCCGGCCAGACGTAGGGGTTGGGCGCGCCACCGACCAGGCCGGCCGTGGCGCCGAGGCCCAGCGTCAGCGCCGCGACGGCGACCAGCGACAGGGGGTTGGCGACCAGTCCCAACCCGGACAGCGCCTGGGTGTGGGCGACCAGTGAGTAGCCGTTGCCGCCCAGGAAGGACGCGGCCTTGGGTTCGATGTCGTGGTAGTTGCGCACGGTGCAGAACAGCTCGGGGCTGTAGGTGTCCAGCAGCTGCGCCGTCGGCACCAGGTCTTCGGCGCCGCGCGCCAGGTACGGGCCGCCCTTGTTGAACAGGTCCGCGCCGGTGTTGCCGAACCCGGCCGCCGACAGCAACGCCTGGTCCAGATCTTTCTGCTGGGCGTTGATCGTGCGCGAGGTGATCACCGCGTTGTTCAAAAAGTCGAACAGATCCGGCGACGCGTTCGCGTACGTGTCGCCCAACGCCGCCAACCGCTGAATGTCCTTGCGCGCCTGCGGCAGCTGCGGATTCACGTCGTCAAGCAAGGCGTTGGCGTTGGTGACCGACTGACCGAACTT
>NZ_MBEI01000085.1 GCF_001953985.1 Mycobacterium colombiense
TCGACGAGCACCTCGAAGGGCACGTCCTGGTGTTCGTAGGCGGCCAGGCTGCGCTGGCGTACCCGGGCCAACAGTTCGGCGATGCTGGGATCGCCGCTCAGATCGACTCGCAGCACCAGGGTGTTGACGAAGAACCCGACCACATCGTCCAGGGCCGGGTCGCGCCGCCCCGCGATCGGAAAGCCCACCGCCACATCGGAACTCGCGCTCAATGTGGACAGCAGCGCAGTCAGGGCGGCCTGGACGACCATGAACTCGGTCGCGTTGTGGGCCCGCGCCACCGCGCGCACCTGCCGCTGTAGCTGCGCCGGCCAGTCAATGTCCACACTGGCCCCGCGGTAATCGGCCACCATCGGGTATGGCCGATCGGTCGGCAACTCGACGCGTTCGGGCAATCCCGCCAGCTCCCGCTGCCAATACTCGAGCTGCCCGGCGATCGGGCTGGCCGAATCATCCAGGTCACCGAACTGGGCCCGCTGCCACAACGTGTAGTCCACGTACTGCACCGCCAGCGGCGACCAATCCGGCGCACGGCCGTCGCACCGGCCGGCGTACGCGATCCCGAGATCGCGCAC